>NZ_JBSRYH010000001.1:0-1162500 GCF_054056435.1 Bradyrhizobium sp. USDA 4369 | reverse complement strand
GACAACTGATATTGCTGATCCTTCAGGATCACGAAAGCCCCGACCGGCGGTCGGGGCTTTTTTATTGCGCCGTGCTGGCCGAGTGGATCGCAAGCTCAGCGCGCGAATGCCGCCTCCATCTGCTTCCGTACGCGGAACGTCTCATCGGCGGTGTCGATGGCGACGTCGCTCCAGCGCACGACCTCGCCATGCGCGACGTCGCGGGTCAGGTTCACGCGATGTGCCAATCCGATCGGCAGCGCGCCGAGCTGCAGACTTGTCGCGGCGGGCAGCACCTTGCCCCACACCGTATAGCCACCTTCGCCGTCGAGCATCTCGCCGGCGCGCAGAGCCTTCTTGGCGACCGCGACGACATCGCCGCGGAAACCGAGTGGCTGGCCGGTCGGTTCCTTGCGCAGCGCCGCTGATAGCACCGAAACGTTCAGCTCAAGTCCGATCAGATGATAGGGCTTGTACATCGCGGCATAGCGTCCGCTGGCATCCGTCTTCAGGCCGTATTGCCGGAAACAATCCGCCGCGTAGTCGTTCGGCGCTTCCAGCACGACATAGACGCCCCAGCGCAGATCGCGAAACACCGGGCGGCCGTCGCGCTCCAGCGACGACACCACCTCGACCATGCCCGATCGTTCCAGCACGCCGCCGCGGTCGCGCGGCCGCAGCACGTGGGGCAGGTCATCCACACCGCAGGGGGGAAACAGCAGCCCGTTCGAGGGGACGTCAAGCCCGGTCGTATTGGCGATCGCGGCCATCTCGATCGCCGATTTGGTGCCGTCGAGGAAGGAATTGAACATCTGCGGGTTCATGCCGGCGGACTGCGCCTCGCCTGCGGTGAGCCCGTAATGCTGCCAGACGCCATCCGGCGTGACATCGTGATAGGCCGGCAGATATTTCGTGCCCTTGCCCGCCGCGACGACATGGAAGCCGGTGGCGCGCGCCCAATCGACGAGCTCGGCCGTCAGCGCGGGCTGATCGCCATAGGCGAGCGAATAGACCACGCCGGCCTGGCGTGCCTCTTCCGCCAGAAGCGGGCCGGCCAGCACGTCGGCCTCGACATTGACCATCACGATATGCTTGCCGGCACCGATCGCCGCGCGCGCGTGGCGGATGCCGGCGGCCGGGCTGCCGGTCGCCTCGACGACGACATCGATCGTGTCGGCCAACGCCTTCGCGCTGTCGGCGCTGAACGCGGTGCGATCAATCAGCTCGGCGCCCCAGCCGACCGTGCGACAGGCGTCGCGGGCGCGTTCCGGATCGAGATCGATGATCACGGCCACCTCAAGGCCCGCGACATGCGGCACCTGCGCCAGAAACATCGAGCCGAACTTGCCGGCGCCGATCAGCGCCACGCGCACGGGCTTGCCGGAGGCATTGCGGGCTTGGAGGAGGGCGTGGAGGTTCATGGGCACCTTGTCCGTTGTCGTCATTCCGGGCTCGCGCTGCGCGATGCCCCGAAATGACCGAAAGAGAAAGCGTGAGGCTCACTCCGCCGCTTCGCGATGCGCCCTTGCAAGCTGCAGCAGCGCATCGTCCGGCAGCGTGGTGATCGGCGTGAAGTCGCGATGCGCGATGTACTCCGGCCGCGTCGGGGTGCGGATGGCGTTCGAGACCGCGTTGAGCGTGAGATACACGATCTTGCGTGGGTAGGGCGTGATGTTGCCGGCGGAGCCGTGCACGAGGTTGCCGTGGAACATCAGCATGCCGCCGGGCCGGCCGGTCGGCGCGACGATGCCGCCATCCTGGACCAGCCGCATGACGGTCGCCTCGTCCAAGGTCCACAGCGGATAGGACGTGGTGGCGAGATCGTGCGACGCCTCGAGATCGCCGGCATGTTGGCTGCGCGGCACCAGCATCAGGGGACCGTTGATCGGCATCACCTCGTCGAGGAAGATCGCAATGTTCATCGCGCGCGGTTCCGGCATGCCGTCGTCGCGCTTCCAGGTGCCGTAATCCTGATGCCATTGCCAGACGTCGCCGGTGAAGGCGGATTTGGCGTTGATCTTGAACTGATGCATGTAGACCTTCTCACCGAAGATCTGCTCGATCGGCTCGATCATGCGCGGATGCGCCGCCAGCACGCGGAAGGCCTCGTTGTAGAGATGCGCCGCAAAGGCGGTGCGCGGCGCGCCGCTCTTCTCGCGCCACACCTCCGGCCGGTCAGCGGCATAGATCGCCTCGGCCTCGCGCGCCAGCAAGGCGGTCTCCTCCGGACTGAACAGCTCAGGCAGGAACAGCCAGCCCTCGCGGTTGAAGAATGCAATCTGCTCCGGCGTCAGCTTCATGGCGTTCTCCTCGCTCGTTTCCCTGATGGAGGCGCCCGGTCTGCTTGCCGGGCTGCCTCCGCATTCAGATCCTACATCTTCTTGCCCTGCTCGATCAGCATGCGGGTCATCAGATAGAGCCGCGGCACGATGGTCGTGCTGTCGATGTATTCGTTGTGCGCATGATAGTTGAAGCCGGCGATGCCGAAGCTCTCGACGACGATGGCCTTGCCGCTGCGATTGGCGAAGCCGGCATCGGTGGCGCCGCCGGTCATGTCGACCAGCGCGAGCGGCCGCTCCAGCTCGGCGTAGATCGCCTGCGCCTCGTTGCCGAGCGTGCGGCCGCGATCCGAAGCGATAAAGGGCGGACGGCCCTTTTCGATCGTCACCTTGACCTCGGTATCGGGGACCAGATGGCTCTTGGTCGTCTCGTCGAGCGCGGCCTGCAGCTTCTCGACGCCGTCGGCGACCGTCAGGCGCACGTCGCCGATGGCGCTGGCCTTTTCCGGAATCTGGTTGCGCACGGTGCCGGCGGCGGCCGTCGTCCAGTTGAGCTGGGTGCCCGGAATCGATTTCGCGATGTCCCGCGTCTGCAGCAATTGGTGTGAGAGCTCGATCAGCGCGTTGCGGCCGCGATCGGGCGCCGCACCGGCATGCGAGGCGCGGCCCGTCACCTGCATGGTGGCCGTCGCGGTACCGCTGGCGCCCAGCAGCAGGCTGTCGACCGACGCCGCGGGTTTGGCTGCGGTCGGCTCGCAGGACAGCACGACGTCGTGCTGCTCGGCCAGCTCGGCGATGAACTCGCCGGAGCCGATCGAGCCGACCTCCTCGTCGGGATTGAACGCGACCGTCAGCTTGGCGTAGTCGCGCCAGCCGATATCCTTGAGGATCTGCAGGCTGTGCAGGATCACCGCGATGCCGCCTTTGTCGTCGGCGATGCCCGGCCCGTAGATCAGGTCGCCCTCGACATGATACGGCTCGGTCTTGAGGATGCCGGGCTGGTACACCGTGTCCATATGCGCGATCAGCATCAGCTTGCGACGGCCGGTGCCCTCGAAGGTGCCGATCACCATGTCGGCGCCGGCGCCACGCGTGGTCTTGCGGCGTTCGGTGGTGGCGCCGAGCGCCTTCAGCCGGCCTTCGGTGAGGTCGGCCATCTTCTTCAGCCCTTCCACATCGCTCGAGCCGGACTCGATCAGCACCATCTCGCGCAAGGAGTCGATCACCGCCGGCTTGGCCTGCTCGGCCGCGGCCTTGATCTTCTCATCGGGGCCGGCCTGGGCGGCCGACAGGCTGGTGGTGGCCGCAAGCAGGGCAAATGCTGCGAGGCGGAAGGAGAAAGGCGTCATCCGGGGTCCTTGTTTCATCGATGCGCACTCCCGGGCCAGGGCCCGGCGCGCCTGTCGACATTGGCAGAATCCGGGTGGATCGCAACATTCTCCAAGCCTAATTTGACCGGCGAATGATACGGGGCAGAGCGACGATGGAGCCCGCCATGTCAGACCACCTCTATGCATTGTTCGACACCGCGATCGGCACCTGCGCGATTGCCTGGGGACCCCGCGGGATCAACGCGGTGCAGCTGCCGATGGGCGGCGTGACGCAGATCCGCACCCGGATGCAGCAGCGTCATGCCGGCATCACCGAAGCTGAACCGACGCCGCAGGTGCAGCGCGTCATCGGACGCATCAGGGCGATGCTCGCGGGGCAGCCTGATGATCTCAGCGACATCGAGCTCGATCTCGATGGCGTCAGCGCATTCCAGCGCGGCGTCTACGACATCGCCCGCCGGATCCCGCCGGGCCGGACCCTGACCTATGGTGACATTGCCAAGCAGCTCGGCGGCGTCGAATTGTCGCGCGAGGTCGGCCAGGCGCTCGGGCGCAATCCGTGCCCGATCGTGGTGCCCTGCCATCGCGTGCTCGCGGCGGGCAACAAGCCCGGCGGCTTCTCCGCCAATGGCGGCGTCGACACCAAGCTGAAGATGCTGGCGATCGAGGGCGCGGCGGTGAACTACACGCCGAGCCTGTTCGATTGATGTGAGCGCGTGGCGGGGCCCGCCACGTGCGTATCAGATCGCCTCGCAGCTGAAACCATTGCCCTTGCGCTGGATGCGGCCGGCCGACGGCGAAGGGAAATGCGCCGTGCAGCACACGGTCGCGGTGTCGCAATAGCGCTCCAGGAATGTGCGCCGCGTGACGGCCGCCTGCATCGGGTCGACGTCGAATTTCGGCGACAGCTCGGGATAGGCCAGCTGCAGCGGCGAGTGAATGAGATCACCGGCGAATATCGCATCGTCCTTGCCCTTGCCGACTGCGATTGCGACATGGCCGGGCGTATGTCCCGGCGTGGGCACGAGGCGGACATGATCGCCGATGACGAAGTCGTCCGTGACGATGTCGGCCCGCTTGGCCTCGACCACCGGCAGCACGCTGTCTAGAAACGGCGGCACCTCGGCCTTTGCGTTCTGCGCAACCCAGTAATCATATTCGCGTTGCGCGAACAGATAGCGCGCGTTCGGGAAGGTCGGCACCCAGCGGCCATTGTCGCGCCGGGTGTTCCAGCCGACGTGATCGGTGTGCAGATGCGTGCACATCACGATGTCGATGTCGTCGGCCGACAGGCCGGCGGCGGCGAGCGCCCTCATGTAGGTATCATCGGTCTTCATGTTCCAGACCGGCCGCGAGAGCGGCTTGTCGTTGCCGATGCAGCTGTCGATCAGGATGGTGTGGTCAGGCGTCTTCACCACATAGGATTGGAAGCACAGGATCAGCGTATCCTGCGCATCGAGCGCGTTGGCCGCTAGCAGCGCGCGGCGCTCGGCGTCCAGCATCTCCGGCGTCAGCTCCGGAAACATCTCGCGGGCCGGCAGGAAGGTGGTTTCCTGCTCGATGATGCGATGAATCGTGAGATCGGCAACCGAAAACGTCAGAGCCACGAGATGTCCCTTGGAATGATGCGCCCGGAATGATCAAGCCGCCGGCGGTACCGAGATCTTCACCGATTCCCGCTCCAGCATCTTCTGATGGAAGGCATCGAGCGTCGGAAACGCCTTGCGCCAGCCGCAATCGGCGAAGCGATAATCCGCATAGCCGAGCACGCAGACAAGGCCGATGGCGACGACATCGAACGGCCGCGTCATCAGATCGCTCTGCGCGGCGAAGCGCGCCATGCCGGCCCAGACGCGGTTCCAGTGATCGTCCGACCAGGCTTGCCAGCGCAGGGCTTCCGGCCGCACCGCGTTCTCGTAGCGGCACAGCAACATGGAATCGAGCATGCCTTGCAGCATCGAATGCTCGCTCTTCACCTTCCAGCGCGCCGCGCCGGAGGCAGGGATCAGCCTGCTGCCGCCGGCGAGCTCGTCGAGATATTCGACGATGACGTAGGAATCCAGGATCACGTCGCCATTGTCGAGGATCAGCACCGGCAGCTTCTTCAGCGGCGTGATCTTCGTATACTCATCATTCGCCTGGCCGGGCATGACCGACATCGGCGCGAATTCGATCTTGTCGATCAGGCCAAGCTCGATGGCCGCGATCCGCACCTTGCGGGCGAACGGCGAGGCGGGCGAGTAGGTGAGTTTCATCGTTGTTTCCTGACCGACGCAGATAATGGGCGTCATTGCGAGGAGCGTCAGCGACGAAGCAATCCAGGGCGGCACATGGTCCTGGATTGCTTCGCTTCGCTCGCAATGACGGTGTACGAGGCTCAGACCTCGACGATCTCCTGGGCGCTGCTCGCCGAGGCGTTCGATGCCGAGGGTCACGACATCGCCGACATCGAGGAAGGTCGGCGGCTTCATGCCCATGCCGACGCCGGGAGGCGTGCCCGTGGTGACGATGTCGCCCGGTAGCAAGGTCATGAACTGCGAGACGTAGGAGATGCACTTCGCCATCGAGAAGATCATCGTTGCGGTGGTGCCGGTCTGGCGGCGCTGGCCGTTGACGTCGAGCCACATCGACAGGTTCTGCACATCCGGGATTTCGTCCTTGGTGACGAGCCAGGGGCCGACCGGGCCGAACGTGTCGTGCGACTTGCCCTTGGTCCACTGGCCCAGGCGCTCGATCTGGAAGTTGCGCTCGGAGACGTCGTTGCAGATCGTGTAACCGGCGATGTGGTTCAGCGCCTCGGCCTCGGAGACATATTTGGCGCGGGTGCCGATGATGGCGGCGATCTCGACCTCCCAGTCGAGCTTGGTCGAGCCGCGCGGCTTCTCGACCTGGTCATAGGGCCCGCACAACGCGGTGTTGGCCTTGAGGAAGAAAATCGGCTCGGCGGGGATCGGGTTGCCGGTCTCCTTGGCATGATCGGAGTAGTTGAGGCCGATCGCCACGAATTTGGAAATGCCGGTGACGGGCGCGCCGAACCGCGGCTTGCCGGCGACGGCCGGTAGCGAGGCTGGATCGAGCGCAGCGAGCTTCTTCAGCGACTCCGGCGCATAGGCGGCACCGTCGAGGTCCTTCACATGGGCCGACAGGTCGCGCAGCTGGCCGGATGCATCGATCAGGCCCGGCTTTTCCGCGCCCTTCTCGCCGTAGCGAACAAGCTTCATCTGGTTTCTCTCCCTGACATCTCTGTATTCCAGGGCCCTGTCATGGAGCATGGCGGGGCGAAATTCAACCTCGCGGGCTATGCGCTGCCGCCGCCCCGCACTGCCTCGAAACGGAAGGCCGTGCCATCGCGCTTGATATAGCCAGCGTCGAAATGGCCGCCGATCACCAGCGTGGTGGTGTCGGCAAAGCGGGAGAACAGCGCCTGTCGCGTGGCGATGGCCTGAGCCGGGTCGGAATCGACGGTCGAGCTCCAATCAAGATGAGCCATCTGGCAAGGATGGTGCGCGACATCCCCGGTCAGCAAGGCTTCCGCGCCGTTGGACCGGATGTGCAGGCTGACGTGACCCGGGCTGTGACCCGGCGTCGGGATCAGCGTGATCTCGTCGCAAATTGCGGCATCGCTCGCGACCAGGTCGGCGCGACCGGCTGCGACGACCGGCTGCACGGAATCGGCGAAGGTCGCCGTCTCGTCGGCCGCCTCGCTTTGGTCGCGCCAATGCTCATACTCGGCGCGGCCGAACACATACCGCGCCTTGGCGAAGGTCGGGACCCACCGGCCGTCGACCAACCGCGTATTCCAGCCGACGTGATCGACATGGAGATGGGTGCAGATCACCATGTCGATGCTCTCGGGCGGAAAGCCGGCATCGCTCATCATCTGCAGGAACGGCGTCGTGCGGTTGTTCCACACCGGCACGCTGCGGCCCTGCTTGTCATTGCCGAGCCCGGTGTCGATCAGGATGCGCCGAGTCGGCGTCTCCAGCACCAGGGTATGGATCGACATCTTCAGCTTGCCTTCGCCGGTGGCGAAGTCGGGTGTGAGCCAGGACAGCGCGCGGATCGCCTCGGGCGTCGCCTGCGGCAGGATGAAGCGGGTGCCGCCCACCGTCTCCAGTTCGACGAATTTGGTGATCCTGACCCGGCCGACCGTCCATGGCATGCGCTTTTCCCCGTTTGTTCTTGATGCCGGCGACGATGCCGCGTCGCGTGGTCCAGCGCAATGGATCGACTCTCGGGAACAGGCGTTGTCGTTGCCAGTCCATGGAGGAGAGTGTCATGCCGGAGCTGGCCATATCGCCCGAGAAAGTCGCCTTCCTCATCCAGAAGGCGCGCGAATTCGACGTCAAGGAGCAGGCGAGCGACATCGACTCCGGCTCCAATGCCGCTGATGATGACATGATCGACGTGCTCGAAGATACCGGAGACGATCCGGTCGTGCGCGAGATCACCGGCTTCATCGATGCGATGAGCGAGGACGAGCAGACCGACCTGGTCGCCCTGATGCGACTCGGCCGCGGCGATGGCGATATCGACGAGTGGGACGATCTGCGCCGCGAGGCTGCCGGCCAGCGCGACCGCCACACCGCGCGCTATCTTCTCGGCGAGCCGATGCTCGGCGACCTCCTGGCGGAGGGGCTCGATGCGTTCGGCATCGACTGGACCGAAGGCCGCACGACCGCGGACTCATCCAGCGCGAGCCAGCGCGACGAGGATGAAATTACGAAGCAGTAGGTGGTGCTGAACCGGCTCGCGCTGGGCGCAACTCGCGACCGTGCATGTCCGCTTCATCCTGCTCGTCATTGCCGCGGCCGGTGTTGACCAGGATGCGCCGGGTCGGGATCGCCAGCATCAGGGTGTGGATGGACATCTCGAGCTTGCCTTCGCCGGTGGCGAAATCGGGCGTGAGCCAGGGCGTTGCACGGATCGGCTGGGGCGTCGCCTGCGGCAGGATGAAGCGGAGGCCGCCGCCCGTTCATTGAATGCGCATCTCCCATAGTGGCTCTTGGCCGCTGGCGATGAAGCCACGTCGAAGATCCTGTTATTCTACTATTTGATGTGTAATAATTTTGCACAATCATTGATTGTGATTCGAGCGTGGCCCGGGGGAGATAAGCCGATGACTGATCACTATTCGACCAAACATCCGCCTAGCGGCGGCGCCGCAAAATACACCTACAAGAAACTCGTCGATACGAACACTCCGCTCCCGAACAGCGGCAGCACGTTTCAGGAGTTTCAGCCTCCAGTCTTCGACGGCTCCACCGTCGTGTTCTGTGGCTCCAACCAGACCTACGAAGGTCTGTATGCTGTCATGAGCGACGGCTCCCTCGTCACCGTGTCCGACAATCACACGACCATTCCGCAACTCCAGGGACCGCCGACGAGCGCGCAGGATGACCAGCCCGACGCGTATGTGCAAAGTGTTTCCGGGCAGCTTTCATATTGCGGCAATGAGTTGTCGACGCCGAGGCCGGCGGTGATCGGCAACCAAGTGATCTTCTTCGCCGCCAACTGGCCGCAGAACCTGGCAGGCATCTTCAAATTTGATCTCAAGACTCAATCGTTGAGCGCGAGCGATATCGTGGACAATTCCACGGGCCTCTTTGCCGGCGGTCAATTCAGCCAGCCGACCGTTTCGTCGCTCGGAGCAGTGTATTTCTCTGCCGCGGGCGCAAGCAATACGCCTCCGCCGGGCGTCTATGCTGTTCCGGTCACGGGTGGCACTGACGGTCCGGCACAAGTGCTCGATATCACGACCGCCGCAACGCCGTCGGGCATCCAGATCGCGAACCTGAGCAACAGCCAGCAGCGGCCGCTCCTGCCGGTGACCCAACTCTTCGTCTGCGGTCTGCAGACCGGCACGAGCGGAAACGAAGGAATTTTTTGTTACGGTGCCGCAGGCTTGGAGCTCGTGGCCTGGGCAGGGCAGGCGATCGGCACCTATACGATTGCGACCGGCGCAGGAACCTTCTGGACCGAGATCGCCTACGCCGAACAACTGCTTGCCTTCAATGTCGGCCTCCTCGATTCTCAACAGGACATCTCCACCGGACTGGTCGCCCTCCCGCAGCCGTCACCGACCAGCACGCCCGTTCTTATTGCCACCAATATGCAGGAAATTCCCGGAGGTGGCGGTCAATTCGACGGCAACGAATTTGCGACACCACCGGTCTGCGACGGAACACGCGTGGTCTTCACGGGGGCTTATTTCCCGACGCAAGGCTTTGGCGAGGTGATAGGCCTCTTCGTTTGGAACGCGAAGACCGGGCAGTCGGCCAAAATCCTCGATTCCAACGATAAGCTTGGCAGCGCGCAGTTCAGCAACATCTACCTACAACAAGGCTGCTTCGTCGGTGGCCAGCTCGTCGGCTGTCTTCTCTTGAGCGACGGGACGTCCGGCATCTATCAGTTCGATCTGTCGAACTATTGACGTCAGTCTCGCGAAGATGGGCGGGCGAGAATGTACTGCGACGATGCGGTCGGTCGCGCTGTTGGCGACGCGGTGGCCAACCGTGCCCTGCGTCGTGCAGTACGGAGCGGATCTTCGGCGGCAACCAGAGCGAGGTGCTCGATAAGCCCTCCACGCACGATGTGGCTGACGCGTCGTGGCGCGCAGCGGGGAGGGGCGAAAACCTCCCCTCCTCGCAACGGTTGATCGTCATCTGGAGGCGCCCGATTACAGCGTGCCCGGGAAGGCGCCCCCGTCCAGCAGGATGTTCTGCCCCGTGATGTAGCCGGCCTTGGCGCCGCACAGGAAGGCGCAGGCGAGGCCGAATTCTTCGGGATCGCCGAAGCGGCCGGCGGGGTTGGTCTTGGCGCGCTCGGCCAGGATCTGCTCGGGCGGAATACCGCGGCGCTCGGACTCGATCCTGGCGGTGCCGATCAGGCGGTCGGTCTCGAACGGGCCCGGCAGCAGCGCGTTGATGGTCACGTTGTTGATCACGGTCTTGCGCGACAGGCCGGCGACGAAACCGGTGAGGCCGGCGCGGGCCCCGTTGGAGAGGCCGAGAATGTCGATCGGCGCCTTCACCGCGGCCGAGGTGATGTTGACGATGCGGCCGAACTTGCGCGCCATCATGCCGTCGACGGTCGCCTTGATCAGCTCGATCGGCGTCAACATGTTGGCATCGAGCGCCTTGATCCAATCGTCGCGGGTCCAGTTGCGGAAGTCGCCGGGCGGCGGGCCGCCGGCATTGTTGATCAGTATGTCCGGATCCGGGCACGCCTTGAGGACAGCGGCGCGGCCCTCCGGCGTCGTGATGTCGCCGACCACCTCGGTCACGGTGATGTCCGGATGGGCCGCGCGAATGTCGGCCGCGGTCTTGGCCAGCGCCTCGGCGCCGCGCGCGGTGATCGTGACATGGACGCCTTCATTGGCGAGTGCGATGGCGCAGGCGCGGCCCAGCCCCTTGCTGGAGGCGCAGACGATGGCGCGGCGGCCCTTGATCCCGAGATCCACGATTAATGACTCCGAAATTGTCAGTGAAACAGAAACGATGATGGCGGCATTCTAGCCAAGCCCGCTGTCGCTGATAAGAGCAACCGGGCTGTGCCGAATTGCATGGCTCGCCGCTGCGCCGGTGATCAGATGCGCCGTTCCTGCTTGAGACGATCGATCAGGCCGGCCACCTCGGGCGGCAGCGAGCGGAAGCCCTTCGCGCCTGCGAGCGAGAGCAGCGGCCGCAACCGCGAGCCTTCGAGGAAACGAGGCTGGCGCTCCGGTGGGACGATCTTGTCGAACACAAGGACGAGCGTGGTCGCCACCATGCCCACGCGCACGGCGCCAAGCAGCGCACCGGCGAGCCGGTCGCCGAAGCCGGCTTCGGAACCGATCGCCTGATCCAGGAGGATGCGACCGATCTTGCCCAGGGCGACGCCGATGACGACGAACGCAGCGAAGAACTGCAGCCAGCCCTGCGCCAACGGCACGCCATGGACATCTCTGAGCTGCGGGCTCATCGCTGCGACGGCCCCCATCGCCAGCGGCATCGCCAAAAGATACGCAAGAATCGTGATGGCGCTGCGCAACAGCCCGGTCGAAAAGCCGCTATAGACGGCGATCACCAGTCCGACACAAGCGGCGAGGTCGAAGGCGTTCATCATTGTTTCGCTTTGGTTGTAGGTGGAGCCGGTAAACAATTCCGGTTTGCCCTCCTTCAAATCGTCTGTATCAAATGCGCCGCAACAAACGAGGAAACCCAAGGGGAATGTCATGTCCGACCTGTTCGACGTCAGCCGGCAAGTGATCCTGATCACCGGCGCGAGCCAGGGTCTTGGCCGGCAGTTCGCACGCGTGCTGTCGGCGCACGGCGCCGCGGTCGCATTGGCTGCGCGGCAGACCGGTAAGCTCAAGGCGCTCGAGGACGAGATCAAGGCCGAGGGCGGTCGCGCAGTTGCCGTCGAGATGGATGTGACGAGCGCGGCATCGATCGCCAAGGGGCTGGATGCAGCCGAGGCGGCGATGGGCCCGATCACGGTGCTGGTCAACAATGCCGGCATTGCGGTCGAGAAGCTGGCGGTCGAGCAGAGCGAGGCGGATTGGGACGCGGTGATCGGCGCCAATCTGAAGGGCGCTTATTTCGCGGCAACCGAAGTGGCGCGTCGGATGATCGCACGCAAGAGCGGCGGCAATATCATCAACATCGCATCGGTGCTCGGCTTCAGCGTCGTGAAGTTCATTGCACCCTACGCGATTTCGAAGGCGGGGGTCGTTCAGGCGACCAAGGCGCTGGCGCTGGAGCTCGCCGCCAGCGACATCCGCGTCAACGCGCTGGCGCCGGGTTACATCGACACTGACATCAACCATGACGTCTGGGAGACGCCCGCGGGCGAGAAGTTGATCAAGCGCATTCCACAGCGGCGCGTCGGCCGTGAGAGCGATCTCGACGGCGCCATCATGCTGCTGGCCTCTCCCGCCTCACGCTACATGACCGGCAGCGTGGTCACCGTCGATGGCGGATTCCTGCTGACCTGATTGGCTCCAGTCGAAGCCGATCAGGCGCCGCGTAGCTCGCTCTTGATCATGTCGGCGGCCTTCTCGCCGATCATGATCGTTGGTGCATTGGTGTTGCCCCCGATCAAGGTCGGCATGATCGAGGCGTCGACCACGCGCAGCCCGGCGAGGCCGCGGACCCTCAGTTGCGGATCGACCACCGCCAGCGGATCATCGACGCCCATCTTGCAGGTGCCGACCGGGTGATAGACGGTATCGACGCGACTGCGCAGGATGGCGCGGATGTCGTCATCGTTCCTGACCTCGGAGGTGAACAGATCGCGCTTGCCGAGGCTGCGCATGGCCGGCGTCTCCATCAGCCGCTGCGTGGTCTTGTAACCGGCGACCATGGCCTCGAGGTCCTGCTCCTCACCCAGGAAGTTCGGATCGATCAGCGGCGCCGTCAGCGGGTCGGCGTTCTTCAGCGTGACCGTGCCGCGGCTCCTGGGCCGCAGCAGACAAAAATGGCAGGAGAAGCCATTGCCATGGCGCTTGCGGCCGTGATCGTCGGTGACGGCCATGCCGAAATGGAGCTGGATGTCTGGACTATCGAGGTCGGGGCGGGTCTTCAGGAAGCCGCCGCATTCGGCGAAGTTCGAGGTGATCGGCCCGCGCCGCTCGCGGCGATATTGCAGCGCTCCGCGCAGCAGGCGGCTGATGCCCTGGGGCGACAATGACGAGAAGTTCGGGTTGTCCGAGAGATAGGCAAAGATGAAGTCGGGATGGTCCTGGAGGTTCTGTCCGACGCCCGGCAGATCATGCAAGGTGGCGATGCCGAGCCGCGACAAGACGGCGGCGTCGCCGACGCCAGAGAGCATCAAGAGCTGCGGTGTCTGAAACGCGCCGGAGGCCAGGATCACCTCGCGCCGGCAGCGGATCTCCTTGACCTCCTTGCCCTGGCGATATTTGACGCCGACCGCGCGCTTGCCGTCGAACAGGATCAGCGAGGCCTGCGCCGCGGTCTCGACCCGGAGATTGCGCCGCGTGCCGAGATGCGGCTGGATGTAGGCGCGTGCAGCACTCCAGCGCTCGCCGTTGCGCTGCGTGACCTGATACATGCCGAGACCTTCCTGGGTCTCGGCATTGAAATCGTCACGGAGCGGAAATTGCGCCTCGCGGGCGGCCTGCAGGAAGATCTCATGCACCGGATTGTCGGTGCGCAGGCGGTTGACCGGCAGCGGCCCGGATTGGCCGTGATAGGCGCCGTTGAAATCCGCATTGTTCTCCGCCCGTTTGAAATAGGGCAGCACGTCGTCATAGGACCAGCCGGCATTGCCGAGCGCGGCCCAATGGTCGTAGTCGGCGCGGTGGCCGCGAATATAGACCATGGCGTTGATGGCGGATGAGCCGCCGAGTCCGCGGCCGCGCGGCTGATAGCCGATGCGGCCGTTCAGACCCTTCTGCGGCACCGTCGTGAACGACCAATTATTGACCGGACCGGCGACCATCAGGAACAGCATATAGGGCGTCGTGACGATCCAATTGTCGTTGCGTCCGCCGGCGTCGAGCAGCGCGACCGACGTCGCCGGATCCTCCGATAACCGCCCGGCAACCGTCGCCCCGCCGCTGCCGCCACCCACGACGATGAAATCGACCTCGTCCGTCACGCGTCTCTCCCTGATGTTGTCTTGCCCTGATGTTGTCTTGCTTGTTGTTGGATGTCGTTCCGGGGCGATGCGCATGCGGATGGCAAGGCCATTGATGTGCCGAGCGGCCGCCGGATCACGCGGAGGATGTTCGCAGGCTCGCCTGCGGATTCCGGGGGGTCACGCCAGGTGTACCCGGCGCGATGCGGTCAAGGCGTTCAGCTCAGCAGCCGCAGCAGCTTCTCGATCCGGGCGATGCTGGTGCCATAGGGCGGATAGAGATCCTTCATGCGGTTGAAGGGCGAGCGGTAGAACACCGGCTTCAACTTGCTGAAGCTGTTGAAGCCCCATTCGCCGTGGTAATGCCCGATGCCGGAGGCGCCGACGCCGCCCATGGGCTGATTCATCTGGGCGAAATGCAACAGGCAGTCGTTGATCGTCACGCCACCGGAGACGGTGCGCGCCAGCACGGCTTCGCGGGCCGCGTCGTCCCGACCGAACCAGTACAGCGCCAGCGGCCGGTCATGGGCGTTGATATAGCGGATCACCTCGTCGGCAGCGCGATAGGTCATCACGGGCAGCAGGGGCCCGAAGATCTCCTCCTGCATGATCGCCATGTCGGGTGTCGCGCCGACCAGCACGGTGGGCGGGAATTTGCGCAGTTTCTTCCAGGCGGGGTCTTCCGGGCTGGTCGCGCTCAGCGGCTTGGCGCCGCGGGCGATCGCGTCCCGTAGCAATCCCTCCAGCCGCGCATAATGGCGGTCGGAGATGATCGAGGTGTAGTCGTTGTTGGCCGGATTGGTGCCGAACATCTGCAGCATGTTGCGGTGGAGCTGGCCGGCGAACGCGTCGCGCTGCGGCTCGGGCACGAACACATAGTCCGGCGCGATGCAGGTCTGGCCGGCATTGAGCAGCTTGGCATAGGCGATGCGCTCGGCAGCCTGATCGAGGTCGGCCGAGACGTCGACGATGGTCGGCGACTTGCCGCCGAGCTCGAGCGTGACCGGTGTCAGATTGCGCCCCGCGGCCTCCGCGACGATGCGGCCGACCCGGGTCGAGCCGGTGAATACCAGATGATCGAACGGCAGCGCGGCGAAGGCCTGCGCGATGCCATCCTCGATCCCGGTGACGGAGAGGACGGTCGGGTCGAAATGCGCGGCGATGAGCTCCCGCAGCAGGGCCGCGAAACGCGGTGTCAGCTCGCTCGGCTTGATCAGGACGCGATTGCCGGCGGCGATGGCGCCGATGGCGGGCGCGAGCGTCAACTGCAGCGGATAGTTCCAGGGCGCGATGATGCCGACCACGCCGAGAGGCTGCGGCAGCAGGCGGTTGCGGGCGGGCCAGAACTGCAGCGCGGTCGCGATCCGCCGCGGCGCCATCCAGCGCGGCAGCAGCTTCAGCGTGTGCTTGATCTCGGCCTGCAGAAACAGGGTCTCCGCGATCGTGGTCTCGACCGTGCAGCGATGGCCGAAATCGGCCGAGATCGCCTGCTCCAGGCGCGTCTCATTGTCCGCCAGCATCGTTCGCAGCCGTCTCAGGCTGTCGAGCCGTGCGGCCATGCTGGGCGGCGGCGCGCTGCGCGACGCCTCGATCATGGCATGGAAGGTGTCGTCGAGCGCCAGAACCGGGGGGCTCTTCAGGGACTGATCCATGGACGTCTCCTCGGGTGTCCTGCGGCGGCGCTTCGGCCGTCGTTCTCGTTCATCGCGTAAAGCTGCCGTGTTGCGAAACCCTTGGCAAGCGTGCGGCCGCCGTTTCCGTCGCGATATAGTTGCGAACGCGTCGCGAGGATGCGCGGGCTTCCGAGGGACGGCGCGATCTTCCGGTGTCCGGGTGGAACTCTGGTTTGTCTCCTGTGGCTGCGTCCGGCCCGTTCGCCAAGGAGCGAACACCGGACGTCCATTCGATCACGCAGCGTTTCCACAGAAGCGCATGGTGATCGTGTCCCTGTCCGAGCATGATCTTTTCGGAAAACCGGTTTCGATTCTTTGGCGTCATAACAAGCGATTGATTCAAATCGACTTTTTCCGGCATCTCGGCCGGCGGGGCAGGTGTCATAATCCCGCAAAAAAACTTTGTCGAAAGCCCTTTCCAAACCCGCCTCGCATTGGTACATACCGCTCGCACCCGATGGTCGGCCCGGCCAACGGGCTCAAGCCTTCTCAGGAAGCCTTTGGGATGTATCGGCGGCGCTCCCAAGCGTCAGCCAGGAACAACCGGCAATTCTTGAAGGGTCGCATCAGTTAACGCGGGGTGGAGCAGCCCGGTAGCTCGTCAGGCTCATAACCTGAAGGTCATAGGTTCAAATCCTATCCCCGCAACCAAATATTCTAGTAAGTTCAAAGGGTTGGCCAAAAGCCAACCCTTTAATTTTTGGTAAATGGCCCTAGCACAGGCCAAGCACAAAATTCGACTGGTCGGAAAACTCGCGCTATCCTTGGTTGAGGGAGGTGCGAGATGTCTCGTCACGAGCTCGTTGGAGGACTGGTCCAGGTCTACAGGCGTGGAGGCCGGACCTGGCATTGCTCAGCCTCCATTGACGGCCGCCAATATCGGGCCACGACCGGCGAGGACGACCTCGTCCTCGCCAAGCAGTTCGCGGAAGACTGGTATCTGGCCCTGCGAGGCAAATCCCGGGCGGGGATGCTGAAAAATGAAAAAACCTTCAAGCAGGCCGCCGAACAGTTCCTGAAAGAGTACGAGATTATCACCGAGGGGCAGCGGAGCCCCAAGTGGGTGAGAGGCTACCGTGATCGTCTGCGGCTGCACCTGCTGCCGTACTTCGGCAGCATGGGGCTCTCGGAGATCACGCCCGGCAAGGTTCAGGAATATCGGGTTCACCGGATCTCGACCGCAGAGGGCGGCAAGCCTCCGGCGCGCAGTACGATCCACGACGAGGTGGTCACCATCCGCCAGGTGCTCAAGACCGCCATTCGGCACGAATGGCTGGCGCACCTGCCGGATTTCTCGCCGCCTTATAAATCGCAAGGGAAGGTGGTGCACCGGCCGTGGTTCAGTCCGGAGGAATACAAGAAGCTCTACGAATCCACCCGCGAGCACATGAAGCAGGCCCAGCCGCAGCACAAATGGGACTCCGAGCAGTTGCACGACTACGTGCTCTTCATGGGCAATACCGGCCTTCGGCCGGATGAGGCCAAGAACCTTCAGCACCGCGACGTCAAGATCGTGGAGGAGGGGCCTCGCGGCCAGAAAATCCTGGAGATCGAGGTGCGCGGGAAGAGAGGTGTCGGCTATTGCAAGAGTACGCCGATGGCGGTGGTGCCGTACGAGCGGCTGCTCAGCCGGGCAAAGTATGTGCCGCAGGGCAGGGTGCGGGAGCGGCTCCGTCGTCCGCGTCCGGCGGCGCCGCCTCAGTATCCTCAGTCGACTGATCCTGTCTTTCCGGGGAACCACATCGGGCAATTCAATCGGTTGCTTGAGAAGTGCGAGTTGAAGTTGGATCGCGATAGCAAGCCGCGTACTGCTTACAGTCTGCGGCATACCTACATCTGCATGCGGTTGATGGAGGGTGCCGATGTTTATCAGATTGCCAAGAACTGCCGCACGAGTGTCGAGATGATCGAGAAGTTCTATGCGGCGCACATCAAGAACATGCTCGATGCCTCGATGATCAACGTCAGGCGGTCTAAGGCCCGGAAGGGCAAGAAGGACGCAAAATCATTGTCTGATGTTTATGAGGGGGCGGTTGATCCTGATGTTGCGGAGCACCTGTAGAGGGACGGAACAGCGGAGATCGGTGATCGGAGCCGTCCCTTGAAGGGCCGTAGGGCCCGCTCTACGAGCCCGTAGGGGCTCGCTTTGGCGCGAAGGCGCTCTTTTTCTTTGCGGATTTCTTTGAAGGACGCTTCCTTGAAACTTTCGCCTTTGACTTTGACGAAGCCGAAGACTTCTCGCTCTTAAGCTCTGTGATGTCCTCAGACTTGTCGCCGTTTTTCAACCGTTCATCGATCAATTGTAACAACGATATTCCAGCGCGGACGAACTGAGCGATATCTTTGCGTTTTTGTTTCAACCGCTCCATTTCAAAATCAGTAGAATCGACGCTCTGCTCGTCATCCTGTAGCGTTTTGACATACTTCACTACGATGACGTCCCGATCAGCTTCTTCTGCAAGCACTTGTGCAGCAGAGATCCAAGTCTCATCCGGCTGTTGCGACGCCCGCGCTGCTTGCTGGAAGCAGATGTTGATCATCGCGCGGGCGCCACGATCGATCATTTTTGCCATATCAATCCACGCTTGCGCAGTGGGAGTGGCGCTTTTCGTCAGCTCGTCGGCTGCGGGGTAGAAGAAGTATCGACCATTGTCCGGCTTGGGGTCAAAGCTCTCAAGAGCGCGCAATACCGCGTCGTATCCCTCGAACGGCTTTGTACCGCGAGGATAATATGCGCGGTGCTTCCAAAGCTTGAGAATAGTATCGACTAGCTCCGCTTCCAGGGTGGCTTTAGCCGGTCCCGCAGCGCTCTTGTGGGCTAACAGCTTTTCAGCGAGGTGATGAGCGATCCATTGCCCGAGCGTGTCTTCATCGGCTTTGAGCTTGAACTGTTCGACGAGCTTTCCACCAAGTGCCAATAGCTCCTTCGTGGTTTTCGATTGTGCCGTCTGTCCGGAAGATGAAGAACTGCTCGAACGCCTTCCTTTTTTTAGTTTTGTCATCGTATCTCCCCCCGTATTCTTCCTCTAGCCTCCGTTCCAAGTGAACGCCGACGATCAAGCTCATCTGCTGCTTCTTAAGGAAGGACATTAGCACGTCGACATCAATCTGTAGGCGGTTTCCCTCAGATTTGGTCTCTCGTTGCCGATATGAGCGTCCATCGTCATATCTTTCCGGGAGATCTGCCCACACCGTCTCGCGCACGACCACCTTGCCAGTGTCTGACATCTTCCAGGCTTTCGCCGGCCGGACATCAGCAATAAGTCCAAGCTCGGTCAGAAGCGGTTGACCAAGCGTCTTTGTTGGACCCTTGGTGCCATTACGCAGGGTATCCTTGAGATCAATGCCTTCCTCGTTCCGGATTTCTGTAAGCCAGCCGACCAGCTTGTAGGGCATCTCCTTAAAGCGCTCGTCGTATTCATGATCAGAATCAGCGTGAGGTAGGTGATAAGGCCACTGTCGCCGTTCTCTCATACTCAAGGAACGGCTAAGGGCACCAGCGGTCGCCGGATTAACTAGGGCGCTGGATAGCGTTGCATGGACTTCTCGCGTCGGAAATCCCGACGTCCACGAACCGTCGACGGTTACAACGCTTTTGTCAGTGCCATTCTCGTTGAATAGGGCCGAGATGAACTCCTTTTGAGAGATACGACTTACCCAGCGATCATCGTTCCCGGCGCCCGCGAGCCATAGCTGATCTTCGAGGGGCTTTGGATCTCGAAAGTCTGCTAGCCAAGCCGGAGGAACCATCAGCTGTTGCTTTCTAGCCCAGTATCCGAACGTGCCCCAATACTCATCCTCTGGCTGCCAAAGCGGATATTTCTGCAGCATTTCGCCGACAACGCATAAGACAGCGTTCGATTCCAAATAGTACCCATGGCGCTCGATAATGGGCATGCTACCCTTATCGGAGTGATGGAGACCCCAACGGTTCTCGTTGTAACGACCTTTGCGAGGTTCTCGGTCCCAATGATTAGCCTTTTCGGGAGCCGCCCACTGATCGACCAGCCAATAGTCAAGGCGGCTGTAAAGTTCATCCTTTGAGAGGCCAACAAAGAAACGTAGGAGCGGCGTGAGAACGTGCTCTACGGTGTCATAGCCGAAATCAAAACGCCCTCCTTTCCTGTCGTCCCACTTCAGGTGCGGCGCGATGTGTTCCTTGCGTTGATCTAAAGGGAAGGGAGTAGCGTTAATACGGCGGACACGTTCAATAGTAACCGCGCCTAACTCGGCAGCGCCAGATTCATGAAGGGCGAGGAGCGCTGACTTCGCGTACTCGCGGATAGAGAAGTGCGGAAAGTCGCAGTCTAACGCAATGTCCAGGATCGCCTTATGCACGTTTATCAAACTGCCGGGCGTTTCATGAGCAATCCTAGCCGCAGATATGACAGTCCAAAGCCGGGCTGCGAGCCAGTAGTACGGTGACGCTGGGTCTCGAAACGCGTCGTCGCTTTTACGCGAATACTGCGCAAATAGCGCGGTGATCCCGTCATTTGCGCCAAGTTTGGCGAGCCTCCGCGCTGCGTGAGCCGCACGCCATCTGATGCGCGTATCAACATCGCTCATAAGTGCGAATAGCAGTCGACCCAGAGCCTCGTCCATATCTGAGGGAATATCAACATCCTTCAGCGCGGTCTCATCAAGCGAGACGCGTGCAGTGATGCGTTGCAAGTACCAGTCGAATATCAACCAAGCTTCCTTAGGCTCAAGGAGCGCGGCCATCTGCTTGGAGATTATGAACAGCGATCGGCTTCCAAGGGAAAGGCTGGTCGCCTCCAACGCTTCCGCCAAGATCCCGAGCTTCTGCGCGCCGCTTAATCGCGTGGCAGAGAGAAGGTCACTCAGGTAGCGGTACCTGCCCCAGCCGTACATCACCATCAGGCCCTCGAAGCGCTGCAAAATCACCTTTGGAAGTGAGTTTGTCCGCCAGCTGTTGACCGAAGGGCTGTTCCATTTCGCGAGAGCGGCCAAAATTGCATCGGCTCGCCGAGTTTCGCCGAAATCGCCGACGTCACTTTCGGAAAGTGCATTGAGAAATGGAACTCTATCTCCCGGCGAAGAGATCTTGTCGACCATCTTCACTAGAAGCGGTCCCGAACCCAGGTAACCTTCCTTTTTACGAGCGGCGTCAAATTCAGCTTCAATCAATTCTTTTGTTGTAAACGGGCCATCGCCGATCTCTGGTCCGCTGTCTTCACGATCCTTCTGGCGTTCTCCGATCAGGTTCTTCGATTCGAGATAGCGGAATGTCTTATCCAATCGCAGGTAGCTCGCCTGATCGAATGATGAGCCTAGCGCAGAAGCCGCGTCTATCAACTCCGCAGCCCGTTCGCCGATATTTGTTGGCTTCTCAAAGAGCAGAACGTCATCAGCAAGAATGCCGACGATTTCGGATGCCTGTAACTGCTCCTCAGACTTAAGCCGACCGACAATGTCGAGGCGAAGCTGATTTGAGGCATCTGGTATAAGAGACAATAGCGCGGCCGTGATAGATGGAGAGATCTCCTTTAGGCGGCTCGCCTCTGCTAAAAAATACTCCAGAGTCTTTGGTAGGCCTTCAATGCCCTGGTCGGCCCAGCGAGACACCGCAGCGAGAGCGGTTGGACCGTGCAGTCGAATTACCGAGTTGATGCACTCATCCCACTGGAAGTTTTCCTCGTTTCTAAGCCGAACAGCGATGTCGGTTATGGCATTAACTAATGGCGTCGCTGCGCGTACTCTTGCATTATCATCCCAATGCGAGGAGTGCCCCGTCAAGACTTCGAGCACCCCGATTTGATCGATTGCTTCGCGGTCAATTTCCTGGGCGAGAGAAATCGCATCTTCGTAGAAGATGCGTGCATCCGGTTCGCTAAATGTGAGCGCAAGGCGGCTGAACTCGATTGATGCGTCAACTTTAGTCGCGGCTGGCTCTTTTGCGGACCGTAGCTGTGGAGACCGCTCGACAAGAGATTTCAGAACAAAATCTCTGCTTTCATGGCGTAACAGTAGGAGACGCCAGAGTGGAAGGAGGTGATTGCCAAAAGGATCGCCATAATTTGGGGAAGCGAGACTGGAAGCTTTGTTGAATAGGTCCTGCCAACCAAAACCCTCTAAGTGCATCATTTTAAGTACGCTCAAGGCTATGCGAGCCCTCACACCCATACCGGCTGGGCGCTTGAGCATATATTCATCAGAGCCCAAACCTCCGATATTGCCAATCTGAGCGGCGTCTGCCGAGCCGTTGCCGCGACGGTGGCTCAGCATAGAAACGCGGCTTTCGTAAACTGGAAAGATTGTTCCGACGATGCGCCTCTGCTCTTCATCAAGTTTCCGCCCCGGCGAGTGCGCTTGCTCTGTGGGCTTGCGCTTCTTACCCGTGGCCGGGGCCTCGGGCTTGGACGGTGGGGGAGGGGGATCAATTGCGTCGAGAAAGTCCTTTGATGATGTAGGCTTGCCATCCAGTGTTTGACGAAGCACCCATGCGCGAATGGGGATATCCAGCGCGTCGGTTTCAAGGTCGCTATATGGTGTGTCTGGTGGAGCGTCCAAGTGCCCGGCGAGGGTTACAACGCTGCGTGTGGTTGCATCAGGTATGCCTAGGGAGAATCCAATTTCGCCTGCGGTTACCAGCAATTCTCGCAGTTCAGATTTCCACTTGTCTGTGTAGTCGTCAGGCATCTTGCTCAGCGTCGGTCTTAGCGTCCGCTCAAGGACATTGAGCGATTGCTCTAAGCGGGACGCTTCTATCCTCGCGCCTGAGAGAGCAAGAGGCACAAGGAGCAGCGCTTCCCAAGCGACTGGTAACACCCGCTCACGGAGAGCGCGTTCCAAGATATCTGATTTTCCCGTAGCGATGAGATGAGGAATGAGCCTAAGCGCGGCCGATAAGCGTGATTGCTTCGAAGTCCAACGGGTGAGCTCTCGATAGGCTTCCATCGGCCCATATAGAAGAGCTGCGCACTCAACGTCGGCTGCAATATCATCGATTTCGATATTCCAGCCGTGGCGCTGCTCCCGTGGAACTTTGCGCAAGCGCGCGAGCCATTCGTGATAGTAATGAAGCTGCTCGATCGCCTGAATTCTGTTACCAGAACGTGCCGCTCTCAGTGCATCTTGGATCAAGACACGCCCTTGCTTTTTTGCGCTATCTGAATCGGAAAGGACTAGTCTGACCAGAGAAGAGCGAGCAAAGCGGGTAGAGAGATCTGGATGTTTGTCTAGAACTTCGGCGAAAAATGCTTGATCTTTTGAAGCCTCAGCTCCCAGCAGAACGACCTTCATCACAGCGGCGGAGTCGCCTGCGGCTCTACAGGCTGCGTGAGCCAAGCGCAATCGCCGAAGCTGAATTTCACGTCGGACTATTGGATCTGCAATAGCGGCTGGAGCCAGATGCCTTTCTATTATTGGGAGAATCTGCCGTTCTCTCCCGGCTGCGACAAGCAGATCAGCGAAATTAACGGCGGCATAGAGATCGGTCTCAAAGATGGGGGCGAAGAGATCGCAGGCGCGCTCGCTGATTTGCCGTAAGTGGGCTCTTCCCTCTTCGCGGATGAAATCTTCGACGTCTTCGTCTGCGATGGATATGCCGTCACCTTCTAGACGAAGACTAGGACTTGTGTCGTGGACAAAGTCGACGACCTCGGACGGCTGAAGGTTCGCTATCTTTGCAAAATGCTCAATCGGTATGGGGGCAGGCAGTGCCGCAAGTGAAGACATTAGAATGTCGTACGATGTGCTGATTCCAGCCTTTTTGATTGCCTCTTGAAAAAGAGTTCTTAGCACGTCGGCGAGGTTTTTACCTCCTGGGCGAAGTGCATTCAGCGTGGCGGTCGGTTCGTTGTCGCCCGCACGGAATGCGTAGTCCTGGACGCGCGGAATACCATTGGAAAGCGCATGAAATTGCTCGATCCACTCCGCCGTTACGGTTGGGATCGTGCGTTTAGAGGAGGCCTCCGTCTCCTGCGGGCTGAATGCAGGGCAAGAAATAAACTTGACGTTATTGGGTAGTTCAAGGCTGTCTTTTCGGACGGTGCGAGCACTGAACACGAGCCGCACGTTAGAAGGCAACAGAGCCATATCTGCCCTTGCCAACTCGGTCACAAAGCATGCCTCTGGAGGCGTCGAGCGCCTTGCTGCCGTAACGGAGTTGTCGGCAGCGTCGATGCCGACAACTAGCAATGCATTCGGGTCGCTCTTCTGCAGGAGTTCGCCTGCAAGCGAAACTCTCTCTAGAAAGCGGCGGACAAGGATTGGACTATTCGAACCTCGCGCGAGGAGGAATGGAATGCCGAGATCTAGGCTCAGTTCGTTGGCGATCTGCGTAAACGCATGCTCCGGAAGATGTCTTCGGTCTGTGCTGAATAAATAGCGACCCCCGCCATAGCAGTCGAACAATACGAAAACTGAAGAGGATGGTAGCAGTGACCGAAGCTGCAGCAATGATGTGGTCTTGCCGCAACCTGCGCTTCCATGCAGGCAAACTAGTCTGACGCCACCCACAAGCGTCGTAAGCAGCGCGTGGGCAGGTTCTCGGTCGATAGGATTGGCGACAATCTTGAAGTCACTGGGGGCGGGAAAAAGCCCGGTGTCTGCTGCTACGTCAAACCATCCGAGTACCGTTTTTCGCGTGATATGTTCGCGGTCCTTTTCCGGCATCATGAGTTCGCGGATAAAGGACATAAGCTCGCGGACCGTAGTACTTACGTCGTCACCTAGGATGTCGGCGACATGCTTCGTGATTTCACTCCGGATGGAACGCCGGGACGATTTTCCGCAGTCGGAGAGATCTAGAGACTTCGCGAAGCTGCGAAGATCGTCGTCATTGAGCCCAGCGGAGGCTCGAAGTTTATCGATATGTTCTAGAACGGTGTTGCTAGGGGTCGTCGTCCCGTCGGTTCGCAGCGCGTCGAGAGCTTCGGACACTTCTGAGGCAATGTCTTGGTTGCTGACCAGACGGATCTGCAACTCGGCGGTCGGCTGCATTCTGCGTTCCGCTTCTCCGAATGCATCTGCCAGCCGCCTCAAGACAGAATTGTCGCCTTCCTTCTTTTTCGTATTCCGCGTGAGGCGCGCGATAGTCCAATCCTTTTCGGGGGCAGTGGTCGAGTACTTGTGTTGGGCGATAACAACCCTATTCGCGGTCTCTAGGTTCTTGCCGCCAAAGTTAGAGCGCGCAATCAACCCCGTCCCAAACCCTTTGATCTTCGTCGACGTCTTCTGACGCAATACCCTCAACGGTTACGGCCGTCAGCCCGGTAGATGGGACGAGGAGTCCGAGGGCTTGCTGCAGTGCCCACAGCTCCTGATATTGATCCCCAGCATTGGATGCCCTTGCGCCAACAGGTGATGTGCGTTCCGTATCGACTGTTTTAGCCACGACCGAGCCTAGTGTATTGCTGTCTCAAACAATCATCATTCCGTATAGGTTGAATCAATCGAATACTAGCGCATAGATCAGTTCATGTCAGTTATGCAATGGTTGCGCAATAATGTTTAGCTTTCTGTCCAGTCGTTCACTGCGGCATTTCTCTTGCTCCGACACAAAATGTTGCTGCGTCTCAGTGTATCCGCACCGGGCCAGGCCTTCGCTGTGCGGTCGGTGAAGGCTGAAACGAAACGGGTTGGACAGCCAAGCGGTCCCGATGGGTTCACAGCTGTTGAGGACTGCTCGATCTGGGCGCCCGGAGGCAGCGACAATGGCCGGTGCGGCCCACACGTTTCCTTTGCCAAATAGATCATTCAGGCGCGGTTCTATTGCTTCTCAGGCCTACTCCCGTGTGGGGGCAGCATCCATTGCGGGGCCAGTTGGACGGGGAATTTGGGACCGAAGCGCGTCAGCGCAAGGCATCCAACCGTATCCCAGGGGGTCCCTCGGTCGGAGCCTCCTTGCCCTGCCGCTCATCCTTCGATCCTCAAGGAATTCCCGTCCGGCCGCGAATGGCGCAGCCGGTTAAACCAAACGGGAGTATCCAAGATGAAACGCAACGAAAAGAAACCGGCGCCACATGCGGTTTATGTGGTCGAGGGAGAAGGTGACAACGCCTTCTGGACCAAGATCGGCGCAGCCTGGGAGCACCAGGACGGCAAGGGCTTCAACATCCAGCTGAGCTGCCTGCCCCTGAATGGCCGCCTGATCATTCGCGAGCCCAAGGCCGACGCGGAGGCGCGGGGCGATGAGCCCCGCCGCTACGCGGCGGTACGCCGTCCAGTTCGAGGACTGGACGGTTTACGAAGCGACGGTGTTCGCCGGCACGGCAGCTGAGGCCATCGAGAAGGCCAAAGCCATTTACAGCCTCAATGGGTTGGCCGAGTTCTCGACGGTTGAACGCGGCGACGCACTCTGGCGGGCACGATGCCTCGACGAGGAGGTGCCCTCGTGAGCTTCAGCCTCACTCCTCTCCTCAACACGGTCGCCCATGGCGACTGTGTCGAGGTCATGCGCCGGATGCCGTCCGCCTCGGTGGACTTCATCCTCACCGACCCGCCCTATCTGTGCCGTTACCGGTCCCGCGACGGGCAGACCATCGCCAATGATGACCGCGACGACTGGCTGGTGTCCGCCTTCGCCGAAATGCACCGGGTGCTCAAGCCTGGCTCGGTATGCCTGAGCTTCTATGGCTGGAATGCCGCCGACAAGTTCATTGGCGCCTGGCGCAAGGCGGGATTCCGTATTGTTGGACACGTGGTTTTCAAGAAACGGTACGCGTCGTCGGCGCGTTTCCTGCAAAGCAGGCACGAACAGGCCTACTTGCTCGCCAAGGGTAACCCCGGTCTACCTTCAGCCCCTATCTCTGATGTCCTCGACTGGGAGTACACCGGCAATAGGCTGCATCCGACGCAGAAGCCAATCAGCGTCTTGCAGCCGCTTATTGAAGCGTTCTGTCCACTGGGTGGAATTGTGCTCGATCCGTTCTGCGGGTCCGGCTCCACGCTTGTCGCGGCGCGATGCGCGGGCCGCTCGGGAATCGGTATCGAACTCGATGCAAGGCATGTTGAAACGGCCATCCTTCGATTGAGCGCGCAGGGGGCCTTCGGCGATGACACTGGTCAGCATAGTGGCTGCCGCAAACGTTGTGTGGCACAATAAGTCCGTGGCTACGAAAGCGCCCTTTCTGAAACGGATAATCCTTCCACCGACAGCGGGGGATAATTATCCGTTCAGCATTCCGTTAGTCCAGAAGGGCTTTGACCTGATTTTCGACAAGCCTGTCACGTTCATCTGCGGCGAGAACGGCTCGGGGAAGTCCACCCTCATCGAGAGCATTGCGCGCCATTGCGGCTTCAGCGGCACCGGGGGCAGCCGCAATCATAATTTGAATGATGAGCCGACGGATGTCGCGCCCCTGCAGGAGCACCTTGGTTTCTCCTGGAACGTGAAGGTGAACACCGGTTTCTTCGTGCGAGCGGAAAGTCTCTTCAAGTTTGCGGATTTCATTGATGAACTTGCGCGAGAAACCGGCACGTCCATCTACCAGTCCTATGGCGGGGCGTCGTTGCATGCCCAGTCCCACGGTGAGGCGTTTTTAACGCTTTTCTCGCACCAACTGAATCGGAGAGGCGTATTTATCCTCGACGAGCCGGAAGCGGCACTCTCGCCCCAGCGTCAGCTTGCCCTGCTCAAGATCATCCATCAGTTGGTACAGACGGGGAATGCGCAATTCATCATCGCGACGCACAGTCCGTTGCTCATGGCTTATCCCGATGCCAAGTTGCTCTTTATCAACCAGGGCGAAATCGCCGAGCGCAGCCTGGCCGCCACACCGCACTTTCAGGTGATGGCTCGGTTCTTTGCAAATCCGCTGGGTTACGTGACGGAATTACTTGAGGACTAACGGCATCTCCTCAGACGACGCCTTTGCCTCCGCACTGCGAGCATTTGCCAGACCCACGGCATTCGTAGCAACGAACGCTTCCCACGTTCTTATTGACGTCGCGGGGGTCGGGATGGGGGTTGAGTTGCTTGACGCTTCCCGACCCGTTGCAGGTTCGGCAATCTCGGCTGCCCCTACAGGCGTGGCATGTCACGGACGGCATGGTTGGCTCCATTGAGTTCGATGCGCGGCAAGAGAGGAGAAGACGGCGGCTTGGTGCCGCTAAGGGTTACCGTGGAACATGCTGGACGGCCCTGAATGCTTCGGGCGGACGCCATGATCCTGTAAACGACGGTGTATAGTCGTACGTTCGTGTCCCGGGATTGAAATACATGCTCACCGAGAAAATGGCTTCCGAGGTGCCATTCGCATTGACGCGCACGGCCTTCATAGAGTCGTACAGTAACGGTTGGCTCATTAGGGCGGAAAGCATTTGCTGGAACGCAAGTTCGGGTTCATCGAAGCCGAACTCGCAAGTCATCTTCCGTCCCTCCGTTCTGGGTATCAGTTCGACACGGATCTTGGATGTTGCCGGCGGTGGAGATACGCGACGTCCGGGGGTGGGCGGTTTTGACGGTGGTGGAGGTGGAAGAGGTTCCGGCTCCGGCGGATTCAGCATTGCGAAGAACTTGCGCATACCTGAGATGAACGACACTGCTCTGCTCCCTGATCAAAAACCTGTAATAAAATTACAGCCCGCCCAATTGTCCCGCCCTGCCCGGACGGTCAGGTTCGCGAGCTGTAGTAGTAATTCTTACGCAATATCTGTGGTTGCTCGTTAGCTGCGAGGACGAAAATGCTGTCGCGATGCTCGGGGCCGAGAATGTCGGCTGCCTCAAGCAACTGCTTGCGCGAGCTGTCGAGGACGTTGCGAGACTTACCGAAGGCCTTTGCCAAGCGCTCGGCCGTGGCTGCTGTGGGATTCATGTACATCCGCACGTCGCAGCTTTCCATCATGCCTTCGCCAACCTCGGCATAGGCAGCAGTGAGTTGTTCCGGATATTGCGCGACCATCCAGAGCTTGATGCCGTAGGAGCGGCCGACCTCCAGCGCTTCACGAATCGGGGCCATACGGCCCAGTCTCGGCAACTCGTCGAGCAGGAAGAGGATCGGCGCGGCGGCTTTGGATTGCGAACGCATCAGGCGCCGGACGTGCTGGCCGATGATGACCCGCAGCACGGGTGCGTAGGTTTCCACTGCGTTGGGTGGGATGCACAGATAGAGTGTGGGGAAGGGCGCCGAGATGAAATCCTCCGGCTTCCAGTCGCTCGTTGAGGTGACGCGCTCCAGTTTGGGTCCTTCCCAGAGCTGGAGATGCTGCGACGCGCCACTGAGAACGCCCTCAAACTGTTTGGGAGCATTTTTCATCATCTGGTGCATGCGGGCGGCGACCCGGCGCATGGCGGAAGGGAAGGGGCTCTCGGCGGCGCCGACCATCATCAGCATGTCTTCGAGACCGATGGTGGCGACGAGATCGAGGACGCGCGTCATGGTGCGCTCTTCGGGTTCATGGATCGCCGTCACAAAGGCGACCAGCAGCGTGACAAGGTCACGGCCCTGGCTCTCCCATGAAGTGTCCGTCTTGTTATTCTGCACCACCAGGAGGTCGGCCAAGAAGCGCGAGCTTTCCCAGAGTTCGTCCGGCGCGTCATCGACGAAGGCCAGCGGATTGTAGCTGCTGCTCAGGTCTGGCTCGACCGGATTAAAGCGGATGACGGGGCCGACGTTGGTCCGCCGCCATTCGGCGGTGTGCTCAAAGCATTCGCCCTTGATGTCGAGGACGATGGCCGGGCCCTTGTAGCGCGCCAGCGTCGGCAGGATATGGCATTGGGTCTTGCCTTTGCCCGAGGGCGCGACTGTAAGAAGTGAGGTCTCTCCGACGTAGTACAGTGGCCTGCCGGTGACGGACTGCGTGCCGAGCGGCAGCGCATAGGGCCCGCCCCGCTCTGAAAACAGCGCCGAGGTCTGCGCTGCGCTGCCCGGTGGCGGGGAGACGTATGTGCTGAGCCATTTGAGTAGGCCAGGTGTGGCTGGCGCCTTTTGTTGGCGAGCGATGAGCTCGCTGATGAAAGTTGCATAGGACGCCAGCGGCTTTGGTACGTAGTTGACGTTGCCACCGTTGACCAGCGAGTGGACCGCCACGTAGTTCCCTACATCGCCAAGGTTGGTGCCATCGATCTTGCACTTGCCTCCTGCGTGCACGACGGAGGCTGCGATGTTCTTGGCGGCATCCATGGGCAACTCGCCGAGGGCACCCAGGATCATCACCAACTGGAAAACGAATCTCTCGTAGTCGGTAAACTCATGAACCGGCCGCGAAAAGACAAACTCGCCTTCCTTGCGAGACCAGCCCGCGCGGATAATATCGGTAGGATGGCGGAAGACGTTTTCCGCCATCTGGATAAATCGCGTCGCCGCGTTCTCCTGTTCGATGGCGGCGAGCCTCTGCGCGAACTTCTCTGATGGCAGCTTCGCGTCCATCAGTATTGCCGCTTCTTGTCTTGCAGAACTTCAACAATGGTCGCCTGCTTTTCAGCAATCAGACGAAATAGCTCGGCGCCATCTGTCTTGAAGTCCTCCAGCGTATTGCCGGGGATACGGTAACGGATTTCCCTCACCTGGCCGGTATGAATGTTATAGGAACGCACGTCGCCGACGTAAGTATCGGTCCCGGGCTGGATCGGCTTCTTTGCCTTGGTGCAGTTGACAACCGCGCCGGGTTCGAACTCGATCAGAAACTCGCTTGGGACCTCCGGCTGTACGGCCAGGGTTTCCGGGACCGGAATCAAGCTGGGCGGCACGCCATTGCCGCCCCATGTGACCATGAAATCAATCAGCATATTCGACTCGTAGCGTCCATCCGGCGCGCGGAAGCCGCCAGGACACATGTCCGGGTCGCCGAAGGTGGTAACGAAGTCGGCGAACAGGTGCTCGTGACCTTCCATGTGTTCGAGCAGGATGCTGAGTTTGCCGTCTTGCACAGAGAAGCCGAAATCCGGGTCTTCAAGCTGACCGGGGTTGCACCATGTGATGCCCCAGTATTCGCCGGGATTTACGGTGATCCGCTTGAATCTGTCCCAGCCGACGATTTTGCCCTCAGGTGTCCTCATCCGGAAGCGCGGGCCGTTCTCGTCCATGTAGACAGAGCTGCCCTTCGGGATGGTGACCTTCGAATGATCAAAACGCGGTTTCCCCCGGCGGGAATCCACGGTGTTGAGGGCGGTGAGCCAATCCAGACTGACCTCGTCCGTGCGTTCGGCGATAACTTCCCGGGGCATTTTTCCATCCGCAGGGCGGTGAGGCGGGGCCGTACCATCGGCCAGGCGGACTGCAACCGTCAAGAGCGGGCTCCGCGCGGCCGACCCTGGGGTGGTGCTCCGTCCAGAGCGTCGGAGTACGGCCGGGCGGCACCGGACCTGCGTCCCGGTTGCCTGCCACGGCCTGCCCTTGCCTTCGGGCTGGCTTGGGAGATAGGCTGCCGGGTCTGTAGTGCGCACTTATGGGTTTGCAAGCAAACCCGCCCACTGCGAGGGGGCGTCTGTTGGCTATTTACAGCCTGCACCACAGCTCTGTCGGCAAGTCCACGCAGGCCGAGGCCTATACGGCCGCCGCGCACATCAAGTACATCACGCGGGCAAGTGCCCTAAGTCGGGTGGCGGGCGCTCGTATGCCGACTGCCTCGGTGGACGCTATGCGATTCTTGCGCGTCGCAGAAGACGGCGACCGTAAGAATGCGCGCGTGGTCGACAAGATCATGCTGGCGCTGCCAAGAGAGCTAAACCCCCAGCAGCGTATTGCTCTGGTCCGTGCCTACGCCGAGGCCATCACCCAGGGGCGGGCCTCATGGCTGGCCGCATTCCACGAGAAGGGCAAGGACGCCCAGAACCCGCATTGTCATCTGGTCATTCGCGACCGCGACCACCAAACCGGCAAGCGGGTCTACGGCATGAGCGAGAAGGGTTCGACAGAACGGTTGCGCGAGCTGTGGGAAGAGCAGGCAAATCTCGCCTTGGTTGAGGCCAACAAGGAGGCGCGCATCGACCGACGCACGCTTGAAGCCCAGGGCATCGGACGTGCCCCCACCATCCATGAAGGGGTCAGGGGGCGCCGGATGCACAAGGCCCGGCGCAAGGTAAGGTCCCGCTCACGTCCGGCGCGCAACAGTGCCCTGGCCAAGAGTCGGACAAGGACGGTCGACTATCCCTCGATCGACAACGGACGCTCGCGTTGTGCCCACAACGAGCAACTGCGCGCCCGCGTCAACGAGAGTGCAGCGGATTACTGGCAGGCGGTTGACGCGGACGCCCAGCATCGGGAAATCGAGCAGCTGCGCGCGATCCACAAGCCCAACGAGTCATCCGCCGAGGCGTTGCGGTCGGTCTATCGTGCGTACCTCAAAAAAAACCAGCCCACCGTAAGGCGAGGGAAGGAGCGGGACCGGGACCATGAGTGGGAGCCGGATGATTAAGACGCTTGCCTGGTTGGCGGTGTTTACCCATCATGAAGACATGGGCTTGCTACGGGATTTTTTGGACGGAAATGAATGGTCGAAAGACGTTGCCGAGACGCTAGAAACCATAGAGCTGGCCAAGAGTGAAATTGTACGGATGAACATCAAGATCGATGCCATCGAAGATCAGATTGCGGATTCCGATCGATGTCGCCCAGGATTCCGAGATGATCTCGCCCACCATTCCGATTTGAAGTCGCCCACCCGTTCCGAGATGATGTCGCCCACGATTCCGGGATGATGTCGCCCGGGTATCGCAAGAGCGAACCCGGGGTGACGAGACCTCTTCTGGCTCCCATAGGGTCAACCTTTCGGCTTTGCGAAGGGGGACCCTGGATGCCGACGGAGAGGCTTGCGATGCGCCGTGTGCGCGATGTGATCAGGATGAAGGCGGCTGGGCTGCCGAGCCGCGAGATTGCTCGGCGGATGGGCGCGGCGCCCTCGACAGTGCGGCTGACCATCCGGCGGTTCGAGGCCGCAGGCCTGAGCTGGCCGTTGCCCGACGAACTCACGGACGCGGCCCTGGAGGCCCGCCTGTTCGCCAAGACCGGCAACGGTAACCGGCAGGGTCATCGCCGCATCGCCGAGCCCGATTGGGCGGCGGTGCACCGCGAGCTCAAGCGCAAGCACGTGACGCTGTCGATCCTGTGGGAGGAGTACATCGGCGCCGAGCCCGGCGGATACCGGTACTCGCGCTTCTGCGAGCTTTACCGCGCCTGGGAGGGACGCCTGTCGGTGACGATGCGCCAGGCGCACGCGGCCGGTGACAAGCTGTTCGTCGACTACGCGGGCGACGGCGTGCCGGTGGTGGTCGACCGCCTCACCGGCGAGCGGAGGACGGCGCAGATCTTCGTCGCCGTGCTCGGCGCCTCGAGCTTCACCTACGCGCAGGCGACGTGGACGCAGGGGCTCGCCGACTGGATCAGCGCCCATGTTGGCGCCTTCGCGGCGATCGGCGGCGTCCCGGCGCTCCTGGTGCCTGACAACACCAAAGTCGCAGTCATCAAGGCGAGCCTCTACGACCCGCAGATCAATCGCACCTATGCGGAGATGGCCGCGCATTACGGCACGGCCGTCTTGCCGGCGCGACCTCGCAAGCCGCGCGACAAGGCCAAGGTCGAGCAGGCCGTCCTCATCATCGAGCGCTGGCTGCTCGGTCGCCTGCGCCACCGCGTCTTCTACAGCCTCGCCGAGGTCAACGCAGCGATCGGCGAGTTGCTCACCAGGCTCAACGAGGAGCGGCCGATCCGGCGGCTCGGCGTGACGCGCCGCCGGCTGCTCGAGGAGATCGACCGGCCGGCGCTCAAGCCGTTGCCGGCGAGCCCCTACGTGCTCGCCGAGTGGCGGATCCGCCGCGTCAGCCTCGACTACCACGTCGAGGTGGAGAAGCATTATTACAGCGTTCCGCATCGCTTCGCGCGTGCCGAGGTCGAGGTGCGGTTCACCGCCCGCACCGTCGAGATCTTCCACAAGGGCGAGCGGATTGCCGCGCATCAGCGCATGAGTGGCAATCACAAGCACACCACCGTGCCGGAGCACATGGCCTCCAGCCATCGGCGCTACGCCGGCTGGACTATCGGGCGTATCCGTCAGGACGCCGCCGCGATCGGGCCGGCAACCAGCGCATTGTGCGACCTCATTCTCGACGAGCGCTCGCACCCCGAACAAGGCTTCCGCGCCTGCCTCGGCATCCTCAGGCTCGCCGCCTCCTATGGGCGCGAACGGCTGGACGCGGCGGCTGCGCGGGCGATCGACATCGGCGCGCGCACCTATGGCTCGGTCAAGTCGATCCTCGCCAACAATCTCGATCGGCGTCCCGCTCACCAGCGCTCCGCGGACGATGCGCCGATCCTGCATGCCAACATCCGCGGACCGCGCTACTACAATTAGGAGACCGTCCCTTGCTCACCCATCCGACCCTCGACCGCCTCAACGCCCTCGGCCTCCACGGCATGGCCAAGGCCTTCGCCGACATCGAAGCCGCCGGTGAGGCTGGCAGCCTCGGTCACGCCGAATGGCTTGCTCTGCTGCTCGAACGTGAAGCCTCGCTGCGGCACGACAAACGGCTCGCCACTCGCCTGCGCTACGCCAAGCTGCGCCAGCAGGCATGCGTCGAGGACATCGACTACCGCACCCCGCGCGGTCTCGACCGCCCGCTGTTCGCCAAGCTTGTCGAGGGCCGTTGGATCGACGACCACGTCAATCTCCTGATCTGCGGCCCGGCAGGCGTCGGCAAGAGTTGGCTCGCCTCGGCGCTCGGCCACAAGGCCTGTCGCGACAATCGCTCCGTGCTCTATCAACGCGTCCCGCGCCTGTTCGACGATCTGGCGCTCGCCCGCGGCGACGGTCGTCACCCACGCCTGTTGCGCGGCCTTGGCCGTGTCGATCTGCTGATCCTCGATGATTGGGGGCTCGAGCCGCTCGATGCCGGCGCCCGTCACGACCTCCTGGAAATCCTCGAAGATCGCTACGGTCATCGCTCCACCATCGTCACCAGCCAGCTCCCCGTGGACCAGTGGCATCTGCTCATTGGAGATCCCACCTATGCCGACGCCGTGCTCGATCGCCTCGTCCACAATGCCCATCGGCTCGACCTCACCGGTGAGAGCCTGCGCCGAACTCGGCAATCCGCCCGAAAGACCTGAGCGCCGTGGACATGCCGCTGCGCTTGGACAACGCAATCGCGTTGTCCACATGCCCACAGCAACCGCAGAAGAAGAAAAAAGGTTGAAGTCGCGATTCCAGATTGACCGCGCGGCTTGACCGATGCCAGAGAACCAGCCGGCCAGAACGCCTCGCCGCTGGGCGAGATCAAATCGGAAAGGTGGGCGACATCGTCTCGGAATCCACGGGCGACTTCATATCGGTACGCCTGGGCGACTTCGTCGGAATCCGCAATCAGATCATCGAGATCTCGTTTTTGATGGAGCGACAGCCCGACCCAAAGACTGACGGGGATATGCTCGACTGGATCGGGGACTTGCGCAAGGATCAACGTTTCTATCGCGACCGAGTCTCGCTCATGGAGAGATGCATGAAGACGTTGAATGAATATATCGCCGCCGTTCGACCGCAGGTGAACTAAGCCATGTCCAATGATAAGAAGCCTCCAATGGGGGCTGTTTCCGGTGGCTACAATCCGGATGCGCTGGATTTGCTGAAAGTCGAACGCCGCATAGATCTCCTTGAGAAGGAGAAGGCCGAGCTGGAGGCTAAATCAAAGCTCACTCCAGGCCGGAGCCAAAAACTGGCAAACGTCAACAACGAATTGGGGGAACTTGGCTGGGCTCGTGTTGCTATGACCGAGCATGTGAGAGCAAACCCCCATCAGTCGGAAATTTATGAGCGCGAGGCGGCACACGCGAAACGCGACGCAGCGAGGCAAGAGGAGGCAAAGGAACGACAGCGTCGTGAAACGGCCGCGCAAAGCGGGCAGAGCTACAGAGATACTCTCCGCGCTTATGTCGCCAGTTGGAAGAAGCGAGCAGAACCGGACTCATCGCCAGAGAAATCCAAAAACGCTGAGGCGGGTGCCGAGCCGGAATAGCTCAATCCTCGATGCGACAGATGGTTGATACGCCCACGCTTAATCGCCACGCCTGGTGATCGCTTCACGTCGTTGATGCAAGGTCTCGCGCCGGGAGTGGATTGGCATCGTTAAATCGTGTGCTGCCTAGCTGGCACTCGGACGAGTCGTGTGAAAGCAAGCACGTTGAGGTCTGAGAATATAGGCCGTTGTAGAAACTCCACGAAGTTTTGGATGAGATTTTTATAGAGCCCTGAAGGGTTGGAATGGCGCACTTATACATTGCTTCGCAACATAGGTGCGCGGCCGCCACAGCGGCCGGAAGGGGCGCGTTGCGCCCCCAAGAAAGAAGAAAGGTATGGCGTCGTATCATTTGTCCGCTCAACCAGTGAAGCGCTCGGAGGGGCGCTCGGTGGTGGCAATGGCGGCTTACCGTGCGGGGATGGTGCTGCACGACCATCGGCGGGGGGCCGTGGCGGATTACAGTCGGCGGCGCGGCGTGGTTCACGAAGAGATCCTCGTGCCTGCGGGAGCTGCTGAGTGGCTGAAGGACCGCGAGACCCTCTGGAATCACGTGGAGGCGATCGAGAAACGCCAGGATGCGCAGTTGGCGCGTGAGATCAATATTGCGCTGCCGCATGAGCTGGCGCCCGCTGAGCGGCTTGCGCTCGTTCGGGCGTATGCGCGTGAGCAGTTTGTATCCTTGGGAATGGTCGTGGATTTCGCCATCCATGCGCCCGTCCCGGAGAAGGGGGATGACCCGCGGAATTTCCATGCCCACCTGATGCTGACGTTACGGCAGGCGACGGCGCTCGGGCTACGGCGGGTGAAGACGCGGGAGTGGAACAGCGATTCCATGTTGTTGAAATGGCGTGAAGCATGGGCGCGGATGCAGAACGACGCCCTGCGGGGAAGGGGCCACAAGGCGCGGGTTGATCATCGCAGCCTTGCGGCGCAGAAGGCCTCCGCCCTAGCCCGTGGTGACCGGCGTGGAGCCCGTGCTTTTGATCGATTGCCGGAGGTGCATGTTGGACCGAAGGTCCGCAATGCGCGGGGGCGCGTGCCTCCGAGCCAGGACAAATTGGTGGGGCCAGTCCGCCAGCGGCAATATGGCCCTCAAGTCCGCCGTAACGTGCTTTATACGCGTTTTGACCAGGGCAGTCGGGCGCAGTTCAACGCGGGGCGGCTGCGCTTGAATGCGGCCCGGCTGGAGCGGACGGCCAAGGCCGTCCAGTTGCGGATTGCGCGGCTGAAGGTCCGACAGGTTTATTATGCGAAGCGCATCCGCGAGTCCGAGCGGGTGGAATATCGGGGCGAGGACCGAGCATCAGCATGGGAGCGGACCTTGCACGCCCGCAAGCGGGCGGCGCTGGTCCAGTGGATAGTCGCAGAGCTCGACCGGCTGTTCTATCAGTTGATGGGGCTACGGGAGAGCCAGTTGGTCCGCTGTACGCTATGGGCCAACCGTCTGTACTTCTGGCGCCAGCGGCGCGAGTTGTCGCTCGGCAGGGTGATGTGAGTGGTCACGCCATCGCGGGCCAGGTGTCATAGGCATTCCACCAGCGGACATGGCGCCAGGCGCGGTAGTTGACCTTGCAGGCCAGCACCGGGAATCTCAAGATATCGCTACGAAACAGCACCAGCGAGCAGCGGCCAGGGAGCCGCAGGACCTCGGCTGGGTCGAGCAGCCAGCGGCTGGTCTCCGACATCCCCATGGAATAGCGCTCCTGCGGGTCGGCGCTGGAGCGCGAGGTGCCCTGGTTGCGGGCGAACAGGGTTGCCTGGCCGATGAGCTCTGAGACGAACCGTGCGGCCTCCAGGTCGGCGACGTTGAAGAACACCTTGCAGGTGGCGTTGGCCAGGAACGAGCCCCAGCGGCGGTAGAGTTCGCGCAACTGGCTCATGTCCTGAAAGACGAGAAGGGGGGTGCAGTAGGCGCGCAGGTACCCTACCCCGCGTTCCAGCGGCTCGAGGCTGCCGAGCGCGGCGGCTTCATCAAGAAGGAGCAGGACCTTGCGTTTGGGTCGGGGCAGGTTCTTGGCGCGGGTGAGCGCGTTGATGACGCAGCCCACCATGACTCTGAGGAAGCTGGCGTAGACCGAGAGCTTCTCCTCGTCGACCACGAGATAGAGCGTGGTCACCTGGGTGATCAGCTCGGAAAGCTGGAACGTTGACCTGCGGCTGATCTCACCGGCAGGGCTGGCGGCAGACCAGACCCGGGTGGCCTTCTCGACGTTCGACAGGACGCTTCGGTACTCTTCGCTGCCTTCCATCGCCAGAAAGCTGCCTGCCAGCTCGCAGGCGGCGGAGGTGCCCTCCACCGCGATGGTGTGCAGCAGCGCCTTGAGCGACTCGGGCTGGAGGGTGGAGAGTGTGCGGAGTTGCGCCATGGTCTGCAGTTCCGGCTCCAGGCGCACCACGTACATGATCAGGCAGGCGAGCAGGCCTTCGGCCTTGCTGTCCCAGTGCGACTCCTTGCCGTCCGGTACCACCATCAGCCGCGCCAGAGCTTCGGCATCGTCCTTTTCGTCAAATCCGCCGACGCGGATCATGTCGAGCGGGTTGAAATGGTCGGAGGCGTACGGGTCGCTTGTGTTGAGGATCCGGACTGCGCCGAATGACAGGCGACGTCGTCGCGTAATGGCGCTGTTCTCGCCCTTGATGTCGGTGCAGACCACCGAGCCCTGGTAGTCCAGCAGGTTCGGGATTACGACACCGACCCCTTTGCCCGCGCCCATCGGCGCGAACACGGTGATCATCCCGTCCCTGTTGAATCGCAAAAAAGAACGGCCGATACGGCCGACGATTGGTCCCTGTCCTCGCCGTACGCCCGACCAGAACATCTCCCATCGGCTCGCGAATCTCGCCGTTCCGAGTGCGCCGCCGGGGTTGAGCCCGCCCCAGCGTCTCAGGGATCTGATTGCGCGATATAGCAGGACAATGATGAACACGAGAACACGCACCGCAAGACGCGTTGCGAACCACAACAGTTTGACGAGCCCCCACAGCATCCTCATGCGTGCGAGGGTGAACCTCCAGTGCAGTATTACCAAGCTTGGCAGTAGCCGATTGCAGGATACCCCTGTGTCGATCTTGCCACGATTAGCTTTGGCACCAAGGGCGACTGTCAACTGATGTGTGCTTATGGTACAATTACGAATTGAATCATTTGCCGGCATCAATTTACCGACAAAGGCGCGGCATATTTCAAACGAGAAGATCGAGCGTGCATGGGAGAGAAGACGAACCGGCTCAGCATATTTCTTATTAAGGGAGAGGTGGACTCGTTCGACGACGTCATCGATGACGGCTGCTCCCATATCGAAATTACAGGCTTGGGACGCTTTTACTTCGAAGATTCACACGACAACGAGCCCGACTGGGTAAAAGGTTTCTTCCTGAACGAAATAGAGGGAAGGTGCCGGATTTTCACAGCAGGCGCACGAGGTGTATTTTTGGTGCCGGTTCAGTCCGGCGATCACGAGCGGATGTTTGCAATTTCCTTCGGATACGGGCGTCATCTTTTGAAAGACGGAGTAATTGAAGAGCGATTTGGTCTGAAGGTTGTTCTGAACAGCGTTGAGCACACCAGCTTGAGAAGCATATCGAAAACATCGCTCGGTTCCATCCCGAAGCAGAGTCGAGAGCAAATGAGCCGCGAAGGAGAAGCGGCAAGCTTCGGCATCGACATCGAACAGGACCTGATTAGCGAGGTTACAGGTCGCTCCAAGCACACAGAGCTAGGTAAAAACGTTACTGGAAAAGACAGCCTCTCGGTGTCCGTCAAAGTCGATATTTCGGACATAAAAGAGTTCCTCCCGAAGTGCATGCGACATTATGAGAGTGATGCCTACAAGGAGCACTTCGACTGGATTTGAAGTGCTCCCCGAAACTAGGCCAACTGAGGCTGGAATTTTCCGGGGTTATGAAGTGCTCCCCGAAACTAGGCCAACTGAGGCTGGAATTTTCCGGGGTTAGGCTCATGCCGGCGGGGGCGCCGATGAGCCATTCAACAGCGAAATCGGCGCCTTGTTGCCGATCGCGCTATGTGGCCGGACCTCATTGTAGTCTCTACGCCAATCCTCCATTTTCTGCCGGGCATCGTCAAGGCTCAGGAACCAGTGCGTGTTCAGGCACTCGTTTCGGAACTTGCCATTGAAGGATTCGATGAAGCTGTTGTCGGTCGGCTTGCCTGGCCTGGAGAAGTCGAGAATGACATTCTTCTGGTAAGCCCAGATGTCGAGATCGCGGGAGATGAACTCCGACCCCTGATCGACGCGAATAGTCTTGGGGTAGCCGACGGCCTTGCAGACGCGTTCCAAAGTCAGCACGACATCCTCGCCTCGATAGCTGAAGCGCGGATCGACGGCTGGTGAGAAGCGACTGAAGGTATCGACGATCGTAAGAACCCGGATCTTGCGGCCGGTAGCGAGCTGATCGTGAACGAAATCCATCGCCCAAGTCTCATTGATCTGAGATGCGTCGGTACGATCCTCGCGCAGCTTGGCCTTGACGCGACGTCTCGGCGTTTTATTGCGCAATTGCAGGCCTAATTCCCTGTAGAGACGATAGACGCGCTTAACGTTGACGGCCCAACCGTCACGTTGCAGCAGGACATGGACCCGGCGATATCCGTATCTCACCCGCGTCTGGCAGACGTCCTTGATCCGATTTTTAAGGGCGGCCTGGTCGCCGCGCTTCGACTTGTAGACGTACAGTGCGCGATCGATCCGAAGCGTCGAACAGGCCCGCCTGATCGAGACCTTCCAGTCGCTCCGCACCTTGTCGACAAGCTCCCGCTTGCGGCCAGGCTTCAGAGCTTTTTTGAGAGCACATCCTGCAGCATGGCCTTGTCGAGCGACAAGTCCGCAACGATCCGCTTGAGCTTGGCGTTCTCCTCCTCGAGTTGGCGCAGCCGCTTCATCTCCGATGGCATCAGACCGGCATACTTCTTCTTCCAATTGAAATACGTCGCCTGGCTGATCCCGGCCTTGCGGCAAACCTCCGCAACCGCCGTACCGTCCTCAGCCTGCTTCAGAACAAATGCGATCTGAGCCTCCGAAAACTTCGATGCCTTCATGGAACTCTCCTCTGTCCCGGGTGGGATCATAAGTGGAAAATTCCAGTTCAAACTGGCCTAATTTGGCGGGGGCACGTCAGATTGATCAGATCCAGGACGTAAGAAATCCGGTGCGCTGCGCGGAGTTGAACGCGTGGCTTGTGAACAAGCTAAAGGATGGTGATCTTGAGCGCATTTGGATGGCGCCGCCCACCATCATAGATTGGGTGGACGTTGAGGGATTCAGATATCTAAGCAAGAAAAGGGCAGACATCCATCCGGATTTGGATGTTCGGGAATTCTTAGTCAGTCTGGATGGAGCTGAACTAAATCTCGACCTTCTCAAGAGCAAGCATATCTATGCAATCTCAAGCCGCACGTCGGATGTAATTGAGAATTGGAGCGCGTTCAAATGCCTATATGCAGAGGCTCGCCTCAATAACCTCGTCTACATTTTGAACAACGGAAAGTGGTACGAGATTGCGGCGAACTTTACCCAGCGTGTTCTCGACGATTTTGTCAGCATTCCCGACTCAGGGCTTCAACTTCCCCACTATACGGCAGATCACGCCGACGAGGGTGAATATAACTTGGCGGCAACCGGCGCCATTCAGAGGGCCTGCTGCTTGGATAGAAAGATGATCCCGCACGGTGGAGCAAAGAGTACAATCGAATTCTGTGACATACTTACCGCCGACAGAAAGCTTGTTCATGTGAAGAGATACAGTGGTTCAGCTCAGCTCAGCCATCTCTTCAATCAAGGTGCCGTATCCGGGGAGCTCTTTCTTTCGGACGAAGATTTCCGACAGAAGCTAAATGAGCAACTGCCTGATGGATATAAGATTGACCATAGGCGTCGCCCGACGCCGGGCGATTACGAGATTGTCTTTGCAATTATCAGCAAGTCAAATAACGCGCTGGATATTCCATTCTTCAGCAAGGTGACCATGCGGAGCGCGCGCAGACGTTTGGAGACGTTCGGCTATCGGGTAACAAAGAAAAAGATCAGTATCCTCCCGGCGGCATGAGGCAGTTGCTAGTTTCTAATTATCGTGTTTCCAGGTTCAAACAGCGCGTACTATTGGACCGGGCTCTAGTCGCCCTGCGTCTTGGCCCTACGGCAACGATCCTTCGCGTAAGGCATATAGAGTCCTTCGGCCGGGGGCGCTCGGTCCCGTCTCCCGCCTGACGGCGGCGCTATGCTGAGACTCCTGCGGGCGCCCTTTCAGATCGGCCTCAGGGCTGCACTCGGTCCCGCGCCCGGCTGTGCCGCCGCTATGCTGGCGCTCCTGCGGGTGCGCTTTCTCTTAAGGGGAAGGGGTGCACCGCGCCCGCCCCGCGTCAAGGGTCGAGACGAGCGGCAGAGCCGCCCTTGACGCGGGTCGGACCCGGCGCAAGGGGCTGGGCATTGCCAATGCCGAGGTCTCGGCATTGGCGCCGGAGACACAGGAGGCAGGCAAAAAGGGCAGCTAATGGAGAAAGTCGCTTGCTAAGCCCTTTGTCGAGAATAGCTTCGGAGAGCATTAGGAAAGCTGTTCAGAATGAAGCTTGCACTCGTTGCGGGTGAACGTACCGAAGCGGTCGCTGGAGCACGCGGGATATGCCCGTCATGTGGCGGTGAGGTTATAGCTAAATGCGGCTCTTATAGAGTTTGGCACTGGGCGCACAATGGCGCGCGGGATTGCGATTCCTGGGCAGAGCCCGAAACTGAGTGGCATCGTGCCTGGAAAAATCGGTTCCCAGTCGAATTTCAAGAGTTCATACAGTACGACGAGAACTCTGGAGAACGGCATATTGCCGACGTCCGCACCAGTCATGGACTCGTGCTGGAATTTCAGCACTCGCATCTTAATCCCGACGAGCGAGCCGCGCGTGAACGCTTTTACGGCAATATGCTCTGGATTGTTGATGGCGCCCGCTTGAAGCGGGACTACCCACGATTTGTCAAAGGCAGAGAGGGACTCAGAGCCGTTATTGACGGATACTTTCTTCTAGCGTTTCCCGAAGAGTGCTTCCCCGAGATGTGGATTTATAGCACCGTACCTGTGATTTTTGATTTCCGGAGCGCCGATGCGATTACTCCGTCCGACCCATACAAGAATGTTCTTTGGTGTCTGCTGCCAGGGCGCGCGGAAGGCAACGCGGTAGTTGTGGGCATGTCCCCCGATCAAATCGTAAATGAGATATCCAGCCGCTCACAACTGCTTCCGGTCGAGGCGATTCTTGCCACCCTTTCTCAAGGCGTGCGTGAGCGGCGTGCCCCACAGTACCAATCAATCGCCGGACCAGGTATTCGGTCGTCTCCAAGAGGCCGCCGTTCTTGGCGCTTATAGTTCGCTCTTAGCTCCGCAGCTTACTTTCAGAGCTATTCGTTTTTATTTTTGAGCGAGTAGTAGCGTTGGAACAGATTCATCCAAACCAAGTCTACAAGATCGCGAACGTTTCGAGCTTCCGGTGTCAGGATCTCCTGCTTCTCAAACGCGGTGTGGAGAGCTGTACGCATCCGGTGAAGACCACGGGCGGAGTAGCCCGCGCGGAGTATCCATCCGGCCGAGACCGCGGCAGATCTGTTACGCGATTTGCCACGCGACGTGATCGTATCGTGCTCCGTCATTGACGAAGAAGTACGCAATCGCTTTGTAGCATTCTTCTAGATCTATGCACCAGGATAGGGGATGCTCGTCGACCTGCCCGTTGGAGAGTGTGTAAGCGCAGGTTCCCTGATGGTCTGGGTTACCCTTTGTCACGACGCCGCTATCGCCATTGAACCGCAGATACATAAGCCAAGCGTGGCTACCATTGCGCAGCATGGCTAAGGACTGACCGTTCGGTACCGATATCCAGAGTTCGAACTGCGGTTGCTTGTCGATGCGATCCAGAGCAAGGCTCAGATGCTCGACAGTGGCAATCGACAAGTCAGTTCCGTTAAACGTGATCTTCATCTGATCAGGCAGCGGCGACAAGGGTTCTGGGTTTTGACCAATTCCACGGCAGCAGCTCGTCGAGCCTCGACGCCGGATGATCATTGATCCGCAGCAGCACGTCCGTCAACCAGGCCAGCGGACCGATGCCGTTGAGTTTGGCGGTCTGGATCAGGGTGTAGATGGCGGCGGCACGGCGGCCGCCATCGTCGGAGCCGGCGAAGGTCCAGTTCTTGCGGCCGACGGCCACGGCGCGCAGCTCGCGTTCGGCCGCGTTGTTGGTCATGCACAGCCGGCCATCGTCGATGAAGCGCGTGAACACCTCCCAGCGCTTGAGGCTGTAGTCGATCGCCTTGGCGGTCTCGCTCTTGCCGGAGAGCTTGGCGCGGCGCTCGTACAGGAAGGCATGAAGCTCATCGACCAGCGGGCGGCTGCGCGCATGGCGCGCGGCTTTGCGCTCGTGGGCCGGCAGACCGTTGATCTCGCGCTCGATCGCAAACAGGGCGTCGATCTTCGCGATCGCTTCGATCGCGATCGGCGCCTTCTTCAGCCGCGCGATCTCGAAGAACTTGCGCCGTGCATGCGCCCAGCAGCCGACCTCGATGACCGGGCCCGGCTTCCGCGATGGATCGTAGAGCCTGTTGAAGCCGGCATAGGCGTCCGCCTGCATCGGTCCGGCATAGATCGCAAGATGCGCCTCTGGATGGGTGCCGGAGCGGTCGGGCGAGTAGAAGAACGCGGCGGCCGGCGGCGCGTGCCCGGCGAAGGGCCGATCGTCGCGCACATAGGTCCAGACGCGCCCCGTGCGCGTCTTGCCCTTGGCCAGAACCGGCACCGTGGTGTCGTCGGCATGGATGCGCTCGGCAGCGAGTACATGCGCCTTGATCGCCTCGACCAGCGGCATCAATGTCGCCGCCGCCGCGCCGACCCAGTCGGCCAGCGTGGAGACGTCCAGCATCACACCTTCATGCGCATACGTCGTGCTCTGCCGGTTGAGGGGCAGGTGCAATCCGTATTTGGCGAACAGGATGTGCGCGAGCAGACGCGGTCCAGCGCGCCCGCGCGAGATCGGATGGAACGGCGCCGGCGGCTGGCTGATCGCCTCGCAGGCGCGGCAGGAGAACTTCTCACGCACGTGCTGGATCACCTTCCACTGCCGCGGCACGAGCTCCAGCGTCTCGGTCACGTCCTCGCCGATCTTGCGCAGCCTGTCGCCGCCGCAACACGGGCAATGGGCCGGCGCGGGATGAACGATGCGCTCCCGCGGCAGGTCTTCGGGCAGCGGCCGCCGCGCCGGACGCCGCCGCTCGAATGGCTGCACGTCTATCTTCGCGGCCTTGGCGCGTTCGGCTGCCAGCTGCGCATCGGCTTCGGCCTCCGATGCATCCTCCTCGAGGTCGGCGAGTTCTAGCTCGAGCTGATCGAGCACCGAGGCGCGCTCGGAGGATTGGCCGTGCTGTTCGTGCTTGAGCTTGGCGATCGTGAACTTCATCTGCTCGATCAGCAGCGTGCGGGCGCGGACCTCGGCTTCGAGATTGCGTGCCTTGGCTTCCGCCGCAAGCTGGGCCGCCTGGCCGGCGAGCACCAGCGCCTTCAGCGTCGCGACATCATCAGGGAGCGAATCGGCTGTGATCATCACAGAAGATGGAATCACAGCTCCGCCCGGTACGCATCAGTGCCGTGACGTTCGAGCGCTCAACCAACAGCTTCCGGGCGCCACGTCCGCTGCGGATGCCGCCAGTCGATGCCTTCGAGCAGATAGCCGAGCTGGGCCGGCGTGATCGTCACAGCTCCGTCCACAGCCTGTGGCCAGATGAAGCGGCCGCGCTCCAGCCGCTTGGCGAACAGGCACATGCCCTGGCCATCGTGCCACAGCACCTTGATCAGTCCGCCGCTGCGGCCGCGGAACACGAACAGATGGCCGCCATGCGGATCTCGCTTCAAGGTCTCCTGGACCAGCAGCGCCAGGCCGTCGAAGCCCTTGCGCATGTCGGTATGGCCGGTCGCCAGCCAGACCTGTGTGCCCGAGGGGATCGGGATCGTCATCGCGAACCCGCCCGGAGCGCCGTGATCACCGCCGTCACCGTCGCGGCATCCGCCGCGCCGCTGATCCGGATCTTGGTCTCAGTCCCGATCTCGACTTCGATCAGCCCCTGAGGCGGAGCTGCCGCTGCGTGAAGATCGCGATCGGCTGCAATCGTCACAGCGGCGAAGCCGGGCACGGCAGTCTCCTTGCCGCACAGCTGCCGGCGCCAGCGGAACACCTGGCTGGAATGCACACCAAACGCGCGCGCCACGCCCAGGATCGTCGCACCCGGCTGCAACGCTGCAGCGACGATGCGCTCCTTGTCAGCCCGCGACCAATGCCGCCGTCGCCGCTCCGACGTGATCACTTCAACTTCCGCTTTGGCCATAGGACTAGCTCCAGGACTAGTCCTATGGCTTCGCGAAGCCTCACTGCCGACGCAAGGTGGCCGTCACCGGGGGCTTACGGAGAGCTTCAATTCTGGAGAGTTGCTGGATTTCCTTGTCGCCACGCTTGCTCGCTGCACAATCGGCCAGCGCAGTTGCAAGGTCTTCGAGTAAGCTATCGCTGCATTTCGCAAGGGTGAGAGAGGCAAGGCGTACAGTAGTCAGCTGCGGACCAGGATCGATAACACTACCAACGAACCGATAATGTTCCAGCGCCCGTATAGTAGGTGCCAAGCCCAGCAGGCGGTCGCTGGCGGTTCCTGACTTGCTTTGCAATGAGTCACAGAGTTTCTGAAAGCGTTCATTGTTGGAAACGAATCTCTCGCGAAGTTTAGCGCGCTCGGCGAGGTCGATTCCCACGAGCACAGTGCTCACGCACAGCTGGAAGATATGTCGACCATAAAGCATTAGAGAGCCGAAAATGCCAGAAGTCTGACGTTTGCCACCCGCATAGAAATATTGATCGCGCACATCTCCTTCATGTGCCACGCGCGAACGTGCGTTGTAGAATTGCTGCGCCCACTCGTCGAGCCTCTCCGTACGACCGAGCAGAAGAGAGATCGCGTCAACCAGTCGATCGGTCTTTGAAGACTCGGGTAGGCGCAGCAGAGTTTCGAATGCTACGGCCAGATTCAGAAGGGCTTGGCTCTGGCTTAGTCCGCTTTCGTTGGCGGCGTTGAACCAGCGCAGAGCTGAAAAGATGCGCAAGGATGTCGGTGTTTCCGGCTTTTCCAGAAGGTCAAGCAGCAGGTGGTGGTGGGGAAGTCCGACCATCCGATGCTCGAAGTCAGCGTAGAGGTCTTGCGAGATGTTCAGCGTTATGTGCGGTTTGGAGCCGTAGACCCGAGAGCCTGGCTCGACCCAGAAGGAGTGGCGAAGGTTGTAGAGACCATTGTATCCGGGAACATTGTGACCGGGGTCCGGCTCTGGACCAGGGCCAGGTGCGACGCTTCGAGTATGATGTTGTGGGCGGGTAAGAAATACTGTAGCGCGACGATCAGGATGAGAACTGGGCGTCAATCTGGATGAGAAGATTGGGGCCGGGATCCTGGGATCATTGTCGCGGACGTCCGGCTTGGCAAGTGCTGATTGACGCTGGGCGACAATCAGCGGTGCGGCAGCGTCAATCAGCGGAGCTTTGAACCTCCTTCGGCGTAGCATGGACTGGTGGCCGGCTGGCGCCGCGCTTGCGGCCGAGGGCGGCCTTGCGGCGGTAGCTCTCGACGTTCATCTCGATGATCGTGGCGTGGTGGACGAGGCGGTCGACGGCGGCGAGCGTCATGGCCTGATCGGGGAAGATGCGGCCCCACTCGCCGAACGGCTGGTTGGCGGTGATCAGGAGCGAGCGCCGCTCGTAGCGGGTGGCTATCAGCTCGAACAGCACGCTGGTCTCGGCCTGATCCTTGGAGACGTAGGTGATGTCGTCGAGGATCAGCAGGTCATAGCGATCAAGCTTGGCGATCGCGGATTCCAGAGCCAGTTCACGCCGCGCCACCTGCAGCTGCTGCACGAGGTCCGTCGTGCGCGTGAACAGGACGCGCCAGCCGTTCTCGACGAGGGCAAGCCCGATCGCCGCGCTGAGATGGCTCTTGCCGCCGCCGGGCGGACCGAACAGCAACAGATTGGCCCCGGTCTCGAGCCAGACGTCACCTGCGGCGAGTGCCATCACCTGCGCCTTGGACAGCGTCGGCACGCTCTCGAAGTCGAATGTCGCGAGCGTCTTGCCCGCAGGCAGGCGTGCCTCCGTCATGTGCCGCTCGATGCGGCGACGGCCACGATCGGCCACCTCGTGTTCGGCGAGCGTGGCGAGGAAGCGCGCCGCGGGCCAGCCTTCCTTGTCAGATTGCGCGGCGAGCTTTGGCCAGATCGCCTTGACGCTCGGCAAGCGCAACTCTGTGAGAAGGAGTTCGACACGCGCGGCATCGATGGATGTGGTCGTGCTGGTCATGCTGCATCTCCCGTATTCGAGGTTGCCGGCACGAAGCCGATGGACGCCAGTTCGTCGTAGGCGGCGAGCGGTGCGAGCTCGACGGCGACGTGCGGGATCGCGGCCTGCTCCGGGCGAAAGCGGATGCGCAACGCGGCAAGGTCAGGCAGCCGTCCCGCATCGAGATCTCTGGCGACGATCTCGGCAAGCTCTGCCTCGCAGGCCCGCTCGTGAGCGAGGGCGAGAAGCTCGACCGTCACCTTGCAGGCATGACGATCGTCATATCGTTCCTGCAGAGTCTCGAACGCGCGTCGATAGGCGGCCCGTGGGAACAGCTGATCGCGATAGACGAGATTGGCGAGCGCCATCGGCTTGCGCCGCAGGGCGTGGATGACGTGCCGATAGTCGACGACATGTCCGCCCTTTTTGTCCGACACCGGACGACCACGACGCAGCGTCGCGACCTGCGTGGTGCCTATGAAGCATTCGAGGCGATCATCGTAGATGCGCACGCGCAGACGATGACCGATCAGCTTCGACGGCACCGTGTAGAACACGCGGCGCAGGATGAAGCCGCCCGACGAGGTCACGTGGATCACCTTCTCCTCGAAGTCACTGCTGCGACCTCTCGGCAGTGGCGCCAGCGTCTCCTTCTCGATTGCGATCCGCTTGACGAGATGGGCGTTGCGCCGGCCGACGACCATGTCGACGAAGGCGCGATAGGCATCGAGGTCGGCGAAGTCGCGCGTCCCCCGCAAAAGCAGCGCGTCCTCCAGCGTCTTCTTGAGATGGCCATGTGGGCTCTCGATCGAACCGTTCTCATGCGCGATGCCGGCATTGTTGCGGGTCGCCACCATGCCGTAATGCCGCATCAGTTCGTCGTAGCGTTGCGTGATGTCCTCGCGCGCATCGATCGTGAGGTTGCGGAACGCTGCCGACAGGCTGTCGCTGCGATGCTCTCTGGGGACGCCGCCGAGCGCCCACAGCGCATTCTGCAGGCCTTCGGCCAATGCGACGAAGCTCTCGCCACCGAGCACGACATGGGCGTGCGCGAAGCCGGAGAACGCCAACCGGAAGTGATAGAGCCGGTGGTCGAGCGCCACGCCCGCGATGGTGATACCCAGCACGCCGGCATCGGTGAAGTCCGACAGGCCGAGCCGCCCGGGCTCATGCTCCTGGCGGAAGATGACGTCCTGCTCGGGCCCATTGAAGGCGCGCCAGGCCGTGATGCGCCGCTCCAGCGTGCGGCGGATGTTGGGATTGAGATCGGGATGGCGCCGGCGCAGCTCCTCCAGCACACCGACCGCCCGGATACCCGGTGCGGCCTTCAGGATCGGCTCGATCTCGGCGTCCCAATAGGGCGCCAGCGGATCAGGCCGCCGCCGGCCACGCGGCTCCTGCTTCTGCGACGGCAGCCGCGGATCGGCCTCGATCCGGTAGGCACTCGCCGTCGAAAACCCGGCTTTGGCCGCCGCGGCCTCGGCCGATAACGTCAATCGGTAACTCATGTATAGCCTCATCTGGTGGTCGGTGATGTGGAGGCCAGGCAAGCCGTCGATCCTCTCTTGTCGAGACGAATCAACAGCTTGCGCTAACCACACCCGGCCGCCAGACGGCCTGAAAGGGACGCGCCGCCGGCGGGAGCGGTCCTCCGGTCGGGCTACGCCCTCCCTTCGTCCCGCTCCCGCCGGCACTCTCTCATCCTGATTGTCGCTGGGTTCTCACCTTGATTGTCGTCGCGCAAAATACGCTCACGCGCCCAGGCGTAAATAGTACAAGGCTGGTCTCTTCCGGCGAAAGGAATACGTTTTCGAAGACATCGTGTGGAGAGGCGTAAAGATAGGCTACCACGTCGCGGAGATGTGCGAGCTGGCTCAGGCGTTGATCGCCGGAATGGACCTGAATAGCTGGGAGTATGGCGTAGGAGGCTGACTTTACACGCAGATCGTCTTGCACAAAGAGCATTTGGGCGAGTTCGCCAATCGCCTTTTCCTGGTGCGGTGGTAGTCCTGCGATGTCTTCGGTGGAACGGAAGCTATAGCCGCCAATCCGCACGGGTGACGATGTCTTGAGGAACGGGAAGATCGCAACCGCAAAATCTGACTCAGTCATGAGTGCGTGCTTCTTCAATCTAGTTTCAAAAAATAGCGCGTATGCCGTAGTTCGCCCATTCGGGTAAGCGCGCCCTTGGCGACGAGGTCTTGCAGGTCGCGGGTAGCGGTGGCGCGCGAGGCGCGGGTGATCGTGATATAGTTCTCGGCGCTGAGTCCGCCCTTAAACCCGTCGATACCCTCCTTGAACATGCGGGCAAGAGCCTTCTGCTGGCGCTCGTTCAACTGGTCGCGCAGGCGCTCGTAGAACTTGGTCTTGGCCAGCGAGAATTCGACGCGCTTGTTGGTGTTCTGTTGGGCCTCAAGGATAGTCTCGGCGAAGTAGACCAGCCAGTCGGTGATCTCGACCGATTTGTTGTTATGCTCAAGCGCGTCGTAGTAAGCCTTGCGCTTGCGCTCGATGGTATAGGCCAATGCGATCAGCGTGGGCTGGTTGAGGTTCTGGGCAAGTGACTTTTCGGCTAAGGCGCGGGCGATGCGGCCGTTGCCGTCCTCAAACGGGTGGATGCTGACGAAATACAGGTGGGCAAGCCCGGCGCGGGTCAGTGCAGGAAGCGCGTGGGAGCCGCCCGGCGATGTCTCGTTGAACCAGGTGACGAACGCCTCCATCTCCTCTGCCATGCGATCGGAGGGAGGTGCCTCGAAGTGTACCTTGCGGTGGGCGATCGGCCCGGAGACCACCTGCATGGGGTCGGGATGCTTCCTGTAATTGCCGATCACCTGGATGGAGCGGCTGTCGGTCATCAGCAGCTTGTGCCAGCCGTACATGGTCTCGTGGGTGAGGGGGGCGGCGAAGTTGCGGAAGAGGTCGGCCATCATCTGCGCGATGCCGCGTTCAGCCGCCGGGATACCGGGCTGATCCTTGGAGAGGCCGAACTGGTAGCGCAGGGACGACTGGACGCTGTCGCGGTTGAGGATCTCTCCCTCGATCTCGGAGGTCTTGAGAGCCTCCTCGCTGATCAGCTCGATCCGCAGGTTGGTCTGTTCGTCCTGAGTGGCGTGCTTGAAGGCGCCGATGAACTCGCCCGAGCGCAGCAAGAAATCGGTCTCAAGCTTGTCTAAAGTCTTGGTGTCATAGGAAAAATGTGGCCAGTTGGGGTCTTCCCAGTTCCAGGGCATGAGCTATAGACTTTCCTTCTATAGCTCAATTATTGGCCTAAAAATGAGCTATAGCAAGCGTTTCTATAGCTCATCCTGCAAATAATACCGTCAATTCAACAATTTCAAAGGCTTGTCTCTAACGGCAGGCGAGGTCCATTTTTCGAAAGAGCCGAATGATCTCGCTCCGTCGTTTACCCGCTTCTTCATTGCTCCGGGCGTGGTTGCGACAACGCAGTGGCTTCCTTTGTAATCCCCACGGAGGGGCCGGTTCTGATCGGCGGCTGTTCCAGCCTTGCGTGCTTAACGAGGCGGCAAAAATCGTGAATTTTAGCACATTTGCTAGCACACATTTATTTTTGCATGAAAATAATTTAGAGAAATCAATTGTTTGTACGTGAGGCAATCTGTCTCATAACCTGAAGGTCATAGGTTCAAATCCTATCCCCGCAACCAACGACACTCCCGTAGCCACCTCGGCTGCGGGAGTTTTCGTTTGTGTCCGCCATTTTTTCCTTGCGCCCTTTGTTGATGAGAGCCGGCGCTCGGCGTTGCCGTTGTCTCGACGATGACGGGGCAGGGCGTCATTCGCGACGACCACGGACTCGCGACCGGCATCAATGGCGATGACGGTCGATCCGCATGCCGTCTGTTTGTGCCGACCTCGTCATTGATGTCGGCTGCGCGGATGAGTTGGCAGTAGCCAGTTCCAACTGGCGAGACACGCATCGTGCAGATCGATGAGGCCGAGGTCATCAATCCGCAGGCATGCAACGGCAGACTGCCCTGCGCGAGGCGTTCACGCCAAGCGAGCCGGTGTTAGTCGACGTTAGGTCCATCGCCGCAGGAGATTGCAGGTCTGGGCGCCCCGCAGCTTGGTGCCGACATCGCCGGCCTGCTGGCAGAGCGGTGGCATCAAGTTACCTTGGTCGACGCGTCTGAAGGAACTCGGCTTGAGCGCGGGCCAAAGCTTCGCTACCAAGGTCGGACGCGGGAAATCTCCATGCTGGCGGCGGCTTTCTGAAGGCTCGGACCATCGTCGTCAGTGCTTGTCCAAAGGTCCTCATCAGGGTTCGCACGAGTCGCCGTGGAGACCGCAACGCATCATCTCGACCTGATTGAGCACGCGACGACGGGCGACATCAAGCAGATCTCGGCAGCCGCAGACGTGACCCTTGCGCCGCAATGCGCGCTCGCGCTTGGCTTCATCGGTACGCTTCTGACCCAGGCTTTGCGCGACAACGTCATCTGGTCCGCTAATTGCCTCATCAACGAAGATTGCACGTTGGCGCATCGAGGAGGGCAGCATCGTGCTGTGCTCTGACGGCCAGTCTGAACTCGGCGCGATCCAGCTCGTCACCGCTGCCGGACGAGGTACAGCGTGATGGATCGGATCTGGCGTGCTAATCCGGCCTAAAGGAATTCAACCAAAGAGGGGAAGCTTGATATGGTCAATCGTCGTGACATCGGATCACTCGTCGGGCTCGGCGCTGCCGCAGCCGCCATGGCGGCCGGCTCCGCCGTGTCGCAGGCTGTGGCCCAGACCCAGCCGGCCGAGAGCACGTTTGCGCAGATCCGCCGCACGAAGAAGCTTCGCATCGCCGGCATCGTCGGGACGGAGCCCTATTATCACAAGGACCTCGCCACCGGGCAGTGGTCGGGCTTCTGCGTCAGCATGGCGACGGATCTCGCCAAGTCGCTGGAGGCCGAGGTCGAGATCATCGAGTCGACCTGGGGCAATTCGGTGCTCGATCTGCAGAGCAACAAGATCGACATCATGTTCGGCCTCAGTCCGACGCCGTCGCGCGCGCTGGTCGTGGAGTTCACCCGCCCGATCATGAACAACACCTTCACGATCATCGCCAAGTCCGGCTTCGAGCCCAAGACCTGGGACGATCTCAACAAGCCGGAGGTACGGGTCGCCGTGGATATCGGCTCGACGCACGACCTCTACGCGCGCCGGATCCTGCCGAAGGCGACGCTGGTCGCGCTGAAGACGCCGGACGAGGCGGTGCTGGCGGTGCAGTCCGGACGGGCGGATTGCCTGATCCAGGTGGCAATGCTGTCGCTGGTCACGGTCAAGAAGAACCCCAAGGTCGGCAGGGTCCTCATCCCGACGCCGGTGGCCGCGCAGCCGACCTGCTGCGGCGTGCGCGTGGATAGCGATACGCGCTTCCGCACCTATGTCGACAACTGGCTCGAATATAGCCGCGCGCTCGGCGCGTTGCGGGAGTGGATTCTCTCCAGCCTGCAGCTCGTCAATATCGGCGAGCAGGACATTCCGCCCGGTCTGCAGTTCTGAACCTGACACTGCCCGCGTCGCATGCAGACGCGGGCAGTGTCATGTCTGCGCTCTCGCTTGAATCCGGAAGAGGCCGCCGCGGAGCGGCAGGGGACATCCGATCGATGCAACATGGACGACAGCCGCCGTTGGGCATCATCATGCTCGACATCGCCATCGCGCGGCCGCCGGGCGATGTCGGGCATTCCGCGAGCTGGCCCTTCGATGTCGTCTACAAGACCGTGCCCGGCGCGAGCGCGCGCAAGATCGTGGGCGGCGACGATGCCGACCTGATGGATGCGTTCGTTGCCGCCGGTGAGGAGCTGCAGGCGGAAGGTGCGATCGGATTGATCACCTCGTGCGGCTTTTTGGCGAGCCGCCAGCGCGAGCTGTCGGCGCGCATGAGCCTGCCGCTCGCGACATCGAGCCTGCTCCAATTGCCGCTGATCGAACGCTGTCTTCCGTCCGGCCGTCGCGCCGGCGTGGTCACCTATGATGCGGACGCGTTGACCGACCGGCATTTTGCCGAAGTCGGCGCTGACCCGGCGACGCCGCGCGTCGGCCTCGCCCCGGACAGCAGCCTGCGCGCGCATATCGAGCACGGCCGCGCCTACGATCGTAACGCGCTGCAGAGCGAGGTGCTTGCGGCGGTGCGCGCGCTGCTCTCGGACCGTCCCGAGATCGGCGCCGTCCTGTTCGAATGCACCAACCTGCCGCCGTTTGCCGATGAGGTGTCGCGCGCGTTTGGAGTGCCGGTCTACGATATCATCACACTCGGGCGCTGGTTCTATTCCGGGCTGATCCAAACCGCCTATCCGCAATTGCAAGGCAGGGGATAGCTGCGATGCATTATGACTGGAGTTTCGGGTTTCTCCTGCAATACAGCAGGCTGATCGGCGTCGGCGCTGCCTATACGATCGGCTTCACGCTGCTGACGGCCGTGAGCGGGTTCATCATCGGGTGCGTGGTCGCGATCGCGAACCTGTCCAAGCTGCGGTTCGTGTCTGCGCCGCTGACGATGCTGGTCGAAGTGTTTCGCTGCACACCGGTGCTGGTCCAGCTGGTCTGGATCTACTATGCGCTTCCGGTGTTGATCGGCGTCGAACTGTCGCCCGCGGTGGCAGCCTTCATGTCGCTGAGCCTCTATGGCGGCGCCTTCTATTCGGAGATCATCCGCGGCGGCATCGTCTCGATCGATATGGGGCAATGGGATGCCGGCCGGGCGCTCGGCATGCGCCGCGTCGACCTGATGCGACGGATCATCATGCCGCAGGCGTTGAAGCGGATGATTCCGCCGCTGGTGAACCAGGTGGTGCTGCAGCTGAAGAATACGTCCTTGCTGTCCGTGCTGGCGGTGCCGGACCTGCTCTATCAGGGGCAGCTGATCACCTCGGCGACCTACCGGCCGCTCGAGACCTACACCATGATCGCGGTCATCTACTTCATCATCCTGTTCCCGATGACGCGCGCTGCAAGCATGCTCGAAGCGCGGCTGGCGCGGTGAGGCGATGTCCATGCAGGAGGCAAGCATGTCCGATGCTCCGATGATCGAAATGGCGCATGTGAAGAAGGCATTCGGCACCGTCAGCGTGCTCAAGGACATTTCGCTCCGCGTGCCGCGTGGCGGCGTGGTCGCGCTGATCGGCCCCAGCGGGTCCGGCAAGTCGACCTTGCTGAGATGTCTCAATCTGCTGACGATCCCGGACAGCGGCGTCATCCGGGTGGATCAGCGCATGATGGATTTTACCAACGGCCACAGGTTGCCGGCCGACAAGGAACTCGCAGCCTTCCGCGCCCGCACCGGCATGGTGTTCCAGAACTTCAACCTGTTCCCGCATATGTCCGCGGTTCAGAACGTGATGGAGGGGCCGGTCACGGTGCAGAAGGTCGAGCGCGGCGCGGCGCGCGAGGCCGCGCTCAAGCTGCTGGAGAAGGTCGGGTTGAAGGACAAAGCCGATGTCGCGCCCGACAAGCTGTCCGGCGGCCAGAAGCAGCGCGTGGCGATCGCGCGCGCTTTGGCGATGAAGCCGGAGGTGATGCTGTTCGACGAGGCGACCTCCGCGCTCGATCCGGAGCTGGTCGGCGAGGTTCTGGCGGTGGTCCGCCAACTCGCCGCTGAAGGCATGACCATGGTGCTCGTGACCCACGAGATGGCGTTCGCGCGCGAGGTCGCCGATACTGTCGTGTTCATGCGCGACGGCGTGGTCGTGGAGGAGGGGCCGGCCGCGCAGGTTATCGATGCGCCGCGTCAGCCGGCGACGCGATCCTTCCTCAGTCACTTCCACAGCAGCGGCCTGGCGGCAGCCGTGAGCGCATGAAATGACGATCGGCGACAGGATCGAGTGATGACACGGACTGGCGCAGCGTTGCGGGTTGCGGTGATCGGCGCCGGCATCGTCGGTGCGGCCGTGGCGTGGGAGCTGGTCAAGGATGGCCACGCGGTCACGCTGATCGAGCCGGACGAACCCGGTGGGCCGCAGGCGGCCAGCTATGGTAACGGGGCCTGGATCAGCCCGGCCTCGATCATTCCGATGTCCATGCCCGGCCTGTGGCGCAAGGTACCCGGCTATCTGCTCGATCCGAACGGACCGCTGGTGCTGCGCTGGTCGGCGATCCCCGCGCTGGCGCCGTGGCTGCTGCGTTTCCTTGTAGCCGGCTGGACGGTTGAGAAGGTGGAGCGGACCGCGCGCGCGCTCGCCTCGCTGCTGCGCGACGGTCCACAGCGCCATACGACCCTTGCGGAGGAGATCGGCCGGCCCGACTTCATCCGCAGGACCGGTCTGCTTTATGCCTATCCCCATCGTCAGGCATTCGCCGACGAGGCGTTGGCGTGGCGGCTGCGCAAGGACAACGGGCTGGCATGGTCGGAGCTCGAGGCCGAGGCGCTGCGCCGGCGCGAGCCGCTCTTGAGTCCCGACTATCGGTTCGGCGTGTTGGTGCCCGAGGGCGCTCATTGTACTGATCCCGGTGCCTACGTCGCGGCGATCGTCGATGCCGCGGTGGCGCGGGGCGCACGTCTCGCCCGGGGGCGCGCGACGGGATTCGTCATCGCCGATCGACGCCTCAGCGCTGTGATGACCGATCAGGGGCGGATCGATTGCGACCGCGCGGTGATCTGCGCCGGCGTCCGGTCAACGGCGCTCGCGAGGGCCGCCGGCGATCGCGTGCCGCTGGCGAGCGAGCGCGGTTATCATGCCGTCATCGCAGCGCCGGCAGCCGGCCCGCAATGTCCGGTCATGCCGAGCGACGGGCGCATGGCCAACACGCCGACCACCGCCGGCCTGCGGCTCGCCGGGCAAGTCGAGCTCGCCGGCATCGACGCCGCACCGGATTGGCAGCGCGTCGAAATCCTGATCGGACACGCCCTGCGGACATATCCCGGGCTCGGTTCGCGCGCGGGTCTGTCGGTGGAGCGCTGGATGGGGCATCGGCCGTCGACGCCGGATGGTCGTCCGGTCATCGGCCTGGCCGCGGCATCGGCAGACATCGTCCACGCCTTCGGTCACGGACATGTGGGTCTCGCGGCCGGCCCGATCACGGGACGTCTGGTCTCCGATCTCATTGCCGGCAAGGATGCCGCTCTCGATCTGCGGCCTTTTGCAGCCTCTCGTTTCGCCTGAGCCGGAAGCAATCAAGCGCGCGGTCGCTCCGTCGCGCGTGATCGAAGTCATCGACGATGCAAGCAAAAGGCGCCGGCTCGTTGCTGCGCCACGCCGAGCGCAGGCTGTCTGATCATTATGCCGCGCCGGCGGGAATCTCGTCTTCATCGTGCGCGCGCAGCAGGTCCAGCAGCCGCTTGCGCATGATCATGCCGGGACGGTCCGAGGGCATGTGCATCTCGATCTTCCGGCTCATGTCGACGATCGCGTCGGGATCGGTCGATTCCAGCATCTCGCGATCCTCGGCGATGATCGCCGCATCCCAGTCGATCAGCTCCTGCGTCGAGCAGTCGGCCTCGGTGTCGTTGCGGAACAGCAGCTGCACCACCTGGATGCGGCCGTCCGCGATCGGCGTCGCGCAATTGAAGATGATGTGGCGAATGCCGGACGGATACTCCATGTCGAGCCGCCGGCAGAACGGCATGAACCATTTGTTGCGCTGATGGCGCTTCGTGACCGGCTCGGTCGTTCCGGTGATCCGCGCCGCATTGGGCGGGTTGCGGACGGTGATGATGGTCTCGGCGTCGAACCCCTCCTCCGTCTCGACGATCTCGTATTTCTCCGGCTTCGGCTGGCTGATGTCGCCGAACGTGCTCTTGTGCACGAAGGCAAAGTGGGCGTTGTCGAACGAATTCTCCATCAGCCGCAGCGCGGCGGTGTTCCACCTGTCGTAGAACTGGTGGATGCGGCGGTAGCCGGGCTTGCCGTCCTCCGGGATGTCGGGGATGTCGCTGAGGGGCTCGTCAAGCGCGACCCAGACATAGCCGTAGCGCTGGCGCGCCCGGAACGCCCGCGCCCGTGCCTCGGGGATCGGCTGCTCGAACGGAAATTGCGGCACCATCACCAGCTTGCCGTCGCGGTCATATTCCCAGCCGTGATAGCCGCAGACCACGTGGCCATTGTTGCACCAGCCCTTCGACAGCCTGGCGGTGCGATGGCAGCAGCGGTCCTCGAGCGCGGCGGGCTCGCTTTTGTCGTCGAGGAACAGCACGATCGGCTGTCCCAGCAGGGTGAAGGGCTTGGGACCGTCCTTGAGATGATCCATCGGCATGATCGCATACCAGAACCGGCGAAGCACGGGCTGCTTGGTGCTGAGCATGATGATCTCTCCGTGTTAGGCCGCCAGCCGCGTCACCACGCGCGCTGCATCGGCTTTGAGCTTCTGCATGTCGAGGCCTGGAATCGCTCCGTTCTCGACGACGATGCGGCCGCCGATCAGCAGATAGCGGATGTCGGCCGATCCGGCGCAGGTCACCGGCGCAATCATCGGATCGTGCATGCCGAAGTGCCGCGGCTGGTCGAGCTTGAAGATCGCGATATCGGCCTGCTGGCCGGGCGCGAGCGTCCCGATCGAGGGCATGCCGAGCACGCGCGCGCCGCCGGCGGTCGCCCAATGCACGACGTCCTCGGCGGTCACCGCATGCGCTCCCTTGAGCGCGCGATGGGTGTGCCAGCAGCTGTGCATCTCGCTCAGCATGTCCGCTGATTCGTTCGAGGCCGCGCCGTCGACGCCGAGCGACACGGCGCCGCCGAGCCGCGCCATGGCATCGGCCGGGGCGATCCCGGAGCCAAGCCGACAGTTGGACTGCGGACAATGCGCCATGCCGGTCCCGGTGCTGGCGAGAATGCCGACCTCTTCCGCGTCGAGATGCACGAGATGCGCGAACCACACGTCCTCGCCGAGCCAGTCATGCTCGGCGAGCCAGTGCACCGGACGCTTGCCATGCACCGACAGGCAGAACTCGACATAATCCGCGGTCTCGGACAAATGGCTGTGCAGCCGCAGCTTCATCCGCCGTGCGGCGGCGATCACCTCGCGCAGCTCACCCGGATCGAGCGACCATGTCGGCGTCGTCGGCGCCATCGCCACCCGCGTCAGGCTCCCGGGCGAGGCGTCGTGGAAGTGCTGGGCGCAGGCTTCCACCGATTGCAGCATCCGGTCCAGCGTCTGCACCGGCATCGGTGGAAACTCGTCGGTATCGAAGCTGCGGCCGATGGTGGCGCCGCCGCGGCAGAACACCAGGCGGATCCCGAGGCTGCGGGCGACATCGAAGATCACCTGCGCTGGGTCGAACCGGTAGCTGTCGCTGAACAGATAATGGTGATCGGCGACCGTCGTCGTGCCCGACAGCAGCAGCTCGGCCAGCGCGATGCGCGCTGCGACCGCCAACGCCTCTTCGTCGATGCCCGACCAGTGCCGATACGGCACCGAGCGCAACCAGCCGGCCAGCGGCAGGTTGATGCCGGCGGGCACGCTCTTCAGCACGCTCTGGAACATGTGGTGATGGGTCGACACCAGACCGGGATAGATGACGCAGCCGCTGGCGTCGAGCCGCGGCTCGCCGGGCTCGGCGTGCAACGCCCCCATCTCGGCAATGACGCCGTCGCGGATGCGGATCGCGCCCGTCGTCCGCATGGCATCGCCAGGGCGTCCGGTAAAGATGCCGGCCGCGTTCTCGATCAACATCGTGGTCATGTCTCGGCGCCGATCTCGCTCTCGTGCCAGCTCGACAGCGCCAGCCGCGACAACGCCACCATGATCGCGAACAGCGCGACGCCGGTCAGCGTGATCAGGAAGAGCGCCGCGAACATGCGGGGAATGTCCAGTGTGAAGCCGGCGTCGAGGATCTCATAGGCCAGTCCCGACGAGCGCCCGCCGGTGCCGGCGACGAACTCGGCCACGACCGCGCCGATCAGCGCGAGGCCGCTGGAGATGCGCAGGCCGCCGAAGAAGTAGGGCAGCGCGCCCGGGATGCGCAGCTTGATGAGCGTCTTCAGCCGGCTCGCGCGGTTCATGCGGAAGTAGTTGGCGAGGCCCGGATCGACGCTGCGCAGGCCGAGCGTGGTGTTGGAGATGATCGGAAACAGCGCGACCAGCGTCGCGCAGATCGTGAGCGAGAGCTGGGTGTTCTTGACCAGGATGATGATCAGCGGCGCAATCGCCACCACCGGCGTCACCTGCAGCAGCACGGCATACGGAAACAGGCTGATCTCGATCGCACGGCTCTGCACGAACATGAAGGCGATCAGGGTGCCGAGCAGGACGGCGGCGGCAAAGGCCTGCAGCGTGATGCGCAGGGTCACCAACAGCGCGCGCAGCAGGGCCGGGCCATGCTGCAGGAAGCTCGTGACGATGTCGCTCGGCTTCGGAAACAGGTACACCGGCACGGCTGCAAGGCGAAAGCCGATCTCCCAGAGCCCGACCATGACGATGCCGACGCCGAGCGGTGCGGCGATGCGGATGAAAGTCTCGGATTGCAGCAGCGGCCTCACGCGGCGCCTCCCGTTCGCGGCGGCAGCGAGGCCTCGGCGAGCCAGGCCGACAGCTCGCGGCAATAGGCGGCAAATTGCGGGCTGTCGCGAAAGCCCAGATCGCGCGGCTGGGCCGCGTCGATCGTCATGGTGCGGAAGATCCTGCCTGGATTGGCGGCCATGACGATGATCCGGGTCGAGAGAAACACCGCTTCATAGATCGAATGCGTCACGAACACCGTGGTCAGCCGGCGCTCCCACCACAGCCGGACCAGATCATCGTCGAGCCGGTTGCGGGTGAACTCGTCGAGCGCACCGAACGGCTCGTCCATCAGCAGCAGGTTCGGCTGCGTCACCAGCGCCCGTGCGATCGACACCCGCATCTTCATGCCGCCGGAGAGCTGCCGCGGATAGTGCCGGCTGAACGCTGACAAGCCGACTCGCGCCAGCGCATCGGCGATGCGCGGCGCGGCGTCGCGCTTGCCGACACCGGCGAGCTCGAGCGGGAGGCGCACATTGGCGTCGGCCCGGGCCCAGGGCATCAGGGTCGGCTCCTGGAACACGAAGGCGAGCCGCCGGCCGTCCTGCCCGACCCGGTCCGGTCCACCGCGCCACCACAGCAGCCGGCCGTCGGACGGCTCGATCAGGTTGGCGATCAGCTTGAGAAGCGTGCTCTTGCCGCAACCGGACGGGCCGATCAGCGTGAGGAACTCGCCGTCGGCGATGGTCAGGTCGATCGGCGCCAGCCCGCGCGCGCCGTTCTGGAACACCTTCTCCGCTGACAGCACCTCGACGACGGGAGCCCGGCCCGCGGGCTCGCGCGCGCGATCGGCCTTGTCCTCGAAACGATCGCCTGGGGGCAGCGCGTTCATGGGCTCCGTTCACTTCACGCCGATCTTGAGATCCTTGACGAAGCGATCGTCGAACGCCTTCTGCCACTCGGTCTTGGCATCGAGCAGCTCGCCAGCGACCAGGAAGTCGTAGATCTGCTTGTAGCGGTCGGCGGTGATGATGCCGATGCCGAGCTTGGCCGCATCGCCGCCGTCGACGGCCTTGGTCTCCTTCAGCTTCTCCAGCGCGAAGGCGATCTGGCCGTCGGTCATCTTGGGATTGTCGGCCTTGATGAGACCGTTTGCGGGTGCAGGGTTCTGCATGTAGTCGCGCCAGCCCTCGAGCGAGGCCTTGACGAAGCGGGCCACCACATCCGGCTTCTCGGCGATCATCTTTTCCGTCGTGACGATGGTCGATCCGTAGGGCGGATAGCCGCCGTCCGCGAACAGGAAGAACTTCACTTTCTCATTCTGCTGCAGCGCCTGGTAGGGCTCCGAGGAGAGATAGCCCTGCTGGGCGATCGTCTTGTCGGCGAAGAACGGCTGCAGGTTGAACGTGTAGGGGCGGATCTGATCGTCGGTATAACCATATTTGGCACGCAGCCAGGGCCAGAACGTCACGCGCGACGAACCTGCGATCAGGACCGGTCGTCCCTTGAGGGCGGCGAGATCGGCGACGTCGTCATGCGCCATGACGCCCTGAAGATCGAACTGGAACGACGATGCCACGGTGACCAGCGGCAGCTTCTGCTCCCGCCCCTTGAGCACCTGGATGTCGTATCCCATGATGAAGTCGGCATCGCCCGCGAGCAGCAATTGCGTGCCGTTCACCTGCGGTCCGCCCATCTTGATGGTGACGTCCAGCCCGGCCTTCTCATAGAGGCCGGTGGCCTTGGCCTGATAGAAGCCGCCATGCTCGGCCTGGGCAAACCACGAGGTGAGAAAGGTGACCTTGTCGGCGGCCGATGCCGGCGCGAGCACGGAGCTCCCGATCAACGCAGCCCCAAGCAGGCGAGACAGAGCTTTCTTGACCATCGCTTTCATGACCTTCGCCATCGACCTCATCCCGCCCGGCTTGAGCCGGCCGAGCCCGCCACGCGGGATGATTCCATTCGGGCCGCGTGTCGGCGGCAGACCAAGCCCGTGGCCGTCGCGCCCTGCAATCCAGAATGCACAGGCCTACTGTCACCTCAAAGCATTTTGATTCGAGCAATCCGTTGCCTTCGCGGCAACGCCGACTTCTTGAGCAAAGAGTGCAAGCGCAAGCAGCAGACGCGCTTGAATGAGGCCAATAATGCAGCGTGACGGCCGTCCCGCGCGTGAACTAACATCATGCATCGTCCGTTGCCCAAGCCTGTCATCATGTCCCGTCGCGCGCTGTCTCCGCCAAGCATCCATCCGCCATTCGCGCGCTACAGCCACGGGATCGCGGTTCCGGCTGGCCATCGCCTGGTGGTCACCTCGGGGCAGCTCGGCATCACGGCCGATGGGGTGATCCCGCCTGACGCGGAGGCGCAGGCGGACCTCTGCTTTGCCGCCATCGCGGCGATCCTCGCCGAAGACGGCCTCTCGCTTTCCGATATTGTTCGTCTCAATGCCTATGTCACCGGACGCGAGCACATGCAGGGCTACATGCGTGCGCGCGACCGCCATGTCGGCGATACGCCCCCGGCTTCGACCTTGATGATCGTGTCGGGATTCACGCGGCCGGAATTCGTGGTGGAGATCGAGGCGATCGCGGCGGCGCCCGCGCCATAAGTTCAGAACGCGCGCATCGCTTGTCTGACCTTCGCCAGAAAGCGCGCACGCTGATCGGCGGTGGCGACGTTCATGTGATAGAGCGCGTGGTAGCGCACGCGGGTTCTCCTGGCCGTGAACCAGGGCAGATAGCGCGTGATGATCTTGCGCGGCGGATCGGCCATCGCGATGGCCTGCCAGCGCGGACGGCCATAGGTGGCGATACCCGAGACATAGCGGATGTTGTGCAGTATCGGTCTCGCATGGGCCGGATCCGACAGATCGAGCGCGATGCCGGGGCCGAACATGCGGTCGAACCAGCCTTTCAACATGGCCGGCGGCCCGAATGACCAGGTCGGAAACTGAACGATCAGTCCTTTCGCGGCGGTCAGGCGATCCGCATAGGCCGCGTTGTTGCGGCGGTTGCGCGCCGGATCGTGGTAGTCGCGCCGCCGCTCCGCGGTCAGGACCGGATCGAAACCTTCGGCATAGAGGTCGAGCAGATCGACATCGTGCCCGGCCTCGGCCAGTGCCGCCAGCGCGTCCTGGCGGATCGCGGCATGGAAGCTGTCGGCGAGGGGATGGCAATAGACATAGAGCACGCGCATCGATCAGGCCCCGTCGGGGACGAAGCTGCGCATCTTGCCGGGATTGAGCAGCCCAAGCGGATCGACCTCGCGCTTGAAGCCGAACTGATCAGCATCGGCGCGCTTGTAGCGGCTGCCGTCCTCGATCGTGAACACATGAGGATTGGCAATCGAGACGCCGCGCGCTTCGTGCATCCGGATGATCTCGTTCAACCGCTCCGGATCGCGATAGCGCACCACCGGCAGGCCGCTGCAGGTCACGCGGCCGCCGAAGCGGATGAACTCGAGATGCGGCAGGACCTCGTCGGGAAACAGCTGACGGATTTCCGCGACCTTCTCCAGCAGACGATTATGCGGATAAAGCGACTGTAGATAGGTCACGCTGCGGTCGGCCTTCAGGACCTGCAAGGTCGTGTGGTTCCAGCTATATTCGTAGAGCGGCACCTGGCCCGGGCCGTCATCGGTCGGCGTCTCCAGCGTGATGGTACCACGGCCATTCAGCAGCGCCTTGAAGCTTTCCAGGCTGGGTTCGGCCACCATCGCCATCACGATGCTCTTGCCGTCGGGGCAATGCGGCCGCAGCGCACCGAAATAGGTCGGCAGCGGCGCGGCCACGGCGGAGATCAGCTTCTTGACGACGCCGTCGGCCAGCGCCGCCTCCTGGCCGAACGCTGCAGCCTCCGCGAAGTCGTCAAAGGCCACGACGATGTCGATCCAGGTCCATGCCGGTGCGAGCGGCATCTCCAGCGCGGTGATGATGCCGGTCGTGCCATACGCACGATTGATCTTCTGCGCCGCGTCGCCGCGCAATTCGATCACCCGCGGCTCTTCCTCGATCGTGACGACACGCGCGGCCAGGATGTTGCCTGGCTCGCGCAGGCCGCCATAGGTGATCGAGCCGATGCCGCCGGAGCCGCCGGCGACGAAGCCGCCGATCGTCGCCGTGCGCTTGGTGGAAGGGTGCATGCGAAGCTCGAAGCCCTGCGGCGCGAGCTCGGCGTCGATGACGTTCAGCTTGGCACCCGCCGCCACCCGGATCGCGCCCGGCCGGACCCATTCGATGCGATCCAGCGCGGTGACGTCGAGCAGCACGCCACCGCGAAGCGGCACGGCCTGGCCATAATTTCCTGTCCCGCCGGCGCGTACCGTCAACGGCACGCGATGGCGTGCACAGGCAGCCGCAATGCGGATGATCTCCGCTTCGTTGCGCGGCGATACCAGAATGTCCGCCGATTTGTCGCTCAACAGCTCATTGAGAATCGGGCTGTACCAGAAGAAGTCGCGCGAGCGGCGCCGCACGATCCTGGCATCCGTGATCGTCGGGATGTCGTCGAGATCGGCCAGCAGGCGGCCCACGGTGTCCGGTGACATCCCGCTCACCTGGCTTCACCCCGATCCGGCGCAAGACCTGCGAGCGCGATGCCGATCGCTGCGGACTCGACAACGAAGCCGAAGCACTGCTGTACGTTGTAGAGCGTGGCGGCCATGCAATAGGATGGCGATGTGGTGGCCGTGCAGTCCGCAATCAGGAGACAGTCGTAGCCGCGGAAATTGGCGTCCTGCAGCGTGCACAGCACGCATTGGTCGGCATTGACGCCGGCGAACAGCAGCGTCGTGACGCCGAGATTGCGCAGAATGCTGTCGAGCTCCGTATCCTGGAAGCCCGACATCCGGCACTTGGCCACATGGATATCGGAGGGGGCCGGCGCCAGTTCATCGACGATTCCGGCCGACCAGCTGCCGCGCTCCAGGACATGCGCGCCTGACCCGGGGAGCGGATCGCCGAGGCCGGTGCCGACGCCGCTCGGCTTGTAGACATGCAGCAGCGCCGGACTGAGGTTGAGGCGATCCGGCCGGTTGCCCCAGTTGAGCCAGATCACCGGCACGCGCTGGCTGCGCAGGGCCGGCAGCAGCCGTTGCAGCGGCGCGATGGGGGCCCGCGCGGATGTCACATCGACGCCGATCGATGCCAGCCAGCCCTGGGGATGGCAGAAGTCGTTCTGCATGTCGATCACGATGATCGCGCTCCGCGCGAGATCGAAGCGCACGCTCTTGCTTTGCGTTTCGACCGCGATGGGCTGCGCCGGCAGCCGCGGACGCACCAGATCGGCATGCGCCTGCGACACCATCCAGCGATTGGATGCGCTCGTTCCGAGCGGCCGCAGGCCGGCTTCCTCGCTTGCGTCTGTCTGGGCCGCCATCAGCCGGCGCCCTGCAGCACGCGGAGATCGTCGGTCTCGATCTCGACCGGTTCGCCATTCCGGATGAGCTCGGCGAACCCCTCGTTCGGCGTCATGACCGTGAGCGTATACAGCTTGCCTGCCCCGGTGTTTTCGATCACGTGCTCGGATCCGGGATGCAGCAGCAGCGAATCGCCCTTCTTGATCGGCAGCGTATTGTCATCGCAGCGGGCAATGCCCTCGCCGTGCAACACGTGGAAGAACTCATGCGCCGCGGCATGGACGTTCGGCGGCGTGGCGCCTCCCGGCCGGAAGATCTCGATCACGAAGATATTGGCAATGCGGTCGCTCGCGCCGTCGAACAGCATGACGAAGTAGTTGGTGTCCTTCGGCGAAATGCGAAACGCCTTGGCTTGTGACAGCTGAACTGCGCTGAACGCCATGCATCACCCCTTGCACTGATCATTGTGAGCGGCGGCCGGCCACGATCCGCGACAGCGGATAGCGGCTGATATCGTCGACCAGCGCGACCAGCCGTGGGGCCGCGCGCTCGACCACGGCTCGGCCAAGCTCGGCGCTGGCCGCACGCGCATCGCCGCAGACCCCGGCCGGATGCAGGTCCTGGGCCTGCCAGCCGAAGCGCGCGGCGGCCTCCGGACCGAGCAGCGCGAACTCCCGCTCGATGGCCGCCGCAGCCGAGACGAAGGTCTCGGCGCGGTCCATTCGCACGTCATCGGGCGCCAAATGGAGCATGGCGCTGGTCTCGATCTGCCCGCCATGGATGCCGAGCCTGATCTCGTCTGCCGCGAACAGGTCGCTGATGTCGATCAGCTGCCACCATGTCGTGTTGACCGCGAGCATGCCGAGCTTCACCCGCAGATCGCGGCAGATGATGTCGAGCAGCTGCGGCTGGCCGCCATGGGAGTTGAAGAACAGGATCTTGCGGACCCCGGCCCGGTAAACGGATTCGGCGATCTCGTACCAGACGCGCCCCAGGGTCTCGTGGGACAGGGTCAGTGTCCCGGGAAAGGCGAGATGCTCGTCGGACTTGCCGTAAGGCAGCGGCGGCAGCACCAGCGCGGCGCTGTGCGGCGGCATCAGCTCCAGCGCGTGCGACAGAATGCCCGCATTGATGGCGGCGTCGACCTTCACCGGAAGATGCGGCCCATGCTGCTCGATCGCGCCGACCGGCAGGATGGCAACGGTCCGCTCGGCATCGAGCGCGCCGAACTCCGTGGTCGAAAGGTCCCACCAAAAGCGTGACGTCGCAGCCATCGTTCCGTTCGCGTCTGCCGTCCGGGCCCCAATGCCCGCAGATGCCCTGATCTTGCATGCGCAACCGGCGCTTCAAAGCACCAAGATTCGGCAACCCTGTTGCCTTTTGGGCAACGTGACGCCAACCTCCGTCCCAGCGTCTCGCGGACCCCCGGCCATGCTTCACAGCCGTTTGCTGAACTATATCGACGAAGTCGCCCGCACCGGGTCCATCCGCAAGGCGGCAAACCGTCTGAACGTCGCTGCTTCCGCGATCAGTCGACAGATCCTCGCGCTGGAGATGCAACTCGGGACGCCGATCTTTCAGCGGCTGCCGAAGAAGCTGATCCTCACTGCAGCCGGCGAGATCCTCATCGGGCATATCCGCCAGACCTTGAAGGAATTGACACGGGCGCAAGCCAAGATCGAGGAGCTCAAGGGCCTGCGTCGCGGTGAGATCACCGTCGCCATGATGAGCGGTCTCGCGTCGAATCTGGTGCCGGGCACGGTCAGAGAATTCCGCATGGCCAATCCGCGCGTGAAGCTGAGCCTCACGCTCTACAACACCGGTGCAGAGATCCAGTCGGCGGTCGCCAATGGCGAAGCCGATCTCGGTATCGGCTTTGATTTCGCCAAGGATGCCAATCTCAAGCTGCTCGGACGTGCGCTCGCAAAACTCGGCGGCGTCATGGCTCCCGATCATCCGCTGGCCAAGCGCGCCAGCATCCGGCTGAGCGATTGCATCGATTACCCGATTGTCATCGCCGATCAGAGCAGCGCGATCCGTCCCTATCTCGACGCGGCGTTCTCCCGCGCCGCGCTCGACCTGCATCCCATCATCGAAACCAACTCGATCGAGATCATGCGCCAGGCGGCGATCCTGAACAATGGCATCACGTTCCTGACGCCGTTCGACATCGACTTCGAGCGGCGCGCCGGCCGGCTGGTCTATGTCGCCATTCGCGAACTGGCCGACGATGCCCAAGCCCTGATGCTGATCGGACACCAGCGCGGCAGCAGCGCGATCGCAAGCGTGCTCGCCGAGATGCTCAAGGCCATGATGCAGGAGGCTGTGAGCTAGCCAGGCGCGCCTGCGAGGGCGCTTCGGAGCTGGAACTCACTTCTAGCTACGGCTGGCCGGAACGCATCACGCGTGCCGGTATGGTTCCCGGATCAGGATCGGGCCGTTGACCACCGCCGCCGCGCAGTGAAACGCCTCGGCCGGCGGGACTCACTGCCCTCTTTCTGAGCCGCACCAAGTCGCCCAGCCCGGCTGGGCGACTTGATTTGTCGTGGGTCAATAGCGGGTCGGCGCCGGCACCGCGGTCCGGTTGGCCGGAACGGTGACGGGCTGGTAGGAGAACACATCGTGGCTGCGCGGATCGACGGTGACCTTGAGCCAACGGACGTCGTTGTTGCCGTTGCCCTGATTGTCGCCGAAGGTCTCGACGCGAACGAAGTTCTCGAGCCTCTGCCCCGCGCTGTTGAGGAACGGCTGATCGATGCGGAAGTAATGCGAGTCGCCGTGGACATAGGCCACCGGCTTGCGGAACGCCTCGACCTCGGTGCGCAGCGCAGTCAAGAAGCTCGCGAAGCCGTCGGGCTGGCCGTCGGTCTCGGCGAGGGTCTTCGGATCGCGCAACGGCGCGCGCGTGGAGTCGGACAGATCCCAGCCGGGATCGGCCTGGGAAATGAACATCACCGCGGCCGAATTGCGCTTCTTGGCTTCCGCGAAGGTCTGCTGCATCCAGAGAATCACGGCCGCATTGCGTGCGTTGTACTCGTCCGGATCGGGATTCGTGTCGCAGAGATTGTTGCAGGAGCCCTGCACGTTGAGCGTCGCGTAGGTCACGCGTCCGACCGTCCAGCGACGATTCTCGACACAGCCGACCTTGGTGCCGTTGGCACCGAGGCACAGCGCATCGGTCTGCACCTCCTGGCGCAGCCTGCGCTGGCCGAGCGAGAACGGCGTCGAGAAGAACACCTTGCGCTCATAGTCGAGCCGCTCGCGCGAGTTGAAGCCGCCATTGGACGGCCGATCGCAATCGACCCAGTCGTTGTCGCCCGGTGTGAACATGGCCGGCGCTTCCAGGCTGTTCAAGAAAGCGAGCGCTTGGGCATAGAGGCCGGCGTCACAGGCTGAATTCGAGCCCTGCTTGAGATCGCCGTCGTGAACGGTGAATTTCAGCCGGTGCGCGTTCATGTCGGCGACCAGGTTCGGTACGCCCACCGTGGCCTGCAGCGTGGAATAGGGCAGGTCGCCCCAAAGCCCGATCGTGTAGCTGTCGTCGTCGTCGCGCTCGTGGTAATCATGGCCGTAGTAGTCATGGTCGCGCTCGTAGTAGTCATGCGCGAGGCTAGGCGTCGCTGCGGCGAACGACAACAGTGAGGCCGCCACAGACAGCGTGAGCAGCTCGTGAAATGCGGATTTGAATAATGATCGACATGACATTTGGCAAGATCCCCCAAGACCTCGGTTATATCGCGCCGCTTGTGGGCAAGCGGCCCCGCAACGATGCGGAGCGTCGTTAACGAGGACGTGACAATCGGCTGACAATCAACTGACGGATCGATGATGGCGGCGGGCGCGTGGCGCCGCGGCGTCTCGACCGCGGACACGACGCAGAACCCGCCGCATCATCTGCGGCGGGTCTCGCGTGTCAGGATAGGTGCCGGAGCGGTCCGAACAATCAGCGGTCGTCGTCGCGATCGTCACCGTCGTGGTGGTGCCAATGGCCGTGGTGATGATGATCACCATCTTCGTCGGCGAAGACGAACAGATTCATCAGGTCGCCGATGGCCGGACGGTTCATCGGAACATATTGATAATCGTCGCGGTCATGGATCGGGTTCGGCAGCCGGTCACGGCTGACGGACGAGATCGTGGGCAGCCGCCAGTTCCGCTCGATGAACTTCAGCAGCGACACGTGATCGTAATAGGTATGGTCGACGTGCCCTTTCTTGGCCAGCGGCGAGACCAGGATGAAGGGAATGCGGGTGCCGTCGCCGAGGAAGTCCACCGGCTGAATATAGCCCGAATCGTAATATCCGCCGCCTTCGTCGGTGGTGATGAAGATCGCGGTCTTGGCCCAGAGCTGCGGGTTGGCCTTGACGCGGTTGATCAGGGCTTCCAGGAATTTCTCATAGAGGTCCGTGGTCGAATCCGCGGGATGACCTGCCAGCGCCTCGAACGGACGCAAGAACGACACCGCCGGCAGGGTGTTGTTCTGGATGTCCTTCACGAAGGCACCGTAGTTCTGCAGCTTGGCTTCCTCGGACGGCGTCTTCATGATCTTGTTGAAGCCGGTGAGGGGATCGCAAATGCCGCAATAAGAGTGGAACAGCAGCGGAACGCCATCGACGCTCTTGGCGAAGGTGGTGGCGTCGTCACCACGGTCGGCGCTGTAGTACTTCCAGGACACGCCCTTCGCCGTCATCACGTCGGCGATGGTCGGCGCGCTCTGCGGCGGCAGCACGAACTTGTCCGAGCCGAGCGCGTTCGGCTTGGCGCTCGTCTGATTCCAGTACATGCTGTAATTGTTGACCAGGTAATAATGGTTCGGCGCGCAATTGTTGTGATAGACGCCGTTCTTGAACAGCTGCTCGTTGATGGCGGCGACGCCCGGCGCGCTCGGGTCGGAGCAGTTGACGTAGGAGCCGCCGCTGTAGCCGTCCTGCTTGTAGTAGTTGTTGGTCCCGTGAACCGGATCCGGATTCTCGATCTGGTTGGCGTAGGGCACCGCAGGGGCGCCGTTCAGCGTCTCCGGATTGGTGAAGAAGGCTGCATGTCCGGTCACCAGGGCCTGGAAGTTGGCGCCGGTGCCGCCCATGATGGCCTGGTGATAATTGTCGCTGATCGCGTATTCGTCGGCGAGCTGCTTGAAGAACGGCGCATCACCGGGCTGGGCCTTGCCCGCGGCGTCGGTGAACGGGTTCATGTTGTAGAAGCCCATGGAAATCGCGCCTTCCATCGGGTTGAAGCCGCCCGCCGGATAGGGCTTGCCGTTCGAGCCGGTGCCGATGGTCTGCTCGACCCACACGAACTTGTCGTGCTTGCCGCCGTCGACGTCCTGCCACATCTGGAAGAAGCGGTGCACCGGATCTCCGGTGTAGGCGGCGTAGGGCACGTATTTCGAGATCTGATACGGTCCGTTGGGGAGATTGGCCGGAAAGCGCGTGTCGAGCACGTTCTGCGGCAGGCCGATTCCGTAGGTGGTGTAGGGCTGGGGCAATGTTGCGTAAGCGCCGGTGGAGGCCGTCTCCGCCGTGTAACGCACTTCGTCGCGGCCGATGCGCTGCGCGGCCTTCTTGAAGTGCCGGCCCGGGGAGCCGTCCTCCTTCACGATGCCCTTGCTGAGCAGATTGTCGATGCTCTGTCCAGATTTCGGCTTGTAGGTGCCGAACAGATTGTCAAAGGTATGGTTCTCGCCGACGATGATGATGACGTGCTCGATCGGCGTAGTGGTCGCCGTGCCGGCGAAGGCCGAGGCGATGCTGGTCGTCGTGAAGACGGCAGTGGTCGCAAGCGCAAGCGCTCTGGACCGCGTGACTGTTCTGGTCATGAAAATCTCCGGACGGAGTGGGATGCTGGCACGCACACTGGCGGGTGCGGCCTGCGACGATTTATCGCGGCAACAAATTGCAACGAGGTGTCGGTCTTGATGCGGTTTTGTGAAATGCCCAGAAATGCTGGGGCTTGCCGACACACGGCGACGCGAGTTTGTTTGTTCGCGCGGCGACCTACGCGCAGGCCAGATCCAGCGTCGGCGTCAACCGCGCTGTGTCTACGTAATGATTCGGGAGCGGCAGCTCAGAATTGGCCGGGCACCCAGCCCAACGCGAGCGCCTGACCTTGCGCGATCTGGCTGGTCGACATCTTCGAGGCGACGGCGTTGCGCAGGCGGAGGTAATAACTCCGCTGCGTCCGCCCGGCATTGCCGGCCGCGAGGTTGAGCCATTTGTAGGCGATCACCACGTCCTGCGGAACGCCGTGACCCTTGTCATACATCAGGCCGAGCATGGCCTGGCCGAACGGATTGCCGGCGGCCGCGGCCTGGCAATAGAGATCGCTGGCGACCTCATAGGCCTGCGGCGTGCCGAAGCCGTTCTCGTACATGAAGCCGAGCATCGCCTGCGCGCGCGGATCGCCGTGCAGAGCCAGGGGACTCAGCACGCGGACCGCGCGCACGAAATCGCCGCGCGCATAGGCGCTACGTGCGGCGCTGATCGTATCAGCGTGAGCGGAGGTGGACATCGTTGCGAGCAGCAGGGCCACGGCGGTCGCGGCCTTGATGCGACGTCGGACCGACGGCCGGGCCGGGTGGTCGAGGTGGTCAGCGGGTGGTGCGGACACGCAAATCATCCGTGATGCTGGCCCCGACCGATCCGCGGAGCTTGGAACGGAGTTCTTCGGCCACCTGATGAGCATCGCTGCCGTCGCGGATGATCTGCGGCCGGATGAAGATGATCAGCTCGGTCCGGGTGCCCTTCTTGTCCTGATGCGAGAACGTGTCGCCCAGGATCGGGATCTCGTCGAAGCCGGGAATGCCGTTGCGGTTTCCGTTCTGCTGCTCGCTGATCAGGCCCGCCAGCAGCACGGTCTGGCCGTTGGCGACCGAGATCGCGCTCTTGACTTTGCGTTGTGACACTGTCGGCGTGAGGCTCGCGGCGGTCTGTGCGGCGACGTTGCTGATCTCCTGCTCGACCTCGAGCCGGACATTGCCATTGGCGGCGATCCGCGGCACGACACGCAGGATGATACCGGTGTTGCGATAGTCGATGGTGTTCACGACAGTGTTGCTGGACGACAGCACCGTGGCGCTGCCGGTCGAGACCGGCACGACATCGCCGACCTGCAGGGTGGCCGCCTGATTGTTGATCACGACCAGCGACGGGTTGGAGAGCACCTTCACGCTGGTCACCGTATGCAGCGCATCGAGGATCATGTTGGGTGATGCCTCGTGCCCGATCAGGAAGTTGAAGCCGGGCAGCGCGCGGTTGATCAGGGCCGAGGTGGCCGCCGCGGTCGTCGCCGTCGCCACCGAGGTCGCCTGGGTGTTGGTGATCGAGCCCTTGTCGGTGCCGAGACCGAGCACCTTGCTCGACAGATACGCCTGCACGCCGTAGGATAATTCGTTGGTCAGCGTCACCTCGGCGATGGTCGCGTCGATGCCGACCTGCAGCACCGGCTGATCGAGCTGCTGCAGTGTGCTGGAGATGGTGCGATAGCTCTCGCGATCGGCATAGATCAGCAGCGAGTTGTTGACGGTATCTGGCGTGATGCGGACGTTCGGCATCAGCGCCTGGCCGCCGCTGCCGCCGGAGCGGGGTTCTAGCCCGCTCGCCGACGGCGTGCTGCTGGACGCGGACGACGCGCCAGAGGACTGCATCCCGGACAGGCCGCCGGCGCCCTGCAGCCGGCTCGATGTCGTCGCACCGCCGTTGGCTGATCCCGCTGCGTTGGTGTTGAAGGACAGCCGATCGGCAACCGATGTCGTCGTCCCATCCGAGCCCGGCGCCGCCTGATTGTCGGTGCTGTCGGTGGACGAGGAGCTGGCGCCTCCGAACATGTCGGTGAGAACCTTGGCCAGCTGGCGCGCATCGCCGTAGCGGATGCGGTAGACGTGGACGCTGGTGCGCCCGGAATCGGCCTGGTCGAGCCGACGGATCCAGGTCGCTGCGGTCTGCAGCAGCGCCGGCTTGCGCGTCACCACCATGATGGCGTTGAGCCGGCTGACGACCTGCAGCTTCACCAGATTCTGGCTCAGCCCGTTCTCGCCCGTATCCATAATCTTTTCCAGCTCGGCGACGAGCGGCTCGGGCGCCGAATTGCTGACTGGAAAGACGCCGACCGACTGGCCGCGCATCCAATCGACGTCGAAGCTCAGTGCGGTCTCGATCGCCGAGCGCCGCTCGGCGCCGGTGCCCTGGATCAGCAGCAGGTTCCGCGTGGAGTCGGCGCGCACGCTGCCGGCGCGGGTCGCGAAGCTGTCCATCAGCTTGAGGATCGTCTGTGCGCCGACATATTGAAGCGGCACCACCGACACGCCGTAGCCGGGCTCGGCGCGACCAGCTTCGCCGTCGACGCGGCCGGCCCCGATGGCATCGCCGAGCGGCGTCAGCTTGTAGCCGCCGCCCTCGCGGACCAGCACGACGCCCGACAGGCGCAGCGCACTTTCCAGCACGAACAGAATGTCGGATTTCGGCACCGGCCGGGCGGAGACCAGGCTCACGCTGCCCTGGACGCGCGGATCGATCGAATAGCCGGCGCCGAGAATGTCGCCGATCACGACCTTCGCGACCAGCGCGATCGGCGTGTTCTCGAAATTGAGATCGTAGCCCTTGCCATCAGCCGCCGGCTGCGGTCTGACCTCGGCGACCTCCTGAACCACGGTCCCCTGATAGGTCCGCGCGCTCGCGCGTTCGACCTCGGGGCGGCTCTGGAGCGACCCGACCGGTCGCTCATCGCGCGGCAAGATATCGAGCGAGCGGACCTTGTCGATCACGTCGACATCAGCCGGCGCGCTGGCCTGAGAATTCAGCGTCGCCATGTTGCAGGAGGCGAGCAGGACGGTGCCTGCGAGCAGCAAACCATGCCGGACAACCGCAGCGGACTGGCTTCGATTGCCGATGCAAAACATGGACTTGCCGACCTACTCATGTGGACTGGCCGCAACATGATGCTGCTGCGGGAGACTGTGCGGCCTGCATAGCGGTCCAATGTGACACTTATGTATATTTGGCGGGAGCTGTGGAGTTTTGCGCAACTTGTGTGTCGGAAATGTCGGCGCGCTTCGCATTCGTACAACCGTCATGTTCGCGATCAATAACAGCGGCAGCCATTTGTAGTGTGCCGAGACAACATGCCGGCACGGGCGCTCCCCGGATCTCGCCATGAGCGGTACGCTGTCGACCCAGTTTCAGGCCTATCTTCGTCAGCGGCATCCGCAGCGTTCGGGCGAGCCTGCCGGCGACACGCAGCTTGCGCTGTGGGATCGGTTCGGCCTGTCGGCCGAGGCCTTTGCCGAGGAGGCTGTGCAGTTTACCGGGCTCGATCGCGCATCCTTGCGCGAGCTGATGGCGGCGACGCCCGCGGTAAGCGAATTCTCGGACCGCTTCCTGCGCGAAGTGCTCAGCTATCCCTACCGGAGCTCCGAGGGCACGGCCAGTTTTGCCATGGCCGATCCGACCGATCAGGCGGTGCGGCGGGCCGCCGAACTGGTGCTGGGCCCTGACATTATATTCAAAGTCGCGTCGCACGAGGACATCGCGGTCGTGCTCGACCAGCGGCTGGCCGCTGGAGAGGAAGCCGACATCTCGCCGGTCCAGGACCTGCGCGACGACGACATCGAAAGCCTGCGGGATTTGGCGAGCGGCGCGCCGGTGGTGCGGGCGGTCAACGATCTCATCGAGAAGGCCGTGGAAATGCGCGCGAGCGACATCCACATTGAGCCGTTCTCGACCGGGCTCGTTGTCAGGCTCCGCGTCGACGGGCTGTTGCGTCCGATCACAGCGCCGGCGGGCGTGCTGCCGCAGGCCGTGATCTCCCGCATCAAGATCGTCGCCGGCCTGAACATTGCAGAGCGGCGATTGCCACAGGACGGCGCCGCGCGCATTCGCGCCGGCCGTGCGGAGATCGACGTCCGCGTCGCGATCATGCCGACGCAGCATGGTGAGACCGCGGTGCTCCGCATCTTGCCCAAGGATCGCTCGCAGCTCGTCGCGAGCCGTCTCGGCCTGTCCCAGCGCGATGACGCCGCGCTCCGCCGCCTGATCGCGCTGCCGCACGGCATGATCGTGATCACCGGACCGACCGGCAGCGGCAAGACAACGACGCTGGCTACCATCCTGTCGATGCTCAACACGCCGGAGCGCAAGATCCTCACCGTCGAGGATCCGGTGGAATATGAGATCCCCGGCATCAACCAGTCGCAGATCAAGCCGGCGATCGGGCTGACCTTCGCCACCGCGCTGCGCTCCTTCGTCCGGCAAGACCCCGACGTCATCATGGTCGGCGAGATCCGAGACAACGAGACCGCGCATGTCGCGGTTCACGCCGCGCTGACCGGCCATCTCGTGCTGACGACGTTGCATACCGAGACCGCGGCGGCGGCGGTGCCGCGGCTGCTCGATCTCGGCGTCGAGGGCTATCTGCTGCGATCGACATTGCGCGCCGTCATCGCGCAGCGGCTGGTGCGCCAGCTTTGCGATCATTGCAAGATCGCCAAGCCGCTCGACGAGGAGACGTGTCGGAACGATCCGCGCTTCGGCCATTTGGGTCTCGCGGCCGGGGATGTGACATGGCATCCGGTCGGCTGCGATCGATGCGGCCAGAGCGGTTACCGCGGACGCGTCGGTGTGTTCGAGCTGCTCGAACTGACGAGCAGCCTGCGCGAGCTGATCGCCGACAGTGCCGATGGCTTGGCGATTGATCGGCTGGCGATGCGGGAGGGCATGACGACGATGCTCGACGACGGCGTCGCCAAGTGCCGCGCCGGCGTTACTTCGACCTCCGAGCTGTTTCGTGTCCTCGTCGCGCGCTGAGGTGGACCGTGCCAAGCTACCGCTATCGCGCATTGACTCAGTCCGGCGAGATCGTCGTGGGATCCCTCGTGGCGCCGTCGCGCAGCGAGGTCGAACGGCGCATCTCATATCTTCAGCTGCTGCCGATCGAGACGATCGAGGAGAAGACGTCGGGCGCGGGAGCCGCGTCCGGATTCGCCTTCGGCGGGCCGTCAGCCGCCGAAGTCACCACCTTCACGCGGGACCTGGCGCTGCTTCTCAAGGCGGGCGCGCGGCTCGACGATGCGCTGGAGCTTCTGTCGAGCGATTCAGAGGTCGGTCGCCTGCGCCCGGTGGTGGCTCGCCTGCGAACGGCCATCATGGCCGGTGAGAGCTTCGCCGACGCTGCGGCCGCGCAGCCGCGCCTGTTTTCGCCGATGTATGTCGCGCTGATGCGCGTGGGCGAAGCGTCGGGCACGCTCGATCACGTGCTGACGGCGCTCGCCGGCGAACGCGAGCGCTCCGAGGCGACTCGGCGCAAGCTGACCGACGCGATGCAATACCCCGCTTTCGTTTTTCTGGCGGCGATCGGCGTGATGCTGTTCTTCCTCGTGGCCGTGCTGCCGAATTTCTCTGCGGTGCTGCGCGATTTCGGCGGTCGCGCCGATACGGCGCTCGGCTTCTTCATGTGGCTGTCCGACATCGTGCGGGCCAATGCGGCGGTGATCACGCTCGGCTGCGCGGTGCTGATCGCTGCCGTCTGGTGGCTTCTGCGCCAGCCTGCGGTTCGCGCCGGACTGACCAGCGCGCTGGCGGTGATGCCCGGCATCGGCGACATCCTGATGTTCTATCGGACCAGCCTGTTCTGCCGCAATCTCGGCCTGCTGCTCGGCTGCGGCGTCACGCTCAGCGCGGCATTGCGTATTCTGGTCGACGTGATGGCGGTGACGTCGTCACGAGCGCCGTGGTCGGCCGCGGCGGACCGCGTGCGCCATGGCGGCAAGCTGTCCCAGGCGCTGTCCGCCGACAACATGCTGCCGCCGATGGCGCTGCGCATGCTGCGCCTCGGCGAGGAGACTGGCCAGTTGCCGACGCTCTCGACCCGCATCGCCGAGTTCTATGAATCCAAGCTGCAGCGTGGGCTCGACCGCGTCGTCGGGATCGTCGGTCCTGCCGCCATCCTGCTGATCAGCGTCGTCGTCGGCGGCTTGATCGTCTCGATCATGACGGCGCTGCTCTCCGTCACGCAACTCGTCGGCTGACTTGTATCAAGGAGAATGACATGAGCTCGAACGTGCAGGCCCAGCAGGCCACAAGGTCCGGACGCGAGACCGAGCGCGGTTTCACGCTGGTCGAGATGCTGGTGGTGATCACCATCATCGGGCTGATCATGGGGCTGATCGGTCCGCGTGTTCTGAACTATCTCAGCGAATCCAAGACCAAGGCGGCGCGGATCCAGCTGCAGAGCTTCTCGGCGGCGCTCGATCTGTTCTATCTTGATGTGGGCCGCTATCCCTCGACCTCGGAAGGTCTTGCGGCATTGGCGCAGCGGCCGCCGGGGATCGGCACCTGGAACGGTCCCTATCTCAAGGGCGGGGCGGTGCCGAAGGATCCGTGGAATACGGCCTATGTCTACCGCGCGCCGGGCGACCATGGGCCGTTCGACATTCTTTCGTATGGCGCGGACGGCCAGGAAGGCGGCAGCGGCACCGCCGCCGACATCGTGCTGGGAACGCAGACGAGCGCGCGAAGTGAGTGACGGCAGTCAACGTGGATTTACGCTGCTCGAGATGGTCTGCGTGCTCGCGATCGTCGCGCTGCTGGCGTCCGTCGCATGGCCCTATGTGCCGCGGCAGACGTCGCGGCCGCGGCTGCAGGCCTATGCTCTGCAGGCGGTGACGCTGCTGAAATCCGATCGCGCCGCCTCGATGCGCAACGGCCTGCGGGTCGATACGCGGCTGGACACGTCGCGCCGGCTGATCAGTTCCGGCAGCGGCGGTGCGGCGTTGAAGCTGCCGGACGACGTCGGCTTCCGGGCGACCTTGCCGCGCACTTGCCAGCAGCGGCCGGTGGTGGCGACGATCAGCTTCTTTCCCGACGGCCTGTCCTGCGGCGGCGCGATCACCTTGTCGCGCGCCGATCTGAGCCTCGAGATCCGGGTGAACTGGCTGACGGGGAGGGTCGACATTGTGTCGCGCGCGCTCGCAAATGGCTGATCACGACCAGGCCGGCTTTACGCTGATCGAGGTGCTCGTCGCGCTCGCCGTCGTCAGCGTGTCGATCGTCGCCATCGGGGCGGTCGTTGCGCGCAACGCCTACGCGGTCCGCAAATTCGAGCAGCATGTCACGCTGGTCAGCGATACGCGGCTGGCGCTGACGACGGCATTGGCGGATCGCGGCCGGCTGCAACCCGGCGTCGTTGATCAGCGTTCCGGGACAGGCTCGGTGGTGCTGAAGATCAATCCGCTCGGCGGCGATTGGGAGCAGCCCGCCGGACAGCAGGGCTGGGTTCCCGAAGCCGTGACGATGCGTGTGAAGACCGGCTCCGGCGCACTTGCCGAGGTGCAGACGGTCCGGCTCGTACGGATGGCCCGCTGATGAGTGCCAGATCCGACCGTGGAGATGAGACGGGGTTCGCGTTGATCGAGGCACTCGGCGCGCTGGCGATTGCCGGCATCGTGCTGTCGGCGGTGCTCGCTGTCACGTCGCAATGGCTGCCGTCCTGGAAGCGCGGGCTGGACCGCGTGCAACGCGCCGAGATGGTCGCTGCCGCGCTGCACCGGGTTGGTGATGATTTCGCCGCGGCCCAATTCGTGGCGCCCAATCGCGAACAGAAGGGGCCGCTGTTCATCGGGGAGGAATTCTCGGCGACGTTTGTTCGGTCCGAGGTTGGTCCCAATGCCGGGCACGGTCTTGACGTCGTACGCATCGGCGAGGAAGGGGACAGGAATGGCCGCGCTTTGCTGCGATCGCGCGCCGCGTTCGAGCCTACCCCGCTCGGGCAGGCCGTTGCCGCGTATTTTCGCTTCCGCGATCCGGTGACGCTGTTGTCGGCTCCGTTCCGGATGTCGTTCGCCTATGCCGACCGGACAATGGCCTGGACGCCGGAGTGGCATGATGCGAGCAAATTGCCGTTCGCGGTGCGTATGACGGTTTATGATGAGAGCCGCGGCGGTGGGCCCATCCTGGTCAGCGCTGTCCATATTCAGGTCGACACGCCAGGCGGCGGTTTCGCGAATGCAGAAGCAGGCGGCAGTTCCGGCCCGCCTCCGGCTGTGGCCCAGCCGCCGCAGCAGCCCGACAACAACTACAATAATGATGGGCTGATCGACTGATGCGCAGGCGGATTTACAGCGCTCGGCTTGTCGGCGGGCGCGGCGCACAGGATGGCTTCATCCTCGTCGCCGTACTGTGGATGCTTGCTGCCCTCGCGGCGCTCGTCGTGATCGTCTCGCAGCAATTGGGAAGCTCCGCGCGCTTGTTGCGGCTTGAGGACGGCGCCGTCCAGGCTGATGCGTTGACGTCGGCGGCGATCGAATTGTCAGCCTATCGCCTGATGCTCTCCAAGGAAGAGGAGCGGCCGAGGCAGGGCAGCTTCCGGCTCGCGCTCGCGGGCAACGACATCGCGGTGTCGTTCGTGAGCGAAGCCGCGCGCATCGACCTGAACACGGCGCCGGTCGAGATGCTCGAAACCCTGTTTGTGACGGTCGGCACCGAACGGGACGCCGCCAAGGACTATGCCGAGCGCGTGGTCGCGTGGCGCTCGAAGCCGTCGGACGCGGCGAAGGCGCAGGCCGAGGACGCGCGCTATGCCGCGGCCGGGCTTACCCGCACGCCGCGGCTGGCGCCCTTTGCCCATGTCGGCGAGCTCGCTTTGGTTCTCGGCATTCCCGCCGCGTTGGTCGAGCGCACGCTGCCATTCATCACCGTCTTCAACGGCTCTCCAGGAATCGATCCGACGATCGCCCCGCCGGAGGTGGTGGCCGCGCTGCCCGGAATGACACCGCTGATCCTGAAGGACTTCCTCAATGCGCGGGCATCGCTGATGCAGGACGCCGACGCCCTCGCCAAGACGCTCGGGCCGGCGGCCAAGGACGCCGCCAAGGGCAAGAGCAAGGCCTATCGGCTCAGCATCCTGGTCGAACCGGCAGGCGGGCTGCGGCATGCCGCGACCGCTGTCATCATTCCGGGCGAAGGTGAGGAGCCATATCGACTGCTCGCACGGCAGGACGCAGGACCGCAACCGAGAGGCGCGCGACAGGCGCGGCTGACGCCATGAAGCTGACAGAGACGATCGAGCAAGGATTGACGGCGTGGACGGCGAGCGTGGCCCTCGCGGTCGAGGCGGTCGCCGATCGCCAGCTCAGCAGGGGACGGGTTGTCGTCCATTATCATCGGCCGGACGATGTGGTCTTGACGCAGCAGGCGCCGTCGCGGGGAAAGCCGGCCTTGCCGCCGGCCACGATCAATCCCGCAGCCGTGGCGACGCGCTTTGCGCTCTCGCCAGAATGGTTGCGGGCGCTGCGCGGCTGCGCGCTCGAGGTCCATGTCGCCGCGGACAACCTCCTGGTTCGCCCACTCGACTTTCCCAAGCAGGCGGAGCCATTTCTGGACGGGATGATCCGGACGCAGATCGCAAGGTTGACGCCGTGGACCATCGATCAGGTCGTGTACGGCTTCGGCACGGCGCCGGCGGCCGCAAATGATCGGATCGCGGTGACGCTGATTGCCGCGCCGCGCGTATTGATCCACCCGCTGCTAGCTTTCGCGGAGGAGGTCGGCGCGGCCAAGATCGCAGTGGTCGCGGAGGATGGTGCAGGCGATGGTGCGCCGATCCAGGTCTACAAGGCGTCTCTGCGCTCTGCGCTCGGAGGCGGCCGAGATCTTGGACGCGTGCTCAAGATCGGCTGGCTGTCGGTCGCCGCGACGACCGCCGTACTGCTGATCGCCACCACATTCGTGGGTGGATATCTCGATGGTGAGCTCGACGATGCCCAGGCCCAAATGGCACGGCTGCGCACCGCCCTGCGGCCCGCGATCGGAAGCGCTGCCGCCGACGGCCTGCTCGCCAAGCGCAAGCAGACCAGCCCAGCCAGCGTGATCGTGCTCGAGACGCTGTCCAAGATCCTGCCGGACGACACCTACGTGCTCGAAATGCACGTCGAGAATGATCGCCTGCAGATTTCAGGCATGACCCAGGATGCGCCCGCCCTGATCCGCCTGATCGAGCAGTCACCGCAATTCAGCCGAGCGACCTTCTACGCGCCGACCACCCGGACGGCGGGGGAGGCCGGCGAGCGCTTCCACATCGAGGCACGCATCAACCCCTATTTCGGAGATCGGGCATGAACTGGTCTGCCCCGCTGCGCCGGATCTTCCTGGACTCGCCGGCCACGGCCGCCATCCTCTACGCCGTCAGCCTGGTCGCGCTGCTCTGGCTCGGCGCTGCAGCCGTCGTCGATCTGCTCGCCAAGCGTGAGCAGCTCACTGATAATTACGCGCAGTTGGCGCAGTTTGCGGGACGCAAGAAAACGGGCAGTGCCGCGGATGCCGGCGCCGCCGTGTCGCCCGGCGGATCCGTGTTCGTCGAGGGGCGGACGGTCACCATTGCTGGCGCGGCGCTGGTCCAGCGCCTCACCGAGGCGGTCACCAAGGTCGGCGGCAGCGTGCTGTCGACGCAGGTCGACCTGCCGGCGGCGCGCGCAAGCACGAGCGCCATCAGCGTCGTCGCCAGTTGCGAGCTCGAACAGCCGGCGCTGCAACAACTGCTCTATGATATCGAAGCCGGACTGCCGTTCCTGTTCGTTGATCAGCTGCATGTGCAGCAGCCGCTCGCGGCTGCGGCCAGCGAGAGCGGACGGCTGCGGGTGCTCGTGACCGTGTCCGGGCAATGGCAAGGAAAATCGTGATGCGCGCGCCGGTCAGCTCTCTCGCCGTCGCCTTGGCCGTTGCGTGCATGGCCATCGGCTGTCTTGGCCCTGCGTGGGGCGATGAAGCGGAAGGTCTCGAACCGACTGCAGCGTTGAACGCTGCGCGCATCGACGGCAAGGTCGGACAGGCGGCCGCCGATCCGGAGCGCGCCGTCGTGGCACCACAAGCGATCTCGCTGGCGACAAGCGCCAATCCGCTGTGGGAGGTCCCGATTGGTGCGCTGTCGGCGACGCGCGAGCGGCCGATCTTCTCGGCTTCGCGCCGGGCGCCTCCGCCGATTGCCGCGCCGGTGATGGTCATGCGTGCGGCGCCGCCGCCTCCGCCGCCGGAGCCGGAACGGCCGAACCTGCAGCTCGTCGGCACGGTGATCGGTGACGAGGAAAGTTTTGGCATTTTCGTCGATCCATCCTCGCAAGTACCGCTGCGCCTGCGGATCGGGGCTGCGCATGAAGGGTGGCGGCTCGAGGCGCTGAAGCCGCGCGAGGCCGTGCTGCGGAAGGATGGTGAAACGGTGATCCTGCCGATGCCGCAACTGGGACAGAGCGCAGACGACGAGAGCGATCCGGTCCCTGCGCCGCCATCGGCGCGCGCGCGCATGGCGCGGCGGTCGCGCTGAGCTGTCTTCGGCCTCTACGCCGGAAGCACCAGGTCGCTGCCAATGGCCTGCAGCGCGAGCACGGCGAGAAGCCCGATGACGAGAAAGGGGCCGAACGGCAGCGCGGTGTGGCCGGTCAAGCGCCGCCCCATGACGAAGAGAATGAGTACGCCCGCAAGCGCCGTCATCGTCGCGACCAGGAGCAGGATCGGGAGGCCGGAGAGGCCGGTCCAGAGCGTTGCGGCCATCAGAAACTTGACGTCACCGAGACCCAATCCCTGCCGATCGCGGACCATCGCATACAGCCGCCGTAGCAGCAGCAGGACAATGCCCACGGCGAGGGCCGCGGCGCCCTCCCACAGCGCCGATGATGGATCATCGCCCGCCGCCATTCGAACCAGCCCGCTGATGGCGATGATCGCATTCATCCAGTCGGGCAGCAGGCCGCTGCGCAGATCGGTCCAGATCAGGCCGGCGCAGGTCACAAGCAGTGCGGCGATGCAGAGATTGTCGATGGCGCTGGTCAAGCGGTCCCGGCGGAATTCAAGGCTGTGAAGGCGGCAGCATAGACGTGCTCAGGTGGCGAGCGATAGTCCCGCCATCATCAGACCGATCGCGGCCAGCCAGCCGCCGATCGCGCGGACCGCGATCCCCCGCCAGCTGGACACCGGCTCGGTCTCAGGCCGCCGGAACGCGAGCACGAGGGCCATGATGAGCGTGATGGCGACATAGCCGGCGCTGGCGAGCCCGGCTGCGTAGAGCACACGATCCGTCTGCGGCACGAGCTCGCCGGCATTGGCGGCGCCGCGCATCACGCCAAGGACAAAGGCGAGCATGCACAGCAGCGCCACCGGAATGCGCAGGGCGGCGGCGAGCAAAAGTCCGATGACCAGGATTGTCGCGGCATCGACGATCGGCGGGGTGGGAGCCAGGCCCGCTGCCACTGCGAGTGCAAGCCCGAGACACAGGCCGAGCGGAAACACCGCGACCAGCCATCGTCCGCTCGCGGCCCCGAGCGATCCGGCCAGCAGTCCGAGCGCCGCCCAGGCCACGACGTCCTGCAAGGTGAGCAGGGGATGCAATGCTCCGGCATAGAAGTCGCCGAGCCGTGCCGAGACAATGTGCGCGTCGGCGATCTGCACCTGCGTCAATAGCAGCAGCGCAGCCATAAGCGACGTTCTTAGGCGCGCGCTCATGCCGCGACTCCCAGGCTCGTGACCAGGAAATAGCCACCGAGCGCGGCAATGGCGGCTCCGACGCCCTGGATGACGCGTTCGCCACCCGGCCAGCGGGCGAGAGCGCCGATCGTGATGCCGAAGGCATGAAGCAGGCCGGTGGCGACGACGAAGCCACAACCATAGGCCAGGGGATTTGCCGCGGAGGGGAGCTCGGCGCCATGCGCATGACCGTGGAAGATGGCGAACACTGCAACGACCGCCGCGGCCAGCACGAACGGGGCCCGGACGCGCAGAGCGACCGCCAGTCCGAGCACCAGTGCCGAGAGCGCGATCACCAGCTCGGGAACGGGCAGTCCGATCTTGAGGATGCCAGCCACGGCGCCGAGCGCCATCACCAGCGGAAAGACGATCGGCAGCACCCAGATCGCGGCGCCGCCGAGTTGCGCGCCCCAGATGCCGACGGCGACCATCGCAACGAGATGGTCCAGCCCGGTCAGGGGATGCAGCAGTCCGGCGGCCAGCCCGCCACCGACGCCGGTCTGCTCGTGAGCAAAACCTGGGCTCGCCGTCAGCACCGACAGCAACAGCACGCCGCAAGCGGAGTGCAGGAGTTTACGCCGCATCATCTTTGCTCCATCCGCGTCATGCCAGCGCCAGCACCCGCACCAGACGGCCCAGGAACCAGAACATCGATACGGAGCCGATCGCATAGGCGGGAAGCTCGACGCCCCAGCTCGGCAGCACCGCGCCAAGCCGCCGATGCGCCCAGATCAGCGCCAGCACCAGCAGGACGAACAGGATCTGGCCGATTTCCACACCGACATTGAAGAAGAGCAGGGCTGCTGGGAGGATGCGTCGCTCCAGCCCGAGGCCGGCGAGGGCGCTCGCGAAGCCGATGCCGTGCACGAGGCCGAAGCTGAAGGCCACGGCCCAGGGATAGCGTGCGGTGAGGCCGATCTCGCCGCGCTGTTGTTTGACGATCTCGACGCCGACGAACACGATGCTGAGCGCAATGCAGGCGTTGAGTGGTCCCTCGGGCACGCCGATCCAGCCGAATGCCGTCGCAGCGAGCGACGCGCTGTGCCCGATCGTGAAGGCGGTGATCGTCTTGAGCAGCCGCCAGCCGCCTTGCACGATCCAGATCAGGCCGAGCACGAACAGCAGGTGGTCGGCGCCGAGCAGAATGTGATCGATGCCGAGATTGACATAGGTCTTGCCGAGCTCCAGCCAAGTGTCCAGCGTGGGCGCGTCAGTGCCGAGCACCGTCACCACCGGATTGGCCGCCGAGATCGTGTAGCTGCGCGTCTCGCCGTTCAGGGACGTCACGCGGATGATCGCGGCCGACATGTCCTCGCCAAGATTGGCGATGGTCATCTGCCCCACCAGCCCCTTGTCGCCGCAATTGAGCTCCGGCAGGCGCAGCAAGCAATGCGCCGGCATCTTGAGCTCGATGCGGTTGGCGCCGTCTTTCGGTAGGGTGGTCCAGCGTCCGATGAACGCGCCGGGGCGCATCTCGCGGAATTCGAGCACGCCGAGCGTTGCCTGATGCGCCGTCGCGGGGCGCGAATGCAGCAGCGCGGCGAGTGCGAGCAGAACGACCTGCAGGACGCGCCAGCCGGTCACGGCTCGTACCTGATCGTGTAGTTGGCCTTGAGCCGGCTCACCGCCTCCCACGCCTGCTTGCGCGTTTCCTCGGTGTGCCAGATCTTGGCGGCGTCGTCGCGGAGGTCCTCGAATTTCGCCGGCGCGCCAGGGGTGCGCGCGTCGAGGCGCACGACATGCCAGCCGTCCTTGGACTGCAACACGGTCCATTGCTGCGTCGGCAGCTTGAGCAGGCCATCGCCGAACTGGTCGCCGAAGGCGGCGGAGAGGCTGGGCACGGGGCGGTCGAGGATCGCCCGCGTCTGGTCGCGCAGCTCTTCCGACTCGCGCTGCTCGCGGATGTCGTCGAGGTGTCGCTTGGCCGTCGCTTCGTCGCTCGGCGGGGTGATCAGAAAGCTGACGCGCTCGGGCTCATCGAAGCGGGCGTGGTTCTCGGCGAACCAGGCGCGCAACTGCTCCTCGCTCGGCTTCGGCACGCGGACCTGGTCGAAGATCAGATATTGCAGCTTGAATGCGACACGGTCGCGGATCATCTCGTCGCCGCGGTCGACACCGAGCGCCTTGCCTTCGCGGTAGAGGATCTCGCTGGCCACCCAGGCCTCGACCATCTTCTGCAACTCGGCGTCGCTCGGGGTACGCTGCTTGTCCTCGTCGAACGTGTCAATGAAGGACTGGCGCAGCGCCTTGGTGACGGTGATGACCTTCTCGTCCTTGGCCGGCGGATGCAGAATGGCATCGGCTGCGAAGATCAGACCGCCGAGCACGAGGAAATGCAGCAGCGGCTCCGTGGCCAAAGCGCGCAAGGCTGCGCCCCAGCTTCGTGCCGGCGCGGGTAACGCGCTATGGCCGTCTCGCGGATTGGCGTGGACAGAGGCGCCTTCGAAGGTCTGCGCCGCATTCGACATGGCAGGAGCTGACATACGCTTTTTGAAATGACGACAGCGCTCGACGCGCGGCGCGTATATGCAACGCCCCACGCGCGATTGTCACGGTGCAATCAGTCGTGTCACAAAAAATTCGCAAGAGCCGTGACGGGCTTCGTTGGTGGGGGCAAGGCGCACGATAAATAAAACCTTCAACAAACTGTCTCCGAGTTTTGGTTTGGTCGCGCCACGAATGACGATGCGCATCGTGCATGCGTTGGGGGATTCGTGTTTGAAATCTCATTGAACGTCCAGGGGCGACGAAATGGTTCCATCTGCCAAAAAGATCTTGTTGACAGCGGCCTCGGTGTCGCTGGCGCTCTCGCAGAGCGCCGATGCCGGCGAACGCTGGGGCGAATATTGGGGTGAGCCGAAAGCGAAAATGAATCCGTATGTCGCCGGCGACATGCACAATCACAACACCTGCACCGACGGTTCGGTGGCCGCCGGCTATTCGATCGATCGTTCGGTCGGCAAGGGCACCGCGGCGGCTGGTGGCAAGAACTTCGACCTCGACTGGTTCACGCTCGGCAACCACGGCGGCTCGGGCAACCGCGACTGCCGCTTCAGCGACGCCAGCGCCAATATCCCGGGTGACAACACCACCACCTATTGGAGCCAGACGCTCGGCAAGACGATCGACGGCATCACCATCACCAAGCTGAAGGGCACGCCGAACGGCACCGACACCAACGCCAAGATGTGGCGCTGGCAGTCGATCCAGGAAATCGAGTACCCGACCATCGTCAGCCGCACCGCGACGTATAATAAGGTGCTGGTCGAAGGTCTGGAGTGGATCCTGCCCGGTCACGAGCATGGCGACGTCGCCGTGATCGCCGGCCAGAACCCGCGTGGCTACGGCAATGCCGACAAGATGGCCGAGTTCGAATATCGCTTCGACCGCGCCGACACCGACGCGATCGGTCCGGTCGACGCCAGCAACAATCCGCTCTGGTCGGGCAAGGACAACGTCAACAATTCCGGCACGGCCGGCCACCAGAAGGCCGTTGCCGGTATCACCTGGCTGCAGGCCAACCACCCGCTGCAGTCCTACGCCATCCCCACCCACACCGAGCGTCAGGGTCCGTTCAACCCGAGCGGCACCGCGGGCTACAACATCGAGCACTTCCGCGACTTCAACAATGCCGGCCCGACGGTGGCGTTCGGCATCGAGGCGCCGGGCCACATGGCCGAGGGCGGCATCAATGGCGGTTCGGGCTCCTATACGGCGAATGCCGTCGGCGGCGGCACCTACGGCATGCATGGTGTCTATACCGCCAAGGTCGGCGGTCTGTGGGATGGTCTGCTCGGCGAAGGCCGCAACGTGTTCGTGTTCCAGAGCTCGGACTGGCACAGCCGCGGCGTCTACGGTGCACGCGACGCCAGCACCACGGCGGACTTCATCCCCGGCGAATACACCCGTCTCTACGTGCCGAACGAGAAGCACTTCACGCAGCAGTCGATCATCGACGGCATGCGCTCGGGCAACTCGTACTCGGTCAATGCCCAGATCATCGGCTCCGACATGGTGTTCCGCGCCAGGGGTGAGTGGGATGACGAGTGGAAGACAATGGGCGAGACGCTGCGGGTCTGGCCCGGCGAGAAGGTCGTCCTCGAGATGGAAATGACCGTCCCGGTCGCCAATAACAGCCCCTACAGCTTCAACAACCCGCTGCTGCTGCCCGTCGGCATCAAGCAGCCGTTGAACAAGCCCTATCTCGACCACGTCGATCTGATCACCGGTGACGTCACCGGTCCGATCGCGCCGGGGGCTGCGGGCTATGCGGTGGCCAATGCGGCCGGTGTTGCCGGCGCGGCCATCGTCTACAATGCGTCGGCCAAGATCGCCAAGCAGGTCCAGGCCACCAAGATGAAGAGCCACAAGCTGAAGGACGGTTCGGTTCGCCTCAGCTTCACGACCTCCTTCGTCGCCAGCGAGAAGCCGTTCTACATCCGCGCCCGCGGTACCAACATTCCGCCGGCCACGCCGAACGTCTCCGACAGCGCCGGCAACCCGCTGCTCGACCTCAACAACGTCAATGTCAGCTGCACCGACGCGGCGTGCCCGTCGCATCTCGGAACGGTCAATGGCGTGAAGAGGGTGACCAACGACGTGCAGGCCTGGTCGAATGTCTGGTTCTATGCGAACCCGATCTTCGTCCGTCCGCATGGTACGCCGAAGTTGCTGGTTGAAAAGAACCATGAGCTGGCGCGCAAGCTGACGCATGAGCATCACCACTGGCACGATTGGGATCAGTGGGGCCAGTGGGGGCAGTGGGATTACTGGGCGTTCAACCGCGATTTCGACCGCGACTAAGCGCTCCTGATCGACCGGGCGGCCGAGAACGGTCGGGCCCGGTCGTCGCCGCTATCAGCGCCGGTTCACGAACCGGCGCTTCTTGTCTTTGATAGGGTCTGCCTGGGTTCGTCCGCCGATGTCTCGTCTGTTGTTCTCGATTGCCGCCGTCCTCGCGCTCACGAATGCTGTATCCGCGAGTGAGGAAGAGCCGACGCAGGAGACCTGTGACGCTGCGGTGGCCGAGGCGCGCGCGGAGGCAGCCGCGCTCCCGGCCGATGACGTGTCGCGCTATTTCGCCGAGCGGGACATCCAGCAGGCGCTGGTCGAAGCCGGCAATGGCGAGTTCGATGATTGTGTCGAGAAAGCCGAGCGGGCTGTATGGGAGGCACGCGAGCGGCCTCACAGCCTGAAGCCGGGTGAGCGGCTCGACATTCTTGGCGCGCATGAGGTGCCGCCACGCTGATCGAAAGATCCGCGGAGCGCGCCGTCATCGCTCTGTCATGCAAGTCAGCACATTGTCGGATTGTGACGACGCGTGCAGGGCATTGAGGCATGGACCAGATCGAGGCGCTTTTTCCGATTCCGTTGTTGCGTTCGCCGGGACTGCTCAGTCCCGAGCTGAAAGACGCCGCCGTGGCGGCGATCCGGAATTCGAAGATCGAGAGCAATCTGCGCTCTGGCCAATTGTTTCATACCGAGGTGGCCGATCCCCGCGCCAACAATCTGTTCCAGACCATCGCCGAGCTGGCGGTGCCGAAGTTGGTCGATTTCGGTGAGCTGCTGTTCGGCGAGAAGCTGCGCTGGACCGTCAAGGAGATGTGGACGAACATGCTGGAGACCGGCGGCAATCAGACCTTGCACGCGCCATGCCAACAGCTTCATCTCCGGGATCTTCTATCTGACGCCCTCGCATCCCGGCAGCCGCACCGTGTTTGTGCGGCCGCCTGGCGGCAGCGACTTCTCCTTCCGCCATCATACGCGCAGCGCGGCGGTCGGACCGTTCAATGCCGGCAAATATGTGCTGCCCGAGGCGGAGCCGGGCGATCTCGTGCTGTTTCCGAGCTACCTCTATCATGAGGTACCGCGCAATCAGGGCGACCAGCGCATCACGATCGCCTTCAATGCGATCCCGGATCATCTGGATTGTTGGGGCTACCGCGTCAGCTTCGACTCTTGACGCGAGAGCGTGATCCTTGCGGAAGAGCGGGTTTCCACTCATACGAATTGTGCTGTTTTCATCCGCCGAATTCCTGCGACAGCAGATCGCGCGCCTCGCCGCGTGACGGCGCCGCCGCGTCGATGGCGCGGAGCAGGCGTTCCGCGCCATGCCGGTCCGATGCGAGCAGCGCTTTGGCCATGCTCATCAGAGGCGCATAGGCCGGCTCGAACTCGGCGCTGAGGCGGATCGCATCGAGGAGGCCTGGCGCCGCCGCTGCGATTAATGCCGCGCCGCGCGGGTCGCCGGTGAGCGCCGCGCCAGCCTGCAGGAAGCGATTGCGCGCCTGCCAATAGGCGTTCAGGCGCTGGTCCCAGGCGGGGCGATCCGCCTGCGGCATCAGTCCGGCCGCATCGGTCGTCGTCTGGCCGATGACCGTCAACAGCAACTGCCAGGGCGGGGCCGAGAGCGCTCGGACATTGCTCCGGGCGTCGAAGGTGACGAACGGGAAATCGTCGGTGTTGCGCGGCCCCGGACCGGCAAAGCGCGCCAGGGCGCTAGCGCCGGCGACATATTGCCCGAGCAGGTCGATGGGCCGGTCGAAGCCGAGCGGCTGAAGGACAGGGCGGAGTTCCGGCTGCGAAAACCGGGCGGCAAGCCGGCCGGGATCGAGCGTCTGCGGGACGCTTGATCCGATCAGCGCGAGCATCGGCGTGCGGACGCTGTAATGGTTCAGCCAGGCTGAGCCGTCCGGGAAGATGGCAAGGAAGCTCCTGATGATGGCCCGCAGCGAGGGCGCATCGAGCTGGTAGAGCGGCAGCCATTGGCAGAACACGCCATCGGCGGCTAGCCGCTGCTTGACCGCGTCGAAATGCTCCGTCGTATACAGCGCCCCGCTGCCGTCCAGCGCCGGATGAAACAGGTCGGCGACGATCACGTCGTAGCGTCCGCCATCCGCGACGATGAAGCGGCGCGCATCGGCCACGGTGATCGGCGGCATCGGCTGCTTGGTCGCGCCGTCGTCGAACCATGGCAGCAACGCGACGACCTCGGAGGACAATTCGACCGCGCGCACGTCGAGGCCCGGCAGCTGTGCGCCGCCGAGCACGGTCGCTCCGGTGCCGACCCCCAGGAACAGCGCGGTGCGCGGCGCCCGATGCAGCAGCAGCGGCAGCATGGCCTGGCGATAATCGGACCGGACGGAGCTGGTGCCGCCCATCCGGAAGTGTCCGTTCACCTCCAGATAGCGCGCGCCGGAGGCGTCATCGACGACGCTCGCGGTGGCCATTGGACCCTCGCGCAGCGCCAACAGCTTGCCGCCGTGGGGCACCTTCACCGGGCTGGGCGCGGGCCACGCCAGCAACAGCGCACCAAGCAGGGCTGGCCCGGCAGCCCAGCGCAAGGTGGCGCGGTTCGGCTGCAGCAGCAGCAGATATCCCGTCGCCGCGAGCACAAGCGCCCTCCAGGTGCCGAGCGTTGGAATCAGCAGCTGGGCTGCGAGCAGCGGGGCGATCGCGGCGCCGAGGCTGTTGATGCCGACCGCCCAGCCGACCGAGCCGCTGATGTCGCGGACCTCCTGCATGAGCTGGCCGAACAGCGCGCCCATTGCCATCGCCGGCAGCAGAAACAGCAGCAGGGCGAGGCTGAGTTCGCCGGCGATGCCATGGTCCGCCACGCGATCCGCAAGGTCGGAGAGAGAGAGAGCCAGCAGCGCCGTGCCCAGCCCGACGACGGCGGTGCCGGCGAGCAGCGCGGTCTTGCCGGATCTCATCCTCGGCCCGGCACGCTGCCAGATCAGGCCGCCGGCGGCGGTCCCCAACAGATAGGCCGACAACAGGCAGGCGAAGCTGTAGACGGTGTCCTGCATCGTCTGCGCCGCGAGGCGCACGACCAGCACCTCGATGCCGATGCCGAGCAGACCGGTGGCGAACAAGGTGACCGTGAGCCTGAGGCCGATCCCGGCATGTGCGCGAGGGGTATCTGCGCGTGGCTCGATCGCCAGCCGCCGGCCCAGATACAGCGCGGCCAGCGCGCAGGCCGCGTTCACTGCGGCGAGGCACAGCAACGTCGTGGCGAAGCCGAGCGTCGGGATCAGCACGAAGGTGGACAGCAGCGTGCCGGCGACAGCCCCGGCGGTGTTGGCGCCGTAGACGCCGGCGCTGACAGGACCGCCGTCCTGTGCCGCGGACATCATGCGCTCCAGCGCCGTCAGCGTGCCGCCCATCGCCACCGTGGCCGGCAGCAGCACCAGGGTCGGCAGCAGGAAGCTGGCGCTCCATAGCAGGACCGGTGAGGGAGCGGTGCCCAGCAGCGGCGCCAAGGCCTGCGCGCTGGCCGGGAGCAGCCAGATCGCGCAGACGCCCCATAGGCCGATGATGGTTTCGAGAACGGCATAGACCTGGTGCGGCTTCGCGGCGCGCCGAATATGGCCGTCCAGCACGAACGCCCCGAGTGCCAGGCCGGCGAAGAAGCCGGCGATCGCGCCCAGCACCGCCATCATCTCGGTTCCCAAAGCGAGACTGAGCTGGCGCGTCCAGACGATCTCGTAGCCGAGCCCGGCAAGTCCGGAGGCCGCGATCAGGACCGGCATCGCCCGGCGCGACGCCGGCTGGCTTGCCGTGGCCGATGTCAGCGCGGCAATGCGGGTGTCGTCGGGAGTCCCGACGACATCGGTCCCGGTGGCGGCGGCAGGGTGTGTGTCGGGCAAGGGCAGGTCCGGGGATGGCGGGAGGCATGTTCGACGGCGGCTCGCCGTTGCGAGCTCGCCACCTCTTTGTTGGGCTTTCATGACAGTGGATTGACAGTCGCGCGGACGCGCCGCCGTTCGCTCAGTGCCCGCTGGCCGCCGCGATGTGCGGCGAAGCTGTCACACCGGCGTGGCCAGGCTGGGCACTGGGCTCGCAGGATCGGCCACGAACCGGCCGAAGCGGACGGCGAGCGTCGGCAGCACCAGCAGGTTCAGCGCCATCGAGGTCAGCAGCCCGCCGAGGATGACGATCGCCATTGGCCCCTCGATCTCACGGCCCGGCTCACCGGCACCGAGCGCCAGCGGCAGCAGGCCGAGGCCCGTCACCAGCGAGGTCATCAGGATCGGAACGAGCCGGTCGGCCGCCCCCTGGATGGCCAGATCCAGGTTCCAGCTGCGGCGTTCGACCGCGACCAGGTGCTCGTAGTGCGAAATCATCAGGATCGAGTTGCGCAGCGCGATGCCAAACAGCGTCACGAAGCCGACCATCGATCCGAGCGATAGCACGCCGCCGGTCAGCGCGACCGCGACCACGCCGCCGACGAAAGCGAACGGAAGATTGATCAGCACCAAGGCGAGATTGCGCCAATGCTTGGTGACCAGCGCGAGCAGCAGCACGATGCCGAGCGTCGCCAGCGAAGCGTTGACGACGAGATCGCGGCGCGATTTCGCCTGGGCCTCGGCGGCTCCGGTGAATTCGACATGGGCGCCAGGCGGCAGCTTGACCTCCTTGGCGATCTTCCTCTTGGCGGCGGCCACGAAGGATTCGAGATCCCGCTCGGCCACGTTCGCGGTCACCGTCTGGACGCGCTGGCCGTTGCGATGGAGCACGACATAGCGCCCGGACGTGCCGTAGACGTCGGCGATTTGCTTCAGGAGCACATATGCGCCGCTCGACGTGCGGATCGGCATGTCCCCGATCTGTGTCGGGCGTGCGCTCGCATCCGGATCGAGCTTGACGATCACGTTGAAGACGACGTTGCCTTCATAGGCTTGGCCGACCACGTCGCCTTGATAGGCAGTGCGGATCAGCTCCAGGACTTCGACGGCGTCGAGGCCCCAGGATTGCAGGTCGGTCGGGCGCAGCGTGACGTTGACCTGAGGCATGCCCGGAGGCGATTGCTGCTGGATGTCGATGGCGCCCCAGACCTCGCCGAGCTCGCGCGCAATGTCGCGCGCCGCAGTCTCCAGGTCGTCGAGATCTGGGCCGAACACGTTGATGACCACGGCAGCGTTGAAGCCGGACAGCGTCTCCTCGATGCGTTCCGTGAGATAGGTCTTGATCGACAGGTTGATGCCGGCAAAGTTGGCGAGGGCGGCGCGGATGCGCCGTTCGGCGAGTTCCTGCGCGTCGCCGGACAGGCCCGGCTGAAAGTCGACCTCGATCTCGCTGGAATGGGTGCCGGCCGTATCGATGCCGGCCTCGGCGCGGCCGGCATGCTGGGCCACGCTGCGTACCTCGGGCACCGCGCGCAAGGCTTCTGCGATCATCGTCCCGAGCCGCAATGATTCATCGAGCGACGTGCCGGGCAGCATCGACACGTGCAGGATCAGATGGCCTTCCTTCAGATCGGGCAGGAAGGTGCCGCCGAACCAGGGCACCAGGCCGGCGCCTCCCAGCGTGATCAGGAGGGCGGTCGCCATCACCAGCTTGGGAAAGCGGCCGAGCCGCCGCAACAGGCGCTCATAGTAATGGCGCGACCAGCGCGCCAGCGGCGGCTCGCGTGGCGCGCCGCGTGGCTTGTGGCCGGCCAGCAGCACCATGGCCAGAGCCGGCGTCACCGTCAGGGCAACGATGAGGGAGGCCAGCACGGCGAGGATATAGGCGATGCCGAGCGGCCCGAACAACCGGCCGGCAAGCCCGGGCAGCGCGAGGATGGGGACGAAGACCAGCAGCACGGCGAAGGTCGCATACGCAACGGCGCTGCGAACCTCGAGCATGGCGTCGTAGACGACGCGCGCCGCAGCGCGCGGCGACGGCAGCGCGCGGTTCTCGCGCAGCCGTCGCACCACGTTCTCGACGCCGATCACCGCATCGTCGACCACCTCGCCGATCGCGATCGCCAGGCCGCCCAGGGTCATCGTATCGAGGCTCTGCCCCATCCATTGCAGCGCCAGGACCGCCGAGAACAGCGACAGCGGAATGGCGGTGCAACTGATCACCGAGGTGCGCCAGTCGGAGAGAAACAGGAACAGGACGATGATCACCAGCGCGCCGCCGATCAGCAGCGCGAACAAAACGTTCTGAATGGCCGAATCGATGAAGGTCGCCGGACGAAACAGGTCGGCGTGCAGCTGGACCTTCTCGCCTTCGAGCGTCGGGCGCAGCTCCTGCAGCGCAGCCTCGACCCGCGCGGCGACGTTGCGGGTGTTGGCGCCATATTGCTGGCTGATCATCATCATGATGCCAGGCTTGCCGTTGATGAGCGCCCCGCCGATCGGCGGCTCAGGAGCGCTCACCACCGTTGCGACGTCGCCGAGCACGACGCTGGCGCCGCTTTGGTGCAGCAGCACCGTTCGCGCGAGTTGCTCCGGTGTCAGCGATTGTCCCTGGGTCTGCAGGATCACACGCTGGTTGGCCGTGTCGACGAAGCCGGCGCCGCGGACGCCGGTTGCCTTGCGCGCGGCGGCCACCACATCGTTCATGCCGATGCCGAAGCGGACCAGGTCGTCCGCGCGCACCTGCACCTGCAGCGATCGGACGTCCCGGCCATAGGTCGTCACCTGGGCCACGCCGGCGACGGCGAGCAGGCGACGGCTGACGGTCCAGTCGGCGATCGTGCGCAGATCCATCAGCGATCGCTGCTCCGACGTCAGTCCGATGACGAGGACGGTGCCGGCGGCCGGAACGAGCGGGGTCATCGAGGGCGCTCGCACGCCCTGCGGCAGGCCGTTGACGATGGCGGCCAGGCGCTCCGCCACCAACTGGCGGGCCCTGAACACGTCGGTGCCGGGCTGGAAGATGACCGAGAGAACCGAGAGCCCCTGGATCGACGAGGAGCGCATGGTCTCGACGCCGGCCAAGCCGTTGATCGAGGTTTCGATCGGCTGGGTGACGAGCACCTCGACCTGTTCCGGGCTGAGGCCTGGGGCTTCCGTCTGGATCGAGACCTGCGGTGGGGCGAATTCCGGGAAGACGCCATATTTGGCATCGCCGAGTGAGAACAGTCCGTAGCCCAGGATCGTGCAGGCAAGCGCCAGCACGATGCCACGAAAGCGGATCGCGAACGCGATCAACGCGGCCTGCGGGCCCGCGGCCGCACGCACACCATCAATCATCGTCGCCGCCGCCGCGAAGCTCGCTCTTGGCCTCTTCCGACAACAGCACCTGCGCGCCGCGCAGAACGATCTCGGAGCCCGGCGGAATGTCCTGCACGACATAATCGTCGTCGGAGACGGGCTGGTCGGTTCGGATCGGATGCCGCTTGAACGTCTCGGGACCGGCCCGGAGATAGACCCAGGCGCGGCCCTGCCATTGCACGATCGCGGTATCCTCGACAAAGACGCCGTCGAATGACTTGCCGGACGGCACGTAGGCCGTGGTGTTCATCCCCGGCAGCAATCCGCTGTCGCCTGCGGCCACGAAGAAATAGCTCACACCCTGGATGCGGGCGTCCGTTCGCGGCGCAGGCGACAGGTAAAGAAGATCGGTATTGGCGGTCCGCCCCGGCGTCTGGGCGAGCGCGGTGCGCGGCGGCACGGCCAGCGACACGCCAGGTGGCAGCGTGACCTGGATCAGCAACTGCTCGCGTTCGATCAGCTGCACGACCTGCGGCGAGCGCTCAACGATGCCCTTTCCGATCACCGGGCCCCATTCCTGCCGTGCGGTCGCCATCAACGTCTTCACTTGCGATTCCGCGGCGGCGAGCGCGGCCCGATCGGTACGAAACGTCCCTTCAGCCGCTTCCGCGTCCTTCTTCGGCATCGCTGCCGACTGCACCAGGTCGCGGGCGCGCTCGAAGGCGAGCCTTGCGACCTCGAGCTTCGCCTGCGCGGTCTGCAGTTGCGCCTGGGCATTCGCGTAGCTGTTGGTGAGGTCGGTCAGGCGAGCGACGTCCAGCACCGCGCCATAGGCACGAAATTGCTCGGGATGGGATTCCGCCGCGAGCACGGCGGTCTGCAGGCCGACCTGCTTCTGTTGCGCTGCGGAAAGCTTGACAGTCGCCGGCTCGCGCCCTTCCGGCTGGGCCAGCACCGGCTCAGTCGAACAGGCCATTATCAGTGTCAGAAGCGTTGCACCACACGCGGCGGCCGTCTTCACCCGTTGCCAAGACATGTAGTTGCAGTCCCACCGATCGGGGAACGTCGCGTGACGTTGCTGTGACGGCCTCAACAGCTACTTCAGCTGAGCATGGGTTTCAAGCTGGGCCATTGCAACCGGTCTTCCGCGACGCGTTTGCTGGGCGAATGCTGCACCGCGCGCGGAGGCGCCGCTATCTCGGTCAAAAGACAAAGCTTCGTCGCGCGCAGGGCGCGTGCGCGCGACGAAAAAACCTTGCCGCAGTCGTCCTGACATTCACATCCTGTCAAACTCAACGCCGCGCGTGCCGCAGAACAGCTGTCGGCATGGCTGAAACCCGGCGCCCAGCGCGCGCTTTTACGGCAATGATGCGCTTGCCCCTGCGTCAGAACGCTTCTGCTGTGCCGTTAGAAGTATTCTTAGATGTCTTCTAGCAAATACGTGTGCGAGTGACTCGCATCACCGCGGCGTCGCTGTCCATTTGAGAAAAACCAAGTGTAGGGCGGCCGTTACGGGAGATTTCCATCATGGAAAGACCCGGGATTTTTGCCCGACTCCCGGCCGGGGGCAAGAATCGTCACATTCCTCTACCTGTCGCGTCATTGATGTGACCTCACTTCGCCATACGCCTCCGCAACGAGTCGGGAGTTCCATCGACGTTGCTGCGAGGAAAGCTTGCCCAGACTGTATCCGCTGTTTGATCGCTCAGAGCGCCGTCATCACGGCCCGGGCCGTCCGTGCTGGTCAGCCTCTTGCCGACCTCAGGCCAGTCATATGGCCCAGTCCAGGGAGGGGTTAGCGCGATGAGCCATCCGGTCCATGTGCGGCCTAACGAAAATCATCCGAACGATCGGGCCGCGCCGGTCGGCAGCGCCGAACTCGGCCGGCGGTTGCTCGGCGCGATCACCGCGAGTGGCATGTCGATCGCGGAGTCCGAGTCCTCATCGGTGGGATCCGATGGGCCGGACGCGTCCAGCGCCGTGCCGGCCGGTGAGCCGTTGAGGGACGTGCTTGGGTGTCTGACCGACATCATCCGGTCTGCCGGCGCGCCGATCGAGCGCCAGGACCAGCAATGGACAGGGGAGCCCGGTATCACCCTGGACCAGCGGGAGCTGGAAAGCCTGCCGGGCGTCGTGCTCAACACCTTCGACGTCGATGGCCCGGTGTGGCTGGCTATCGAAGCTCTTGTTGCGACCGATCCGCCGCCGATCGACTCCGATCTGGAGGCCTGGCTCGAACCGTCGTCCGATCCGGATCGGCGGCCACAGCTGCGTGAGAGCATTGTCGTCACCGTGGGCGAGATCGAGAAGAACCGTCTCACCTTCGCCCGCCACGCGCGGCCTGAGGACTTTTCGCCATCACCGTCTCAGGACGCGTCTGCCGCGGCCTGGACTGGACGACTGCGCCTGGACCAGCGGCCGGATCTCTTGCAGCGGATCGAGCGCTATGTCGCGGGGCCATGGACGTCCTGGGCCGATACGGAGCGCGCACGGCGCCGCACCATGGCCATCCACCAGCGGCTGCGCGAGCTTGCTGCCGCGACAGAGGCCGATCCGACCAAGGAAGTCGTGTGGGGGATGGCTCAGGCGTCGTGGCGCCACGCCGGGCGGGACTTCGAGATGCCGCTGTTCGAGCGTCCGGTCGAGATCGAGATCATCGCACGGCCAGATCCTGAGGTGAGGATCCGGCCGCGTTTCGTCGGCACGTCCGTGACCCTCAAAGCCCTCGACGCCTTGGCGCCGGACGCCGCGCTCGTCTTGCGCGACAGGCCTGAGAGCCTGGTCGAGATGCTCGAGCAGCATGACGAGCTGTCGCCATTCACTCCGATCGGCGTCGAGCAGGTACTGAGTGCAGCGGGCGCGCAGCGCGGTCAGTTGTCGGCCCGAAGCCTCACCGGCTTGGATGACGCGGATTCGAGTGAGGGCGTCGACGCCGCGATCGCGCCGGGGCGCTGGGCGATGTCGGTGCGGAGGCGGCCGGAAAGCCGCGCATTGCGCGACATCGAATGTCTGAAGAACGCGATCGAGCACGCGCCGCAAAGCGAGTGCTGCCTGACCGCAGCGGTGAGCGCGCTGCTGCCGCAGGCGACCAATCTGGGCCGGGCCAGCGCGCGCCGCCATCTGTCCAGCATCGTCGGCGCCCCGATCAATATCGGGCCGACGACCAAGCCGGTCCTGATCGACCTTGGTGATCTGTTCTTCCCGCGACCCGCCTCGTGCGAGGAGGTCGAGGTGGTTCGCGAGCTGTCGCGTTCGGACGGCGTGGTCATCCAGGCGAGCGGGCGCGAGGAGCGCATTCAGGCGCTCGTCAACATCGTCAGCCATCATCTCGCGCTCGGCTCGCGCGTTCTTGTCGTGTCTCGCGACGAGACCGCGCTGACGCTCCTGCATCAGAAGCTGCCGCCTGGCATTCGTGAGCTTTCCGTCAGCTCTACCGGCTCCGACAAGGACGTGCTTAGAAATGCGGAAGTCCTGGCCGACCGGCTGCAGTCGATCGTCGATACGACGAATCTGACCGAACTCGCCGGCCAGATCAGCCGGCTGGAACGCGACATCATCTCCAAGCGCACGCAGACCGCGTCGCTTGATGGCGAGATCGCGGACGTCATCGGCCGCCATCTTCGTCTCGCCCGCGGCCCGTCCGAGCTGCCGCTGGATCTGATCAGAGGTCTGACGACGGACCAGGCCATCCCGTCCTGGTTGACCGACCGCCCGTCTTGTCTGCTCTCCGTCACGGACCCGCTGGTCGTCGCCGTCGAACAGGCGCGCGCGGCGCGGCTGCGGCTTGCCGAGCGGCTCAAGCATATCGATGACGAGCTGCCCGAGATCGCCGCGCTGCCCGACGTCGCGTCGATCCTGCGGCTGCACGATGATTTGCGGCAGCAGGCGACGCTGTCGTCCAATGAGGGGCGCGACGAGGATCTTGCGCTCGACGCGATCGCGGCGTTCGGGCTGGACGCGACCAACCGGCTGGCGGTCGACCTCGATGCGCTGGTCGCGGCTCATCGCGTGATTGCCGACGAGCCCTGGCTTGCCCGGCTGTCGCCGCTCGGTCCCAAGGCCAGTGATATGGCCGGCAGCGTCGATGAGGTCGTTGGCTGGGCGCGGGATGCCTCCTTTCAGCTGTCGCGGGGCGCCGAATTCTCCAGGCGGCAGGTGCAGGTTCCGGTCGAGGCGTTCGCGCGGAAGGACGCCCTTCGTGTGGTCGAGCGCCTGGCCGCCGGCGACAAAGCCCTCACTCCGCTTGTGCGCGTGCGCCGGGCGTTGAGGGCTGCGATCGATGCCATCACCGTGGACGGGCGGCCGCCATCGACACCAGCAGACTGGCAATATGTCGGGCGCTTCCTGCTCTGGCGGCGCGATCTGCAGACGCTGCGGGCGCGATGGACGGCGATTGCGGTCAAGCTCGGCGCTCCCGCCATCGAGCTGGAAGCCGCGCGGGCGTTCGACGATCTCGAGCGGATCGTCAGGAATATCGATGCCGCGATCGTGACGGCGACGTTGGCCATCCGCAATGTTGTCGATGCCTGCCGCAAAATGTCGGTGCCGGACAGCGAGGCCACCGCGATGCTGGCGGATGTCGGGCGGCCGACAGCGCTTGGCGCCGCGATCCGGAGCGTCATGGCGCGGGTCTCCGGTCCCCTCGTCGAACTGGCGCGCGTGGGCGAGCTGTTTGCCGGGGCAGGAGAGCTGGCAACGACCGTTCAGGCCGACGTTCTCTCGCTGATCGGCGATGCCGAGGTGGAGGCGCACGACATCGAGACACGCTGGCGTGGCTTGATCGCGACGATCGAGGCCATCGCGCAGGCCGGCGACGATTATCGCATCGTCAGGACCGCCAGCCGGCTGGTGCTCGAAGCCGGTGCGCCGCACTTTGCCGACCGGATCAGGAAAGAGCCGGCAGCCACCGCCGCGGACCCCGTGCTGCTGCCGGATTGGGTGGCTGCCTGGAACATGGCCGCGCTGGCGCGGATCGACCGAGCCGACGAGCGTCGGCTGTTGCAAGACCTCGTCGCTCAGCGCCTGCGGCTCGAAAGCCGATCGCTGGCCTTGTTCGAGGCGGTGATCAGCGCCCGAGCCACCCTCGGCATCGCGCAGAACGCCAGCGCTGCCGTCAGGCAGTCGCTCAAGCGTTTCAGGGAGACGATGCGCACCATGGTCTCGGCCTGCTCTGGCCCTGCCGCGCGCCGCCTGCGCCTCACCGCGCGCAGATCGTTGGAAGGCTGGTTCGAGGAAATCCCGTGCCATGTCATGCCCGCCTGGCGCGTCGCCGAGCTGCTTCCGGCGCGGATCGGGACGTTCGATCTCGTGATCATCGATCATGCCTCGCGCTCGGACCTGCGCGAGCTGACGGCAATGCTGCGCGCCCGCAAGGTGGTGGTGAGCGACGAGCGGCGCGACAGCCGGCTCGATGGCGACCTGGAGTCAAGGATGGGCGCCGAGGATCCGAGGGCTGCGCGAGGCGGCATGCCCGTCGCACTTCGTCGCCTGCTGCTGCCCGACGCCTCGTTGCGCGATCTGGCCGAGATCCTGTTCCCGGAGCGCGTGATCAACCTGCGCGCTCCGTCGCGCGCGATCGAGGCCAGCCCGGTGGCTCCGCAGCCTCCGGCCAAAATGGTGGCGCCGATCGCGCGGCCGAGTGCCCCAGCCAAGCCCGTCGCGACACTCGACATCTCGGCGAAACGACGCGCGGCCCAGCCGGTCGCTGCCCCGCATACGCTCGAGGAGGAGATCGCCACGGTCGCCAAATATCTCTCGCTGGCCCGCCGGTCCGGTGCAGAGCTTCCGGCCGGAGCCAGGACGCGCATCGGGGCTCCGGTCCCGCACATCCGCGCCGAGCGGGGCGCCGATGACAGATCGTTCGACGCGACATTCGCCAAGGAGCCTGTTGCCAAGGAGTCTGCCGACGCTGCTCGCAAGCCGTCCCCGGATGTCCGCATCTTCCGTCGCCGTTCGGCCGCAGCGGTGCCAGTGGAGCCGGCGAGCCCTGCCGCATCCGAACCGTCCGTTGTCGTTGCGACTGATCCGCCGGTGCCGCCCGCGCCCGAACAGCTGCCGGTGACATCGCCGCCGCGTGACGAACCCGCGCTGGTTGCCGCCGCTGCGGACCCTGAGCCGTCCGGGGGCGACACGCAGCCGAATGCGGCACCGCCGGCTCCAGTCGCGCAGGAAGCGGTGGGATCGACCGTCGACACGCCCGTCAGCACGGAAGCCGCGGAGCAGCCGCAGCAGCATGCAGCATCCTCCGAGTCCAGGATTCACCGCTCTCTGGTCGAGATGGCGTTCCAGGCAACCGAGAGCGCGACAGCGCCGCGCCGGCGCCTGCCGCGGCGACGCATGATGGCCATTGCCGCGGTCGGCCTGCTGGCCCTCCTTGGCGCAGCGCTGTCCTGGGAGCGGGCCGCCGACTATCTCAAGGCGCCCTCGACCGTGGCGGCGATCGACCCGGCGCCGCCTGTGGAGGCGCCGCCCCGCACCGCCGAGGCCGAGCAGGCTGCGCCGGATGCAAAGCCTGCAGCGGCCAATGAAGAGCGCGTGACGGTCGGACAGAGCGCCGCGGTCGCGGCTCCGGTCACCGCCCAGGCGTATCTCTATCACGAGGATCCGCAGGATCCGAAAGGCAAGCGCTTCGCCGGCAAGGTGACCTGGTCGCTCGAGCAGGGCAAGGGACCCCGCGTGAACGCCGCGCCCGTGCTCAGAGGCGAGATCGAGATCGAGAACGGCATGAAGGCGACGCTGTCGCTGCGGCGGAATGACGATCAGGAACTGCCGGCGAGCCATGTCCTGGACCTGAGCTTCGCCTGGCCGGACCAGACCATCGGACTGAGCAGCCTGAGGGGTATCGGTTTGAAGGGCGCGGAGGCGGAGCGCGGAACGGCGCTGGTCACCCAGACCGCGAGAGTCACGCCACGGGTGTTCATGGTCGCATTGTCGGCCAATGAGGTTGATGCCAAGCGCAACGTGCTGCTTCTGAAGGGCAAGCAATGGTTCGACATCCCGATCGTGTACGAGGGCGGCAACCGGGCGCTGTTGTCGATCGAGAAGGGACCCGACGGCGACCGCGTGTTCAACGACGCATTCGCCAATTGGGGCCAGTAGACGGACCAGCAGCGTGGCGAGGACAGCATGAGCGAGAGTTCGACGTTGCGATGGCTGCGGGCGCCCAGGCTCGCCGAGGACACGCTGCCGGCGGAGTCGCTGAAGGTGGAGTGCCGGCGCTGCGGCCGTTCGGTGCAGGTGTCGCTGAGTGCGATGCGCCCACCGAGCTTCCTGCACGTCGACGATCAAGTGGCATGTCCCGAGATCCAGGAACGCTGGACCGGCAACGGCAGCGGCGGATTGCTGCTGATGATGTGCGGAGCGTTGGAGCAATCGCTCGATCCCGTCTCGGACATCGAACATCACGAGGCGGCGGCACAATACGAACCGGCGCCGCTCGTCGCGCAGCGGATCGCTCCGCAGCCGATGAAGCTGTCCCCGCCGAGCTGGGACGACAGCGCCGATGATCAGGAAGACGTGGAGCGGACTGGCCGGCTGCACGCCCTGCTGGCGCGGTTTGTCGAACACCGGAAGGCGTTCATCCGGGTCACCGTCGGGGTCGTTGCGCTGGTCGTGGTGGCGGTGGGCGGCGTGCTCCTGCCACTGCGCAATCTGCAGATTCTGATCCAGGCTCCGCCTGGACTCTCCGCCGTCTCGCTGCAGAGGGAGCCGTTGCCAACCTCGGTTGCGGTGCGCCGAACCACGATGGATGCGGCCGCGCCTTTAACCCAGGCGCTGTCGAGCCAGCGAACGCCGTCAGCACCGCCGGCTGCCATCCGCCAGCCGCAGGCCGCGGACCCGTTGCCGCCGCCCGAGGGGCAGTCGGCCGGAAGCGCGAAGCCGGTCGTGATGGCGGATGCCGCCAGCGCGCAGCCGAAGCCGCGCGTGCCCGAGACGGTCGCGATCCCCGGCGGAACGTTTGCGATGGGCGGCGAGGACGATTCCGAGCAGCCGGTTCATCAGGTCAGCATCCGGCCATTCGCGATGGGCAAATATCCGGTGACGGTCGGAGAGTGGAAGGCGTGTGTCGCGGCCGGAAGCTGTGCCGAGATCGCCGCTGGAAGCGACGATCAACCGGTCACCAATGCGAGCTACGACGATGCGCTGGCCTATCTCGGTTGGCTCGCCAAGGTCACCGGCAAGGCATTCCGGCTGCCGACCGAAGCCGAATGGGAATACGCCGCTCGCGCCGGGCGCCGCAGCAGATATTGGTGGGGGGATCGCATGCGCCCAGGCATGGCGAACTGCAAGGGGTGCAACACTGCCAGCGAGGCGGCCGACGCCGCGCAACCCCTGAAAGTCGGAAGCTTCGCCGCCAACCCGTTCGGCCTGTTCGACATGGGTGGCGAAGTGGCCCAGTGGGTCGCGGACAATTGGCACAAATCCTACAAGGGAGCCCCGGCGGACGGGTCCGCATGGCTCGATGACGGCAGCTACGCCCGTGTGATCCGCTCCGGCTCCTGGAGCAATGGCGCATCCGATGCGCGCGCAGGCAGCCGCGACCGCTACGATGGCCGCATCCGTCATCCCACGCTCGGTTTCCGGGTCGCGCTTACACCATAAGGGACCAGTATGCGGCCGACAGTGTCTGTGCGACTTTGTTTCATCCTGATGATCTCTCTCGTGCCTGCCATCGCCTCGGCCAAGGGCACGAAGTCTCCGAAGGATGCCAAGGTCTATTTCATTTCGCCGTCCGACGGCGAGATCGTGAGCGGGGCGTTCTGGTGCCGCTTCGGCCTGCGCAACATGGGCGTGACGCATGCCGGCGATGATTTCGCCGGCAGTGGCCATCATCACCTGCTGATCGACGTCGATGACACGATGGAAGCCGGACAGCCGATTCCGCGAGACAAGAAGCACATTCACTACGCGGCCGGCGAGACTGAGGCGAGGATCGAACTGTCGCCCGGCAAGCATACGCTGCAGCTGGTGGTCGGAGATGCAAAGCATCTGAATTTCGATCCGCCCGTGGTCTCCGAAAAGATCATGATCACCGTCGGCAAGCCGAACGCGTCGGACGACCAGGCGCGCGCGAGCAGGACGACCAGCGAGCGGCGGAAGATCCAGGAGCGCGCTTTGCCGGCTGAGCCGCAGCAGCCGCAACAGATGGTGACGCCAGAGATGACGAAGTCTCCTGAAAGTTCCGACTTCATCAGCCGCGTCCTCTCGGGAACGAAGTAGACCGCGCAGCACGTCTCGGATGGCCCCAGGCGTATGTGCCTCGCTGACGATGCGGGTTGACCGACGTCGAAACGCGCGCGTCAGGGCGGGCCTGCCTCGCCCACGCAGCGTTGCGCGGTGACCTCGCGCGCGCAGGCAGATCGCCGGGCATGGCCACGCATCTGCCCGCGGCAATGGCCAATCCTGACGTCTCCTGGTGGGACGTCGTAGCGGAGGGGGGAGACAAATCCTCATCCATGCAGCGATCCGACCGCCTGGTCGGCGGAACGCATCGGCGAGGGCCGCGATCGCAAGTGAGATCAGCGTCAACGGTCGTTGTGCGCCCGGATGGGCGTAACGCGGCAGCCATCGGACATCAGTGTGGCTCGCAGCGCTGTCCCGACAGCTGAAGCCGTGGGTTCAAGAAAAATATTTTCGAGACCGATTGTCGCATCCCGCGATTGTGCGCTCGCATCCCGCCTCAACATCGTCACAGCTGTAATCCGGCAGCAGTGTGGTGGTCCGCGCATGCAAGTCGGTGCCGGTCGCGCGTGCCGCACGCGCGCGCGCCGCTTCAGCGACAATAGTTGCTTGCGAATCAATGTCAGTTGCATTCGCGTTTGAATCGATCCGATCGCAGACATGAGAAGACGACAAGGGCGGATCGACATCGTTTGATCTCAGCTGCAACGTAGTTGGGTCCGGAGCCGAGCGGCAATGCGGCGACTTGCGGGACGATTCGGGCCGAGCGTGCGCGATTGCGCACGGATGTGGCGGCGGGCGCTGTCCAAGTTTCGTTGAAATCCCACCCCTCTTTGTCGTCTTGCGCTCAGCGCGGTGCATGCGCGCAATGGCGCATGGTTGGAGGAGATTTGAGAATGAAGATCATCAAGATCATGGTCGTTGCGCTCGCCGCAGGCGCGGCATCGGGCTCCGTTGCCCTGGCCGACGGCTACAAGGATTGCACCAAGCTCGACAAGGCGTCGTGGAAGACCGTGGCGGACGCGGAAGCCAAGGCGAAGTCGGAGGGCTACGAGGTTCGCCAGACCAAGATCGAGGGCACCTGCTATGAGGTCTATGGCGTCAAGGGCGGCAAGCTCTATGAGCTGTTCTACAGCCCGGAGGACCTCGCGCTGAAGCATACGAAGGCGAAGTGATCTGACGATCATGCGTGACGCAGGACAGGCACGAGAGCGCGTCTCTTCCAGAGCGCCGGCGCTCCCGGTATCGAAAACCGTTGCGGTCTGGGATGTCCCGCTGCGCGTCTGGCACTGGGCTCTCGCCGCCTTCGTGCTCATCGCCTGCGTCACGCCCAATACTCACGATGCTCTGCACCGGACGGCGGGCTATGCCGTCATCGGCCTGCTCGCATTCAGGCTGATCTGGGGTGTCATCGGCACCCGCCATTCGCTGCTCGCGCGGATCAGTCTCAAGCTGCGCGCAGCCCCCCGCTACATGATCAACATCTTTCGCGGCGAGACCGGGCGCTATATCGGTCTGAATCCCGCAGGCGCGGCGATGCTGGTGGCGATGGTCGGGCTTCTGTTGATTTCGACCATCAGCGGCGTCATGCAGATTTCGCTGCGCTTCTTTGGTGTGGGGTGGATCCAGGAGGTGCATTCGCTCTCCTCCAACGCGGTCATGGCACTGATCGGCATCCACCTGCTCGGAACGTTGTGGATGAGTGTCCTGCAGAAGGAGAACCTCGCGCGGGCGATGTTGACCGGACGTAAGCGGATGCCGGGATCCACACCTGCGGCGAGACCGGCAGGCTCCGCGAAAGAGAGTGCGGACGTTGGATCGGCGGAGCAGGTTTCAATGGTGCCCGAGCTGCCGCCTCATCGGGGCAATCCACAGGTCGCGGGCGTCAAGCCCTCGCCCCGTATGCCGCGGGCTCTCAGCACCTATGACAGGAAGCTCGGCCTCGGCTGAGATCACGAGCGATATTGTCCCAATACGTGCAACATCGCGGCACGCTGAGCCTGTCCGCCGTCATGCAAATCGTTCGACGCATCCGACACGCTGATTACTCATGTGCAGTGATCGGCGATGCGGGCGATCAGGCGGATGGCGTCGTGACCTGATGCAGACATGATGCAGACATGCGATGTCTGATGGCGTTTCGGGTCGGCGTGGCTGACGTAGTGGATGCGAAGGCCAGCGCAACTCAGGTCGTTCACCATCCGCACGCGATGAGGTGAGTTGTGATCGCTTTCATCGATGCGCCGCGATGAAGGCAGCTCTTTCGCTGTGCTGAAATGGCACGAGATGATGCGTGCGAGGCTCTTGCGGAGGGCAGGCTGGCGAAGCCGCGACTAATAAACTTCGCGAATTGTCGCACACAATGATTTCGTCAAGTTTCGACACGGCAAATCGCCGCATTCTGTAACTTATATTAGTTCTACGAACGCCGCGCGATCTCCAGGGCGGGTGCGCAAATGGCGAATTCGAGACAGACTGGTTCGGGGACAGGGATATAAGCCATGATGCGATTTGAAAAAGCAGGACTCCTTGGGGGCGTCGCGCTGCTGATCGCGGCGATTGCGCTGCCGGCGAGCGCGGCGGAGACCACCATCGAGATTTCAGTCAAGGACAACAAGTTTCAGCCCGCGGAGCTGAAGGCGCCGGCGGACACACCAATCGTGTTCAAGGTCAAGAATCTCGACGGCGCACCGGTGGAGTTCGAGAGCGAGCCTCTCCAGTTCGAGACCGTGATCAAGCCGAACATGGAAGGCGTGGTGAAGGTCAAGGCGCAAAAGCCTGGACGCTACGAATTCTTCGATGACTTCCATCAGGGCAACAAGGGCACCTTGGTGGTGGAATAGCCGCGTCCGGCTGGGCCTTCGGTGTGCCCGGGCAGGCGACGATCAAGCGCCACATGGGGCCGTCTCGCGGATGGCATGCGCCGTCTCGATCCGCCGGTGGATTCGGGGCCTCACAGTCCTTCGAAGGCGGCCAGCCTGTGCCGGCCGCCAGCCTATCGACGTCTGCGAGTCGCGGCCCGTCGGGTGGTGCCGCGCTTCACGGGAGACACGTCTTTTTGCAACGGGCAGGACGAGAGAGCATCAGTCCCAGTTGTCGCGATCGTCGCGGTGTGCTGCCGCGTCCGGACGAGGCGGTGGCGATCACTGTGTTGTTCGTGCTGCTGGTCGAGTCTGCTCCGTCCTATGCCCAGACTCAGGCGCGCGCCTATGCCGACCCCGGCACGATCGACGGCGGCCCCGTGGTCGTTGTGCCCAATCGCAAGCGGCCGCTGGCGCGGCCCGCCAATGGCAACGGTCCTGTCGTCATCCCGCAGATGATCATCGCTCCTGGTGGCAACGAGCCGGAGCAGGAGCCGAAGTCCGCAGCCGCCCAGCCGGACGAGCGCGCGCCGCCGCGACCGAAATCGCCGATCGATCCTGCGGCCGGTGCGCTTCCGCAGGCCGCGCGCCGCGAGCCGGCGCCGCGCCTGGCACCGGTCCGCAACGGTTTCTTCGGCGCGCCATCCGCCGGCCTTCTGGTTGGAGGCTGCCTGGCGACACCAGGTCGTCTGGTGCCGACCAACGTGCCCAATCGCTGCCTGGACGCATTGGCCTTCGCTGTGAGCCCGCCCCCGGCGACCCGCGGCGTGCTGCCACGAAACCTGCCGCCGATTCCGCGGCAGGACGCGCAACCGATTCCGCCGGTTTTGGCGGACAAGCCACGCATGAAGCTGCCGCCGGTCAACAAGGGCAAGCCGCAGGATCCGCAGCCTCAGCCGCCACCGATGATGGATGAGGATCCCTACGAGCCCAAGGGCATCACGGTGGGAAACTTCATCCTGAAGCCTGCGTTCGAAATGTCGTCGGGCTTCGACAGCAATCCGGGCCGCGTGCCCAAAGGAGCGGGCTCCGGCTTCGTCAGCGTTGCGCCGGTTCTGCTCGTGCGTTCGCAGTTCGAGCGCCATCTGCTCAATGCCGATGTGCGCGTCGGCTATATCGACTATGCAAAGCTCCGGCAGCTCAGCAGGCCTACCGTCGACGCCAAGGTGAATGGGCGCTACGACATCACCGATACGTTTGCGCTCAACGGCGAGGGCCACGTTGCCGTCGATGCCGATGATCCCGGCACGCCGCGCTTCGCGGGCCGCTTCGCAAGGATCCCGTTGGCCTCGACCGTCGGCGGCTCGGCCGGCGTGACCAAGAGGTTCGAGGAGATCGAAGTCTCGACCAAGGCGGCGATCGATCGCGTCGCGTTCCAGAACGCGCCGCTCATCGACGGCCAGATCGTCAGCAATGCCGATCGCAACTTCGTTCAGTACGGCTCGCAAAGCCGCGTGACTTACAATCTGACGCCGGAGATCCGGCCGTTCGTCGATGTCGCGGTCGACCGGCGCGTTCATGACATCGCGGTCGATGCGGAAGGATTCCGCAGGGATTCGACCGGGACGGCCGTCGAAGCGGGCGTGACGTTCGCCTATGCCGACAAGCTGACCGGCGACGTCGCTGTCGGCTATCTCACGCGGCGCTACCAGGATCCGATGCTGAAGCCGGTCGGTGGCTTCATTGCCGATGCGAACCTGACCTGGCAATACGCCAAGGAGACGGCGATCATGCTCGGCGCCAAGTCCCAGGTGGTGGAGATCACCGAGCCAGGGATCTCCGGCGTGCTCAAGCGCGACGTCACCGTCGGCATCGAGCACCAGTTCGAGCCGTGGCTCGTGGGCACGTTCCTTGCCGGCTATGGCCAGGACGCGTTCACCGGGACCACGCGGGTGGACAATCGCTATCTGGTCGAGCTCGGCATGCTCTACAAATTCTCCCGCCTGCTGCAACTGAGGGCCAGCGTCCGGCGCGAGGAGACCCGGTCCAACTTCCGGGAGAACGATCTCTCTGCGACTGTCGTGCAGGTCGGCGCCAGGGTGCAGTATTAGCGCATGGCGCTGGCGGCGAGACGGAGCCCGCCTCTCGCGACCCGTCGGCGCGCTCACTTTCCCAACGATGCCAATGATCCGGTGCATCTCGCGGTCTGCTGATCCAGATGAATTCATCGGGGGAGCGCCTGTCTCGTGCACGTCGGTCATCCGTCGACTGTCAAACTCATTCCACGCGACATTCATTACAACAGCCTTGCTCCGCGGCGATTCTTGTGGCTGAGGCGCCGCCGTGACGGTGAAGCCGTGATGATGGCGAGAGTGGTGGCTCGCAATGGGGAGGGCGGTCGCTGAGCGATCGGTGATATCCCGCCTCCACGCCGGCATCCACGATTGTCCGAGCTCAAATGATCGGTTGCGATCGGCTCGCGTGGCCGACATCGAGCCGGGCGAAACGAAAAGGCAGCGCCCGCGCGGTCGCGAACGCTGCCAAGTCTGCAGATGCACGTGCTGGAGCGCGTGCTATTTATTCTTCTGATTGAAGTTCACATCGATGCTGAAGCTGAACTGGTCGTCGGTCAGTCCCGAGGGCGGCGCCGGCACCGGATCGGAGCGGTGGATCATCGACAGCGCCGCCTGATCGAACACCGAATCCCCGGAGGACTGCATGACCGAGGCCGACATCACCTTGCCAGCCCGGCTCAGCACCAGCGCAACCTTGACCGTGCCGTTGCGCTTCTTGCCCTCCGGATAGCGCTTGTGAAGTTCGAAATAGGCGCTGATCTTGCGTCCCCAATCATTGGTCAGCTTCTGCTTGTCCTTGCCCATTCCCGGATTGGGCGCCTTGGCAGTCTCGGCCGGTGGCGCCGCCTCGTCGAGCGCCTTGCGTGCCGATTCCTCCTGAGCGGCCGACGCGACTGACGCCTCGGCCTGCTGGACCGCCTGCTGCTGCTCCTCTTTTTCCGGCTTCTTCGGGTCGTTCATCGTGACGACGCGATCGGCCTCCTCCTCGGTCTCGGTTGGCTTGTCCTTGACCGCGTCGGACTCCTTGACTTCAGCGGTCTGCTGCATCTGCTCCGGCGCGGCTTCCGCCGCGTCGCTGTCCGGTCCGGCCGGAAGATCATTGTCCTCGACCTGGGGCGAGGCCATCTCAAGCGCGAACTCTGCGCCATTGGCGCCGAGCCCACCATCCGTCTCCTGGCCGTTGAGATGGACGACGGCAAGCGCGGCGCCGCCGCCGTGCAACATCAGCGCTCCGATTGCCGCCGAGATCCACAAGCGGCGCGACGCTCCCTGATACTTGTGTTCGACCATTCTACATTTCCATTGGTGATGAGGGATTCTAATGCGCAGGTGGAGCGGTCGCGGCCGCCTGCGCAACGCCTTCGACGGTGACGAGCTTGATCTTCGAATAGCCGCCGGTGCGCAGCAGCTCCATCACGTCCATCAACTCGCCATAGGGTACCCCGCGGTCCGCGCGCAGGAAGACGAACTTGTCCTTGGTGGCTTCCGGGATGTGCTCGAGCGAGCCCACCAGGCTTGCTCGTTTCACCTGCTCCTCGCCGACGAACAATGTCAGGTCCGGCTTGATGCTGACATAGATCGGCTTGTCCGGCTTCTTCTGCGGCGTGGCCGTCGAGGTTGGAAGGTCGACCGGCACGTCGACCGTCGAGAGCGGGGCCGCCACCATGAAGATAATGAGCAGCACCAGGATGACGTCGATGAACGGGGTGACGTTGATGTCGCTGGATTCGCCGAGGTCATCGTCACCATCGGCTTCCGAGAGAGAAACAGCCATGGCTTACTCCGCAGCGAGCGCCATCGGAGGCGCGGCGTGGACGTGGATCGGCTCGAAGCGTTCACCGTGAGTGCTGTGATGGCTCTGGCCGCGATCGAGATCGCGCGACAGCATGCGTGCGGTCGCGCCGGAGGAACGGCTGACCAGCTCCATGTAGCCTTTGGTCACGCGGGTGAAGTGGTTGTAGATGATGACGGCGGGAATGGCGGCCACGAGTCCGATCGCTGTTGCGAGCAGCGCTTCGGCGATGCCGGGGGCGACGACGGCAAGGTTCGTCGTCTGCGATTTGGAGATGCCGATGAAGCTGTTCATGATGCCCCAGACGGTGCCGAACAGCCCGACGAACGGCGAGATCGAGCCGATCGTGGCGAGCAGGCCCATGCCGGTGCGGCAGCGCCGGCCTTCCGCGCGCACGATTTCGGCGAAGCTCGATGCGGCACGTTCGTTGACGCCGTGAGACGGCAGCTCCGAGGACATTCGGATCTCATGCATCGCGGTGTCGATCATGGTGGTGAGTACGCTTTCGCGTGAGCCGAGCGCGAGCTTCGCTTCCGACAGCCAGCGCACATCGGCGACCTTGTGCAAAGCGCGCTTCAGCTTGCGGCGGAGCATGGCGAATTCGATGGTCTTCGCGATGAACACGGTCCAGGTCGCGAGTGAGGCCAGCGCAAGGCCCATCATCACGGCTTTGACCAGGATGTCGGCGGCGAGGAACATCGACCAGGGCGACAGATCATGCGGCACGTGAGACGCCGCCTGCGCACCGCCTTGACCGGGCTTCTCGGCCTGATCCTTGGCCTTGTCCGCGGTCGCTGCCGGCTCGGTCACGGCTTCTGCGGACGTGGCGGTCGAGGATTGCGTGTCGCTTGCCGTGGCGGTCGCGGCGGGTCCCTGCGATACGGCTGCGGTTTGAGCCGGTGTTGATGCGACCGAAGCGGGACTGTTGGCCTGCGTTCCGGCACCAGGCTGGGCCGCAGCAGCCTGTGCAGTCGGCTGTGTCGGCGCCGGCGTCGTGATCGGCTGCGCGGTGTTCATGGGCTTGGCTGCGGTCGCCTGAGCTGCCGGCGTAGCCGGTGCATTTGACGATCCAGGCGCGGCGTTCGCTGCAGGTGACGGCACTGCTGCCATCGGCGAGCTCTGCGCGAGTCTTGCTGTCGCCGGCGCTGGATTGGTTGCGGAAGTCTGTGGCGCAACGGCAGCCTGGCCAGGTCTCGGCGAGGTGGCTGCCTGCTCGGCCTGCGCTGCCGCGCCGGCCGAAACGATTGCGATCACCGCTCCTGCGCGAAGAACGATCCTGAACATGTTGCTGCACATCCCTTGTAGTTAATTTCCCTGTAATGTTTCGAGACTTAACGGGGCTGTTTTGAGACGGCGCGTTGTCTCAAAGCAGGAACATCGACGTTCGCGCGTAACGCCGTGGACGGGATGCCGAGCGAGGGATTGCGCTGCATGATGGACTGACCGCAGTTCTTGCGCGGCGATCACATGCTAACTCCCTGAAAGTTCTGGTGTGCTACGATGCCATGGCGCCAAGGCGAGCCGTGTCTGGTCGTTCTCGTCACGCAAATGCCGCCGTTCGGTCTTCCATCGATTCTAATTAGTCGTGTGACGGACCGGTTTGGCGAGGCCGTGCAGGGCAAGATTGACGGCAGATGTCGACTCTGCCTCTTTTGCCGTTGCAGAGAGATGTGGGAGTCGATGAGGCTTGCAGTCGCTGCAGAGTCGCGAAATGCACGATGGCGGGAGCGATGGTCCAGTCGCCCAGGCGACGGCGATGGCAACGCGGAGCCGGGGACGGCTCCGCCGCAATCACATCCGACGAGCGGTGTCCGCTGGACGGCGGTCGAATCGAGCTCAATGAAACTGAAAGGACTAAATGAGACGAGCCGGGCTGCATCACTCTGCAACCCGGCTGTGCCACTTTATCTGAATTGATCAAGAACCGGAGACCAACCCGGAACACGATCTCAGGCCGGACTGCCTGCGCCGCTCGCTCAGGTCTCGGCCCAATAGCGGATCAGGTTGTGATAGAGGCCGGTCAGCCTCACCATCTCCGGATCATCGCGGCCCATGCGGCGCGACAGATCCTGGATCGTCGTGTCGAGATCGAAGATCATGCTGCGGGCCAGGGGATCGCGGATCATGCTCTGCAGCCAGAAGAACGAGGCGATCCGGACGCCACGCGTGACCGGCGTGACCATGTGCAGGCTGGAGGCCGGATACAGCACGAGGTCGCCGGCGGGCAGTTTCACCTCATGCGAGCCGTAGAGATCCTCGATGACCAGCTCGCCGCCATCATACTCTTCCGGCTCGGAGAGAAACAGTGTCACCGACAGGTCGGTGCGAATGCGCAGTCCCGTGAGCTTGTCGCCGCGGACGGCGTTGTCGACATGGATGCCGAAATGATGGCCTGAGTCGGCCGCGTAGCGGTTGAACAGTGGCGGGAATATATGCTGCGGAATCGCCGCGGCGAGAAAGCGCGGATTGGCGGTCATCGCCGAAATGATGCGGTGGCCGAGCTTGCGCGCCACCTCGCTGTCGGGCGGCAATTGCTCGTTGCGCTTGACCATGGCCGACTGGGCGCCGGCCGTCGAACGGCCGTCCTCCCAGTCGCTGGACGCCATGATGTGGCGGAAATCCGCCACATCATCCTTGCTCAGAATCCCGGGGACACAGATCAGCATGAACTCATCAACTCGATAGCGGCCCCGGGCGCGGGCCCGCGCTCAGAACCGTCCGGACAGGACGATCGATGCGCTTCGTCCCGGACCGACCAGGGTGAACGGCGTGGCACTCTGATAGAAGGCGTCGTAGTAGAGCTTGTTGAAGATGTTGGCAACGAACACCTTCGCGGTCCAGTTCTTGTCGAGCTTGGCTTCCGCGAAAGCATCGAAGCGCCAATAGCTCGGCAGCTCGGTGCCCTGGTTCGCGGCGAGCCAGGTGCCGCCGAAGATCTTCGACCGGTACACCGCCTGGCCGCCGATCTCCCAGGTGTCGTTGATCTGGTACTTCGTCAGCAGGCTGAACGATTGGTGCGCTGTGTTGGCGAGCTGCAGGCCGACATTGCTGGTGAACAGCGCCGTGTTCGCCGGCGGGATGTTCGACTTCGTCACCTCGGACTGCATCAGCACGATGCCGCCGAAAATGCTCCATTTGTCGGTGAGCTTGCCGCCCGCCTGCAGGTCGATGCCGCGGATGCGGTAGGCTGCGCCGGCCGAAAGGCACGGCACGTTGCCGGTGGTACCGACGGGATAGGGACAGTCAGCGGTGGCCTGCGTGGCGTTCGCGATGTTGCGCGACTCGCGGGCATTCTCCTTCTCGGTCTGGAACAGGGCTCCGGTAACCAGCAGGCGTCCGTCAAGCAGCTCCCATTTGGTGCCGATCTCGATCGAGGTGTTCTTCTCGGGGCCGAACACCTGGTTGGCGCCGCCATTGGTCACTGCCGACAGGCCGCCATACTGCGAGCTCAGACCATCGAACTCCGCGCCGACGGGGTTCGACGACGTCGCATAGGCCGCGTAGAAGCTGGCATAGGGCACCGGCTTCAAGGTCATTCCGACGTTGAAGTTCGGCATGCCGCTCGAGGCCGCCGTCGAGCCCGGCGTGTTGGCGACACCGTTGACCGTGCCGAAGCCGTCGACCCGGACGTCGTATTTGTCGTAGCGGATGCCGCCGTTGAGGATCACCAGATCGCGGTAGTTAACGCTGTCGAGCGCATAGACGCTCGCCGTGTCGATCTTCACATTGGTCGGGAACTGGCCGAGCGAGGGAATGCCGAACGGTGCGAAGGTTGCGCTCGGACTGAACACGCTCACGCCGGACAGCGAGCCGTTGCCGGCGAAGGCCAGTCCCTGCTGCTCGGAGGTCAGGCCGGTGTAGCTGTTGATGAGGGCCTTTTCCTGCGAGACTTCGAGGCCGGCGAGCAGGGTGTGCCGGAACGCGCCAGTATCGAACTTGTAGGTCGCCTCAAGCTGATTGGCGAGCACATCGGTCTGCTGGAAGCGGCTCTGCGGGTTGGCCCGGATCGTCGAGTTCGACAGCGGATTGGTGAGGGTCGGGCCTTCTGGCAGCGTGCCGATGTAGTTGAGGGTCGAGCGCGACACCCGGAACTTGTCGGAGATCGTCAGGTCGGGTGTGACCTTCACCTCGGCATTCAACGTGCCGATGTCCTGTCCGATGCGCGAGAAGTCGCGGTTGACGAAGCCGTACCAGGCGTTGCGTGGCGAGCCCACCTCCGGGAACGGCGCGCCGGCCACGAGATTGTTCGGCCGCCAATAGGGCACGCCGAAGTCCGGACGTCCGGTGACCTCGCTGTGGATGTAGTTGGCCGCGAGGGTCACGGTGTCGAGCGGCGTCCATTTGGTCGCGATGAAGCCGCCATTGCGGTTGTCGGTCACGAAGTCGCGCCCGGCGACGCCCGCGTCCTGGAACAGGCCGCCGACGCGTGCGGCGAAGGTCGGGGTGATCTTCTGGTTGACGTCGATCACCACGCGCTTGGTCTTGTCGGTGCCGAGCGTGGTGTCCATGTTGTAGAAGCTGCTCTCGGTCGTGGCCTGCTTGGTCACGATGTTGATGGCGCCGCCAGTGGTGCCGCGGCCGGCAAAGGACGAGGCCGGGCCGCGCAGGATCTCGACCTGCTCGGTGAAGAAGTTCTCGCGCACGGACACGCCGCCGTCACGCACGCCGTCGATGAAGACGTCGTTGCGGGCGTCGAAGCCGCGAATGAAGAAGCGGTCGCCGAACGCGTTGCCGCCTTCGCCGGTGCCGAGCGTCACGCCGGCGGTGGAGAGCACGGCGGATTTGAGGCTGGTCGAGTTCTTGTCGGCGAGGATTTCCTTGCTCAGCACGGTCACGGTCTTCGGCGTGTTGAGCAGCTTCTCCGGAAACTTGCCGGAGGCCTGCAGCCGCTCGCCCTTGTAGTCCGATGCGGGGCTCGAATAGGGGTTGCGGTCGGGCGGCAGGTTGCTCTTGGGCGCTGCGACCTGCTGCTGCTGTTGCTGGCGGGCGGCGCGGCGCATCGCGTCGCGGGCGCGCACCTGCTCAGCGGTCGGACGGGAGGCTGCGGGCTTCGGACGGGCGACCGGGGCTTCGACCGTCACGGAGGGCAGCGGCGCCTGCTGGGCTTCGGCACTCGAGAACGAGGCAACCGCGATCAGGCTGGCCACGGCCGAGACCTTCACTCCGGAAATATCGGAGGACGGATCCCATTCGTGTGCGCTTGCCCCGCGCAAGCTTCTTGGAAAGACTGCCTTACCCATATTCGACCACCCCACTCGCTACGCAATATTTTGTTGTTCGGTTCGTATCGTCGCGCGCAATCCGGTGTTCCGATTGCGAACGAGTGGCAAACTCAAAGGCAATCGGACCAGAAGTGGGTTCCACTGATGGCTCAATTGCGAAAAGTTTCCATCTGTGTCTGATAATGCGAATTGCTCGCAAACTGTCGCGCAGACGCAACACCCGCAACCCTTGGGTTGAATCGCCCGATCGGGCGCAATTCCGGATAAGAGAATCCCGGTACGAGATACCGTTCCGCTTTCGCGGTTGTGCGGGCGGTCTGTGCCGGGCCGGTGCGGCTGCACCTCAGATGCGGCCGGAGTCGGGCGACATTATCGCGTCAAGGCGGCGCCGCCCGGTCGTCCGACAATTCGGTGTGCGCAATTCAGGCTGGTATCGGGGCTCCGATCAAGTCGCTCGTCCCGCCGCGATGCTCACGCTTGTTCCCAGGCCGCATCGCCCGACCGCGCTTCACACCCGTTCGACGATGATCGCGATCGGTCCGCCGCCATCGGGGCCCTGATGCTCGGCGCCGCCGGAGACGAACAGGTCGGTGAAGCCGAACAGCCCGGCCAGCGCACCGCCGACGAAGGCCCGCGCATGGCGGGTCGAGGCGATGTCGCTGTCGTCCAGCATCGTGTGCCTTTGGCCGCGCAGCCTGCCGCTCTGCGCTGCCTCGGCCTTGGCCAGCACGGCGGCGATACGGCCGCGCGCGGCGGCCGGCACCTGGCCCGCGGTGTCGATGCCGAGCCGGGCCAAAGCGGCGCGCGCCGGCTCGATGTCGATGGCATCTGCCATGACGGCGTGGTCGATCGCGAGCGGCCCGGTCCAATCCGCCGACATGCCGGCCACCATGATCTCGTGATCGAGCAGTTCGACGCCGCCCGATGTCGCCGCCCGCTCGCTGTAGCGCGCGTAGTCGGCGCAGATCATCGCTTCGGACAGATCCGAAAGGGTCAACTCGCCGAGCGCGACAGCTGCTCCCAGGGCCGAGGCACCGCGGGAGAAGCTCATCGATTTCAGCGTGTCCCGCACCGCGGTGGCGGTCCCGCGGGCCTCGGCCGCCTCGATCCGCTCCATCGTGAGCAGCGGGCATTTCACTTGGACATAGTGGACGTCAGCGGCATCGGCGATGCCGGCATCGGCCATCGCAGCCTGCACACCTGCCGCCACCTGCGCGACCTGCTGCATCCGGCCGAGATGCTCGCTCGGGAGCAGCGGCGTCCGCGCCCGGCCCAGCGCGAGCGACTTGTCGAATGCGCGCGGCTGCCGGTCGCCGCTCGCGTCGCGGGCCTCGAACACGATCATATGCGGCGACAGCGCGCCTTCGGTGCCACCAGACATCACCATTGCGATCTGGTTGATCGCATCACCGTCGACGTGCCGGCCGAGCAGCGCCTGCAGCGAGCGTACCGCGAACGCGCGGGTGAAATCGTTGACGCAGCCATTGCCCTCGGTCTTGCCGAGAATGCCAATGATACCGGCCGGATCGATGGCGCCCTGTGCGATCGCGGCGTCCAGCGCACCGACATCATCCGGGCTCCGCATCGGCAGGCGGTGAACGGTGGCGCGGCGCAAGGCGGTCGGCATCTCGGAAACTCCTGTGTGCTGTCCGCCAGACTAGGCAATCACGAGGCCGCGCGCGACGGTGTTGCGCGATGACAGGCATGCTAATGTCGCGGCGCCTGATGTCAGTTCGCCGGGTGATTCATGCCTCTCTGGACCTGCTTTCAATGTGGCGCGCAGTTTCCTGACACTCCCACGCCGCCGTCCGCGTGCAGGATTTGCGACGAGGAGCGCCAGTTCGTGAATTGGAGCGGACAGCGCTTCATCGATCGCGACGAGCTCGCCGCATCGCGCCAGGTCATCTGGCGTGACGATGACGGCGTGACCGGACTTGGCCTCGATCCGAGCTTTGCGATTGGCCAGCGCGCGCTGCTGATTCCCGAGCCCGACGGCTGCGTGATGTGGGACTGCGTTCCACTGGCAACGGAGACGGCTGTCGCGCATGTGCGTTCGCGCGGCGGGCTGAAGGCCATCGCGGTCTCGCATCCGCATTTTTATGGCGCAGTCGCCGATTGGAGCGAGGCGTTCGGCGGCATCCCGATCTATCTCCACGGCGACGACAGCGCCTTCATCACCCGGCCGCATCCCGCGATCGTGCCGTGGACGGGCGACAGCTTGCGGATATCCGACGCCGTCCGGCTCTATCGCACCGGCGGTCATTTCCCCGGCGCCACCGTGCTGCATTGGCGGGAGGTGGCCGAGGGCAAGGGCGCGCTGTTCACCGGCGACATTGCGATGGTCGCGATGGACCGCCGCCACGTCAGCTTCATGTATTCCTACCCGAACTATATCCCGCTCGGCGCCGCAGCCGTGCGCAGGATCGCCGCAACGATCGGGCCGCTCCCATTCGATCGCATCTACGGCGGGTGGTGGCAGAAGAACATCGCAACGGAAGCGAAGCCCGCCTTCGAGCGGTCTGTCGCGCGCTATCTCGCGGCGATCGCCTGACGTGGTTCCGTATGTGGTGCTGCACGCGCCGGGAGTAACGGGGCGTTAGGTACAACCACAACACAATGCGCGTTCAGCTTGCAGTCTGAGATCGTATGGTATCGAAGTATCCTGGTGGACCGGGGTACCTCAGTGCGAATGCAATTGCTGTTGTCGAAGACCGGCGGGGCTGCGGCCGGCGGCCTGCTGCTGGGACCGGATGCCGTGGCCGCCGCGCGCGAGGCGAGGACCGAAGCCGGCCCTCGCAGTATGCGGCGGCTGTGGAGCCTTGTGGCGCTGAGCCTGGTCGTCCTTCTCTCCGTGCCGTTCCTGCTGGTCGATGTGCCGCCGGTGCTCGACTATCCCAACCATCTGGCGCGCCTGTTCGTGCTCGCGCATCCCGAAGACCCCGTGCTGTCGCAGATGTACGGGCCGAACTGGCGCATCCTGCCCAATCTCGGCATGGACGTGATCGGCGCAGCGCTGCTGCGCGTCACCGACGTCCATGTCGGCGGCCGCCTGCTGCTGGCGCTTGCGCTGTTCGCGCCGCTGATCGGGGTCGTCGCGTACCATCGCGCCGTCTTCGGCCGGTTCTCGCTCTGGCCGCTGGCGGCGGCCGTCATTGCCTATAATGGCATCTTCCTGCTGGGCTTCATGAACTTCCAGCTCTCGCTCGGGCTGGCGCTGCTGGGCGCGGCCGGCTGGGTCGTCCTGCGCCGTCGTGCCAACGTCCTCGTGCTCGCCGGGTTCGGCGCGCTTGCCGCGACCGCGACCTTCCTGTGTCACATTCTCGGCCTCGTCTTCTTTGCGGTGCTGGTCGGCGCCGCCGAGACGGACCGGCTGTGGCGGTTGCGACGGTCTCCCGGCTTCATGCGCGAACTCGTCGGCGCGGCCGGTGCGCTCGCCTTCGCCATGATCCCATCCCTCGTGTTTTATGCGCTGGGCCCGCTCAGCGAGCCGGGGGCGCGGCCGGGCCCATGGCTGTGGCAGCAGAAGCTCTGGTGGATCTTTACGCCGTTCATGACCACGAGCACCGGGCTGACGCTGGTCACGGCCTGCACCGTGCTGGCGCTGCTTGTGCTCATCCGCCGCCAACTCGAGGTCGCACCAGGACTGCCGCTGGCGCTGGCGGCCCTGATGCTGGGCTTCGTCGCGGCCCCTGCCAAGGCGATCAACGGCGTCTACATCGATCTGCGCCTCGCTCTGATGATGGGCTTGTTGCTGTTTGCCGCGCTGCAGCCGCGGCTGAGCGCGCGCCAAAGTGTCTATGCCGGCCTGCTTCTGGGGGCGCTCACTTTGCTCCGCTGCCTCGATATTGGCGCCGGCTGGATTGATCACCGGCGCGATCTCGCCGAGCTGCGTGCGGCACTGACGCAGGTCGAACCGGGCAAGCGAGTGCTGGTCGCGAATGGCGAGCTCGACGGGATCGGGGACGCGGACAAGAGGGAGCGAACCTTGCCAGGGGTGCATCGCGTCGACACCCATTTGGCCGCCTTGCTCGTCATCGAACGCCGCGCGTTCTGGCCGCTGCTGTTCGCGAATCCCGCGATGCAGCCGGTGATTGTTCGCCCACCGTTCGATCGCCTCGCAGAAGCTCTGGGCGAGCCGGTCGAATGGCGATGGCTGGAGCACCCTGATAGCTCTCCGGGCGCGGAGATCCCGACTTATCTGCAGCGCTGGCGCTCCGACTTCGACGCGGTGCTGGTGATCGGTCCGCCGCTCAAGCAGCAGCCGGTCGCCGGGCTGTTGCCGCTGTCTCGCGGCAGCTATGTCCAGCTCTACCGGATCGAGCGAAGCTCAGATTCGGAGATGACCTCGGACGGCGGCAATGTCCGTCCCGGCGCGCGGCGGACCGGCTCGAACTCGTGATCCGACTGTTGCGGCCGCGCATCGCTGCGGGCCGCCGATCTCCACTGATCCCCACTGCCCGGCCGTTCGTTGTCTGCTGATGAGGGCTGCCGCATCGCTGCGGCGCGTCACCAGGAGGGCACGATGCAGATTGCAACGCCGGGGCCCGGGCAGGAATCGGTCTGGGATTATCCGCGGCCGCCGCGGCTGGAGCGGTGTCCGGCGCGGCTGCGCGTCTTGTTCGCCGGTGCCACGATTGCCGATACGACCGAGGGCTATCGCGTGCTCGAGACCAGCCATCCGCCGGTCTACTACATCCCGCCGCGGCATGTGGCGATGTCGCTGCTGCGTCCCGCCGCAGGGCTATCGTTCTGCGAGTTCAAGGGCATCGCGAGCTACTGGACGATCGAGGTCGATGGTCGCGTGTCGGAGCAGGCGGTCTGGAGCTATGCGCAGCCGACTCCGAGTTTCGCCGCGATCACCGCGCATCTTGCCTTCTACGCCTCGCGGGTGGACGCCTGCTTCGTCGGCGACGAGCGCGTTGCGGCGCAAGAGGGCGATTTCTACGGCGGCTGGATCACTTCGCGTGTGGTCGGCCCGTTCAAGGGGGCGCCGGGCACGCGGGATTGGTAGATGATCCGCAGTCCGGTTCTGACCGTATTTGAGAGTATGATCGGGAAAACGGACAGCGGTCTTTCGCGAAGATCATGCTCGGGCAAAGAGACAAGATCTAGACAGTTCTGCTCTTCACGACGTCGGGGGACATGCCATGCGACGGCTGATGAAGTTCCTGCATACGATGGGCGCGATCGGCATGATGGGCGCGATGGCCTGCCTGATCGTGCTGCTGGGCATGATTCCGCAGCCCGCGGTCTCGCTGTCGCATTATGCCGAGATGCGCGCGGCGATGGGCGCCATCGTGCGCTACGTGTTCTTCCCCTCGCTCGGCCTCACCTTGATCGCGGGGCTGCTCGCGATCGCCGTCAACCGCGCGCTGCACAGCGCCGGCTGGGCATTGGCCAAGCTCGCGTCGGGCATTCTCGTTTTCGAATGGGGTTTTGCCGCAGTGCAGGGCCCGATGCAGGAGGCGGCGGAGGAGGCGGCCCGCGCGGTCGCCGGCCAGATCGACCCGGCGACGCTGCAGCCCAATTTCGGCACCGAGCAGGGCGCGATCTGGGTCATGCTCGCTGTGGCCACGGTGAACGTGATTCTGGGCGTCTGGCGACCGCGCTTCACCAACCTGCCGGATTGAACGAGGTGGCAGCGGGCCGGGCGATGCGGACCGCAGATCGCTACCTGAAACTCAGCTCCTGCGCGAAGCGGAGCAGGTAGCCGTCGGGATCCTGGACCAGAAACTGGCGCTGGGAGCGGATCTGTTGACCGACACGATAGCAGGCCTCGCGGCATGCGTCGAACAGGGGCCAGGACGCTTGCGCGAGCGCGCTCAACAATGGGCCGACGTCGTCGACCATGATCTGAAAGTTGATGCCGCGCCCGAACGGCGGGTCGAGAGAGCCGGTTTCCCAAGTGCCGTTGTACTGCATCAGCATGATCTGCGTCCCCTGACGCTCGATGTACACGAAGAGGTCCTCGGGACGTTGATAGGCGATGCGAAAGCCGAGGATGCCGCACCAGAAGTCCGTGCTTCTCTCGAGGTCGGATACGCAGAGCTCAGGGACGAGAGGGGCGAAGCCGCCGGTCGGCAGGCGATCGGATGAGATGATCATGACCACTCGACCATAGCCGGCATCGCGCGCGAGAGCCACGGCGGACGCTCGGCCGTCCGCGCCCTCTCACGCGATCCAAGGACAGCGCCGGCCTCGTCATGGCCGGCGCTGTGCCTGGTGTGCCGCTCAGAGCTGCGTCGCGCGCAGCTCGATTGTGACCGGGGTCGACGTGGGTCTCGTTGTCGGATCGGCCGGCATCTGCAGCACGCGGGCGCGTTGGCCGGTGGCGAGGTCCGCGACCTTGACGATGTGGCCATTGGAGAATTCCAGCGCGTCGTGATGCTCGGTCGGCTTGTTGAGGTCGACCTGCCGGAAGCGGGCGAGATGAGCACCGACCTTGCGGCGGAAGAAGAAGCCCTTGATGCGGACGTCGCCCTCGAAGGCAAGCTCGGTGCCTGGGCGCAGGCACATCGCGGTCAGCGGGTCGTCCTTGGTGCAGAAGCCGCGCGTCTCCGTGCCGGGAAAGCGACAGGAGACCAGCACGTCGTCGATTTTGGCATCACGGGAAGCAACGGTATGGAGGCTGTAGTCACACATGGAAAGCTCCTGAAGGCCGCCAGCACTGAGGCCGAAACGGCGCAGCGGAGAAGTTGTTCCATCTTACGACAGCCGGGGTACCCACCGCGCGCGGACCGCGCGGTGGGTGCCGATGCGCGGGGTCAGGTGAGATGCGCGGCTTCCTCGGACTCGCTCTCGTCGACCGCTGCGCCCCAATGTGAGGCGTCCTTGATGGTCGGATCGATCAGTTCGCCACGCAGCAGCGCCATCGGCGACTTCCAGTACAGCGCGATGTTGTGCAGCGGGTCGGTCAGCACCTTGAAGCCCCAGATCAGCCCTGTGGCGACATCCTGCGTCGCAAACAGCTGGATGATGCGGAACAGACCGCCGCCAATGCCAACGGCGAGCCAGAGCAGGCCGACATGGCGGACGAAATCCATGCGGCTCGCCGGCTCGGCGAACAGGCCGAACAGCGTCGGAAACAGGAACAGCGCCACCGGTACCAGGCCCCAGACCGTGAGCAGCACGATCTTGCGGGTCTGATTGTAGCCGACCTTGACGGATTCCTTGTAGTCGTTGGTGACGTCGTTGACGTGGTCGTAGCCGTTCGGCTCGAAGAAGAAATGGCCGGTCTGGCGCGTCAGCATCGCGAGCCATCCGACCAGTCCGGCCATTGCGGGGTCTGTGAACAGCAGCGCGTAGCAGACGAGGAAGATGACCGCGCTGATCAGATGCAGCGTCTGATTGATCCGGCTCTGATGATAGTAGCGGTAGTCGTCGAAGCGCTGCGTCTGCAGCGTCTTGTAGTAGCCCGACATGCGAATCCCCGTGCCGTTGTGGAACGAGACCGAGGCGTAGAGGGCTTCAGTGAAGGTGTCGTGACATTATGATGTTGTCACAATGAACCTGACCGGTCTTCGATCCAATCTTGGATCTTGTCTCGGATCCGCCAGCGTCGTTGGTTTGGACCGACGCGCCATGAGCCGGCGCATCTGCCGCCGGCTGGTCTTGATGTCTGCCGCAGGATGCGCCCGCTGCGCTTTGATCGGGATCAAATCAGCGGGGCGATGGGGCCGATGGCAAACTGCCTCAGCCGCCCGGCGCGCGCGCCAGGCGGATCGCCTCGCTCAGAATTGTGCGGTCGCCGATATGGTTGGCGAGCAGCAGCACCAGCCGTGCATTCATGCGCAAGGCGTCCTCCTCGCTGAGGTCGCGCTGGCCACCGATCAGCTCGGCATAGAAGCCGTCGGGATCGTTGATATTCGGAGTGAGTGTCAGGCTCATGCCGCAAGCTCCTGCTGGACCGCGCCGTACTTGCCGCAGGCGCGCCGGATCGACTCGGCGATCGCGGTCTCGTCGAATTGCGGAAAACGGGCGGTGACATATTGATCGGGACGGAACACATAGGTCGGGGGTGACGAGGCGCCGTAGCGCTCGGCGAGCAGGCCCTTGGCATCGGCGATATCCCGGCCGACGACGATCACGCGCGCGGCGATGCCGTCCACCCGGACTTCGTCGGCGGACACGGAGCTGTCGAACGTCACCACGGTGAAGCCTGAGCCGAGGCAGTTCAGCAGCCAGCCGGGCCGGCCGGCGATGATGACCGGCGCATCCGCGGCATTGGTGCCCGGCGTCATGGCACCGGCAAGGCTCGTGCGATCGCGGGTGTTCAGCGATGAAGCGACATAGGGCGTCGGCGTCGACAGCCGGCCGCTATTGACCAGCGGCCGCGCGAAGGCGTGATGCTGCGCGAGGTCGAGCACGGCGTCGCGGAAGTGCCGGCTCAGTCGTGTCTTGGGCGTGATGAAGTCGGTGGCCCGGGTCGAGTTTAGGATGTTGTCGTCGGCAGCGTACGCACGCTCCTCGTGATAGCTGTCGATGAGGCTCTCGGGCGCCTCACCGCGCAGCACAAGCGCGAGCTTCCATGCGAGATTGTCGATATCCTGCACACCGGTATTGGCGCCACGAGCGCCGAACGGCGACACCTGATGCGCGGCGTCGCCGGCGAACAGCACGCGTCCCCTGCGGAACTGATCGATCCGCCGGCAGGCGAACTGGTAGATCGACACCCATTCCAGTTCGAAATCGGTGTTTTCGCCGAGCATGGCTCGGATGCGCGGGATCACGCGTTCGGGCCTCTTCTCCTCGTCCGGATCGGCATCCCAGCCGAGCTGAAAGTCGATCCGCCAAATGTTGTCGGACTGCCGATGCAGCAGCACCGACTGTCCCGGATGGAAAGGCGGGTCGAACCAGAACCAGCGCTCGGTCGGGAAATCCGCCTTCATCCGGACGTCCGCGATCAGGAAGCGATCCTGGAAGAACTGCCCTTTGAACTCGGCGCCTACCATGCGGCGCGTGTCGGAATTGGCGCCGTCACAGGCGATCACCCATTGCGCCTCCATCGTGAAGATGCCGTCGGGCGTCTCCACGGCAAGGTCAGCGTGATCGTCGGTCTGCTTCAGGCTCACCAGCCGGTGCTTCCAGCGCAGATCCACCAGCGGGCTTTTCGTGCAGGCGTCGACCAGAATCTCTTCGAGATGATATTGCTGCAGGTTGATCATCGCCGGCCAGCGATGGCCGGGTTCGGGCAGCAGGTCGAACTGATAGGACAGCTGGTTGCGGAAGAACACCTTGCCGATGTTCCAGCTCACGCCCTTCTCGACCATCGCGGCGGCGCAGCCGAGCCGGTCCCAGATCTCCAGCGGGCGCTTGGCGTAGCACACGGCGCGGGAGCCGATGCTGACAGTGTCGTTGTCGTCGAGCACGACCACCGGCTGGCCGCGCGCGGCGAGGTCGAGCGCTGCGGTCAGGCCGATCGGGCCGGCGCCGATCACGACGACCGGGTGCCGCCGGATCGTGCCGCTGCGCTGCTCGGCCGAGCACGCATAGGGAAATCGCGGATAGACATAGTTGCTCATGGCTGCCTCGCCTTGCGCGTTGCGGTCGGGACTGTTGAGACGCGTGGTCGCTCAATCGACGCCGGCGAATTCCTTCTCGTGCATCCAGGCGGTGTGCCGCGGCGGCTTCTTGGTCGTGGCCCATTCGTCGACCATGGCATGGGCGACGGACTTCATCCGCGCGATCTGCTCGGGCGTGGCGGTCCAGGCCGCGATCTCCAGACGGTGGCCGCTGGGATCATGGAAATAGATCGACTTGAAGATGGTGTGATCGGTGATCCCGACGACGTCGAGGCCGGCCGCCTCGGCGCGTGCCTTGGCCTCCTCCAGTTCCTCCAGGTCCTTCACCTGGAAGGCGATGTGCTGGGTCCATTCGGGGGTGTTCGGATCGCGTCCCATCGGGGGCGAATTCGGCAGCTCGAAAAAGGCCAGGATGTTGCCGTTTCCGGCATCGAGGAAGATGTGCATGTAGGGATCCGGCGCCTTGGTCGAGGGCACGCGGTCCTCGGCGATGGCGCCGAGCAGGTCCATGTTGAGGACCTTCTTGTAGAATTCGACGGTGGCCTTGGCGTCGACGCAGCGATAGGCGACGTGATGGATCTTCTCGATCTGCATGATCTGCTCCTCCCTTTATCGTGGTTGGCAAATTAGTAACAGATGATACGATTGTCCGGCTTTGATTTGGATCAATCCAGTGAAGATGAGCGTCGAGCGTGGGCGGGTCAGGAACGCGGGCAGAGGCTGTGATGGCGGACGAGGTGCGACAGACCGACATCGACCGATTCAATGAATGCAATCTAAAGTTGCAGGATTATTTTCCTTACCGGCTGGCCCGCTTGGCCGAGCAGGTGTCGCTGGCGGTCGCCGAGGTCTATGCCGACAGGTTTGCGCTGTCGCGGCAGGAATGGCGCATCGTGGCGGCGCTGGGCGAGCAGCCGCGATTGCCAACCAAACAGATCGGCCGGCTGACGACGCTCGACAAGATGAATGTCAGCCGTGCCATGCAGAGCCTGGAGGCGCGCGGCATCGTCAGCCGCAGCCGCGATCCCGAGGACGGGCGGGAGCGCATCGTGACGCTGACCGCCGCCGGACGCGGGCTGTACAGGAGGATCGTGCCCTATGCGCTGGCCCGGGAGAGCGATCTGCTGGGTGTGCTCTCGGCCGCGGAGCTCGCCACCCTCGACGCGGTGATCGACAAGCTGCTCGCGGCTGCGGAGCGGGCCGTTGACGATCCTGTTGGCCGGAAGCCTTGATCGGTGCCGCGGCCGCGCTATATCGACGGTCTCTCCCCACCATTGATCGCATGGGCCAACGCACGACGATGACCGACACCGCCACCGTTAGCCATTCCTTCCAGGCTGAAGTCTCCGAGCTGCTCCATCTCATGGTGCACTCGGTCTACTCCGAGACCGACATTTTCCTCCGCGAGCTGATCTCGAACGCCTCCGACGCGTGTGACAAGCTGCGCTACGAGGCGATCGCCAAGCCGGAATTGATCGGCGAGGGCGAGGCACCGCAGATCCGGGTGATCCCCAGCAAGGCCGCGAGCACGCTGACCATTGCCGACAGCGGCATCGGGATGGACCGCCAGGAGCTGATCGATCATCTCGGCACCATCGCCCGCTCCGGCACCAAGGCATTCGTGCAGAAACTGTCGGAGGCCAAGGACGGCAGCGGCCTGATCGGCCAGTTCGGCGTCGGCTTCTACTCCGCTTTCATGGTCGCTGACCGCATCGTCGTGATCAGCCGCCGCGCCGGCGGCGACGAGGTCTGGACCTGGACCTCCGCCGGCGGCGCCGGCTTCGAGGTCGCACCGGCCTCCGAGGAGGACGCCAAGCGGGTGACGCGCGGCACCGAGATCGTGCTCCACCTCAAGGACGACGCCAAGAAATATCTCGAAACCTACGAGATCGAGCGCATCGTCACCGCCTATTCCGACAATATCCAGTTCCCGATCATGCTGGTGCCGGAGGAGGGCGAGCCGCGCCAGATCAATTCGGCCAGCGCGCTGTGGCAGCGCTCCAAATCCGAGCTGACGCCGGAAGACTATACCAAGGCCTACAAGTCGATCGCCCATGCGTTCGACGAGCCGGCGATGACGCTGCACTATCGCGCGGAGGGCCGTTACTCCTACGCCGTGCTGCTGTTCGCGCCGTCAACCAAGCCGTTCGATCTGTTCGAGCCGGCGCGCAAGGGCAAGGTCAAGCTCTATGTCCGCCGCGTCTTCATCACCGACGACGCTGATCTGCTGCCGGCCTATCTGCGCTTCGTGCGCGGCGTGATCGACAGCGAGGACCTGCCGCTCAACATCTCGCGCGAGATGCTGCAGAACAATCCGCAACTGGCGCAGATCCGCAAGGCGGTGACCACGCGCGTGATCAGCGAGCTGGAACAGCTCGCCGAAAAGGACGCGGCCAATTTCGACAAGATCTGGGACTCGTTCGGCGCCGTCATCAAGGAGGGCCTGTACGAGGATTTCGAGCGGCGTGACAAGCTGCTGGCGCTGGCGCGCTTCACCACGACGTCGGGCGAGAAGCGCTCGCTGAAGCAATATGTCGAGGGGCTGAAGGAGAACCAGACCGAGATCTACTTCCTGGTCGGCGACAGCATCGAGCGCTTGAAGTCCAATCCGCGGCTCGAGGCGGCCAAGGCGCGCGGCGTCGAGGTGCTGCTCCTGACCGATCCGGTCGATGCGTTCTGGACCTCGGCGCGGCTCGAATTCGACGGCAAGCCGCTGAAGTCGCTGAGCCAGGGCGACATCAATTTCGATCCGATCCCGCTGAGCGAGGAGCAGAAGGCCGAGGACGAGGCGAAGCCGGCGGCCGACGAGGCCGACACGATCGCGCTGATCAAAGCGAGCCTCGGTGATCATGTCACCGACGTGAAGGTCTCGACCCGGCTCACCACCAGTGCCTCATGTCTCGTCGCCGGCAGCCACGGTCCGGACCGTGAGCTGGAGCGGATCCTGTCGCAGCAGGCGCGCGGCGCGCGCAGCAAGCCGATCCTGGAGATCAATCTGCGCCACCCGCTGGTCGTGGCCATCGCCAAGGCGGCAGCCGACAAGGCCAAGGTCGACGACATGTCGTTCCTGCTGCTGGAGCAGGCCCAGATTCTCGACGGTGAATTGCCGGAGGATCCGGCCGCGTTCGCGGCGCGGCTCAACCGGCTGGTACTGCAGGGCATCGCCGCGGCGTAGCGCCCGGCAAGGCGGATGCGGGCGTGGAGGTCAGTTCTTCGCGCTCGCCTGCACCACCTTGCGCCAGTGCATGATCTCGGCGCGGTAGGTCGCGGCATAGATGCCGGGATCGCCGCTGATCGGGGTGGCGCCGATCTCGGCGAATTGCCGGGTGATGGCGGGATCGGTCAGCGCGGCGTTGATTTCGCGGTTGAGCAGGTCGACGATGGGCTTCGGCGTGCCGTGCGGCGCCGCCACGCCGTAGAAGCCGGAGGTCTCGAACGCCGGCAGCACCTCGGCAACGGCCGGCAGCTCCGGGAAGGCTTGGGAGCGCTCACGGGTCGAGACGGCGAGCGCCCGGACCTTGCCGCTGCGCAGCAGGTCGAGGGCGGAGGCAATGTTGTCGAACATCGCGTGGATATGGCCGGAGGCAAGGTCGGTGAGGGCCGGGCCCGAGCCGCGATAATCGACGATCGACCAGGTGATGCCGCCGAGAGTTCGAAACAGGTCCGCCGACGCGAACTGCACCGTGCCCGGGCCGGCCGAGCCGACGCTGAGCTTGCCCGGATTGGCGCGGGCATGGGCCAGGAAGTCGGCCAGCGTCTTCACCTGCAGCTCCTTGTTGACCAGCAGCAGCAGCGGCATCCGCGCCATCCCGGCGACCGGGATGATGTCGCCGTCGGGACCCGGCGGGACCGCGCGGGCGGCGTTGATGATGTTGGCGGTCGAGGTCGCCAGCAGCGTATAGCCATCTGGCACGGCGCTCGCGACGCTGCGCGTCGCCAGATTGCCGCCGCCGCCGGGACGGTGGTCGAGCACGAAGGGCTGGCCCAGCCGCAGCGACAGCTGCTCGCAGACCAGGAGCGACAGCCGCCCGGTCGCGCCGCCCGGGGCGAACGGGATCACCCAGGTCACCGGCTTGGTCGGGTAGGGGACGTCGGCTGCCCCGAACGCCGGTGAGATGGCCGCAACGCCGCTCCAGGCGGCGCAGCCGAGCAGGGCACGTCGTGTGATCGTCGTGTCGTTGGGCATGCCGGCCTTCATCTGGGCATGTTCTGGGAGGGTGAGCCTAACCGCTATTTGCGTTCACTTCGTAAAGGAACGCATTCGTATCAATCACGATCGGCTTTCGGCAGGTTAACCGTGCCGGCCTGTCATCGGCCCGGGCCTGGCCAGACCGTTGGAGGACGCCAGTTGATTTCGCTCAAGCGCGACAACGGCCGCAGCAGCAATAGTGTCGGCGCAATCCGGAACCGGCATCCCATGTTCGAGCGCATCCTGCGGTGGACCCTTGTCGCAATCGCCGTCGGCGGCCTCGCTGCGGGCGGGCTCGCGCATCTGGCCGGCCGGGCCGATCTCGCCGGCATCGCGTTCACGGCCTCCACCGTCCCCGTCATCGCCGGGCTCGTCGTCTCTATCGTCCGCGATGTCATGGCCGGACGGATCGGGGTCGATGCGATCGCGCTGGTGTCGATGAGCGCGGCCATTGTGCTCGGCGAGCCGCTGGCCGGGGCCGTGGTGGCGCTGATGTATTCCGGCGGCAACGTGCTCGAGGACATCGCGGTCGCGCGCGCCGAGCACGACCTGCGGGCGCTGGTCGACCGCGCTCCGCGCGAGGCCCATTGCCGTCGCGGCGAGGAGATCGAGAATATTCCGGTCGGCAGCGTCGTCGTCGGTGACCGGCTGATGGTTCGTGCGGGCGAGATCGTCCCGGTCGATGGCGTGGTGGAAACGAGCAGCGCGGTGGTCGATGAATCGGCGCTGACGGGCGAGCCGATCCCGGTGACCAAGACGCGCGGCATGGCCATCCTGTCGGGATCGCTGAATGCCGGCGAGACATTCGAGCTGTCCGCCACGGCGACCGCGGGCGAGAGCACCTATGCGGGCATCGTCAAGCTGGTGACGGCGGCGCAGACCGCGAAGACGCCGTTCGTGCGGCTGGCCGACCGCTATGCGCTGATCTTCCTGCCGGTGAGCCTCGCGATCGCGGCCGCCGCTTACTTCACCTCGGGCGACATGATCCGAAGCCTCGCCGTCCTGGTGGCCGCGACCCCATGTCCGCTGATCCTGGCCGCGCCCGTGGCCTTCATCGCCGGTGTCGCCCAGGCGGCGCGCAGCGGCATCCTGGTGAAGGGTGGCGGCAAGCTGGAGGCGCTGGCGCGCGCCCACACGGTGCTGTTCGACAAGACCGGCACGCTGACGGTCGGCGGCGCGCGGCTGCTGTCGGTGGAAGCCGCGCCGGGGGAGGACGCCGATGACGTCCTCTTGCTCGGCGCCTCGCTGGAGCAGGCGTCGCACCACGTCGTCGCCCATGCGATCGTGCAGGCCGGCCGCGACCGCGGGCTGAAGCTGAAGGTGCCGGACGCGGTCCGCGAGACCATGGGCGCTGGACTCGAAGGGGTGATCAATGGCCGCCGCGTCAGCGCCGGCTCGCGTGATCTCGTGCTGGGCACTCAGACGCCGCCGCCCTGGGCGGCCCGCGCCATGCGTCGCGCCTCCTGGCGCTCGGCGCTGATCGTATTCGTTGCGGTCGAGGGCCGGCCGATCGGGGCATTGCTGCTCGCCGACGAGTTGCGCGCGGATACGCCACGCGCCATCCGCTGGCTGCGCGAGGCCGGCATCGCGCGCATGGTGATGGTCACCGGCGATCGCGCCGCTGCCGCCCAGGCGATCGGCGCGGCGCTCGACATCGATGCGGTGCTGGCGGATCGCGTTCCGTCGGACAAGGTCGATGCGGTCAAGAGCGAGCAGCGGCTGCATCCGACCATCATGGTCGGCGATGGCATCAACGACGCCCCGGCACTGGCCTCCGCCGATGTCGGCATCGCGCTTGGCGCCCGCGGGGCCAGCGCGTCGTCGGAGGCGGCCGATGTCGTCATCCTCGCGGACCGGCTCGACCGTGTCGGCGAAGCGATCGTGATCGCCCAGCGCGCCCGGCGGATTGCGCTGGAGAGCATCGTCGTGGGCATGGCGCTGTCGTTCATCGCCATGGGCGCCGCCGCCTTTGGGCTGCTGCAGCCGGTGCCTGCGGCGCTGGTGCAGGAGGCGATCGACATTGCCGTCATCCTCAACGCCTTGCGCGCGTTGCTCCCGGCCGGCCGGGGCCGGGCCGGCCGCATCAGCGCCGAAGACGGTCGCGGATTGCGGCATGATCACAAGGCGCTGCTGCGCGGGCTCGATCGCCTGCGTGCGATCGTGGACGCACTCGACGAGGCGACGCCGGAACAGGCCGTCAGCCTGATCGGACAGGCCAACGCCGTGGTCCAGGATCAGGTCGTCGCGCACGAGCGGGATGATGAAGGATCGGTCTATCCCCGGCTCGCGCGGCTGCTGCAGGACAGCCACGGCCTGTCGGCGATGAGCCGCGCACATCGCGAGATCCTGCACCTCGCGCGGCTGCTCGGCCGCCTCGCCGAGGATCTGCCCTCCGAGCATGTCGACCGCTATCTGATCCGCGACGCCCAGCGCGTGATCGAGGCGATCGAGACCTTGGTACGGATGCACACGGCGCAGGAGGATGACATCTACGAAGCCGTCGCGGCACGCTCGGCTGCGTGACTCATCCGGGATGTTTCGGCAGGTCGATCCGCTCGCCGGCAAACTCTGCCGGCCCCTCGATCAGCCGGCGTATCCGCCGCTCGCGCTCGTCGGCCGGCAGGCCGGGATCGAGCATCTGGTCGATCAGCCGGATCGCATTCTGCTCGATCGCCAGCGGATCTTGCACCTTGGTCTCCGACATTGCTGTCGGTCGGGATGCATGCAGCCCGATCGTCACCAGCTGGCTGATGGCATCGGAGCGTGTGGTCTGGTGCGTCTCGGCCCAGGCATCGATGTCTGCGGTAAGCTCTTGAGAGAGCCTGACCGCGCTCACCGCATCATGTCCCAGCCGGACGGCGGGACTGTGATCCCTTCGCGTATCGGACAATGGCGTCATCTGCCTGTTGATCATATCAGCCTAAATTACACTGGAGGGAATGGGATTTGATTTCGATCAAGGACGGCCTAAGAAAACGGCCTCGCCGCGGCGGTCCGGCCGCGATCCCGCGTTGCCGTCCTTCGGCAGCCTCTCGAGCGTGACACAAACACAACCGGTTGCCCATGCGATTCCTGAACACCTTCCAGCTCTATGATTTCTTCGACACGCTCGTGAGCCTCTTCACCGCCTTCGTGCTGGGCACGCTGATCGGTGCCGAGCGGCAATTTCGGCAGCGGAGCGCGGGCCTGCGCACCAACGTGCTGGTCGCGGTCGGAGCGGCCGCCTTCGTCGATCTCGGCAACCGGCTGACCGGCGCGGACGGTGCGGTCCGGATCATTGCCTATGTGGTGTCGGGCATCGGCTTTCTCGGCGCCGGCACCATCATGAAGGAGGGCATGAATGTCCGCGGCCTGAACACCGCGGCGACCTTGTGGGCATCTGCTGCGGTGGGCGCCTGTGCGGGCGCGGATCTGGTCGCGCAGTCGGTGGCGCTTACGCTGTTCGTGCTGGCAGGCAACACCCTGCTCAGGCCGCTGGTGAATGCCATCGACCGCATTCCGCTGAACGCGGCCACGTCCGAGGCCCAGTACGAGCTTGTCGTCACCACCGACATCCTGCATGTGGCGGAGCTGCGTGAGGCGCTCGACGAGCGGTTGGAAGCCGCCAAATATCCAGTGCGGGAGACCGAGGTCGCATACCGGTCCGATGACATCGTGGAGATCACGGCCACGCTGGTCCCGCTTGCGGCCGAGACGGCCGAACTCGACCGCGTGACGGCTGAGTTGTCGAGGCTGCCCGGCGTACGTCATGCGACCTGGAACGTCAGTGCGCTGGAGTGATGAAGCGGCTGGTAGCGGGCCTGCTGCCTGGCCCGGTGCTCGGCCCTGTGCCAATGGCGACTGCGCGCCCTCGTCATCTTCTCCGCTCCCGATGCTCTTCACTGAGCCTGACGGAGTGTTCCATCCGCTGGGTGAACCCGAGCTGAATGCGCGGAGCCGCGACGGCGCGAGGCTGATCAATGCCCGGAGCGAGCAAAGATCTCGTAGAAGCCGAGCACGATCTCGCAGGCGATCAGGATGACGACGATGATCTCGAGCCGCAGCGAGCGCTTGGTATCGATGATGTCGGCCAGCGCAGTCGCGGTCTCGGCGATCACGACGAGCTTGCGGTTCAGCGTCTCTTCGCGCTCTTTCAACTCATACTCGTCCTCGAGCCGCGCATAGAGCCGTTCGAGGTCGGGGCGGTCCCACAGCACGTCCGGCTTCTCGCCGACGGCCACGCGGCCGGACACGCGATGCTGCACCAGCAGCGCCGCGCCGAGCAGCTTGAGCATGGCCACCCGGCTCTTCGACGTGTGCCCCAGCGTCGCAAGCTCGCGCGCAAACGGTTCGATCGTATCGAAGACGTTGGCGATCTCGCGCTCGCTGCGGCCGAGCACCACGCTTTTGGCAAGCGCGTCGGCGACGATCAGGAGCCGCTCGAGCGACAATTCCTTGACCAGGATCGGGCCGCCGACCGGGATCGGCTCCTCGGATTCGCCCGCGACCTGGACCTTGGCGGTCTCTTCCTCAGGGGGAGCGATCGGTCCGAACAGGCGGCCGCTCAGCCGGTCGAGGAAGTTGAGCTCGTCGGCGATCGACAGGCCGATGAAGACGACAACGCCATAGCGGAAGACCACCGCGATCCCGGTCTCGCCGATGCGCACCGCCAGTGGCGTCGCCGACAGGACCTGGCCCTCGAAACCAGCGGTGTTGATACGGTCCGCGATCTGCAGCGCGCGGGCGGCGAGTTGTGGGATGGCATGGGGATCGGTGGTCATGGCGAGAGGCTAGCACGCCAATACCGACGGATCGATAACGCGGCCCAGCTTCGACGCTCCGATCGCCCGCGCATTCGTCGTTGAACCCGCTTGACAGCGCCGGTCGTAGCTCCGCATTGAAGGCGCGATCCGGATGGATGACCCCTCGATGTCGCAAACCAGCACGGCGGACTACTACGCCTCGATCCCGGTTTTTCGCGGTTTTTCGCGGCTGATGGAGCCGCAACTCTACAAGCCGCTGCCCGACGACTGGATGATTGGCACAGCCGATATTGTCGACTCCACCAAGGCGATCGCCGAGGGGCGCTACAAGGCCGTCAACATGGCGGGAGCGGCGGTCATCGCAGCCGTGACCAATGCGCTCGAAGGGCGTGAATTCCCGTTCGTGTTCGGAGGAGACGGTGCGAGCTTCGCGGTCGGGCCGGCCGACGTCACGGCGGCGCGCGAAGCGCTGGCCGCCACCGCCACCTGGGTCCAGGAAGATCTCGGCCTGTCGATGCGCATTGCCCTGGTTCCCGTGCGGGAGATCCGCGCGCAGGGGAGCGACGTGTCCGTGGCGCGTTATGGACCGTCGGCCAATCTGTCCTACGCGATGTTCGCAGGGGGCGGGCTGGGCTGGGCGGAGGCGGCCATGAAGCGCGGCGCGTTCGCCGTGACGCCGGCGCCCCCCGGCACCCAGCCCGATCTGTCGGGATTGTCCTGCCGCTTCGAGCTGATGCCGTCGTCGCGGGGGCTGATTCTCTCGGTGCTGGTGCTGCCGGCCGCGGGGGCGAACACGCAAGCCTATCGTAAGCTTATCGAGGATATCATTGCGCTGACGGAACGCAGTCCGGATGCCGGGCGGCCCGTGCCCGCCGGTGGGCCGGTCCTGCAATGGCCGCCGCAGGGACTGGGTTACGAGGTGCGGGCGGCGCGCGGCGGCCCGCTGTTCGCGCGCTGGGTGCGCGTGATCGGGCGCACGCTGTTCGTCTATGCCGTCATCCGATTCGGAATCAGCATCGGTGGCTTTGTGCCGCGCCTCTACACCCAACAGGTGGTGGAGAATTCCGATTTTCGAAAATACGACGACGCGCTGCGGATGATCCTCGACTGCACGGAGGAGCTTGCGCAGGAGCTGGAGCGGCGCCTGAGCGACGCGGCGGCGCAAGGCATCGTCCGCTACGGTCTTCATCGGCAGGACGCGGCGATGATGACCTGCTTCACGCCGTCGGCGATCCGCCCCGATCACGTCCATTTCATCGACGGCGCACAGGGCGGTTACGCGTCGGCTGCGACGGCGCTCAAATCCGCATTGGCCTGAAGGCGCTGAGAGCATGATGCGATTTCACGGAAGCGCATCATGCTCTTAGCCCGCTGTTTAAGCATCATCTCTCCGGAACCGGTTTCCACCATTCCGGATCATACCTCTAGCGCGCGCGGGTCCAGGTCTCGGCGCCGCACAGCGCACCGACACAGCCTTCGACCTTCAACGTCTCCGGCCCGGAGACCGAAATGTGGCTGTTGTAGCTCTGGCCGTCATCGGCGTTGTAGATCCTGCCTGACCATTTGTTGGGCCCGTCCGGACGAATGCCCTCGAACAGCTGCAGGCCGATGATCGGCCGGTTGGCAAGCGCGCGATTCGGATTCTTGTTGTCGACAGCCGGCTTGCCGGTGTCGGTGTCCATCGGCTGCTTGAGCCAGGTCACGGTCCCGCACAGCTCGGCGCCGCATTTCGTCACCTTGATCTTGGCGTCGCCTGCCTGAGTCAGCCAGGTGCCGGTCGGATCATCCGCTGCCATGGCCGGCTGCGCGAGGCCCAGCGCAACAACGACAAGAGCGGCTAAACGCAGTCTGTAAGTCATCTGAACCCCCGATGAGACGGAATTCCTTAGCAGCAAACTTAGGCGATGCAATCGCCGGGCGCTTGTTGTCCAACGGCGCCTCATCACGATCGGGTGGGCGGCAGCGTGCCGTCTCAATTTCTTGTTCAAACGTCTCGGCGGCCGGTACCGTGGCTGTCACCACGGCAATCCCCGCAGGTCGAGCGTGCCGCGGGTCGGTGCGCTGCGCTTGATGTCGTGCACGAGCGCTGACAGCGCATCGAAGCGGACGCGGCCCAGCTGCGGCTGCTCGACATACACGTCGCCCGTGAACGGCGTGAAGCCTCGCGAGGCGTAGAACGGGATCCGATCTGTCGAGCAGAACAGGATGGCGAAATTGATGGAGTCCTCATGGCGGAAGGTCTGGATGGCGGCGTTCAGCGCCACGGTGGCCAACCCCTGATTGCGCCGGTCCGCGCGCGTCAACACGCCGCCGATGCCGCCGACATTGATCTTCTGTCCATTCCACGTCACGACGCGGCGATAGAGGCCGACATGGCCGACGACCTCACCGGTCTCATCCTGCACCAGAACGCGCAGGTCGGCATGCGCAAATGTGATACCGGCCCAGGGTAATCCGGCGACCACCTCGGGCGGCCAGATCGCATCATAAAGCGGTTTGACTTGCGGCCAGGCGGCGTCGCCATTCAATATGTCGATTTCGATGCTCATGAAAGCGGCTCGCTTTTTCCAAATTCACGGTGTTTTACGGCTTCGGAACCTTCTATAAGGAGGTCCCGTTAAATCCCGTCTTCCCACAAGTTGCGGAACCGACCCATGACATTTACGCTTCCCCCCCTGCCTTACGCCTATGAAGCCCTCGGCCCCTACATGTCCAAGGAGACGCTGGAGTACCACCACGACAAGCATCATCAGGCCTATGTGACCAACGGCAATAATGCGATCAAGGGGACTGAATTCGAAGGCAAGTCCCTCGAGGAGATCGTCAAGGGCTCGTTCGGCAAGAACCCCGCGGTGTTCAACAATGCCGGCCAGCACTACAACCACATTCACTTCTGGTCGTGGCTGAAGCCGAATGGTGGCGGAACCAAGCTGCCGGGCGCGCTGGAAAAGAAGATCGACGAGGATCTCGGCGGCTACGAGAAGTTCAAGGCGGACTTCATCGCGGCCGGTGTCGGCCAGTTCGGCTCGGGCTGGGCTTGGCTCTCGGTCAAGAACGGCAAGCTGGAAATCTCCAAGACCGCCAACGGCGAAAATCCGCTGGTCTATGGTGCGACCCCGATCCTCGGCGTCGACGTCTGGGAGCATTCCTACTACATCGATTACCGCAATCGCCGCCCCGACTACCTGAAGGCCTTCGTCGAGAATCTCATCAACTGGGAATATGTCGAAGAGCTCTACAGCAAGGCCGTTTGATCGATCGTGATCTGCGTGCGAGGGCGGCTGCTTCGGTGGCCGCCCTTTTTTGTGACTGGCCGGCTTGTTTGTGACTGGCGCGTATGTTTGTGACTGGTGTGTTTGCGTGGGCAATGCCATGGAGAAGCCCATGCGGCGAAAATTTTGCTCCAATGGCGACGAGGGCAGGGCATCTCTTCTCTCGATGCGATGCAGGTAAGGTCTCGTGAATCAGCTGTTCGGATATGTCCTCGTCTTCTTCGGCGGTGGTTGTGGCGCCTCGCTGCGGCACGCGATCAATTTGGCGAGTGCCAGGGCGCTCGGCACCGATTTCCCCTATGGCACGTTCATCATCAACGTCAGCGGCTCGATCGTGATGGGCCTGATCGCCGGCTATCTGACCTTCAAGGGCGGCGCGACCCAGCACTGGCGGCTGTTCCTGATGACCGGCATCCTCGGCGGCTACACGACCTTCTCGGCCTTCTCGCTCGACACCGCGCTGCTCTACGAGCGGGGCGCGCTCGGGCTGGCCGCGCTGTATGTCCTGGGATCGGTCGGGATCTCGATCGCCGGCCTGTTCGCGGGGTTGGCCCTGGTGCGCTATCTGACCTGATCCAGGGCAATGGCCAGCGCGGGCGCGATGGACAGTCATGATGTTATATTGTAACATTATGACGACATGACCCAGCCCGCCATCCATAGCCACGGCCATCCCGACCTGCACGGCGCCCATCTGCACGGCGTCTCGGGACACGGCGCCTCTGGACACAGCCATGTGCACAGCCATGGCCCGGCCGCGCCGCACCCGGCGCAGCCTGCGGTCTGGTCGATCCTGCGCATGCCCGTGACCACCCGGTTCGGTGCCGCGCTGGCAGCCAGCGCCGTGCTGTGGGTGATCGTCTGGCTGGCGATGCGGTGACGATGATGGCTCAGCTGCAATTTCGCGATCTCACTTTGGGCTATGACCGCCACCCGGCGGTGCACCATCTGTCCGGCGACGTCGCGCCGGGCGCGCTGCTCGCGGTCGTCGGACCCAACGGCGCCGGCAAATCAACCCTGTTTCGCGGTATCGTCGGCCTGTTGAAGCCGCTGGCCGGCACCATCGCCGGACTGAAGCCGCGCGAGATCGCCTATCTGCCGCAAATCGCCGACATCGACCGCAGCTTTCCGATTTCGGTGTTCGATTTCGTCAGCACCGGGCTGTGGCGCACCACCGGTATCTTCGGCGGGATCGGCGCTAGAGCGCGCCAGAAGATCGCGCAGGCGATCGCCGCGGTCGGCCTCACCGGATTCGAGAGCCGCGGCATCGGTACGCTCTCGGGTGGACAGATGCAGCGGGTGCTGTTCGCGCGCGTGCTGCTGCAGGACGCCCGGGTGATTGTCCTCGATGAGCCGTTCAACGCGATGGATTCCAAGACGTCGGCGGATCTGCTGCGGTTGATCGAGCATTGGCATGGCGAGCAGCGCACGGTGCTGGCGGCGCTGCATGACATGGACATGGTGCGCGCGCATTTTCCGCAGACCCTGCTGCTGGCGCGCGAGGCGGTGGCCTGGGGGCCGACGGCCGAGGTGCTGACCGCCGACAATCTCCTGCAGGCGCGCCGGATGTGCGAGGCCTTCGACGATACTGCGGCGACCTGTCAGCCGCAGCAGCGCTCCGCGCGGGCGGCCTGATGATCCGGCAGGCCCTGATCGATCCGTTCTCGGACTTCGAGTTCATGCGCCGCGCGCTGGCCGCCGTCATTGCGCTGTCGCTCGGCTCCGGCCCGATCGGCGTGTTCCTGATGCTCCGGCGCATGAGCCTGGTCGGTGATGCCATGGCGCACGCCATCCTGCCGGGTGCGGCAATCGGTTTTCTGCTGTCCGGGCTCAATCTGTTCGCGATGACCACCGGCGGCCTGATCGCCGGCTTTGCCGTGGCGCTGTTGTCGGGCCTGGTGTCGCGCTCGACCGGGCTCAAGGAGGATGCCTCGCTCGCGACCTTCTATCTCGCCTCGCTGGCGATCGGCGTCACCATCGTGTCCGTCAAGGGCACCAATATCGACCTGCTGCATGTGTTGTTCGGTAATATCCTGGCGATGGACGATCCGACGCTGTTGATGGTGGCGGGCAACGCCACGATCACGCTGCTCGTGCTGGCCGTGATCTATCGCCCGCTGGTGATCGAGAGCGTTGATCCCTTGTTTCTGCGCACGGTGAGCCGGGCCGGTGCGCCGGCGCATCTGATCTTTCTCGGCCTGATCGTGGTCAATCTCGTCAACGGCTTTCAGGCCCTCGGCACCCTGCTCGCGGTCGGCCTGATGATCCTGCCGGCCGGCATTGCGCGGTTCTGGTCGCGCGACGTCACGCCGATGATCTGCATCGCGGTCGCCTCGGCGATCGTGTCCGGCTATATCGGGCTGGTGCTGTCGTTCCAGACCCGCATTCCCTCGGGGCCCGCGATCATCCTGGTCGCGTCGCTCCTCTATCTCGGCTCGGTGCTGTTTGGACGCGTTGGCGGCGTGCTTCCGCAGCTGTTTCCGGGACGTCACCTCGAAGCCTGAAGTTCATCGCCATGAAGCGCCTGTTGCCAGCCCTCAGCCTGTTCCTCGCTCTGTTGCCCAGCCTCCCCGCATCAGCACAGACGCGGCCGAACGTCGTCACCAGCTTTTCGATCCTGGCCGACTTCGCCCGCCGGGTCGGCGGCGACAGGATCAGCGTGACGTCTCTGGTCGGCCCGGACAGCGACGCTCATGTCTACACGCCGACGCCCCATGATGCGAAGGAGGTCGGCGCCGCGCGGCTTCTGATCGTCAACGGGCTCGGCCTCGAAGGCTGGTTGCCGCGCCTGCAGCAGGCCTCCGGCAGCAAGGCGCCGATCATCGTGGCCACGCAGGGCATCACCCCGCGCAAGCGCGGCGCGGACGCCGATCCGCATGCCTGGCAGTCGGTCGGCAATGCCAGGGTCTATGTTCGCAATATTCGCGACGCCCTGGTCGCCGCCGATCCGGCCGATGCCGCCGTGTTCCAGGCCAATGCCGAGCGTTATTTGGCCGAGCTCGACGCCCTCGACCAGGAGGTGCGCGCCGAAATCGGCAAGATCCCGCCGGAGCGGCGCAAGGTGATCTCCACGCACGACGCCTTCGGCTATTTCGCCGACGCCTATGGCATCCAGTTCATCGCCCCGCTGGGCGTCTCCACCGAGACCGAGCCATCCGCCCGCGACGTGGCGGAGATCATCGTCCAGGTCAGGAAGGACAAGATTCCGGCGGTCTTCCTGGAGAATTTCAACGATGACCGGCTGGTCGGCCGCATTGCCGCCGAGACTGGGGCGAAGATCGGCGGTACGCTGTATTCGGATGCTCTGAGCGAGGAAAACGGCCCTGCACCCACTTACATTGCCATGGTCAGGCACAATATAAGGGCCCTGACGAGCGCGCTGGGCCGCTAGGCCCGTTAGGGCCCTCCGGGCAGCGCGCCATAAGCCAATTTTCGGCGGCGATCCATTCGACGGCGATCTTAGTTTTTCGGAGTGAGCATGTCCGACGCGAGCAAGATTCCAGTGACGGTCCTGACCGGCTATCTCGGGGCCGGCAAGACCACGCTTCTGAACCGCATCCTCTCGGAAGACCACGGCAAGAAATACGCCGTCATCGTCAACGAATTCGGCGAGATCGGCATCGACAATGACCTCATCGTCGGCGCCGACGAGGAAGTGTTCGAGATGAACAATGGCTGCATCTGTTGCACCGTGCGCGGCGATCTCGTGCGCATCATCTCGGGCCTGATGCGGCGCAAGGGCAAGTTCGACGCCATCATCGTCGAGACCACGGGCCTTGCGGATCCGGCGCCGGTCGCGCAGACGTTCTTCGTCGACGAGGACGTGCAGAAGAACGCGCGGCTCGATGCGGTCGTGACGGTTGCCGATGCGAAATGGCTGTCGGACCGGCTCAAGGACGCGCCCGAGGCCAAGAACCAGATCGCCTTCGCCGACGTCATCGTGCTCAACAAGACCGACCTCGTCACCAAGCCGGAGCTGGCCGAGGTCGAGGCGCGCATCCGCGCCATCAACCCCTATGCGCGACTGCATCGCACCGAGCGCTGCCAGATCGCGATCGCGGACGTGCTGGAGCGCGGTGCCTTCGATCTCGACCGTATCCTGGAGATCGAGCCGGAATTCCTTAATGCCGGGGACGACCACGATCATCACCATGATCACGACCACGGTCATGATCATCACCACCATCATGATCACGGCCTGAAGCACTATCATGACGAGGAGATGCAGTCGCTGTCGCTGCGCTCCGACAAGCCGCTCGATCCATCGAAATTCATGCCCTGGCTGCAGAACCTGGTGCAGATCGAGGGCGGCAAGATCCTGCGCTCCAAGGGCATCCTGGCGTTCCAGGACGATGACGACCGCTACGTCTTCCAGGGCGTGCACATGATGCTGGAAGGCGATCATCAGCGGAAGTGGAAGCCGGACGAGGCCCGCCAGAGCCGTGTCGTCTTCATCGGCCGTGAGCTGCCGGAAGACGCCATCCGCGAAGGCTTCGAGCGCTGCATCGTATCCTGATGAGTTCGTTCGATCAGGGCGGCGAGGCCGCATCCATCGTCTCCGTCACCGACAAGGTGAAGCCGGTCTCGCTCGGCATGGCCGTGACGGCCGTGCACTATCTCGGCGATCGCGCGGCCTTCGTCGGCACCGAGGAGACTATCGCTGTCGTCGATGGCGAGGGCGAGATCAGCAAGGTCGACGTCACGGGCGGCGGCATCCTGTCGGCGGTGTCGGATGGATCGCGTATCCTGATCGGTGGTGATGACGGCAAGGTCACCGCGCTCGACAAGGCCGGCACCGTGAGCGTGCTCGCCACCGATCCGAAGCGGCGCTGGATCGACAATGTCGCGGTTCATCCCGATGGCGCGATCGCCTGGTCGGTCGGCAAGACCGCGTTCGTGCGTGCGCCCAAGGGCGAGGAGAAGTCGATCGAGGTGCCCTCGACCGCCGGCGGACTCGCGTTCGCCCCGAAGGGCTTGCGGCTCGCGATCGCGCATTACAACGGCGCGACCTTGTGGTTTCCCAACATGGCGGGCGAGCCGGAATTTCTTGGCTGGGCCGGCTCCCATCACGCCGTCACCTTCAGCCCGGACAACAAGTTCCTGGTCACCGCGATGCACGAGCCGGCGCTGCATGGCTGGCGCCTCGCGGACTCCAGGCACATGCGCATGACCGGCTATCCGTCGCGGGTGAAGTCGATGTCCTGGGGCAGCGGCGGCCGCTTCCTGGCGACATCGGGCGCCGACATGGTCATCCTCTGGCCGTTCGTCGGCAAGGATGGCCCGATGGGCAAGGAGCCGGCGATGCTAGCGCCGATGAAGGCCAAGGTCACGGCGGTCGCGTGTCATCCCAAGCAGGACATTCTCGCCTGCGGCTACGAGGACGGCACCGTGCTGATGGTGCGGATGCAGGACGGTGCCGAGATCCTGGTGCGCCGGAACGAGACCCCGCCGATCGCGGCGCTGGGCTGGAATGCCGCGGGAACCTGGCTGGCCTTCTCCGACGAGAGCGGCGAAGCCGGATTGCTGCGGCTCTGATGCGCTGTTCCGGCCTGTGATGGGGCATAGCGGCGCAGACCCGGATGGGAACCTCGCTGCCATCAGGCCGTTGTTCCGCACATCACATGATGCGGATGACAGCCATGGCCTCGATCAACAGCAAGAAGACGTTGCGCAGGGATCTGCTCCTCGCGGTCGGCCTGTTCGGCTTCGGCGCGCTGGTGGCGGTCATCTCCATTGTCGAGATCAAGGCCGGTCACCTCGACCAGATGGCCCAGGCGACGCCCGAGCCGTCAGCGACCCCCGCCGAGTCCAAGCCCGGCGGCACCCGCCCGACCACGCCCGCGCCCGAGCCGGCGCGCCCGGACGTCGAAGCCCAGAAGGAGGGCGCCAAGGCCGCCCTGCCGCCCGCGCCGGCGGAGAAGGTCGCGCCGCCGATGGACAAGAAGTAGTTGGGATTTGCCCCGAACGCTTCCATCATCTCCCACGTCGTCCCGGGGAGCCGGGACCCAGCCACCCGCCGTAGTAAGGCAGGCCGCTGACAGCCAAGTCCCTCAATAGCTTCCGCGGTATGGGTCCCTGCGTTCGCAGGGACGACACCGGTGGTTGGGCCGCCTCACCGGCTTTGGGGCGGCGCGGTCGGGCGGCGCAGTTGTTGGGCACGCTCTCGCAAAACACTCCGCTGTCGTCCCTGCGAACGCAGGGACCCATAACCACAGGGAGGAGTGCGAGGCAGGCTGGTCGCTCCAGCTCGCGCCTCACATGGGCTGCGGAGTTGGCCTCCCGGGTCAGCGCCGCGCCGGCGTTGCCGTCTCAGCTTGCACGGGATAACAGCTGGGGGTCATCGCACCAGAATATTGCGGAACTGCCACGGATCCGAGGTGTCGATGTCTTCCGGGAACAGGCCGGGGCGGTCGTTCAGCGGGGTCCAGTCCGTGTAGTAGCCCTTGACCGGGCCCAGATACGGCGTCTGGATCTCGAGGCAGCGGCGGAAGTCCATTTCGTCGGCTTCGACGATGCCGGCGGTCGGGTTCTCCAGCGCCCACACCATGCCGGCGAGCACGGCCGAGGACACCTGCATGCCGGTCGCGTTCTGGTACGGCGCGATGCGGCGGGTTTCCTCGATCGAGAGCTGCGAGCCGTACCAATAGGCGTTCTTGCCATGGCCATAGAGCAGCACGCCGAGCTCGTCGATGCCGTCGACGATCTCGTTCTCGTCGAGGATGTGCCACTTCTCCTGCATCTTGCCGGTGGCGCCGAAGATCTCATGCAGCGACAGCACCGCGTCATTGGCCGGGTGATAGGCGTAATGGCAGGTCGGCCGGTACACCACCTTGTCGCCGTCGCGCACGGTGTAATAGTCGGCGATCGAGATCGACTCGTTGTGGGTCACCAGGAAGCCGTATTGCGCGCCCGGCGTCGGGCACCAGGAGCGGACGCGGGTGTTGGCGCCCGGCTGCAGCAGATAGATGGCTGCGCCACAGCCTTCGGTGTGGCAGCGGCCGTTGTCCGGCATCCACTTCTCATGCGTGCCCCAGCCGAGCTCGGCCGGCTGCATGCCCTCGGAGACGAAGCCCTCGACCGACCAGGTGTTGACGAACACGTCCATCGGCTTCGGGTTCTTGGAGCGCTGGGTGTCGCGTTCGGCGATGTGGATGCCCTTGACGCCGAGCTTGTGCATCAGCTGCGCCCAGCCCTCGCGGCTCTTCGGCTCGACGATCTCGGTCTTGGTGTCCTTGGCGATGTCGAGCAGCGCCTGCTTGACGAACCAGGACACCATGCCGGGATTGGCGCCACAGGTCGACACGGCGGTGGTGCCGCCCGGGCTCTTGCGGCGCGCGGCGAGCAGCGTCTCGCGCAGCGCGTAGTTGGAGCGCTGCTCGACGCCCATCTGCTTGTCGAAATAGAAGCCGGCCCACGGCTCGACGACGGTGTCGATATAGAGCGCGCCGATCTCGCGGCACAGGGTCATGATGTCGACCGAGGAGGTGTCGACCGAAAGGTTGACGCAGAAGCCCTGGCCGCCGCCTGCGGTGAGCAGCGGCACCAGCAGCTCGCGGTAATTGTCGCGGGTTACGCCCTGCTGGATGAAGCGCACGCCGTGCTGCTTCGCCAGCGCGCCGTCGTCATGCGGATCGATGATGACGAACCGGCTCTTGTCGTACTCGAAATGGCGTTCGATCAGGGGCAGGGTGCCCTTGCCGATCGAGCCGAAGCCGATCATCACGATGGGGCCGGTGATCTTCGCGTGGATCTGCGAGCTCATGAATGGTTTCTCCGCGGAAGGTGCGTAGGATGGATGGATGGATTCAGGCGGCGCGCCGCCGTCAGTTGCTGCGCCGTTTGGCGGTGATTTCGATCTCGACCTTCATCTCCGGCTTCAGCAGCGCTGCGACGACCACCATCGTGGCTGCCGGCCGGATGTCGCCGAGGGACCTCGCCGCAGACCGCGAAATGGGCATCGGCATCGTTGACGTCGGTCAGGTAGTAGGTCGCGCGGACGATGTCGGCCATCTCGAATCCGGCCTCCTGCAAGGCGGCCGCGATGGTCTTGAAGCAGTTGCGTGACTGGCTCGTGACATCGGCCGGCATCGTCATCGTGCTGTAGTCATAACCGGTGGTGCCAGCGACGAAGACGAAGTCGCCATCGACTACCGCGCGGCTGTAGCCGGCGGTCTTCTCGAACGGTGATCCGGTAGAGATCAGACGACGGGACATGGCGGACCTCGTGGGGAATTTGTCGGGGTTTAAGAGCTTTTGCTGCACCTGCGCAACCCCTGGCGGGGCGGGCCGGGCGGCCGTTGCCGGAATGCCTAACGCAGCCGCGCGACGTCCGGTCCGGCGGGTGGGCTGCCGGACCAGCGCCGCACCACGATGTCGCGGACGATCATGATCCCGAGCAGGATCAGGACGATCGTCGGCAACATCGTCCGCCGCCGCGGCGCGCGCCCGTCGCGGGCGGTCACGCCGCGCATGAGACCAGCCGCTCCTTGCGGCTGCGGCGGGCTTTCCGCTCAGGAGACCCGGTGGCGACGATCATGCCGGCGGCGCCGTCCAGCGCGCCCTCGACCAGCTCGAGGCCGAGCAGGCGGGCGCGCTCGAACGCGCCTGGCAATTCGAGCTCAGCCGCCTTGGCAGCATTGAAGCCGAAGCGGGCGTAGTAGGGCGCATCGCCGAGCAGGACCACGGCGCCATGGCCGCGTGAGGCTGCGATCATCAGCGCGGCGTTCATCAGCGCCGCGCCGACGCCAAGGCTGCGCGCTTCGGCCGCCACCGCCAGCGGCCCGAGCATCAGCGCATCGCGTCCGCCGGCGCTGACGTGCCACAACCGCAGCGTTCCCACGAGCGCGCCGCCGCGAACCGCCGACAAAGCGAGGCCGGTCGCAGGCGCGCGTCCGTCGCGCAGGCGCTGGCAGGTGCGCTCATGGCGATTGTCGCCAAAGCACGCATCGAGCAGCGTCTCGCGCGCCGCGACGTCGGAGGCACGCTCGCTGCGGATCACGAACGTAGCGGCAGCCCGATTTGGCGCAGTCGTCTGAGAGCGAAAAGCGGTCATGGCACGTCATTCCCCGGCCCGCGCCGCCGGGCGTGAGCCCGCGCGCAAGCACGTGATGTCAGGTTGAAGGTGATGATCTATCGCTCCCTCCCCCGCTTGCGGGGGAGGGTCGGGGTGGGGGAAGCCCCACCCACCCGAAGCTCACTTCGTCTCACCCGCGCGCGGGTGGCGAAGGCAGCCGGATCAGATGTGACCAGATCAGATGTGATAGGTCTTCAGCGGGGGGATGCCGTTGAAGGCCACCGACGAGTAGGTCGACGTATAGGCCCCGGTTCCCTCAATCAGCACCTTGTCGCCGATCGAAAGCGTCACCGGCAGCGGATACGGCAGCTTCTCGTACATCACGTCGGCCGAATCGCAGGTCGGGCCGGCGAGCACGCACGGGGTCATGTCCGCGCCGTCATGCGGGGTGCGGATGGCGTAGCGGATCGACTCGTCCATCGTCTCGGCGAGACCGCCGAACTTGCCGATGTCGAGATAGACCCAGCGCAGATCGTCCTCGTCGCTCTTCTTCGAGATCAGCACCACTTCCGACTCGATGATCCCGGCATTGCCGACCATGCCGCGGCCCGGCTCGATGATCGTCTCCGGGATCTGGTTGCCGAAATGCTTGCGCAGCGCACGGAAGATCGAGCGGCCGTACTGCACGACCGGCGGCACGTCCTTCAGGTACTTGGTCGGGAAGCCTCCGCCCATGTTGACCATCGAGAGGTTGATGCCGCGTTCGGCGCAGTCGCGGAACACCGTCGAGGCCATCGCCAGCGCGCGGTCCCAAGCCTTCACCTTGCGCTGCTGCGAGCCGACATGGAACGAGATGCCGCACGGCTCCAGGCCCAGGCGCTTCGCCAGGTCCAGCACCTCGACCGCCATCTCCGGATCACAGCCGAACTTGCGCGACAGCGGCCACTCGGCGCCGGCGCAATCGTACAGGATGCGGCAGAACACCTTCGCGCCCGGCGCGGCGCGCGAGATCTTCTCCACCTCGGCGGCGCAGTCGACCGCGAACAGGCGGATGCCGAGCGCATAGGCGCGCGCGATATCCCGCTCCTTCTTGATGGTGTTGCCATAGGAGATGCGGTCCGGCGACGCGCCCGCGGCCAGCGCCATCTCGATCTCGGCAACGGTCGCCGTGTCGAAGGAGGAGCCGAGCGAGGCGAGCAGCGACAGCACTTCCGGCGCCGGGTTGGCCTTGACCGCGTAGAACACGCGGCTGTCCGGCAGCGCCTTGGCGAAGTTCATGTAGTTGTCGCGCACGACATCGAGATCGACAACGAGACAGGGCTCGTGGTCCAGACCTTCCTCGCGGCGGTTGCGCAGGAATTCCCGGATACGTTCGGTCATAGCACCCTCCAAACGGCCCGTTTGCGACGTGGCCCGTTCAAAATGATCCCGACACGGGTGCCTTGGCCCTGCCGCCCGATGGAAAGGCGACAAAACCTCGAACCCGTAGCCGAATTGTGCTGCCGTGGATTGGTTGGGAATTTCCCGCCCGCACACCTGGCAATGAAGGACAAGCCTTTTCAGTAGCCCGCGCCGGCGTTGGACTGCCGGTAGAGACCAAAAAAGCCCGATCCGTCGTTGCTTTAAGTCGCGTCCCCCGTTGAGAGCGGGGTGCGCCGGTTCGCCTCCGGCTGCCAGTCACGGTTGCAAAAGAGGAGGTGACCTTCAGCGGCATCTCTTGAGAGAGATGCTGGGCTCTTGGAGCATGACGATCTCGATCGAACTGATCTTGATCGCAACGATCCGAGGGCCCCTCGGTTCCTCATCCCTTGGCGGCTGTCCGGCCTCTTGTCCGGATACCTACCGACTGACACACGACCACAGGCACGTGCGAAATTGGGCAGAAGCGGAAATAAGCGTTTTGAATTTCGTTCGCAAGGAATTTTTCAGCGTCGGGATCAATTTCCCTAATGTGTGCTTACGCGACACGGACGCAGGGCCGATTGCTGAACGCGCGTTAAGCGAGCTTAAACTTTCGTAACGCGTTCACGCTTGCAGGACAGGGTTTTCGTGCAACTCACGCGCGCTTCGTGAAGGGCTCGACGCGCTGTGCACCGCGGATGAAGCCGATCATCACGAACACGCCGATGGCGAACAGAACCGCCTGCAGAATGTGCGCGCCGGTGTCGCCGAGCCCGAACAGAATCGCGAGCGCCCAGCCGCCAGCGAAAGCCGCACCGAACACTTCGGCGCCGATCAGGATCGCCGCCGAGATGACGGTGATCACGCTCTGCCAGGCGATCTGGCGGCCGGCTTTGGAAGTGGTCTCTGCGCTCATGGTCCAGGGTCCTCTCGGGGGCCGCAATCTCTCCGAAATGGCCCGGCCCTTCAAGGGGAAATGACCCAAAAAGGACCGGCTCCATGATATGAGGGTGCATCGCACTTCCGGGAGAGGATGGACCCCAGCCGATGTCAGACACCGCCGCTGTGATCGACGCTCAGACCAACCCGCTGCTGATGGCCTGGGAGACCCCGCACCAGACTCCACCCTTCGACGCGATCAGGCCCGAGCACTTCCTGCCGGCCTTCGAGCGCGCCTTTGCCGATCACACCGCCGAAATCACCGCGATTTCCCACGATCCCGCGGAGCCGGACTTCGCCAATACCATCACGGCGCTGGAGCGCTCGGGCAAGCTGCTGTCGAAGGTCGCGGCCGTGTTCTACGACCTCGTTTCGGCGCATTCCAACCCGGCGATCCTGGAGATCGACAAGGAGGTGTCGCTGCGGATGGCGCGGCACTGGAACCCGATCATGATGAACGCTGTGCTGTTTGGCCGCATCGCGCTGCTCTACGACAACCGCAAGACGCTGACGCTGACGAGCGAGGAGCAGCGGCTGCTCGAGCGCACCTACACCCGCTTCCGCCGCTCCGGCGCCGGCCTGAACGATGAGGCCAAGGCGCGCATGGCCCAAATCAACGAGCAGCTCGCCCAGCTCGGCACCTCCTTCAGCCATCACGTCCTCGGCGACGAGCAGGACTGGGTCCTGGAGCTCGGTGAGGACGACCGCGCCGGCCTCTCCGAGAGCTTCATCGCGGCCGCCAAGGCTGCGGCGGAGGAGCGCGGCATGCCAGGCAAGGCGATCGTGACCCTGTCGCGCTCCTCGGTCGAGCCCTTCCTGCAGAGCTCGGCGCGCCGCGACCTGCGCGAGAAGGTGTTCAAAGCGTTCACGGCCCGCGGCGACAACGGCAATTCGAACGACAACAACGCCGTCATCGGCGAGATCCTGGCGCTGCGCGAGGAAGCCGCCAAGATCATGGGCTTTCCGAACTTCGCCGCCTATCGCCTGGAGGACTCCATGGCGAAGACGCCGGAGGCCGTGCGCGGCCTGCTGGAGCGGGTCTGGAAGCCGGCCCGCGCCAAGGCGCTGGCCGATCGCGACCAGCTGCAGGAGATGATTACGGCCGAGGGCGGCAACTTCAAGCTCGAGGCCTGGGACTGGCGCTATTATGCCGAGAAGCTGCGCCAGGCGAAGGCGAACTTCGACGACGCGGCGATCAAGCCCTATTTGTCGCTCGACAACATGATCGCGGCCGCCTTCGACTGCGCCACGCGGCTGTTCGGCATCACCTTTGCCGAGCGCAGCGACATCCCGGTCTGGCACCCGGACGTGCGGGTCTGGGAGATCAAGGCGGCCGATGGCAGCCACAAGGCGCTGTTCTATGGCGACTACTTCGCCCGGCCGTCGAAGCGCTCCGGCGCCTGGATGACCTCGCTGCGCGACCAGCAGAAGCTCGACGGCGACATTGCGCCCTTGATTATCAACGTCTGCAACTTCGCCAAGGGTGCCGACGGCCAGCCGTCGCTGCTGTCGCCGGACGAAGCTCGCACCCTGTTCCATGAGTTCGGCCACGGCCTGCACGGCATCCTCTCCAACGTCACCTATCCTTCGCTGTCGGGCACCGCGGTCTTCACGGATTTCGTCGAGCTGCCGTCGCAGCTCTACGAGCACTGGCAGGAGCGCCCCGAGGTGCTGCAGACCTTCGCGCGCCATTACCAGACCGGCGAGCCGCTGCCGCAGGACCTGCTCGACCGCTTCCTGGCGGCGCGTCGCTTCAACCAGGGCTTTGCCACCGTCGAGTTCGTCTCCTCGGCCCTGATCGATCTCGAGTTCCACACCCAGCCGGCGGCGGCCTCGAAGGATGTGCGCGCCTTCGAGCAGGCCGAGCTGGAGAAGATCGGCATGCCCAGGGAGATCGCGTTGCGCCACCGGCCGACCCAATTCGGCCACATCTTCTCGGGAGACCATTATGCGGCGGGCTATTACAGCTACATGTGGTCGGAGGTGATGGATGCGGATGCCTTCGGTGCCTTCGAGGACGCCGGCAACATCTTCGACCCCGCGGTCGCCAAGCGGCTCCACGACAATGTCTATTCGTCGGGCGGCTCAGTCGATCCGGAAGCGGCCTATGTCGCCTTCCGCGGCCGCGAGCCCGAGCCGGATGCGCTGCTGCGCCGGCGCGGCCTGCTCGACGTTCCCAAGGCGGCTTGAGAGAGGCGGCAAGAGGTGATGGTGGTTGTTCGGGGACTGCTCGCCGTGGTTGCGCTCGTGCTGGGCGCAAGTGCGGCCCAAGCGCATCCGCATGTCTGGGTCACCGCGACCAGCGAGCTGCTCTATGCCGCCGACGGTGCCGTGACCGGCGTGCGGCACGCCTGGACGTTCGACGACATGTTTGCGACCTATGCGCTGCAGGGCCTCGAGACCAAGCAGAAGGGTGTCTACACCCGCGAGGAGCTGGCGCCGCTGGCGCAGACCAACGCCGAGTCGCTGAAGGAATATGCCTACTTCACCTTCATCAAGGCCGACGGCCGCAAGCAGAAGCTCGAAGACCCCGTCGACTATTACCTCGAATACAAGGACACCAAGCTGACCCTGCACTTCACCTTGCCGCTGAAGGCGCCGGTGAAGCCGAAGCAGCTCCAGGTCGAGGTGTACGATCCCAGCTATTTCATCGACTTCCAGATGGCGGAGAAGGATCCCGTCAAACTGGTGAGCGCGCCGAGCGGCTGCAAGCTCGGCTTGGTCCGGCCGAGCGACGGCGGTTCCGTCGCGCAGACGATGAACGAACAGACATTCCTGAGCGGCGGGGCGAACGCCAATTTCGGAATGAACTTCGCCAACAAGATCTCAGTGGAATGTCAATGACACCTCGCCCCAGCTCCGCTCGACCGCTCCTGACCTGCGCCGCGCTCCTGTCAGTGCTCTTGGTCGCCGACGCCGCCTCGCATGCGCTGCTCGCCAAGTCCCCATTCGGCGCGCCGGCGGGCGAGCCGCAGGTCGGCGGCATCGTCGGCTGGCTGCTGGCCAAGCAGTCCGAGTTCTATCGGCAGATGTCGGGAGCGATCCGCTCCGCCAAGCAAGACGGCTCGGCGGTGTGGTGGCTGCTCGCGATCTCGTTTGCCTACGGCATCTTTCACGCGGCCGGGCCCGGCCACGGCAAGGCTGTCATCGCGTCCTATCTCGTCGCCAATCAGGAGACGGCCAGGCGCGGCATCGTGCTGTCATTCGCCTCAGGCCTGATGCAGGCGCTGGTCGCCGTCGCGATCGTCGGGATCGGTGCTGTCCTGCTCAACGCCACCGCGGCCACGATGTGCAGCGCCGAGAAGGTGGTGGAGATCGCCAGCTACGGCCTGATCGCGCTGCTCGGCGCCCGTCTGGTCTGGGTCAAGGGCGCCGCGTTCCTGCGCACCTGGCAGCCGCCGGCCCCCGCGCTCGCGCTGGCCGGCGCACCCGCCGCTGCCGTGGCGCATGCGCATGACCATGGTCACGCGCATGATCATCAGCATCGCGCGCATCATCATGATCATCACGGGCATGATCATCACGGGCATGATCATCATGGCCACGATCACCACGGGCATCATCACGATCATGCGCACGCGGCGGCGCAGACGCACGTTCATCACGATCGCGCCCACGAGGATCACGTCCATCACGATCACGTCCATGGCGACGATTGCGGCTGCGGTCATTCCCACGGGCCCGCGCCGAGCGAGCTCGCCGGCCCCGGCGGCTGGCAGCGCGGCTTCCAGGCGATCTTCGCCGCCGGGATTCGCCCCTGTTCGGGCGCCATCCTGGTGCTGGTGTTCGCGCTGGCGCAGGGCATGTTCTGGGCCGGCGTCGCCGCCACGATCCTGATGGGCATGGGTACGGCGGTGACCGTCGCGACCATCGCCGTGATCGCCGTCGCCGCCAAGGACGTCGCCCGCCGTCTCAGCGCCGGCCGCGAGGGCGGCGGCGCCCTGATCATGCGCGGCCTCGAATTCGGCGCCGCCGGTTTGGTGCTGCTGTTCGGCGCCGGCCTGCTGCTCGGCTACATGGCGGCGGAACGTACCACCTGCTTCTGATGGGATCGGGTCGACTGAGCTGCCTCATCGGCCTCCACCTCCGCCGCGTCGTACTGGATGCCCCGCCCGCGCGGGGCGTGACAGCGGTCGAAGGAGCCCCTTATCGCGCAACACCAACGGTGTCGCCCCGGGCAAGCCACGAGCGCGCGCGAGCGCGGTCGTGGCGCCGACCCGGGACTCATACTCTGCGGCGGTCGTGATGCGCGAACTGGTAGTTGCCCGCCTGCCTCAAACCGCTTCCTGTGGTTATGGGGCCCTGCGTTCGCAGGGACGACAGTGTGCTGCTTGGCTAAAGTGAGCCTCGCAACCGGTGTCGTCCCTGCGAACGCAGGGACCCATACCGGGGATGCTATCAGGTGGACGCGGCTGCCAGCGGCGTGCCTCGGCAGCGTGTATGGGTCCTGGCTCAAAGCCGCGGAGACAATGGTGCTTGTCGCCTCTCTATCCACAACCTGGCATCACGTGGCTGCAAGAACTATCGCCACAGCGTCATTGCGAGCGCAGCGAAGCAATCCAGGGCTGTGGACCAGACTCTGGATTGCTTCGCTCATCTCATCGCGCGTCGCGCGACGAGATGGCTCGCAATGACGATGGGGTGATATTTGCGTCTGGGATTTACCCATGCCCCTGCGGGCGTAGCGCGCGGCCGAGCGCCATCAGCGGGAAGTAGTGGCGGTACATGCCGTAGCGGAGCATGAAGGCGCGGGACAGTTCCGGGCCCTGCATCAGGCGCTCCGACAGCGCGGGATCGTTCAGCTTGATGGTCTGGCCGACGCCGTAGCCGGGGAAGCCGGTGCCGGTGAATTCCGGCTCGTCCCAGGTGCCGGCGGACTGGCGCTCGACCAGCCACATGCAGCCGCGCTCGATCGCGTCCTTGTCCTGGGGACGATTGGCGGCGAGCAAGGCCATCAGCGCCCAAGCGGTCTGCGAGGCCGTTGTCGTGCCGCGGCCGACCGCGCTGACATCCATGTAGGAGGCGCAGCTCTCGCCCCAGCCGCCATCGGCCTGCTGATGGGCAACCAGCCAGTCGCAGGCGCGGCCGATATAGGGCTGGGTCATGTCCTCGCCGATCGCGGCCAGCGCCGGCAGCACCGCGCCGGTGCCGTAGACGTAATTGACGCCCCAGCGGCCGAACCACGGACCGCTCGGCTCCTGCTCACGGCGAATATAGTCCAGCGCCTGCACCATCGACGGATGGTTGCGCGAGATGCCGAGCTTGCCGAACGCCTCGATGATGTGGGCGGTGACGTCGACCGAGGGCGGATCGAGCGCCTCGCCATAATCGCAGAACGGGATCTTGGTCAGGATCTTCTGGTTGTTGTCCTTGTCGAACGCGCCCCAGCCGCCGCCCTGACTCTGCATGCCGATCAGCCAGTCGACGCCGAGCTGAATAGCCTCGTCGATCCCCTTGGCCTTCCATTTGGGATCGTGGCGCAGTGGCGCCAGCGCGATCAGCGCGACCGCGGTGTCGTCCGTGTCGGGATAGTAGTTGTTGGCGTATTCGAACGCCCAGCCGCCGGGCTTGACATGCGGCAGCTTCATCGACCAGTCGCCGGGCACGCGCACCTGGCGCTGCAGCACCCAATCGACCGCCTTGTCGACGGCCTCGGGATAATCGCCGAGCACGCCGGCATCGTCGAAGGCGAGCAAGGTCAGGATCGTGTCCCAGACCGGGCTGTTGGTGGCCTGGATGTAGGTGGCGTCACCGACATCGACGCGCCAGCCGGGATCGTTCAGCGCGTCGAGGCCCTTTGCGACCACGGGATGATTGAGCGGATAGCCTTCGGCATAGAGCGCCATCAGGCCATAGATCCAGGGCGGCTGGATGCCGCCCCAGGCGCCGTCGAAATCCTGGTGGCGGATCATCCATTCCAGCACGCGGCTGGTGGCCGCCGGGCGGAACAGGCCGAGATTGAGACGGTGGCCGAGGTTCTGCAGCTTGTGCAGAACCTTGTCGGCGCCGCGGAAGAACCTGTCCCAGCCGCCGGCGCCGGCCTTGATCGGCAGCTCGTAGTCGAATGCCTTCCGTCCATGCGGAAACAGCGCATCGAGCCGGTTCTTCGGCGGCAGCGGCCGGCTCGGCCGCCGCGCCGAGAGCACGGCGATCGGCATCAAGGTGGCGCGAGCCCATTGCGCGAAATTGTAGATCGAGAACGGAAACCAGAGCGGAAACCAGATCACCTCGGGCGGGATGTTCGGCGTCTTCTCCCACGGCCATTCGCCGATCAGCGCCAGCCAGTAGCGGGTGAAGACGCGGATGTTACGCAGGCCGCCCTTGGCCTCGATCCAGTCCCGTGCCCGGCGCACCGCCGGCTCGTCGTCGCGGAAGCCCAGCGAGCGGAGCGCGGCGTAGGCCTCGACAGTTGCGTTGATGTCGCCATTGGGGGCGCCGAAATAGACCTGCCAGGCGCCGTCGGGGCGCTGGCTGTCGAGCAGCGACTGGCCCAGGCGCTTGCGCAGCGGATGGTCCTCGAGCCCCATGAACCACAGCGCGAGGCACCATTGCGCCTCCATGCAGGCATTGGACTCGGCGCGGCCGACCCAATGGCCGTCCGGCTTCTGGTTGGCGATCAGCCAATCCGCCGCCGCCCGCACCGTCGATTGCAGGGCAGTCTGATAATTTCCCGGGTCGCGCGTCGCACGCGCGGAGGCCGAGCTGGTCACAGTCATCACAATCCCTCTGGCGGCCTCATAGCGCCGCGACAGCCGTCGAATTCACCCCGCCCTATAGGGAATTTCGCCGCCAAATCCAATCAACTGGCCGTAGCGGACTGGATCAAAAAGGAAACAGACGGCGTACAGACGGAGGTCTTTGACTTTCTTGATTAGCATCCGGCCGGGCACGCGGATGTGACGCGTCGCACGCCCGGCGGCAGCTTCGCTCAAAGCGGCAGGATATGGCGGAGCAGGGGCAGGAAGAAGATCGCGACCGTGATCAAAAAGCCGATCGCCCACAGGATCGAGCGCAGCGAGGGACGGTTGCCAACATAAGTCAGAACATAGGCGGTGCGCACGATCAGGAACAGCACCGAGAGCTCGTTGATGAAGTTCTGCGGCGCGCCGCGGAACTCGGCCAGCAGCACGGCGGCGGCAAAGAACGGGAACGCCTCAATGCCGTTCTGATGGGCGCCCAGCGCCCGCTCGCGGATGCCGCCGTCATAAAACGCGGGATCACGGGGCCGCGCATGATCGTAGCGCCCGGCGCCGTCGACGCTGATCCACTTCACGGGCGCGATCGTTAACAGGTACAGCATTACGCTGGCGAAAATGCACAATTCTGCAATCGTCATGGCTCCTCCAGCCCGATGACATCGGTGAAATGGCCCTTATCTTGACAATGTCGAAACAAGCCGCCAAGCCACGCCCTTCACCAGTCACGGGCATCATGACCGCCGCCATTTCCTTCGACAATGCCAGGTCTCCTGACAATGCCCTGCCGTTGCCGGCAGCGAACACCGCGCGCGTCGGCGTGCTGCTGGTCAATCTCGGGACGCCCGACACGGCCGATGCCGCCGGCGTGCGCGTCTATCTCAAGGAATTCCTGTCCGATCGGCGCGTGATCGAGGACCAGGGCCTGCTGTGGAAGATCATTCTCAACGGCATCATCCTCAACGTCCGGCCGCGCAAGAAGGCCAAGGACTACCAGTCGATCTGGAACACCGAAAAGAACGAATCGCCGCTGAAGACCATCACCCGCGCGCAGAGCGAGAAGCTGTCCGCCGCGCTCGCTGATCGCAGCCACGTGATCGTCGACTGGGCGATGCGCTACGGCAATCCCTCGATCAAGGCCGGAGTCGATGGCCTAATGGCCAAGGGCTGCGACCGCATCCTGGTGGTGCCGCTGTATCCGCAATATTCGGCCGCGACCTCGGCGACCGTCTGTGACGAGGCGTTCCGCGTGCTGACCGAGCTGCGCGCCCAGCCGACGCTGCGGGTGACGCCGCCTTATTACAACGACGATTTCTACATCGAGGCGCTCGCAGTCTCGATCGAGGAGCACCTCAAGACCTTGTCCTACAAGCCCGAGCTGATCGTGGCCTCGTTCCACGGCATGCCGAAGGAATATGTCGACAAGGGCGATCCCTATCGCGAGCAGTGCGTGGCCACCACCGAACTGCTGCGCAAGCGGCTCGGCATGGACGACACCAAGCTGCTCCTGACCTTCCAGTCGCGCTTCGGCTTCTCGGAGTGGTTGCAGCCCTATACCGACAAGACAATCGAGAAGCTCGCCAAGGACGGCGTCAAGCGCATCGCCGTGGTGATGCCGGGCTTCGCCGCCGACTGTCTCGAAACCCTGGAGGAAATCTCCGGCGAGAATTGCGAGATCTTTAAGCATAATGGCGGCGAGGAATTCTCAGCCGTGCCCTGCCTGAACGACAGCGCTCCCGGCATGGAGGTGCTGCGGCAGCTCGTCTTGCGCGAGCTGCAGGGCTGGCTCTGAGCCCGCGACGGTATTGCGGGCCTGCTAGGTTGGCTCGCAGGCTGACGCAAGATGAATGCGCGCAGCCGCGACGAAAATAAGTTCCTGAACCGCGCCCATCGGACCCCCGACAAAATCATGCAGCAATCCCCAGATTGTGACTGCTGCAGAGGCTGGTGAGGAGACGACCGTCTCCTCCCTTGGAGGATCCATGAGCGGTTTCGACATTTTCGCCATAGCGCTGGTGCTGCTGGCCATCTTCACCCTCTATTCCGGCGTGAAGACCGTGCCGCAGGGGTTCGACTGGACTGTCGAGCGGTTCGGCAAATACACCCGCACCCTGTCGCCGGGCCTCAACATCATCGTGCCCTATTTTGATCGCATCGGGCGCAAGATCAACATGATGGAGCAGGTGATCGACATCCCCGAGCAGGAGGTCATCACCAAGGACAATGCCACGGTGACGGTCGACGGCGTCGCCTTCTACCAGGTGTTCGACGCGGCGAAAGCGAGCTACGAGGTCGCCAACCTCAACCAGGCCATCATCACGCTGACCATGACCAACATCCGCTCGGTGATGGGCTCGATGGATCTCGACCAGGTGCTGTCGCATCGCGACGAGATCAATGAGCGGCTGCTGCGCGTCGTCGACGCCGCGGTGTCGCCATGGGGGCTGAAGGTCAACCGCATCGAGATCAAGGACATCGTGCCGCCGGCGGATCTGGTCGAGGCGATGGGCCGGCAGATGAAGGCCGAGCGCGTCAAGCGCGCCGACATCCTGCAGGCCGAGGGCCAGCGCCAGTCGGAGATTCTTCGCGCGGAAGGTGCGAAACAGAGCCAGATCCTGCAGGCGGAAGGCCGCCGCCAGTCGGCGTTCCTCGACGCCGAGGCGCGCGAGCGCGCGGCACAGGCCGAGGCCAAGGCGACGCAGATGGTGTCGGAGGCGATCTCGCAGGGCGACGTCGCCGCGCTGAACTACTTCATCGCCGACAAATACATCAAGGCGTTCGGCCAGCTCGCCGACTCGCCGAACCAGAAGGTGATCATGCTGCCGATCGAGGCGACGGGCATGCTGGCGTCGCTGGGCGGCATCGGCGAGATCGCCAAGGCGACGTTCGGCGAGAGCGCGGCCTCGGCCGTGGCCGCGCGCCGCAGCGGCGGCTCGGTGCCGTCGGCCGGCACGCCGCCGAAACCGCCGGCCCCGCCGCAGGCCTGACGCAGGGAGGTCACCATGAGCGACATGTTCGTCACGCTCGGCACCTGGAACTGGCTGATCTTCGGCATCATCCTGATGGCGCTGGAGCTGCTGGCGCCGGGCGTCTTCATGTTCTGGCTCGGGCTCGCCGCGCTCCTGGTCGGCCTGCTGTCGTTCGCCTTTGCGCCGGGATGGCAGCTGCAGATCCTCATGTTTGCGCTGTTCGCCATCGCGGCCGTGCCGCTGTGGCGGCGGCTGGCGCGAAACGGTGCCGCGGCGGCCAGCGACAATCCCTATCTGAACCGCCGCTCCGCTGCGCTGGTCGGCCGCGAGTTCACCTTGGAGAAGCCGATCATCGACGGCAACGGCACCGTCCGCATCGACGACACGGTGTGGCGCGTCGCCGGCCCCGACACGCCGGCCGGCAGCCGCGTCCGCATCGTGCAGGCCGACGGCGCGCATCTGACGGTGACGGCGGCGTAGTGTTGCGGGCGGGTGGGCGCTTGATGCGATGCCCTCACCGCGTCATTGCGGGCGCAGTGTTCAGAGCGGGGACATAGCTTACACCTGTTCGGAGACATAGTTGACACTTTTCGGGCAGCGCAAATCGATCGCTGCGATCTGATGCGCGGCAAAGAAAATTCCGAATTTTCCGTCGGAACTGAGCGGACGAATAGCGAGCCGCTCACCGCGAAAGGCTTGCGGGACTTTCCAGAGCCGTCCCTTGAAACTGACATAGGCCTTGGTGGTGGATACCGAACGGACGATCTCGCCATCGTCGTATTCCACCGTCGGAAGGCGATCCGGCATCGTGCGCTGGCTGGGTCGATAGCGGCTTGCGGGCACATCGAAGTCCAACGCCTCGTGCGGCCGGTCGAGATTGTAGACGGCCCGCCAGTCGTCGAACGCCCGCTGGACGTCGATCAGGTCGCGATAGCGCTTGAGGGCAAAGACCTCGGCCTTCAAGGTGCGGTGGAAGCGTTCGTTCTTGCCCCGGCTCTGAGGATGGTAGGGCCGGCTGTGGATCGTTCGGACGCCGAGCTTCAGAAGCCACACCGTCAGCGTGGTCCAGGGGTCTTCAAGGGTGAAGCCCCAGGGGCCGCCATTGTCGACGAACATCGCATCCGGCAGTCCGTAGCGGCGGAACGTCGTCTCCAAATGGCCTTGTACCGTAGAGCCTCGTTCGTTGTCACAGGCGGCCAGGCACAAGGAGAAGCGCGAGTGGTCGTCCAACGCCGTCAGCGGATGACAGGACACGCCGTTCTCCAGCGCGCTGTGCCCCTTGAAGTCCATCTGCCAAAGCTGATTGGGCGCATCCTTCTCGAAGCGCGTGTAGGGCTGCCCGGGCGTGCCTGCAGGCTCGCTCACGCGATCGTAACGGCGCAGGATGGAGTGCACGGTGGATATCGCCGGGACAGCTTGCCCATCGCGCTCGAGACGACGTGCGAGCTTGCGCGCGCCCCAGGCCGGGTGAGCATCGCGCAGCGCGACAATCTGCTGCTCAGTCGCAGCCGCCGTGCGCTCCGGACTCCGATGCGGCCGCCGCGATCGGTCCGCCAGCGTCGTATCGCCAGCATCATCCCGCTGGATCCACTTGTAGCCGGTCTGGGGGCTGATGCCGAACTGCCGACACAGCTGCCGCCGGTTTACTCCCTCCTGCTTGGCAAGCATCACAAACTCTCGTCGCTGATCCATGACAGACACCTCTCGCCACGGCATCGCTCGCCCCCTTGTTTGACGAATCGAGCCGATTTTGACGTGTCAACCATGTCCCCGAACACCCGTCAGCCATGTCCCCGGGCTAAACAGCAGCGAAGCAATCCAGAGTCGCGCGGGTAGCCCTGGATTGCTTCGTCGCTTCGCTCCTCGCAATGACGAGGAGAGGCCGGAGACTAGTTCTGCAAGCGCACCCCCAGCATCACCACGGTGCCCGATGAGCCGGCGCCGGTGATATTGGAGTCCAGCTTTTCGTAGCGCAGCGAGCCCTTGACCCAGAGGCTGCGCGTCATCTTGTAGACGAGGTTGCCTTCAGCCGAATAGGTGCGGTCGCTGCGGCCATAGCCTTGATAGTCGAGCGTGCCGAAGCTGAATTTGCCGATGCCGGTCAGCCAGCGCCGGAAGTCATGGTCGACTTGCACGGTGTAGGTGCGCACCAGCACGCCGGAGGCGCCGGCCACGGTGGTCTCGGCGAGCTGCGTATCCGAGAGGAAGCGCGCGGTGGTCAGCGGCGTCGCCGACCACACCAAGGAGGCCGACGTCAGAAAACCCTGCAGCCGGTTGAGCCGCGGGTCGACATAGCTGCGTGTCGCATAGCCGATCGAGAGTTCGCCGGTGAGCAACCGCGTGAATTCGAACGAGCTGCCGGCCTTGGCGTAGCCGCCCGCGGAATCGCGCTGATAGCCGGCGCGATCGAATCGCTGGTCATGCACGCGGCTGTCGCCCTGGATTTCGGCGAACGGCTTCAGGCCGGGCATGATCTCGTAGGACATCCGGCCGACGCCGCCATGCTGGTTGAAGTTGCGGTCGTCGTTCGACGTCGCCGAGCCATCGGTCAGCTTGCTCTGCTGATAGCTGGTGCGGTCGGCGGTTGCGCCGGCGGAGATCTGGAGGCGGTTGAAGCGCTGGTCGATGCCGATCGTGGTGCCCAGCGTGGTGGCGACCGGATAGCGCGCCAGCCCCGCTTGCACGTTCGGGCTGCCGGGATTGTCGGTGGCCGCGCGCAGCCGCAGCTGGGCGCCGATCGAGGTATCGCGGCTGACGTCGAGGCGGCCATCGATATGGCCGGTGAAATCGGGACGGTCGAGCGTGGTCGGCGCCGGATTGACCCCGCCATCGAGCCGCGCCGGCAGCGTGCTGCCATAGCCGGTGAAGGAGCCGCGCAGGTCGGCGACCAGGGCGTGGCGCTCCCAGTTGGACACCGCCAGGAATTCCGGCGCGATCATCCAGGCGGCCATGCCGCGCGGATTGCCAAGCCGAGCGGGATTGCTGTCATAGCCCGCCGAGAGCTCGACTGCGCCCTTGACCAGGAACGGGCCGGCATAGTCGCCGACGGCGCCGAACGGGTCGTCATCGATCTTCAGTCGCTTGCGCGGCGGTTGTCCGGGCACCGTGCCTGCCATGGCGGCGGGGATTGGCGGCCTGTTGGCCGAAGCGGACGGCGGCAGGGTGGGGCGCAATTGTCCCGTCAGCTCGCCGGATGGGCGCGTGCCGGGTCCCGGCGGCGGCTTGGGCCGCGGCTGCGCCGGGTAGTAGCGCGGCTTCTTGCGGGTCCGGTTGAGCGAATCATAGCCAGTGTCGGCCGCTCCGCTGGCGGCGGGTCTGCCGGGCAGTGGCGCGCCGGTCTGCCGCGGCGGGGAGCTGGCCGAGGTGGGGGTGTCGACGCCGGGCGCCGGAGCTGCATCGGACAGCCCGCTCACGACGGTCCGCCGCAGCGGCGAATCCTGCGGGGCCAGAAAGCCGTCGCGAACAGGTCGAAGCGCGTCGATGGTCTGCGCCTGAGCCGCGCCGCCGCTGAGGGCAGCGAGCAGCAGGCATGCGGCCGGGGCGTCGCGCCATCGCCGCGCGCGCGCCGCGCGGCTGCTGTCAGGGCTCCACCCCACGATTCCTAAAACCCCAACAAATCAAATATTTAGCCGAGCGGCCGGGCGCCGTCGGCAAATTCCGCCGTTAAGAGAGTAAAAACAAATATGGTTAATGGGCTGTTGATGAGGCCTCACGGCCTTACCCATGCTAAAGAGCGGCGCTTGATTGTCTGAGCCTTGACTGTCTGAGCCTTGACTGCTGAGCCTTGGAATCTGAGCCTTGGAAGCGCGAATGCCGAGATCGAAGCCGTTGACCGAAGCCACTCCCGCCAATGCGGACATTCAATCGGCGCTGCGGACGCTCGACGCCGGCAGCAACGGCATTGCCGCGATCTCAGCGGCGTTGCGCGGCTCGCTGGGCGCGGCCTTCGCCGCCGCCGTCGCGCTGATCCGGCAGGCCAAGGGCCGTGCGATCCTGACCGGGCTGGGCAAGTCGGGCCATGTTGCCCGCAAGATGGCCGCGACCCTGGCCTCGACCGGCACGCCGGCCTTCTTCGTGCATTCCGCCGAGGCCGGTCATGGCGATCTCGGCATGATCACCTCTGACGACGTCGTCATCGCGCTGTCCTGGTCCGGCGAGCAGCCGGAGATGAAGACCTTGGTCAACTACACCAAGCGCTTCGCCATCCCGATGATCGCCATCACCTCGAACGCGCAGTCGTCGCTGGGCCAGGCGGCGCGCATCGTGCTCGAGCTGCCGAAGGCGCGCGAGGCCTGCCCGCACAACCTTGCGCCGACCACCTCGACCCTGATGCAGGCCGCGATCGGCGACGCGCTGGCGATCGCGCTGCTCGAAGGCCGCGGCTTCACCGCGCTGGAATTCGCCAATTTCCATCCGGGCGGCAAGCTCGGCGCCATGCTGAAGCACATCTCCGACCTGATGCGCTCGGGTGACGCGGTGCCGCTGAAGCCGCTGGGCACCGGCATGGCTGACGCGCTGGCCGAGATGTCGGCCAAGGGCCTCGGCTGCGTCGTCATCGTCGACGGCCGCGGCCATGTTGCCGGCATCATCACCGACGGCGATCTCCGCCGGAAGATGCGTGCGGATCTGTTGTCGGTCGCGGTCGACGAGATCATGACCGCGAATCCGCGCACCGTCGGCCGCGAGGCGCTCGCCTCCGAGGCGCTGGAGATCCTGAACTCCGCCAAGATCACCACACTGATCGTCACCGATGGCGCAAAGCCGGTCGGCATCCTGCATATGCACGATCTGCTGCGGGCCGGGGTGGCGTGATCTCAATCGCCGTCATTGCGAGGAGCGCAGCTCCGAAGCAATCCAGATGTCTTGCCGAGCGCTGGATTGCTTCCACCTCCGCTCTTCGCGCGACGGCGGACAGGTCGCCCGCGCTCGCCATGACAACCCACCGCGCCTGCCGCTGAGAGCTGTCGCATGCCCCCTGAATTCGACCTCGACAAATATCTCGCCCGCATCGGCTATCGCGGGCCGCTGGCGCCGACCTTCGAGACGCTCGCCGCATTGCAGGCGGCGCATGTCGATGCGATCGCGTTCGAGGGCATCGATCCGCTGCTCGGCCGGCCCGTCAACATCGATCTCGCGGCGGTCCAGGCCAAGATCGTCGACGGCCGCCGCGGCGGCTATTGCTTCGAGCAGAACGCGCTGCTGAAGGCCGCGCTGGAGGCGATCGGCTTTGCCGTCACGCCGCTGTCGGCGCGGGTGCGCTGGCGGCTCGATGCGGATGCGCCGCTGACGCCCCGCACGCACATGATGCTCAAGGTCGACCTGCCGGACGGGCCTCACATCGCCGATGTCGGCTTCGGCTCCTGCCTGCTCGATACGCCGTTGCGGATGGTGCCCGACATCGAACAGCCGACCCTGATGGGCACGTTCCGTCTGACCCGGGAGGACGACCTGTACTGGCTCGCGGCCAGGCAGCCGGCTGGCTGGCGCACGATGTATGTGTTCGACCTCGCGCCGCAGCTCCACGCCGACTACGTGCTCAGCAACTGGTACACCTCGACCAGCCCGTTCACGCCGTTCACCTCGATGCTGGTGCTGGAGCGGCTGACGCGCGATGCGCGCTACCGGCTGGTCAACCGCCGCCTCGTCATCGAGGCGCGTGACGGCGAGGTGAGGAGCGAGCGCATCGTCGAATCGCCGCAGGCGCTGCATCGTGTGATCGACGAGCTGTTTGGTTTGACGCTTCCGGTGCCGGCGGACATGATCTGGGCCCGGATCGAAAGCTGACGGGGCGACGGTGCGATGGCGACTGAGCTTCAACTGGATTCCTATCTCGCCCGCATCGCCTATCGCGCGCCGCTCGCGCCCGATCTGGCAACCCTCGCAGCGCTCCAGGCCGCGCATGTCGATGCGCTGCCGTTCGAGGCGCTCGATCCGCTGATGGGACGTCCGGTCCATGTCGATCTGCCGTCGGTGCAGCAGAAGCTCGTGCTGAGCCGCCGCGGCGGCTATTGCTTCGAGCAGAATGTGCTGTTCCAGGCGGTGCTGGAGGCGATCGGCTTCAAGGTTGTCGGTTTGACAGGGCGCGTGCGCTGGCGCTCGGCGCCATCAGATCCGCTCGGGCCGCGTCAGCACATGATGTTGCTGGTCGAGGTCGAGGGCCGTCCGCATCTGGTCGATGTCGGCTTCGGCATCTGCATGATGGATGCGCCGATCCGGCTTGAGGTCGGGCCGGAGCAGCGGACGCCGATGGGCACGTTTCGCATCGGCATGTGGAACGGGCTCTACACAATCAGCGCAAAACAGCCGAGCGGCTGGCGGATGATGTATGCGTTCGACCTCGCGCCGCAGATCCATGCCGACTACGTGCTCGGTAGCTGGTACACCTCGACCAGCCCGAACGTGCCAGCCACGCACACGCTGATGATGGAGCGCGTCGCGCGCGGCGCGCGGCACAAGCTGGTCAGCCGCCGCTACACGCGGCAGGACCGCGATGGCGAGGTGATCGAGGAGCGCGCCCTCGCAAGCGCCGCGGAACTCGGCCACGTGATCGACGACATCTTTCGGGTGACGCCGCCTGTCCCGATCGAGGACCTGTGGACGCGGACCACGAGTTGACGGCGGTATTCTGATGCGGTAACGAGACGTTCGGTCATCGAACTGATGTTGCTCTCATGACGATGAGCGGGCGCAAATCGTCGAGACCCGCGCCGCATTTGATTGGAATGCTGGCGATGCCGTTTGGTCTATCTTAGGAGATGCACGTTTAGGTTGCGTGAACCGGAGGGGATCGCGGCGTCTGCCGGCGAAGAGTGGGGATTGTCCGACATGACGGCCATCGCGATGCGCGCGGCACGCGAAATCCTGCGGAGTTCATAAAGCACTGGGCAATGCGGCCGCCTGACACGGCCGCACCCGTTCTGAGATCAGAGCCGCGCGCGGCGCGGCTCATCCGAGCTGGCCCATGGCCAGGACGGGTGGGGGCTTCACGGTGAAACGTCGATCCTGACGCTTCGACGCTCATCCGATCGATGATGAAACGCCGGCCTGACCTGCCACTTCAGGCCGAACGGAGACTCATGTCGAGGAAGTCCCCACCCTTTTTTCTTGGATTGTTTCTTGGAAAACTGGACTCCAGATCTGACAGCATTGGCGGTGCCCCTTGCGGAGAGAGGGCGGGGATGGGGGCCACGAGTCCGGCTCCGAATGATGGGCGCTGACACTCGGTCCGCGAGCAGGGGCTCGTTGGAGGCTACGACCTCACAACGTCATTGCGAGCGAAGCAATCCGGAGTCGATTGCGCGGCCCTGGATTGCTTTGTCGCTGCACTCCTCGCAATGACGGAGCGTATCGCTGAACCAGATGAAGAACGTTGGTGAGAGCGGCGACTGGCTTTGTTGAAACGCCGGCGAATTCGACGGCGTTCAGCGCCCGAGACCCCCACCCCGCAAGGGGAAGGGGAGGGCACCGTTATCGCGGAGGTGGGGTCCAGCTGAAGCTTGGCGCTGCGGGGGCCGCGCTCAGCGCGGCAGGTCGGTCTTGCCCATCAGGAACTTGTCGACCGCCTGGGCGCACAGGCGGCCCTCGCGGATCGCCCACACCACCAGCGACTGGCCGCGGCGCATGTCGCCGGCGGAGAACACCTTCGGCAGCGAGGTCTGGTAGTCGGTCAGGTTGGCCCTGACGTTGCCGCGCGGGTCGAGGTCTACGCCGAGGCTCTTGAGCAGGCCCTCATGCACCGGATGGACGAAGCCCATCGCCAGCAGGACGAGATCGGCTGCCAGCACGAACTCGGTGCCCGGGATCGGCTTGAACTGCGCGTCGACGCGCACGCAGTGCAGCTTCTTGACCGCGCCGTTCTCGCCTTCGAACTTCTGCGTCAGCACCGCGAATTCGCGCACCGCGCCTTCGGCCTGGCTCGACGAGGTCCGCATCTTGAGCGGCCAGTTCGGCCAGGTCAGCGCCTTGTTCTCGCGCTCCGGCGGCGCCGGCATGATCTCGAGCTGGGTCACCGACAGCGCGCCCTGGCGCAGCGAGGTGCCGATGCAGTCGCTGCCGGTGTCACCGCCGCCGATCACGACGACATGCTTGCCGCCGGCGAGAATCTCGGTGGTGTTGACCGGCTCGTTGCCGACGCGGCGGTTCTGCTGCGGCAGGAAGTCCATCGCATAGTGGATGCCGGAGAGATCGCGGCCGGGGATCGGCAGATCGCGCGGCGCTTCTGCGCCACCGGTGAGCGCCACGGCGTCGTAATCCTTCAAGAGCGACTTCGCATCGAGGTCATCCTTGCCGCCGACATTGACGCCGTAATGGAAGGTCACGCCTTCACCTTCCATCTGCGTGATGCGGCGGTCGATGATGCCCTTCTCCATCTTGAAGTCGGGAATGCCGTAGCGAAGAAGACCGCCGGCCTTCGCGTTCTTCTCGTAGACGTGGACCTCGTGGCCGGCGCGCGCGAGCTGCTGCGCGGCCGCGAGCCCGGCGGGGCCGGCGCCGACGATCGCGACCTTCTTTCCGGTCTTGACCACCGCGGGCTCCGGCTTGAGCCAGCCATTCTCCCAGGCCTTGTCGACGATCGCGCATTCGATCGTCTTGATGGTGACCGGGTTGTCGTCGATGTTCAGCGTGCACGATGCCTCGCAGGGGGCAGGGCAGATGCGGCCGGTGAACTCCGGGAAGTTGTTGGTCGAGTGCAGGTTGCGCGCGGCCTCTTCCCAGTTGCCGTTGTAGACGAGGTCGTTCCAGTCCGGGATCTGGTTGTTGACCGGGCAGCCGGTGGTGCCCGGCGCGGCCGAGCCGGTGCCGTGGCAATACGGGATGCCGCAGTTCATGCAACGCGCCGCCTGGTCGCGCAGCTCCTTCTCGGAGAGCGGCACCACGAACTCGTTGAAGTTCTTCAGACGCTCGGCAACCGGCCGCATATTTGCGATCGTGCCGCTCGATTTCGAGAAAACCTGTGACCTTGCCCATGACCTGTGACGTCCCTGACTGCTCGGGCCTCATGGGTTGAGACGGCGCTTTCACGCCTTCTCGCCACGAGGGATCAACATTCTGCTCTTCATCCTCATCCTGAGGAGCGGCGTCTTCGCCGCTTCCGAAGGATGAGGCCCGTTCGTTTCTCACTTCGTCATTGCGAGGAGCCGAAGGCGACGGAGCAATCCAGACTTTCTTCTGGGCCCTGGATTGCTTCGCTGCGCTCGCAATGACGTCTCACCTTTCGACCCCCACCCTGAGGAGCGGCGTCTTCGCCGCGTCTCGAAGGGCGAGGCCCCGCTGCTGTTGGCCTCTTGATCGAGACGGCGCCGACGCGCCTCCTCACCATGAGGGGCGATATCAAGCCCCAATCGCGATCTTCGGCTCGGCATCCGTCTTGGCCGCGAGCTCGCGAAGCGCGCGGCGGTACTCGACCGGCATGACCTTGCGGAACTTCGGCGCATAGTCCTTCCAGTTCGCCAGGATGTCGGCGGCGCGCTTGGAGCCCGTCGCCTTGGCGTGGCGCGAGATCAGGACGTGCAGGCGCTCGACATCGGACGCCAGCAGGTTCTTGAACACGTCGACACGGCCATGCGCCTCGAGGTCGCCCATCTGGTGGTAGGTGTCCTCGGCAATCATCTCCTCCGACAGTACCGGCTCGAGCTCGACCATCGCCATGTTGCAATGCTTGTCGAAGTCGCCGGCCTCGTCGAGCACATAGGCGACGCCGCCCGACATGCCGGCCGCGAAGTTGCGCCCGGTCTTGCCGAGCACGACCACGATGCCGCCGGTCATGTATTCGCAGCAATGATCGCCCGCGCCCTCGACGACGGCGACCGCGCCCGAATTACGCACCGCGAAGCGCTCGCCGGCGATGCCGCGGAAGAAGCACTCGCCGGAGATGGCGCCGTACATCACGGTGTTTCCGACGATGATCGACTCCTCCGGCACGATGCCGGAGTTGCGCGGCGGCTTGACGATGATGCGGCCGCCCGACAGGCCCTTGCCGACATAGTCGTTGCCTTCGCCTTCGAGCTCGAAGGTGACGCCGTTGGCGAGCCAGGCGCCGAAGGCCTGGCCGGCGGTGCCCTTCAGGCTGACATGGATGGTGTCCTGCGGCAGGCCGGCATGGCCGTAGATCTTCGCCACCGCGCCCGAGAGCATCGCGCCCGCCGAACGGTCGGTGTTGTTGATCTCGGCCTCGATCTTGACCGGTGCGCCGCGGTCGAGCGCGGGCCGCGCCTGCTCGATCAGCTTGCGGTCGAGCACGGCCTCCAAGTGATGATCCTGCTTCTCGGCGTGGTGGATCTTCTGCCCCGGCTCCGCCTTCTGCTTCACAAACAGCTTGGAGAAGTCGAGGCCCTTGGCCTTCCAATGCGCGACCAGCCTGGACTGGTCGAGCATCTGGGTCTGGCCGACCATCTCGTTGAACGAGCGGTAGCCGAGCGCCGCCATGATCTCGCGGACTTCCTCCGCAACGAAGAAGAAGTAGTTGATCACATGCTCGGGCTGGCCGGTGAAGCGCTTGCGCAGCACCGGGTCCTGGGTGGCGACGCCGACCGGGCAGGTGTTGAGATGGCACTTGCGCATCATGATGCAGCCGGCGGCGATCAAGGGCGCGGTGGCGAAGCCGAACTCGTCGGCGCCCAGCAGCGCGCCGATGACGACGTCACGGCCGGTGCGGAAGCCGCCGTCGACCTGGACAACGATGCGGCTGCGCAGCCGCTCGCGCACCAGGGTCTGATGCGTCTCGGCAAGGCCGATCTCCCATGGCGAGCCCGCATGCTTGATCGAGGTGAGGGGAGAGGCGCCGGTGCCGCCCTCGAAGCCCGCGATCGTCACATGGTCGGCGCGCGCCTTGGCGACGCCGGCCGCAACGGTGCCGACGCCGACTTCGGACACGAGCTTCACCGAGACCTGACCGTCGGGATTGACGTTCTTCAGGTCGTAGATCAGCTGCGCGAGATCCTCGATCGAGTAGATGTCGTGATGCGGCGGCGGCGAGATCAGGCCGACGCCCGGGGTCGAGTGGCGCACCTTGGCGATGGTGGCGTCGACCTTGTGGCCGGGCAGCTGACCGCCTTCGCCGGGCTTCGCGCCCTGCGCCATCTTGATCTGCATCATGTCGGAGTTGACGAGGTATTCCGTCGTCACGCCGAACCGGCCCGAGGCGACCTGCTTGATCGCCGAGCGCATGGAATCGCCGTTGGGCAGCGGCTTGAAGCGGTCGGCTTCCTCGCCGCCTTCGCCGGTGTTCGACTTGCCGCCGATCCGGTTCATAGCGATCGCGAGCGTGGTGTGCGCCTCGCGCGAGATCGAGCCGAACGACATCGCACCCGTGGCGAAACGCTTGACGATGTCCTTCGCCGGCTCGACCTCGTCGAGCGGGACGGGCTTGCGCTTGTCGTCCTCGGCCGACTTGATCCGGAACAGGCCGCGCAGGGGTCAGCAGGCGCTCGGACTGCTCGTTGAGCAGCCTGGCGAACGCCTGATAGCGCTCCTTCGAGTTGCCGCGCACGGCATGCTGCAGCGTTGCGACCGATTCCGCGGTCCACGCGTGGTCCTCGCCGCGGGTGCGGTAGGCATATTCGCCGCCGACATCGAGCGCGGTCTTGTAGACCAGTGCGTCGCCGAACGCGTCGCGGTGACGGCGCGTGGTCTCTTCGGCGATCTCGGCGAGGCCGACGCCTTCGATGCGGGTGTGGGTGCCGTAGAAGAACTTCTGCACGAACTCGGCCTTGAGACCGACCGCGTCGAAGATCTGCGCGCCGCAATAGGACTGGTAGGTCGAGATGCCCATCTTCGACATGACCTTGAGCAGGCCCTTGCCGATCGACTTGATGTAGCGCTTGACGACCTCGTAGTCGCTCAGCGCGCCCGGCAGCTTGTCCTTGAGCGCGATGATGGTCTCGAAGGCCAGATACGGATTGATCGCCTCGGCACCGTAGCCGGCCAGACAGGCGAAGTGATGCACCTCGCGCGGCTCGCCGGATTCGACGACCAGGCCGACCGAGGTGCGCAGCCCGGTGCGGATCAGATGATGGTGCACGGCGGCGCAGGCCAGCAGCGACGGAATCGGGATCCGGTCGCCTGAGACCATGCGGTCGGACAGGATGATGATGTTGACGCCTTCGCGCACCGCTGCTTCGGCGCGGCCGCAGAGATCGTCGAGCACCTGCTCGAAGCCGGCAGCGCCCAGGCTCGCGTCGAAGGTGGTGTCGAGCGTGCGCGAGACGAAGTGGCTGTCGGACACCTCCGAGATCGAGCGGATCTTCTCAAGGTCCGCATCCGTCAGGATCGGCTGATGCACTTCGAGCCGCTTGGTCGAGGCGACGCCTTCGAGGTCGAACAGGTTCGGCCTGGGACCGATGATCGAGACCAGGCTCATCACCAGCTCCTCCCGGATCGGGTCGATCGGCGGATTGGTGACCTGGGCGAAGTTCTGCTTGAAGTAGGTGAACAGCAGCTTCGGCTTGTCCGACAGCGCCGAGATCGGCGCGTCGTTGCCCATCGAGCCCGTCGCCTCCTCGCCGGTGGCGGCCATCGGCGTCATCAGGATGTTGATGTCCTCGGCCGTGTAGCCGAACGCCTGCTGCCGATCCAGGAGCGGCAGGTTGGTGCGCGCGCCCGTGGTCGGCGCGTCCGGCAGCTTCTCGACCTGGATCTGGGTGCGCGTGAGCCATTCCTGGTACGGATGGCTGGCGGCGAGCTGCGCCTTGATCTCGTCGTCGGGAATGAGGCGCCCTTCGACGAGGTCGACCAACAGCATCTTGCCCGGCTGCAGCCGCCACTTGGTGACGATCTGGTCCTCCGGGATCTTCAGCACGCCCATCTCGGACGCCATCACGATGCGATCGTCCTTGGTCACGAGATAGCGCGCCGGCCTGAGACCGTTGCGGTCGAGCGTGGCGCCAATCTGGCGGCCGTCGGTGAAGGCGATCGCGGCGGGGCCGTCCCACGGCTCCATCAGCGCGGCGTGATATTCGTAGAACGACCGGCGCTCCTCGCTCATCAGCGGATTGCCGGCCCACGCCTCCGGGATCATCATCATGACCGCGTGCGGCAGCGAGTAGCCGCCCTGCACCAGGAATTCGAGCGCGTTGTCGAAGCAGGCGGTGTCGGACTGGCCTTCATAGGAGATCGGCCAGAGCCGGCTGATGTCCTTGCCGAACAGCTCCGACGACACCGACGCCTGCCGCGCCGCCATCCAGTTGACGTTGCCGCGCAGCGTGTTGATCTCGCCGTTGTGCGCAATCATCCGGTAGGGATGCGCCAGCGACCAGGTCGGGAAGGTGTTGGTCGAGAAGCGCTGATGCACCAGCGCCAGCGCGCTCTCGAAGTCCGGCTCGTGCAGGTCGGCGTAGTACTTGCCGAGCTGGTCGGCCAGGAACATGCCCTTGTAGATCACGGTCCGGCACGACATCGAGCACGGATAATAGCCCGACATGCCGCGGTCGCGACGCTGATAGATCGCCTGCGAGATCGACTTGCGCAGGATGTAGAGCTTGCGCTCGAATTCGTCCTCGGTCTTGGCGGCGCCGTTGCGGCCGATGAACACCTGCATGCTGCGCGGCTCGGTCGGCTTGACCGTCACGCCGAGCGAGGAATTGTCGGTCGGCACGTCGCGCCAGCCGAGCAGCACCAGGCCTTCTTCCTCGATCTGGTCGGCGATGATGCTCTTGATGACGTTCCGCCAGGCCTCGTCGCGCGGCATGAACAGCGCGCCGATGGCGTATTCGCCGGGGGCGGGCAGCGTGAAGCCGAGCTCGTTCGCCTTGCGCGCGAAGAAGGCGTGCGGGATCTGCACCAGGATGCCGGCGCCGTCGCCGAAGCGCGGATCGGCGCCGACGGCGCCGCGATGCTCCAGATTGCACAGGATGCTCAGCGCATCCGCGACGATCTGGTGCGACTTCTGGCCCTTGATGTTGGCGATAAAGCCGACGCCGCAGGAATCCTTCTCCTGCGAGGGGTCATAGAGACCCTCAGCGTCCGGGCGCCATGTATGCAATTCGTGGGTGATCTCGGCCGGTTTTTCATGCGAATCCGCCGCCAGCACCGCGCCGCCCAACTTTCCGTGCTCGACCTTCGATCCGCTCATATCCGTCCCCATAAATTAATGGTCAGGGCCTTCACCACAGTACCGGTATCGTCCGGCGCACCCGGGGCGCTGCGCGGGCCCCTCTCCGGGGCCAACGCTCGTCCTTCTCAGCGAGCCGCATTTGCAGAGTTCAAGCCAGGGTCCGGGTGACAAAGTCCCCGCCAGACAGCCACGGCCTGTTCATGTCGCAGCGCCCAGGTGTCCCAAGCAGGTGTCCCCAGAGCGCAGTAACATCATTGCAAAGTCTCACTCACCTTTGCAACGAAATTTTAGACAGCAATTCTGTCCTAACCCGCTCAATGCCAAAGTTCATGCTAGCACACAAGGGCGGCCGAGTCCCCCGGCCGCGCTTTGCGGCGGCGCAGAAATCCCAGACAATCTGCTGTGCAAGGAACGCCCCGCGGGCTGCGGCCGATCACGCGCCGCGCGCGATTTCGACACCCAGCGCCGCGATCCCGCCTTGTCTCCGACCCAGGGCCGCCGGAATCACGGCCGAACGTCGCACCACTTGAGAGAAGCGAACAGCTTCACGTGCGGGGGCATGCAGGAGCTTTGAGCCATGAAGTTGCTAGTTGGAGCCGTGTCAGCCTCGTTGCTTGCGGCCTTTGCCGCGCAGGCCGAGCCGTTTGGCCCGGCCGGAGCGCGGGCGCCCTATACGGCGGTCTCCGATATCGATGAGCCCTATCAGGATCTGCCGGCCGCGGTCCCCGCGCCACCGCGCTACGGCTATGGCCCCGGCGCCGATTACGGCTATCGCGATCAGCGCTACACGCCGCCAGCGCCGGCTTACCGCCAGGACGGCTACCAGCCGGATTACGGCTATGCGCCGGCATTCCTGCCGGTGCATGAGGTCTATGCAATCCTGCGCGACAATGGTTTCTCGCCCTTGGGCGCGCCGCGGCAGCGCGGCAATGTCTATGTCGTGGCGGTGCTCGATCGCGACGGTGAGGATGGCAAGCTGGTGGTCGACGCCCGCTCGGGGCGCATCATCCGCTTCGTTCCCGCATTCCAGTGGGGCGAACAGTATGAGCGGATGCGCTACGAGCCAGCGCCGCGCGGCGGCCTCGACCGGCTGCCGCCCCCGACCGTGATCCGCGCCGATCCGCGGCTGGCGCCGCCGATGCCGGCCGCACCGCGCATCGCGACCGCCGCGTCGCCGCGGGTCGCCGCACCGGCTGTCCGTCCGGCGGCGCCCTCGCCGCAGACCGCCGCGCTCGCGCCGAAGCCGGCCGAGGCTCCCAAGCCGGCTGCGCCCCGGCCGGCCGACATCAAGCCGGCGGATGCCAGGCCCGCGGACGTGAGGCCGGCCGACACGAGGCCGGTCGAGGCGAAACTAGAGCAGCCCAAGGCGGAGCAGCCCAAGGCAAGCGAGAGCAAGCCGGTTGAGGCCAAGGCACCGGATATCAAGGCACCGGGGACGAAGGCACCAGAGATCAAGGCATCAGAGACCAAGCCCTTGGAAGCGAAGGTACCCGAGGCGAAGCCTTTGGACGCCAAGCTTTCCGAAGCCAAGCCTTCCGAAGCCAAGCCCGTCCAGTCGGCAGCGGCCGCCCCGCAGACGACCGGTTCCATCGCCGCGGCCCCCGCCAGGCCGGCCCCGCAGATCCTGCCGACGTCAAAGATGCCGCCGGCCCAGGGGCTGGATTAGACGTCGGCTGGAGGAGACGTCGCCGGCAGGCTGTCGGCCCCCGCTCTTGCCCCAGCCCCAACTGTCATCGCCCGGCTTGACCGGGCGATCCGGTAAACACCGGGGCCTCACCTTGCTCATGACGGCCTCGGCGTACTGGATGCCCGCCTTCGCGGGCAGGACCGCTGGATGCGGAGCGGCCGCCGAAAACGTCACGATCGTTTCAGGGCGCCGGCCGCGGAGCGGAGGCGAGGGGCCAAGGACGATCCCCCCACAAAAAAAACGCCCCGGTTGCCCGGGGCGTTGGTATTCCTGATGAGCTGTCGTGCCGGTTACGCGGCGGCCTTCTCGGCCGAGCCTTCGATCGCCGGCTGCTCGGCCTTCGCGTTGGTCGAGATCGGAATCGACCGCGGCTTCTTGGCCTCGGGGATCTCGCGCACGAGGTCGACATGGAGGAGGCCGTTTTCGAGGCTTGCGTTCTTCACCACCACGTGGTCGGCAAGCTGGAACGAACGCTCGAAGGCCCGGGCGGCGATGCCGCGATACAGCACCTCAGCCTTCTTGCCGTTCTCATTGGCGGCCTTCTCGCCCTTGATCGTCAGCGTGTTTTCCTTCGCGACGAGGGAGAGCTCATCCTTGCCAAAGCCGGAAACGGCGACGGTGATGCGGTAGGCGTTCTCACCGGTGCGCTCGATATTGTAGGGCGGATAGCCGGGGCTCGGCTCGGCGGTCGCCTGATCGAGCAGCGAGAACAGACGGTCGAAGCCGACGGTGGAACGATAGAACGGGGTGAGATCATAGGTACGCATGGTCAAGTCCTCCATTGAGCGACTGTTTGGCTAACCCGCCCGCCATCGGGCCGGGCTGTCGTGCAGCCTGACGGCCTGCACAAATTCGATATGGGGCGATCGTTTGAGCTTTCAAGCCGCCCAAAACCGGCTCTTTTTGCCGTTCCGCCCCTTGATTCCCAGCGCCTTTCACCTATTCGATGGACGCCTCATGACGCTCGTCTCGATTCCCGCCAATCCCGTCCCCGAAAACGCCACGGCCGGCACCATCAAGACTCCCGATGGCGCCGAGCTGCGCTTTGCGCGTTGGGCGCCGCCGGCCGGGCGCAAGGGCACCGTCTGCGTGTTCACCGGCCGCAGCGAGATGATCGAAAAGTACTTCGAGACGGTGCGCGATCTACGCGACCGCGGCTTTGCCGTCGCCATCATCGACTGGCGCGGCCAGGGCCATTCGTCGCGGCGGCTGCGTGATTCCCGCAAGGGCTATGTGCGCTCCTTCTCCGACTACGAGCTCGACGTCGAGACCTTCGTCACGCAGGTCGTGCTGCCGGATTGCCCGCCGCCTTACTTCGCGCTGGCGCATTCGATGGGCGGCACCGTGTTGCTCAGGCTCGCGCATGCCGGCAAGCGCTGGTTCGACCGCGTGGTGCTGTCGGCGCCGATGATCGACCTGCCGGGCAACCGCACCGCGCTGCCGGCGCGGCTGCTGCTGCGCGCGATGCGCATCGCCGGGCAGGGCGGCCGTACCGTGCCGGGCGGCTCGGACGAGATCAGCGGGCTCGCGCCCTTCGTCAACAATCCGCTGACGTCGGATCCGGTCCGCTATGCGCGCAATGCGGCGATCATCGAGGAGGATCCGACGCTCGGGATTGCCTCGCCGACGGTGGCCTGGGCCGACGCCGCCTTCTCGGCGATGATGACCTTTCGCGGCATGACCTATCCCTCGCAGATCCGCCAGCCGATCCTGATGCTGGCGGCCTCCAGCGACACCGTGGTGTCGACCGCGGCAATCGAGGAGTTCGCGTATCATCTGCGGGCCGGCTCGCATCTCGTCATCGCCGGCGCCAAGCATGAGATCCTGCAGGAGCAGGACCGCTACCGCGCCCAGTTCTGGGCCGCCTTCGACGCCTTCGTTCCGGGCACACCGCTGTTCGGCTGAGCTGTGACGCCGTTGCTGGACACCCTTCAGCCTGCGGGCTAGAGCTATCGGCCGTCCCCCGCGTTGTAACGGCAGGTCGTGAGCAAGGCGCAGAACAGGTTGCAGGCCCAGGCGCTGCAGGAGGCGATCCACGCGCTGCGTGGGCGGCAGTTCGCCCGTGCGGAGCAGATCGCGGCGTCGATCCTGCGCACGGCCAAGACGGATCGCGCCGCGCTGCTCGTTTATGCCCATGCGCTGCTCGGCCAGCACCGCGCCGGCGAGGCGGTTGTACCGCTCGAGAAGGCGATCCTGCGCGGCAGTGATCCGGAAATCGAGACGCTGCTCGGCGCGGCCTTGTGCGAATCCCGGCGCGGGGCCGACGGCATCGCCCAACTGCGCAAGACGGCGGCGCGGCGCCCGCCATTTCTGCCGGCGTTCCAGGAACTGGCCGGACGGCTCGCCAAATCTGCCGAGCTCACCGAGGCGGTCGCAGTCATCGAGGACGCGCTGGCGCTCGCGCCCGACAGCGTCGACCTCAAGCTCGATCTCGGCCGCCTCTGCCTCCAGGCCAATGATCGTGCCCGCGCCCGCGCCAACCTTGTCGCGGCGCGCGAGGCCGCGCCGGGTCGTCCGGACATCCTGATCGAGCTCGCCTGGGTGCAATTTCTGGATGGCGACTATGCGGAGGCCGCGGGCACCTACAAACATGCGCTGGGCCTGCGGCCCGAGGACACGCAGACCCGCGCCAACCTCGCAATGTGCCTGATGGAGATGGGCGACCGCGCCGGGGGCGAGGCGGCGCTGCGCACGGTGGTGCGCGGCCGGCCGCATCTGTTGAGTCGCGCGGCCTATACGATGGTCGTCAGCTCGCATGGCCGCTTCTTCTTCCGGCCGAGCGATGCGGCGAAGTTCCTGCAGGCCGACGGCCCCGCCGCCCTCAAGCCCTGAACCGCTTGCGATAGACGCCGGTCTCGCGCTTCAGGGCGTCGCGCACCTCGTGGATCTCGGCGATCTCCTCCGCGGTGAAGGCCGAGGTCTGCATCGCCCAGGTCTGACGTTTCACCGGAATGCACTGCGCCACCGGCGTGCCCTTCGGCAGCACGCCGCGGAACGCCGTGTCGTGCCAATGCGCCGGGAAATGCACGAAGCTGTCGTGAAAGCGATCGCTGTCAACCAGTCCGGTGACGGTGGTGAACGGCAGGTCGAAGCGGTTGAGGGGATGGGTGAACAGCAGCGCCCAGCCCTCCGGCGCCTCGATGGTCCACAGATTGTGAAATTTCAGCAGGAAACGATCGGCCTCGAACAGCGGCGATCCCGTGACCTGCGCGACGTCATGGAAGCTGACCGGCGAACGCGGAAAGTCGATCGCGCCGCCCGGCGGCAGTTCGTTGTCCCAGCTGATGCCGTCGTCCTCGACCCGGAGATCGCAGATCAGGGGAATGAGAAAGCCCGTGGTCATCGCGTCGATGAAGGGTGGGCAGCGCTTGACCGTCTGCTCCTCGGCCTGGTTGAGCGCGCTGAATGCCGTCGCCGGCATCGTCTTCACCCAGTCCGGCACACCCATCGGCGCCGGCACCGGTTGCGGGATCAGGCCTTCGAGTTCCCTGGGGCAGCGGAATTTGAGCGTGAGGGGATCGGTCTCGGACATCGGCGCCGCGGCTCCTCGGTGATCGGTGAACATCCGCACGGAAGCGCGCCGATCGGCGATTTGCAAGCCGTATGAGTCGACATGGCGGGCTCAGCAAAGTGGCGACACTGCCCTCAGCCAGGACGCTCTGTGACGACGTTCGGCGTTCAGGTCTTGCTACTCTCCCGGGCGAAATGCGTTCCTTACAGGTTGGGGCGCCGCGCATTGTGAACTTCCCCGCGCCCAGCCGGCGTGTAGGATCGGCCAGCTCGCCGCAGGCTCGGAGGCTGCATGGACCGATCAGAGAAATATCGTTCCTTCTACGCCAAATTGATCTGCACCTCCGCCAAGCTCCAGAATCCCATGATCGAGGAGGCCTTCCGCTCCGTGCCGAGGGAGCCCTTCGCCGGACCGGGCCCGTGGTGGATGATCATCGGCGCCCATCCCTATGTGCAGACGCCCGACGATGATCCGGCATTTCTCTATCAGAACCTGCTGGTCGCGCTGGATCATGAGCGTGGGATCAATATCGGCCAACCCGCGGCGCATGCGCTTTGGATCGGCGCCTGCGAGATCAAACCGGGGGACACCGTGGTGCAGGTCGGGGTGGGCAGCGGCTACTACACAGCGATCCTTGCTTATCTCGTGGGTCAACAGGGCCGAGTCTACGGGTATGAGATCGACGAGGCGATGGCGGCGCGGGCGCGCCCGAACCTGACGCACCTGCCGCATGTCGAGTTGAGATGGCAGACCGGCGCCGCCTCTGATCTGCCCCCGGCGGACCTGATCTACGTTTGCGCCGGAGCGGCGCAGCCGAGCCGATCCTGGCTGGACGCACTCCGACCGGGAGGACGGTTGTTGTTCCCGCTCGCGCCACAGGGCGTCTTTGGCGGCATGCTTCTGATCACGCGTCCGGATCGAGGCTCGGTGTGGCCAGCAAGGTTCGTGAGCCGTGCCGGATTCATCGGCTGCGTGGGTCTCCAAGACGAGGATGCCGGGCGCCGCCTGGAAGCCGCCTTCGCCAAGAATTGGCAGGCGGTGCGTTCGTTGCGACTCGATGAGGCCTCCGACGACAGCTGCTGGTTTGCCGGTGACGGGTGGTGGCTGTCGACATCGGAGGCGTCTGACGCTGATTGAATTCCGCTTGCTCTGCTCCATGCTCCCTGGCCGAACTCAAACGCCGCGGGGCGAATGTTCGTCGCCGCTCGTCCGAGTCTCATCCCGTTAGTCGGACTTCGTCATGTTCGTCCTCGACACTGAACTGCATCGTGCAGCGCAGGCCGGCCGGATCGAAGTCGAGATTGACGGACCATCCGGTCTCGGCGCCGAATATGCCAATGATCGGGGCTGGCCGCGCAGGGGGGGAGTGAGTTCGATGATCGCGGTCCGATATGGTCCGATGCGCCGACGGGGGGACGCACCGTCCCTTGGTTGCACGGCCCGTGCGAGGCGCCGCTGATCAGTTGAGTGACCATACACAATCGTTCCTGTCTCTGGCGAGAGAGACGGTTGCATCCGCCGCTCATGACACGTCGTCAGACGATGGGTGACGTGGCGCTCAACTTATTTCTGTGCCTCCGGCGTCCGGCAAGTTGAAAAATGACCGGACTCCGCATCGGATTAAGTCCCCGTTCATACCGGACACGATGCGCATTCAAGGATGCATTCACCACGCGCCGAGGTGGTCCGCTCAGGAAACGCCCTAGTAACGCGCCCTCGCTCTAGTGATGCCTATTAGTAATATTCAGGAGGAATTCATGTTAGTGAAGGTCGCAAAATACCTGGTTGCCCCCCATGCGCTCAACTCCGGATTTGGTCTGGTGGCGATGTTCGCGTTGACGGGCGTCGTCGCTTCTCTCGTGCTGGTCCAACAGGGCGTCAATATCAGCCCGGCTGAGATGCTCTGATGCATTCCTTGGACACAGCGCCCTGCGCCGTCCAAGCAACTGAGATCTGCTCCCGATACCATCTCCCGCGTGCGCGACTTGCCTCGCTCGCGCGGCTTGGCCGCATCCGACTCTCAGGCGTGACGCAGTTCTGACGTTTCCGTTCAAGGTGGCGCGGGGCAGCAGGTTGCGCGAGGTTGATTTGCCCGACGCCAGCGCGGCGCGAGGCGCTGTCCAGCCCTGCGATGAAAAATATTCCGATTTACGAATTTCGGAATTCGTGTAGTGTCTGCGTCGTCCGGCTTCCGCGAGGAGGGGCGTATCGCGGTCGTCACGAGCGTGGGGAGCTGGATGCGGTGGGTGCGGCGGGTCGCAGCGTGATCAATCATGCCGACGAACGACACGCTGCGCACGGTGAAATCGCGTGGTCCTGGCGCCCCGATGCTGGCGTCAAGCCCGCTGCGCTGTCTTGACGAAGCGCGCAGGCGACGGTGGCTATCTGTGGAGCCTCAGGAGGTTGTCCTCGGTTAAACCGAGTCTGCTGATAGGCGGCTGGGAGTTTATGCCGCCGTGAGGCCGGTGCCAATTATACTGGTGCAGCCAGATGGGCAGTTGCGCGGCGCGCTGATCGGAAGTGGGATAGGTGTGTGCATAAGCCCACTCCCGGAGCGCTGTCTGGATAAAGCGTTCAGCCTTGCCATTGGTTCTGGGCGTGTAGGGCTTGGTGCGGATATGCTTGAGACCAATATCGCGGCAGGCCTTATCGAAATCGAAGCCGATATAGCAGCCTCCGTTGTCAGTCATGACGCGGGTGACGGTAACGCCCAAGCTCTTGTAGTGAGCGACAGCGGCCTTGAGAAACGCAACAGCACTCTCGGCGGTCTGATCCGGCTTGAGCTGTGAAAAAGCGACACGGGAGTGGTCATCGATGCAGACATGCATGTACTCCCAGCCAAGACCGCGACAATGACTATAACCGTTCCGATTACCGGTGACGCGATGGCCGCTTTGCGCGAAACGGCCGAGCTTTTTGATATCGATATGGATCATCTCGCCGGGCGCAGCGTGCTCATAGCGACGCACCGGTTCGATCGGCTCCAGATCACGGATTCGGTTCAGCCCCAGCCGTCGCAGAACGCGGCTGACCGTGGCCGGCGACACCTTAACCTCAGCCGCAATCTGCTTGCCGGTGTGGCGCTGACGGCGCAGAGCCTCGATAGCGGTACATGTGGCAGCAGTGGTTTGGCCTGGCGATGAGTGCGGTCTGGAGGAGCGATCGAGCAATCCCTCGACACCTTCCTCGCGGAACCGCCTCACCCATTTGGCTACGGTCTTCGGCGTCGTATTGTACTGGTAAGCAGCTTCAGCATAGCTCAGCCCACCGTCTACGACACTGCGCACCATCGCCTCTCGACCTTTCGGTGTCATAGGCGCATTCTTGTGGACGTCCATCTGGTCTCTCCTTGGAACACTGAAGCTTCGCAACCTCAGCTTCCTCGGTTCAGACCGGATGGACAACCTCCTGGAAGACCACAGCTATCAAGCCGGACACCGGGGAGATCGCGTATAAATCGTAACGCCATCGCGCAGGGAAGGCCGGGTCGTCCGGCTGAACCTGTGGTTCCTGCCCCGTGCATTCTTTGTCGCACGGGGGCCACGGGCCTCAGTCGAGGTCCGGCCTTCCCTGCGCCCTCCCGTCATTCACGAGGGCGATGCTGCGCAAAGCTCGGGCGGATCACGCCGCGAGGCGCGATCCCATGTCCTCGTTGCTGTTTGACATCCGTGTAGGAAAGACCGTGTCGCCTAGTAGCGGCGCGCCGCATATGGCATATAAGCGTGCGATCGGCGTCGTTTCCACGACGTCATGGCCGGGCTTGTCCCGGCCATCCACGTCGATCTACGCCCGCGGCAGGACGTGGATGCCCGGGACAAACCGGGGTATGACGACAACTAATAGTCCGTAGTTCGTAGGGTGGGCAAAGGCGCCTGGGAGCTGTTGCAGCTTGCGCCGTTGCTGGGCGCCTTACCCACCATCTTCTACCCGGTTGGCGACGGTGGGCACGGCGCGCCGGACATCGAGAACGAGGTCAGCAGCGTCGTGCGCGCCTTTGCCCACCCTACGCGCCGAGCCCCATGGCGAGGTCTCGTTCGCGAGAGCTCAACCTGCCTTCTTACCGCGCGCTCCGATCAGCTCCGCAACCAGCGGGTTCGGATAGCGGCGCTGCTGGCTCACGGCGAAGAACTGCTCCTTCAGCGCGCTCAACCGCGCGCGTTCGACCAGCACGCCGGTCCGCAGCTCGTCGATCACGACGATCGAGGGCACCAATGTGACGGTGCCGCTCTCGCGGGCCATCAGGCGCAGCATCGCCATGTCATCGACCTCGGCGGCGATGACCGGACGGATGCCGCTTCCGCCGACCAGCGCATCGAAGGCCGAGCGCAGCGCGCTGCCGCGGCCGGGCAGGATCACCGGCATCGTGGCGAGATCCTGCGGAAAGCGGAAGCGGGCGGCCTTGGCCGGCTTGCGGCTGACCAGGCTGACGCGCTGCTCGTCGATCAGCGTGTTCTCGAAACTGCTGCGCGTGTCCGGCGCTGCCGGATGGTTGGCGAGCACGAGGTCGAGCTTGTGGCCGTCGAGCTGCTCCAACAGGTCGCTGAACTGGCCGGTGCGGATGATCAGCTCGACATCGCTTCGTCCGATCAGCGGCTTCAGAAATGCGATCTGGAAGTTGCGCGACAGGTTCGCCGCTGCGCCGACCCGCAGCAGTTGCCGTCCGGGACGCAGGCCCGACAGGGTCTCGATCAGCTCATGGCCTGACTTGAACACGCTGCCGGCATAATCGAGCGCGATCCGCCCCGCCTCGGTCAGTTGCAGGGTGCGGCCGGTACGCTCGAACAGCTTCTGCCCGAGCTGCTCCTCCAGCGCCTTGACCTGAACCGACAGCGAGGAGGGCGAGACGTTGAGGCGCTGCGCAGCGCGGCTCATGCTGCCTTCGCTGGCGATGATCCAGAAATAGCGCAGATGGTGGTAGTTCAGGTGCGGCATGCGATCGTTCTATATTTTATAACGATTAGGTTCAATGATTGAAATTTTAAGAATGAACCGCAGCCGGTAAAGGAGAGGTGAAATCGTCCCCTGTGTGATCAACCGACCGGGCCGCCATGAACCAGTTCCTTCCCTGTCTTGCGGCGCTTGCGCCGCTCACGCTCGCGGTCGCCGCGCTCGCCGGGACCGGCGGCAGCACCAGAACAGTCGCCCGCAACGCGATCGCGGCCGCCGCGCTCGCCTTCGTCCTCGCCACGGTGGCGAGCCTTGGCGCAGCCCTTGTCGGGGCAGGGCGGACGCCACTGCTGGGCGGCCATGGGCTCGGCCTGTCGCTGCAGCTCGATGCGCTCGGCGCGATCCTCATCATATTGGTCAGCTTCATCGGCCTGGTCGTCGTCCGCTACAGCCGCAACTATCTCGACGGCGATCCGGGTCAGGTGAAGTTCATGCGCTGGCTGCTGCTCACCCTGGCCGCGGTGCTGACCTTGCCGATCTCGGGCAATGTGGTGCTGCTGCTCGCCGCCTGGATCGCCACCAGCCTGTCGCTCGGCAAGCTGCTGCTGTTCTACGGCACGCGCCCTGCCGCGATCCGGGCCTCGCGCAAGAAGTTCGTCGCGAGCCGGCTCGGCGACGCCTTCCTCGCGGTCGCTGCGCTGCTGCTTTACATCCAGTTCGGCACGCTCGAGATCGGCAGCCTCGCCGCGCAAGCCCGCAGCGGAACGGGCGCGGGATCGGCGCTCGTGACCGTCGCAGCGCTGCTGATCGTCGCGACGGCGATGCTCAAATCCGCCCAGCTGCCGCTGCATGGCTGGCTCATCGAGGTGATGGAGACGCCGACGCCGGTGTCGGCGCTGCTGCATGCCGGCATCATCAATGCCGGCGGCTTCCTGGTGCTGCGCCTCAGCGACGTGCTGCTGCTGGCGACGCCGGCGCTCGACGTGCTCGCGGTGATCGGCGGCGCCACCGCGCTGTTCGGCTCGCTGGTGATGCTGACGCAGACCTCGGTGAAGGTGCAGCTGGCCTATTCGACGGTGGCGCAGATGGGCTTCATGCTGCTGCAATGCGGGCTCGGGGCCTTCTCGGCGGCGCTGCTGCACATCGTGGCGCACTCGCTTTACAAGGCGCATGCCTTCCTGTCGTCGGGCAGCATCATCGACCTCGCCCGCGCCTCCTGGACGCCGAGCCCCGGCGGCCAGCCGCATGCGGCGCGGCTGATCCTGGCGCTCGCCGGCGTCATCGCGCTGGCGCTGCTGACCGGGCTCGCCTTCGGCATGACCCTGCGCAGCAATCCGGCGCAGGTCGCGCTGGGCTCGGTGCTGCTGATGGGGCTGGTGCATCTGATGGCCAATGCCATCGATGAGCGGCCCAACGCCTTCGTCATCGTCCGCGCCGCCGTGACGGCGGCCGGTGTCGCCATCGCCTATTTCGCGCTGCAGACCGCGATGGCGTGGCTGGTCGGCGGCAGCATCCCGGCGTCGCGCCCGGTCGAGGGCGTCGTGCCGATGCTGATCGCAGCCGCCGTCGTGGTCTCGTTCGCGGCCGTGACCGTGTTCCAAAACCAGATGATGCGCCGCGCCGACGCGCCATTCTGGATCGCGGCCTACGTTCACCTCCGCAACGGGCTCTACCTCAATACGCTCGCCAACCGTCTGGTGCTGACGCTGTGGCCGCGCAGCGCGACCTCGCGGACAGTCACCCCCCCCAATCCTTTGAGAGTCCGATGACCCAGACCGCCCTCGCAATGTCTATCACCGCGACCGATCCGGTCGACACCGCCACGGATGCACGGCTCAAGGCGTGCATCGATAGCGCTTGCCAGCGGGTCGCGCCGCTATGGCCCCTGAAGCACTTCGTTGCGGTCAATCCCTTCCTCGGCTTCACCGGCCAGAGCTTCGCCGCGACGGCCGCCACCTTCGAGCGGGTGGTGCGCACGCGGATCTTGATGCCGCGCGCGTTCTATCGCCAGGCGTTGGACGACGGCCGGATCGACGACGCCGCGCTGGCGCGCGCGCTCGACGTTCACCCCTCGACCGGGCTCGACGTCGAGCAGCTCAAGCAGAAGGCGCTGGCCATGGCAGCTCCGTCGTCGCCCGCAGCGGTGGTCGCGACGGTTGCCGAGGTGCTTGACCGGCTCGCCGAAGGCGATCGCTATGTCTCGCTGGTCGCGTTCATGATCGACGAGATCTCAGCGTTCTGCGCCGGTTATTTCGACGAGGGCCAGGCGAGCTGGCCAAGCCCGGTGCGCAGGCTGAAGCCCTACGCTGCCTGGCGCAAGCTGGCCGCCTACGATCGCAATCCCGAGGTCATGGGCCTCACGGGATTCCGGAACGCCATCGCCGGGCTGCCCGCCGATCCGGTGCAGGCGATCGGCCTCATCACCGCCCGGCTCGGAATTCCCGAGCGGGCGGTCGAGGACTATCTGGTGCGGGCGCTGTTCGACATCGGCGGCTGGTCGGCCTATGCGCGCTACATCGGTTGGAGCGCCGAACTCGATGGCCAGCGCGACGACACGCTCGTCGAGCTGCTCGCGATCCGGCTCGCCTGGGGCTACGCGCTGTTCCAGGCCCGCACCGACGCCGCGTTCAAGATCGCCTGGGCGCAGGCGATGGAGGAGGCTGCGAAGCTGCCGGACGATCAATGGCTCGACGAGACACCGGAGCTTGCCGTCGATCTCGTGCTGCACGAGGCCTATGAGATCGCCATTCGCGACCAGCTGATCGCCAGGCTCGCCGGCCACGGCACGGGTGCGGCGGTGGCGCGGCTGCCCGCGCGTCCTCCGGTGCAGGCCGCGTTCTGCATCGACGTGCGGTCGGAGATCTTCCGGCGGGCGTTGGAGACGGCCTATCCGGAGGCCGAGACGATCGGCTTCGCCGGATTCTTCGGCTTTCCGATCGAATATGTCCCGATCGGCCACAGCAGAGGCGGCGCGCAATGCCCGGTGCTGCTCAAGCCTGCCTTCATCGTCTGCGAGGCCGTCAAGGACGCCGATGATGTCGAGCAGGCCGAGGTGCTCGGCCTGCGGCTGCTGCGGCGGCGGGCGGCCAAGGCGTGGAAGTCGTTCAAGGTCTCGGCGGTGTCCTCGTTCTCCTTCGTCGAGACCGCCGGCCTCGGCTTCGCCGCCAAGATCGCGACCGACAGCGCCGGCGTGACCCGCCCGGTGCCGTCGCCCGTCGTCGACGGTCTCGACCCGGAGATCGCCGCGCGGGTGATGCCGCGGCTGGCCCCGGGCGAACTCGGCGGGCGCGTCACCGGCTTCAATGACGTACAGCGCGTGGCGATGGCGGAGGCGGTGCTGAAGGCGATGTCGCTGACCGGGCCGTTCGCGCGGCTGGTGCTGCTGGCCGGCCATGGCAGCACCACGGTCAACAACCCGCACGCCTCGGGGCTCGACTGTGGCGCCTGCGGCGGCCACACCGGCGAGGCCAATGCGCGCGTCGCGGCCGCCGTCCTCAACGATCCGCGCGTCCGTGACGGCTTGCGCGCCAAGGGAATCGACATCCCGGCGGATTGCTGGTTCCTCGGCGCGCTGCATGACACGACCACCGATGCCGTGACCGTGTTCGACGAGGACGACGTTCCGGCCGCTCTCGCGCAGGACCTGGCGCGGCTGAAGGCCCGGCTCGCTGAGGCGGCGCGGCTGGCGCGGCTCGAGCGCAGCGCATTGCTCGGCATTCCCGAGAAATCCGCGGTCGACGCCGCCGTGATCGCGCGCAGCCGCGACTGGTCGCAGGTGCGGCCGGAATGGGGGCTTGCCGGCAATTGCGCCTTCATCGCCGCGCCGCGCAGCTTCACCCGCGGGCTCGACCTCGGCGGTCGATCGTTCCTGCACTCCTACGAGGCCGAGCGCGACGACGGCCATCGCGCGCTCGAACTGATCATGACGGCGCCGATGGTGGTCGCGAGCTGGATCAATCTGCAATATTTCGGGTCGACGGTGAACAACGCGGCCTTCGGCAGCGGCAACAAGGTGCTGCACAACATCGTCGGTCAGCTCGGCGTGCTCGAAGGCAATGCCGGCGACCTCAGGGTCGGTTTGCCCTGGCAATCGGTGCATGACGGCACGCGCCTCGTCCACGAGCCGGTTCGGTTGAACGTCTTCATCGCGGCGCCGGAGAGCGCGATGGACGAGATCATGCAGCGCCAGCCCGGCGTGCGGGACCTCGTCGCCAATGGCTGGGTGATGCTGCATTCCCTCAGCGATCACGGCGCGACCATCCGCCGCTGCGTCCGGCCGGGCGAGTGGAGGGCGACATGAGCTCGCTGGCGCGCCCCGGGATGAGCAAGGCGCGCCGCGTCGTCGTCTCACAGCGTTTTCAGATACTCGATCAGGTCCCAGCGCTCGTCCTCGGAGAAGGCGCCGCCGATGATTCCGTTCGGATAGTCCTTGTTGGGCTTCGCGGGCCCCTCGAAGGAATGGCCGAGCGTGCTGTTGCCCTTGATCGGCTTGCCGCTGGAGTCCTTGGCAGCGAACAGCGACTGGCCGACCTTGCACGACGTCTCTCCGCTCTTCGGCACGTCGAAGCCGACATGGACAGGATCATAGTCGCGGCCGCCACCCTGGCAGAACGAGGTTGGTCGCTCGGCGGCCGGCGTCAACAGCCAGTACAGCGAGGGGACCGAGCCGTTGTGCAGATAGGGCGCGGTCGCCCAGACGCCGTTGAGCGGCCGGGCGCGATAGGTGTTGCCAGCCGGATTGGGGCAGTTCTTGCGATCGCCCCACAGCGCCGCCTGCTCGGCCGCGGAGAGCTTGCGGTCCTCCATCCATTTGTCGCTCGCCTTCTGCACGACAGCCATCAGCGCCAGCGCATAGGACATCTCGGTGGTCGAGCCCTGGGGCAGGCCGCACCCCTTCAAGTCCTTGGCCGGGTCGACGTCGAGGAAGCCGGGCACCTTGACCTTGCGGTTGGCGAGGATGCTGGCCTGGCCGGGATCGGTCTGCATCACCTCGACCGGCTTCTGCACCAGGTCGAGGATCGGCCCCTTCGCGTTCCAGCCCTTGCTTTCCCAATCGTCCCGCGGCTTGATCTTCCAGAAGCTCTTGTCCGGATAGGTCTTGTCGAAGACGGTGTCGGCCACCGGGCCGAGATGGCACTCGACGCAGATCGTCGCATAGAGCTTGCGGCCGTTCTCGACGCGCGCTGTCTTGATCTTCCAGGCCTCGTCGTCGGGGAACAGCTTGTCCGGCCATTTTGGCGACGTCAGACCGCCGAATGCAGGCGTCGTGGTTGCGAACGGATCGGGGCCGCGCAGCATGTCCTCGATGTGCAGCAGGTTTTCGACCGCCATCGACGAGCGCCAGAGTCGGTTGCTCGCCGGCTCGGGCGAAAAGTTGATTTCCGCAGACACGCCCAGCGCCTCGCCGGCATTGCGGATCAAAGGCTGCGCGATCGAGCCGTCATACTGCGCCCAGGAAAACCACGGCACGGTCCAGATCGGCGGATAGGAGACCGGCGCGTCGATGGCCTCTTGATTGCCGAGCATGTTCGGCAGTCCGCTGATCGCCATGTCGAGGTAGAAGACCTGGTTGCCGATGCGGTTCAGCGCATCGAGCCGGCCGAAGCCCTCCATCGTCTCGGTCTGCCCCTTGGCCGCGATTGCAGTCTGGTAGTTCTTGGCCTGCATCGTGAGGGCGAAGTCAGTGGCAGTCTTCAGTCCCTTCTTCAAGGTCTCGCGTTCGGCGTCGGTCGCGTTGGGCCCGAGCACGCGTTCGGCGAAGCGCGAGAAGCGACCGGGCACATATTGCGTGAAGATCATCGCAAAGCCCATCGCCTCTTCGAGCTTGCGCAGGTCGACCATGCCTGGGCCGCCGTCGAAGCGGACGCTCACGCCCTTGTAGTGGATGCTGCCGGTGTGACAGGCCGCGCAGGTCAGGCCGATCTTGTCGGGCTCAGGCGCGCCGTTCGCGGGATTGGTTACGCCGCTGAGTCGCGCAAAGCCGACCGGCAAACCGCCTTGATTGCCGGCGGGGGTCGGCTTCAGCCCGGCCGGAAGCGCGGGGGCGAGGTCGGTCTTGGCGGTCGCGTTGGGGCCGTAGCCGAACGGCTGCAGCGCGCTGGGCTCGCCGTCGACGCTTTTGGGGCTCGGGATGAAGCCGAAGCGTTCGAGATAGGCGGTATCGGAGATGAGGCCAGGCGCGCCGAACAGCGACAGATAAGGCTGCTCCATCGCCATGAACCAATCGTAGGGGATCGGGAAGGTCGCGGTGCCCTGGGTCACGTGATGAAACCAATGCCGGTCCTTGGTGGTCCAGCCCTGGTCGAGCCAGTAGGCCGCCTGGGTCGGCTGGGTCTGGGGCAGGGCTGGCGGGATCAGGGCGGCAGCCTTCGCCGGCAGCACCGCGCTCAGCCGGTCGCTGACCGCATCGGGGGCGGCGACCCACGCCAGGAACAGCACGACGGCTGCGGCGATGGCTCCGCCGAGCAGTGCCTTGCCGATCCGCATGATGATGTTGGCGGGCTGCGGCTTGGCGGTCAGGCGCCCCACGATGCGCTGGGGAAGGCGACGCTCGACGAACAGGGTGCGGACCTCGGCAACCGACAGATAGCGGTTGTCGCCGTCGCCATTGCCGATCACGCGCAGCAGCACCGGCCATTCGCCCTGCATCAACAGGGGATAGTACCAGCGCGCTTTGTCGCCGTCGCGCTTCAGATTGGCCTTCATGAAGGTCTGGATCTGCGCCGCGTTCAGGCCGCGCTCGGTGCCGCCATTGGGATCGGGATAGTCGCTGCCGAAGCTCGCGAGCCGGTCGATCTCCTCCGGATGAACAACCGCCTTTGCATCGAGGATGCGCGAGCCGCCGCCATGCTTGTCGAGCGGCCCGTTGCGCAACTCGTCGAGATCGGCGCCGGAGAACAGGCTTTTCAGCAGGCGCAGCGGTGACAGACCGTTGGCGATCAGCGCGACTCCGAAGGTCTCGATCCCGACGATACGCTTCCTGAAGCCCGTCTCGCCGCTCGCCGCCTCGATCCGGGCGGAGATCGTCTTGAGCGGCACGGTGTGGCCATTCACAAAGCCGCCAGCCACGAGGGCCCGGAGAAAAGGGCAGGGATTGTCGGGCGACACCGGAATCTGTTCCGGCAGGGCGTCACGGACGCGGACGCGATCTTCTTGCATCGAATGACATCCTTGGAATGCAGCGAGTCATGAAAACGAAACGACGGAAACGGAAATGTCGCTTGAAGACCGGCGCGGAAGCGCGGACCGAGCGACGCATTCTCAACGCTACAATGCAATCATGAATGATGGCGTAACTTGCAGTCGTGTCAACTACAGGTCGTCAGCCGTGCGTCGACTGCGCGCTGCCCGTGCCGAATTTCGCCTTGGTCTCTATCAAAGTCAGCTTCGTCAGGGGGATGCCAGCCTTCACGAGCCCGTCGCGGTAATGCGCGATGTCGGCCGGATTGCGCCAGCGCAGATTGCTGATCAGCCGTTCGACGGTCATCCAGGGATAAACGCGCAGGAAGCCTGTGACCGCGTCAGCGGCCTCCGCCGTCCGGTCGAGTTGAGCCAGGGCGGCGGCCTGGATCGAAAGGCACTGCAGGTGGTTGGGATTCTGGTAGTGCGACTCGCGTGCCCAGGACAGCGCCGCGTCGTATTGTCCAAGCAGATAATGGCTGAAGGCGCTCAGCACCGACCATTGATAGCGCGGATCGCTGTTACCGCGCTGGGCGGCGACTGAGAACAGGTCGATGGCCTCGCGATGATTGCCTTTCACGAAGTGACAGACGCCGAGCACGCCACGGGCACCCATGTCATAGGAGTTCAGCCGCAACGCCTTTTCGGCAGCCTCGGTGCCGGCCTCCACATGGCCCTGCATGGCATGGACGTAAGCCAGCAATGAGTAGGAGAAGGACGCCCGCGGATCGAGACGAACGCTGGCTTCGGCCAGCGCCATGGCCTCGTCCCACAATTCGCGCGTGTTCCTGATCCAGCCGAAGTGAATGCCCTGCAGCAGGATCGTCCCCAGATAAGCGTGGGCGATCGCGAGCCCCGGATCGAGCGCAATGGCTTCGCGAAACAGGGCGATCGAGCGCTCGTAATCCGATTTGGTGGGCCGATAATAATGCGAAAGCCCACGCAGGAACCGGTCCCAGGCGGTGAGATCGGTGTTGAGGAGGCGAACCGGTACCGAGGCCTCGGCGCGGTAGATCTCCGGAATCAACGCGGTGCACAGGTTGGCGGTGATGTCGTCCTGCACCGCGAACAGATCGCCGATATTGCGGTCATAACGCCCGACCCACAGCTGCTCCCCGCTTTCCGGCGTGATTAACTCCGCGTTGACCCTGACCTTGCTGCCGGCACGCCGGACGGACCCCTGGATCAGGTAGGTCGCGTCGATCTCCCGGGCGATCAGGCGGGCGCTCAGGCCCGCCTTCTTGAACACGAAGGTGGAGTTCCGACTGAGCACCCGGAAGAAGGATTGCAGCGACAGCGCGTGGATCAGGTCTTCGGCCAGGCCGTCGGAGAAATAATCGTCGCTCTCGTCGCTCAGATTGACGAAGGGGAGCACGCCGACAATGGCCGTTCGATATTGCGGCGGCAGCCCGGAGGTCGATCGAGGTTCCCGGCCCTTGTCGGCCCCCGGGGCCCAGGTCCAGACGTGGATCGTTTCCTCGATATTCTTAAAACGGAACGGGCCGCCGTCGACGAACACGACCTTGAGGTGCTTGCTGGCCTCCAGATAGGCTTTCTCGGAAACCGCAATTCCGCCCGGCTGGGCCGCCGCCTCCAGGCGCACGGCGGTGTTGACCCCGTCGCCGAACACTTCGCCTTCGTCGACGATGATGTCGCCCATGTTCACGCCGATCCGGAATTGCATGACCCGGTCGGCCGGCAGGTGAGAGTTTCGCTCGGCCATCAGCTGCTGCATTTCGACCGCAGCTTCAATAGCGCCGACGATGCTCGGAAATTCCACCAGAAATCCGTCGCCCGTGCTCTTCACCACACGGCCGCCGTGATTAAGGATGATCGGGTGAATGGCGCTGCGATGGGCTTTGAAGGCGGCGTGGGTTCCGGCCTCGTCGGCGCCCATCATCCGCGCATAACCGGCCACATCGGCACAGACAATGGCGGCCAGTCGTCTCTCCATTGCTTCCTCGCTCTCACGTTGGGCGATACCACGACATTCCCACTGAAATCCATGATTTTGGGTCAAAAATCCGCAGGACATATGGCCGCGCAGCAGCGCGGCTCACAATTAGACCTATTTCAAGCCTGCCTTCATCAGCCCGTCGCGATAATGGGCGATATCGTGCTGGTTTTTCCAGCGAATATTCTTCATGTGGCGGTCCAGCGTCAGCCAGGGGTAGCGCTCGCTCACGGCGCCAACCGCATGGCGGGCCTCGTCGTTCTCGCCCAGCTGTGCCAAGGTCGCAGCCCGAATTGTCAGGGCCTGGAGATGATTCGGGTAGAGGAACAGCTCCTCCCGGGCCCAGGACAGCGCCGCGTCGTAGCGGCCGAGCAGGTAATGGCTGTAAGCATTCAGCGCCGGCCATTGATAGCGGGGATCGCTGTTGCCGCGTTGGGCGGCGACGGAGAACAGCTCGATCGCCTTTTGATGCTCGCCGATGACCATGTGGCAGAGGCCGAGAACCCCTCGAGCGCCGCTGTCATAGGCGTTCAGCTCGGTGGCCTTGCGGGCGGCCTTCAGGCCCTCGTCATGGGCGCCCTCCATCGCATGAATGAAAGCCAGAATGGCGTAGGAAAAGGACGAGCGCGGGTCGAGCCGCACGCCGGACAGCGCCAGAGCCAGGGCCTCGTTCCAGAGCTCGCGCGATCCCTTGATCCAGCCAAAGCTGATTCCCTGCATCAGGATGGTCGCAAGATAGGCATGCGCGATGCCCAGCGTCGGATCGAGCGCAATGGCTTCGCGAAACAGCGCGATCGATCTCTCATAGTCGGCCTTGGTAGGACGATAATAGTGCGACAGGCCTCTCAGGAAGCGATCCCACGCCGTCGCATCCGTCGTCTGCGAGCGGGTCGGCACGGACGCCTCCGCGCGATAAATCTCAGGCATCAGCGCGGCGCACAGGCTGGTGGTGATCTCGTCTTGCACTGTGAACAGGTCGCCCATGTCGCGGTCGTAACGGCCGGTCCACAGCTGCTCGCCCGTCTCGGGCGCGATCAGTTTCGCCGTCACGCGGATCTTGGCATCGGAGCGACGGACCGTGCCTTGGATCAGATAGGTAGCGTCGATCTCGCGGGCGATCAGGCGAGGGCTGAGCGCGCGGTCGCGGAACGCGAAGGTCGAGGTGCGGCTGAGGACGCGAAAGAAGGATTGCAGCGACAGCGCGTGAATGAGGTCGTCGGCGAGCCCATCGGCGAGATATTCATCGGCGGCGTCGGCGAGGTTCACGAAGGGCAGAACGCCGACAATGGCCGTCCGATAGTTCAGTGAGCCGGAACTGCCTCGGGAGCCATCCTGCTTGCCCGTCTCGCCCCCCGCCGTCCAGGTCCACACCTGCATCGGCTCTTCAATGGTTTTGAGGCGGACGACGCCGGAATCGGTGAGGCTTACAGAGAGATGTTTGCTGGCCTCATCATGGGCCCTGGCAGAAACCGCGACGCCGCCGGGCGGCGCGACGGCCTCCAGGCGGACAGCGATGTTGACGCCTTCTCCGAACACCTCCTCCTCGTCGATGATCACCTCGCCAATGTGGATGCCGACGCGGAAACGCATGTTGCGCTCTGCCGGCAGGTCGGCGTTGCGATCTGCCATCAGTGACTGCATGTCCAGGCCAAATTGAATGGCGCCGACAATGCTTGAAAATTCGAGGAGGAAGCCGTCGCCGGTGTGTTTGACGATGCGTCCGGCGTGGTTGAGGATCAGGGGGTGGATGGCGGCGCGGTGAGCCTTGAAGGCGGCATGGGTGCCGGCCTCGTCAATTCCCATCATCCGCGAGTAGCCGGCGACGTCAGCGCAAACGATGGCGGCCAGGCGTCTATCCATCACGTCGTGCTCCCGCCTCGCGCATACCACGCCAGGGGCGGCCAAATCCATTTCTTTTCCGGGGGCAACGACGCCGGCTTGAACGATCACCTCGAAAACAGCAATGATCATTCAGTCTCGGTGAGACACACTGGTAGGAAATGTTCAACCATGCTGGGAATTCACGATCCGCTGCTGTTCCTGCTATCCGGTCTGGTGCTGAACATGACCCCAGGTCCGGACACGGCCTATATCGTCGGCCGTAGCGTTCAGATGGGATGGCGCGGAGGCGCTGCGGCCGCCCTCTGGCATCAGCACGGGCTGCCTGGTCCACGTCTTTGCAAGCGCGATCGGCCTGTCGGCGCTGCTGATGGCGTCGGCCACCGCCTTTGCGGCCGTGAAGTGGGCAGGAGCGGCCTATCTCGTCTATCTCGGCTTCACACAATTGTTCGCGCGCCCGCCGGAAGCTGCTGCCGAGGCGGACGCCCCGGCCGCTGCTGCTGACGCATCGTTACGCCAGGTGTTCTGGCAGGGCGCGCTCACCAACGTTCTCAATCCGAAGGTTGCGATGTTCTTCCTGGCCTTCATCCCGCAGTTCGTCGCCGCCGATGCGGCCCTCAAGCCCGTCGCCTTTCTGCTGCTCGGCACGATCTTCATCGTCAACTCGACGCTGTGGTGCCTCGGCGTTGCCGCCGTGGCGGCGCGAACCGCGCGCCGGGTCCGGCGTTCGTCGGCGCTGGTCTGGGTCAATCGGGCGATCGGCGGCCTGTTCGTTTATCTCGGTGTCCGTATCGCCCTGCTGGAGGCGCGTTGATCACCATGTGAGCGCGATAAGGGCGCTCCCGGCAAGATAGAGACCAAGCAAGATCATCGCGATCAGGAAAACACGGCGAAAGGCCTCGGCAGGCAATCGCGCGCGCGCTGCCTGGCCCACGGCCATGCCGAGGAACGCGCTGATCATCGCGACCGTACCGGGCAAGGCGATCGCCGTGCTGAGCAGGCCGGAATTCGTCAGGTTGAACGCGAGTGTCAGGGTGGCGACCGTGAAGAAGACCCCGAGCGCCTGGACCAACTCGTCCTTTTCGAGCCCGATCGCCTGCATGTAGGGCACCGAGGGCACCACCTGCACGCCGGTGGCGGCCGAGATCAGCCCGGTCAGGAGGCCAACGATCCCGCCCACCCACTTCTCGTGAGGGCGCGTGACCTTGAAGGCGAGCCGGGTGAGACCGAGCGTGGCATAGACCGTCAGCAGCACGCCGAGCGCGACGTTGCCATAACGGGTGGAGCCGTGGCTGAGAGCTCCGGCATTGAGGCAGATCCCGATCGCGGTGCCTGCCATCAGCGGCCAAAGCCGCTTGGCGATATCGCGAAGATAGGGGCCGGCGAAGGTCTGCCAGATGTTGGTGACGACCGCAGGAACGATGACGATCGCCAGCGCCCGGCCGGGCGGCATGGCGATGGCGAGCAAGCCGACCGAAATGGTCGGCAGGCCGAGGCCGAGCGCGCCCTTGACGAAGCCGGCGAGCGTCAGCGCGAACGCGATGAAGATGAGAAGCGGATCGGCCATGGCGCGACATTGACCAACCTGTGCTTGCGGCACAATGTGGAGCTTACGGAGCCTGCCTTCGGAAATGACTGAGGCTGCGGACATGCGTTTTGATTTGGTTGACCTGAAGTTGTTCATCGCGGTCGCCGAGGCCCGCAGCATCACCGGCGGGGCCGACCGTGCCCATCTGGCGCTCGCGTCGGCCAGCGCCCGCATCAAGGGGCTGGAAGAGGCGTTCGGCATCGCGCTGTTCAAGCGCGGGCGCCGCGGTGTCGCTCTGACGGCGGCCGGTGAAAGCCTGCTCGATCATGCCCGCCTCATCATCGCCAATGTCGAGGCCATGCAGGGCGATCTGATGGGCTTTGCGTCGGGGCTGCGGGCCAATGTGCAACTGCTCGCCAACACGGTTGGTCTCGCCGAGCATCTGCCGCGCGCATTGGCGGCGTTCCTGCGCGAGCATCCGGACATCAATGTCGATGTCGAGGAGCGCGAGAGCACGGACATTGCGGAAGCGATCGTATCCGGCAGAGCCGACCTCGGTGTCGCGGCGGAGCATGCGCTGCCCGACACGGTCGAGCGCTTCGCCTTCGGCGAGGACCGGCTGATCCTGGTGGCGGGCCGCCGGAGCCCGTTCGCCGGCCGTCGGCAGATCGATTTCAGCGAGACCGCCGGGCAGGACTTCATCGGCCTGACCCAGGGGACAGCGCTCAACGCCCATATCGGCAGGCATGCGGCGCGGCTCGGCATCCGTCAGCATGTCCGAGCGCGCCTGCGCGATTTCGATGCCATCTGCCAGATGGTGGCGGCCGGTGTCGGCATCGCCGTCGTGCCCGAGGCGGCCGCACGCCGCTGCGCGGGATCGATGCCGATCAGCCTCATCATGCTACGCGATGCCTGGTCCAATCGCAGGCTGGTGATCTGTGCCCGCAGCTTCAAGGCGCTGCCGCGCCCGGCCAAGCTGCTCGTCGATCATCTGCGCAAGACGGCCATCTGATCGGCCTATGCCGCGCGGACCGTCTCGAGGAAACGACCGACCTCGAGCTTGAGGCGGTTGCTCTCCTCCGAGAGCGATTGCGCAGCCGACAGCACCTGGGCCGAGGCGGAGCCGGTCTCGGTGGCGCCGTGCTCGACCTCGACGATGTTGTCGGAGACGCGCTGCGTCCCCTGCGCCGTGTGCTGCACGTTGCGCGAAATCTCCTGGGTCGCCGCGCCCTGCTGCTCGATGGCAGCCGCAATGGTCGCTGAAATCTGCGACAGCCGCTCGATCGTGCTGGAGACTTCGCGGATGACATCGACGGACTCCGCAGTAGCTGACTGAATGCTCGCGATCTGCTGGCCGATTTCTCCGGTGGCCTTTGCGGTCTGTTCGGCCAGCGCCTTGACCTCGGCGGCGACCACGGCGAAGCCGCGGCCGGCTTCGCCCGCACGTGCCGCCTCGATCGTGGCATTGAGCGCGAGCAGGTTGGTCTGGCCGGCGATGGTGTTGATGAGCTCGACGACGTCGCCGATGCGTGTTGCCGCTCTCGACAACTCGCCGACCCGCGCATTGGTGCGGCGGGCCTGGCCGACCGCCTCGCCGGCGATGCGAGCTGATTCCTGCACCTGACGGCTGATCTCGGTGACGGAGGCCGACAGCTCCTCGGTGGCTGACGCGACCGACTGCACGCCGGCCGCGGCTTCCTCGGAGGCCGACGCGACGGCCGTTGCCAGCGACTGGCCGTGCTGGGCGTTCCGGGTCAGGGTCGTCGCCGAAGCTTCGAGTTCGGTCGAGGCGGAGGACACCGTCTCGATGATCTCGCCGACCGCCGTCTCGAAGCTCTGGGCAAGCGCCGCCATGTCCGCCTTGCGCTGCTGCGCGAGGCGCTGTTCGACCTCGGCCTGCTCGGTGCGCAACCGCTCGGTCTCGATCATGTTGGTCTTGAACACCTCGACGGCGCCGGCCATCTCGCCGATTTCGTCACGGCGGCCGACGCCGGGAATCCGGATCGAAGCGTCGCCCCCGGCAAGCCGCGTCATGGCCTGCACCATGTTGCGGATCGCCGTGGAGATGCCGCGGCCGATCAGGAAGGATACGCAACCGACCAGGAGCAGCGACAGGCCGAGCGTGATCAGCATGCCACGCTTGACCTTATCGCCGGTCTCGGCCTCGGCGGCCTGCGCCGACGCATAATGTTGCGCGACGGTGTTGCCGATCTCGGCGATGACGGGCTCGATCTCGGCGAAAGCCTTGGACATCGCGGCACTGTGACGCGCCGCCTCCTGCGACCCGTCCGCCCAGGACAGGAAATCCTTCTGATATTTGTCCAGCTTCTGGTTGATGTCTGCCTTGGTCGCGGCTGCGATATCGGCGCTGGCGATGGCCTTGGCGAATTCGGCTGCCGTCGTCTTGAGCTCCGCGACATATTTCGGGTCGCGGCGCAGCATGAAATCCTTCTCATGCCGGCGCAGCATCAGCATGCCGCTCGTGAGCCTGGGGTCGTTGACCTCCTTCAGCTTGGCTTCGATGTCATGCACGGCCGAGCGCAGCGAGCCCGACAGGCCGAGGGTCTCGTTGAGGCCGAGACGAATCTCGGCCTGCTCAGTGGCACCGAATTCAGTGCTGTATGTCGAAAATCCCTGGCTGACCGTGTCGATCCTGGCGCCGAGAGCCGCGTCGCCGAGCGCGCGGCTGGTGGTCCGAAGCGCATCGAGCTCGCGTGTGATGCCGGCACTCAGCTCGGTATGCCGCGCGGTGTATTTCTGGTCACGGCGGAGCAGGAAGTCCTTTTCGGCGCGCCGCGCTTCGAGCAGATCGTTGAGGAGCTTCTGGTTGAGATCGGCAGCGGCGCGGGCCTTGTCGGCCAGCTGCCGCGAGGCCTCCTGCGACGTCGCGCCGACCAGGTAGATCGCGCCAAAAACGGCGAGAGCAGCCACTCCGATGAGCGCGATGGCCATGATCTTATGCGTGAGCCGGAAGTTGATGCGGGCCATCGAAAATGCCTTCCTGGAATCAATGTGCAGCCGCGCAATCCCGCGGGTACTCGTCAAATTGGAAGAAAATCTAGGCACACGCGGTCAATGCGCAGTTAACAATGTATCGTAACGTGCGTTCTCCGTAATTCTACGCGACGAGCCGAAGCTCAATCTCCCGACTCGGTCTGCCATCGCTCCATTGCAGTCGATCTCGTCATCCCGCAGCCAGACGCTTCAATGCCGCCTCGTGCACGCGCTTGTCGCCGGCGGCGATGATGCGCCCGCCATTCTGCGCCGGGCCGCCGTCCCAGTCGGTGACGATTCCGCCGGCGCCATTGATGATCGGGATCAGGGCGGCGATGTCGTAGGGCTTGAGCTCGGTCTCGATGACGAGATCGAGATGGCCGGCGGCCAGCATGCAATAGGAGTAGCAGTCGCCGCCATAGCGCGACAGCCGGACCTCGGATTCGGCGCGCGCGAAGGCGGCCCGATCGGCTTCGTTCATCAGCAATGGGCTGGTCGTGTAGCAGACGGCGTCCTGCAGCCGCTCGCAGCGGCGCACCGACAGCCGGCGCTCTCCGGCAGCATTCCTGTAATTGGCCGAACCATTGTCGCCGGCAAAGCGTTCGCCGATGAAGGGCTGATGCATCATGCCGAACACCGGGATGCCCTTGTGCAGCAGCGCGATCAGCGTACCCCAGATCGGAAAGCCGGCAATGAAGGATTTGGTGCCGTCGATCGGATCGAGCACCCAGACATAGTCGGCATCCTCGCGCTCATTGCCGAATTCCTCACCGACGATGCCGTGCTGCGGAAAGTTCGCCTTGATCAGGCGGCGCATCACCGCCTCGGCGGCGCGGTCGGCCTCGGTGACGGGATCGAAATCGTGCCGGCTGCTCTTGTTGTCGACCGAGAGCGAGGTCCGGAAGAACGGCAGGATGGTTTCGCCCGAGGCGGTCGCCAGGCGACCGATAAAGGCTGAGAAGTCGATGACCGTCACAACGCGTCCTTCAGGTGCAGGGAATCGGAAGACGATGAGCCGGTTATGCCTATCTCAAAGCTGCCGGCCGCGCATCCGGAGATGGAACGACGACCTGGCATCTTGGATATCGTTTGGTGAGCAGCGGTTTCGCAAGCCAGCGGGTTGGCTGTCGAGGGAGGCCAATCGAAACCGAAATCGAAACACGCTGGGGATTTTTCGATTGATCAGACTTTTTGATGAACCTATTGACATTTAAAATGAAAATCCGGCTTGGGTCGCGTTGAGCGCAACCCGGCCTATGTTTTTTTGCATGGGAATCGAGAGAAAAAACCCTTGCGTTTTGTGCAGCGCGGCCGCATATTGTTGCGGTGCGGTAGCGCTTCGCGTTATCGCTGCCCTCCTTGGGCGTTTCCTCCCTAGACTTGGGCCGCTTGTCATTCAAGCGGCCCTTTTTTTGCCCGCAGCCCGGAGGCTGCACGCAGGCGAGGCGCGATCCGACGCTGTCTCCGCCGCTTATTCTGCCGCGGCCTGGAACGGGCCGAGGTCGTCGAGCGGCACGGTCGCGAGCACCTCGGCGAGAACGGTGAGATCCGACGCGACCTGCGCGAAGCGCGATCCGCGCTCACGCCGCCGCTCGTCCATGTAGATCGCGCGGTTGAGCTCGATCTGGATCGCGTGCAGGCCGCTTGCCGGATTTCCGTAATGCTCGGTGATGAAGCCGCCCGCGTAGGGCTTGTTGCGGCCCACCGAATAGCCGAGGCGGCCGAGCACATCCTCGAACAGGTTCGGCAGCAGCGCGGCGCAGCTCGTGCCGTAGCGATCGCCGATCACCATGTCCGGCCGGCGCGGCTCGTCGCGCGACACGCCGACCGAGGGCATGGAATGACAATCGACCAGGATGACGGTGCCGAATCGCTGGTGCACCCGGTTGATCAGCCGGCGCAGAGCGCGGTGATACGGTTTATAAAGCGTCTCGATGCGGTGCAGCGCCTCGTCGACGTTGAGGCGATCGCGATAGATCTCCTGGCCGTCGCCGACCACGCGGGGGATGGTGCCGAGGCCGCCGGCCACGCGCATGGAGCGGGTGTTGGCGAAGCTCGGCAGCCGGCCGGTGAACATGCGCGGATCGAGCTCATAGGGCTCGCGGTTGACGTCGACATAGCAGCGCGGAAAATGCACCCGGACGGTCGGAAAGCCGCGCGCCAAGAGGTCTGCGATCAGCTCGTCCATGAACGAATCTTCGGACCGCCGCAGGGTCGGAAGATCGATTCGGGACGCCCTGAGGAACTCGTCGGGATAGACCGAACCGGAGTGGGGCGAATTGAAGATGATGGGCGCGCGCCAAGTGGCAGGCTCCATGATCTCGAACGGCGGCAATTCGCCATCAAACTCCGTCATCGCTGGGCGCCGTCCCCTTGGTCACGTCCGTTGATGCGCCGGTATGCTCCGGCCGAAAAGCGCTGGACAACGCGAGCCACTGCTCTCTGCCAAACGGCATCTTCGATAATCCGGGCCGATCTGCCAAGTGGCAAACAAGGAAAAAGTTCATCGTGGGTTTGGAACAACTCTGAGCTGGCGACGATCTCTGGCAGAAGAAACCCGGTCGGCCCTCAAATTGCCTTGTCGATGTCCGATCAGAAAGCACAATCTTTCACCCGAAATTTACCGCCCGTCAGGCTTAGTGGCGGCAACGCTCCGCTCTCACCCGGACCAGACGACTCCCCGCCATGCACAAAATCCTGCTCGCCGAAGACGACAACGACATGCGCCGCTTCCTGGTCAAGGCATTGGAAAATGCCGGGTTCCAGGTCTCGCCTCACGACAACGGCATGTCTGCCTATCAGAGGCTGCGCGAGGAGCCGTTCGAGATGCTGCTGACCGACATCGTGATGCCGGAGATGGACGGCATCGAGCTGGCGCGCCGCGCCTCCGAACTCGACCCGGATATCAAGATCATGTTCATCACCGGCTTCGCTGCGGTGGCCCTGAACTCCGATTCGGAGGCGCCCAAGAACGCCAAGGTGCTGTCCAAGCCGGTGCACCTGCGCGAGCTCGTCAGCGAAGTCAACAAGATGCTGGCGGCCTGAGCCGCCGGGGGCCGACGCCGCGGTTGCGCGGAATATTCCCAATTTCGGCATTCTGCGTCCTTGCCTGCCTGCGTGGGAGCCGATATAGGGACGCCCACCCGAACGGACTTCTGGATTAGGGCACGTAGCTCAGCGGGAGAGCACTACCTTGACATGGTAGGGGTCACAGGTTCGATCCCTGTCGTGCCCACCATCGGCCAGACGGCCGATGACCGAACCTCGGTCCATGCCACGATCTTCGAGAAACCAAGCACCGAGATCCAGGCGCTGACATAGTCGGCGGACGGCGGTTTGCCGGGCCGCGGAGGCGCCCCTGCGCCGACCGCGAGGCCTGCGGAGCCGCATGCCGGTGGACGGTCCCATGCTGGGCCGATTTGGCGAACTTGTCGTTGTCGGCATGATCAAAGGACATGGCTTCGCTGTCTCGCGGCGCGCTGTCGCGTCCGAGCTTTGCTGATCGACCGCCCTCTTTCGGTGAAGAGGGCACGGGGAATGCCGGGCGCTGGCCGCACCCATGGCCCGCCTGCAGAAAAAAAGCAGGCGGCAGTCACCACAGGTTCAGCCGAGAACACCCGGCATTCCCCGCGCGATGGTTTTGACGGCTGCTTCGCGATCTCCCCGGTGCGCCGGGCTTTCTGGCCACCGTTGCCTACGCGACGCGCGAGCGTCGACGCAAGCGTAACACCAGCATCGGGGTGTCAGGACCACGCGACTTGACCGTGCGCATCGCCGCCGTTCGTCGGCATGGAGAACCACGCTGCGACAGCAACACGCCCACCGCATCCCGCCTCGACGTTCGTGACGATCGCGAAGCGCCCCTCGTGTGAGACGGGACGAGGCGAAGAAAAGCATGATTTCCGAAAAAAAGAAAGAAGCAAATTTTTGCCCGGAGATCTGGACAGGTGTGATGTGCTTGAAGTGGTTCACGAAACAATCTTCTCAGCGCACGCGCTTTGATGGCCGGTCACCTTCGGCGCCAAGCAGATCCTCCGAACCGAATGACTAAGCTCCCCAGGACCGCTCGGTCTTCCCGGGGCGCACCCACCTCGGCGATGGCCCCATGTCGACCCAGGCGCGCGACCAGTCGAAATCTGCCCACTGCTCCTCGGTCATAGCGTAGCCGTCGCGCAGCCAATCCTTGCGCGTGGTGCCGGCGAGCCATTCGGGAAGCTTTGGAGCATCAGTCATTGCGGGTCATTCGAATGGGCTGATCCTGGCGACGTCCGCTGCTGATCTCCACCGCGAGCAGCTCGTTGAGGCAGGCGAACGAAGCTTCACCCCGAGCGATGAGAGCAACAGCGCGATCAGTGGCCTGAGGCCGCGTCAGGGTCCTTGTCGGCAAGGCTCGGAGGTGCGTGCAACGCAACCTCCCAGCTTTGAAATGGAGGATCGACCACGTAGGTCGGGTCGACATACACGCGTATCCACTGGGCAGCCCGTCTCTCTGCGGCTCTGGCATTCAGCACCTGGCCGGATTGGTCGATCCGAAGGACGTTCGCGTAAATCGCCAGGGCTTGCTCGAGTGCTGATGGTTCTCGGAATATGCAGGAATAATCGATGCCCTCGAGAAGCGGATAACCAACAGTTCCGTTTGCCAGCCAGAAGCCGAGCGTGCGGAGTGCGCCGCTGACCGAATCTCCAAGTCTGTCCATTGATGCCTCCCGCATGAGGAACGTTTCAGTTGGCTGCTTCCATCATATCGCGTGCCATCAATTGCAGAAGTCGAATGAACCCTTGCTCGTCAACCACTGCATCGGCGGCTGATATCAAATCGTTGATCACTCGCTCCTCCAAATTGCCGAGATGTCTGGGCGCCTACCATACAGGCGCCGAGAATGTCGTTTTTGCCCCACATCTGGCATCCGATCGCGCAACGAAGGCTGCCCCAAGACTTGCCACCGGGTCGCTTGACATGCCCGGCGACCTGCGCAATTGGCCATGTCTCATGGCCCGCCCGCTTGCGGCCTGAGCCGCTGCGCCGGTAGCGCGCGCTCGCTCAACTTTGTTCGCTCGCTTCAGCAGGAAGACACCCCCATGAGCATTCGCGTCGGCATTGTCGGGATCAGCGGGTTTGGCGGCGGCGAGGCGATGCGGCTGGTCGCGAGCCACCCGTCGTTCGAGCTGGTCTACGCCGCGGGCGAGGGCAGCGCCGGCAGCCGGTTGGTGGACCGCTTCCCCGGCGTGCCGGCCAAGCTGGCCGAACTGGTGATCGAGAAGTGGGACCCTGCGACCCTGCCGAAGCTCGACGTGCTGTTCGCATCGCTGCCCACGGGCGCCTCGGCCGAGGCGCTGGCGCGCGTCCCCAGCGACGTGAAGATCGTCGATATCGGCGGCGACCACCGCTACGTCGCGGGCTGGGCGTACGGCCTCGCCGACGTCTGGCCGGCCCAGATCGAGGGGCAGAGCCGCGTCGCCAATCCCGGCTGCTTCCCCGCGGCGACCTTGACCGCGCTGGCGCCGCTGCTGGCCAACAGGCTGATCGAGCCCGGCAACATCGTGATCGACGTCAAGACCGGCATCTCCGGCGCCGGCCGGGGCGGCGGCGACAGCAAGTTCGGCTACGCCGAGAGCAACGAGAACCTAGTGCCCTACGGTCTGCTCAGGCATGTCCACATGCCCGAGATTGCCAAGACGATCGAGCGGCTGAGTGGCGGCAGCGCCGACGGGCTGGTGTTCACGCCACATCTGGTGCCGATGACCCGCGGCATTCTCGCCACCATCTACTGCCGCGGCCGCGCCACCACGGGCGAGTGCCTGGAGGCGTCTAGGCGCTTCTACGCCGGGCGGGCGTTCGTCCGCGTGACCGACAAGCCGCCGCAGACCAAATGGGCGACGGGCTCGAACCTCGCCTTCGTCAGCTATGCGGCGGATCCGGAGCGCAACCTGGTGATCGCGATGGGCGTGGTCGACAATCTCGGCAAGGGCGCGGCCGGTCAGGCGGTGCAGAATGCGAACCTGATCTGCGGCCTGCCGGAAACCGCAGGGCTGGAGGGCGGACCTATCTGGCCGTGAGGTTTCTTGCGAGTCTTGGCTTGAGCTGTTCTTGAACCTGATGCTGCGCGGCTCGCCATCGCCGGCATCGACGCCAGTCTCAGGAAGCTTTAGCGGCACGGCCGAAGTCGAGCATCATATGCGCTTCGTCGTGATATCGGTTGCCGTGTTTGGAGGCCTTCGGCTCCATGCCGAATTCGATGAAGCCCAGGTTGTCATAGAGCCGCCGCGCAGGCTGGTTGTCTCTGATGACGGTCAGTTGCAAGATCTCGACCCGCTCACGGGCGACATCGAGCAGGGCGCGCGCCAGCAGGCGTGCGATCCCGAGCCGCCTCGCGCGCGATTGAACATACATGCCCCACAATCGGCCCTTGTGGGCGTTCTTCGGCCCTTGCTGGACGGAGAAGCCGGCCGTCCCGACCAGCACGCCCGCGCGAAATGCGCCGAGCACATGGGCCTCCTCCAGCCGGTCCGCGAACCACGCCACATCCAGCTCGTTCTCAAGCTCAAACGTGCTGCCGAACAATTCGGGGCTGGCCTGCAGGGCTTCCAGGCGGATCGCCTTGAAGCTCGCCGCATCATCGGCGCTCAGGCGCCGCAGCGTTACATCAGCGCTCATGGCAAGCGTTTCGTCAGACATTCGCCACCTGTCCCCGTCGCCTTGTTGGACCACGCAACGATCTCGATCGCAAGCTGCTGCGTCCGGTCTGAAGGAGTCGTCTCCGCATGGGGTGAGCCGGCCAGCGCTTTCACCGCCTGGAGGCCTGCGGGGTTTTCGGCTCGTCGCGGGATGCCGGTCGTCGCACCGGGCGGCGCGCGATGCGTGTGCGGCTCGTGCAAGCAGCTCGAAAGCGGTGAGGCATCCGGTCAGCCGATCACGCCTGATGCCTTATTCGCTTGCGGAACTCAGCGTGGCCAGGGATGCTTCGAACGCATGTCGCTGGCGCTTTCGCGGCAATTGCGGTTTGTGAGCTGAGCGTCGCGCAATGGGGCACGTCAATGATCACGGTTTTTGGCCGAACATCATCGTTCAATGTGCAGAAGGTGATGTGGCTGGTTGGCGAACTGGGCCTTGACCACCGTCATGTCCAGCTTGGAGGGGCATTTGGCGGTCTCGACAGGCCGGACTTCTTGGCGATGAATCCGCACGGTCGCGTTCCGGTGCTCGATGATGCCGGCGTCGTCGTCTGGGAGTCGCAGGCGATCTTGAGATATCTTGCGGCAAAACATGCGGATGACAGCGCGTTCTGGCGCATCGACCCGGCAGAGCGCGCGGTGGCGGATCAGTGGATGGACTGGTCGCAATCGGCGCTGCAGCCCGCCTTTTTGGGCGGGGTGTTCTGGGGCTGGTACAGGACGCCGGAATCGAAGCGCAACATGGCTGCGGTGAATGCCGCCCTTGACCAGACCTTCAGCTACCTCCTGCGCGTCGAACGCCAACTGGAAGGCAAACTGTTTTTGTTAGGCGACAACCTGTCGCTCGCCGATATTCCGATCGGGACGCATCTCTATCGCTATTTCAATCTGGACTTGCCGCGCCCGGCCTTGCCGAATGTTGAACGCTGGTATGAGCGACTATTGGCGAGGCCAGCGTACCGGATGCATGTGTGCATCCCGTTCGACGACCTCTACGGCCGGCTTGAGTTTTGAAGCCAGTCGGATGCCGGTCTCACCGTTGCCCGAACGAGACGAGGCCCAGGCCTTCTGATGCGCGACGATCAGAACAGGCCGGGGCTCAGATCGATCCCGTAGGTCAGTGCCATCGCGACGACGAGCAAAGTTGCGGCAAAGATCAGCACCAGATGTCTGAGCGCCTCGTCTTTGACACCAACCGGTGACCCGGACAGCGCCCGGGAAAGTACTCTGGCCATAGCCGTCATTGGCGACCTCTGCTTTGCCCCGCCTGAGGTGGGTGAGGACGGCAAGTACAAAGGTTCATTTGAGAGCCAGCTCCGATTTGATAGGCGGCTGACCGCGTTCGATCGTCTCGACGACGACCAGCCGGACCAGCACGCAACCTGCTGTATCCGTCTCTGGCCAGTTGATCGGAGGTTCCATGCCGTTCTGGTCCAACCACCCATGTGAGCATTCGCTGATCTGCGCCTCAGGTGAAAGTTCCTCTGGAGCGGCGCGGGCGGGAGCTGATAGAAAGGTTGTCTTCACGCATCAGTAGGGACAAGAGAATAAATGACAGCCAAGCGTGTGGTGTTCACCGGGGGGACCGGCAAGGCGGGCCGGCACGTGCTGCCGCATCTGAAGAGCAAGGGCTACGAGTTGCTCAATGTCGATCTCAGGCCGCTCGATCAGCCCGGCATCAACACGCTGATCGCCGATCTGACGGACAGCGGCCAGGCCTTCAACGCCCTGACCACGCATTACGGCTTCGCGGGCTTCAATGCCGGCCGGGCTGCGCAGGCGCCGGATGCCGTGGTGCATTTCGCAGCCATCCCGCGGGTGCTGATCGCGCCCGACAACGAGACCTTCCGCGTCAACACCATCAGCACTTACAACGTCATCGAGGCTGCAGCGAAACTCGGCGTGCGCAAGATCATCATCGCCTCCAGCGAGACCACCTATGGTGTCTGCTTCGCGGAGGGCGACAAGGACTTCAAGAGCTTCCCGCTCGAGGAGGACTACGACACCGACCCGATGGATTCCTACGGGCTGTCGAAGGTGGTCAATGAAAAGACCGCGCGTGCCTTCGCGATGCGCTATGGCATCGACATCTACTGCTTGCGGATCGGCAATGTTATCGAGCCGCACGAATACGACATGTTCCCGCGCTTCCTGGCCGATCCGCCGTCGCGCAAGCGCAATGCGTGGTCCTACATCGACGCCCGCGACCTCGGCGAGATCGTGCATCTGGCGATCCAGAAAGATGGACTCGGCTTCGAGGTGTTCAATGCCGTGAACGACACCGTCACCGCCAATATCCCGACGCGCGAATTGCTGCGGCGTTATTGTCCCAACGTGCCCGTCACGCGCGAGCTCGGCGAGCGCGAGGCGCCGCTATCGAACCGGAAGACGCGCGAGGTGCTCGGCTTCAAGGAGGCGCATGATTGGCGGCAATATGTGAGGGCGGGATAGGACCACCGGATCTGACGATCAGGGGTGGAGGCCGGCTCTCTCCACGACGTCATGCCCGGGTCAAGCCCGGGCATGACGAGTCACCCAAATGGCAGGTGCGCGCGTCTCGCGCTCACGCCATCCGTCGCCGGATCGCGAGCATCAACAACGACAGCACGATCGTGCCGACGATGAACACCGCCGCGGCCGAGACGATCGCCGGGCTGATGTTCTCGCGGATGGTGGCGAACATCTGCCGCGCGAGCGTACGCTGATTGGGCCCGGCGACGAACAGCGTCAGCACCACCTCGTCGAGCGAGGTGGCGAAGGCGAACAGCCCGCCGGAGATGATGCCGGGCAGGGCGATCGGCAGGGTCACCGCGAACAGCACGGTTGCCGGCGCGGCGCCGAGGCTCGCCGCCGCCTGCTCCAGCCTGACATCGACGCCCTGCAGGGCTGAGGAGACGTTGACCAGCACGAACGGCACGGCCACGACCGTGTGGGCGATGATGACGCCGAGATAGGTGTTGGTGAGGCCGTAGCGCGAAAACATCAGCTGCATGCCGACGCCGAGCACCACGGCCGGGACGACCATCGGCAGCAGGAAGACGGTGCGCAAGGTGGAGAACAGGAGCGACGCCCGCCTGCCGCGCAGGCCGAGGGCGGCGAGCGTGCCGAGCAGGGGTGGCCAGCGCCGTCGTGCCGGAGCCGATCAGCAGGCTGTTGACGATCGATAGCCGCCAGGAGTCGGCGGTGACCAGCTCGCGGAACCAGCGCGTCGAATAGCCAGGAATCGGATAGTTGAGGAATACGCTGTCGGTCAGCGACAGCGGCAGCACCGCGACCAGCGGGCCGAGCAGGAACAGGATCACGAGCGCCGCGAACACCAGCTTGAGAATGGGCAGTGGCGTCATGCGCTGCGCTCCTCGGCTGCGGTCAGCCGGATGTAGACGGCATAGAGCAGGATGGTCATGGCCAGCAGCACCAGGCCGAGCGCGCCGGCCATGCCCCAGTTTGCCGCCGCCGTCGCGTAATAGGCGATGACGGAGCTGATCATCTGGTCGTTGGCGCCGCCGATCAGCGCCGGCGTGATATAGTAGCCGAGCGCGGCCATGAACACGAGCAGCGCGCCGGAGACGACGCCGCGCATCGACAGCGGCAGCAGCACGTGGAGGAAGGCGCGCAGGGGATGCGCGCCGAGCGAGGCCGCGGCCGGCATCAGATTGCGCGGAATCGCGATCAGCACGCTGAAGATCGGCAGCACCATGAACGGCAGCAGCACATGCGTCATCGCGATGATCACGCCGAGCCGGTTGAACATCAGCGGGATTGGCGCGGATGCCAGGCCGAGCCCCTTCAGCGCCGCGTTGATCAGGCCGTTGTCCTGCAGCACGATGTACCAGGCGGCGGTCCGCACCAGTAGCGACGTCCAGAGCGGCAGCAGCACCGCGCCGAGCAGAATCTGCCGGCGCCAGCCTTCGACGGAGGCGGCAACCATCGCGTAGGGCAGGCCGATCAGGATGCAGGCCAAGGTCACCAGCGCCGCGGTCACGAAGGTCCGGATCATGATCAGGCGGTTGGCCGAGGCGCCCTCCGGCATCGCTGCAATGTTGCCCGCGGCATTGCGCTCGAGGTCGATGGCGGCGAGCAGATTCTTGTCGGTCCAGGGCGAGGCGACGGCGTCGGCGATGGTCGCCCACCAGGAGGTTTCGCTCCAGCGCTGGTCGATGCTGGCGAGATCGACAACGCCGGTGCCGTCGAGCGCGCGGCGGGTCTTGCCGAGCAGGCTGCGGAAGCCGGATTGCGCGCTGTTCAGGCGGCGCACGAGATCGCCGAACTGCTCGTCGTTGCGCAGGGCACGGATGTCCTCGGCGAAGGCGGACTGCGCCGGGGCGGGCGGCACGTTTGCGCGGTCCCATCCTGCGAGCGCTGCGGCGGTGCGCGGCAGCGCTTCGGTTGCGACCGGATCCGACACGGCCGACTTCATCATCGTCACCAAGGGCGCGACGAAGAACGACAGCATGAACGCCAGCAGCGGCGCCAGCAGCAGGACCGCCGTCAGGCGCTGGCGGAGGGCTGGTCGTTGCATGATCCCACCACCCAGACATCCGACGCCGCAAAGGACAAGGCAACCTCGCTGCCGACCTCCGCCGCACCGCTCATGCGGTCGCCCTTGATGATCAGGCGCTGCGCGCCGACGGTCGCGACGAGGCGCATGTGATCACCGAAATACACGGCATCCATGATGCGTGCGGTCAGGCGGTTCGCCGTCGCAGCCGCGTGATCGTTGATCCGGATCGCCTCGGGGCGGATCGAGACCTGCACCTTGCCGCCGTCGATGCGGCCCGCGCCGGCATGCGCCGACAGGGCGAGGCCCGAGTCCGTGATCAGATGCACCGCCTCGCCGGCCTGGGCGTCGACCTTGCACGCCAGCAGATTGGTCTCGCCGATGAACTCGGCCACGAACGGCGTGCGCGGCAATTCGTAGATCTCGCGCGGCGGACCGATCTGCTCGATCCTGCCGTGGTTGAACACGGCGATGCGGTCGGACATCGTCAGCGCCTCGTCCTGGTCGTGGGTGACGAACACGATGGTGAGGCCGAGCCGGCGATGCAGGTCGCGGATGTCGAGCTGCATCTGCTCGCGCAGCTTCTTGTCGAGCGCGCCAAGCGGCTCGTCCATCAGCACGACCTGCGGCTCGAACACCAGCGCGCGGGCCAAGGCGACGCGCTGCTGCTGGCCGCCGGACAATTGCGCCGGCTTGCGCTCGGCCATGGCCGAGAGCTTGACCATGTCGAGCACGCGCGCGACGCGCGTCGCGATCTCGGATTTGGGCGTGTTCCGCATCTTCAGCGGAAAGGCGATGTTGTCGCGGACGCTCATATGCGGGAACAGTGCGTAGTTCTGGAACACCACGCCCATATCGCGCTTGTGCGGCGGCAGCCCATCGATGCGGCGGCCATCGACTGCGATGGTGCCGCTGGTCGGCTGCTCGAAGCCGGCCAGCATCATCAGCAGCGTCGTCTTGCCCGAGCCGGAGGGGCCGAGCAGAGCGATGAACTCGCCGCGCGCGATGTCGAGATCGAGATGATCGACCACGGTCAGCGCCGCGAAGCGCTTGACCACCTGTCGGAACGAGATGAAGGGGGTGTCCATGACGACGGCTTTAGGCGCTGCTTACGCCGGGGACTCATGCACGAGGAGGGCGGACGCGCGAGCCGAAGATCGCGCATCCGATCGATGAGGCCGCCGGCTCAGCGCGCCAGCCAGGCGTTGAAGCGCTTCGACAGCTCTTCCGAATTGTCGGTCCAGAAGCCGACATCGAGCGCGATCGCCTGCTTCAGATTGTCCGGCGAGGTCGGCAGCTCCGCGGCGAATTTCTCCGGCACCAGTTTGGCGGCGGCAATGTTCGGCTGGCCGTAGGCGATGTATTCCGGCAGCTTGGCCTGGTTCTCCGCCTGGCTCGCAAAGGCGATGAAGTTCATCGCGGCATCCTTGTTGGGCGAGCCCTTGAGCACCACCCAGCTGTCGACCGCGTAGATGCTGTTCGGAAACAGGAAGCCGAAATGCTTGCCCTCGGTGCGGTTGATGTTGCTGATGCGGCCGTTATAGACCGAGGTCATCGCGACCTGCCCCGACGACAACAGTTGCAGCGGCTGCGAGCCGGCCTCCCACCAGATGATGTCGGCCTTCAGCGCATCGAGCTTCTTGAAGGCGCGGTCGACGCCCTCCTTGGTCTTCAGCACCTTGTAGACGTCGGTCGCGGGCACGCCATCGGCCATCAGCGCGAATTCGAGCGTATACTTGGCGCCCTTGCGCAGGCCGCGCTTGCCCGGATATTTCGCCGTATCCCAGAAGTCCGCCCAGCTCTTCGGCGCATCCTTGATCTTGTCTCCGTCATAGGCCAGTCCCGTCGACCAGACGATCGCGCCGACGCCGCAATCGCTGACACCGGCCGGGATGAAGCCGTCCTTGCCGCCGATCTTCTGCCAGTCGATCTTCTCATAGATGCCGTCGCTGCAGCCAAGTTCGAGCTCCTCGGCCTCGACCTGCACCGCATCCCAGTTCGGCACGCCGGCCTTCACCTTGGCCTGCAGCACGCCATAGCCGCCGTCCCAGCTCTCGTCGAGCACGGTGGCACCGAGCTTGGCGGCAAACGGCTGGAAGTAGATCTTGCGCTGCGTATCCTGATAGTTGCCGCCCCACGACACGATGGTGAGATCGCGCCCCTGCGCCGGCAGCGCCAGGCTGATCACGGTGGCGGTGGCGACAAGCGTCGCCTTCACAACATTCATCGGCGCTCCGCTCATTGTCGAGCCATAACAGCCCTGTTGGTCCGTGGTCGGCAGCCTCAACGTCGATAACGATCACATCGTCAGATCAGCTGCCTTGGTAGCAAAAAGCTATCGGCAAGCCGAACTCATGGCAAGCACAGTTTGGGAGCAGGCGACGGCGCGCAGAATCAACAGCTCTATCGCGGTTGTGGTTTCACTCGATGCCCGCCTCCGTCGGCGGCGCTTCCTCATATCTCAGAAGGTCTCCGGGTTGGCAGTCGAGAAACTGGCAAATCCGGTCCAGGGTCTCGAAGCGTACACCTTTCACCTTGCCTTGTTTGAGAAGGGACAGGTTGGCTTCGGTAATCCCGACATATTCGGCCAGGTCTTTGGACTTCACATTGCGTTCGGCGAGCATCACGCCCAACCGCACTCGGATCGGCATGTTCTGTCCTTCAGACGAACTGTTTGTTTTCGTCGGCGATCTCCAGCGCCTCCGTCATCACCCAGGCGATGACCGCAACCGTCCCTGCGAAAATCAGGGCGATCAGCGTATCCGATCCGATGCTCAGTGCGAGCGTCTTCGCTCCTGCCGGATTGTGGAAACTCAGGACGACGGAAAGCGCCGCGCCGGCCAGCGGTTTCAAAAGCGCTGATCCTGCGACGGCGATCGCAAACGCCTGGAGCTGTCTGATCGAATCTCGCGAGAAGATGCGGCCGGCGGCGAAGGCGTCGAAGCAACGACGTCCGCTGAGGAGGCCGTAGATCAGCGTCCCCAGTGGGACCATGGCGATGCCGAACGCGAATGCCCGGGTGGAAAAGTCGATCTCGGTCACGGGAGCATTGGGAATTCCGGCCTGGCTGAACAACGTCGGCGTGGGCGTCAAGGCCCAATAGAGCACCATTGCCGCAGCGAGCAGCCCGGATGTGACGAGACAGCCCGTCGCCATCAGCTGGCTGAGCCGGCGAATGCGATTCATGCGTCTGTCGCGGTCGCGCGCGGCAGTCGTGTCGAAGGTCGCTGCTGACTGCGTCATGATTGAACGGCCCCACTGTTTGATTGGTCTCTCGGCGGTCTGTCGACAGGATCACGCTATGATCCGAAAATTATCGTTTGACAATAATTTATTTTTGTTTGACAGATCGGACGTTAGCTCAGGAGCCACCTCATGTCTCGCTGCCAGACCAAATTGGCCATCACTCTCGTCACCTTCGCGTCTGCTATTCCCACGGTCTCCCCATCGTTCGCTGCGCCATCCACCTCGCGCGGCCTGATATCGGTCACCCAGGTGATACAGATGCTGGAGAAGGCGCCGACCGACCGGACGGCGCAGCAGGTTCTCACCGCCTACCTTGCCGGCGTCGGCGAGGCTGCTGGCGCCGTTGCCAGCATGGGGCGCGCCACCTGCCGGACCTCCTTGAACTTGAGCGCCGCGCATGTTGGCCAGGCGCTGAGCTCCGCTGCCGCGGGGCAGGACGCGGCGGAAACGCCGGCAACGCCTTTGATCGTCAGGGACATGCTCGATCGCGCCGGATGCAAGCGCCCATGAGCCGTCTCGGCGCAGCAGCCATCATGCGCCGAAGCCGATCGTCGCAATCAATGCCTTCACTTCGTGTTTTTCTGCGGCTGCGTTCAAAACTTCCGAAGCTGCTGATGATCTGCATTATGAGTTCGACGAAGGCGCGACCGGCGGGCGATGTGTCGTCGCTCAGTCTTTTGCAAGGCTGAGGTCGAAGCGCTGCCGCGACACCTTGATCTCGGCCTGGTGCTGCTCGGCCCAGCCGATCAGGCGCGACATCGGCTCGAGCAGGCTCTGCCCGAGCGCGGTGACGCTGTATTCGACGCTCGGCGGCAGGGTCGGAATGACGCGGCGGGCGATCAGGCCGTCGCGCTGCAGGTCGCGCAGGGTCTGCGTCAGCATGCGCTGCGAGATGTCGTCGATCTCGCGCCTAAGCTCACCGAAGCGGTGCGGCCGCGTGCCGAGCACGGCGAGGATCAACACGCTCCATTTGTCGCCGATCTGGTTGATGACGGTGCGGATCGGGCAGTCGTCGATCGAGACGAACTTCTCCTTCCAGGCGCGCACGCCCTCGGCCGGTGCGGGCACGTCCGAAGGCGCTGTGGCCGAGGTAGTTCCCTTCATGTGCCTATCTCCCAGAAAACTGCCTTCTTTCGGCAGGCTTTCATGGTTCCTAATGTAGAGCAGGTCTCAGAAAGAGACTTTAGCCCGCTGCGCGGCAGCTCGCCAGCGTTTTCCACCCCATAGCCCCTCGACGAAGGTTAACAATGTCCGACACTCTCCTCGTGACCGGTGCCGCTGGCCAGCTCGGCCGCGCCGTGATCCGCCACCTGCTGACCACCTTGAAGCTGCCGGCGGGCAGCATCATCGCCGCGACGCGCAAACCAGAGCAGTTGAAGGATCTGGCCGTCCAGGGCGTCCAGGTCCGCGCGGCCGATTTCGACGATCCGCAATCGCTGCCGGCCGCCTTCGCCGGCGCTGGCCGCATGCTGCTGATCAGCACGGACAGGCTCGATCGCCCCGGTTATCGCGCCGAACAGCATGGCCGCGCCATTGCGGCGGCCGAGCAGGCCGGTGTCGGCCATGTCGTCTATACGTCGATGCCGAAGCCCGACAACTCACCGTTGTTGCTCGCGCCCGACCACGCTCGCACCGAGGCCGCGCTGCGCGACAGCAGGCTCGCCGGCTGGACCGTGCTGCGCAATCACTGGTACTTCGAGAACCTGTTGATGTCGCTGCCGCAGATCCTCGGCTCCGGCCGCTGGTTCACGGCGGATGAGGGCGGGGCCTCGGCTGATATCGCGCGTGACGACCTCGCGCGGGCCGCGGCGGTGGTGCTCGCCAGCAATTTCAGCGGCAAGAGGGCGCTCACGCTGAGCGGTGGACAGGCGCTGACCAAGGTCGAGATCGCGCGCATCCTGTCTGCGGCCACCGGCAAGCCGATCGAGGTTGTCCAGGTGCCGCTGCCGGGATTGATCCAGGGCATGGTCGGCGCGGGGCTGCCGCAGCCGTTGGCCGAGATCCTTGCGTCGTTCGACACCAACACCGCGCAAGGCCGTGTGGCCGAGGTGACCGGCGATTATCAGGTGATCACCGGTGTGGCGCCGCAGAGCTTTGCTGATTGGGTCGAAAAGGCCAAGGCCGCCTTCGCCTGAGGCCGTCGGGCGAACCGTGGCAAGCTCTGTGAAACGCCACGGGCCGCCTGTTGGCATCGCATGAGATCAGCGCCGGTCTAGAGGCCGGCGCTGCAGCCATCGCGCTCCGGGCAGATCTGCGACAGCGCGGGATCGCGTGCCGCGGAATTGTCGACGACCAGGCCGACCGCCGGACGGGGGCTCGCAGCAGCGCCATGCGGGCCCGGCAGTCGACGAAAGGCAGCATGTGCGCCGATGCGCTGAAATCCCTCGGCGGTCTTCATCAACCTGGCTGCGACCATTTGATTCAAAAAATCCATGTTGCAACTCCTTCGGTCAGATGACCCGGCGGCCTGGTGCGGGACAGGCCGCCGGGTCGGCGCAACGTGCTGGAGTTGGCGTCCTCCATTTCGCTGCGCTGGTCTGTGATCCGGTTCACAGTCGATCAGATGTGATCGTGGGCCGGATCATCCGTGGTGCGTGATGAGGACGCCAACCGTCACTTGCCCATACGCATCAAGAGACGATCGCGTTGTGCGGATCCGACATCACGCGCGTTCACATCGCCGTTTACTCCGCGGGCTGGGCGGCGACGGTGCCATGGCCGCCATGCTGGATGAGGGGCTTCATGCCAGTCAGCGTCCGCAGCAGCACGTAGAACACGGGCGTCAGGAACAGGCCGAAGACGGTGACGCCGATCATGCCGGAGAACACCGCGACCCCCATCGCGCGGCGCATCTCGGAGCCGGCGCCGGTCGAGAGCACCAGTGGCAGCACGCCCATGATGAAGGCCATCGAGGTCATCAGGATCGGCCGCAGCCTGAGACGGCTGGCCTCGATCGCCGCGCGCAATGGCGTGCGTCCGGCGAATTCGAGCTCGCGCGCGAACTCGACGATCAGGATCGCGTTCTTGGCGGAGAGGCCGACGAGCACGATCAGGCCGATCTGGGTGAAGATGTTGTTGTCGCCCTTCGAGATGTAGACCCCGGCCATGGCCGCCAGCAGCGCCATTGGCACGATCATCAAAATGGCGAGCGGCAGGGTCAGGCTCTCATACAGCGCGGCCAGCACCAGGAACACCAGGAGGATCGCCAGCGGAAACACCAACAGTCCCGAATTGCCGGCGATGAACTCCTGATAGGTCAGGTCGGTCCATTCGAAGGCAAAGCCCGGCGGCAGCACCTCGGCCGCGACCCGCTCGGCCGCGGCCTGCGCCTGGCCCGAGGAGAAGCCGGGCGCTGCGGCGGCGTTGATGTCCGACGACAGGAAGCCGTTGTAGCGGATGGCGCGTTCGGGGCCCGCGCTCTGCCGCACCGTCAGCAGCGCAGACAAGGGCACCATGTCGCCGGAGGCCGCGCGTACCTTGAGCTGGCGGATGTTGTCGGCGCGGGCGCGGAACGGCGCATCGGCCTGCACGCGCACCGAATAGGTGCGGCCGAACTTGTTGAAGTCGTTCACGTAGTAGGAGCCGAGGTAGATCTGCAGGGTGTTGAACACCTCCGTCACGGGTACGCCGAGCTGCAGCGCCTTGGTGCGGTCGATGTCGGCGAACAGCTGCGGGACGTTGACCTGGAAGCTTGAGAACGCGCCGGCGATCTCCGGTGACTTTTGCAAGGCGCCCATGAACGCGGTGGTAACGTCGTTCAAGGCTTCGTAGCCACGCCCGGCGCGGTCCTCGATCTGCAGCTTGAAGCCGCCGATCGTGCCCAGGCCGTTGACCGGCGGCGGTGGGAACATCGCGATGAAGGCATCCTGGATCCCGGCGTATTTCTTGTTGAGCTCCATCGCCAGCGCCGGCCCCGACAGCGCTGGATCCTTGCGCTCGTCGAACGGCTTCAGCCCGGAGAAGACGATGCCGGCATTGGAGGAGTTGGTGAAGCCCGAGATCGACAGGCCCGGAAAGGCGATCGAGCTCTCGATGCCGGGCTGCGTCAGCGCGATGTCGCTCATCTTGCGGATCACCTCCTCGGAGCGGTCGAGCGTGGCGCCGTCGGGCAGCCGCGCGAAGCCGACCAGATATTGCTTGTCCTGTCCGGGCACGAAGCCGCCCGGCACCTGCTTGAACAGCAGGCCGGTGGCGCCGATCAGCAGCACATAGATGATCATCACCGCGGCCTTGCCGGTGATCACCTTGGAGACGCTGCCGCTGTAATTGTCGGAAGCGCGGACGAAGGCGCGGTTGAAGCCGCGGAAGAACCAGCCGAGCGCGCGGTCGAGGAAGCGGGTGAAGCGGTCCTTCGGATCGTGATGGCCCTTGAGCAGCAGCGCCGACAGAGCAGGCGACAGGGTCAGCGAGTTGACGGCCGAGATCACGGTCGAGATCGCGATCGTCAGTGCGAACTGCTTGTAGAACTGCCCGGTCAGGCCGGAGATGAAAGCGAGCGGCACGAACACGGCGACCAGCACCAATGCGATCGCGATGATCGGGCCGGATACTTCGCGCATCGCCTGATAGGTCGCGTCACGGGGCGACAGGCCGCTTTCGATGTTGCGCTCGACATTCTCGACCACGACGATGGCGTCGTCGACGACGATGCCGATCGCGAGCACCAGGCCGAACAGGCTGAGCGCGTTGATCGAGAAGCCGAACAGGTGCATCACCGCGAAAGTGCCGACGATCGAGACGGGCACCGCCAGCAGCGGGATGATCGAGGCGCGCCAGGTCTGCAGGAACAGGATCACCACGATCACGACCAGCACGATGGCCTCGAACAGAGTGTGCACGACGGCCTCGATCGAGGAGCGCACGAACTGCGTCGGGTCGTAGACGATGTGATATTCGACGCCTTCCGGCATCGTCTTCTTGATCTCGGCCATCGTGGCGCGGACATTGGTGGAGATATCAAGCGCGTTGGAGCCGGGCGCCTGGAAGATCGGGATCGCCACCGCCTGCTTGTTGTCGAGCAGCGAGCGCAGGCCATATTCCGAGGCGCCGAGCTCGATGCGGGCGACGTCGCGCAGCCGTGTGATCTCGCCATGCGCGCCGGTCTTGACGACGATGTCGGCGAACTGGTCCTCGTTCGACAGCCGGCCCTCGGCATTGACCGAGAGCTGCAGGTCGAGGCCCTTGACGCTCGGCGAGGCGCCGACCACGCCGGCCGCGGCCTCGACATTCTGCGCCTGGATCGCCTTGACGATATCGGAGGCGGACAGGCCGTGCTCGGCCGCCTTCTGCGGATCGACCCACACCCGCATCGAATAGTCGCCGGCGCCGAACAGCTGCACGTCGCCGACACCGTCGATGCGCGCCAGCCGGTTCCTTGACGTTGAGCACCGCATAGTTGCGCAGATACGTCGTATCGTAGCGGCCGTTCGGCGAGATCAGATGCACGACCATGGTCAGGTCGGGCGAGCTCTTCTTGGTGATGACGCCGAGCTGGCGCACGACATTGGGCAGCCGCGGCTCGGCCTGCTGCACCCGGTTCTGCACCAGCTGCGTCGCCTTGTCCGGATCGGTGCCGAGCTTGAAGGTGACTGTGAGCGTCATGGCGCCGTCGGTTGTCGCCTGGCTGCTCATATAGAGCATGTTCTCGACGCCGTTGATCTGCTCCTCGATCGGCGTCGCCACCGTCTCCGCGATCACCTTCGGATTGGCGCCGGGATAGGTCGCGCGCACCACCACCGAGGGCGGCACCACGTCGGGATATTCCGAGATCGGCATCGCAAACAGCGCGATGAGACCGCCGAGAAAGATGAGCGTCGACAGCACGCCTGCGAAGATCGGCCGGTCGATGAAGAATTTCGAGAGGTTCATGGGAGGCCCCGTGGTCGGGAGATGTCAGCGTGTGTGGCCTGACTGATTGGTTCGGCGTGCGCGGTGCTCACCCTCCCCTGGAGGGGGAGGGTCGGCTCGCATGAGCGCAGCGACATGCGAGACGGGGTGGGGTGGCAGACCCTCCGCGCATGCGGTGGTCAATTTTGTCCGGGCCGCGTTACGGAAGAGCTGTGATGACGCGAGCAGGTTTCGCCAAACTGCCGCCGCCACCCCACCCCGCCGCGTGCTTGGCGCGCGTCGACCCTCCCCCTCCAGGGGAGGGTGGGAATCGCGTGCGTGGTGACCGTGTCGGTCGATCATGATCAGCGCTGCGCCAGTTGCTTTGCGTCGGCGCCATCGCGCGCGCCCATTGCGGCGACCTGCGTCTTCAGCAGCGCCCCCGGCCGCACGCGCTGCAGGCCGTTGACGACCACGCGCTCGCCGGGCTTGAGGCCGGCCGAGATGATGCGCAGGCCGTCGACGCTGCCGCCGAGCGTCACCGGGCGGTACACCGCGCGCTCGTCGTCGCCGACCACCATGACGAATTTCTTGTCCTGGTCGGTGCCGATGGCGCGCTCGTCGAGCAGCACGAGGGATTGCTGCTGCGGCTGGCCCATGCGGACGCGAGCGAACTGGCCGGGGATCAGCCGGCCGTCCTCGTTCTTGAACACGGCGCGGACGCGGATGGTGCCGGTCTGGCCCTGGACCTGGTTGTCGATCAGCTGGATGTGACCGGAGGCCGTGATGCCGCCCGACGTCGTCATTTCGACGGGGATGCGATCGAGATTGCCGCGTTTGCCGGAAACGTCGGAGATCGCGCTCAATGCGCGCAGGACCAGTTCTTCGGTGGCGTCGAAGCTCGCATAGATCGGGTTGACGGAGACCAGCGAGGTCAGCACCGGCGACGCCGAGCCCGCGGCGACGAGATTGCCGACGGTGACCTCGATCCGCCCGACCCGGCCGTCAACCGGCGCGCGGACCTGCGTGTAGTCGAGATTGAGCCTGGCGGTCTGCAGGCTCGCCTCGGCCGCCTTGACGTTGGCGATCGCCTCGCGATTGCCGTTGTCGCGCTGGTCATAGTCGCGCTTGGTGACGATCGAATTGCCGACCAGTTGCGCGCCGCGTTCCAGCTCATTGGCGGCGAAGGCGGCGCGGGCGCGCGCCGCCTCGAGCTGCGCCTGCGCACGGTCGACCTCGGCGGCGTAGGGCGCCGGATCGATCTTGAACAGGACGTCGCCGGCCTTCACCAGCGAGCCCTCGGTGAAGTTGGTGGCGAGGATGGCGCCGGCGACGCGCGGCCGGACCTCGACGCGCTCGACCGCTTCGAGCCGGCCGGAGAACTCGTCCCACAGGCTGGCTTTGCGCGGCTCGATCACGGCGACCGTCACGGCGACAGCCTGCTCCAGCGCGGCGGCGCGGGCAGCATTCGGGACGGGGTTGATCTGGAAATAGTGCGATCCGGCATAAGAGCCGGCGGCGATCACCAGGCCGGCTGCGGCGACGGTGCTCAGCCACCGCTTCAGGCGGCCGGGGGAACGAATTTCAGGCGAAGGCATTGGCGCGCTCCAGATTTGTAGTGCTCGCTACAAATGTGGCGCTGGCAACTCGTTCGCAAGAGACTTATGTAACGGATGCTACGAAAATCCTAGAAGGAACTTTGGCGGCTGCGGCAGATCAAAGAAATGGCTAGGAATCGCAAATAGATAAGAATCTGATGGGGCGGCGACGGGAACAGGAGTTTTGCAAATGGCCATCGGACGTCCCAGGACATTCGATCGTGACACCGCGCTGGACCAGGCGATGGAGGTGTTCTGGCGGCATGGCTATGAGGGCGCGACCATCGCCCAGCTCACCGACGCCATGGGCATCAACCCGCCGAGCCTCTATGCCGCGTTCGGCAGCAAGGAGGCTCTGCTCAAGGCCGCGCTCGATCGCTACACCGCGCGCCGCGAGGCCTGGATGGAGGAGGTGCTGAGTGCGCCGACCGCCCGCGAGGTCACCGCGCGGATGCTGATGGGCGTAGCCGAGAAGCAGACCGATCCGTCCAATCCGCCCGGCTGCCTGCTTGTGCAGGGCGGCCTCGCCTGCGGCTCCGGCTCGGCGAACGTGCCGTTCGAGCTCGCTGCGCGCCGCGCCCAGACCGAGGAGCAGCTCCGGCACCGCTTCGAACGGGCGAAGGACGAAGGCGATCTGGCCGAAGCCGCCAACCCCGCCGCGCTCGCCCGCTACGTCTCCGCGGTCATCACCGGCATGAGCGTGATGGCTTCCTCCGGCGCCGACCGCGAGGCGTTGGCGCAGGTGGCCACCGTGGCGATCAGATCGGTGGAAGATCAGTCGGTCCGGGCCCCCATCGCCGCGAACTGATTGATCTCATGCGCTGGGCGACGGGCGCTCTGCCGTCGCGCTGTCTTGTGCTCCTGGACGCGATGCGATCCCCTGCGGCCGCATTCATCGTCATTGCGCGAACCAAGAGCCATTCTTCATGCGTGTCTTCTCCGCCGCCCTTGCCACCGAGACCAACACTTTTGCGCCGATGCCGACGGGGCTCGCGACCTTCGACGAGCGCGCGTATTTCCCGGCGGGGCAGCATCCGGACAAGATGCAGATGCATGGCGGGCCGCTCTGGGCGGCGCGGCAGGTCGGGCCATCGAAAGGCTGGACGCTGATCGAGGGCCTCGTGGCGGCCGCCGTGCCGAACGGGCTCGTCACCCGCGCGGCGTTCGAGACCTTGCGCGACCAGATCCTCGCCGATCTCAAGGCGGCGCTGCCCATCGACATGGCGCTAATCGGCCTGCACGGGGCGATGATCGCGGACGGCACTGATGATTGCGAGGGCGAGCTGCTGGCGCGCATACGCGAGATCACAGGGCCCGACGTCGTGATCGGCGCCACGCTCGATCCGCACGTCCATATGAGCGAGCTGATGGTCACGAGCGCGGATCTCCTGATCTGCTGGAAGGAATATCCGCACACCGACATCCTCGAGCGCGCGCAGGACCTGGTGAAGCATTGCACCGAGCTGGCCGAGAAGCGGCTCAAGCTGCGATCCGCGCTGGTCGACACCGACATGATCGTGACCCTGCACACGACCCGCGAGCCGGTGCGCAGCTTCGTCGACCGCATCACCGCGCTGGAAGGCCAGGACGGCATCGTCTCGGTGTCGATCGTGCACGGCTTCGGCTGGGGCGACACGCCCGCGATGGGCACCAAGGTGCTGGTCTATAGCGATGCCGCCGTCGATCCCGATGGCGCGAGGGCGCAGGCGCTGGCACGGAAGCTCGCCGACGAGCTGATCGGCATGCGCGAGGCCGTCACCGAACGCATGCCTGGCGTCGACGCCGCGCTCGACCAGGCCTTGGCCAAAGACGGCACCATCGTGCTCGGCGATGCCAGCGACAATCCCGGCGGCGGCGCGCCGGGCGATTCCACCTTCATCCTGCGCCGCGTGCTCGAACGGAAGATCGAGAACGTCTGCATCGGCCCGATGTGGGACCCGATCGCGGTGCGCATCGCCTTCGATGCCGGCGTCGGCGCAAGACTGCCGCTGCGCATCGGCGGCAAGATCGGCCCGCTGTCGGGCGATCCCGTCGATGCGACCTGGGAGATCAAGGCGCTGAAGGAGAACATGGTGATGACGGGGCTGGCCGGCACGCCCGCCAAGCTCGGCGATTGCGCGCTGATCGCGACCGCTGACGTCGAGGTCGTGATCACGACGTTCCGCTGCCAGGCCTTCGGCCGAGACTTCTTTACGCAGCTCGGCTGCGATCCGGCGACGCGCAAGCTCGTCGTGGTGAAGTCCGCGCAGCATTTCCGCGCCGCCTTTGCGCCGATCGCGGCCGACATCATCATGGTCGATGCGCCCGGCGTGGTCGCGCGCGACGTGACGACGTTGCCGTACCGGAAGATCAAGCGTCCGAAATGGCCGCTCGATGAGCTGCCGCAACCATCGCGCGCATGATGTCCCAGAGTGCGACGCGGCCTATCGTTATGTTAACGTCCGGAACGCGGCTGGAACGAACCGCGTCCGAATCGGCTGCGCATCACGGTATGGCGTTTGTTCACGGCTAGATGTCGCGGCATGCAGTTGCGACCTACGATATCCAGACGTTGCGATGGAAAGCTGCGTCTGGCCCGGTCGCCGAAGGGTTAAGACGGCCTGCCGCAGCTCGCATGGCTCCATGTCCCATACTGCGACGCTGCGGATTGTGACGTTAACGTTCGGAACGCGGCCGGAACGAACCGCGTCCGAATCGGCCGCGACTCACGCTACCGGTTTCGTTCACGGCCAGATGTCGTACGTCGAGGCGGGCGCCCACCACATCCAGTGGACGCATGCGCTGCCATGATGGCTGCGGCCCGCCATTCGTAAACGCCAAGGCCCGGCGCGTGCCGGGCCTTTCGTCGTCGAGGGCTTGTCGTGCCACGAGCAGAAGGCGGCTTCAGAACGCCACCTCAGAACGCAACCTGGGTGCGTAAGCCAACCGCGTCGAACTTCGAGCCGGTGTTGGCCGTGCTCGTCGCGCGCGCCTGCCGTGCGACCATGAAACGGATCTCGGCGCTGACATGCCAATTGAGGCCGGCGGTGTAGATAGTCTGTCGGCCAGCGGCGATGCGCGCGGCGATCACCTGCGAGGAGGTGCGCTCCATGAAGAGGATGTCGTTCGAACTGGTCGCCTCGTCGAGCATCCATGGTGCGTCCATGATGCCGCCCACGATTGCCATCCGGCAGCGAGCCGGCTACGGCACAGCGACTGATGAGTTCGTCCTGACGTCCGGCGTCGGAACCTATCCTATGTAAATTTCGCCCGGAAGCGCCGCAGCCAATTCGTGCTGAGGCCCAACGGCGTCGGCGAGAACGGACCGGGCGGCGCGCGCGTGATCAGGGCGGTCAGCACCAGCGCGACGATCGCCAGCCAGAAGCAAAGCCAGAACGCATCGAGATAAGCGAGCACATTGGCCTCGCGCTGAACCTGCGCGGCAAGGGTGCCGACCGCGCGGGCCTTGGCCTGTCCTGTCCCGTGGCTGGCGAAATAGCCGGTCAGCCGCTGCAGCGCGCGGGCGACGTCGACATCACCGCTCTGGATGTTGAGGCCGAGATAGGCGGAATGCACCTGCTCGCGCACCCTTAGCCAGGTTCCCATCAGCGCAACGCCGATCTCGGCGCCGCCGAGCCGCATGATCTGGATGTAGGCCGCAAACGACGTGGCGCGCGCCGGGTCGGAGTTCGACAACGCGAGGATGATGATCGGCAGCAGGGTGAAGGCCTGGCCGAACGACTGCAACAGCACGATCACGATGAAGTCCTCGCGTGCCCAGGCATGGGTGAGCTGCGTGCCGAGCAGATTGGCGGCGGCAAAGGCGCCGAGGCCGAGCACGACCACGATGCGCGGATCGAGATGGCGCAACATCCAGATCGACAGCGGCACCAGTACAATCATCGGCAGCGCGCCGTAGATCAGCAGCAGCGAGCCGCTCTGCTCGGGACGGAGCTGCGTGATCGTGGCGAGAAAATTGGGGACCAGCGAGGCGTTCGACAGGCTGGTGAGCGTGTACAAGAGAATCACGGTCAGCGACAGGCCGATATTGCGCGAGAACAGCACGTTGAAATGCGCCCATGGCTGCGGGGAGAGCGCCTCGTTGACGAGAAACAGCACAAACAGCACGGCGCCGCCGCCGAGCAGCGCCACCACGGTGCCGGACTGCAGCCAGTCGAGCCGGTTGCCCTGGTCGAGCCCGGCATAGATCATCGACACGGCGCTGCCGAGCAGCAGCATGCCGCCCCAATCGGCGTTGCGGAGCAGCGCGCGGTTGACCGGCTCGGCAGGTGTGCCGAGATACACCATCAGCGCCATCAGCGGCGCCAGTACGACACCCTGCCAATACAGCCACTGCCAGCCGAGATGCTCGACATAGAAGCCGACCAGCGAGGTCGATGTGTCCAGCGCGAAACCGACGCGGATCGCGTAGATCGAGATCGCCGGCAGCCACCAGCGGATCGGCAGGTTGCGGAAGATGATCATCAGGGTCGCCGGCACGAAGGTGCCGAGCAGCATGCCGTGCAGGATCGCGAGCACGATCAGGGTCGGATAGTCGCGCACGAACGGGATGATCAGGGAGAGCGCGGCATAGATCAGGCTGGGGACGCCGAGCACGCGGCGCAGGCCGAACACGGTCGCGAGCCAGGCCACCGCCGGCGCGATCAGGATCTGCGAGCCGATCGCGGCCGTCGACAGCCAGGCGCCTTCGTCGACGCCGAGCGAGAACGCGCCGCGCAGATCGGGCAGACCGACCGAGGTCAGCCGGCTGTCGAAATTGGCGAGGAACGAGCCGAGCAGGACGGCCCCGACCGCGAAGAACGGGTGCGCCGCGAGGCCGCCGCGCGACAGCGGCCCGCGGTCCGTCTCGCCTGCGTTCTCACTTGGCGCCATCGGTCCGGCCGGCGGTGTGGATATGGGTCACGACCGACATGCCCGGCAGCAGCCGCGTCAGCAGCGGCTGGTTCGGATCGAGGGCGATGCGCACCGGAATGCGCTGCACGACCTTGGTAAAATTGCCGGTCGCGTTGTCGGGCGGCAGCAGCGCGAATTGCGAGCCGGAGGCCGGTGCGATGCGCTCGACGCGGCCGTGCATCTGCTCGCCCGGGAACGTGTCGACAGTGATGTCGACCGGCTGGCCCGGCGCCACATGCGTGAGCTGCGTCTCCTTGTAGTTCGCGACGATGAAGACCTGCGGCAGCGGAACCACCGCGATCAGGCTGCTGCCGACATTGACGTAGTCGCCGGCCTGCACCTGGCGCTGTCCGACGACGCCGTCGAACGGCGCGGTGATCCTGGTATAGCCGAGCTTGAGGCGGGCGGCGGCGAGCGCGGCCTTGGCGCCGGCGAGGTCGGCGCCGCGCTGCTTCTTGGTGCCCGTCAGCACCTCGAGCTGATGGCGCTGCGCGGCAATCACCGCGCGGCTCGCGCGGACGTCGGCCTGCGCCTTGGCATAGGCGGCGGTTGCCTGCTCCAGCCGCTGCCGGGTGCCGGCCTCGCTCTGCGACAGCGATTGCTGGCGCTCCTCCTCCTGCCGCGCCTGCACCTCGGCGGCGCCGGCCGACACCTGCTGCGCCTCGGCTTGCGCAATCGTCGCATATTGCAGCTCGATCTGATTGCTCAGATTGTCGAGCGCCGCCTGCGCCGCTTCCACGGTGGCTTCGGCCTGGGACACCTGGGCCTCGTAATCGGCCGGATCGATCTGAATCAGCAGGTCGCCGGCCTTGACCCGCTGGAAGTCGCTGACCGCGACCTTGAGCACTTCGCCGGCGACGCGGCTCGACAACTGGGTGAGGTCGGCCCTGACATAGGCGTCGTTGGTGGTCTGGGTCGTGGCGTTGCCGGTCCAGGCGTTCCAGCGCAAGGTCGCCAGCGCCACGAAGGCCAGCGCGACGATCACGGCGAGCAGCGGAATGGCCAGACGCGCCCATAGGCCTGCCGTCGGCGCGGCAGAGGACGGTGGCGTCGATGCCGTGCGCGATGCCGCGTCAACATTGCTCGATGTTTCGCTCACGACATGCCTCCTGCGCCGTCCAATGCTCGTCCGGCTAGTGGTAGTCCATTCTGCGCCGCGTGCCACCTTTACGCGCGGCTGGGAGGCATGCGCGGAAAGTTCAAACATCCTAGCCTGCGCGATTGGAACCCGTGCGCGCGGCGGGCGATTGGACGTTTGATCAAGCCGATCCGGGCTTGCAGATTAACGACACGCGCAACCTGTGCTTGGTGCTGGCGAGCGGCTGTTCTACTGTCCGGCATTTCGCGGGGCCGGCAGGTTTTCCGCGCCTCGATTAAGGATACAAAGAGTTATGGGTACGAAGGGCGCGATCCTGATCGCCGGCGGGGCCGGCTATATCGGGGCTCATTGCAGCAAGGCGGTCGCAGACGCAGGCTTCACGCCGATCTGTTACGACAATCTGACGTTGGGGCACCGTAGCTTCGTGCAATGGGGGCCGCTGGTGGTGGGCGACATCGCCGACAGCATCAAGGTCGCCAGCACGATTCGCCAATATGACGTCCAGGCGGTGATGCATTTCGCGGCGTCCAGCGCAGTCGGGGAATCGGTCGCCGACCCGCAGAAATATTACCTCAACAACGTCGCCGGCACGCTCGGCCTGCTGCAGGGCATGCGCGAGGCGGGCTGCACCCGCCTGGTGTTTTCCTCGACCGGCGCGGTCTACGGCAATGCCGGGCGCGAGCCGATTCCGGAAAGCGCGGCGGGGCCGACCGTGAATCCCTATGGCCGCTCCAAATACATGATCGAGCACATCCTGTCGGACTATCGCGCCGCCTATGGCTTCTCGGCGATTGCCCTGCGCTATTTCAATGCCTGCGGCGCCGATGCTTCAGGCGCGATCGGCGAGCTGCGCGACCCCGAGACGCATCTCATTCCGCGCGCGCTGATGGCGATCCTCGGCCATGTTCCCGATTTCGCGATCTTCGGCACCGATTATGAGACGCCGGACGGCACCGCGGTGCGCGACTACATCCATGTCGATGATCTGGCCGCGGCCCATATCGCGGCCATCGGGCGCCTGATGGAGGGGCATCGCGGCGGCGCCTACAATCTCGGGACCGGCAGCGGCTATTCGGTGCGCGAGATCGTCGATGCGATCCGCAACGAGACCGGCGAGCAGGTGCCGCTGGTGTATCGCGAGCGCCGTCCCGGCGATCCGCCGGTCCTGGTGGCGGATCCGCGTCGCGCCGAGCAGGAGCTCGGCTTCAAACCCCGCCGATCCGATCTCGGCCATATCATCCGCTCGGCCTGGGCCTGGCACCAGAAGGCGCATCCGCGCATCGTGTGAGCGGCTGCGAGCTGAGCGCCGGCTGGCGCGGCCTTACGCCGCCGCTGGCGGCGTGTGTGCGCGCTGGTCCATGAAGCCCATCTCCGCATGCTCGTCGTCGACCGACCAGCGGCCGATCTCGGCGCCATCGCGGAAGAAATGGATGCTGTGGACCGGCGAGCGGACATCGTCGCCGCGAATCATCCGGAGCAGGTTCTGCGCCACGCGGCAATGATCGCCGGGGAGCCTGAGGTCGAAGAATGCGTCGCCATAGCCCGGCAGGTTGGTGCCGGCCGAATCGCGAACTTCCATGCGCAACTGTGCCATGCTCGCATTCAACGTCAGCAACTCTTTCCGCCCGGTAAATGCCGCGGCGCCGGCGCGCGATCGCGGGCGCTACGGCGTGACCATGTCGCGCGCAACGGCGCGCGGCGCGGTGATCTCCTTCCAGGTGGAATTGGCGACATGGACCGGCGGAAATGCCGGCCGCTCGACGTAGCGGCCGTCGCCGGCTTCGGCGCGCAACTCGCCATCGCGCCAGGCGATGCGGCCGCCTGAAACCGTCACTGCGGGCCCGCCGGTGCAGGTGAAGCCTTCGAACACGTTGTAATCGATGCGGCTGACCTGCCGGCTCGCGCTGATCGTCTTGTGCGCGGCCGGATCCCACACCACGAGATCCGCGTCGGCGCCGGCCATGACCGCGCCCTTGCGCGGATAGATGTTGAGGATGCGTGCGATGTTCGCCGAGGTCACGGCGACGAATTCCTCCTTGGTCAGCCGGCCGGTGCCGACGCCCGCGGTCCACAGCAGCGGCATGCGATCTTCCAGTCCGCCGGTGCCGTTCGGAATCCTGCGGAAGTCGCCGCGGCCGAGCCGCTTCTGCGCCAGGGTGAACGCGCAATGATCGGTCGCAACCACCTGCAGCGAGCCCGATTGCAGCCCCGCCCAAAGACTGTCCTGATGCGCGCGGTCGCGGAATGGCGGCGACATCACGCAGGCCGCGGCGTGGTCCCAATCGGCCACGCGATATTTGCCGCTGTCGAGCAGCAGATGCTGGATCAGCGGCTCACCATAGACGCGCTGGCCGGCGGCGCGGGCGCGCGCGATCGCCTCGTGCGACTGCCGGCAGCTGGTGTGGACGACATAAAGCGGCGCGCCGGTCATGTCGGCGATCATGATGGCTCGGCTGGTGGCCTCGCCCTCGACCTCCGGCGGCCGCGAGAAGGCGTGGCCTTCCGGGCCGTCGATGCCGCGTGCCAGCATCGCCTCCTGCATGCGGGCGACCACGTCGCCATTCTCGGCATGAACCAGCGGCATGGCGCCGAGCTCGGCGCAGCGGGCGAACGAGTTATAGAGCTCGTCATCGTCGACCATCAGCGCGCCCTTATAGGCCATGAAATGCTTGAAGGTGTTGATGCCGTAGGTCCTGACGACCGTCTCCATCTCGTCGAACACCTGTTTCGACCACGAGGTCACGGCCATGTGGAAGCCGTAGTCGGCCGCCGCCTTCTCCGACTTTCGCCGCCAGTCCTGATAGGCCGCGAGCATCGACTGGCCGGGATCGGGGATGCAGAAATCCACCACCATCGTGGTGCCGCCGGATAGCCCGGCCTTGGTGCCCCATTCGAAATCATCCGCCGACACCGTGCCCATGAACGGCAGCTCGAGATGGGTGTGCGGATCGATCCCGCCCGGCAGCACGTAGCAGCCGTCGGCCTCGATCACCTCCGCCGACAGCGGCGGCTCGATCGTGGTGCCCACCGCGAGAATGCTCCCGCCCTGGATCAGGACATCGGCGCGCCGGGAATGATCGTGGTTCACCACCGTGCCGCCGCGGATGAACAGTGACATGCTTCGCCCCCGCGCTCGCCATCGCTCGGCGCCGCATCGCTGCGTCGCCGCCGGGAAACTAGCGCGGGTGCATCACTCTGCCCTGATCAAATTTTGATCAGGGCAGGACGGGCGGAAGGCAGGATTTCTTCCCCCGACCAGACGAAGGCAAGCGTGGCCTTCAGGTCGTGACGGGCCCGCCGACGGTCGGCATGTCCGGCGCGACCTCCGTCCGCCGCGTACCGTTGAGCACCCGGCCGACCGGCGTGTCGCGCACCAGCAGGTGATAGCTCGCCAGCATCGGTGGCATCACAACCAGCAGGATCAGCGCGTATTTGGCCAGCCACGGCCAGTCGAACTGCGAGACCGCCAACTGCAGCGCCATCACGATCGGCATATGGATGAGATAGAGCCAATAGGATGCGTCGGCGAGGTAGCGCCGGGTGCGGCTGAAGCCGGCCATGAAGCGCAGCGCCAGGCCGATCGCGGCGAAGCTCGTCGTCCAGATCGCCAGCGCATAGGCGATGGCGCCGGCGAGTCTGATCATGGGGAGACTGACCGGCGCTGCGACGACATGCGTCGCGACCATCGAGACGGCCAACGCCAGCCCGTAGCTGAGCGCGATCAGGCCAACCGCCATGGCGGTGTCGAGCAGGCAGCGCCGTTCCAACTGGCGCAGCAGCCCGATCTGCCGGTGCAGCAGCCAGCCGGCGGCGAAGGCGCTGCCATACGCGATCCAGGCCTGCGCATTGGTGATCAGCGATTGGTCCGGCGTACGGATCCCGATCCAGCCGACCCATTTCGGATCCAGGCTGAGCGCCAGCCCGATCGGCAGAGCAAGGATGGCGGGCGCAAGCCGGCTTGCCATGATCGCCGCGAACAGCCGATCGATGGCCGTGCGAAGCCGGCCGGCGCGGTCAATGGCGACCACGCCGGCGCGCAGCAACAGCGCGGCGGCATAGAGTTCGATCAGCACGTAGAGAAACCACAGATGGGTCAGCGGAAAGCGCGGCAGGACCGGCGGCCAGCCGACCGCGCCGGGCAGCGGTCCGCCATGCGGAAACTGGCCCGCCCAGATCACCGACGCGGCCATCGGCGCAAACACGATCGGCCATGCCACCACCAGCGGCAGCGCGATCCTGAGCAGGCGGTCCTTGATGAACCCCGCCGTTCCGCGCCGGTGAAAGCTCATGCGGGCGAACAAGCCGGCCATCAGAAAGAAAGTGGTCATCCTGAACACGTGGATGGCGAAGGTGACGGCGCTCAGGACCAGGCTCTGATGGGTGTCCTCGATGAACCAGAATCGCGTGGGGGATGGCAGGAACGACATCGCGGCATGCAGGATGATGCCGAGCAGGAGGGCAAAAGCTCTGACGGCATCGAGGGCGTGCAGGCGTTCGGAGGGAGCGTTCGCGGCGGGCATGGGGTTCTCAACGCAGGAGAGGCGATGCCTTGCTCTGTGCCTGCGCGGGCTGCGTCCGGCGTGCCGGATCAAGAATTCGGCCAGCCGATTTCTTCAGTCGGCTTGCCGAATTCTGCGATTCTCGGTCTCCGTGGCCGTCGCCACGAGGGCCTGCCGGCGAAATTCGCTCGGCGTCATCGCCGTGGCGGCCTTGAAGGCGCGGTTGAATGGACCGATCGACTGGAAGCCGGCGTCGATCGCGATCGTCAGGATCGGCACGTCGCGCTGGCCTGGATCAGATAATGCCGCCTTGGCGTCTTCGAGCCGGTAGCGATTCAGAAACGCGTTGAAGTTGCGGTGGCTGAGCCCCTCATTGATCGCCTGCCGCAGCCGATATTCAGGCACGTTGAGCTGGGCGGCCAGCCCGCCAATCGACAGTCCCTCCTGCCGATAGATGCGCGCTCCACCCGCATGAGATGATCGAGCCGTCGCAGCAGCAGCGGCGCAACCGCCGGCCGCTCGCTCGATACAGGCTCTGTGTCCAGCGGCGGATCGGCGACGCTGGCGGCGACCACTGCCGGCGTCGGCAACGCCGCCGCCGCGGTGGCCCCGAACAGGTTCCAACTCGCAAGCATCGCCAGGATGCACAGCGTGAATGCGACGATGAAGCTGCCGAGGCCGCCGCTATTGGCCGCCGCGCCGAGCACGGCGCCGGGCACCGGCAGCAGGGCGGGTCCCGCGACGAAGGTAATGAAGCCGAGATTCAGGATCACGACCGCCATGCGCAGCAGCCGCCGTCGCGCGACCAGATCGTCCCGCCAGGTCGTCACCGTCTGGAGGATGGCGAGCAGTGCGAACACGAGCGCGAGGACCGACAGACCCTTGGCGCAGGCCTTGGTCACAGCCGGCCACATCGGCCAGCTCAGCGAGGCCGTGAAGCCCAGCGCGACCACCGCGAGCCAGACCAGGCCGTGCCAGGGCCGGAGCGCGAAATCGTCGTCGAAGGCGGCGCGCGCCCATAGCCAGAACACGACCGGCTGCGCCGACAGCAGCGGCAGGGTCCACCAGAATGTGGAGGTCGGAATGAACGGCGCGGTCGCGATCGCAAAGCCGGCGCCGCCGGCCGACATCACCAGGCCGAGCAGGGCATGGGGATTGGCCGGGCGGAGCCTGATCAACACCAGCACCATCATCGTGAACAGGCCGCTGGCCGCACCACGCAGCCCGAGATCCAGCGCCGTGAGACCGATGTCGTGCACGTGATGCGAGCCCCGCCATTGAGCCTCGTCATATTGCATCCTCAGCGTGCCGGCGACAATGCCAGCACGGCTAATGCAGCGAGAACAGGCCCAGGGCAGCACGCACGTCGCGCAAGGTTGCCGCCGTGACAGATTGCGCCCGCTCGGTGCCGCGCCGGACGGCCGCAAGGACATGGTCGGGCTCGCGCGCGAGCGCCGTCCGGCGCGCGCGGATCGGTGCGATGACGTCCTGCAGCACGTCCTCCAGGCGCTTCTTGACCGCGCTGTCGCCAAGCCCGCCGCGGACGTAGCGGGCCTTGAGATCAGCGACCGCGTCACGATCGGCATCGAATGCGTCGAGATAGGTGAACACGACATTGCCTTCAATGCGGCCAGGGTCTGCAGCCCGGACATGCTGCGGATCGGTGAACATGCGCCGGACGGCTTCGCGGAGCTGGTCGGCCGTGGCGGAGAGCGGAATCGTGTTGCCCTGCGACTTGCTCATCTTGGCTTTGCCGTCGACGCCCGGCAGCCGTCCGACGCTCGAGATCAGCGCGCGGGCCTCCTTCAGCACATCCGTGCCGGTCTGTCGGTTGATGCGGCGGACGATCTCGTTGGTCTGCTCGATCAGCGGCACCTGATCGTCTCCGACCGGGACGATGGTCGCCTTGAAGGCGGTGATGTCGGCTGCTTGGGCGACGGGATAGCACAGAAAACCGGCTGGAATGTCGCGGCCGAAGCCGCGCGCCCGGATTTCGTCCTTGATCGTCGGGTTGCGTTCGAGCCGCGCGACCGAGACGAAGTTCATATAGAGCAGCGTCAGATCGGCCAGGGCCGGCAGATGCGACTGCAGACAGATCGTGGTGAGATCGGAATCGATGCCGACGGCGAGATAGTCGGTCGCGATCTCCAGGATGCTCCGGCTCACCTTGGCCGGATCATGTGCGTTGTCCGTGAGCGCCTGCGCATCCGCCAGCAGCAGGAATTGCTGGTGGGTGGATTGGAGCGCGAGCCGGTTCCGCAGCGAGCCGACGTAATGGCCGAGGTGCAGCGGGCCGGTGGTTCTGTCGCCGGTCAGGATGACTGGGCGTTCCGAAGATGAGGAATGCATCGTGGTTCTCCAGGGAAATGAGAACCGCCGTTCAAACGGACCTTTCGAGAGCTGTTGATGAGGCAGACCAACGTCGCAGGCCGATGAACGGCGGCGACGGTTGCCAAATGACGAGGCCGTGCCGCTCCTAGATGGAGCGCCACCAAGTGTTCGCGTGCATGCTCTCGGCCTTGATCATGCATGCCATATGACCGAACCTGACGCTGAACGCAACAGGTTCACACCACGCACCGCGCTCGCTCCCAGTTGACGATGCCGGCTGCCGCTCAATCCAGATCGATGGTGTGATACTGGCCGGACTTGTCGAGCTGGGTGCCCCAGACCTTGTGCAAAGCCTGATGGTCGGACGGGCCGAAGCTCACTTTCGGACCGAGCCCGAGTTCGTAGTTCTGCATGCTCTCCAGCACGTTCACCAGCGATTCGGTATCGAGGGCGGGGCCGGCGCGCCGCAGCCCTTCGATCAGGATGCTCGCGGTGAGATAGGCCTCGAGCGAGGAATAGTCCGCCGGCTCTCCCGGAAAATACTTGGCGAGTGCGTTCTTGTATTTCATCGTCAGCGTGGAGTAGCCGTCCACCGCCGGCGTGACCTGTGTGCAGATGATCCCGTCCGCGTAATGCGGGCCGAGCACCATCAGCTCGCTGGCGAGGCCCGTGCTGCCCACGCCCGAGATCGTCGCAAAGATCATGTCGGGATACAGGTCGCGGGTCTTCTCGATGAACTTTGCCGCCGCGCGGAAGGTGGCGATCAGCACGACGGCCTTGATGGCCGGGCGCTGCCGGCGCAATTGCGCAATGGCCTCGTCGACATTCACGGTGTTGCGGTTGTAGCTCATCCGAAACACTTCGCCAGGGACGCCGCTGCGCAGCGTGCGCATCGCCTTGGTGACGCCTTCCCAGCCGGCATCGCCATAGGCGTCCTGCTGGGTGAGAACGCCGATGTCCTGCGGACGCAGGCGTCGGTTCCTGACCAGATAATGCACGATGGCGTCGGCTTCCTCGGCATAGCCCGCCCGATAGTTGAAGACGTAGCGGTCCGGCGGGTCGCGCCGCAGCGAGGGCGCACCGCTGAAGGCGCCGAAATAGAGCGCATGACGTTCGAGCGCGTAGGGGACGGAGATCAGCGCGGTCGGACTGCCATAATTCTCCACGAAGCCGAACACCTTGTGCTGCTCGTAAAGCTCCTTCATCGCGTTCAGCGTGCGGTTCGGCTCATAGGCGTCGTCGGCGGTGACGAGCTTGAGCTGCCGGCCATGTACGCCGCCCTCGTCATTGGTCTGGGCGAAGGCGAGGTCGACACCCAGCTTGAGCTGACGGCCCATCTCCCTGGCCGGACCGGAGAACGGCGCCGCCATGCCGAAGCGGATCTCGGTGTCGGTGACGCCCTGCACCGATGATTGAGCAGCCGCCTCCCGCGGAGCCGGGACGGCGTTGGCCACCCGTGGATCGAATTTGGGCCGACGGTCCTCGTCGCGCAGCCGCGTGTTCGGGTCGGCGGCCGGCGCAGGGGCGACGCTTGCGGTCGTTGCCGTTGCAGGAACATCCGGCGATGGTGCGGCGGCTGGCGGCGGTGGGGCGGGCGCCGACGGGACCGCAGCGGTCACGGAGGAATCCGCGCGAGTGTCGGCGGTGATCACCCCGAGCCAATGGGCCGGCAGCTTGGTCGCGGCATAGCCGGCGGCTGCGGCGAAGGCCAGAATGGCCAGCAGGCTGATCCAGCCGATGGATCGCCGCTCGCGCGGCGGCGATGGAACGTCCTGCATGCCCAGGCGCGAAATGAACTCCGACGGCCGCGGTCGCTCGTGCTCGTTGCGCCAGGCTTGATCGCGCAAGGGTGGCCGGGCATCGCCGAAGCCGGACGGAAACGGCGGATCTTCCTGGTCATTGTTCTGCGCGTGCAAATGTTTCACGAAATCCCCCTTGGGTCGTGCGTCCTGTCGTCACTGGAGTTTGTTGTTGGATCGCGGACTGCGCATCGCCGATGCTGCAGGTCCATGAAGCGGCGGCCCTGCGCTGAGTTGCGCATGTTCTACGCGCTCACATCGCCGATCGCTGCTCGTTGTTGATCGTCGTCAGGATCCCGCACGATCGCTCGTGCAAACCACAAGCATGATCCTCACGAGCCAATGCGGCAGTAGTTTGTCGGCTTCGTCGAGTTTGGCCGAACTCGGATGAAGACTGTGCCCTGTTGGGACATCAATATGACGGGGAGGAAGGATTGACCTCGGATTGTGTCAGACCGTCATCCTAACTTGAAGATTGCTGCTCGGCAGAATTCGCCACCAGGCCGGAGACCATCGCCTTCACCATGGTCGCGATCTGCTCGCGCAGCAAAGCGAGTGGCACGGCAATCAGCTTCTGCTCCAGACCGAGCGCGACCATGCCATGGACGGCCGAGAACAGACTACGCGCCGTGACGCTGATTTCGTCGAACGTCTGCTGCGGAAACAGCGTCGCGAGCGGCTGGTGAATGTGGCGAAACAGATGCATCTGATCAGCGATGGCCCAATCGGGCAGGGTCTTGTCCGCGGCCATGCGATGCTCGAACAGCGCGCGCCATAGTTCGAGATTGTGAGCGGCGAAATCACAATAGGCGACCGCGATGCGTACCAGGGTGTTCTCCGGGGCAGGCGGGCCGGCGCTCACGGCCGCTGACAACTCGGCATCGAGACGGGCCAAGGTGCGCGATCCAACCATCAGCACCAGCTCATCGACATCGGCGACGAGATTGTAGACGGCGCCATTGGCGACGCCGATCTCCTGGGCCAGATCACGCGTCTTCAGGCCGGACAGGCCCTTGGCGGCGATGCCCCGCTCGGCTGCCACGATCAGGGCTTCACGCTGCTTGGCGCGGCGTTCCAAGGTTTTAGACATCGTTTACCATTTCTATGAGCGGCGCTCAAAAATATCTTGAGCGCCGCTCATGGTTGCGCTAGAAGAACCTCATGAGCGATGCTCATAACAGGGAGTTCACAATGTTCAAGACCGTTCTGACGCTGTTTCGGGGGACCGTCGCCGTGGCGGAAGAGGAGCTGCAGGATCGGACCGCGCTGGTGATCCTGGATCAGCAGATGCGTGACGCCGCCGCCGCCGTCGATCGCAGCAAGCGGGCCCTGGCGCTGGCGATTGCCCAGGACCAGCAGGAGGGCAAGCGCCTCGAAGCGACCTTGTCGCGGATTGCCGATCTCGAGGTGCGCGCCACCGCCGCGCTCGATGGCGGTCGCGAGGATCTGGCCCGCGAGGCGGCGCAGGCGATCGCGGGTCTGGAAGCCGAGCGCGATGCGGCCAAGACGGCGCGGGCGCTGTTCGCCACCGAGATCACCCGGCTGAAGAAGCATGTGGCGGGTGCAGAGGCGCGCATCGCCGAGCTCGATCGGGGCCGGCGCATCGCGCGTGCCTCAGAGGCTGTGCGCAATCTGCGCCGCGGCGGCATCGAGGCGGCGCGTCCCTATGAATGTACGCTGCCGGAAGCCGAAGCGACCTTGAAGCGGCTGCGCGAGCGGCAGATCGAGGCACAGGCCGCCGACGAGGCGCTGATGGAGCTGGACGCCGCGACGGGGCTGATCACCACGGCCGAGAAGCTTGCCGAACAGGGCTTCGGCCCGCGCATCAAGACCACCGCCGACGACGTGCTGGCGCGGCTGAAGGCCGGCCGCACCGCTCCGGCCAACTGACTGACGTCCCCACCAATCCTAACCCATCCGAACCATCATCTCTCATCAGCAGGAGCCGATCATGAACCAGAACGCCCAGCCCCATAGCGGTGCTTTCGTCACTTTCTCTTACGTTTCATTCGCTGCCTCCGCCTTCCTCGTCGCGCTCGGCGTGTTCTTCATGCCGATCGATCTCTGGATGAAGGGCTATTTGACGATGGGCATCGTCATGCTGGTGCAGACCTGCGTCACGCTCACCAAGACGCTGCGCGACCGTCACGAGAGCAGCAAGCTCGTCAACCGCATCGAGGACGCCCGCGCCGAGCGCCTGCTGATGGAGGTGTCGAAGGCGGCGTGAGGCGCCGGCGCTCTTCTCCTGCCCGCGGCAGGACGATCGCATCACGCGACAAATGGCCTGCTGCAGCGAGACGGCCTTCAATGAGTTGGTCCTGATGCCGGGCTCCGTCCCGCCGGCGCGGCCGAGGCCGCTTCGGCGGGAAGGCCCGGGCATCCACGTCTTTCGACCGCTCGCGCGCGTTTAAGCTGCGTTTACCTTGCTGACGCTCCGTCCTGCGTCATGATCATGAATTAACGGCGTCAGGTTAGTCGTGCAGGGCGTGATGCCGACGCGCGCATCGTGTCGGGCTGGTGGATGAAGGAATGAGCATCGTCGCAGCAGCCGGCCGTATCAGACGCAATATCGGCTTCTGGGTGACAGCGCTGGGACAGGAGGCGATGGACCTGTCGCTGCGGACGCATGCGGATCTGCGCACGCGGATCGTCGAGAGCCCGGGCACGATCCTGGACGACGCGGCGCTGGCCGCGCTCGTCGCCGACCTCCGCATTGTGGCCGGCAAGACGCTGCCTGCCGGCGATCTGACCTATGGAATATTCTCCGGACGGCGCGAGGCGCTCGCCCGATCGATCGTGACGCTGGTGTCCGATGCGGCCAGCGGCCAGCCGATCGCCTTCAATGCGCTGGCGGTAATGCAGGTCGCGCGCGACGGTGACACCCAGGAGGTGATCCATCTCGGGCTCGTCATGGTCGATCCGCAGGCGCGGGGCAAAGGGCTGTCCGGCGTGCTCTACGGCCTCACCACCTTGCTGCTGTTCATCCGTGATGGCCTGCGCCCGAAATGGATCTCGAACGTCACGCAGGTGCCGGCGGTGGCCGGCATGGTCTGCGAGACGTTCTCCGACGTCTATCCCTCGCCGCTGCCGCAGGCGCGGCAGAGCTTCGCGCATCTGCAGCTCGCGCGCGGCATCATGCGCGCGCACCGGGCGGTGTTCGGCGTCGGCGAAGACGCTGGGTTCGACGAGACGCGCTTCGTCATCACCAATGCCTATACTGGCGGTTCGGATGCGTTGAAGAAGACCTTCGACGATGCGCCCAAGTACCGCGACGATCTCTACAACGTCTATTGTGCGCGCGAACTGGACTACAGCAGGGGCGACGATCTGCTGCAGCTCGGGCGCATCGATCTCGCCGCCGCCCGCCGCTATCTCCTGCGCGAGATTCCCTCCGGTTCGCTGCCGGCCCTGCTGGCGGCGTCGGCCGTGCTGGCGCTGCAGCGGATGATCCTGCCGCTGCTGCATTGGCTCGACGACAAGCGTCCGTTCGGCACGCTGCGTCCGCGCCTGCCGTCAGGCGGGACAGCATCATGATGTCGAGCGTCGTCGCCGATTCCGCCGTCAATCTGTGCGGCGCCATCGGGCTTGCGGTGGCCGCCGTGATGCTGCACCGGCGCGACCCCAGGGGACCGCTGACGGCCCGTCTCGTCGGGCTGCTGGCGCTGGTGGCGTCCCTGTTCCTGTTGCGCGGCATCGCCTGGTGGACGGACAACAGCACGCTCGACCGCATCTCGCTGATCCCGGCGGCGCTGATTCCGCTCGGCGCGCTCATCGTCACGGAAGGTCTGCTGCGGCGGCATGCGCATCGCCGGCTGAAGGCGGCCGCCTTGGTCGGCGGCGGCGTGCTCGCGCTGGCCGGGGCGCTTGGCCCGGTCGAGCTCGAAAATATCCACACCGCCATGCTTTCGGCATTTCAGCTCGCGGGCTTTGCCGTCTGCGCGGTGTTGCTGATCGGCCGCGGTCGCGCCGACCTGCTCGCCTGGGAGAACCGCGCCATCGACCGCGTCGCCTTCGGCGCGGTCCTCGTCATTCCCTTCATCATCACCGATTTTCGCGTGCTGGCGCCGGACATGCCGGTGCGGCTCGGCGCGCTCGGCGCGCTGCTCGCGGTCACCGCGATCCTGATCGCCGGTGCGAATGACGAGACGCAGCGCCAAGGCGTGCTGCTCACCGTGCTGCGGATCGTCGGGGCGGCCTTGCTCGGCGCCGCCGCGGCCGCCTTGTCGGCGGATGTCGATGCGGCCCAGCTCCTGCGCCATTGCGCGGTGGCGGTGGCAGGCGTGCTTGCGATCGGCCTGATGGGCGACGCGTTGCGCGCGGTGCTGGAGGCCCGGCAGCCGGGCGTGCTCGATTCCATCGGCGCATCGGCCGCCGCCACGCGCGACGCGCTGATCGTCGAGCTCGCGCGCCAGCCGATCTTCGAGAGCGCGCGACGCTATCGGGAGGCGGAACTCGCCGCCTATGATCCGTCGCTGCTGCGCGGCTTGCTCGCCGCGCGGCGCGTGCTGCGCCGGGCTGACGCGCCCTGGGGGCTGGCTGCGACCGATCCCGCCGTCGAGCGCATGGTGGCGCTGATGACCGCGCGCCATGCGACGCATGTGATCGTGCTGTCGCATGATCCGGTCGACATCATCGTACTCGCGGTGTCCGTGATTTCCGCCGATCCGGCCACGGAGACCGCGCTGGCGCTGGTGCGGCGTCTACTGGTGCAGGCGCCGGAGGCGTCCTGATCAGCACGCCGTCTCAGGATGATCGCTTGACGAAGGCCGCGAATGCATCCGCGTAATCGGCATGCCATCGCGACAAGGGCGGCCGGTTCTCGACGATGTCGCCGGCAGCCCACAGGATGCGCCGCTCGTCGAGCGCGCGCGGCACGTCATTGTCCGGGCACAGCACATAGAAGTCCCCGGCGGAGACGCGCTCGAGCATGAAGTCGACCGTCTGCTCCGGCGTCCACGCGCCGGCGGGCTTCTCGACCCGGCCATTGGCGGTGAGCGGGGTGAACACGAAGCCGGGGATGAACAGATGCGCGGTGACCTCGCAGTTCGGTGTGTTGCGCAATTCGTGCTGCAGCGCCTCGGTGAACGCCTTCACGCCGGCCTTGGAGACATTGTAGGCGGGATCACCCGGCGGCGTGGTGATGCCCTGCTTGGAGCCGGTGTTGATGATCAGCGCGGGCGTGCCTTGCGCGATCATATCCGGCGCGAACACCTGCGAACCGTGGATGATGCCCCACAGATTGACGCCGAGGATGCGCTGCCAATAGTCGTCGGGGCCGAACAGCTTGCTGCCTGGCTGGATGCCGGCATTGTTCATCAGCACGTCGACCGCGCCGAACCGCTGCCGCACCTTGGCTTCGAGATCGACCACGCTGTCGCGCCGGCTGACATCCACCTTGGCGGTCATGATGGCCTCGCCGCGCCCGGCAAGGGGGACGAGCTGCGCAGCCGCCGCCTGCAGCCGGGCGTCGTCGACATCTGCGATGCAGACATTCATGCCGAGGGCGGCGAAGCGCGAGGCGGCGGCAAGGCCGATGCCGGAGGCGCCTCCGGTGACGACGGCGGTGTGGTCGGCAGACAATGCAGGGTGGGGCACAAGCGGTTCTCCGGCAGGACACTGGGATGGTGGTCTAAGACGTTCGGACGCGGCCGCAAGATCATGCGGCCGAGGGCATGACAGGTGTTCGCGGCTGAAACGCGGAGCGCATCGGTCCGGTTGCGTCTGCGCGCGATCGGGATGGAACTGGTTACGGCGCGGCCTTGCCGCGGGCCTTTCTCGGTCTGGCGATGTCGCTACGCAGCGCCGCGAGATCCTTCCTGACCGCGGAGGCGGCATCGCGCTCGATGCGGCGGTACCGTTCGACCAGCTGCGCGCCGAACGCGGTCAGCGCCGCGCCGCCGCCATTCTTGCCGCCGGTTTGCCGCGCCACCGCCGGCTGCCGGCACACCCGGTTGATCTCGTCGACGAGGTCCCAGGCGCGCTTGTAGGACATATCCATGGCGCGGCCGGCCGCCGAAATCGAGCCGTGCTTCTCGATATGCTCCAACAGCGCGATCTTGCCCGGCCCGATGCGGCTGCCGTCATCGAGGTCGATGCGCAGGCTGAGGGAGGGAAGGGCGTTCGGTTTCGGCATGGAGGGTCTGCTCGCACAGAAGTCGGGCGGACATTGCCACCATCGTGTTTTGCGAACAAGATGACCGCAATCGACAATCACAACGACTCCGGGGGAGAAATGCTGCCTGCGCTGTTTTCACCGCTGACGATCGGTCCGTATCACCTCAAGCATCGCGTCGTGATGGCGCCGCTGACCCGCATGCGCGCCGCGAAAGACACGCTCGCGCCGCGGCAGCTCAACGTCGACTATTATGCGCAACGCGCCACGCCGGGCGGGCTGATCATCGCCGAGGCGTCGCCAGTGCTGCCGACCGGCACGGGCAGCCCGAATGTGCCGGGCATCTACAGCGCTGCGCAGATCGACGGCTGGAAACAGGTCGTGGACGCCGTCCACGCCAAGGGCGGACTCATCTTCCTGCAGCTCTGGCATGTCGGCCGCGTCTCGCATTCCTCGTTCCAGCCGGGCGGCGCGCTGCCGGTGGCGCCCTCGGCGATCGCGATCGGCGACGATCTCAAGGCGATGACGGCGGACGGCAGGGCCGCCGCCTACGAGACGCCGCGCGCGCTCGAGACCGAAGAGATTCCCGGCTTGGTCGCCGCCTATGGCCAGGCGGCACGCAACGCGATGGCGGCGGGCTTCGACGGCGTCGAGGTGCACGGCGCGAACGGCTATCTGATCGAGCAGTTCCTGCAGACCCGCAGCAACCAGCGCACCGATCGCTATGGCGGCTCGAGCGAAAACCGTTGCCGCTTCCTGCTCGAAGTGACCGAAGCCGTGATCGATGCCTGCGGTGCCGGCAAGGTCGGCGTGCGGCTGTCGCCCTATGGCATTGCCAACGGCTCCGGCGAGGCCGAGCCGATGCCGCTCTACACCTATGCGATCGAGGCCCTCAGCAAGCTCGGCATCGCCTATCTGCACCTGATCGAGCCGCGCTCCTCCGGCGCCGGCCGCGCCGACGTCAACTGGCAGAACGTGCCGTCGGCGATTCAGCTGTTCCGGCCAATCTGGAAGGGCGTGCTGATCGGCGCCGGCGGCTTCGCCGGCGAGCCGGCGGAAGTGGCGATCAAGGCGGGCCATGCCGATGCGATCGCCTTCGGCCGCTATTTCATCTCCAATCCGGATCTGCCGGCACGTCTGCAGCACGGCTGGCCGCTGACGCCGTATCATCGCCCGACCTTCTATGGCGGCGAGGAGAAGGGCTACACGGATTATCCGGTGTATCAGGAGATGGCGAAGGCCTAGCTCACGCTCTCTCCGCCGTCATATGGCGGTCCGAGTTTTCGCCCGTCTGTCTCCACATCGTCATGCCCGGGCTTGTCCCGGGCATCCACGTCCTTCCACGCGTGCCGACCGACGTGGATGGCCGGGACAAGCCCGGCCATGACGGCGGTGAGCAGTGGAACTTACATCGTTCAGCGTTCTGGCCGTCATTGCGAGGAGCGTAAGCGACGAAGCAATCCAGAGTCTTGTTCGCCGCCCCTGGATTGCTTCGCTTCGCTCGCAAAGACGGAGAGAGAGCTCACGTTAACAACGAAGACCGCGCCCGGAGGAAACCCCATCATGAAAAACCGCACCACCGGACGCTCGGCCTTCCTGGCGCTGCTCAAGGACGAGGGCATCACGCATCTGTTCGGCAATCCCGGCACCACCGAATTGCCGATCATGCACGCGCTCAAGGACCATCCGGATCTGACCTACGTCATGGCGATGCAGGAGAGCCTGGTGGTGGCGATGGCCGACGGCTTCAGCCGCGCCTCGGGACGGCTGGTCGCCTGCAACGTCCATGTCGCGCCCGGCCTCGGCAATGCGATGGGATCGCTCTACAACGCGCAGTTCACCGGCACGCCGATGATCCTCACCGCCGGCCAGCAGGAGCAGGGCCATGGCCTGATGGAGCCGCTGCTCTATGGACCGCTGGTGCGCATGGCCGAGCCGCTGGTGAAATGGGCGGTCGAGGTCAACAGGCTGGAGGATCTGCCGCGCATCGTCAGGCGCGCCGCCAAGGTTGCGACCACGCCGCCGACCGGGCCGGTGTTCATTTCGCTGCCCGGCGATATCCTCAACGCGGAAGCCGGCATCGATCTCGGCCGCAGCACCCGGGTCGACGCACGCGTGCAGCCGTCCAGCGATGCATTGCAGGCGCTGGCGCAGCGCATCCTGCGGGCGCAGCGGCCGGTGATCATCACCGGCGACGAGATCGTCAAGAGCAACGCGCTGCAGGCCGCCGCGGATTTCGCGTCCGCGCTGGGTGCGCCGGTGCATCAGCAATCCGCGCCCTATGGCGCGCATTTTCTCTCCGAGCACCCCTGCTACATCGGCTCGCTGTCGCGCATCCAGAAGCAGGTACGGGATCTCCTGGCACCGCATGACCTCCTGATCGTGCTCGGTGCTGATCCGTTGCGGATGTCCGTGCATAGCGAGGTCGAGCCGTTGCCCGACGGCCTGCCGATCGTGCAGATCGGCCTGGTCGATTGGGAGCTGGGCAAGAATTTTGGCGCGGAGATCGCGCTCAAGGCTGATATCCGCGAGACTCTGCTGCAACTCACGCCACTGCTGCGCGAGCGCGGCGGTGCGGCCCTGCAGGCCACGGCGCAGGCGCGTACCGCGGAGCTGTCATCGAAGAACTGGAGCGCGCGCCGCCGCGCGCTCGCGACGCAGATCGAGACGGCGCGCGAGCGGATGCCGATCGATCCCGACTATTTGGCCTTGCAGGTCGCGCAGGCCATGCCGGAGCACGGCATCCTGGTCGACGAGGGCCTGACCTCGGCGCGCTATATGACGGCGCTGTTTCCCTATCGCGACCGCTACAATTATCACGGCCTCGCCTCGGGCGGCATCGGCTGGGGCCTGCCGGCCGCGGTCGGCGTCAGCCTCGCCAACCCCGACCGTCCGGTGGTGTGCTACTCCGGCGACGGCAGTGCGATGTATTCGATCCAGGCGCTGTGGACCGCGGCCCATCACAGGCTGCCGCTCTCGGTCGTCATCGTCAACAATGGCGGCTACCGCATCATCAAGCAGCGGCTGTTGTCATTCCACGGCGACGACAACTACATCGGCATGGATTTCGCCGACCCGCCGTTGGATTTTGCCGGGCTGGCTCGCTCGCTCGGCTGCGAGGCACTGCGCATCGGTGATCCCAGTGAGCTGAAGCCCGTGCTGTCGGATGCGTTCCGGCGGCCCGGAGCGAAGCTGATCGAGGTGATGGTGAGCAAGGCGGTGAATTGAGGGGACAGTGAATCAAAGGGCAGGTCCGTCCACGACCACCGTCGTCATTCCGGGGCACGCGGGTCTACGACCTGCGTGAGCCCGGAATCCATAGCCACAGGCGGTTTTTATCGTAGGAGCTGTTCATAATCACCGTCTCTCCTCACGACGGTCCGTGGTTATGGATCCCGGGCTCATCCAAGTGCAGGAACGGCTTCGCCGTCCCGCCCTTGGATGCCCCGGAATGACGACCTCACGAGGCACGGCCCAAGAAAGTATTTTACGAATATCAGAAGATGTGCTCTATTTCCGAAATCCCGCCTCGATACGGAGAGGCGCATCGCGATCGTCACGACACGCGGGGCAGGGAGCGATGGCCGCTGACATGCCGCAGCGTGGGGAGACCCGCGCCGACGAACGGCAGGTGGCGGACGTGAAGACGTGTGGGCGCGCCCCGATGCTGGCGCCAAGCCGGCGGGTGATGATGATCCCGCTGGCAACGGTGGCTATCAAGCCGGACACCGAGGAGAGCGCGCTATAAACGTGAAAATCGTCGCGCGGGGAATGCCGGAGTATCTGCTGAACCTGTGGTGACTGCCGCCTGCTTTTCTTGTCGCAGGCGGGCCATGGGTGAGGCCTTCACCCGGCATTCCCCGCGCCCTCCGTGCTTGCGAGGGCACCGCACCGGCAGACCTCGGACGCCCAGCGCGCCGCGAGAATCGTCGCGCGCACGTCGACATATGCGCATGATCGATCCCTGCGAAGTTCCGGAATCCGAGACGTGGCTGATATCAATGAATTCCAAGCGAGCCCCTTCCGCTCGCGACATGATCCCGATATGACCCCGGCGTTGTTGTGACTGGAAAAACGCCATGACCAGGATTGATGCAATTGCCCGCGCCCGTCAGGCCCTGACGAGCGGTGACTTTCTGGCCGAGCTCGGCCGCCGGGTCGCGTATCGGACCGAAAGCCTCAATCCCGATCGCAAGGCCGAACTCGCGGCCTATCTGACCGACGAGCTGACGCCGTCCTTCGCCGCACTCGGTTTCACCTCCGAACTCGTGCCCTCACCGAGCGGCCGCGCGCCGTTCCTGATTGCGACCTATCACGAGAGCGACAGTGCGCCCACCGTGCTGAGCTATGGCCATGGCGACACCGTCGATGGCATGGCCGGCGAATGGCGCGACGGGCGCGATCCCTGGGCGGTGACGCCCGCGGGCAACCGCCTCTATGGCCGCGGCACCGCCGACAACAAGGGCCAGCACAGCATCAACATGGCGGCGCTGCGCGCGGTGCGCGAGGCCCGCGGCGGCAAGCTCGGCTTCAATGCGAAGTTCATCATCGAGATGGGTGAGGAGATCGGCTCGCCCGACCTCGCCAAGGTGGCCGATCTGCATCGCGACGCCTTGAAGGCCGACGTCTTCATCGGCTCGGACGGCCCGCGGCTGTCGACGGTGCGCCCCACCATCTTTCTCGGCTGCCGCGGCGGCATCCGGCTGCATCTCGACGTCAATCTGCGCGAGGGCGGCAATCACTCCGGCAATTGGGGCGGCGTACTCGCCAATCCCGCCACGATCCTCGCCAATGCGATTGCGACGCTGGTCGACGGCCATGGTCGCATCAAGCTTGACTCGCTGAAGCCGCCGCGCCTCACCAATGCGATCCGCGCCATCCTCGCCGATGTGAAGGTCGAGCCGACCGCCGACGAGCCGGCGCTGTCCGACAATTGGGGCGAGGAGGGACTGACGCCGGCGGAGCGGCTGTACGCCTGGAACACGCTCGAGGTGCTGGCGATCTCCTCGGGCAATATCGACAAGCCGGCGAATGCGATTCCCGGCCGCGCCAACGCCGTGCTGCAGCTGCGCTTCGTGGTCGGCACCAAGGTCGACAGCATCGTCGACGACGTGAAGACCCATCTCGCCGCGCACGGCTTCCCGATGATCGAGGTCAGCAAGGCGCAGGGCTTCATGGCCTCGCGCGCCGACATCGACAGCCCCTGGATCACATGGGCCGCCGATTCGATTCGCATGAGCACCGGCAAGGCGCCCGCGGTGCTGCCGAACTTCGGCGGATCGCTGCCCAACGACGTGTTTGCCGACGTGTTGAAGATGCCGACCATGTGGGTGCCGCACTCTTATCCCGGCTGCTCGCAGCATGCGCCGGACGAGCATATCCTGCTGGATGTGACGGAAGAGGCGCTCGGGCTGATGGCCGGGCTGTTCTGGGATCTCGGCGAGCTGGGGAAGCCGTTGTGAGCTGGGATGGACGCACGAGCGTTCGCTGCAGATGAGATATTCTTCGCCAACCGCGAGGTGAACCAGAGACGATCCTGCAGCATTTCGTTCTGCAGACGTCGTACCCAATAGGAGAATGCTTCCTTGGAGCCCATCGCTTACGTCAACGGCGCCTTCATGCCCCTGTCCGAGGCCAAGGTCTCGGTGCTGGATCGCGGCTTCCTGTTTGCCGACGGCATCTATGAGGTGGCGGCGGTGCTCGACGGCAAGCTCGTCGACAGCGCATCGCATCTCGCCCGTCTGGAGCGCTCGGTCGGCGAGATCGGGCTGGCATTGCCCGAGAGCCTCGCGCGCATCGAGGAACTGCAAAAGGAGCTGGTTGCGCGCAACCAGCTCGACCAGGGCATGGTCTATCTGCAGGTCACGCGCGGCGCCGACAAGGGCCGTGACTTTCCGTTTCCGAAGGGCGACGTCAGGCCGACCCTGGTGATGTTCGTGACGGCCAAGACCATCGTCGATGCGCCCTCGGCGAAAGCGGGCATCGCCGTCATCACCGTGCCTGACATCCGCTGGGAGCGGCGCGACATCAAGAGCGTGGCGCTGCTGGCGCAGGTCTTGGCCAAGCAGGCGGCTGCAGCCGCAGGCGCGAGCGAGGCCTGGATGGTCGAGGACGGTCACGTCACCGAGGGCGGCTCGTCCACGGCCTTCATCCTGACCCGGGATGACGTGATCGTGACGCGGCCGAACTCGAACGCCATCCTGCCGGGCTGTACCCGCAAGGCGGTGATGAAGCTCGCCGAGGAGCGCCAGCTCAAGGTCGAGGAGCGGCTGTTCACGGTCGCGGAAGCGCTCGCGGCCAAGGAGGCCTTCATCACCAGCGCGAGCTCGTTCGTGCAGCCGGTGGTCACGATCGACCGCAAGCCGGTCGGCGACGGCAAGGTCGGGCCCGTGGCGACGCGGCTGCGCGAGATCTATGTCGATTTTGCCCGGGCGACGGCGGTGTAGTTCGACGACAGAGCAGGTGCAGCATCGAAACTCGTTTGCATTGTCCGGCGCTTTGCTATCGTGGCCAAGCAACAGAAAATGTCAGGGAGGAGTTTCGATGCGTTATCGCTGGGGCGTGCTTGCGGCCGGACTGGTCATGACGGGCGCCGCGTTGAATGGGATCGGGACGGCGTCGGCCGATGACGGCTGGGTCACACTGGTCGACGGCGACAGGAAGGTCGAGTTCACCGAGGTCGGCAAGGCGAATTGGGCAGCCAAGGACGGCGCGCTCTCGGCTGACAAGCTCGACGGCAAGGATCCGTCCTATCTCGTCACCAAGACCAGCTACAAGGATTTCCAGATCAAGGCCGAATTCTGGGTCGACGACGCCGCCAACAGCGGCATCTTCATCCGCTGCGACCAGTCGGACAAGATCGACTCCAACATCTGCTACGAGGTCAACATCTTCGACAAGCGGCCCGATCCGAAATACGGCACCGGCGCGATCGTCGACGTGGCGAAGGTCGATCCGATGCCGAAAGCGGGCGGCAAGTGGAATACCTACGAGATCACGGCCAAGGGCACCCGGCTGACCGTGATCCTCAACGGCGAGAAGACCGCGGACGTCGACGACAGCAAGCACGCGGCGGGGCCGATCGCCCTGCAATACGGCTCGGGCGTCGTGAAGTTCAAGAAGGTGCAGATCAAGCCGCTGTAGCGGCCGTGGCCGCTGTCGCGGCCGAGCATTCCGGGCAGCGGCGCTGGCCGCGGCTCACCCGGTAGAGGCTCTTGCAGTACCAGCGGCGCGCCATCATCTGCAGCGGATGGTGGGCCAGGCGGGCCAGCGTCACCAGTTCGAGCATGGCGGGCATTGCAGGCTCCTTTCTCATCTTTCACCGATGTGGGGCGGCACTTCGTTTCCGGAAGTGCCGCCCCAGTCGCATCAGCCATGCAGCTTCTTGGCGGTTTCTGCGACGACGCGGCCCTGATAGCGCGCCCCCGCCAGCTCGTTCTCGCTCGGCAGGCGGCTGCCGTCACCGCCGGTGATCGTGGTCGCGCCATAGGGCGAGCCGCCGGTGACCTCATCGAGCTTCATCTGGCCGGCGAAGCCGTAATTGAGGCCGACGATGGTCATGCCGAAATGCAGGAGGTTGGTGATGATCGTGAACAGCGTGGTCTCCTGGCCGCCATGCTGGGTCGCGGTCGAGGTGAACGCGCCGCCGACCTTGCCGTTCAGTGCGCCCTTGGCCCAGAGGCCGCCGGCTTGGTCGAGGAAGTTCGCCATCTGCGAGGCCATGCGGCCGAAGCGGGTGCCGGTGCCGACGATGATCGCGTCGTAGTTGGCGAGCTCCTCGATCTTGGCGACCGGGGCGGCCTGGTCGAGCTTGTAGTGCGACGCCTTGGCGACATCATCGGGCACCAGCTCCGGCACGCGCTTGATGTCGACGGTGGCGCCGGCCTCGCGGGCGCCTTCGGCGACCGCATTGGCCATCGCTTCGATGTGGCCGTAGGCGGAGTAGTAGAGAACGAGAACCTTGGTCATGGCAGTCTCCGTGGGGATGAGGGTGAGCAGAAATGGTTAGGCGGCGTCGACCAGCACCAGCTCGGAATCCTCGAGCGCGGTGATCTTGAGCGTGGCTTCGTCGCGGATGGCGGCGCCGTCACGGGCGTTGACGCGGATGCCATTGACCTCGACGCTGCCGGCGGCCGGCACGAGATAGAGGTGCCGCGCCTCGTCGGCCGCGTATTCAGCGGTCTCGCCGGCCTTCAGCGTGGTGCCGAGCACGCGCGCCTGGGCGCGGATCGGCAGGGCGTCGGTGTCGTCCGCGAAGCCCGAGGCGAGCGTCACGAGCTTTCCGGAGCGGTCGGCCTTCGGAAACGGCTTGGCGCCCCAGGTCGGCTGGCCGCCATCGGTGGCGGGCTCGATCCAGATCTGGAAAATCCGCGTCGTGGTCGGCTCGAGATTGTACTCGGAGTGGCGGATGCCGCTGCCCGCGCTCATCACCTGCACGTCGCCGGCTTCCGTGCGGCCCTTGTTGCCGAGGCTGTCCTGATGGGTGATCGCGCCTTCGCGGACATAGGTGATGATCTCCATGTTGCGATGGGGATGCGCCGGGAAGCCGGTGTTCGGCGCGATCTCGTCGTCGTTCCAGACCCGCAGGGCGCCGTGGCCCATATTGCTGGGGTCGTAATAGTTCGCGAACGAGAAATGGTGCTTGGCCTTCAGCCAGCCGTGGTCGGCGCCGCCCAGCGCCGCAAAGGGCTTCAATTCGATCATGGGTTTGCTCCGTTGTCGCACGCCGGCCGCGCGCCGTCGTGCTGTTGGACCTTGGAATAGGCTGGGAGGCTGGGTATAGAAATAGAAACTATTGAAACCCATTGTTTCAGAAAAAGAGCTAAAGCCGATGGCGCGACTTCCCGATTTCGAGGCGATGGCGATCTTCGCCAAGGTCGTCGAGCTGCGCTCCTTCGCAGGCGCGGCCCAGGAGCTGAGCCTGTCCAAGGCGTCCGTGTCGAAGGCCGTGAGCCGGCTGGAGGAGCGGCTGGGCACGCGGCTGTTCAACCGCACCTCGCGCCGGCTGGCGCTGACCGATGCCGGGCAACGGCTGTCAGAGCGTGCCGCGCAGCTGCTCGCCGATGGCGAGGCGGCAGAGACAGAGGCGCTGGCGCAGTCGCTCACGCCGCGCGGGCTGGTGCGCTTCGCGGTGCCGATGACCTTCGGTGTGAAGAAGATCGCACCGCTGCTGCCGGCCTTTCTCGAGCAATATCCCGAGGTGTCGATCGACCTGCATATGAGCGACGCGACCGTCGATCTGATCGGAGAGGGGTTCGATCTCGCGCTGCGCATCGCGCGGCTGCCGGACTCCTCACTGGTGGCGCGCCGGCTCTGTCCGATGCCGCGCTATACGGTGGCGGCGCCGTCTTATCTGAAGCGGCACGGACGGCCGACGCATCCGATGCATCTCGCCGAGCACAAATGCTTCGGCTATGCCTATCTCTCCACCGCCGGCGTCTGGCACTACACCAACGCCGCGGGCGAGCAGGCGAGCGTGCGGCCGGCGGGACAGCTGCGCGTCAACAATGGCGAGGCGCTGTTGCCGGCGGTGCTGGCCGGCCTCGGCATCGCCGACCTGCCGGACTTCATCGTCAGCGACGCGATCGCCTCGGGCGAGGTCGAGGTGGTGCTCAAGGGCTGGAGCCAGCCCGAAGGCGCGATGCATCTGGTGATGCCGCCCGGCGGCCCGCGCCCGGCGCGCATCGAAGTTCTGACGGAGTTTCTGGTCAAGGAGCTGGCGAAGGGGAAGAAGCGATGATCGCGCCGGCCGACGTCAGCCGATCAGGACTGCACCTCGCAGACGTCGACCCATTCGGCTCCCGTCAGCTCCGCCATGCGGTCCGGCGTAATCTTAACCGCGCTGTGCGTCGAGCCCGCGGCCGGCACGACGATATCGAACGCCTTCAGCGAGATGTCGCAATACACCGCCAGCGGGGACTTCAGGCCGAACGGGCAGACGCCGCCGACCTCGTGTCCGGTGATGTCGGCGACCTCGTCGAGGCCGAGCATCTTCGGCTTGCCGCCGAACAGCGCCTTGACCTTCTTGTTGTCCATCCGCGCATGACCAGCGGCGACGATCAGGATGACGCGGTCGCCGACGCGAAGGGAGAGTGTCTTGGCGATGCGGGCAGGCTCGACGCCATAGGCTTCCGCAGCGAGCGCCACGGTGGCGGAGCTTTGGCTGGAGACGAGGACGTCGATGTCGGGGGCTTTTTCGGCGAAGAAGGCGCGGACTGATTCAAGGCTCATGCTGGCTTGCGATCTCAGGCAGTTCGGACAGCGCAGCAATACGATAATCGGGCGCAAAACCCAACTCGTCCATCTGGGTGCGAAGCGCCTTGAACATGGTCAGCGGCGCCACCAGGTCGGCTTTGATGCAGGCTGCAGCCATGGCCTCCGGCGTGACACGCTCGATCCAAGCGACGTTCAATCCAAATGCTTTGGCGCCGCACACGTCCCACGGATTGGACGACACGAACAGCACATCGGCCGGTGCCAGGCCGAGCGTCTGTTCGATCAGCGCGTACACCTGGGGGCTCGGCTTGAAGATCTGGCGCGCATCGACGCTGATGACGGCATCGAGCAGCGTGTCGAAACCGCTGGCCCTGACCAGCGCGCCGAGCATCGCGGGGCTGCCGTTGGAGAGGATCGCAAGCCGGTGATGCTTCATCGCGGCAAGCGCAGCCCTCGCGTCGGGATAGGGATCCAGATCGAGATACTTGGCGATGATGCGCTCCAGCGTGGCTGCATCAGCGTGAAGCCCGAGAATGCGCAGCGTATAGGTCAGCGAGTCGCGGGTGACGACGGCAAAATCCTCGTAGCGCTGCATCAGCGAGCGCAGCCAGGTGTATTCGAGCTGCTTGATGCGCCAGATCTGGGTAATGATGTCGCCATGGCCGGGAAATGCCTGCGCGGTGACGGCCGCCACCGACTGGATGTCGTACAGCGTGCCATAGGCGTCGAAGACCACAGCTTTGAACGGCACGGTGCTCACCTGATCAAAAAACAACAGGCGCGATGGCTGATGGCCACCGCGCCTGTGGATGATAGCACGATCCTCGCTGAGCGAGCGCTGTCAGATGCCGAGCAGCTTGCGCGCGTTGGCCTTCAGGACCTTCGGCCGGATCTCCTCGCGGATGTCGAGCTTGGCGAAGTCGGCCAGCCAGCGGTCCGGCGTGATCACCGGCCAGTCCGAGCCGAACAGCATCTTGTCCTGCAGAATCGAGTTGATGTAGCGCACCAGGATCGGCGGGAAATATTTCGGCGACCAGCCCGAGAGGTCGATATAGACGTTCGGCTTGTGGGTCGCGACCGACAGCGCCTCCTCCTGCCAGGGGAAGGACGGGTGCGCGAGGATGATCTTGAGGTCGGGGAAGTCGGCCGCGACGTCGTCCATGTACATCGGGTTGGAATATTTCAGCCGCATCCCCATGCCGCCCGGCATGCCCGAGCCGACGCCAGTCTGGCCTGTGTGGAACAGCGCGATCGCGCCGCCGTCATTGATTGCTTCATACAGCGGGTAGGCAAGGCGGTCGTTGGCGTAGAAGCCCTGCATGGTCGGGTGGAATTTGAAGCCGCGGACGCCGTAATCCTCGATCAGCCTGCGCGCCTCGCGCACGCCGAGCTTGCCCTTGTGCGGGTCGATGCTGACGAAGGGGATCAGCACATCGAGATGCTCGGACGCGATCTCCAGCATCTCCTCATTCTTGTAGCGGCGGAAGCCGGTCTCGCGCTCGGCATCGACCGGGAAGATCACCGCGGCGATGTTCTTCGACCGGTAGTAGGCCGCGGTCTCCGGCACGGTCGGCGGATGCTTGTGAGGCGATTTGAAGTAATCGGCCATCTGGGCCTGGAAATCGTCGTAGCCGTCATCCGCATGCATGCCGCACGGCTCCTCGGCATGGGTGTGGATGTCGATGGCGACGACGTCGTCGATCTTGGGCAGAGCAAGCTTGGGCATGGGCGTTCCCGGCGTTGGTTCTTGGCTTTGGAAAATTGATTATACGATATAACAAATTTGGCAATCGCCAAATCGGCATCCGGACTGTCCGCCTCGGTCTGGGCTATGGTTGGCCGTCGCTGTTGAAGCCGGACTTGCCATCATTGACATCCGGCCGGCTGGTGGTTAGAAACCGGCTAGTCCGGGCGACTTGGTCGCTTGCGGAAATCCATTCCTATTTGCCACTTTCGGCCTGTCCAACACGGCCTTTCAAACGCATCAGGATGTCCCATGAAGGTCCGTAACTCGCTGAAGTCGCTGCGTGGCCGCCATCGCGCCAACCGTCTGGTTCGCCGCAAGGGCCGCGTCTATGTGATCAACAAGGTCCAGCGCCGCTTCAAGGCCCGCCAGGGCTGATTCCGGTTGCCAGCGCCGCCTGCTCACAGGCCTTTGACGCGCGTGCTGCTTTGCAGGACGCGCTGTCTGCGTTTAGACTTCGCGCATGGCAAAACGATCTTCCTGGGCGGCTCTGCTGGCCGCTGTCGTCATCTTGGTCCCGCACCTAGCGCAGGCGCAGGCTGAACCCCGCGCCGGGGTCAAGCCGAAGCCGCCCGAGGCTCCTGCCAAGCTGCCGAAGATCGGGGCCGACAAGACCAAGGGGCTCGATTTCCTGTTCGGCGCGCTCAAGGCGGCCCCGGATGACGTCAGCGCCAAGCACGTCGAAGCGCGGATCTGGGCGATCTGGCTGCAGACCCCGAGCGACACCGTTGCCTTGCTGATGTCACGCTCGAAGGCCGCGATGGATGCGCGGCAGAACGAGGTGGCGCTGAAGCTGCTCGACTCCGTGATCAAGCTCCGGCCCGATTATGTCGAGGCTTGGAATCGGCGCGCCACAGTCTATTACCTGCAGAATGATTACGGCCGCTCGCTCGCCGACATCCAGCAGGTGCTGCTGCGGGAGCCGCGGCATTTCGGCGCGCTGGCCGGCCTCGGGATGATCATGCAGGATCTCGGCGAGGAGAAGCGGGCGCTGGATGCCTTCCGCAAGGCGCTCGACGTCAATCCGCATCTGGAAAAGGTGCCGGAACTGGTCAAGACCCTGACCGAAAAGGTCGAAGGTCGCGATATCTAGCCGTTCAACAGACCTGCCTGTTCAATGTACGGTTAACCATGCCGGACTCGCCCGCCTTGCTGGTGGCACCGCGCGAGCCTAACTGCCGCTTGACCGAGACCGGTCGGCAGGAGAAGGCACAATGATCCGTGCGGTGCTGACGGCAGCGCTGGTGATGGCCACGGCAACGGCCGTCTGGGCCGAGGATATGTTCTGGGTGGTCGGCAATCGCGCCACCAACAAGTGCGAAATCGTGACCAGCAATCCAGTCGTCACGATCATGGGTGACATCTGGTTCGCATCCGGGCCGTTCAAGTCGCTGGATGACGCCAAGCTCGCGCGATCGACCATCAACGCGTGCCCGAACAAGGACATCACGTCCGAGGATTGATCGGCCCAAGATCCGGCGAAGCCGGGTCGGTCCGTCAGTGGAAGGCGGTGCTGCGGCGCTCTGGCAGGCCGTATTGGACGGCCGCGGCATAAAGCTGCGCGATTTCGGCCTCGAGATGCTCGTTGACCAGCAGCAGGGCCTTCAGCGCACCACGGAGATCGCCATTGCAGCTGGCGACGATCTCGTCGATGGCTGCCTCGCTCGAACGGAAACTCATTGTTACCCCCTCCCAAAACTACAAACTAACGCGCAGGGTTGGTCATCGTTGCTGTGCGCAGCGGGACCTGACTTGACCGCAAGTAATTCATGGCCATCGGCCGATTGCGAGGAAAAGTCCCGACCATGGTTATAAAAAGGCCGACGACGCCATGATGACGGAATCGGCTTGACCGCACGTGCGATTGTGCCGGCCTTCGCGCAACTCTCTCCAAGCGGCGCCGTATCTAGCGGGTGACACGAAGAAAAATCCTAATGATTTCAATAGCAATCGTGGGTGCGATGGGGGCGCTGGCGCTCGCCACGCGGGCCGGTGTGGCGATCGTCGAAAGGCGTTATCCGCCGCAAGGGCAGGCGATCCCTGTTAACGGTGCAACTATCAATCTTGTGGATATCGGCCCTCGCGACGGCCAAAGGCCGCCGCTTTTGCTGATCCACGGCGCCAGTTCAAACCTGGAGGCAATGCGCAGGCCGCTGGGCGATCTGCTGGCGCAGCGGCATCGGGTGCTGCTGGTCGATCGCCCCGGGCACGGCTGGAGCCCGCGCGAGCGGAGCGAGGATTCCACCCCGGCCGCCCAGGCCCGCATGCTGGACGAGGCGTTGGCCCGGACGGGGATCGGTCCGGTGATCCTGGTCGTTCATTCCTGGAGCGGGGCGCTTGGCTTGCGCATGGCGCTCGACTTTCCCGGGCGGGTGGCCGGGCTCGTGATGCTGGCCCCGGTTGCCTATCCCTGGCGCGGCGGGGTGGGCCAGTACAATGCGGCGGTGACGACCCCGGTGGTCGGGCCGCTGCTGGCCCACACGATCACCCTGCCGCTCGGCCTTGCGCTGATGGCTCCAGGGGCGCGCGGCGTGTTCGCGCCGCAGCAGATGCCGGACGATTTCGTGGACCGGACGGCAACGCCGCTGCTGTTGCGGCCGCACGAATTCATCGCCAATGCGCGCGATCTCGTCACCTTGAAGCAGTCGGTGACCGAGCAGGCGGCGCGCTACAGCGAGATCCGGGTGCCGGTGACGATCGTGGCGGGGGACGCCGACGCCACCGTCTCCACCGACATCCATTCCCGTCCGCTCGCCCAGGCGATCTCCCAGACGCGGCTGATCGTGCTGCCCGGGCTTGGGCACATGGTCCAGAATGCGGTGCCTGATCTGGTGGCCAGCGAGGTCGAGCGCCTGGTCGCGGCGGTGGCGCCGGCCGAAGCGGTCGCGCCGTGACCGGGAGCCTGGTCAAGCACCTGGCCCACGAAATGCCTGAGGAACTGGCTCAAGAAGAAGCCCCGACGGGACGCCGGGGCTCGAATCCTCTTTAACCGGTCGGGGGCAGCCAGTTACTGCTTCTGCTTGCCGTCCTTGTCGAAGGACGACACATACGCCCACAGGTTGTTGATCTCGTTCTCGCTCTTGATGCCGGCGAAGGTCATCTTGGTGCCCGGGATCTTGGCCTTCGGGTCCTTGATGTATTCCTTGAACACCGCTTCGTTCCAGGTGATGCCCGAGTTCTTGTTCGCATCGGAATAGTTGTAGTCCGGCACGCTGCCCGATTTGCGGCCGTCGAGGCCGTTGAGTTCCGGGCCCACCTTGTTCTTCGCGCCTTCGCCGATCGCATGGCAGGGCAGGCACTTGTTGAAGGCGGTCTTGCCTGCGGCGGCATCCTGCGCCAGCGCGGCAGACGCCACCGACGACGAGGCAATAACAACGAGCGCAGTCAAAGTCAGTTTCTTCATGGATCAGGCTCTGTGGTTACGAGACAAGGTTTGTACGGAGGTTTGTTGCATGGCCTCCGCCCTCACACAAGTCGCTCGTCCGCTTCCGGTTCAGCATTATCGTCGGCCTGTTTGCGCGGCAGCAAACAGCGAAACCCGGCTTGGCCGCCTACCCAAACCGCCTTGGTTGTGATTGATATGGCGGCACAAATCGTTTTCAGGAGATGCGTGCGATGGCGATCATGATGCCGGAAGCTGATCAGGCGGTGCTGGCACGGCGTGACCAGATCGTTGCTGCACTGCGCGCGATCGTCCCGGGAGAGGGCGTCATCGACAGCGCCGCCGAAATGCTGCCTTACGAGTCTGACGGATTGATGGCCTACCGGCAGCCGCCGATGGTCGTGGTGCTGCCGGAGACCACGGCAGAGGTGGCCAAGGTCCTGAAATATTGCCATGCGCAAGGCATCAAGGTGGTTCCCCGCGGCTCGGGCACGTCGCTGTCGGGCGGCGCGCTGCCGCTCGCCGACGGCGTGCTGCTCGGGCTTGGCAAGTTCAAGCGGATCCGCGAGATCGACTTCGACAACCGCGTCGTCGTCACCGAGCCCGGGGTCACCAACCTCGCCATCAGCCAGGCGGTCGCGCATGCCGGCTTCTACTATGCGCCCGATCCGTCCTCGCAGATCGCCTGCTCGATCGGCGGCAATGTCGCGGAGAATTCCGGCGGCGTGCATTGCCTCAAATACGGCATGACCACCAACAACGTGCTCGGTTGCGAGATCGTGCTGATGAATGGCGAGGTGTTGCGGATCGGCGGCAAATGCGCCGAGAACGCCGGCTACGATCTGATGGGGCTGATCACCGGCTCGGAAGGCCTGCTCGGCGTGGTCACCGAGGTGACCGTCCGCATTCTGCAGAAGCCGGAGACGGCGCGGGCGCTGATGGTCGGGTTTTCCGAGGTCGAGGCCGCCGGCGAATGCGTGGCGCGCATCATCGGCGCCGGCATCATCCCCGGCGGCATGGAGATGATGGACAAGCCTGCGATCCACGCCGCCGAGGCCTTCGTCCATGCCGGCTATCCGCTCGACGTCGAGGCGCTGTTGATCATCGAGCTCGATGGCCCGGGCGTCGAGGTCGACGAACTGATCGGCCGCGTCGAGGCGATCGCCAATGGCTGCGGCTCGACGACCTGTCGCATCTCGACCTCCGAGGCCGAACGCAATCTGTTCTGGGCCGGACGCAAGGCGGCCTTTCCGGCCGTCGGCCGGATCTCGCCGGACTATCTCTGCATGGACGGCACCATCCCGCGCGGCGCATTGCCGAAGGCGCTGGCGCGGATCCGCGAGCTGTCGGAGAAGTACCAGCTCGGCTGCGCCAATGTGTTCCATGCCGGCGACGGCAATCTTCACCCGCTCATTTTGTACGATGCCAACAAGCCTGGCGAAATGGAGCGGGCCGAGGCCTTCGGCGCCGACATCCTGCGCTGCTGCGTCGAGCTCGGCGGCGTGCTGACCGGCGAGCATGGCGTCGGCATCGAGAAGCGCGACCTGATGCCGGACATGTTCACCGAGATCGACCTGAACCAGCAGCAGCGGGTGAAGTGCGCCTTCGATCATTTGGGTCTGCTGAATCCGGGCAAGGTGTTTCCGACGCTGCACCGCTGCGCGGAGCTTGGGCGGATGCATGTGCACGGCGGCAAGCTGGCGTTTCCGGATTTGCCGCGGTTCTGAAAGGGCCACAGACCTCTCCACGTCATTGCGCGGCGCCCTTGCGCCGAAATCTCCGCCGAAGCCCATAGGGCGAAGGCGGAAGCCATCCAGAGTCGCGGGCGGGGCCCTGGATTGCGTCGCTTCGCTCGCAATGACGGAGGAGAGTGTCGTCCTCATCGCATCCACCTCCACGCCGCAGGCACATGTCCGCGATCCCGCGGCGTTTCCGCCCGAGCGATGCCATCGACACCGCCCTTCGAAACCAATCGAGAGGGCGCAGGGAATGCCGGGTGAAGGCCTCACCCATGGCCCGCCTGCAAACAAAAAGCAGGCGGCAGTCACCACAGGTGCAGCCGGTCAACCGGCATTCCCTGCGCGGCAGTCTTAACGCTTATACGTGCTCGCCCCGGGGATCGGCTGTCTTGTCCCCGTCGCCGACGCGACGCGTTGAGGCGTCATCGCCGGCTTGGCCTCAGCACCGGGAGGCCAGGCCCACACGATTTCACGTCCGCGTCGCGATCGTTCGTCGGCATGACGTTAAGCCACGCTGCGACCCCACACGGCCACCGCATCCCCACCTCGCATATCGTGACGACCGCGCGTACGCCCCTCTCGGTGAGGCGGGATGGGGGGAGGATGGCATGATTTCTGTAAAAGCGAAAGAAGAAATTTGGCGCCCAGGAGATGCGCGCTGTTCTGCGTTGAAAATGCGCGCGAAATCAGCTCTTCAGCGCGGCGCGACTCTGCTTGCAGCAGTCGCTGTTGTGCGGTGAGATCATGCAAAACCGCTAAGGTGATTTGCCCGACGCCTCAGTGGGGCCCTTCCGAGGCGTCTTCGTCACGCAGGCCGTGTGAGTCCGGCCGCACGCCGGGCCGCGTCCGTGTTTTATGCACTGGCACCGTAATTCTTCCGCGATGAAGCTATCGATCCGGCGACGCGCGTCTCTGATGTCGGAGAATGTCTTGCCGTTGACCTCTTCGGCCTTGAGCGTCTTCATGAAGCTTTCAGCTTTGGCGTTGTCGAACGGGTTGCCTGGCCTGCTCATGCTGATCGTGATGTCCGCCAAGATCTGGCGATAGGCAATCGAGGCGTATTGCACGCCGCGATCGGAGTGGTGGATCAGGCTGCCGCGCTGCGGCTTGCGGGCCTCGATTGCCCTGTCCAAAGCCGCAATCGCGAGTGAGGCATCGAGCGTGTTGTCGAAGGCCCAGCCGACTGCCTTGCGCGAGAAAGCGTCGAGGATGACGGCGAGGTAGGCGAAGGTCGTGGCGAGATGGACATAGGTGATGTCCGCCACCCAGATCTGGTCAGGAGCGGACGGCACCAGGCCGCGTACGAGATTGGGGACGACGACAATGTCCCTTGGCCGCTCTGCCGGCGGCTTCAGGAATGGCACCTTGCGCTGTGCGAGAAGGTTGTCCTCGCGCATCAGCCTGAGCACCTTCTTTGCATTGACGACCATGCCTTTGCGTCGGATCGTGACCGTCACGCGCCGATAGCCGTAGAGGCAAATGCGCTGGATCTGGTCGCGCAGCTCGCAATCGGCCGTCTCGCGACTGAGTTTGTTGAGATGCCGGTAATAGGTCGCGCGTGGCAGGCCTGCCAGACTGCAGAGCCGTTGCACGTCGGCGTGGGACTCCGTTGCTTCTGATGTCATGGCCTGGATGACTTCGATGATGTGGGTTCGGGTTTGCCTTGCGCTGCCGGCCGCTCCAATGCGCGCAAGGCTTGCCGAAAAAAATCGAGATCCATCTGCTGACGGCCGACAAGCCGTTCGAACTCGGCGATACGAGCATTTGCGCGCGTCAGCGCAGACCTCTTATTGTCATAGGTTGCTGTAGCTTTGAGCTTCCGGGGGCCGGGCTTCGGCCCCGGTCTGCGGTTCAATCCGTCGGGCCCTTGGGCCTTCCAGGCCTTGATCCAGTCGTGCAGGATCTTGCGCGATATCCCAAGCTCGCGGGCCACAGGCAGAACGCCTTCGCCTCGCTCGACACGCTTGATTGCCTTCAGCTTGTAAGCCGTCGGAAACCGACGGTTCTTCCCTCTTGCTGCCACAGGTCATCCTCGGAATGCCTGTCACCGAGATTATCGTGTCTCACTTGAGGGGTGCAGTCCAGCACTGTCACCGTAATCCCCGGATCGAACGACTCAGCATTCGGCGAGAACTGGATCTCGCGCGGCATCTGTCCGGCGTTCACGCCTTGCAGCAAGATATCGCCGAGAGGCTCGCTTGGTGCCGTGACGGGAACGACCCCTATACTGATCAAAACATGTGGAAGGTGATCGACCAGGGCCACGCGGAGGCGCTCCGTTATCTGGGAACGCCAGAATGGGTGATCGCTCTCGTGTACCGGGCAAGAGATCTATCCCATGGAATTCGTCGCTTCATACGGCGCATCGCCGCCGCTTCCGCGCGATGATCGCGATCGTCCGCGTCTCGCCCGTAGCAGCTGGGCCCATCCATGTGCCGTCATTTCGCCGGTCCCGCGCTTGTCGTCCCGCCGGCGCGGGACCAGAGCAGCGCGAGCGGGTCCAGCGCGATTCCGGCGGCGAGGACGATGAAGGCCAGTGTTCATCCGGCAGCGCTCTGCGGGCCACCAGCGGCGTCGAGCGCGACGCCCGTTCCTCAGGCGCCGGCGGCCGACAGGCCGAAGCCGACCGTGGAGTGCAGCGCGAGCGTGGCCCCGCGGTGCTCGCGGGTAGCGGCGGCCGACATAGCATACCCCGAACTCAGACCGCGGACGTCTCCTAAAGTTTGCGCATCAGCATCTGTCCTATCGCCAGTTGGCTAGGCCAATAGTGTGCGTGCTTAGGCAGTTCGTCTTCCGCATCCTGTCGGCGCCGATCGTAGAAGATATGCATCTGCGCACGCGGCAGCCGTTCGGGCTGGGCAAAATTCAGCGATGGGATGAACACCAGCTTCAGCGGCCCAAAGCCAGTAGTCTCCACTATGGGCCTTCCGCATTGCCCGCAGCGGCCACGATTGAGGTTGGGCGGCGGCAAGCGATACTTCTTGTACTTCGCAAATGTGATGTGTCGGGCTCCTTCTAGCACGACATCGCGCGCGCGAAGGACCACCACGTCGGAGAAGGGCTTTCCCGTGAAGGCTTGGCAGATCGTGCAGTGGCAGACGAACCGCGCCTTCGGAGTATCCACTGTATTGAAGTTGCAGGTCCCGCACCCGCAGGATCCGTACATCGCGTGCCGCGAATTAGCAGACATGGTTTTGATCTTCCGCTTGTTTGCGACGACCCGTTGCAGCTTCACAGCTGGGCGCCGTGGTGTTCCTTGCTAGCGGCGCCGGACAACCGCGTAATTTGGAATACGTTTTCCGGCAGCACCTGCACATAGTCGTTCAGACCTCCTGCGCGCATGATCGGATAGGCCTGGGCTGTCTGATAGACGCCGTCTTCGAGCAGCAGCTTGTCGATGTATACGGCGACTACTTCTCCCAGGACCAGCCAGCCATCGACCTTCTCGCCGGCCCGGTTACGAAACTGCACGATGTCGATGACCTTGCACTCCATCGCGGCCCGGCTTTCACCCACGCGTGGAACATTGATAACGCGCCCCGGAACGGCCGTAAGCCCGGCCAGCAGAAACTCGTCCACGTCATGAGCCACCGGCGCAGACGTCTCGTTCATCCTGTCCCCGAGTTCCCGCGTTACGAGATTCCAGACGAACTCGCCGGTCTCGGACGCATTTCGTACGCTGTCCTTCCAGGCGATGGACGAGAATCCGATAATAGGCGGATCGTAATTGAAGGCGTTGAAGAAGCTGTACGGAGCCAAGTTGACCCGGCCTTGCGCGTCGCGCGACGAAATCCAACCGATCGGGCGCGGCGCGACCAAGGCGTTGAGCGGGTTATGTTTCAAGCCATGGCCCTTGGACGGCTCGTAGTAGTGGAAATCCATTGCGGTCATTTGAACTAAGCTTTCTGTTAGGTTGTGCTGGCTGTTGCGCCAGAGAAAGGCGACGGCACTTGGGTTTGCTGGCCTAGCCCGGATTTCTCACAGGAATGAAGCGCATCGGGGCGCGAATCAACGAAAGTGCTTTTGCGAGAAGAACTTTGCGATGGTTCGAGGAATGCCCCGATGCAGACAGAGTGTAGCGCAGAGCGGTTTGATTTTGGAAGGGTGGAAGGCCGGGCTGTGGAGGCAGCGTTTGACGGAGGCTTGGTGACCTCCGATGCGGGAGCCCTTCTTCTGGGTGCCGCGGATCGAGCGATCAATCTTGTCGACCGCTTTGCAGGCTGCTTTCGGTGCGCGGCGACAATCAAGGTGAGAACCCGTATTGCCTCACCCAAGTTTGCTCCCGAGCGGATTTTCATTTTTTCCTGTCAAGTGACGCGATGCCGCGCATCGCGCAATTGTCCTTTCCGGCATGGCAGCCCGATGGCGGCGCGCGCAGGCACCGTCAAGGTTGGCTGTCGGATCGACCTGCAGGTTGGCTCCGAAGTCGACAGGCCACACCTTGACGGTGACGAGCACGACGCCACGCTCGGTCCATCCGGATGGACCTTAGGTTTGCAAACCTGCGGCTGATGTTGGCTCCGGGCGCTGTACATCTGCGGGGCAGTGCGCAGCCAAATTTCGGTTTCGAACGCATCACTGTCCTGGGCGCGGGAACGAGGCCGCCAGCGCTCAGCCGGAGGGAACCTGCTCTCGGCGGCACGCCGTCCGAACATTCCGTCCCATCGGCCTGCCGTTCTCCCATCTCCTTGTCAGAGCTCGACCTTTTTGCCAGACCGGGCTGCACTTTTCGCACATCATGCTCTAGAAGGAGTCCAGCGCCGGTGGCCGCGCGTCGCGCTGGACCGCCTGTCATCATCAACGAGCAAGATCAACAAGCAAGGCCAGCAGCGGTGGACGCCCTCAAAGTACGCAACGCAGCCGATGTGGAGGAGGTGGTCCGCGCGGCCATCGCCAGCGAGCAGCCGCTCGACATCATCGGCCACGGGTCGAAGCGGCAGATCGGCCAGCTCACGGCGACCAATGCCGTGCTGGACCTGTCCGCCCTCAATGCGGTGATCGCCTATGAGCCGAACGAGCTGATCATCACGGCCCAGGCCGGCGCGCCGCTCGCCGACCTCTTGTCGCTGATCGATTCGAAGAGCCAGCAATTCGCGTTCGAGCCGATGGACACCGGTCCGCTGCTCGGACTGCCGGGCAGGGGCACGCTCGGCGGCATGATCGCGGTCGGGCTGGCCGGACCGCGCCGCATCCGGGCTGGCGGAGTGCGCGACCACTTGCTCGGCGCCCACGCCGTCTCCGGCTTCGGGGAGAGCTTCAAGACCGGCGGCAAGGTCGTCAAGAACGTCACCGGTTATGATCTCTGCAAGCTGCTGGCGGGCTCCTGGGGCACGCTCGCGGTCATGACCGAGGTGACGTTGAAGGTGATGCCGCGCCCGGAATCCGAGCGCAGCCTGGTGCTGCGTGGGCTGGATGACCTCAAGGCCAACCGGGCCATGACGGCCGCGTTGGGCTCGCCCTTCGACGTCTCCGGCGCCGCCCATCTGCCGGCCTCGTCGCTCCGGCCCGATGTCGAGGGGCTCGGCCCCATCGGCTCGCCGCGCGAGGCGGTCACCGTGATCAGGCTGGAGGGCATCACCGCTTCGGCCGCGCATCGCGCCGCGTCGCTGGCCAGGCAGCTGTCGCCTTTCGGGCCGGTCGACATCATCGCGGATGAGGCCTCCGCCAGCTTCTGGAGCGCCGTCCGGGACGTGCTGCCGTTCGCGGCCAACGGTCCGCTCGGGGCCTGGCCGGTGTGGCGGATCGTCTGCCCGCCCGTGTCGGGCGCTGCGATCGGACAGGCGCTGACGCGGCCAACCGGCGGGGAGGTGATCTATGACTGGGGCGGCGGGTTGATCTGGGCGGCGCTTCCGCCGCAGCCCGACGCATCGGCGGGCCTGGTCCGTCAGCAGGTGGAGGCCGCCGGCGGTCACGCCACCTTGCTGCGCGCCTGGGACGAGATGCGCCACGCGGTCGACGTGTTTCATCCGCAGCCGGCCGGCGTTGCTGCGCTGGAAGAGCGGGTGCGCGTGTCCTTCGATCCGAAGTCCATTTTCAACCGCGGCCGGATGCGTCGGAGCGTTGCGTCATGAAAACCGAATTCACTTTGGCGCAGCTCGCCGATCCCGATATTGCGGTCGCCGACAAGATCCTGCGCGCCTGCGTGCATTGCGGCTTCTGCACCGCGACCTGTCCGACCTATGTGCTGCTGGGCGATGAGCTCGACAGTCCGCGCGGCCGCATCTATCTGATCAAGCAGATGCTGGAGAAGGACCAGGCGCCGACCGCCGACGTGGTCAAGCATATCGACCGCTGCCTGTCGTGCCTTTCCTGCATGACGACCTGTCCGTCGGGCGTCCACTACATGCATCTGGTCGATCAGGCGCGTGTGCGAATCGAAAAGACCTACACGCGGCCGCTGACCGACCGGCTGCTGCGCCGCGTGCTCGCTTATGTGCTGCCGCGGCCGCGCGCGTTTCGTCTCGCCATGAGCCTGGCGCGGCTCGGCCGGCCGTTCAAGGCGCTGCTGCCCGCGTCCTCGCAGGCCCGAGGGCCGGCGCCGGGCCTGTTGCGGCGGCTCAGGGCGATGCTCGATCTCGCCCCCGCGGCGGCCCTGCCGCCGCCCGGGCCGTCCGGCGGCACCGTGTTTCCGGCGCAGGGGGCGCGTCGCGGCCGCGTGGCGCTGCTGCAGGGCTGTGCCCAGCAGGCGCTCGCCCCCCGCATCAACCAGGCCGCGATCAACGTGCTGACCCGGCATGGCATCGAGGTGGTGCTGGTGAAGGACGAGCAATGCTGCGGTGCGCTGACCCATCACATGGGCCAGGATGCCGATGCGCTGGCGCGGGCGCGCGGCAATGTCGGTGTGTGGAGCGCCGAGGCGAGCGCACGCGGCCTCGATGCGATCCTGGTCACCACTTCAGGCTGTGGCACGGTGATCAAGGACTACGGCCACATGCTGCGCGAGGACCCGCAATATGCGGCTCCGGCCGCGGCTGTTTCGGCCTTGGCGAAGGACATCAGCGAATATCTCGCGGGCCTCGATCTCAAGACCGGGACGGCGCCGCACGGCGACATCGTCGTTGCCTATCACTCCGCTTGCTCGCTGCAACATGGGCAGAAAATCACGAGCATTCCGAAAGAATTGCTTTCCAACTCGGGATTCGTGGTGAAAGATATACCGGAGAGTCATTTGTGTTGCGGTTCGGCGGGGACCTACAACATTCTCCAGCCTGACATCGCGATGAAGCTGCGCGATCGCAAGGTCGCCAATATCGCGACCGTCAAGCCGAATGTGATCGCGGCGGGCAATATCGGCTGCATGATGCAGATTGCCAGCGGCACGACTGTCCCCGTCGTCCACACCGTTGAACTTCTCGACTGGGCGACGGGCGGTCCGCGACCAGGATTGAATTGAAGGATGGGCGCGTGCGGACAGCCGGCCCGTCTCGCCGGATGATGTGATCGATCGGCGGCAACTGGAGGGTTTCTGATGGCGAAGGACAAGAAGGCCAAGAAGGACAAGAAAGAAAAGAAGGACAAGAAGAAGCTGATGGCGCAGGCCAAGGCAGCCAAGAAGGCGACGAAGAAGTCTGCCAAGAAGGCTGCGAAGAAGACCGTAAAGAAAGCTGCCAAGAAAGCGGTGAAGGCTCCCGCCAAGAAGGCGAAGAAGGCGGTGAAGGGCGCGGCGAAGAAGGCCGCCAAGAGCGCGGCCAAGGCTCCCGCCAAGAAGGCCAAGAAATCGGCGGCGACCAAATCGGCGACCAAGGCGCCGGCTGCGCCGAAGAAGGCCGCCAAGAAGCGCGCGCCGAAGAAGGCTCCGCTGGTCGAAACCCCCGAAGTGAACGAGGCCGAAGCGGCGTCCGAGACCAGCTGGGCGATGCCGAGCCCAGCTTCCGAGGAGCATGAGGCCGGAGAGGGGACCGCGTCGGAGAGCTGATCTCTTCGGCCCGTTCTGACGACCGACCAGACCACATGACGAGGCCGCAGCGGCGACGCTGCGGCCTCGTTGTTTGTTGCTGATCGCGATTGGCTCCTCGTCGCGGCGCTCGTCGAATCGTCGCCCGCAATTCTACGGCCGCGCGAATCCGTGACGGAGCCGTCTGTCTCTCACCCCGATTCAGTTGGGACGACGCTGACAGATGCGCATTCATCCTGTGCTCGGGGCAGGTTCGGGGTACCGCGTGACACGAAGACTTGTTGTTCAAATGCAACAGGCGCGGACAACCTGCCGTAGAATTGTCAAATCGCCCAAAAAGGCGGCAGATGCCGCGCTTTTTTGCTTCACCTGCGGCGGGACCCTGGCACAAATTGCGTCCGATAGACGCAGCCGGCCTTGTTTGCGCCCTGGGGGGCCGAATGTCGGGCTGATGTTCGAAATTTGGGTGATGGGGATCTTCATGAAGAAGTTGGCTTTGTTGGCAACGGCGCTGGCAATGATGTCCGGATCGGCTTCGGCCGCTGATATGGCGGTGAAGGCCCTGAAGGCGCCGCCCGCCCCGGCGTTTGATCCCTGGGATATCGCCTTCGGCGCAGCGATCATGAACGACTACGTGTTCCGCGGTATCACCCAGTCGAACCACAAGCCGTCGGTGGCCGCCTATTTCGAGCCGCGCTTCAACGTCAACAAGGATCTGCAGTTCTACATCGGCGTTGCCGGTGAGAGCATCTCCTTCCCGAACCGCGCTGCTGCCGAGATCGACGTCTACGGCGGTATCCGCCCGACCTTCGGCGCCTTTGCCTTCGACATCGGCGTCTGGGGCTATCTGTATCCGGGCGGCACCTGCCAATTCGGCGGCACCGGATTCGACGCCTCTGGTCGCTTCCAGGGCGCAGAGTGCGCCGCGAACGCGCTCGCCAACGGCAACACGATGAAGAAGGACGTCAGCTTCTTCGAAGTGTATGGCAAGATGAACTACACGGTGAACGACAATTGGACGTTCGGCGTCACCGAGTTCTACACCCCGAGCTTCCTGAACTCCGGCGCCTGGGGCAACTACGCTTCGGTCACCGGCAAGTATACCGCCCCGAGCACTGTGTTCGGTTCGAGCGGCGTCGGCATGTACGTCTCCGGTGAGTTCGGCCGTCAGTGGTTCGGCACCACCGACAGCTTCTACGGCACGGCTGCGTTCCCGAACGGCATCAAATATGCCGATTACAACACCTGGAATATCGGCGTCGGCTTCACCTACAAGGTCTTCACGCTGGATCTGCGCTACTCCGACACCGACCTGTCGAAGGGCAATTGCAACGCCTTCACGGGTGACTTCACCGCAGGCGGCACCACCAGCGTCACGCCGATCAATCCGACTGGCCTGGGCTCGAGTGGTGCGGTGCGACTGGCATTGCCAAGCTCTCGGTCGACCTGACGGCGATGACCAACCTGAAGTAAACATCGCTAGGCGGAACGTTTTTTCAAGCAAGGGCGGCAGAGCAATCTGCCGCCCTTTTGCTTGCCCGGCGGTCCGGCTGTTCCTCGCGAGCGGCATCGCGGGCTTGGTCGGTGCGGGGCCGGTCAGACTTTCATTCGCTCAATTGCAGCCCTGGAGTCCGCTGGTCATCTGAGATGCCCAGGCCGGTGGCGAACCTGCCCGACCACGATGACGCTCAACGCGAGGCCGCTCCCGGCGGCTGATTGAGCGAGGCCGAGTGATGATCCAGGGCGGGGCGCACGCGCCATCGGAGGAGGACTGAGCGGCCGGGCTCGATGAAACAGGCGCGGAACATGCGCGCCTGTCGGGGGGGCCGTCTCGTGGTGCGGGGGCGTCGGCGCGGCTACTCCGCGCCACCTGTCGTGGCGTCCGCCGCTGCTGCCGGCGTGGTTGGCCGCAGCGTGAACCGGTCGCCCTCCCGAATCAGCTCGACCTTGCGGTCATGGAAGTCGTGCAGGGTGGAGCGGTGGCCGATCGAGACGACCGTGGTCTGCGGCAGGCGCTCGGCGATCACGCGATAGAGCCGCGCTTCGCTCGGCTCGTCGAGCGAGGCCGTCGCTTCGTCCAGGAACAGATATTGCGGGCCATGCAGCAGGGCGCGGGCCATCCCGAGGCGCTGCTGCTCGCCGAGCGACAGCATGCGATTCCAATGTGCGTCCTCGTCCAGCCGGTCCGCCAGCTGCGGCAACCCGACCGCAGCCAGCGCATCCTTGACCTGCTCGACGCTGAAGCTGTCCGGCGCAGCCGGGTAGACGATCGCGGCCTTCAGCGTGCCGATCGGGAAATACGGGCGCTGCGGCAGCATCATCAGCTTGGCATGCGCGGGGACGCTGATGGCGCCGCTGCCGAACGGCCAGACGCCGGCGATGGCGCGGAACAAGGTCGACTTGCCGGCGCCGGATGGCCCGGTCAGCAGCGTGCGCTCGCTGCTCTTGATGCTGAACCCGTCGGCCGCGATCAGCGGCAGGCCGTTCGGCAGCTTCAGCAGCAGCTGGGCGAGCTCGATGCTGTCGCCGGCATGGTCCACCACGCCGACTGTCTGCGGCTCGCTGGAGAGCGTGGTAGCGCTCTCGATCGACATCTCGAAGCCATCAAGTCGAGCCACGATCGCGCGCCAGTCCGCCAGGGTGCGATAGGCGCTGACGAAGAACGACAGCGCCTTCTGCACGCTCCCGAAGGCCGACGAGGTCTGCAGCATGCCGCCTAGCTGGATCTTGCCGGCAAAATAGGCGGGGGCGGTCAGGATGAAGGGGAAGATTACGGCGGCTTGCGAGTAGCTGGCCGTGAAGGCGGTCAGCCGCTTGGTCCGGCTCATGATGCTGTACCAGTTGTCGATGACGCTGCCGAAGCGTTCCATCAGGCGCCCGCGCTCGGCATGCTCGCCCCGCAGCAGCGCGATCTGCTCGGAATTCTCGCGAACGCGCACCAGATTGAAGCGGAAGTCGGCTTCGAAACGCTGCTGTTGGAACGACAGGTTCACCAGGGGCGACCCGATCCAATGCGTCAGCGCCGTGCCGAAGATGGCGTAGATCAGCGCCGCCCACACCAAATAGCCCGGAATGGCGAATTCCTGGCCGCCGATGGTCAGCGGAGCTGCCTCGGAGAGCCCCCACAGGATCACGACGAACGAGGCCAGTGTGACGATCGAGCTCAGCAGGCCGATCGTGATGCTCAGCGTCTTTTCGACGAACATCTGCACGTCATCGGCGATGCGCTGATCCGGATTGTCGGCTGCGTCGCCCTTGAGCTGCATGCGGTAATGGTTGGCCCGGTCGAGCCATTGGCTGAGATAGACCCGCGTCATCCACTGGCGCCACCGGATCTGAAGCCATTGATTGAGATAGAGCTGGTAGACGGAGAGTGCGACGCTGACGCTCGCCAGGACGATGAAGACGCCCAGCTCCCAGGTGAAGGTGCTCCAATTGCGGTCCTGAAGCGCATTGTAGAACCGATTGTACCACTGGTTCACGAGCACATCGATGGCGACCAGCGAAAGCTCGATGACGATCACGGCCGCGAGCAGGGAGCGGCCGGCGACCTTGTCCTCGGAGCGGAAGTAGGGGATGGCGATCCGCCAGACGGTCGCGAGGGTCGAGCGCAGATTGTTCACAGAAAGGCTGCTCCTGAGAAAAGGGCTTAACGGACTGGACAAGAACGAGAATTTCGCAGTCTCGGTGGGCTGTCTAGACTAAAGTCGTAAGGCCGCCGCTGCCCGCCGGCTTGTCGGTCGCGTGCGGCAAACCGTAGCATGCTGCATACAAGAGACGTCGCCGCCGCTGTCAGATTTCGCGAGAATTTGAGCAGAGTGGGGCGTTGTCGGCTTTGTGATCTCGTTTTTGCGGCTTTCTTGCCCGGCGCGACGGGCGAGCAGACCTGGTCCGTCCCGCCGGAGCTGGTCCAACAACAAGAATGTGGGGGGAGAAGTCACGATGTGGAATCAAATTTACGACCCGTTGGGGAGCCCGGCGCTGTCGACACTGGCGGCGGCCGTGCCGGTGGTGACGCTGCTGGTGCTGATCGCCAGCGGCAAGGTGAAGGCGCATATCGCGGCGATCATCGCCGTGATCCTGACCAACCTGATCACGATCTTCGTCTTCACGATGCCGGCCAACATGTCGCTGCGTGCGACGTTCCTGGGCGTCGTGACCGGCTTCTTCCCGATCGGCTGGATCGTGCTGAACGTCATCTTCCTCTACCAGGTCACGGTCTCGACCGGCCGCTTCGAGCTCCTGAAGCGGGCGATCGGCGGCGTCACCGAGGACCGCCGTCTGCAACTCCTGCTGGTCGCCTTCTCGTTCGGCGCGTTCTTCGAGGGCGCGTCGGGCTTCGGCACCCCGGTGGCGATCACCGGCGCCGTGCTGATCGGACTCGGCTTCTCGCCGCTTGCGGCCTCCGGCCTGTCGCTGATCGCCAACACCGCGCCGGTGGCCTATGGCGCGCTGGGCACGCCGATCCAGGGCCTCGCCTCGGTGACCGGTCTCGACCCCTACATCCTCGGCGCCATGGTCGGCCGTCAGCTGCCGGTGTTCTCGCTGATCGTGCCGTTCTGGGTGATCTGGGCGTTTGCAGGCTGGAAGGGCATGAAGGACGTCTGGCCAGCCATCCTCGTCACCGCCATCTCCTTCGCTGTGCCGCAGTTCCTGATTTCGAACTACGTCAATCCGTGGATCGTCGACATCGGCGCCTCGCTGATCTCGATGGGCGCGCTGATCCTGTTCCTGAAGGTCTGGCAGCCGCGCCAGCTCTGGCTGTCGCCGGCGCTGCGCGGTCGCGACGAATCGGCAGCCACGATGGCGGCGCAAAAGCCGCTCGACCGCACGCCGCTGACCCAAGCCGAGCTGTGGGGCGCGCTGCTGCCCTGGATCATCGTCTGCGTGATCATGCTGATCTGGGGCAACGGCGCCTTCAAGAGCTGGGCGAACTCGATCTTCACCTGGAGCTATCCCGTCCCCGAGCTCGACAAGCTGATCAACAAGATGCCGCCGGTGGCTGCGAAGCCCACGCCTGAAGGCGCGGTGTTCTCGTTCACCTATCTGACCTTCACCGGCACCGGCATGCTGATCGCCGCGATCATCTCCGGCTTCCTGATGGGGGTCGGGCCTGGCAAACTGATCGCCGAATATGGCCGCACCATCCGGCTCTGCGCGATCTCGCTGATCACGATCTCGGCCATGCTTGCGATCGGCACGCTGACCCGGCTGTCCGGTGTGGACGCGACGCTCGGCCTCGCTTTCGCGGCGACCGGCGTGCTCTACCCGTTCTTCGGCACCTTGCTCGGCTGGCTGGGCGTGGCGCTGACGGGATCGGACACCGCCTCCAACGTGCTGTTCGGCAATCTGCAGAAGATCACCTCCGAGCAGCTCGGCCTGTCGCCGGTGCTGATGGCGGCGGCCAACTCGTCCGGCGGCGTCATGGGCAAGATGATCGATGCGCAATCGATCGTGGTCGCCTCGACTGCTACCAATTGGTACGGCCATGAGAGCTCGATCCTGCGCTACGTCTTCCTGCACTCGATCGTGCTGGCCTGCTTGGTCGGCCTGTTCGTGACCTTGCAAGCCTATGTCTATCCGTTCACCGCGATGGTGCTGAAGTAGCGTCGGCGCGTCGCTAAAAAGATCCCCGCGTCGCCCAGGCGGCGCGGGGATTGCTATGTTTGGGTCACATTTGTGCGGGAGCCGTGCGCGTCAATGCGAATCGTGACCGCTGATGGCCGATCGCGTGTCTGGAGTTCGAGGGGGCATGGTGAGATCTGGACTTTTCGCGGCCGGCTCGGTTGCGGTTCTGTTGCTTGCGTCGGTTGTGGCCAGTCCTGCCGCGGCGGATGAGGGCTTTCCGTTCGGGATGGAAATGACACTCGACGCGCTGCCCCAGCCGGGCTCGAAGCGCGTCCCGGATCTCGACATCGGCGACAATGGCGAGACGGTGCTGGAGCTCTGGTGCAAGGGCGGGAAAGGTCAGTTCTCGGTTGCGGGCAACAGCATCATCTTCATCGCCGGCAAGATCGAGGATCGCAACTGCCCTGCCGCACGGGCCCAGGCCGATGACGAACTGATCGCGGCCCTCGGCGCGGCGACGAATTGGAAGCGTCAGGGCGACCTGATCACCTTCATCGGGCCGAAGACCCTGCGCTTCCGGCTCAACACCAATTGAGCCGAGACGACCGTTTCCAAAGTCATATCAATCGGCGTGCAGGCCTCGCTGTCACCCTCCCCTGGAGTGCGAGACCGACATCGCGGCGCCTGCCGTCATGGATCGCGCGCTACTTCCAGACGGAGTTGTCCGCGTCCCAGCGCTTGGCCTTGAAGGCCTTGGCCAGCTCGTCGATGGCACCGCCATCGTCGCGTGTGTCGCCCTCCTCGTCGCCGGAGGATTCGTCGGATAAGACCAGCTTGCCGCCCGCGGCCTCATCGATGGTGGTCGTGGTCGGGCTGCTGATCCACAGCATCAGCGCGTCCGCGCCACCCGGCTTGTCGGCGGAGACCAGGCCGCTGACCTCGATGACATCGGTGAGTTCGAGCGCCGGCATCAGCTGGCTCGGCCGCTTCAGGGTGAGTTTCAGTTTTCCGGTCACCGGGTTCCAGGCCGCGCTGGTCGGCTTCGCCGCGTAAGTCTTGGCCAGCACGTCCGAGATCGCGCTCGCCAATTTGTCCTTGTTGATCTTGTCGCCTTCACGCCAATCGGCAGCGGCAAAGCGGATGGCCCGGTCCATCTCGACCATGCCGGCAGTCCAGCCGGCGGTCACGACGCCGTTCATGGCGCGCGCCTTGGCGATCAGGGCTCCGGCCCGCTCCGGATCGACGGTCATGCTGATGGTCTGTTCGCCCGCCCGCAAGGCGTCGCAGGTGACGTTCAGGCTCGACAGCGAGACCTCGACATCCTGGCCCTTCAGGCTTTTCAGGAAATCGACCACAGCGTCGAGCTTGAGGCGGACCGAGAGCGCTTCAGGCGAGACATCGGTGAAATCCTTCGGCTGCGCGCTGATGCCGTCGTCGCTCGACTGGCTCTCCTGGAACTCTTTCTCGCTGATGTCCGAATTGTCGGTCGACGCCACCTCGGTGACGGTCTTGCCGATCGTGATCTGCCCCCGGAACTCGAACGTGTCGCCGTTCGGCTTGCGCGTCAGCTTGACGGACACCGGCTCCTTGGCGCCGTTGCTCTGGGTGGTGCCGGTCAGCGATTGGCCATTGACCGCGAGATTGACCACGAAGCGGTCCTTGCGGTCGGAATTCTTCGCGGTGGGATAACAGACGTCGAGGGTCGCCCCGGTGACGGTCTTGCCCTGCCGCGTTTCCTTCAGGATGACGTCCGCGTTCCCATCCATCAGGCCGTCGAGCGCCGTGAAGTAGCGTGTCTCGTTGGCCGGGGCCGCCTTGCTCCCGCTCTTGGCCTGGGCCCAACCGAGTTCCGGCGCAGCCGCTGCAATCACGGCAAGCGCAATCAAAATCGCGCGCATCTGAAAATCCTTGTGGGAGCAGAATCGGCGCTAGCTGTAGCGCCGATTTGCGATCGCTGCACCCCCGTCCGGACACTCCGCGAAAAAGAAGGCCGCCCGGAGGCGGCCTTCTGAACGATCGTGCTGGGTCAGGGCGGGGCTCAGAAGCCCATGCCACCCATGCCACCCATGCCGCCGCCGGCGGGCATGGCCGGAGCCGCTTCCTTCGGCAACTCGGCGACCATCGCCTCGGTGGTGACCAGGAGGCCGGCGACCGAGGAGGCGTCCTGCAGCGCGGTGCGGACGACCTTGGCCGGGTCGATGATGCCCTTGGCGACCATGTCGACATAGTCCTCGGTCTGGGCGTCGAAGCCGAAGGTCTCGGACTTTTCTTCCAGGATCTTGCCGACCACGATCGAGCCCTCGACGCCGGCGTTCTCGGCGATCTGGCGCACCGGAGCCTCGAGCGCCTTCAGCACGATGTTGATGCCGGCCTGGACGTCCGAGTTCGGGTTGGTGATGCGGCCGACCGCCTTCTTGGCGCGCAGCAGCGCCACGCCGCCGCCGGGGACGATGCCTTCCTGCACAGCCGCGCGGGTCGCGTTGAGGGCGTCCTCGACGCGGTCCTTCTTCTCCTTGACCTCGATCTCGGTCGCGCCGCCGACGCGGATCACCGCGACGCCGCCCGCGAGCTTGGCCAAACGCTCCTGCAGCTTCTCACGGTCGTAGTCCGAGGTGGTCTCCTCGATCTGCGCCTTGATCTGGCCGACGCGCGCCTCGATGTCGGCCTTCTTGCCGGCGCCGTTGACGATCGTGGTGTTCTCCTTGTCGATCACGACCTTCTTGGCGCGGCCGAGCATCTTGATCGTGACGTTCTCGAGCTTCATGCCGAGATCGTCGGAGATCAGCTGGCCGCCGGTCAGGATCGCGATGTCCTCGAGCATGGCCTTGCGGCGGTCACCGAAGCCCGGCGCCTTGACGGCTGCGACCTTGAGGCCGCCGCGCAGGCGGTTGACGACCAGGGTGGCCAGCGCCTCGCCCTCGACGTCCTCAGCGATGATCAGCAGCGGACGGCCCGACTGCACGACGGCTTCGAGCACCGGCAGCATGGCCTGCAGGCCCGACAGCTTCTTCTCGTGCAACAGCACGTAGACGTCGTCGAGCTCGGCGGTCATCTTCTCGGCATTGGTGACGAAGTACGGCGAGAGATAGCCGCGGTCGAACTTCATGCCCTCGACGATGTCGACCTCGGTCTCGAGCGACTTGTTCTCCTCGACCGTGATCACGCCCTCATTGCCGACCTTCTGCATCGCCTGGGCGATCATCTTGCCGATGGCGGCGTCGCCATTGGCGGAGATGGTGCCGACCTGGGCGACCTCGGCGGAGGAGGCGACCGGCTTGGCGCGCTTCTCGATGTCCTTGATGACCGCGGCAACCGCGGTGTCGATGCCGCGCTTCAGGTCCATCGGGTTCATGCCGGCGGCAACCGCCTTGGCGCCCTCGCGGACGATCGCCTGGGCGAGCACGGTCGCGGTGGTGGTGCCGTCGCCGGCCAGGTCGTTGGTCTTGGAGGCGACCTCGCGCAGCATCTGCGCGCCCATGTTCTCGAACTTGTCCTCCAGCTCGATCTCCTTGGCGACGGTGACGCCGTCCTTGGTGATGCGCGGAGCGCCGAAGCTCTTCTCGATGACGACGTTGCGGCCCTTCGGGCCGAGCGTCACCTTGACGGCGTTGGCGAGAATGTCGACGCCGCGCAGCATGCGGTCGCGCGCGTCGCCAGCGAATTTGACGTCCTTGGCTGCCATGTAAAATCTCTCCTGGAGTGGACCTCGACGGCCAGCGGCGTGATCGCCCGTCTGTCACCGGATCAAGGCTGCAAAGCATTGTCGCCCCGGGCGGCGCACGGCCGCCCCGGGCGGTCGGGATCAGGCGACGACGCCCATGATGTCGGACTCCTTCATGATCAGGAGTTCCTCGCCGTCCAGCTTGACCTCGGTGCCGGACCACTTGCCGAACAGCACGCGGTCGCCGACCTTGACGTCGATCGGGATCAGCTTGCCGCTTTCGTCACGGCCGCCGGGGCCGACGGCAACGACTTCGCCCTGCGAGGGCTTTTCCTTGGCGCTGTCGGGAATGATGATGCCGCCCTTGGTCTTCTCTTCGGCGTCGATGCGCTTAACCACGACGCGGTCGTGCAGGGGACGAAACTTCGATTTGGCCATGACGGGTCCCTTTTGGGGTGCTTCGATAACGGTTACTGGCGGAGGAAATCTGAATGCGGCCACATTTGGCGCCAACGTGGTGCCAACTGACTCGCGGCTTTAGCAATCGTGCCCTCCGAGTGCTAAAGACCGTTCGGGGAAATATGGCTTGCCGCCGATCCTGTCAAGCAAAGGCGGACGGTTAAGCGCTTCTTGAGGCTGTTAGGGGATGTTGTCCTAGCCAAGACATGTTAGTGGAGCGGCGTCGTCATCCGACGTCGTTGCTCTTGCGTGCGTTTTGCGCTTGGTTGCCAGACGGGGCGGCCATGATCTTGTTCCTAAGGGGATGCCATGACGAGTCCACGGTGCGTGCGGCCGGTTGCCAATCTCGCGATCGCGTCGGCGCTCACGATGTTTCTGGGAGCGTGCGCGGGTGGCTTCAACCTGTCGCCGTCGACCCCCGCGGCGCCGCCGGAGATGGCGGTGGAGCCCGAGCGGCCCGCGACGATCCGTCCTGACGAGATCGTGGGCAAATGGGGCTTGGCCTCGTATCAGAATCCGAACGATCGGGCGCGCACTGAAAAGATGGCGCTGGCTCAGTGCAAGCAGCCCTACACGATCGGTCCCGGCACGGCCGGCGGCGTCGTGATGCATCTGGCCGACCAGGCGACCCCCCAGGAGTTACGGCTGAAGGGCTCTGCCAGCGGCAAGAATTATATCGGTCCCGAAGGTCCCCCCGGCGGCGAGCAGGACCGCGAGGTCATTTCCTTCGATGGCCGGGTCCTGGTCACCCGGTTCGTCGACAAGGATGCCGGAACACGTTACGGCAACATGGTCTATGTGCGCTGCGGACCGCGGGCCTGACGATCCGTTCCCATCGTGACTGATGAACGAAAAACGCCGGCGGGAACGCCGGCGTTTTTTGTGAGGCGCACCTCGCGGAGCCTTCGCTCCAGGCGCGGCCGCGCGTTCAGTTGAACATCGCGTCGATATCGTCCTGCGAGGCGTGGCCGATCTCGCCTTCCGCCTTCGGGCCGTTCAGCAGCCTGGCGTCGCCCTCGCGGGTGTCGACGACCGGCGGCACATGCGCCTTGATGGCGTCGACGCCGCCCCAGATGTCCATCATCACCACGATGTGGTGTTCGATGAACTTCATGGTGGTCATGACCTTGTTGATGCGCTGGCCGGTCAGGTCCTGGAAGTTGCAGGCCTCGAAGATCGAGACCACGCGCTCCTGGATCTCTTCGCTCAGGATCTTCTGCTGATCCGCCGAATCCACCTTGCCGAGCGCGCTGGCGGCCTGGTCGATGGCTTCCGCGGCTTCGAGGATCTGCTGGGTCGCCTGTTCGGTGCCGCCGACCACGGCGCCGAGTTCACCGTTGACCTTGGCCATCTCCTCGCCATTGAAGCTCTTGGCATGGAGGGTCGCGATCTCGCCCTTGGTGCGGTTGATCGCATCGTGGATCAGGTCCAGCTCGATCTTCAGCTTCTCGCATTGCTCGATCTGAGCGCGATAGGTCTCGATCAGCGCGCGCGCTTCGGCGACCTCGCGGGCGGCGGACTCTTCGATGACGGCGTTGGCCCTGTTGCCACCGCCGCTGCGGATCGCATTGGCCATCTGAGCGCGGATTGCGCGCAGTTCGTCCATGATTTCCTTGTGGTTGGGGCCGATCTCGCCACCCACGAAGTCTGGCTCCGGCATATGGCCGACGATTGCTTCTTCGATACGGAAACGCTTGCGAACCGGCATGAGAGTATCCCTGACCTTTTACTGCACTCAGTTCTACTCGGACGCTATTTAACATCGCGTTCACGGCAGGAACCCGACCCCGCAACGCTCGCGTGCGCCATGCATCAACGATTAACCATGCGTCTGCGCCCTTCACCCAAAATAAACGCTAGCGATCGAATCCGCTGTCATCTGCCTCGATGGTGAATCCAGACGGCCCCGTCGTTTACCAAAGCGATCGGGTTTTGCTCTTTATTGACGATGTGCGGCCGATCTCGGTGGTCTTCCGCGCGACGACAGTCTCCAGACGAAACAGTACAGAGTACGTCGATGTTCAAATCATTCTCCACGGCGCTGCTGGCCGGCGCGTGCTTTTTCTATGCGGGTCTGGATCGGGCCGTAGCTCAGGGATTTCAACAGCCGACGGTGATCTATAGCGGCCCTCCGCAGCAGATGGCCCCGGTGCGCACCGCCTATGTCGAACGCTCGCGCATGGGCGGCGGCTTCATCGAATTCCTGTTCGGCGATCCGCAGGGCGGCCGCGGCGCTCAGCCGATGTACCAGCAGCAGCCGTCTTACTACCAGCCGCAGGCAGTACCGGACGAGGAGGCCTATGAGCAGAGCCAGCGGCCGCTCGACCCGAAATACGAGAAGCAGATCGTTGACTATGATGGCAAAGAAAGGCCGGGCACGATCGTCGTCGATACGCCCAACAAGTTCCTCTATCTGGTGCAGGGCGAGGGCAAGGCGCTGCGCTACGGCATCGGCGTCGGCCGCCCGGGCTTCACCTGGTCGGGGGTGAAGACGATCTCGGCGAAGCGGGAGTGGCCGGACTGGACCCCGCCGCCCGAGATGTTGGCGCGGCGGCCCGACCTGCCGCGACACATGGAAGGGGGCCCGGAAAATCCGCTTGGCGCCCGCGCGATGTATCTCGGCTCGTCGCTCTACCGGATCCATGGTTCCAACGAGCCCTGGACCATCGGAACCAACGTGTCCTCCGGCTGTATCAGGATGCGCAACGAGGACGTCATCGATCTCTACGGACGCGTGAATGTCGGAACCCGCGTGATCGTGATCTAAAAGGATCGATCGTCCTGCGTGATGGTCACCAAAGAAAAGGCCGCCCTTGGGGCGGCCTTCGTCGTTCAAGTCCTGGGTCAGGACGATAATGCGTCACGCATAGTCGCTGCCGCCATTATCGTCGTTGCCGTAGCCGTCGTCGGCATCGAAACTCGCGTCATCGCCATTGCCGCTGTCGTCGTAGTTCGCCTGATCGAACAGGCCGGCGCGACCGCCCCCGTCGCCCGAACGGCCGATGTCGTCGAGGCCGGCGTCGCGCGCCAGGGAGCCGCCCGACTGGTCGCTCCACGGGCTGGCGCCACCGCCGCGCTCCTCGATGATGGTCGTGTCACCGAATGCCTGGTGCGAACCGCCACCCATCATCGAGCGGATGCCGCCGAGCAGCAGTGAGCCGCCGACCATGCCGGCCGCCGCGGCCGCGGCGGTCCCGAGGAACGAGCCGCCTCCGCCGCCGAACATGCCGCCCCGCGGCTGGCCGAAACCGCCTTGATCATAGGGGCCGGGCTGACCGGAATAGCCGGGCTGTCCCTGATAGCCGGGAGGCATGGCCTGGCCGCTGTTCCAGACCGGGCGGCTCGGGGCCGGCGGAGGAACGTTGGGAACGGAACCGCGGCTGCTGGCGGAGCCGAAGATGCTGTCGCGCATCGAATCGAGGAAGCCGCCGGACTGAGGCTGCTGCGGCGGCTGGGCGTGCTGCAACTCCTCGATCCGGGCATTGGCGCGCTTCAGAGCCTCGTCCTGGACCAGGACCGTTTGCACCAGCGCATACACGGCGTTTGGAGCCCGCTGCAGCGCCTGGGAGATCGCGGCGGCCGCGTCTGGGTCACGCGGCGCACTCTCCAACCTGGCAAGCCGGTCGAACAATTCGTCGATGAGTTGGCGTTCTTGCGGTGTCATGTGGTTCTCCTGCCGCTTGCCGATTCCAGCGAAGCGCGGCCAAGATTTAGGGGGACTTTGCGGTCCGGCCAGCCGGGCCGCGGATTAAATTTCCGTAGGCGACTTTCCGTATGCGACAAAGCGTCATGGGAGGTGCGAGGACTTGGGAGTTGCGAAGGACTCGCGACGCCGGCGCCGCCTCGCTGCGAAAGGAAATGCGGTCCCGCGCAGCTTTGTTCGTCGCCGGGATGACGATCTGGTCAGGCCAGCGTCACCCCGCGTCGCTCGAGCAGGTCCGGAAAGTGCTCGCCAGCGAGATAAGCGTGCTCGTGCTCCCGTTGGACCGTCAACGGATCGAGCTCGATCAGGACGTCGTCCACGAAGCCAGGATGGCACATGACGAGCCCGTTCTCAGGCAGCGCGGTCAGGAAGCCGTCCATCAAGGCGCCGAAGTCCGACGCTTTGGTGAAGTCGTAGGCGCCCGCAAAAGCGGGGTTGTAGGTGATGTCGGCGCGCTTGGCATACTTGCGGAATTGCGCGCTCAGCGCGTCCAGCAGCAGGGCCTTCGGCGCAGTCAGCCGCGGCATCAGCGGCCCAGGGCGGCCGCCCTGGCGGACCCAGGCCGATGGTGCGGCGTCCTTGACCGCCGCCAGAAAGCCCTCCCGCACCTGCGGATAAAGCTGCGCATGCTGATGACCATCGACGAAATCTGGGGCGCGGCCGAACAGCTCGTTGAAGGCGGCAAGCTGGACCATCACCTCGGCGCGGATCATCTCGGGATCGAGCCGGCGGGTCAGCCCGGCGCGCAGCAGCTTGGGGAAGGGCGGAAACATGCCGCCCTCGGCGGGCCGGAAATGCATCGTCAGCGGTCGGAACGGCGCTGTCAGCGTCACGTGCAGGCCGATGGCGCAGCGCGAGCTGTCGGCCGCGACCTTGGTCAGCTCCGTCACCTCGTCGCGACCGATCGCTGCGCCGACCATCATCACCGAGGTCGCGTTGAGACGCCCACGTCCGATCAAGTCGCGGATGGCGCGGTTGACCCCTGGACTGATGCCGTAATCATCGGCGCACAGCCAGATGCGCCGGTGCCGCGCTCCGCTCATTCGGCGGCAGTCCTTTCGGCGCCGTCGCTCCGCGTGTCGAGCGCAGCACGCTTCTCGCTGTGCTCGGCGACGAAGTAGATCGGGCGCGCCTTCAGCTCCGAGAGGATCTTGCCGATATATTCGCCCATGATGCCGATCATGATCAGCTGGACGCCGCCGATGGTCATCAGGCCGACCATCAGCGAGGGATAGCCGGGCACGGACTTGCCGGTGGTCAAGGTCTCCCAGAGAATCGACAGACCAAACAGGAAGGCCGCCGAGGCGAGCAGGATTCCAAGCAGGCTGGCGAAGCGCAGCGGCGCCACCGAGAACGAGGTCAGGCCCTCGATCGACAGGCCGAGCAGGCTGGTGACGTTGAACCTGGTGACGCCGTGGGCGCGTGCCGCAGGTTCGTAATCGACGCGGATCTGGCGAAAGCCGATCCAGCTCGCCAATCCCTTGAAGAAACGGTTGCGCTCGGGCAGCTGGCGCAGCGCGGCTACGGCGCGCGGCGACAGCAGGCGGAAGTCGCCGGCGTCCTCCGGGATCTTCTGCCGTGCGCCCCAATTGATCAGCGCATAGAAGCCGTGCACGGCGACCCGCCGCAGGAACGGCTCGTTGTCGCGATGCGCCTTGGCCGTGTAGACGACGTCGTAGCCGTCCTTGATCCAGTGCGTGACGAGCTGCTCGACCAGGGCGGGCGGATGCTGGCCGTCGCCATCCATGAACAGCACGGCGCCGCGGCGGGCATGATCGAGGCCGGCCATCAGCGCCGCCTCCTTGCCGAAATTGCGCGACAGCGACACCACCTGAACGTCGAGCGCGTCGGCCTGCAAGGTGCGCGCGATGGCGAGCGTGTTGTCGCGGCTGCCGTCGTCGACATAGACGAGTTCGCAGGCGAGGCCGAAGCGCTGGCGCAGCGAGCGTGCGAGGTTGTTCAGCCGCTCGTGCAGCGCCGTCAGTCCCGCGCCTTCATTGTAGACGGGGATAACGATCGACAGACCCTGCGACGCGGCATCGGCCGCGGTCGTAGTCAGGTCGGACACGTCAGTTCCCAGCATCGCTCAGAGTCCTCGTCCTCGTTCTGCCTACCAACATATGGTAGCTGCCGCCGCCTGTCGCTACGATGAACGGCGATTTATGATCGCAGGAAGGCCTCGAGGCGGGCAAACAGCGGATTCTCGCGGTCGAGCACGTAGTCGAGCGAGGCGACCGATACGGTCTCGGCCCCGTGCGCGCGGAGGAAGCTGCCCAGCGCGTAGATTTGCGCCGGCGGACAATGCAGGGTCAGCATGCCTGACGACGTTGGCCCGCCGAAGGGCGCCACGACGCCGAACCGGTTGTGGGCCTCGGTCAGCATTGCTGCGTCGCACCCTTTGAAGCGCGTGCGCACCTCGCGGTACTTGCTCGCCCGCGCGCGGGCATGGATGTGGTCGAGAATGATCCGGGCGCTCTCGCGCGGGCCGTCGGACCAGTCGGCATCGCGGGAGGCGACGAGGTTGGCCTGGCTGCGCAGGATCACGCCGTCGTCCAGCACCTTCAGCCCGTTGGCGACGAGCGTCGAGCCGGTGCTGGTGATGTCGACGATCAGTTCGGCCGTTCCGACCGCGGGGGCGCCCTCGGTCGCGCCGGCGCTCTCGACGATGCGGTAATCGACGATGCCATGGGCGGCAAAGAAGCTGCGCGTCAGGTTGATGTATTTGGTCGCGACGCGCATGCGGTGATTGTGCCGGGCGCGAAACCCGGTGGTCACGTCGTCGAGATCGGCCATGGTGCGAACGTCGATCCAGGCCTGCGGCACGGCGACGACGACATTGGCGCCGCCGAAGCCCAGCGCATCGATCAGCTGCACGCGTTTGTCGGCGTCCGGAATGCTCTCGCGCACAAGGTCCTCGCCGGTCACGCCGAGATGCACGCTGCCGCGCGCCAGTTGCGAGGCGATCTCACTCGCGGACAGATAGGCGATCTCGACATTGTCGAGGCCTGCTATCGTGCCGCGATAGTCGCGCGCGCCGCCCGGTTTCGACAGGGTCAGACCGGCGCGTCCGAAGAACGCTTCCGCATTTTCCTGCAGGCGCCCCTTGGACGGAACGGCGACGACGAGCGGGCCGCTCATGATGCTCTCCCATGCTGGGGCGTGCTTTGACCGCTGTTCCGGGCGAGACCCTCGACCCAGATCGAGAAGCCGACCGCGGGGATCGGTGCCGCCGCGCCGAGCCGGCTCAGCAGCCCGTCATAACGGCCGCCGGCGACCAGCGGCTCGTCGCCGCCATCCCTGCGGTGCAATTCGAACTCGAAGCCGGTGTAGTAGTCGAGGCCGCGTCCGAACGCCGTGGCGAAGCGCACCTGGCGGATGTCGATGCCACGCTTGGCCATCAGATCGACGCGCGCCTCCAGCGCGTCGATCGCGCTGGCGATGTCGAGCTTGGCGTCCGCGGCGAGCGCGCGGAGCTGTTTGACGGAGTCCTTCGGATTGCCCGCGATGGCCAGGAAGCGCTTGATCGTGTTGAGCGCGTCGCGCGGCAGGGCGCCGCCCTTGAGGGTCGATTGTTCCAGGAAGCGATCGGCGATCTCGGCCACGGTCCGGCCGCCGACGGCGGTGGCGCCGGCGATCGACATCAGGTCGGTGACGAGGGCCAGCGCCGCCTTGCGATCCGAACCGGCGAGCGCGGCAAGGACACCTTCATATTCGTTGCGCGTCGCTGCCGATGCGACTGCCAGGCGCTCAAGATCCTGTTCCAGCGTGACCTTGCGGTTGAAGTCCTTGATCAGCCGCCGCCGCCACACCGGATAGAGGTCGAGGGCGTCGATCAAAGCGGTGAACAGCGCGACATCGCCGGTGCGGATCTCGACCTCGGCGAGGCCCGCCGCCGCCGTCGCTTCGATCGCCAGCGCCAGCATTTCCGCATCCGCGGCGGGATGATCCTTGCGGCCGAACGACTCGATCCCGGCCTGCAGGAACTCGCCGGGTCGGCCGTTACGGTATCTAAATACGGGTCCGAGATAGCTGAAGCCCGCGGACTGGCCGGCGCGGGCGGAGGCCAGATAGTCCCGTGCCACCGGAATGGTCAGATCGGGGCGCAGGCAGAGCTCCTCGCCGCTCGCGTCGGTCGTCAGGTAGAGGCTCTTGCGGATGTCTTCCCCGGACAAATCGAGGAACGGTTCGGCTGGCTGCAGAATCGCCGGCTCGGCGCGGTCATAGCCGGCCTGGGCGAACGACTGCAGCAGCGTGTCGGCCCAGGCGGCGGGGCCGGTTGAAGCGGGTCCGGTCATCTCGATCTGGTTCCACTCGGGGTGTGCGCCGCCCGGCGGGCAGCGGCAGCCCCTTAGCATGGCCATTCCGCGGTTTCGACCATGAATGGACGCGGCGGACGACAATTGGGGACGGGCCTTAACGGCTCTGACTGCGCCAATCTCCCAAAGTGGCCTGGATCAGGGCGAGGGCAGCCACCCCCGCAGTGTCGGCGCGCAGGATGCGTGGCCCGAGCGCGACCCGGAGCAAAAGCGGCTGCCGCAGCAGCAATTCCCGCTCCTCGCTGGCAAAGCCGCCTTCGGGACCGATCAGCAGGTCGATGCCGGCGCGATCGCTGCCGCCGCGCAGCGCCTGCAGCGGATCGGCGACGTCAGCCGCCTCGTCGCAGAACACGAGCAGGCGGTCCGGCGGGCGCTGCGCCAGGAAACGCTCCAGCGACACCGGCTCGCGTACCTCTGCCAGGCTGAGGATGCCGCATTGCTCGGCCGCCTCGATCACATTGGCGCGCATGCGCTCGCCATTGACGCGGGACACCTGGGTGTGGCGGGTGATGACCGGCGCAAGCGACGAGACGCCCATTTCGACCGCCTTCTGGACCATGTAGTCGAGCCGCGCGTGCTTCAGCGGCGCGAAGACATAAGCGAGGTCAGCGAGCCGGTCCTGCGGCCGGGTCTGATGCTCGATCGTCAAGCTGTCGGGCCGCTTGCGGCCGCCGATCAGACCCTGCCATTCGCCGTCGCGGCCGTTGAAGACCAGGACGCGATCTCCGGCGCCAAGGCGGAGCACATTGCCGAGATAGTTGCTCTGGTCGCGGTCCAATTCGACATTGGCGCCGTGCTGCAGGGGCGCATCGACATACAGGCGTGGCGCGTTGAAGTCGTATTCGGGCATGTTGCTTCGACCGTGAAAAGACGTCCTGACCAGCGCCGAAGCAGGCGGATGATCCGCGCCCGGCCGCATTGGCGATGGCGCCTTTTGGCCGCGCTGTCGACAGATTTTGCCGGTTGGATCGGCCGCGATGTGGCCCGCCCGGATTCGGGACGCGGCGTCCGGGACGCCTTGGCGAGGAGAACAGCCGGTGATCGACAAGAACTGGAGCTGGGCGTTCGCCGCCATCACCGTACTCACGCTCACTGGGGCCTGTCGAGCCGACGACAAGGCGGTCGCGGGGCAGGCGGGGGCGGCCACGCCGCCGCGGGCCGCCAGCCCCGGCGGGCCTGCCGCTGCCGGCTTTCGCCCCCCTGAAAGCTGCCTGAAGGAGTTCACGCCGCTGCGGGACGAGACAGCCCGCCGCGCCAAGCTCATCAAGGCGGCGACCGAGCGTCGCTTCGCGCCTGGCGAGGCCTGCCAGCTGGTCCATGAGTATGAGCTGGCTCAGACGAAGATGATCGATTACGCGGTCGCGCACGCCGCGACGTGCGGGATTCCGCCCAAGATCACGGATCAGCTGAAGGCCAATCACGAAAACACCCTGGCCGTGATGCGAAAGCTCTGCACGGCGACGTGATCCGGCGGCGGCTTGTTCCGGCGGTTCCAGGATGTGACGATGACACGTCGGAGCAGGGTCCAGTTGCCTGGAATTCGCAATTCTGCGGATACCTTCGTCCACGACGAGGACTCTGTGGCGATTCTGAGGCGCGGCTGCGTCCCTGCGCCGCAGAGGTGACAAACTCCGCGGTTGTGCCAAGCGGGCGGGAATCGTAAAAGGCACCGGATCGGATCGTGCTTTCGTCCGGAAGTTTTGAGGAACTTTGGTCTTGCCGGAGAACCAGCCCTTGATCGCCCGCCATTCCTTGTTGTCGCTTGCCGTGCTGATCGGCCTCTGTTCGGGGCCGGCGCTGGCACAAAGCGCATTCCCGGCCTTGCCGGGTGAGTCCCGCCCTGCCGCCAATAACAGCTCGGCCTTTCCACCGATCGGTGGCAGGCCCGCCGCACCGGCGGCGGCGCCCGCCGCGTTTCCAAGCACCGGAGCGCCTGCGTTCGGCGGTGGTGGTGGTTTCCAGCCGCCTGCCATGGCCGCGCCCCAGGGCGGCCCGCCGGACAACTGCATGAAGGAATTCATCCCGCTACGCGAAGAGGCGGAGCGGCGCGGCAAGCTGATCAAGGCCGCGAGCGACCGGAAGGCATCTCCGGACGAGGCCTGCAAGCTGATCGGCAATTTCGGCAAGGCCGAAGTGAAGATGATCAAATATGTCGAAGCGCATGCTGCAAGTTGCGGCATTCCGCAGCAGATCGCAGAACAGCTGAAGACGGGTCACAAGGGCACGGAAGCCCTTGAGAAGAAGGTTTGTGCCGTGGCCGCTCAGATGCAGACGCGGGGCAGCCCGGCCGCGCCCAGCCTGAGCGATGTGCTGGGGAGCTCCGCCGCGCTGCCCGAAGCCAACACCGGCAAGAAGGGCGGGTCGGCGTTCGACACCATGACCGGCAACGTTCTCACCCGATGAGCGACACTGCCGTCCGCGTTGCTGACGCGACCGGCAATTGGGTCGACACGCTGGCGCCTGTCTGGAGCCGGCCCTATCTGCGGCTGGCCCGCTACGATCGCCCGATCGGATCCTGGCTGCTGCTGATGCCGTGCTGGTGGTCGGCTGCCCTGGCGGCCGGCATGTCGGGACAGCTCACGATGCTGCCGGCCTGGATCGGGCTGTATTTCGTGGGCGCGTTCGCGATGCGGGGCGCCGGCTGCACCTGGAACGACATCACCGACCGCGATCTCGACGCCAAGGTGGAACGCACGCGCTCGCGGCCGATCCCGGCCGGGCAGGTCGGCGTCAAGCAGGCGCTGGCCTTCCTGGTCGCGCAGGCGCTGATCGGCCTGATGGTGTTGCTGCAGTTCAACCGCTTCGCGATCCTGACCGGGATCGCATCGCTGATCATCGTCGCGATCTATCCGTTCATGAAGCGAATCACCTGGTGGCCGCAGACGGTCCTCGGGCTCGCCTTCTCGTGGGGCGCGCTGATGGGTTTTGCGGTCGCGTTCGGCCGTCTCGATGCCACGGCGCTGCTGCTCTACGCCGGCTCGATCGCATGGGTGATCGCCTACGACACGATCTACGCGCATCAGGATGCGGAGGATGATGCGCTGATCGGCATCAAGTCGACGGCGCGGCTGTTCGCCGACCGCACGCATCTCGCGCTCGTCATCTTCTACGCGCTGGCTGTGGTCTTGATCGGCGCCGCTTTTGTCACCGCCCACGCTGGAGTGGCGGCCTGGATCGGGCTTGCCGGTTTCGCGGTCCATCTCGGCTGGCAGGTCCGCCGGCTCGACACCGCCGATCCGGCGCTGTGCCTGCGCCTGTTCAAGTCGAATCGCGATGCCGGGCTGCTTCTGTTCGCAGCCCTGCTGGTCGACGCGGTCTTGCGCGTCCTGTGATCAGTTGCGCGCGATGATCTCGCGCTCGCCGCGATAGATCGACGCCGGACCCAGCAGGTGGCCGACGCGGCGGCGCATCAGGAAACGCGGACGGCGGTCGCGGATCGCGTTGCGGCGACGGCGGCGCGGCGCGGCTTCTCTGTTCGTATCCTGAAGCTGCGGCAGCGCGAACGTCTCGCACCACATCGCCCAGGCTGCAGCGATCTCGCCCGGGTCGTCGTCGACGCAGAGAGGGATGGTGAGCGACGGGTCGCGGTGGACGAGAACCAGCATCATCCGCGAGTCGTCGAGCTCGCGAAGCGCGATGCCGAGGAAGTCGCTGACGCGGAGGTTCACGGCCATGCGCATGCCGCTGATGGCACGGCGCAGCACCACGCGCTCCCGGTGCAGTTCGACCTGCCGGATTCCGCCATCGGCACGGGTATCGTGCGCGTTGAACGAGACGGGCAGGGAAAGAGGGTCGAGCCGCACGGCGCGGCCCGACCCTGCGGAATTGCTTCCGCCTGTTGCTGTTTGACGCCTCACGGCTTGGTCTCCCCGCCGGGATTATGTTCCCGGTCGATGCGTGAGACCTTGCCACGCACCCCGCCCGTTTCAGCTTAAGAAGCCTGGTTAATCAGCGGTGACGCATGATCCTCTTACCGTCATGATTGACAAGCGCTTGCCCCGCATGATTGACGAGACCTTGCCGATTTGCCGACAATCCGACGTGCCGTCCGCCTGCCTGCTTGAAGTCGGCGTGAACAGGCCACATTTCGTTTGGATTGAGTCGTCCTCGTCGCCACCAGACATCGATCGGAATTTGTTCGTGACCTCTTCCTCCTCAGCTCCTGCTTCGTCGACCTCCGTTCATTCCGATCTTCTCGATCAGTCCGCGCTCACGGCGCTCGCCCAGCGGCTGGTCGAGGCTGCACGGAAGGCCGGCGCGGATGCCGCCGACGCGATCGCGGTGCGCGGCGTTTCGCAGGGCGTCGAGGTCCGCGATGGTCGTGTCGAGGAATCCGAACGCTCCGAAGGCGACGATGTCGGGCTGCGTGTCCTGGTCGGCAAGCGTCAGGCCGTGGTGTCGACCAACGACGTCAGCGGCGATGGTGTGGCACGGCTGGCCGAGCGGGCCGTCGCCATGGCCCGCGTGGCGCCCGATGACAAATATGTCGGCCTCGCCGATCCCGCGCTGCTGGCCCGTAACATTCCCGAGCTCGACCTTCTCGATCCGCAGATCCCTGTGATCGCCGAGTTGGAGCGGCGTGCCCAGGAGGCGGAAGCTGCGGCGATGGTGGTCAAGGGCGTGACCAAATCGGGCGGGGCGTCGGCCTCGGCCGGCATCGGCGGCATGGTGCTGGTCACGAGCGACGGCTTTCACGGCGCGTATCTGCGCTCGAGCCAGAGCATCTCGACGACCGCGATCTCCGGTGAAGGCACCGGCATGGAGCGCGACTATGACTACACGGCGGCGCCGCACGGCGCCGATCTGCTGGCCCCGGCGGCGGTCGGCCGCAGCGCCGGTGAGCGTGCCGTGGCGCGCGCCAATCCGCGCAAGGTCGCGACCTGCCAGGTGCCGGTCGTGTTCGATCCGCGCGTGTCCGGTTCGCTGGTCGGCCATCTCGTCGGCGCCATCAACGGCGCTTCGATCGCGCGCAAGACCAGCTTCCTGAAGGACAAGCTCGGTGCGCAGCTGTTTGCCAAGGACATCCGCATCATCGACGATCCGCTGCGTCCGCGCGGCCTGCGTTCGCAACCGTTCGACGCCGAAGGTGTCCAGGTGAAGAAGACCGCGCTGGTCGACGATGGTATCCTGACGACGTGGCTGCTGGATTCCGCGACGGCACGCGAGCTTGGCCTGGTCACGACCGGGCATGCCCATCGCGGGGTGTCGTCCTCGCCATCACCGGGTCCGTTCAACCTGCATCTCGAAGCAGGCGTGGTGACGGCCAAGGAGCTCATCTCGGACATCAAGCAGGGCTTCTACGTTACCGACCTGATCGGCTCCGGCGTCAACGGCGTGACCGGCGACTACAGCAGGGGCGCGTCCGGCTTCTGGATCGAGAATGGCGAGATCACCTATGCGGTGAGCGAGGTGACGATCGCCGGTCACCTGTTCGAGATCTTCAAATCGATGACGCCCGCCAGCGATCTGGAGTTCCGCTATGGGGTCAATGCGCCGACGGTGCGCATCGAAGGGTTGACGCTTGGCGGACGCTGAGATCGAGAAACCGGCCGGGACGAGCCTTGCGGCGGATGTCGGGCTTCTGAAGCAGGCGGTGCGCGAGGCCGGCGAACTGGCGCACGCGATGTTCGGCACCGAGCTCCGCAAATGGACCAAGGGGGCATCGTCCCCCGTGTCCGAGGCCGACATGGCCGTCAATGAGCTTCTCGAACGCCGGTTGAGGTCGGCCACGCCCGATTACGGCTGGTTGTCGGAAGAAAGCGTGGACGACCCCGACCGGCTCGACCGGTCGCGGGTCTGGATCGTCGACCCGATCGACGGCACCCGATCCTTTCTCGGCAGCCGGCAGGACTGGTGCGTGAGCGTCGCTTTGGTCGAGGACCAGTCGCCGATCCTGGCCGCCGTCTATGCCCCTGTCACCCGCGAGTTCTTCTTCGCAGGCCTGGGACAGGGCACCACGCTCAATGATCAGCCCGTTCATGCCGCCCAGGGGACTGCACTGGACTTTGCGCGCGTGGCGGGCCCCAAACCGCTGGTTGAGAAGCTGGCTCCGCAATTTGCCCGAATTGAACTCCATCCCCGAATCGGATCATTGGCGCTGCGCCTGTGTCGTGTTGCGCACGGTGCGCTCGATGCCGCTTTTGCAGGCGGGCAAAGCCGCGATTGGGATCTTGCGGCGGCTCATCTGATCGTGCAGGAAGCGGGAGGTAAAATGACCGCATTGTCCGGCGAGACGATCCTCTATAATCGTCCGGAAGTGGTGCACGGGGTGCTGGTAGCAGCGGGCCGCGACCGACATGCTGATATCGTCGCGCAATACCGCCGCTTACCGCCAGGCTGAACGGCTCCGATTGCACGCTTCACTCGCCAGCAAGGCGCCGATTAGGAATGGTACCGATGACAGACAGCGCCTCGCAGCAGCTCCTTCACCTCGTGATCGGCGGCGAACTCATCAATCTCGACAAGAACGAATTCAAGGATCTCGACAAGGTCGATATTGTCGGCGTGTATCCGAACTATGCGGCGGCTCACGCGGCATGGCGAGCCAAGGCGCAGATGACGGTCGACAACGCCCATATGCGCTATTTCATCGTCCACCTGCACCGGCTGCTCGATCCCGGTCAGGACGCGAAGTAAGACGCAAAGCTTTCGACTTGAAACATCTCGTCCGTAATATGCTGCGTAGCGGCTGGTTCCAGCGCGCCGTTGGGTTTCTCGCGGCTGAGTACCTGCGCCTGGTTTGGCTCACCAACCGCTTCACCTATGAGCCGGCGGATGTCTACGAGATCGTCGAGCCGCAGATGCCGGCGATCTTCGCCTTCTGGCACGGCCAGCATCTCCTGACGCCGTTCATCCGGAACAAGCCGAGCTACCGCGCCAAGGTGTTGATCTCCCGCCATCGCGACGGCGAGTTCAACGCCATCGCTGCCGAGCGGCTCGGCATCGGAACCATCCGCGGCTCGGGGGACCACGGGTCCTCCTTCCACCGGAAAGGAGGGGTGGGGGCCTTCAAGGAGATGGTGCGCGCGCTGGAAGACAACTATAACGTAGCATCGACCGCGGATGTGCCGAAGCGTGCGCGGATTGCGGGCCTCGGCATCATCATGCTCGCGCGTGAATCAGGACGTCCGATCATGCCCTTTGCGATGGTCACGAGCCGCTTCATCCGCCTGAAGAACTGGGACAGCACCACCATCAATCTGCCCTTTGGCCGCGGCGCATTGGTGGGAATCAAGGAAATCCACGTGCCGCGCGATGCCGACGCCGCGGCGATGGAGCAGGCGCGCCTCGACCTCGAAGCCACGCTGAACGAATGCATGCGTCGCGCCTATCAGATCGTCGGCCGCCCGGATGCATGCCCGCCGCCCGTCACGGGGGCCTCCAGTGGCTAACACGCTTCCGATGGCCCTGCGCGTGTACCGCGGGTTGTCCTCGGCGGCGGCGCCGCTTGCGCCGGCCTTGATCAGGCAGCGGCTCAAGCATGGCAAGGAAGATCCGGAGCGGACCGACGAACGCCGTGGCCTGAGCCACGACACGCGCCCGCTCGGACCGCTGGTCTGGATTCACGGCGCCAGCGTCGGTGAGGTGCTGGCGGCGGCGGCGCTGATCGAGCGGTTGCGCGCGCTCAACATCCGCATCCTGCTCACCTCGGGAACGGTGACCTCGGCCGCGATCGTGGCCAAACGTTTCCCGCCGGATGTGATCCATCAATACGTCCCCTACGACACGCCACGTTTTGTGGAGCGGTTTCTCGATCATTGGCGCCCGTCGCTCGGACTGTTCATCGAATCCGACCTCTGGCCCAATCTGATCCTCGCCGGCGCCTCCCGGCGGGTGCCGATGGTCGTGATCAATGGACGGATGTCGCCGCGCTCGTTCCCGCGCTGGCGCCGCATGTCCGGCACGATCTCCGCGCTGCTCGGACGCTTCGATCTTTGCCTGGCCCAGTCGCAGGCCGACGCCGACCGGTTTTCTGCACTTGGCGCCCGCAATGTGATCACGACGGGCAATCTCAAGCTCGACGTCCCGGCGCCGCCGGCCGATCCGGTCAAGCTCGAACGATTGATGGCGATGACGCGCGGCCGCCCGGTGATCGTCGCCGCCTCCACGCATCCGGGGGAGGAGGAGATCCTCATCGCGACGCACAAGGCGCTCTCCAGTGCCTTGCCGTCCCTTCTCACCGTGATCGTGCCGCGGCACCCTCAACGCGGGTCTGCGATCGCCGATCTCGTTGCCGGCGCCGGCCTGCAGACAGGCCTGCGGTCGCGCGATGGTCAGCCGCTAGCCGGAACCGAGATCTACATTGCCGACACGATCGGCGAACTCGGGCTGTTCTATCGGCTGGCCTCCATCGTGTTCATGGGCGGCTCGCTGGTCGAGCATGGCGGTCAGAACCCGATCGAGGCCGTCAAGCTCGGCGGCGCCATCGTCCACGGGCCCCACGTCTTCAACTTTGCCGAAGTCTATGAGGCGCTCGATTCGGCAGCTGGTGCCCGTCTCGCCCAGGACCAGTTGGCGCTGGTCCGGCAGTTCAGACATCTGCTGGCTGATCCCGAGGCGGGCAACAGCCTGGTCGCTGCCGGCTCGCGCGTCGTCAATCAGCTCGGCGGCGCGTTGGAGCGAACGATGGCTGCCCTGGAGCCGTATCTCCTGCAGGTCAGGCTGGAGATGGGAACCGCGCGAGATGCGTGAGCCGGCCTTCTGGCTCCGGCCGCACGCCTGGCAATCGCTGCTGCTGTCTCCGCTCTCGGCGCTGTATGGCGCCATCGCCGCACACCGGATGGCGCAGAGCGGCCTTGATGCCGGAGTTCCCGTCATCTGCGTCGGCAATTTTCACGTCGGCGGCGCCGGCAAGACGCCGACGGTGCTGGCGCTGTCGGCTCTGCTCCGCGAGATCGGCGAGCACCCGGTCGTGCTGAGCCGCGGCTATGGTGGCCGGCTGGCTGGGCCGGTGGCGGTCGATCCCGCCACCCACGCGGCCGCTGACATCGGCGACGAGCCGCTGATGATGGCCGCCCACGTGCCTGTCGTGGTGTCGCGCAATCGCGCCGCGGGCGTCGGGCTGGCGAAGGCGCAAGGCGCCAGCGTGATCCTTATGGATGATGGCTTTCAGAACCCGTCAATCACCAAGGATCTCGCATTGATCGTGATCGATGGCGCGCGCGGGCTCGGCAATGGCAGGGTGTTTCCAGCCGGACCGCTGCGGGCGCCCTTGCCGCCGCAGCTCGCGCGCACCGACGCGCTGATCGTGGTCGGCAGCGGCGCCGCTGGCGAGGCGGTCGCAGCCCGCGTCGCCGCAGCGGGAAAGCCGGTTTTCAGAGCGCATCTGCAGCCGGACACCGAGGTGGTCAAAGCGCTGGCCGGACGGCCGCTGCTCGCCTTCGCGGGCATTGGCGACCCCCAGCGCTTCTTCCGGACGCTTCGGACCAGCGGGCTCGAGGTCATCGGCGAGCGCGCGTTTCCTGATCATCATCCGTTTTCGACCGATGAGATCGCCGCGCTGGCCGAGCAGGCCAAGCATCAAGGCTCGACGCTGGTCACAACCCAGAAGGATCTGGCCCGGCTTCGCGGCCATCGCATCTTGGGCCGATCGGACCCGGTGATCATGGCGTTCCCCGTGACGCTGCAATTCAGCGATCCGGCGGCGTTGCGCGGCTTGGTCGCGCACCGGCTCGCGTCGGTGCGGCAGCGTCAGCCATTCGCCTTGAGCGCGCCTGGATAATGCCGCTGGAGCACCGCGCTCGGCAGCGCATAGGCCTCCTGCAGATCGACGCTCCAATATTTCAGCTCATCGAGCGGGATCCGCGCATCGGTCACGGCGCATCGCACGTAGCTCCCTGGCGAGATCACGCGGAAATCGCCATCCAGATACTGCACCTGCGCTTCCCCCTGGCCCGAGGGACCGAACTTGTTGAGCACGTCCGTGATCTCCATCCATGTACGCCGACGAGCGCACGAAGGTCATAGTCCATTGATTTTTAACACAGATGGGGGCCGCTGTCGCTTCCGCAAACCCACTGATTTGTGATGCTTCGGCCCGAAACTCCGTGCTAGCTAGAATTTTGGATCTCTGCCGCTCGTCGTGCCCGGCTGGTTTGATGCGCTCCCTCATCGCCGTCGTCCTCTCTCTGCTCTGCGCAGTGAGCTCCTCAGAAGCTGCGGAGCCATTGCCTGCGCCTGTGGCCATCGAGATCCCTTCCGCCGGCTATGTGCTGCATGCGCAGCTTTACAGGCCGAGCAGTGCGGGACCGTTTCCCGTCGTCATCGCGCTGCACGGCTGTGGCGGGCTTGCCGGCCGCGCCGATCCCGTGCTGCCGCGTTACCGCGATTGGGCCGAGGAACTCGTCAAGGACGGCAAGGCCGTGCTGCTACCGGACAGCTACGGCTCGCGGGGGCTGGGACCGCAATGCCGGGTCAAGGAGCGTCGCATCAGCGGCCGCCGCGAACGCGTCGCCGATATCGTCGCCGCGCAGAAATGGCTGACCCAGCAATCCTGGGTGATGCCGGATCGCGTCAGCCTGCTGGGCTGGGCGAGCGGCGCGAGCGCGCTGCTGTGGGCCGTGCGGCCGCAATTGCCGGACCATGTCTCGCCAGACTTCCGCTCGGCGGTCGCCTTCTACCCGGATTGCCGTGCGTCGTCGGGACTCGGTTGGAGCGCACGGGTTCCCACGCTGATCCTGATCGGCGGCATGGACGACGTCTATTCGCCACCGGCCTGCCGGCAGATGATCGATGGTGCGCGGGGCCGCAGCGCGCTGACGCGGATCGTGGTCTATCCCGGCGCCTATCACGATTTCGACCGCGTCAATCTGCCGGTGCATATGGTGGCCGGCAGTGATGCGGCCGCGCCCGAGCGCGGCCATGTGGGCTCCGATCCCGAAGCCCGCGCCGACGCCCAGAAGCTCGTCGCCGACTGGCTGGCGCGTTGATGCTCCAAGCTGTCTGCTGGGGCACGAACTTTCGAAAAAAACGATTCCGGCTCTTCCAGTCGTACTTGCGCTAAAGCGAGATGAGATTAAGTTCGATATCCTGAGTTTTTGAGGTAGTTGGCACACTCTTCTGCGGAGAAGGCGTCGAGGGCAACAGCAATTGCGGCGCAAACCGTGTCGACGGTTCGCGCCGCGGCTTTGCGTAGAAGGTGCTTGAGCTTGGCAAAGACCTGTTCGATTGGGTTCAGGTCGGGCGAGTATTTGGGCAAGAAGAAGATCCTGGCTCCTACCGAGCGGATCAATTGGCGGACGGCTTTGCTTTTGTGGCTGCCGAGGTTGTCCAAGATCACGATATCGCCCGGATGAAGGGTCGGCAAAAGAACGTGCTCTACATAGGTGCGAAAGCTTTCGCCGTTGATCGGCCCTTCAATGAACCATGGTGCATCAATGCGGTCGTGGCGCAGTGCCGCCAGAAAGGTCATTGTTTTCCACCGTCCGTGAGGGACTTTGGCGGTCAGCCTGCTGCCACGCGGGCTCCATCCTCGCAACGGCGCCATGTCTGTCCTGGTCCAGGTTTCGTCGATAAAGACAAGGCGCGTGGCGTCGATGCGATCTTGATATTTCCTCCATTGCTCTCGTCGCCGCGCCACGTCAGGACGATCGCGTTCGCCAGCCTCCACGCTTTTTTTTGAAGCTGAGCTTCTCGGCATGAACGAATTCCCAGACCGAACGGTAGTCGACTTTCAACCCGCGTTCGGCGAGCTCGGCCACCAGCCCTCTTAAGGTGAAGTCGCTCGCTCTGATTCGCTGTTGCAGCCACGTGGCATGCTCACCCGAGATCGCCTTGGGCTTATGGCCGCCCATCTGGCCAGGTTCGATGCTGCCTGTCTCCTTCTCAAGCCTGGCCCAATTGATCGCTGTGCTGATCGCGACCCCAAACTGCTTGGCCGCCTTATTGCGAGACATCCCGCCCTTGATCGCGGCGACAACCCGCTTTCGAAGGTCCAGAGAATATGGTGCGCCCATCCGTGCTGGCCTCCTTCCCAGCCAACACGGTGAATCAGAAACACGCTGATTTGGGAATCCCAAATCGATTCAGACTATTCTCATCCCGCTTTAGAACAGGCTGCCTTGATCGGCCCGATCGGGTGAGCGCTTCGCTGCCGCCGGCTTGGTCTCGCGTGCGGTCTTGGGCGGCGCTGCCGCCGGAGCCGCGCGGCTGGCAGCGGCCGTCGCCGCGACCACGCCATCGGCGAACTCGATCGAGAGCGCGGCATTGGGGCCGATGCTTGCGGCCTGATGCAGCGGGTGACCGGAATCATCGCGCACCAGGGCGAAGCCGCGCGCCAGCACGCTGCGATAGGACAGCGCCGCCAGCAACTGGCCGGCATGGTCGACGCGCGCCGACAACCGCGAGATTGACGTCGCCAGCGCGCGGGACGCGCGATCCGCCAGCCGCTCGGTGCGGTCGCGCTCGCGTGCGATCGCTTGTCGCTTGGTCTGGGCATAAGCGAGGCGAGACGCCTTGAAGCGGGCATCGAGCACTTCGAAACGCTCGCGTCGCCGATGCAGCAACGCCCGCGCCGACAGCGACAGCCGCTCGGAGGACACGATGAGGCGATGATCGGCCTGCGCGATCTGCCCATGCAGCACGCGCAAGGTCAGCTTGGCACTGGCCGCGGCGAACTGGCGGAAATGCACGTGGGTGTTGGTCTTGAGCGCGCGGGGAAGGCTGGCCGCTGCGGAATCCAGTCGCTGCCGCGGAATGGCCAGCAGCTCGCTCGCGACTGGCAGCGCTCGCGCCGCGGCGCGCAGCTCGTTGCGGCGGTTCTCCTGGCCGCGCTGCCAGCACACGCTGACGCGGCGCGCAAGGCTCGCGACCTCCTGCATCAGTTCGCTGCGCACCGGCACCGCCATTTCCGCCGCGGCCGTGGGCGTCGGCGCCCGCTTGTCCGCGGCGAAGTCGATCAAGGTGACGTCGGTCTCGTGGCCCACCGCCGAGATCAGCGGGATCATGCTCTCGGCTGCGGCGCGAACCACGATCTCCTCGTTGAACGACCAGAGGTCCTCCAGCGAGCCGCCGCCGCGCGCGACGATCAGCACGTCGGGACGTGGAATCGGGCCGTCCTCCGGCAGATCGTTGAAGCCGCGGATCGCGGCCGCGACCTGCTCGGCCGAGCCATCGCCCTGCACCTTGACCGGCCACACCAGCACATGGCGGGGAAAGCGGTCTTCCAACCGGTGCAGGATGTCGCGGATGACAGCGCCTGTCGGTGAGGTGACGACGCCGATCACCTCGGGCAGCCAAGGCAGCAGCTGCTTGCGGGCGGGATCGAACAGGCCTTCGGCGCCGAGCTTGCGCTTGCGCTCCTCCATCAGCGCCATCAACGCGCCGATGCCGGCCGGCTCCAGCGCCTCGATGACGATCTGATATTTCGAGGAGTTCGGATAGGTGGTGAGCTTGCCGGTAGCGATGACCTCGAGCCCTTCCTGGGGCTTGAAGCGCATGCGGCCGTGCACGCCCTTCCAGATCACCGCCTCGATCTTGGCGCTCTCGTCCTTGAGCGCGAAATAGCAATGGCCCGAGGAATGCGGTCCGCGGAAGCCGGTGATCTCGCCGCGCACCCGGACATGGCCGAACTGGTCCTCGACCGTCCGCTTCAGCGCTGAGGACAGTTCGGAGACGGTAAATTCGGGCGCGTTGGGCAGGGCTTCTGCGGGCGGCATCGATCGCTGATTCGGATTGGGGGAGCAGCTGCCAAGGTACGAGCTTTCGGTCCCGACCGCCAATCAAGCGGTTGGCTTTTCGATAACTCTGTAATACAGAGTACTCTAAGTCAGGCAGGGAAGGGGAGAGAGACCGTGCGGAAGAGCATCACGATCGTGGGTCGGCTCGTTGGCTGGGGCCTCAGCCTCGCTGGGGCTCTGGCGCTGGTTCTGGTGGGCATGATCGCAACGCCCCTGGTGTACCCGCCCGAGCTGAAGTCGATCTCGGAGACCGTCGGACGTGTCGATCGCAGCACCATGCCGCCTCTGCAGCGCTTCAGCGCCCGTGACGGCACTGAGCTCGCCTATCGCCACTATCCGGCGCGGACGACGCCGGTCGGAAAGATCGCCATCCTGGTCCACGGCTCATCGGGCTCCAGCGTGGCCGTGCATGCCCTCGCCGACGGGCTCGCCGCCCGCGGCATCGACACGTTCGCGCCCGACATCCGCGGCCATGGCGGCTCCGGCACCCGCGGCGACATCGGTTATCTCGGCCAGCTCGAGGATGATCTCGCCGACCTCGTCACGGAGGTCAGGAAATCGCTGCCGGCCCAGCCGATCGTGCTGCTCGGGCATTCCGCAGGTGGAGGTTTCGCGCTGCGCGCCGCCAGTGCGCCGATCCAGGATCTGTTCGCGCGCACCATCCTGCTCTCGCCCTATCTCGGCTATGATGCGCCGACCAACCGCGACAATTCCGGCGGCTGGGCCAGCCCCGACATTCCCCGCATTCTCGCGCTCGGGCTGCTGAGCCGGATCGGCGTGTCGTGCTGCGAGGCGCTGCCGGCGCTAGCCTTCGCCGTCAGGCCGAACTCGGAGAAATATGTCGCCTCGACCTACAGCTACCGCCTGCTGCGCAATTTCGCGACGCGCGGCTACAAGCCCGATCTCACCGCGGCGAAGCACCCGGTGACCCTGATCGCCGGCGCCGATGATGAGCTGATGCAGGCCGACAAATATGCCGACGCTGTGCATGCGGTGGCGCCCGCCGTTGACGTCAGGCTGATCCCCGGCGTCAATCACATGGAGATCGTCTCGGCGCCGCAGGCCGTCAGCGCGATCGCAGAGGACGTGGCTAGGCGCTAGAGGGGCAATGCGCATGATCGACAGCCTGGAAGCCGCACGCGCGCTTGATGACATCGCGGACATGGCCAGGCGCGTGCGTCAGTCGCAGATCTACAGGCTGTCCAGCCTGCTGATGATGCTGTGGGGCGCGCTGGTGTTTGCCGGCAATCTCGTGACCTATCTGACGCCTCACTACGCCGACAAAGCGTGGCTTTCGGTCTACGTGCTGGCGATCGGCGGATCGGTCGTGGTGGGCGCCGCGGAGAAGGCCCGGTTGGGGATGAGCAGTTTCGATGTCAGGTCGCTGCTCGCCTTCGTGATGTTGTTTGCCTTCGGCTTTTTCGTCGAGACGATCGGCCATTTCGGCCCGCGCGAGATGGGCGCGTTCTGGCCGGTCTATTTCATGCTGTTCTACTGTCTCGCCGGATTATGGTTCGGCATCGCCTTCACGATCTTCGGGCTCGGCGTCACCGCCTTGACCCTGATCGGCTACATCTTCATCGGCGCCGCATTTCCGCTCTGGATGGCGTTCGTCAATGGCGGCGGCCTGATCATCGGCGGTCTCTGGATGCGGCGGAGCTGACGGCGTTGGCGGAGCTCGACGAGATCATCCATCAGCCGCTGCGGCTCAGGATCATGGCGGCCCTGAATGCGCTGCCGGCAGGGACAGGGCTGGAATTCGTCCGGCTGAAGAAGCTGACGGGGGCGACCGACGGTAATCTCGGCGCCCATATCGAGACGCTGGCGCGCGCCGGCTACGTCACCGTCGACAAGGCCTTCGTCGGCAAGAAACCGCAGACGACGGTCACGCTGGCCGGCCCGGGCCGGGCCGCCTTCGCCCGCCATGTGGCGGGCCTGCAGGAAATCATCGCCGGTGCCGCGGCGAAACCGCCCGAGCCATGATTTGACTCTGTTGCGAGGGCCGGGCAATTGGGGCCTCCAAATTGACCCACCCTGCGACGGCATCGACGATGAACATTCTCCTGATTGGTTCCGGCGGTCGCGAGCATGCGCTCGCCTGGAAGATTGCCGGCTCTCCGCTGCTCACCAAACTGTGGTGCGCTCCGGGAAATGCCGGCATTGCCAAGGAGGCGGAATGCGTTGCGCTCGACGTGACCGATCATGCGGCGGTGATCGCGTTCTGCCAGGCCAACAAGGTCGATCTTGTCGTGGTCGGGCCGGAGACACCGCTCGCCGCCGGAATCGTCGACGATGTCGAGGCCGCAGGGATCAAGATTTTCGGGCCTCGCAAGCTCGCCGCGCAACTCGAGGGCTCCAAGGGGTTCACCAAGGATCTGTGCGCTGAATACGGCATTCCGACCGGGGCCTATTGCCGGTTCGACAATGCGCCCGAGGCTCTGGCCTATGTCCGCGAGCACGGTGCGCCGATCGTCGTCAAGGCCGATGGCCTGGCGGCCGGCAAGGGCGTGGTCGTGGCCAAGACGCTGGCCGAGGCCGAGGACGCCGTCAGCATGATGTTTGAGGGCGGCTTCGGCGTCGCCGGCACCGAGGTCGTGATCGAGGAGTTTCTCGAAGGCCGCGAGGTGTCGTTCTTCGCGCTGTGCGACGGTCAGACCGCGATTCCGCTGGCATCGGCGCAGGACCACAAGCGGGTGTTCGATCACGATCAGGGGCCGAACACCGGCGGCATGGGGGCCTATTCGCCGACGCCGTTCGTGACGCCGGAGATCCACGATCAGATCATGTCGCGGATCATCCTGCCGACCATCGACGGCATGAATGCGCGCGGCACGCCGTTCAAGGGCATCCTCTATGCGGGCCTGATGCTGACGGCGCAGGGCCCCAAACTGTTCGAATACAACGTCCGCTTCGGCGATCCGGAATGCCAGGTGCTGATGCTGCGCATGATGTCGGATCTCGTGCCGGCGCTGCTGGCCGCTTGCGACGGGCAGCTGAAAAACTTCGATCTGCGCTGGTTTCCCGATGCCGCCGTCACCGTCGTGATGGCCGCGAAGGGCTATCCGGGCGACTACGCCAAGGGCAGCGTGATCGAGGGGCTCGATGCAGCCGCCAAGGTCGAGGGCGTCGAGATCTTCCATGCCGGCACGGCCGCCAAGGACGGCGCCATCCTCGCCAATGGGGGGCGCGTGCTCAACATCTGCGCCAGCGGCAAGACGGTCACCGAAGCCCAGGCGCGCGCCTACCAAGCCGTCGACCTCATCAAATGGCCGGACGGCTTCTGCCGGCGCGACATCGCCTGGCAGGCGCTGGCGCAGGAGAAGGCCGGCGGCTGACGTCGCACAATCTCAGCGTCGCGCCTTGAAGAACGTCTTCAGCATCTCGGCGGCCTGCTGCTCGCCGACGGCCGAATAGATCTCCGGCACGTGATGGCAGGTCGGCGCGGCGAAGAAGCGGACGCCGGACTCGACGGCGCCGCCCTTGGGATCGGCCGCCCCGTAATACAGCCGGCGGATGCGGGCGAAGGAGATCGCGCCGGCGCACATCGTGCACGGCTCGAGCGTGACGTAGAGATCGCAATCGACCAGCCGTTCGCTGCCGATCACCTGCGCGGCCTGGCGGAGCGCCAGGATTTCGGCATGGGCGGTCGGATCGCGATCGGTCAAAGTGCGGTTGGCGGCGGTGGCGATGACAGCATTGTCCCTGACGACGACGCAGCCGATCGGCACCTCGCCGGAAATTGCGGCCGATTCGGCCGCTTTCAGCGCCAAATCCATGAAAGAAGGGCTCTTCATGGCTCGTATTGCCCGCCCAAGTCTGCTACTGCATCGCCCTTCAGCAAAACCGGACCTCGATTTTCCGCGTGACAGGCGCTGCTCAGAGCGCGCGTACCACGCGATGTCCCGCACCTCAAAGTGAGACCTTCATGCCCCGCGACACCGACAAAGACAACGATTCCCGCGGCCGCCGCGGCGGCGCCCCGCGGGGGCGGTCCGAAGGTGGCAAGGGACGCTCGGGCGCCGCGCGCGGGCCGGAGAAGAAGTTCGCCAAACGCGGTTTCGGTGACAAGGACGCGGGAGCCAAGGGCAAGCGCTCGTTCGACGACGGCCGCGCCCCGCGCCGCCGTGACGACGGCGATGCGCCGCGCAAATCCTATGGCGACAAGCCGCGTTTCAACCGCGATGAGCGTCCGCGCGGCGATCGGCCGTTTGCCGCCCGTCCGGCGCGGGCCGCCGATGGCGAGAAGCGCGCCTTCAAGCCGCGCGGCGACCGGCCGAAATTCGACCGTGACGAGCGCGGTGGCGAGAAGCGCCCCTATACGCCGCGCGCCAATCGCGACGAGGCCCGTCCGGCGGGCCCGCTCGTCCGAGCGCAAATTCGGTGAGCGCAAGCCCTACGCCGCGCGGGAGCGTGACGGCGATAAGCGGCCCTATACGCCGCGTGGAGAGGGCGCGCGTGATCGCGGCGACCGGCCGCGCGCAGACCGCAGCTTTGGCGACCGGCCGCCGCGGACCGGCGATCGCCCCGAGCGCAAGTTTGGCGGAGAACGCAAATTCTCGCGTGGCGCCGAAGGGGATCGCGGCGAGCGCAAATTCGCAGCGGGGCCGCGCGGGCCGCGCAAGGAGTTCGGTGATCGGCCGCAGCGCGGCGAGACCAAGCCCTGGCAGAAGCGCGGCGCGGATGGCGATCGTCCGGAGCGCAGCCCGCGTCCGCCGCGCGAAGGCGGCCGGAGCTTCGACCGGCCACGGTCCGATCGCCCGCGTGAGGATCGTCCGAAGTTTGACAGACCCAAATTCGACAAGCCCAAATTCGACAAACCCAAGTTCGACCGTCCGCGCGATCGCGGCGAGGAGCGCAGCTTCGACCGTCCGCGCCGTCCGGAAGGGCGCACCGACTGGCAGGAGCATCCGCGCAGCGAGCGCCGCGGCGAGGGCTTCTCCGAGCGGCCGCGCCGCGACAATGAGGACGACAGCAGGGTCTTCGCCAAGCGTCCAGCCTTTGGCGGCCGCGGCGCCTATCGTGAGCGCAAGCCGGAGACCGACAAGCGCAGCAAGCGCGTCGTGCCCGACGAGGCGCCGAAGCCCGGCAAGGCTGGCGATCGGATCGCCAAGGTGCTGGCGCGCGCTGGCTTGGCCTCGCGCCGCGATGCCGAGGAGATGGTGACGCAGGGCCGCGTCACCGTGAACGGCCGCGTCATCAACTCGCCGGCGCTCGACGTCACCGAGAACGACGTCATCCAGGTCGACGGCGCCCCGCTGCCCGAGCGCGAGCGCACGCGCTTGTTTCTGTACCACAAGCCGCGCGGCCTGATGACGACGCACAGCGACCCCGAGGGTCGCCCGACCGTGTTCGACAATCTGCCCGAAGGCCTGCCGCGGCTGATCTCGATCGGCCGGCTCGACTTCAACACCGAAGGCCTTTTGCTGCTCACCAATGATGGCGGCCTCGCCCGTGTGCTGGAGCTGCCGGACACCGGCTGGACGCGACGCTATCGCGTCCGCGCCCATGGCGAGATCACCCAGGCGCAGCTCGACCAGCTCGCCGCGGGTGTCGAGGTCGACGGCGTGAAGTATGGCCCGATCGAAGCCACGCTCGAGCGCGACCAGGGTGCCAATGTCTGGCTCATCGTCGCGATCCGCGAAGGCAAGAACCGCGAGGTGCGCAACGTGCTGGCGCATCTGGGGCTCGAGGTGAACCGCCTGATCCGCGTCTCCTATGGTCCGTTCCAGCTGCTGGAGCTGCCCGAGGGCGAGGTGCAGGAGGTCAAGACCCGGGTGCTGCGCGAACAGCTCGGCGAGAAGGTCATCGCACAGTCGGGCGCGGATCTCGGCCCGGCGGGTACGGGCAATCGCGAGCCGCTGCCGGATCCCAAGCCCAAGCCGAAGCGTGAGGTCGTCGCCGACCGCAAGGGCCGCCGTGTGCTGGTTCAGCGCACCGGCAGCGAGGAGGCGCGCGCGCGCCACGAGGCCGAAGCGCGCTTTCCCGGTCCGCCGCGGCGGCCGAAGCGCGGCTATCACGGCAAGCGCGATATCACGCCGCAGGACGAGTAGGGTGGTGCGATGCGTGTCGTCGGTGGACGGCTGAAGGGCCGCAACATCGCCCCGCCCGCCTCGCGCGACATCCGGCCGACCCAGGACCGGCTGCGCGAGGCGCTGTTCAACATCCTCGTCCATGCCTACGACGATCCGATCGACGGCGCGCGCGTCCTCGACCTGTTTGCCGGCACCGGCGCGCTCGGCATCGAGGCGGTCTCGCGCGGCGCCGTGTTCACGCTGTTCGTCGACAATGGCGCCGAGGCGCGGGCGCTGTTGCGCAACAATGTCGAGGTGCTCGGCCTCGGCGGCGTCACCAAGGTCTATCGCCGCGATGCCACCAACCTCGGCCCGGCCTATCCGGTCGAGCCATTCTCGCTGGTGTTTCTCGATCCGCCCTATGGCAAGGGCCTGGCCGAGACGGCGCTGGCTTCGCTGCGCGACGGCGGCTGGCTCGTGCCGTCGGCACTGCTGGTGGTCGAGGAGTCCAAGGCTGCCGCGTTCAAGGCGCCCGAGGGCTTCGAAGAGCTCGAGCGCCGCGCCTATGACGACACCGAGTTCGTGTTTTTGCGCGGCCCTTGATCCTTGCTCGGTGTCGCCCCTGCGAACGCAGGGGCCCATAACCACAGGATCGCGTTGGGATGCGTGCTGCTCGCCACGTCGATCTTTCCCTCACGTCTGCCGCGGCGTATGGGTCCCGGGTCTGCGCCTCCGCGGCGCTTTGCGCCGCTGCGGCTTGCCCGGGACGACAGCTCGTTTGTATCTGCCGTCGTGCCACTCCTCGTCGATCGTCAGGTCGTCTCTTATCTCCTCCCGAACAGCTTCTCGACGTCGGCGAGCTTGAGCTCGACATAGGTCGGGCGGCCGTGATTGCACTGGCCGGAGTTCGGCGTCTCTTCCATCTCGCGCAACAGCGCGTTCATCTCTTCCGGCTTGAGGCGCCGGCCGGCGCGGACGGAGCCGTGGCAGGCCATGGTGGCGGCGACATGCATCAGGCGGCGCTCCAGCGGCAGCGCCTCGCCCCATTCCTCCATGTGTTCGGCGAGATCGCGCAACAGCCCGGCCGCATTGATCTTGCCGAGCAGCGACGGCGTCTCGCGCACCGCCACCGCGCCGGGACCGAAGGATTCGATGGCGAGACCGAACGAGGCGAGCTCATCGGTTCGCGCCAGCAGCGCCTCGACGATGGCCTCATCGAGCTCGACGATATCAGGGATCAACAGGATCTGCCGCTGCACGCCATGCGCGGACAGCGAAGCCTTGAGCCGCTCATAGACGATGCGCTCATGGGCGGCGTGCTGATCGACGATGACGAGGCCATCGCGCGTCTGCGCCACGATGTAGGTGTCGTGGAGCTGTGTGCGCGCGGCACCCAGCGGACGGTCGAGCAGGTCGGGCGCGGCCGGTTGCTCGTGCAGGCGCAGATCGGCGCGCGGGCCGCCGACGTCGAATGCGGCCTGGGCCGGCTCGGCAAAGGCCGCCGGCGAGAACGCCGCAGCGGCAGGCATCGCATCCGCGCCGTGATCGCGCGGCACCGGCGCGGGCGGCGCCGATGGCGAACGCTGCCAATCCCAGTTCATGGGACCCGGGTTGGGGCGCGGCGGCGCGAACGCCGGGCGGAACGCGGCAATGGTCGCGCCGCCGTCATTGGCGGCGGTGCGGCGTCCCTCACGCGCCAGGCCTTCCTTCAGCGCGTGGATGATCAGCGCACGGACCAGGCCGGCATTGCGGAAGCGCACCTCGGTCTTGGCCGGATGCACGTTGGCGTCGACCTCGCGTGGATCCAGCGTCACGAACAGCGCCACGACGGGATGGCGGTCGCGCGGCCAGATAGTCGGCATAGGCGGCGCGCACCGCACCCAGGATGAGCTTGTCGCGCACGGGACGGCCATTGACGAATAGATATTGGCCGAGCGCATTGGCCCGCGTCAGCGCCGGCGCAGCCGCGAAGCCTTCGATCGCCACGCTCTCCCGCGTGCTGCGCACCGCGATGGCATGGCTGCGGAAGTCGGCACCCAGGATGTCGCCGAGCCGCGTCAGCTGGCCGGGCGCCCCCGGCAGGGCCGCGGCCCAGGTCACCGGCGCGCGCTCCTCTCCGGCCAAGGTGAAGGCGATGTCGGGCCGCGCCATGGCGAGCCGCCGCACCACTTCGCGGATCGCCTCGGCCTCGGTGCGGTCGGTCTTGAGGAACTTCAGCCGCGCCGGCGTGGCGTGGAACAGGTCGGCGACCTCGACGCGCGTGCCCTGATTGAGCGCCGCCGGAACGACCGGAGACTTCTCTCCGCAATCGACCTGCAGCGCCCAGGCATGCGGCTCGCTCTTGTGCCGCGTCGTGATCGACAACCGCGCCACCGAGCCGATCGAGGGCAGCGCCTCGCCGCGGAACCCGAGGGTGCGGATCTGCAGCAGGTCCTCGTCGTCGAGCTTCGACGTCGCATGGCGCTCGACCGCAAGCGCGAGATCGGCGGCGGTCATGCCGCCGCCATCGTCTGTGATCGCGATCTTCCGCCGCCCGCCGCCATCGGTGAAGATGTCGATGCGGCTGGCGCCGGCGTCGATCGCGTTCTCGACCAGCTCCTTGACCACGCTCGCGGGGCGTTCGACCACCTCGCCGGCGGCGATGCGGTTGATGATCTGTTCGGGAAGCTGGCGGACGGGCATGGCGCGGACTGTCGGAGGATTCGGATACGCTGTTGTAACCACCGCAGCGGCGCGGAGCCACGCTGCCGCTCGCCACATTGTGACGGTAGAATAGCCTTTTTCGCGCAGTGCGGCAGGCGAAAGCAACGTTCTCCAACGGGATTGTGAGGCGGGCGGGGCCAGTATATCGTTTCACGAAAATCACAATCAGCCGGAGGAAGCCCATGTGCCGTCTGTTCGCACACCAGCCTCAGCACGATTATGAGTCGCAGACCCGCTCGTTGCGGATCGGCGGCCATAGCACATCGATCCGGCTCGAAATGGCGTTCTGGGACACGCTCGAGGAGATCGCCGCCAAGGAAGGCACGAGCCTCGCCAAATTCGTGACCACGCTCTACGCCGAGGTGCTCGATCATCACGGCGAGGTGAAGAATTTTGCCTCGCTGCTGCGCTGCTCCTGTCTGATCTACCGGGCCAAGGCGACCGCCGCGCTGCCGGATTTTCGCGCCGCCGCGGCGATCATGGACGCGGCCGAGTAGTCACGGGCTCGCTGTGTCGTCTCCCTCCCCCGCTTGCGGGGGAGGGCGGGGTGGGGGGCGCTACGCGGGCAGTCCCGCTGGAGCGTTCCCCCACCCGCATCGCATCTTCGATGCGATGCGACCTCCCCCGCGAGCGGGGGAGGCGTTGACCGCAATTTGTCGCAAGCCGTGTGCCCAACACGGCGACGACTTGTCAATCAGATCTCCTTCTTCTGCATCGCGCCCGCGATGTAGTCGGCCTGGCGGATCGCCAGGGCCACGATGGTCAGCGTGGGATTGCACGCCGCGCCCGTGGTGAACTGGCTGCCGTCGGAGACGAACAGGTTCTTGATGTCGTGGGTCTGGCCGAACTTGTTGACGACGCCGTCCTTGGCCTTCTCGCTCATCCGGTTGGTGCCGAGATTGTGCGTCGAGGGGTAGGGCGTGGTCGGATAGGTCACGGTGGCGCCGACCGCCTCGTAGATCGCCGAGCCCTGCTTGTAGGCATGGGCGCGCATCGCGACGTCGTTGGGATGATCGTCGAAATGCACTGAGGCCACCGGCATGCCGAACTTGTCCTTGGCGACCGGGTCGAGCGTGATGCGGTTGGTCTCCTGCGGCATGTCCTCGCCGACCAGCCACATGCCGGCCATGCGCGGATAGGTCTCCATCGCCGCGGTGAAGCTGCGGCCCCAGGCGCCAGGATTGAGGAACGCCGCCATGAAGGGCAGGCCGAGCGACAGCGTCTCCATCTCGTAGCCGCCGACGAAGCCGCGCTTCGGATTGAACGCCGCCTCGTCGCGGACGATGCCGGCCATCGTGGTGCCGCGATACATGTGCACCGGATTTTCGAACGTCGCATAGACGCTGCCGGTCATGTGCCGCATGTAGTTGCGGCCGACCTGGCCGGAGGAGTTCGCGAGGCCATCCGGGAACAGGTTCGAGGCGCTGTTGAGCAGCAGCCGCGGGCTCTCGATCGAGTTGCCGGCGACCGCGACGATGCGGGCCTTCTGCAGCTGCATCTTGCCCTGGCTGTCGGCATAGACCACGCCGGTCACCTTGCCGGAGGCGTCATGCTCGATCTTGATCGCCATGCTGCCGGGCCGCACTTCGAGATTGCCGGTGGCCTCGCCCTTGGGGATCTCGGTGTACAGGGTCGACCATTTCGCCCCGGACTTGCAGCCCTGGAAACAGAAGCCGATCTGCTGGCAGGCACCGCGGCCGTCGCGCGGCTGCGAGTTGATCGCCATATTGCCGGTGTGCACGGTCTTGTAGCCGAGCTTGCGGGCGCCGGCCTCGAGCACCTTGAAATTGTTGTTGCCGGGCAGGCCGGGAATGTCGTTGGTGCGGGTCACGCCCATCTTGAACTCGGCTTTGGCGTACCACGGCTCCATCTCGGCGAGCGTCACCGGCCAGTCCATCAGGCTCGCGCCGGGCACGCCGCCATAGGTGGTGCGCGCCTTGAACTCGTGCTCGTCGAAGCGCAGCGAGGCGCCGGCCCAGTGCACGGTGGAGCCGCCGACCGCCTTCACGATCCAGGCCGGCAGATTGGCGAAGTCCTTCGCCACCCGCCAGGTGCCGGACGTGGTGCGCATGTCGGTCCAGGCGAGCTGGGTGAAGCTCTCCCATTCATCGTTGATAAAGTCGGGGATCTCGTAGCGATTGCCAGCTTCGAGAATGACGACCTTGATGCCCTTCTGCGCGAGCTCGTTGCCCAGCGTGCCGCCGCCGGCGCCCGAGCCGATGATGACGACGACGCTCGAATCGTTCTGATCGAATTTTGCCATTGTGGTTTCCTCCGTGTGCTCTTTGTTGTTCGCCGGCGTCAGGCTTTCGGCAGCCAGTCGATGTCGGAGAAGCCACGGTTGATGTAGCCGCCATGCTCGGCGGAGGAGCCCTCGTAGCCGAATTTCGGCCAGAGCTCTTTTTGATTGTAGAGCGAGACCACGAGGTCGCCGCGGATGGTCTTGAAGAAGGTGGTCTGCTCGATGCCCTGCAACAGCGCGACGCGGTCGGCCTCCCACGGCACCTGCGCATACGGCACCTTGTGGCGGTCGCGCGCATCCTGGTCGAGCCGGGCGATGCCGTCATTGATCATCGCCTTGACGGCTGCATCTTCGGCGGCCTTGCCGTCCCACGGCTTGACCGCAACGATGTAATAGCGGTCGGCGAGGAAGTCGTGCGGATAGATGTCGCGCGCGACCTTCACCAGCGTCTTCAGGGTAGCCGGGGTCAGCGCTTTCGCATCCTCGGCCCAGGCATCGGTGATGCCGAGGCCGGTCGCGGAGGCGACGGCTGCGGCCGGCACGGTCGAGGCCGCGCCCTTGAGAAAGACGCGGCGGTCGTATTTGTTGCGGCGATCGACTTCTCTCATGGCTAGTTCCTCCGTGTGTTTGTTGCTTATGTTTTTGGTTGGTCTTGCGGCTCAGCCGAAGCGGCCGCCGCGCTGGATCACCTCGATCTTGTAGCCGTCGGGATCGGTGACGAAGAAGAAGCGCGCCAACGTCGCGCCATTGTGCTTGAAGTCGCGCAACGGGCCCGGCGACAGGTTCTCGCGCTCGAAGCGGGCATGTTCGGCGTCGAGATCGTCGACCACGACGGCGAGATGACCATAGCCGTCGCCCAGCGTATACGGCTCCTTGCGGTCGTAATTGACGGTCAACTCGACCTCGAATGGCGACGACGGATGGCGCAGATAGATCAGGGCGAAGCCGTCGAAGCGCAGATTATCGGCGATCTCCAGGCCGAAGGCGCGCTTGTAGAAGTCGAGTGCCTTGGCTTCGTCGAGCACGCGGATCATCGAATGAACGGGTTTGGCCATCTCAATTGTCCTTCAGATAGGTGATGAGCGCGGCGCGCATTTCGGGCTTGGCCTGGCGGTAGGCCATTACGGCGCCGGGGATCAGCTCTTGCGGGTTGGTGAGCCAGGCATCGAGCTTGGCCTCGTCCCAGGTGAAATCGGCCTTGGCGAAGCCGGCCGAATAGCGGAAGCCTTCGACCGAGCCCGCGCGGCGGCCGACGACCTTCGCCAGCGGCGGTCCCTGCCGCATCGGCTCGGCGCTGCTCAGCGTATGGCAGACGCCGCATTGCTGCTTGAACAAGGTCGCGCCGTCGACGGGCTTGGGGGCGGGCAGCGCCATCTGCGCAGACGCAATCGTGGTGCTCAGCACCGCGCCAATGAATGACCCACACAGAAGAAGCGCGTATTGCGCCGCACGCCGTCCCGACATCGATCCTCGCTCATCATTTTTCTTGAGCCTAGGTCGCAGCCGGCGCGGCGTGGTAGTAGCGGGCTGTTTCAGCGAGAACAAAGCGTGCGCAGGAATCGTGCGCGACGCAGCATATGTCAGCGTTGCGGACTAATCGTCGAAACGGCGCGCCCCGCGCCCCGCCTTGACGTCGCTGCGCAGCTTCTTGCCTTCGAGCCGGCGCTGCTTGGAGCCGAAGGTCGGCTTGGTCGGGCGCCGCACCTTCGGCCGCACCATCGCTTCGCGCAGCAGCGTCACGAGACGTTCGATGGCGTCGGCCTTGTTGCGCTCCTGGGTGCGGAAGCGCTCGGCCTGGATCACGATGACGCCGTTCTTGGTCATGCGCTGGCCCGCGAGCCGCGCCAGCCGTGCCGCCGCATCCTCCGGCAGGGTGATCCGGCTGGTGTCAAAGCGCAACTGCGCCGAGGTCGACAGCTTGTTGACGTTCTGGCCGCCGGGCCCGGAGGCACGGACGAACGAGATCTCGATGTCGTCTTCGTCGATGGCGAGGTCGCGGGAAATCCGCAGCATGGGGCACCAGGGAATCGAGGCTTTCGCGTGCACAATAGCCGGTTTAGGGGCAGCGTGCGCGGTCTGCGCCTGTTCGATCGTGTGGCTGGCCTGGGACCGATGCCAAACTCTCCGCTGTCATCCCGGCGAACGCCGGGATCCATAACCCCAGGGAGCGGTGTGGGGCAGGGTGGTCGTCGGCACCTTCCGCCTCAAGTCTGCTGCGGCGTATGGGTCCCGGATCTGCGCCGCGCTGTCGCGCGTCGTGGCTTGTCCGGGACGACAGCGGGGGGGGATGGGCATTCACGGTTCAAACAGCGATTGACATGGCTGCGCGCTCTCGCGGCATCTCATGCCCGAGGCTTGCGATCGTCGTGGCCCTCGCAAGGAACGCAGAGGGCGCGGGGAATGCCGGGTGCCGGCCGCACCCATGGTCCGCCTGCGGAAAGATGCAGGCGGCAGGTACCACAGGTTCAGCCGAGACATCCCGGCATTCCCCGCGCGATGGTCTTCACGCTTATACGCAGTCTCCCTGGTGCGCCGGGCGTTCTGGCCACCATTGCGCGTGACGCTTGCGCATCAGCGCGTGATACCAGCATCGGGGTATCAGGACGCTGCGACTTCACGTGCGCGACAGATCGTTCGTCCGCGCCCTCGTGAGAACACGCTGCGACCTCTCGCGGCCACCGCCTCCCCGCCTCGCGTGTCGTGACGATCGCGCGCAACGCCCCTTGCAATGAGGCGGGATGGACGGATCATGAATTCTGAAAAATAGCAAGGTGATTATTTTTATCAGAAGTTGACGCCGCATCCCGCGCTGTCGTCCCCGGCAAGCCGCCGGCAACGCGACGCGTTGTCCGGGGGCGGCGACCCGCGATCCATACGTCACGGCTGACGTGATACACGAGGTATCAACGACCAGCCTGCCTCGAACATCTCCCTGGGGTATGGGTCCCGGCTCAAGGCCGGGACGACACCATTTTTGTGGCGCCAGCGGTCGTCAGCCGCAATCGCTCGTCATGGCCGGGACAAGCCCGGGCACGACGCACAATTCATAGTTTTCATACTTCGCCGAAGCGAGCGCCCGCCGCGCCCGCTCAGTTCGTCTTGGTCACCGGCGCGGTGGCCGGCGCCTGGGCCGGCTCGGCGGCGGCTTGCGGGGTGCGGCCGACGACGGCGGTCAGCAGGCCCTGGCTCCAGAGCTGCCTGGCCGCCTTCTTGGCGTCGTCGAGCGTCACGGCGTTGACGATCTCGCTGCGCTTCTCGATGTAGTCGATAGGCATCTTGTCGAGCTGATATTGCAGCATCGCCTGCGCCAGCTTGGAGGAGGTGTCGAGCGCCAGCATCTGCGAGCCGTTGATGTAGGACTTGGCCTCGTCGAGCTCCTGCTGGGTCGGGCCGTCCTCGGCGATGCGGCGGATCTCCTGCTCCACGGCGGCGATGGTCTCGCCGGCGCGGTCGAAGCGGGTGGCGGTGTTGCCGATGAACAGTGCGGAATGATCCATCCACAACAGCGCGTCATAGACGGAGTAGGCGAGGCCGCGCTTCTCGCGGACTTCCTTGTAGAGCCGCGACGACAGGCCGCCGCCGCCGAGAATGTGGTTCACCACATAGGCGGCCATGAAGTTCGGGTCGTGCCGGCGGATGCCGGGGCCGCCGAAGGTGATGACGGTCTGCGGCACGTCGAGCGACACGAGCACGCGCTGCGGCGGCTTGGTGGCGACGATGTCGGGCACCGGCGTCAGCTGAGCCTTGGCGGGCAGCGCGCCGAAGGTCTGGTCGAGCAGCTTGCCGAGCGTGGCCGGATCGACGTCGCCGACGACCGCGACCTTCAGCGTGTCCTTGGCGAGCACGCGCCGGGTGTAGTCCTTGAGATCGTCGATGGTGATGGTCGGCACGCTGTCCAGCGTGCCGTTGGAGGGACGGCCATAGGGGTGGTTCGGGAAGGCGAGTTCGAGGAATTTGCGGCCCGCCAGCGCGCTCGGATTGGTCGTCTCGCGGCGCAGGCCGGAGAGCACCTGCGAGCGGATGCGCTCGATGTCGGTGCTGTCGAAATGCGGCGAGGTCAGCGCCGTGCGCAACAGCTCGAATGCCTCGTCCTTGTTGTCGCGCAGCATGCGCAGCGAGCCGCGGAAATTATCGCGCGCGACCTGGAACGAGAGCTCGATGGCGCGGCGGTCGAGCCGCTCGTGGAAGGTCTTGGAATCGAGATCGCCGGAGCCCTCGTCGAGCAGGTCGGCGACGAGATTGCCGACGCCGGGCTTGCCGGCAGGGTCCTGCGCGGCGCCGCCCTGGAACGCATATTCCATCGCGATCAAGGGCACGGTCGCGTCCTGCACGAACCAGGCCTCGATGCCGCCGGGCGACACCAGGCGCTGGATCTTGGTCGCGGCCTCTGCGGCCGGCGCGATCGTGAGTGCTGCGGCCGCGACGGTGAGGACGCAGGCGAAACGGCGGGCGAAGGTCATTGTGCTCATCACGACCGCTTCTCCTCGCGCTTGGCCGCATTGTCCTTGATCAGATAGCCCGTCACGGATCGCGTCTTCTGCAGCCAGGTCTGCGCGGCGGCGCGCACCTGCTCGGCGGTCACAGCACGGATGCGGTCCGGCCAGCTTCTGATGTCCTCGATGCTGAGGCCTGTAGTGAGGCCGCCGCCATACCAGCGCGCCATCGTGGCCTGGTTGTCCTGGGCGTAGATCGCCTCCGCGATCAGCTGCGTCTTGACGCGTTCGAGGTCGGCGGCCGGAACCGGGTTCTGCGCGATCTCGGCGATCACGCTGTCGACCACCGCCTCGACCTGGGCGAAATCGACGCCGGGCCGCGGTGCCACCGCGATCGAGAACTGGGTCGGATCGAGCGACGTGCCCTGATACGACGCGCTGGCATTGATCGCGAGCGGCTTGTCGACGACCAGCGCGCGGTAGAGATAGGAATTGCTGCCGCTGCCCATCAGCTGCGCCAGCACATCGAGTGCGGCCGACTGGCCGGGGGCGGCTGTCGTGGCCGACGGCACCAGATAGAAGCGGCGCATCGAGGGCTGCTCGACATGCGGATCAGCCAAGGTGACGGTGCGCGGTGCGACCGGCTCCGGCTCCTGCGGCCGCAACCTGCGTGCGGGAATGTCGGCCTGCGACGGGATCTTGGCGAAGGTCTGCTCGACCAGCGGCCGCACTTCCTTGGCGTCGGTGTCGCCGGCGATCACCAGGATCGCGTTGTTGGGCGCATAGAAGCGGCGATAGAACGCCAGAGCATCCTCGCGGCTGAGCTTCTCGATCTCCGGCTTCCAGCCGATCACCGGCCGGCCGTAGGGATGGTTGACGTAGAGCGCCGCCATGATCTGCTCGTTGAGGCGGGCTTCCGGCGAATTGGCGACGCGCATGTTGTATTCCTCGAGCACGACGTCGCGCTCGGGCAGCACGTTCTCATCCTTCAGCACCAGGCCGGTCATGCGATCGGCCTCGAACTCCATCATCTTCGGCAGCTGATCGCGCGGCACGCGCTGGAAGTAGCCGGTGTAGTCGACCGAGGTGAAGGCGTTCTCATTGCCGCCGATCTTCAGCACGGTCTTGGAGAACTCGCCGGCCGGATGCTTATCGGTGCCCTTGAACATGAGGTGTTCGAGGAAGTGCGCCAGTCCCGATTTGCCGGGCGTCTCGTCGGCGGAGCCGACCTTGTACCAGATCATCTGCGTCACCACCGGAGTGCGGTGATCCTGGATCACGACGACCTGCAGGCCGTTGGGGAGGGTGAAGCTGGCAGGGGGCTCGGAGGCGAACGTCGTTTGCGCCGCAGCGCCGGCCGTGAACGCGAGGAGAGAGACGAGCGCGGCAGCGACGGGGATGAACCGGTGCGAGGACATCATGATCCTTCTGAAGGCCCGAGAGGGGCGATCGGGTTTGAGCGCAGCATGCTACACCGCGCGGGACGGAGCCCGGCGTCACAAAGCGGCGATGGATGGTGCCGCCGCAAGACATTAAATTTCGCTAACGCCGGCGTGGCCGGCGGCTCCGGAGACGTTGGGCCAGCGGACGGGATTACCGTTCCTTGCCGGTCATGATGTCCATCTGCTTGGCGCCCAGCGGCTCCTGCGGACCCGTGCCGTAGGCATAGCTCGGCGATGGCGTCTGGTAGCCGGGCGGCGGCTGGGTCAGGCTTTCGCGCTGCGGCTCGCTGGTGAACGGCTTCGCCTCGCTGTCATTGCCCTTGAACATGCCGAACAGGCCGCCCTTGAAGCCGAGCTGAGACGGGCTCAGCATCGGATTGTTGGTGACGCCCGGCTGCACCGGCTCGGTCTGCTTGGCGGACGCGGTGCGTCCGGCGCGCATCTCGGCGGGCGTCAGCGGACGGGCCGAGGCGACAGGATCCTTGTTTTCCTTCTTGCGCGCCGCAGCGGCGGCACGGCGGCGTTGCTCGTCCGGGTCCTTCGGCCAGTTCGGTGCCGTGGCCTCTGCCGCGGCGGCTGCCGGAGGCGGCAGATCGAGCTTGGGCGGAACCACCAGCGGTGAGCGCTCGCGGTAGTCGATCGTCGGCGTCTCCATGTTGGTGCCGCCGATCCCGCGCATCAGGTTGTCGATGATCTTCTCTTCGAAGGTCTTGTCGTCTTCGTCGTCGTTCTGGGCGCGCGCGGTGCCGGCGGCCATCATGAGGCCGATTCCGAGCGCCACGGCGGACAGCCGCAGAGCGCGAATGGCCGTGCTGGTCACGATCCGGCCGCTGACTTCGGTCTTGCGCATGGCTTTCCCTGTCCTCGCTTGTCCAGTGCTCGTGATCAGACGAACCAACCGTGATCCCGACACTCGCGGACCCTCCGCAAGCGGGTCGTCCGGTCATCCGCCGATCCAGAAAACGTGAAGAACCTCAGGCTCTTGAGCCCAGATCGGCAGGACCGGTATCGACCCCGATCAGGGCGCTTTTGCGGCGGTGCCGCCGAAGAAGGAGTCATACAGCAGGCCCGCCACCCCGGCAACGATCGCCACGTCGGCCAGATTGAAGATGTACCAGTTGTACACGGTGCCGCCGATCTCAACATGGAACAGCGCAAAATCCACCACCGCGCCATAGGCCAGCCGGTCGATGCCATTGCCGATGGCGCCGCCGATGATCATGCCGAGCGCCGCCGTGGCGAGCTTCGTTTCCGACCGGGCCATCCAGATCGCCAGCGCCACCACGGCGACGGCCTTCACCGCCATCAGCCCATACTGCGCGAGCGCGCTCTCGTTCTGCAGCCAGCCGAAGGAGATGCCGATGTTCCAGGCAAGATAGAGGTCGAAGAACGGCGTGACCTTCACCGTGCCGCGGTTCGGCAAGTCGAACACATAGAGCAGCCACAGCTTGGAGGCCTGGTCGATGACCAGCGTGGCGAGGCCGGCGAGCAGGCCGAGGCGGAGGCGGGGGGTCATTGGGGCCCGACGTTGGTACCGCGCAGGTTACTGCACGCACAGCTGTCGTCCCGGCGAACGCCGAGACCCCCGCGCGAGCGCGTCAGCGCTCGTCGCGTACCGCGGAAGGCCAATTGTTGGAAAAGGCTCGGAGTCATCTGTCTTTGTCTACCAGGACGGCCGGTGGTTATGGGTCCCCGCGTTCGCGGGGACGACAATTGTTGGTGTCGCAGGCGGCCGGGCAGCACGACGACTCACCCTGAGTGGGATGAGATCACACGCTCACCCCGAGCGCCTTCCATTCGCGCAGCGCCTGCGCGTCGCGCGGGGAGACGTCGGGATACTCCGCGTCGTCGCCGACGCTTTCCAGGATCTTCCAGGAGCGGGCGCATTTGCGGCCGACGGCCTTCTCGACAACAACGGCAACGCCCGGCACCGCATCGAGCCGGAACGCCTCGGCCGGTGCCTCGCCCTCGCGCACCTCATAGTTCGAGGTGATGCAGATCTCGGCGAGATCCGTGTCGAACAAGGTGCCGAGCAGGGCGCGATCGGCGACATAGATGATCGGCGAGGCCTCGAGCGAGGAGCCGATGGTCTTGGCAGCGCGGGCGAGCTCCAGCGCGCCGGTGACGACGCGCCTGACGTTGCGGATCGTCTCCCATTTCGCGGCGAGCGCGTCGTCGTGATACGTCTCCATCGTCTCCGGGAACAGCGTCAGATGCACCGACGGCGCGGCGTCGGGCCGGTACATCCGCCACGCCTCGTCGGTGGTGAAGGACAGCACCGGCGCCAGCCATTTCAGGATCGCGTCGCAGGTCAGGTCGATCGCGGTCAGCGCCGCCTTGCGCGCCACCGAGGACGGCGGGTCGCAATACAGCGTGTCCTTGCGGATGTCGAAATAGAACGCCGACAGCTCGGTGTTCATGAACGCCGCGAGCGAGGCGATCACGGTCTTGTAGTCGAACGCGGCATAGGCGCGGCGGATGACCTCGGCCTGCTCGGACAACTGATGCAGCATCAGCCGCTCCAGCTCCGGCATATCGGCGAACGCCACCGCCTCGTTGCGCTTGTAGTGGTGCAGGGTGCCGAGCATCCAGCGGATCGAGTTGCGCAGCTTGCGGTAGGTCTCGATGGTGTTCTTCAGGATCTCCGGGCCGATGCGCTGGTCGTCGGCATAGTCGGTCGCGCAGACCCACAGGCGCAGGATGTCGGCGCCGGACTCCTTGATGACCTTCTGCGGCTCGACGGTGTTGCCGAGCGACTTCGACATCTTGCGGCCGTTCTCGTCGAGCGTGAAGCCGTGCGTCAGCACGACGTCATAGGGCGCGCGGCCGCGGGTGCCGCAGCTCTCGAGCAGCGACGAGTGGAACCAGCCGCGATGCTGGTCCGAGCCTTCCAGATACATCACCGTGTCCTGGCCGCCATCGACCTTGCGCCTGATGCCGGCGAGGCCGGGGAAGTGCACGGGGTCTTCGAGCACGAAGGCGTGGGTCGAGCCGGAATCGAACCAGACGTCGCAGATGTCGTCGACCTTCTTCCAGTCCTCATTGGCCCGCGAGCCGAGGAAGCGCTCGCGCGCGCCGTCGGCATACCAGGCATCGGCGCCTTCCTTGGCGAAGGCGTCGGTGATGCGGGTGTTGACGGTCTCGTCCTGCAGGATCTCGGCGGAGCCGTCGCCCTTTTCGCGCACGAACACGGCGATCGGCACGCCCCAGGCGCGCTGGCGCGAGATCACCCAGTCCGGCCGGTTGGCGATCATGCCGTTGATGCGGTTCTGGCCGGCGGCCGGCACCCATTGCGTGACCGAGATCGCGCGCAACGCGCGGGCACGCAGGGTGTCGCCGGACTTCGTCTGACCGTGGTCCGCAATATCCTTGTCCATCGCGATGAACCATTGCGGCGTGTTGCGGAAGATCACCGGCTTCTTGGAGCGCCAGGAATGCGGGTACTGATGCTTGAGTCGGCCACGCGCGAGCAGCTGGCCGGCCTCCGTCAGCGCCTTGATGACGGCCTCGTTGGCGTCACCCTTCTCGCCTTTGTCGTTGATGACGCGCTTGCCGGTGAAGCCCGGGGCGTGATCGGTCAGCGCGCCGTTCTCGTCGACAGTGTAGGGGATGGTGGTCGCGATGCCCCGGCCTTCCAGCTCGCGGCCATTGGCCATCCAGACGTCGAAATCCTCGCGGCCGTGGCCGGGCGCGGTGTGAACGAAGCCGGTGCCGGTGTCGTCGGTGACGTGGTCGCCGGGCAGCAGCGGCACGACGAAATTGTAGCCGCCGGCGAGACCCTTGAACGGATGCGCGCATTCGACGGCATCCAGCGTGTCACCGGGGATGTCGCGCAGTTTGTTGTAGCTCGTGACGCGCGCCTGCTTGAACACGCCTTCGGCGAGCGCGTCAGCGAGGATCAGCTTGTCGCCGGTCTTGGCCCAATTGTCCGCCGGTGCGTCGGTGACCTCGTAGAGGCCATAGGCGATCTTGGGCGAGAACGAGATGGCGCGGTTGCCGGGCAGGGTCCAGGGCGTGGTGGTCCAGATCACCACCGAAGCACCCGCGAGCGCGCCATGGGCCGGCGAGGTCACCGGAAACTTCACCCACACCGTGTCGGACTGATAGTCCTCGTACTCGACCTCGGCTTCGGCCAGCGCGGTCTTCTCGACGACACTCCACATCACGGGCTTGGAGCCGCGATACAGCGTGCCGTTGGCGGCGAACTTCATCAGCTCGCGCGCGATCTGGGCCTCGGCCGGATAGGTCATGGTGGCGTAGGGATGGTCCCAATCGCCGATCACGCCGAGCCGCTTGAACTCCTCCCGCTGCACGTTGAGCCAATGCTCGGCATAGGCGCGGCATTCCTTGCGGAACGCGACCATGGCGGCGGAGTCGCGGAAGTCGGGCTTGGTCTTGCCCTTCTTGCGGTAGTTCTCCTCCTCGATCTTCCACTCGATCGGCAGGCCGTGACAGTCCCAGCCCGGCACATAGTTGGAATCGTGGCCGAGCATCTGCTGGCTCTTGGTCACGACGTCCTTGAGGATCTTGTTGAGTGCGTGCCCGATATGGATGTTGCCGTTGGCGTAGGGCGGGCCGTCATGCAGCACGAATTTCGGCCGCCCCTGGGCGGTCCCGCGCAGCTTGCCGTAGAGGTCGATGTCACCCCAATATTTCAGGATCTCCGGCTCGCGCTGCGGCAGGCCGGCGCGCATCGGGAATTCCGTCTGCGGCAAATAGAGGGTTTTCGAGTAATCGGCGGCGTCGGACTTTTGCGGCTTCTCGGACATCGTGATCTGGCTTGATGAGCTCAAAGAGGGGGCGCGGAGGCGCGATCTGGGATCGCGGGCGGCGGAACGAGCAGAGACATCCCGGTCTTGCGCCGAGCTCGAAAAGCTCAGGCGGAAGCCGGGCCGCTAATGCCGATGATGCGCCGTATCAACATGGGGCTTCCTCATAGCAGCCGGGCGGCGAAATCGCAAAGCGATCGTGCGCCGCCGGACCGCCCGCGGGCCTATTCGATCTCGCCGAGCCGGGGGAAGAGGCCGGCATTGGCCTGAAGCACGGCGCGGGCCCTGGCGCTGTCGTCGTCCATCTGCCGGATCAGGGCCTCGATCGAGCTGAATTTCGCCTCCTCGCGGATGAAGCCGATGAAGGCGACGTCCAGGACCTCGCCATAGAGGCTGCTATGGAAGTCGAACAGGAAGGTCTCGAGCAGCGGCGCGCCATTGTCGAAGGTCGGCCGGCGGCCGAAATTGGCGACGCCGTCGATCAGCACCCGGTTCGCACCGCGGCCGCGGCCGACCCGGACGGCATAGATGCCGTGGCGCAGGCCGCAATCGCGGTCGAGCCGCATATTGGCGGTGGGGTAGCCGAGATCGCGGCCGCGCTTCTCGCCATGGATGACCTCTGAGGTCACGAACCAGGGGCCGCCGAGCATCTCGGTGGCCTCGGCGACCTGGCCCTCGGCCAGCGCCTCGCGGATCGCGGTCGACGAGACCGGCCGCTCGTCGATGTCGACATGGGGCTGCACGTCCACCTCGATGCCCAGTCTGGGGGCCTCGCTGGCGAGCAAAGTGGGCGAGCCGACCCGGCCCTTGCCGAAATGAAAGTCGTAGCCGACCGCGATCCCGGCGACGCCGAGGCGGCCGATCAGTTCATGGTGAATGAAATCCTGCGCCGAGGTCTGGGCACGGCCCTTGTCGAAGGTCATGACGACGGCGCCCTGCAGCCCGGTTCCGGCCAGGAGCCGCAGCTTGGCGCGCTCGTCGGTGAGCCGGAATTGCGGCGTGTTGGGGCTGAAGAAGCGCCGCGGATGCGGCTCGAAGGTCAGCGCCAGCGCCGGACGGCCGTGAATCTTGCCCATTTCGACCGCTGCCTCGATCACGGCGCGGTGGCCGAGATGGACGCCGTCGAAATTTCCCATCGCCACCACCGCGCCTTTGACGATGGCGGCCGGCGGGGTGGTGTCGCGGATGATCGTGAAAGCAGCCATGTGACGGAAATATCTCGTGGATTCGCGAAGCCGCCGATCGGCGGAGGTCGACCTGGACCGTGGGCGGCCGGCCTGCCGAAGTCAAGCCGAAGGGGCGCTCGCGGCGCATGCAGCGCAGCAAAGCCGACATGCGAACGGGGTGCAGTTAACGCGCTGTTTAACGGCTGGTGCTACTCCTGGACCCGGATGGCGGAGGTCGTTCGAGACCTGAGCCGAAAAGATCGTTTTGGTAACAGTCTGCGCGTTGTGTTCGCGTTGGGGGAGTCAAGATGGCGGTTGATTTGACGATGCCGGTGCTCGTCGTCGACGATTACAGCACCATGATCCGTATCATCAGGAATCTTCTGAAACAGATTGGGTTCGAGGACATCGACGACGCTAGCGACGGCTCGATGGCGCTCAACAAGATGCGTGCCAAGAAATATGGCCTCGTGATCTCGGACTGGAACATGGAGCCGATGACCGGCTACGACCTGCTCCGCGAGGTCCGCGCCGATCCCAACCTGGCGACCACCCCGTTCATCATGATCACGGCGGAATCCAAGACCGAGAACGTGATCGCGGCCAAGAAGGCCGGCGTGAACAATTACATCGTCAAGCCGTTCAACGCGGCGACCCTGAAGACCAAGATCGACGCCGTGTTCCCGGACATGGCCACGGCCTGAGCGCCGGTCGAATCTGGCAATCCCAATATGAAAAACGCCCGGCCTGACAGCCGGGCGTTTTTCATTGTCACCACTTCAATTCCCGCATCAAGGCGCGCGGCGGATGGCCGAACAGCTCCTTGACCGAGGCCGGATCGAGCTGATCGACGCCGGCGAACTCCTCGGAATGAATGCCGCGGGTGACGAACAAGCAGTCGATGCCGAAGGCGTGCGCGCCGGCCAGGTCGGTGCGGACGGAATCCCCGATCGCGAGCACCTCCTCGCGCGTGACCGGCCGGCCGGCATGCTGCTCGGCGAGCCGCATGGCGCGTTCGTAGATCGGCCGGTGCGGCTTGCCGTAGAAGATCACCTCGCCGCCGAGCTCGCGGTAGAGTTCGGCAATGGCGCCGGCGCAGTAGATCAGGCGGTCGCCGCGTTCGACCACGATGTCCGGATTGGCGCAGATCAGTGGCAGCTTGCGCTCCAGCGCGCGCAGCAGCATCGGCCGGTAATCCTCAGCGGTCTCGGTCTCGTCGTCGTAGAGGCCGGTGCAGATGATGTAGTCGGCCTCGTCCTGCGGCGACAGGGTCACCTCGAGGCCGCGATGGATCGAGTTGTCGCGCTCGGGGCCGAGCCAGAACACCTTGCCGCCGGGATGGTCCGCCACGTAATGGCGGGTCAGGTCGCCGGAGGAGACGATGGCGCTGTAGACCTCGTCGGCCACGCCGAGCTTGCGCAGTTGCCGCTGCACCGAATCGGCCGGCCGCGGCGCGTTGGTGATCAGGATCACCGTACCGCCCTCGCGCCGGAAGCGATGCAGCGCCTCGCAGGCCTCGGGAAAGGATTCCAGCCCGTTATGGACCACGCCCCAGATGTCGCTCAGCACGACCTGCTTGCGGCCGACCAAATCGCGCAGCCGCTCTTCGAAGTGCAACGACGTCATGGCAAAAGGCGCGGCTCAGGCCGGTCCGGCGATGCGACGGGCCAGTGCAGCATTGCCGACGCTTCGCGGTGAGGCGCTGGCGGTTGACGCGTCGGAGGAATGAGGACCGGCGGCATTGGGATCCTGAATCTTGATGTCCTGCCCGCCTCCGGGGGAGGCCGCAGCGGCCACGCCGGTAGCAGATGAGCCCTCGGGCCGCAATGGCCGCGGCGGCGCGAACAGGAAGCCCTGGCCGAACCGGACGTCGTAATCCAGCAGGTCGATGACGCTGCGCTCGCCCTCGATCCGCTCGGCGATCAGGTCGATGCCGAAGCGGCCCAAGAGATCGGACAGGTCGGTCGGGTGGATGTCGGACACCGAGCCTTGCTTGGGATCGAGCAGCAGCGCCGCCGGCACCTTGATGAAGCGGATGCCGCGGTCGGCGAGCTCGCGCGGCTCGAACCGCAGTTCGGTGACGTGATCCATCGAGAAACGATAGCCGCGCTGGGCGAGCGCCGCGAGATGCTCGGTCTCGGTCGGGCCAAGGTTGCGCAACGTCGCCTGCTTGAATTCGAGCACGAAGGACGGCGCCAGCGCGCGGTTGGCCTCGAGGAAATCCAGACACTGTGAGAAGTTGGCGGGGCTGCTCAAGGTGGCCGACGAGACGTTGCAGAAGATCCCGACCTCCTTGTTGCGCACCATCAGCCGGCGCAGCACCTGCACGCAGCGGAGCATCACCATGTGGTCGATCCGCCCCACCAGGCCGGCCGCCTCGGCGATGCCGATGAAGTCGTCGGCGGCAAGCACTTGGTCGCGCTCGTCGCGCAGCCGTGTCACCGCTTCGTAGAATCGCACCTTGCGTTGCGGCAGTGTCACCAGCGGCTGCAGATAAATGTCGAGACGGTTGTCGTCGAGCGCGGCCTTCACGGCCGCGAGCATCTGCGGCTGGCTGCGCGGGGCGGCGGGGGCTGCGGCAGCGGCCGGGGGCGCGTTGGCCGCGACAGGCGAGGGGCTCGGCTGCGACGGGACCGGCTTCGCAGGCGTCATGCCGGCGGGAGGCGTGACGCGCATGCTGGGTTCGGCCGGCTTCACTTCGGGCGCGGTCGAGGGGGCGATCTTGGGCTCCACGACTGGAGTCGATGCCGGTGCGGCCGCAGCAGGACGCACGGGTTCCGCCGAAGCAGACGGTGTCGGTGCCGATGCTGCTGGCTGGGCCTGAGAGGGGATCGCGGCGATCAGATCCTCGTGCTGTGCGACCGTGACGGCGAGCTGCTTCATCAGGCCGCCGAGCTCGTTGATCTCGCTGATCACGCCCTGCAGGCGGTCGGTGCTGACCGAATTCGACGACACCACGCGCCCTTCGACCGCGGACAGGCGGCGACCGAACTCGGCGACCTGGCGCGCGAGATCAGCGGTGCCGCGCGACAGATCAGCAATCTGGCTGCCGACGTCGGAGCGGTCGCGCAGCCGCATCGACACGGCGTTGTAGAGGATGAGGAAGGTCAGCGCGGCGAGTGCGACGATCGCAGATTCCGAGCCACTCATACCGGCCACCGAATACAGGATCAGGCCGAGCGAAGCCGCGACCAGAACCATGCAGATGGCGATGAAAATCGTGGAAATCCGGATCATGCTGCGCGACGCTCCCAACCGAATACAACCCTAGCACTTCTGTTGATTCGCGAGGATAGCTGGCAGGATTCAAATACCGGGAGAGACAGATGATTTCCCCAGGGCGTGTCATTTACGCAAATTCACGCCGCAAGGTGAAGTGTCATCGTAGTGACGCGTCCCGTAGAACAACGGAGTGCGGGCCAGCGTCGCTGGACATGGTGAACATTCATGAGAGGCGGACGTCGATCGGCCGCGTTCCACGCGACGAAATCGGCGATTTTGTTTCCGGATCATTTCTGGCGCGCTGACGCGGACCGATCGGCGCCTGCGCGAAGGTGTCCGCATGCTGGTGCACGTGTCACCCTCGTCAAGTTGATCAGCTCAAATGAGCCAGTCATGGTTCGACCCTCATCGAACCAAGCGTTCCCCTCAGCGTCACGCGTTGCGGTGCTGACGCCTTCGCAGCGCGGCCACGCCGAGCAGCAGCGCTGCAACGGCGACTCCGACTGGCAGGTTGACGCGGCCGAGTGCGCCACCAAGACCGCCGCCGTGGTTCAAAGACGTCGCCGAGGGTGCGAGCGGGATGGTGTCGGGGTCGATCTCGTCGGCATCGGGCTGGCGCGACGTCGGCGAGGCGATCGCCACGCGCAGCCGGCTGCCGAGGGACGGATAATGCGGGGCCGGGCTGCGCAGCTTGACGGCTGCGATCACGGCAAAGATCACCGCCAGCGCGACGAGGATGCCGCCGACCACCGCGAATGCGGTGAACAGGCCGTAGGTCATTTCCACCCAACGGAACAGCGCCGTCAGACCGACGATGCAGGCCGCGATCAGGAAGAGGCCTGCGGTCGCGAACAACCCCGTAGCCACGACGTAGGAAGTCACCGTGCCCGTGGCCTGCCGCGCGCGGTCGCGCATGTAGGATTGCGTGGCGCGTTTGACGCGGTTCAGCCGCTGCTCGAGCCCCAGCTGCAAGAGTTCGCCTGGCGGTGCGAGCATGCGCTTCCTCCGATCGTTCGTCCGCCGCGCGCGAAACGCCGGCTCGCGACATGAACGTGGAGGGGGGGCGAAGGTTCCCGGCGAGTGCGGCCCATGGCTGCACCGTGGGCCGTTGCACCAAAACAAATCCCCTCCTCGCTCGCGCGAGGAGGGGATGATGAGACGGCCAGGATGACTGAGGCTTACGCCACGGCCTTGATGACCTTGCCGACCTTGTCGACGATCTCGCCGATCTGGTCCTCGCTGATGATCAGCGGCGGAGTCAGCGCCAGGGTATCGCCGGCGATGCGCAGCATCAGGTCGGTGTTGTGGAAGGCTTGCTCCATTGCCGAGTAGCCACGCTTGCCGGCCGCGTCGGGCAGCGGCGCGAGGTCGATGCCGGCGGTCAGACCGACGGTGCGGATGTCGAGCACGTTGGGCAGGCCCTTCAGCGACATTACGGCGTCGGCCCATTTCGGCTCGATCGCCTTGGCATGCTCGAACAGCTTGTGGTCGCGGTAGATGTCCAGCGTGGCGAGGCCGGCGGCACAGGCGATCGGATGTGCCGAATAGGTGTAGCCGTGAGTGAACTCCACCATGTGCTCGGGGCCGCTCATGAAGGCATCGTGGATGGTGTCGCGCACCACCACGCCGCCCATCGGCGCGGCGCCGTTGGTGACGCCCTTGGCGAAGGTGAGCAGGTCCGGCGTCACGCCGTAGCGCTCGGCGGCGAAGGCATGGCCGAGGCGGCCGAAGCCGGTGATGACCTCGTCGAAGATCAGCAGGATGCCGTGCTTCTGGGTGATCTCGCGCAGGCGCTTGAGATAGCCCTTCGGCGCCGGGATCACGCCGGTCGAGCCGGCCATCGGCTCGACGATGACCGCGGCGATGGTGTTGGCACCGTGCAGCGCGACCAGGTTTTCCAGCTCTTCGGCGAAATGCGCTCCGTACTCCGGCTCCCCCTTGGTGAAGGCCTGCTTCTCGCGATCATAGGTGGCGGGGATGTGATCGACGCCCGTCAGCAGCGTGCCGAACATCTTGCGGTTGTTGACGATGCCGCCGACCGAGGTGCCGCCGAAACCGACGCCATGATAGCCGCGGACACGGCCGATCAGGCGGGTGCGGCTGCCCTGGCCGTTGATCTGGTGATAGGCGAGCGCCATCTTCAGCGCGGTATCGGCGGCCTCCGAGCCGGAGTTGCAGAAGAACACGTGATCGAGGCCGGCGGGCGCGAGGTCGGCGATGCGGTTCGCCAGCTCGAACGCCTGGGGAATGCCAAACTGGAATGGCGGCGCGTAATCGAGGGCGGCGGCCTGCTTGCCGATCGCCTCGGCGATCTCGGTGCGGCCGTGTCCGGCGTTGCAGCACCACATGCCTGCAGCGGCGTCGATGATCTTGCGACCGTCGATCGTGATGTAGTGCATGTCCTTGGCACCGGCGAGCAGGCGCGGATTCTTCTTGAACGCGCGGTTCGCGGTGAACGGCATCCAATGCGCGGCAAGATCGTTCGGAACGGTGACGGCGGGGCGGGGGCTCTTGTCCAGCATGGGGACCTCTCGGGACGTTCAAGGCAGGTTGTGCGACGGCGCCAGCATGATCCGGAAAGGTGGCGAACCGGTGCCAGAGCAGCTTGCCGGAACGGATCGTGCTTGATGGGCCTGAATGCGCGCCGACGTGGTCAGCCGACTATCCGGGCCGACGGCAAACTATCAGCTTCGCGCGCGAACGGAAATGTCAAAGGTCCCGCGTTCCTGCTGCACTGGTGAGCGGTTTCTGCACAGCAACAGCAGAAAGTGCCGTTTATTGGAAGTCGCTGCGTCATTTTGCGCCAAGGGATCGGACGGCGCGGGGATCGCGCCTGTGCCTGGCTGACGCTGCCTCAGACCAGATCCTGCGCGGTGATCCAGAACACCTCGCCCTCGGACTCCTCGGTATCGAGCCACAGCAGCGGGAGGTCCGGATACGCCGCCTCGATCTGCGGCCGGTCGCGGCCGACCTCGCACAGCAGCCCGCCTTCCGCGGTGAGATGGTCGCGCGCCTGGCCGAGAATGCGATGGATGATGTCGAGGCCGTCGGCACCGCCATCGAAGGCGAGCGCCGGCTCGGCGCGGCATTCCTGCGGCAGCCCGGCCATGCCCTCGGCATCGACATAGGGCGGATTGCTGATGATCAAATCGTAGCGACGCTGGCTGAGCGGCGCGAACAGATCGCCGCGGTGCAGCGAGATGCGCTCGCCGAGGTCGTAGTCGGCGACGTTCTTCGCGGCGACCGCGAGCGCATCCTTGGAGATGTCGACGGCGTCGATCATCGCGTTGGGGAAGTGGCGGCTGGCCAGGATGGCGAGGCAACCGGAGCCGGTGCAGAGATCCAGCACGCTGTCGACGGCCAGCGGATCGTCGATCAGCGAGGTGCCGTCAGCCTCGGCGCCGCCGAAATGCGTCTCCAGGAGCTCGCCGATGAAGGAGCGCGGCACGATGACGCGCTCGTCGACATAGAACGGCAGGCCGCGCATGTAGACCTTGTTGACCAGATAGGCCGCCGGCTTGCGCGTGGTGATCCGGGTCGTGATCAGGTCGAGGATCTGCTTGCCCTCGGCGGCGGTCACGCGGGCGGTGACGAAGCTCTCGAACTGGTCGGGACGCAGATGCAGCGCCTCGCCGATCAGGAAGGCAGCCTCCGACACGGGGTCGGTGGTGCCATGCGCGAACACCAGGTCGGCGTCCTGGAACCGGCTCACGGCATAGCGCAGATAGTCGAGCAGGGTCACGAGCTCGCCGGCATTCACCTTCGGCAGCTTGGGTGCCGGCGCCTTGCGCGGCGCAGCCGCCTTGACCTTCTTCGCCATCACGATGTCCAGCGCGCCGCGGCAGCGTCGTCGTGGCTCTTGGCCTCGACCCAGCTGCCGCCATCGGCGGTCTCCTCGCGCTTCCAGAACGGCGCGTTGGTCTTGAGATAATCCATCAGGAACTCCGCGGCCTCGAACGCCGCCCGGCGGTGGCTCGACGCGGTGACCACCAGCACGATGTTCTCACCGGGCGTGATGCGGCCGAAGCGGTGGATCACGGTCAGGCCCTGCAGCGGCCAGCGTGCCATCGCCTCCTCGGCATGGCGCATGATCTCGGCTTCCGCCATGCCCGGATAATGTTCGAGCACCAGCGCGCTGATCGGCGTGTCATGGTCGTTGCCGCGGCACAGGCCGGAGAAGCTGACGACCGCGCCGATATCGGTGCGGCCATGGCTGAGCGCCGCAATCTCTGCCGCGGTGTCGAAATCCTCTGGCTGCACGCGGACGGTGACGATCGCGGTCATGGTGCGGGTCTTCTGCTGGCGTGCTCAGCCGCCGGTCATCGGCGGGAAGAAGGCGATCTCGCGGGCGCCCGAGATCGGGGCATCCGGCTGCACATGCGACTGGTCGATGGCGGCGCGGATCACCTTCGGCTTCTCGAAGGCATAGGCATAGCCTTCGCCCTGCGCGGTCAGCCAGGCGATCAGCTCGCCCACCGTGCGCACGTTCGCAGGCGGCTCGATCGTCTCCTCGGCCTTGCCGATGCGCTCGCGCACCCAGGCGAAATACTTCACCTTCATCGCGAATCTTCCTCGATGAGGTGGTGTATGCCGGAGCGGAAATAATCATAGCCGGTATAGATCGTGAAGATCGCCGAGGTCCACAGCAGCACGATCCCGATCATGGTCACCACCGGCACAATCTGGTCACCGGCCTCGCCGGCGAGCAGGAACCCGATCGCGATCAGCTGCATCGTGGTCTTCCATTTCGCGACCTTGGTCACGGGAACGCTGACGCGCAGCGCGGCGAGATATTCGCGCAGGCCCGACACCAGGATCTCGCGGCACAGGATCACGATGGCCGCCCACAAGGTCCAGCCATGGATGCTGTTGTCGGCGGCCAGCATCAACAGGCAGGATGCGACCAGGAGCTTGTCCGCGATCGGATCGAGCATGCGGCCGAAGGCCGATTGCTGGTTCCAGATGCGGGCGTAATAGCCGTCGAGATAATCGGTCACGCCGGCCGCGATGAACACGGCGACGGCGACCCAGCGCAGCCACAGCGGATAGTCCATGATGGACTGCGCGTAGATGCAGCCGACCACGACCGGTATCGCGGCGATCCGCGTATAGGTCAGGATATTCGGCAGGGACGTCGACGTCTTGCTGGGCACGCGTGTGGTCGCAATATTCATCCGGTGTACCAATACTGATGCCGTGCGAACGTCAACCTTCGAGCCGAACCGCACCGGCAGGATGACGCAGATATGACGCGAATCGCAACGAAGTCTTGCCGAGATAGGAACTCTCCCGCGCAGGGCAACGCGAGCCGCAATGCTTCATTAAGCAACCGGACGCGGTCGCGCCAGTCTCCAGATCGGCGCGGCCGGCGTTCGCCGTCCGACCTTATTGCGCTGCAATGACAATGGCGCGAAGCGCAGGCCAAGCCAAGTCAGCCGGCCATCTCAGCCGTCCCTGTCAGATTGCCTCGGCGCCATGCACCGCGCACCAATGCGCCTGGCGTTCCGCGAACACGCGGTCGCGGACATAGCCCAGCGTCTCCTCGTCCAGGGTCTCGATGACGTCCAGGCTGAAGGCCTCCGCGCCGTGGGCGGTCCAGGCCGCCTGCAGGCCGCCGCGGCGGTGGCCGCCCTGGCGCAGGGTGAACCACAACCGGTTCTGGATCTTGTCGAGGTCGGGCGCGCAGCCGATCCAGCGCTCTCCCGTGGCGGCGCAGGTCACGGCGAAGATGCCGGCGGGTGTCTTGCGCTCCTTATAGGCGGCAACGGCCGCCTTGCGCTGGTCGGGGGTCATGTCGGGGCCTCCTGGATTTTCATCCGGGTGCATATCGGATATTTTTGTCCGGGTAAAATATTTTTATGGCCCGATTTCGACGCCTGGCTGTTGGCGATCTGGCCCAACCCTCTCCGTCATTCCGGGGCGCGCGCAGCGCGAGCCCGGAATCCATAACCACGACCATCCGTGTCGGAGCGAGATGCTGCCACATGCTGTCCCGTCCACACGCCCGCCTGTGCGTATGGATTCCGGGCTCGCGCTGCGCGCGCCCCGGAATGACGGGTGGAGAGAGGCGGGCTCAAGCTGGACCGGGAAACCGGTCGGTCCGCTTTTCCGATCTCAACTCGCATTGCTGTGGAAGTATTCAAAGATCTTCCGCGCGCTTTCCGCGCTGACCCCGGGCACCTTGCCGAGATCGGCGATGGAGGCGCGTTCGATCTCTTTCAAAGTGCCGAAATGGTGCAGCAGCGCGCGCTTGCGCGACGGGCCGATGCCGGGGATCTCCTGCAGGCCGGCCTCGCGGATGTCCTTCTTGCGCAGCTTGCGGTGCGAGCCGATGACGAAGCGATGCGCCTCGTCGCGCAGGCGCTGGATGAAATACAGCACGGGATCGCGCGGCTCGAGCTTGATCGCCTCGCGCTCGGGGATGAACAGCGTCTCGCGGCCGGCGTCACGGTCGGGGCCCTTGGCGACCGACATCAGCGCCACGTTGGTGACGCCGAGTTCGGTGAAGATCTCGCGGACGGCATTGAGCTGGCCGCGGCCGCCGTCGATGATCACGAGGTCGGGCCATTGCGGCACGTCGTCCTCTTTCGCGGCGCGTGCGACGTCCTTCTCGGACGGTGCCACCAGCCGCTTGAAGCGACGCTGCAGCACCTCCTTCATCATCGCATAGTCGTCGCCGGGCGTGAGCCCTTCCGACTTGATGTTGAACTTGCGATACTGGTTCTTCATGAAGCCGTCGGGGCCGGCGACGATCATGGCGCCGACCGCGTTGGTGCCCTGGATGTGGCTGTTGTCGTAGACCTCGATCCGCTTCGGGATCTGCGGCAGGCCGAGCGTCGTCGTCATCGCCTCCAGCAGGCGGCTCTGCGTCGCGGTGTCGGCGAGCTTGCGGCCTAAGGCCTCGCGCGCATTGGTCAGCGCATGGGTGACGAGGTCCTTCTTCTCGCCGCGCTTCGGGCAGGAGACCTCGACCTTCTGGCCGGCCTTGACGCACAGCGCCTCGGCCAGCAGCTCGGCCTCCTCGATCTCATGCGACAGCAGGACCAGCCGCGGCGGCGGCTTGTCGTCGTAGAACTGCGACAGGAACGCGGACAGCACCTCCTCGGGCGTGAACGTCTTCTCGGCGCGCGGGAAGTAGGCGCGGTTGCCCCAGTTCTGGCCGGTGCGGAAGAAGAATACCTCGACGCAGAAGAAGCCGCCTTCCTGGTGGACCGCGAACACGTCGGCTTCTTCCACCGTGCGCGGGTTGATGCCCTGTTGCGAGGAGATCGCCGACAGCGCCGCGAGACGGTCGCGATAGACGGCGGCGGTCTCGAATTCGAGCTCGCTCGAGGCCTTCTCCATCTCGGCGGCAAGCAGCGCCTTCACCGCCTGGCTGCGGCCGGACAGGAAATCGGTCGCCTCGCGCACCAGCTCGGTATAGCCGGGAAAGTCGATCTCCTGGGTGCAGGGACCGGCGCAGCGGCGGATCTGGTGCAGCAGGCAGGGGCGGGTGCGGCTCTCGAAGAACGAATCGGTGCAGGAGCGGATCAGGAACGCGCGCTGCAGCGCGGTGATGGTGCGGTTGACCGCGCCGGCCGAGGCGAATGGGCCGAAATAGCGTCCGGGCCGCGACTGCGCGCCGCGGTGCTTGAGGATCTGCGGCGCCCAATGGTCGCCGGTGATGAGAATGTAGGGGAACGACTTGTCGTCGCGCAGCTGCACGTTGAAGCGCGGCTTGAGCTGCTTGATGAGGTTCGCCTCGAGCAGCAGCGCCTCGGTTTCCGTGGTGGTCGAGACGATCTCGACAGTCACTGTGGCCGCGATCATGCGCAGGATGCGCGCCGGCAGCGGCGCATTGGCGCGGGCGTAGGATGACAGGCGCTTTTTGACGTTCTTGGCCTTGCCGACATAGAGCACGTCATGGGCCGCATTCAGCATGCGGTAGACGCCGGGCGAGGTCGGCGCCAGCCGCACTGCGTTCTCGATGGCGGCATGGCCGGTCGCGAGCGGACCTTCGCCGACCGGCTCCAGGGTCTCTTCCGTCAACTCCGGCAGGCGCGATTCATCGTCCTCGTCGGCCGCGGAGGCCGCGGGATCGAGATCGGGCGTATCGGTCGGCTCGGGCGGCAGGTTGGCCGCGGCGCCACGCCTGGCGTCAGGCGCCGGCGCCTTGGATGGATCAGAGCTTTGGGTGGTCATGTCAGCAAATTAAGCGCTCGCGGCCGCGCCCGCCAGCGCGCGGTGGCGCCATGCACAGCGGCCGCGGTAACGCTTTGTTAAGCACGTTAATCGGCGGGTAACCCGGCTTAACAACGGCTTAACCTAAAACTCTCGATAAATGCTCACGAAAAAAGACGGAGTTCCGTAACCATGCCGGCCCGCGCGCGATCGTCGCGCGGCGCATGCTTCGGGTGGTGACGGAGAGTTGCGTGGAGTGAGCGATGAACAGGTTCATGGTGGGGGCTGCCGTCGCAGCGGCGCTGGGATCGGTGTCGGCGCAGGCTGCCGATTTCAATTACGGGCGCCAGGCGCCCTATACGGTGAACCAGCCGCTCAATGCCTATAGCTGGGCCGGCCCCTATCTCGGCGGCACGCTGGGCTATGAATGGGGATCGGTCGGCAACAACCCGACCAAGCCGTCCGGCCTCGTCGGTGGCCTGACCGCGGGCTATAATTGGCAGAACGGTCCCTGGGTGTTCGGCGCCGAGGGCGACATCAACCTGACCGGTGCCAACGACACCTTCGCACCGTGGAAGTTCTCGAACCCCTGGTTCGGCACCGTGCGTGGCCGCGTGGGCTACGCCTTCAACAACGTCCTGTTCTACGGCACCGGCGGTCTCGCCTTCGGCGGCTTGCGTGGCGAGACCTTCGGCCTCTCCGAATCCCACACCTCGCTGGGCTGGACGCTCGGCGCCGGCGCCGAATTCGGCCTGGCGCAGAACTGGACGGCCAAGATCGAGTATCTCTACATCGATCTCGACAGCAGCAATTTCGTGATCACGGGGGCGAAGAACGACTATCGCTTTGGGGTGGTGCGCGCAGGCATCAACTTCCATTTCTGATAGGAAAAAATCAGGAAGAAGAAACGCCGAACAACAACCTCCCGGCCGCGTGAGCGGCCGGGATTTTTCTGGTCGCACGGGTGCACTCGAGCGTGATCCGGAAAAGCGGCAACCGCTTCTCCGCAAGGACCAGGCTCGAACAAAGCGATCAGTTCATGATGCCGCTCCCGAGGCGCCGCATGATCTGTTGGGGGCAGGCGCGCAGCATCATCGGCGGCAACGGCGTCAAAGCCATGCACGCGACCCGGCCGGGAGCCGGTACCTTCAGACGAACGGATGGTTTGACGTCGAGCCGCCCGCGATCCGCGACCGCTTGTCAATCGCGGTCGCTATGGTGCGGGCGCCGCTCTAGGACGACAGCACCAGGTTCACCGCTTTCGGGCCTTTGCCCTTCTTGTCCGGCTCGACCTCAAAGCTGATACGCTGTCCTTCGCTCAGATCCTTCAAGCCGGCGCGCTCCACTGCCGTGATATGCACGAACACGTCGCGCCCACCATCGTCCGGCTTGATGAAGCCGTAGCCGCGTTCACCATTGAAGAATTTGACTGTCCCAGTCATGGCCATCGGGAAACTCCTCCCCCGCATTGCTTCCTCCACTGCGCGTCTGCGCAGCGTCCGACCGGACATCACTTTGATCGGAAAGCGTTGGCCACCTTAACGTCCAGCGCTCATCACGCCGGAACGTCGGATCTTGTTAGGCCTTGATCACCCCGCCGCAACCATTCGCGGAAGCGGAACGTAAAGCCAGTCTTACAATCAGACACTGTAATACGGTTCCGCGCCGATTGACTACGGCTTTTCGACCAGTGCCCGCTTCAAGCTTTGGGGAATTCCAGCCGAAACCGTGCGGCGCCACCCTGGCCCAGCGGGCGCTGCAGCTCCTGCAGGATCAGCTTGAGCTCATCATGCAATGTCCAGGGCGGGTTGACCACCAGCAGTCCGGTCGAGGTCAGCGCCTCGCCCTCGATCTGCGGCGCCACGCTGAACTCGATCCGCAGCACCTTGCCCGGCGGCTTTGCCGCGGCTGCGAGATGGGCGACGCGTTCGGCCAGTTGCTCGGTGGCGCGGCGGCTCTTGGCCGGGTACCAGAGCACATAGATACCGGTTGTCCATTTGGCGAACGCGGTCGCGAAGCGGTCCGCGAGACGCTCGAACTCATCCTTCGCCTCGAAGGCGGGGTCGATCAGGACGAGGCCGCGACGCTCGTTCGGCGGTACGAAAGCCGGCAAGGCGACCCAACCGTCGAGATCGACGACGCGGGCCTGCGTGTCGCGGCGCAGCGCATCGATTAGCTGCTTGCGCGGGATCGGCGCCAGCTCGCACAGGGTCATACGGTCTTGCGGCCGCAGCAGCGCGCGGGCGATCAGCGGCGAGCCCGGATAGGCGACGAGCTCGCCGGGCGTATTGAAGGATCTGACGATGTCGAGATAGGGTGCGACCAGCGCATAGGCTTGGTCCGACAGCCGCGCCTGCAGCAGCCGCGCGATGCCGGTGAGGAATTCGCCGCTGCGCGTGGCCTCGTCGCCGGTGAGATCATACAGGCCGGCGCCGGCATGGGTGTCGATGACACGAAACGCGGCCGGCTTCTCCTGGAGGTAGACCAGGATGCGGGTCAGCACGATGTGCTTGATGACGTCGGCAAAGCCGCCGGCGTGAAAGGCATGTCGGTAATTCATGCCGCAGCAGTTACGCCGTTCCGGATGAAAAGGGTACCCCGGCGATGCGCCCGCCGCGCACAGCGAGCAGGGCGCGGCCGGGAATGCAGCTGTGCCGCCCTCCGGCCGTCGCCCGGCGACTGCTACCCGCCGCGCACCGGCGGCATGTTGACCTCGTCGCGGCGGCAGGCCTGGCGATCGACTTCATCGCAGTTGCGGAATTCCAGATTCTTCGACAGGCAGATCCGCACCTCGCTCAACCGGGTGCGGTTGCAGGTCACGGCAATGGCCGAACTGGTGAGCTTGGGATTGGCCTTGATGAAGGCCTCCTCGATCGCGGTGGGGGTGACCGTCTTGGCCTGCGACAAATCGAGGAATTCCTCCGGGATCTTGATCGCGGCGCGCGCCTTGCGGATGGCTTCGAAATAGGCCTTCGCAGACAGGCCGGCGCAGGTGCCGTGCTTGTCCCACTCGTTGTAGATCAGTCCCGGCGCCGGCATCAGATCGAGCATCGAGGTCATGATGTTGCGCGGCAGGCGCGGCGCCGGCTGCTCGCAATATTCGGGATAGCCATTTTCATATTGCGGCCACAGCCCATGCACGACGAACGAATAGGGCCGTCCGCTGCATTGCTGGGAGCGGCTGCCGCGGCCGCCGCGCTCTTCGGCCTCGGCGCAGAACGAGGGCGACCAGGAGAGCGACAGCACGTAGAAATCGAACGCGCCCGGCGCGTTCTGGCGGCGGTCCTGGGCGCCGGCCGGCCCGGCCCCGAGGGCGCAGAGCAACGCGATACAGGCGGCCGTTCTGAACAGCAGGGCAGCGGGTCGGCGCAGGCATTCGAACATGGCTAACTCCCCGGAGAATTCCAGGAACTTAGCAGTCGTCCGGAACATTTCAAGAACAAAGATGACACTGCTCGCGGCCGGCATTGTCACCGGTGCGAAAGCTGCCGATCAACAAGCCGCAGGTGGCGAGTGTGGATCAGGGCTTGGCGGCGCGGCAGGCTGGATTGAAGGCCCAGTTGCGGTCAAGGCCGACGACGCAGAATTCGACGCCCTGGTCGTAGCCGGCGAAGCCGCCATCCTCGATGATCGAGTAGTTGACGGTCCGCACCTTGCCGTCGCTGACCATCACGCTGCCGGTGCAGAACCGGCGCGGAATGTTGTCGGACTGCCAGGGGCGGAAGGCGATCTCGCGGACATTGGCGACGCCGGTGATCGTCAGCGTCGAATTCCAGAAGGTGCTTTCCTTCTCCTGGAACCGCGACACGATCGTCGGAATGGCTGCCTCGCAGGGCGCGACGCGGCCTTCATATTTCGGGCCGGACAGCCAGAAGTTCATCTCCAGCGGATTGGCGGCCTTGGCGGGAGCGGACGCGGCGAGCGTTGCCAGCAGCGCGCCACAAACCGCGCCGAACGTCTTGAAAGCTGAGCTGAAGTCGCGCATGGGCCGTCCGCAAAGGCTGGATCCGAGGGAGGAGACCGTGCCGCGACCGCCACAGCAGGTCAAGTGCAACGCGGCAACACTCCACGATTAGTCCTGTTAACCGCAGGCCGGTGTTCTTTTCTTGGCCGGACATGACCTTTAGGATGACGCGCCAGCGCAAGGAGAATGCAATGCGGATGCTGAAGGGCGGGATCGTGAAGGCCCGAATCGGAACGACGGCCGGCCTGATGGCCGCCATGGTGGTGCTGGCGGTCGCGCCGGCCCACGCCGATTGGGTGCCGCCGATCAAGGGCAACGACATCGGCGGCATCATTGCCTATCCGGTGGCGCAGACCGCCGACGCCCGCCAGATCGCGGCTGATCACTGCGCCTCCTACGGCAAGGTCGCGAAATTCCTCGCGGTCGATGCGCGTTATGGCGGCTATGTGTCCTTCGCCTGCCGCTGGGTGCCTTACGGTTCGGCGCAGCGGCCCTTGCGGACGCTGTACTGAACCGAATCGAGGCCTGACTAAACTAACGCCATGATTCGGCGTCATCGGTCCGCCGATCGACATCAAAGCCGGAACACAATCATGACACGTCAGCGCCTCGTCCTCGGAGTTCTTTGTTGCGGCCTTTTGTGCGGGACGGCGGGCGTCGCTTTTGCCCTCGACCTGCCGGTGCGCAAGCCGGGCCTGTGGGAGCTTAAGATGCTCAGTTCCGGCGGCCAGACGCCGGAGGCGACGATGCAGCACTGCACCGACGAGACCACCGACAAGGAGATGAACAGCTTCGCTTCGCCGATGGCGCAGCAGGTCTGCTCCAAGCAGGACATCCAGAAGACGGCGACCGGCTACGTCACCGATTCGGTGTGCAATTTCGGCGGCATCAATACGACGTCGCATGCCGACATCACCGGCGACTTCAACTCTGCCTACACGGTGAAGACGATGTCGCGGGTCACTGGCGGCGCCGCCGGCACGGGTGTCAAGGACACCGCGATGACGATCGAGGCCAAGTGGCTCGGGGCCTGCAAGCCCGGCCAGAAGCCCGGCGACATCGTCATGCCCGGCGGCATGAAGATGAACATCAAGGACATGGGCAAGCTCAAGAACCTGATCCCGGGCGCGAAGCAGTAGCGCGGAAGATGGATCGCCGCACCTGTCGGCGAGTTACGAGCGGGCTGCTCCGCCGGCAGCGCGCTCCTTCACTCAAACCGGGATCCGCACGCTCGCCCGCAGTCCCCCCATCGGGCTGTCGCCGAGCGTGATGTCGCCGCCGTGGGAGCGCGCGATGTCGCGGGCAATGGCGAGACCCAATCCGGTGCCGCCTTCGTCCTGGTTGCGCGCGTCGTCCAGGCGCAGGAACGGCTTGAACACCTCTTCGCGCATCTCGGCCGGAATGCCCGGACCGTCATCATCGACCGTGATGGTGAGATAACGGTGGTCGCGATGGCCGGTGATGGCGATCGCATCGGCATGGCGGGCAGCGTTTGAGACGAGGTTGCCGAGGCAGCGCTTCAGCGCCTGCGGCTTCACCGTGACCACAGGGAGACCGTGGAACGACACCGTGGCGGAATGGCCGTTGCGCTCGGCGTCGCCGCGCAGCTCCTCCAGCGCGTTGGAGATATCGGTCGGCTGCGCGATCTCGCCATTGTCGCCGCGCGCGAATGCCAGATAGTCCTCCAGCATATGCGACATCTCGTCGACATCCTTGCGCATGGCGTCGATCTCGGGGCTGTCGCCGAGCAGCGCCAGTTCGAGCTTGAAGCGCGTCAGGATGGTGCGCAGATCGTGGCTGACGCCGGCCAGCATGGCCGTGCGCTGCTCCATCGCGCGCTCGATGCGCGACTTCATCTCCAGGAACGCATGCGCCGCGCGCCGTACCTCGCGCGCCCCGCGCGGCCGGAAGTTGTGGACCTCGCGGCCCTTGCCAAAACTCTCGGCGGCATCGGCCAGCCGCAGGATCGGCTTGATCTGGTTGCGCAGGAACAGCACCGACACGATCAGCAGGATCGACGAGGTGCCGACCATCCAGAACAGGAAGATGTCGGTGTTCGAGGCATAGGCGGCGCCGCGCTGCGCGAACACCCGCATCACGGCATCGTCGAGCGCGATCCGGATCTCGACCAGGTTGGAGCGGCCGACCGTGTCGATCCAGAACGGGCGGCTGATCTGGCGGCCGATCTGGCTCGACAGCGACTGGTCGAGCAGGTTGAAGAACGGTTTGGGGCCGGGCGGTGGCATGTCGCCGGCCGGCAGGAAGTCGACGACCAGATTGAGCCGCTGCTGCGCGATCCGCCGCAGCGTGGTGCGGTCCTTGTCCTGCGGATAGCCCTTGTAGATCTCGATCAGCGCCGCGACGTCCTGCACCACGGCGGCCGACAGGCGCCGCGTCACCGTGTTCCAGTGCCGCTCCATGAACACGCCGGCCACCACCGTTTGCAGGATGACCATCGGCACGATCATGATCAAGAGCGCGCGCGCATATAGCCCGGTCGGCATCCAGCCCTTGAAGGCATTGCCGACGATGCTGTTCGCCCGCGACACGCGCCGCGATGCCGTGCGGATCAGGGTGAGGCCGGTGTCGAGCGTGCTCATGCCGGGACACTCTCGCTGCTGTCGTCATTGCGAGGAGCGAAGCGACGAAGCAATCCAGAATCATCGCGGGACTCTGGATTGCGTCGCTGCGCTCGCAATGACGGGGAGGGGCCGAGGCGTCTCAGGTCTCGCGGCGGGGATGCGAACTCGCGCGCCTCTGAAGCTGTTGCCCCGACAGCGGTGCACTGGCTCGATTCCCGCTCGAAGATATTCGTTAATGCCCTCTTCCACGGGGGCAGAGGGGTGGCGCGCTGCTCGAAGGAATCGCTCATCTCAGCCCGAAACCATCAGCCGGTAGCCGATGCCGCGCACGGCCTGCAGGAACAGCGGGTTGGCGGGATCGATCTCGAGCTTGCGGCGCAGGCGGTTGATCTGGACGTCGACGGCGCGCTCGTTGACGGTCCCGTTGCCGGTCAGCGCGCCGCGCGGCACGGTTTCGCCGCGCGCATTGGCGAGGATGCGCAGCATCTCGCGCTCGCGGTCGGTGAGGTGGACGATCTCCTCGCCCTGTTTCAATTCGCCGCGCGCCAGATGATAGACGAACGGGCCGAACGCGATCTGCTCGATGACCTCTTCGGCCGGCGGCGGCGCTGCGCGCTTGAGGATGTTGCCGATGCGCAGCGCGAGCTCGCGCGGCTCAAAAGGTTTGGCCACGTAGTCATCGGCGCCGAGCTGCAGGCCTTCGATGCGGCTGTCCGGCTCGGCGCGCGCGGTCAGCATCACGATCGGCACCGAGGATTGCGTGCGGATGAAGCGGGCGAGGTCGAAGCCGCTTTCGCCGGGCATCATCACGTCGAGGATCAGCAGATCGAAATGCAGGCCGGTCAGCTTGGCGCGCGCGTCGCTCGCACTCGCTGCGGTGGTGACGCGATAGCCCTCGCCGCGCAGGAAGCGTGACAAGAGATCGCGGATGCGGCGGTCGTCGTCGACGAGCAACAGATGCGGCGCGTCGTCGGCCGGCGTCTGCGGCGGCTGGGAGGTGATGGCGGCGATCGACACGGTCACTCCTTGGCAGCGGCGACGGGCGTCCTGAAAATGGCTTCCAGTACCTTGTCCGGATCGTCGCGATCGATCATCGCGCGCAGGAACTGCCGGACCTTCTCGGCGCCGGCTGGTCCGACCTGCTCCAGCGCACGATCGATGCGCCGCGTCTGCAGCCCGGCCAGCTTGGCCACCAGCGCCTCGCCCTTGGGCGTGGCGAAAAGAAGGCGCTGCCGGCGATCATTGTTGCCGGTCTTCTGCACGATATAGCCCTCGTCGAGCAGTTGCTTGAGCACGCGTCCGAGCGACTGCTTGGTGATGCGCAGCACGTCCAGGAGATCGGCGACCTTCAGGCCGGGATAGCGGGTGACGAAGTGCATCACGCGGTGATGCGCGCGGCCGAAACCGAACGCCTCCAGCTCCTGATCCGCATCGCCGACGAAGTCGCGATAGGCGAAGAACAGGAGCTCGATGATGTCCCAGCGCAGCGGCTCTCCGTCTGCACCGGCCTGAGGCTCGGCTGCCCGCAGCTCGGGACTCAATACCGGAGACGAGAAATTTATGTCAGCCATATTGACGTTTCTGCGGTTCAATGTTACAAAACAATCGCCTGCCACGAAATTTTTGATCGTTCGTGGATGGCGACGGTTTCAGGACGTGACTGAACGGGTTAGGCAACCCGGACGGGTGTCCGGGGCCACTGATTGAACAACCGTGTGATGTCGAGCGGCATTTCGGCAAACCATACTGGACTTCCGCCGGGCGCAAAAGCATGTCCTGTGACGGCATGCTTGCCTGGCGACCGGCTCAAGGACCGGCCGCGGCTGGTCCGACATTCAAAGAGCCGACTGAACCGGACGGGCAGGTCGGCCACAGAACTCGCGCATGGCGATCAAGCGGGGGAAGCAAGGACATGACTTTGACATTCGACATCAAGCCGACGACCAACCCCACCTCCGACCAGGAGCGCGCCGCCAAGCTTGCCAATCCGGGCTTCGGCCGCGTGTTCACAGATCACATGGCCGTGGTCCAATTCAGCCAGGACAAGGGCTGGCATAGCGCGCGGGTCGAATCCCGCGCCAATTTCCCGCTCGATCCGGCCGCCGCGGTGCTGCATTACGCGCAGGAGATCTTCGAAGGGTTGAAGGCCTATAAGCGTGACGATGGCGGTGTGAACCTGTTCCGCCCCGACGCCAACGCCAAGCGGTTCTGGAATTCGGCCGAGCGCATGGCGATGGCGCAACTGCCGCACGAGGTCTTCATCGAGGCGGTCGAGCAACTGGTGAGCATCGATCGCGCCTGGATCCCGGGCGGCGAGGGCAGCCTGTATCTGCGTCCCTTCATGATTGCCAATGAAGTGTTCCTCGGGGTGAAGCCGTCGGCGGAATACATCTTCGCGGTGATCGCCTCGCCGGTCGGCTCCTATTTCAAGGGCGGCCCGGCGCCGGTCTCGATCTGGGTCTCGGAGAACTACACCCGCGCCGCCGTTGGCGGCACCGGCGGCGTCAAATGCGGCGGCAATTATGCCGCGAGCCTGAAGGCGCAGGCCGAGGCGATTGCGCATGGCTGCGACCAGGTCGTGTTCCTGGACGCGATCGAGCGCCGCTATGTCGAGGAGCTCGGCGGCATGAATGTGTTCTTCGTGTTCGACGACGGCTCGCTGTCGACGCCGCCTTTGGGCACCATCCTGCCGGGCATCACCCGCGACTCCATCATCAAGCTGGCGCGCGATGCCGGCCGCGAGGTGCGCGAGGAGGCCTATGCGATCGACCAGTGGCGCGCCGACGCAGCCAGCGGCAAGCTCAAGGAGGCATTCGCCTGCGGCACCGCCGCGGTGATTTCGCCGATCGGCAAGGTGCGCTCGGCCAGCGGCGACGTGCTGATCAATGGCGGCGAGGCCGGCCCGGTCGCCATGGGCCTGCGCAAGCAGCTCGTCGACATCCAGTACGGCCGCAGCCCCGATCCGCACAACTGGATCCGGGATGTGAAGTAGGGGGTAGGCCCAGTTTTGACCGTCATGCCCGGGCTCGTCCCGGGCATCCACGTCGTGCGGCAAAGAAAGTCGTGGATGGCTGGGTCAAGCCCGGGCATGACGAGTTCTAAAATGAACAGCGGGTGCCGTTGATGCAGGCCCGGTTGGCTGCTACCAAGCCTGCATGTCCGACAAACCGAAGAAACAACAGAAGCTGAAGGCGCGGCTGCCGCGCGGGCTCGAGGATCGCGGCCCCGCGGCGATCGCCGCCACGCGCGAGATGGTCGAGAAGATCCGCGCCGTCTATGAGCGCTACGGCTTCGAGCCGGTGGAGACGCCGGCGTTCGAATATACCGATGCGCTCGGCAAGTTCCTGCCCGACCAGGACCGCCCCAACGAGGGCGTGTTCTCGTTCCAGGACGATGACGAGCAGTGGATCAGCCTTCGCTATGACCTCACCGCGCCGCTGGCGCGCTATGTCGGCGAGCGCTACGGCACCGACCGCCTGGTCCTGCCCTATCGCAGCTACCGCTCCGGCTACGTGTTCCGCAACGAGAAGCCCGGCCCCGGCCGCTTCCGCCAGTTCATGCAGTTCGATGCCGACACCGTCGGCTCCGCATCGCCGGCGGCGGACGCCGAGATGTGCATGATGGCGGCGGATACGATGGAGGCGTTGGGGATTGCGCGGGGCGACTACGCGATCAAGGTCAACAACCGCAAGGTGCTCGACGGCGTCATGGAGTCGATCGGCCTCGGCGGTGACGAGAATTTCGGCCGCCGCCTCACGGTGCTGCGCGCGATCGACAAGCTCGACCGGCTCGGCGAGCGCGGCGTGCGCGAGCTGCTTGGCGCGGGCCGCAAGGACGACAGCGGCGACTTCACCAAGGGGGCAGGGCTCGACGAGACGCAGATCAAGAAGATCGAGACGTTCGTCAATGCGCGCGCGCTGGTCGCGCCGCCGACGCTCGCTTATGCCGGCGACAAGGACGTCGCGCAGCGCCTCGCCGGCGATCCCGATCGCAAGGACAATGAGTACGACGTCGCGCGTCGCATCGTCGACATGCTGCGCGAGACCTTTGCCGACTCCAAGCTGGCGATCGACGGCTTGAACGAACTCGTCGAGATCGCGCGCCTGGTCGATGCCGCCGGCTATCACAGCCAGATCATGGTCGATCCCTCGGTCGTGCGTGGTCTCGAATACTACACGGGGCCGGTGTTCGAGGCGCAGCTGCTCGCCGAGATTCCCAACGAGAAGGGCCAGCCGGTGGTGTTCGGCTCGGTCGGCGGCGGCGGCCGCTATGACGGCCTGGTCTCGCGCTTCCGCGGCGAGCCGGTGCCGGCGACCGGATTCTCGATCGGCGTCTCGCGCCTGCAGGCGGCGCTGACCTTGCTCGGCAAGCTCGACACGCGCCCGGCCTTCGGGCCGGTGGTCGTCACCGTGTTCGATCGCGACCGCGTCGCCGACTATCAGAAGATGGTTGCGACCTTGCGCAGCCACGGCATCCGCGCCGAGCTCTATCTCGGCAACCCGAAGAACATGGGCAATCAGCTCAAATATGCAGATCGCCGCAACGCTCCTTGCGTTATCATCCAGGGCTCGGATGAAAAGGCGCGCGGCGAGGTGCAGATCAAGGATCTGATCGAGGGCGCCAAGGCCGCGGCCGCGATCGCCTCCAACCAGGAATGGCGCGAGAGCCGCCCGGCGCAGGTCTCAGCCAAGGAGGACGAACTCGTCGCCGCTGTCCGCGAGGTGCTCGCGCGCCACGACGTGAGCTGGGGGTAACACGACTCGTCATGCGCGGGCTTGACCCGCGCATCCATCACGTCAAACGACGCTGTCGATCTTGGCACGTCATTGCGAGCGAAGCGAAGCAATCCAGGGCCAAGCCGTACGACCTCTCGGAGAAACCCTGGATCGCTTCGTCGCTGCGCTCCTCGCGATGACGAGCTCATCGATACCCGAATTGCTCAGGAGCGGGCTGATGCTCCTGTGCAATATTGGGTAAACTGATCGAGCCTTTGAGAAGTTCGTCGTGGAAACGACGGCAAATGGGAAGGAGCAACGAATGCCCGAGATCACCGTGAACATGGCTGCCGGCCGCACCGACGAGCAGAAGGCCAACATGATGCGCGACATCACCCAGGCGCTGGTGACGCATCTCGGCGTCGATCCGGAAGCCGTGGTGATCCAGATCAACGAGGCGCCGCTGACGCACAAGATGAAGGGCGGCAAGACCTTCGTCGAGCGCGCGGCTGAGCAGAAGAAGTAGTTGGCCGTCATCCCGGCGAGGCCATAACATCTGTCTCGACAACATTCGCTGTCGTCCCTGCGAACGCAGGGACCCATAACCCCAGTGAACGTTTGAGGCACGCTGGTCATCGGCCTTTTGCCCGTCACGACCGCCGCGGCGTATGGGTCCGGGATCGGCGCCGAGCCGCGCTGTCGCGCGGCACGGCTTGTCCGGGACGACAACGGAGTTTGGGGCGATCATGGACGCACGTGAGATCATCAAGCCGGGCATGCGCGCCGAGCGGTTGCTCGTGGTGCCCGCGGAGCGCACGGTCGGGCACTTTGTTCCGCATATGCCGATGGTCTATGCGACGCCGATGATGATTCTGGAAATGGAGATGACCTCGGGCGACGCTATCAATCCGGTGCTGCCGCCGGGCTGGGTCACGGTCGGCACCGAGGTCAATGTCCGCCACCTCGCGGCGTCGCCGGTCGGCGCCACCATTCGCACGGTTGCCGAGGTGATCGAGGTCGAGCGTCGCGTCATCCGCTTCAGCGTCGAGGCCTATCACGGCGAGACCAAGATCGGCGACGGCCGTCACGGCCGCGGGCTGATCAATGTCGAGCAGTTCAAGAAGCGGTTCGCGGTGCCGTAGGCGCCGTCATTGCGAGGAGCGCAGCGAGGAAGCAATCCAGAGTCCCGTGCGAGATTCTGGATTGCGACGCTTCGCTCGCAATGACGATGGAGAGGGTAGGAGACTACTTCGCCAATTCCTTCGACCGCGCCGTCGCGGCGGCCACCGCGCGCTCCAGCAGCGGCTGGAAGCCATCCGGCCCCATCAGCACCGACAGCGCTGCCGCGGTGGTGCCGCCGGGCGAGGTGACGTTCTGGCGCAGCGTCGCGGATGACAGCTCCGAGCGGTGCAGCAGTTCGCCAGCGCCGGACACCGTGTCGCGCGCGAGCCTGGTGGCCAGCGCCTCCGGCAGGCCGGCGGCGATGCCGGCGCGGGCGAGCTCCTCGGCGAGCAGGAACACGTAGGCGGGACCTGAGCCGGAAACGGCGGTCACCGCGTCCATCAGCGCCTCGTCATCGACCCATTCCACCGCGCCGGTGGCGCGCAGCAGCGCATCGGTCAGCGCGCGCTGGGCGGCGTTGACATGGCTGGCGGGGACGGCGACGGTGATGCCGCGACCGATGGCGGCGGGCGTGTTCGGCATGGCCCGAACCACGGCGCCGCCCACGACGTTCTGCAGGCTGGCGATGGTCGTGCCCGCCATGATCGACAGCACCAGCGTCGTGTCGGCGACCCAGGGTTTCAGCGCTGGCCCGGCCTCGCGGAACATCTGCGGCTTGACGGCCACGACCACGACCTCGGCCGGGGTGACCGCAGCCGGATTGAGGCGGATGCCCTTGGCCCCGAGTGCGCTGATCTCCGCCGACGGCATCGGCTCGATCACCACCACGCGCTCCGGATCGAGCCCGCCGGCCAGCCAGCCGGTCAGCATCGCCCCGCCCATTTTGCCGGCGCCGGCCAGCACGATGGTGCCTGTGGTGTGTTGGAGTTCGTTCTTGCCCACTGCCGTCACCGCACGAAAGCTGTCGTCCCTGCGCAAGCAGCGACCCATTACCACCAGCGTTTCTAGTGGAGCGAGGGCAGAGCGACAAGCATCGTGCGACACATCGAGATCACGCGGTATGGGTCCCTGCGTGCGCAGGGACGACACCGCATGTGTGGTGACTGCGCCGCCTTACGCCTCGCCTTCGGTGTCGAACAGCGCCGCCGCCATGGCGTCCTGCGTCGACTTGCCGGCCCAGACGACAAACTGGAACGCCGGGAAATAGCGCTCGCAGGCGTGGATGGCTCCGGCCAGCATGCTTTCGCATTGCGGCCCGGAGGCGGTGATGCCGCCCGGCAGCACCAGCGCCTGTCGGTGCATCACCATGCCGGTATGGGTCCAGATGTCGAAATGCCCCAGCCACAGCTGCTCGTTGATCGCGGCGATCAGCCGCTGCACCTCGGCACGGCGTGCTTCGGGAATCTTCATGTCGAAGGCGCAGGCCAGATGCAGCGCCTCGATCTCGGCCATCCAGGTAAAGGAGAGCTGATAGTCGGTCCACTGCCCCTTGGAGGCGATCGTGATCTCGTCCTCGCCGGAGCGCTCGAACATCCAATTGTTGTCGGACGCGATGTTCTCCACCACGCTCAAAGGATGATCTCCGGAATCGATAGTGCTCTCGAGCAGGGACATGCCGTCTCGACCTCTGTCTTCTTGATCTCGTTGGTACATACGCGGCGACCCGGCCCGCGCCCTGTCGGCGCCTCGAACCCGGCTTGCAGCCCCGGAGGATGCCCGGGCGTGCGCGGACAAAGTGATGTGATTTGCGGAATCCGCGCAACGGGGGGGTGAGTCCGTCCACAGCCAAACACCGCTTCGTCCACAACTCCTGTCCAGCCTGTGGAATCATGGCCGAATGAGAACAAAACGGAATCGGATTCGGCGCAAGCGCTCGATCAGGGCCTGATTGGCGGGGAAACGGCCGCTTCTGGCCGCATGGCCGTCCCCCATCGAGCGCGGGCATGAGCCCTTGTCGACACCGCAGAGCCCCTGCATAGTTCCTGCGGGCCGTCCATCCGGGCGGCTCATGTTCTCAGGGCGGGGTGAAATTCCCCACCGGCGGTAAGCGCTCTCGGTCGAGCGCGCGAGCCCGCGAGCGCCTTCTGCAAAAGGCGTGATCCGGAGAATCCTGTTCCCCGGATCGCGCCAAGAGCAGAAGGGTCAGCAGATTCGGTGCGATTCCGAAGCCGACGGTCACAGTCCGGATGAAAGAGAACGGGTCCCGGCTCTCCGCGCAATCCCGCGCGGGGCGTCGTCGTTCCGTGTGCCCTGATTCTGGTCTCTGACGAGGATAACCATGAATCAGATTCTACAAGACGCGCCTACCGACACCCCCCCCGCCGACAGCACACCCACCGCTACGATCAGCACAGACAGCGCGCCGCCGGCGGAGCCGAGCCCGCCCGACGACACGCCGCCGGCGCCATCGCATCCGCGCTTCACCAAGCCGCAGCGCGTCGCCTTCGTGCAGTCGGCCTGGCATCGCGACGTTGTTGCCGAATGCCGCCATGCCTTCCTCGACGAGATCGCGGCGCGCCACATCGCGAGCGACCGCGTCGATATCTTCGAGGTGCCCGGCTCGTTCGAGATCCCGCTGCATGCGCAGCTCCTGGCCAAGACGCGGCGCTACACCGCGATCGTCGCGGCCGGGCTCGTCGTCGATGGCGGCATCTACCGCCACGAATTCGTCGCCGACACCGTGATCAAGGCGCTGATGGATGTGCAATTGCGCACCGAGGTGCCGGTGTTTTCAGCGGTGCTGACCCCACAGCAATTCCACGAAACGCAGGCGCATCTCGATTTCTTCCGCAAGCATTTCGCCACCAAGGGAATCGAGGTGGCGGCAGCCTGCGCGGAGACCCTGCTGAGCCTGGAGCGCCTGCGCAGCCAGGTGGCGGCCGGGATCATCTGAGGCGGCGACGTCGTGTGGCTGGTCGCGGCCAGCCACATCCACGCCGCTTTCAACACCCCCAGCGACAACGCGTCCCCTCCCGCTCGTCGCCTCGTGTTGTCATTCCCCTCGCGGCCCCTGTAAAATCTCCCCGGGAGGAGGCCTGCCCGTGGCGACGGGCGGCCGACAAGGATGATCGAAGGATACGATCCTTATCTCGTCGCGCTCTCGGTCGTGATCGCGAGCCTGGGTGGCTATACCGGCTTTGGTCTCGCTGCGCGCATCCGCAGCGGGCCGGGAGCCAATCCGCGCGTGCTGTTGTCCGGTGCGGCGGGCATTCTGGCCGTGGGCATCTGGACCATGCATTTCGTGGGCATGATGGCGGCCCCGTTGCCGGCCGATGCGGTCTATCTGGTGCTGCCGACCATCATCTCCTTCCTGATCTGCGCGCTGGTGGTCGGCATCTCGCTGTTCTTCGTCAGCATCGGCGATCCCGCAGCCAAGCGCGTCGTTCCGTCAGCGCTGCTGCTCGGTGCCGGCATCGCCAGCATGCATTATGTCGGGATGCACGGTCTCGCCGGGCCGTTCGGACTGACGCATGATCCAGCGCTGGTGGCGCTGTCGGTGGGCATCGCCATCATCGCCGCCTATGGCGGCCTGCGCATCTTCCTGGCGCGGCAGGACGGGCTGCGGCTCGCCATCAGTGCGGTGGCGTTCGGAATCGCGGTCTCCGGCATGCACTATACGGCGATGCTGGGCATGCATGTCGTGCCGGAGGTTGCGGGACATCATCACGCCGCGGGGCTTGCTGCATCGCCGCAAGCGCTGGCGATCGTCGTCGCCGTGCTCTGCTTCGTCCTCGCGGCCGGCTTCCTGCTGTCTCTGGTGCCCGACCCGCGCCGTCAGTCGGGGGTGGCCGCGGTGCTGCCTGAGGCTGCGCCGCGTCTCGCGCCGGAACCGGCCGCGCCACCGCCGCCCGCGCAGCCGGTGACGCCGGCGTCTCCCGATCCCGTCGAGAGCCCCCCGTCCGCCCGCCGCATCGCCGCGCCGCTCGGCGGCATCGGCCAGCCGCCGCGCGTCGCCGCAGCCCGGCTGCCGCTGGAAGGCGCCAATGGAACCCATTTCATCGATGCCGGCGACGTCCGCAGCGTGCGCGCTGACGCGCATTACACAAGAGTGCACGACGGCACCCGCGAGCGGATGTGCCCGTGGTCGATCTCCGAGGCTGAGGCGCAGCTCGATCCCGGCCGCTTCCTCCGCGTCCATCGCAGTCACATCATCGCCATCGAGCACGTCATCTTTGTGGGCAAGGAAGGCGAGGGGGCGATCATCGAACTCGATGGTCCGTCCAAGCCGCGCGTGCCGGTGAGCCGAGCCAAGGTCGCCGAGGTCAAGGCTCGGCTCGGGCTGCGGCGGCCGGCCTGATCCGCGCGACTTGGTTCGCAACTGCGGCGGCGCGCCGCTCCTCGTTGCAACGCACACAGGTCGATCATACCAGGCGCGCACCGCGCGTCGCCGCGGGCGTGGCGTCACGCACCGACTCGCACCGCGCCTCCCGTTGAATTGGGTCGCCCTCGCTGACGCAGTTCGTGCGCAACGACCCGCAATTCGTGCGATTTCACCGCCCTCCGTGCCGGCTTCGTTGCGCAACCGGTGAACCCGGTCGACTCTCCACGGCAACAGCGCGATGCGCCCGTCTTCGTCCTTCGCTCTCGCAGCAAGAACAAGCGCCGGCCGTTTCAGCGCAAGGCCAAGCCGACAAGGCAAGCCAGCACAGGAGGAAACGCCATGATTCCAGGTCCGTTCGACTATCACCGGCCGGCGAGTGTCGGCGACGCAATCAAGCTGCTCGCCGATCTCGGCGACGAGGCCCGGCCGCTCGCCGGCGGCCACAGCCTGCTGCCGATGATGAAGCTGCGGCTGGCGACCCCGGCGCATCTGATCGACCTGCACGGCATCGCCGGCCTGAAGGGCATCTGCCGCGACGGCGGCCGCATCGTGATCGGCGCGATGACCACGCAGGCTGAGCTGCTGGCGTCGGCCGAGGTCGGAGAGAGCCTGCCGATCCTGAACGAGACGGCGCTCCTGATCGCCGATCCGCAGGTGCGCTACCGCGGCACGCTCGGCGGCAATGTCGCCAATGGCGATCCCGGCAACGACATGCCGGCGCTGATGCTGGCGCTGGATGCGAGCTATCGCCTGGAAGGTCCGAACGGCGCCCGCGAGGTCGCGGCGCGTGAGTTCTACCAGGGTGCCTATTTCACCGCGCTCGAGCCCGGCGAGATCCTGACCGGCATCAGCATCCCCGTTCCGCCTGCCGGTCACGGCTACGCCTATGAGAAGCTGAAGCGCAAGGTCGGCGACTACGCGACCGCGGCGGCCGGCGTGGTGCTGACCATGGCCGGCGGCAAGGTGGCGAGCTGCGTCATCACGCTGACCAATCTGCACGAGACGCCGCTGCTGGCGACCGGCGCGGCGAACGCCGTGATCGGCACCACGCTCGATGACGCCGCGCTGAAGGCGGCCGCAAGCGCGGCGCGCGCGATCATGCAGCCGGCCTCCGATGCGCGTGGCCCGGCCGAGTACCGCACGCATGTCGGAGGCATCATGGTGATGCGCGCGCTGCAGCGCGCCGCGAGCCGGGCGAAGTAGCGGCGTTTGCCGACACCTTGGCACTGCATGCGGTGCAGCCTCGCCACCCGGCGAGATCTCTCTTCTCCCTCCCCCTTGTGGGGGAGGGGCGGGGAGGGGGGGTAGCCCCAGGCGAAACTGCCGCCGTGGACCCCCACCCCCCAACCTCTCCCGCTGCCGACAACCGCTGCGCGATTGCGGCGTGGGGGAGGGGAGCGCACCGACAGCGCGGCTGATACTTCGGCCCAAAATTGCAAGAGTTATTCAGGGAGCACCGAATGCCCAAAACCCATATCACGATGAAGGTGAACGGCAGCGAGGTCGAGGGCCTCGCCGAGCCGCGCACGCTGCTGGTTCATTTCCTGCGCGAGCAGGCCCAGCTCACCGGCACCCATATCGGCTGCGAGACCAGCCATTGCGGCGCCTGCACGATCGACATCGACGGCATGAGCGTGAAGAGCTGCACCATGCTCGCGGTGCAGGCCAATGGCGCCGAGATCACCACGATCGAGGGCATGGCCAATGCCGACGGCACTCTGTCGCCGCTGCAGGAAGGCTTCCGCATGATGCACGGCCTGCAATGCGGCTTCTGCACGCCCGGCATGATCATCCGCGCGCATCGGCTGCTGAAGGAAAATCCGTCGCCGACGGAAGCCGAGATGCGCGCCGGCATCTCCGGCAACATCTGCCGCTGCACCGGCTACCAGAACATCGTCAAGGCGATCCAATACGCCGCCGCCAAGATCAACGGCGTGGAATTCCAGGAGGCCGCGGAATGAACGACATGACTCCCACGCGGGAACAACGCGAAGCCGCACTCGAAGGCATGGGCTGCCGGCGCAAGCGCGTCGAGGACATCCGCTTCACCCAAGGCAAGGGCAACTACGTCGACGACGTGAAATTGCCGGGCATGCTGCATGGCGACTTCGTGCGCTCGCCGCATGCGCATGCACGGGTGAAGGCGATCCACACCGAGGAGGCGCTGAAGGTGCCCGGCGTGCTCGCGGTGATCACCGCCGAGACGCTGAAGACCGTCAACCTCGCTTGGATGCCGACGCTCGCCGGCGACGTGCAGATGGTGCTGGCCGACGGCAAGGTGCTGTTCCAGAACCAGGAGGTCGCCTTCGTCGTCGCGACCGACCGCTATGCCGCCGATGACGGCGTCAACAAGGTGGTGGTCGAGTACGAGGCGCTGCCGGTGCTGGTCGATCCGTTCAAGGCCATGGACCCAGATGCGCCTGTCCTGCGCGAGGACCTCGCCGGCAAGACATCGGGCGCGCACGGCCCCCGCAAGCACCACAACCACATCTTCGAATGGGCGATCGGCGACAAGGACCTCACCGACGCGGCGTTCGCCAAGGCCGACGTCACAATCAAGGAGATGATCTCCTATCACCGCACCCATCCGTCGCCGCTGGAAACCTGCCAGTGCGTCTGCGCGTTCGACAAGATCAAGGGTGAGCTGACGATCTGGGGCACCTTCCAGGCGCCGCATGTCATCCGCACCGTGGTTTCGCTGATCGCAAAAATCCCGGAGCAGAAGATCCACGTCATCGCGCCGGACATCGGCGGCGGCTTCGGCAACAAGGTTGGCGCCTATCCGGGCTATATCTGCGCGGCCGTCGCCTCGATCGTCACCGGCAAGCCGGTGAAATGGGTCGAGGACCGCATCGAGAACCTGACGGCGACCGCGTTCGCGCGCGACTATCACATGACCACCGAGATCGCGGCCACCAAGGACGGCAAGGTCACCGGCCTGCGCGTCCACGTGCTCGCCGACCACGGCGGCTTCGACGCCTGCGCCGATCCGTCGAAATGGCCGGCTGGCTTCTTCAACATCGTCACCGGCTCCTACGACTTCCCGGTCGCGCATCTCACGGTGGACGGCGTCTACACCAACAAGGCGCCGGGCGGCGTCGCCTATCGCTGCTCGTTCCGCGTCACCGAGGCGGCCTATTGCATCGAGCGGGCGATGGACATTCTCGCGCAGAAGCTCGGCATGGACCCGGCGGAGCTGCGCCTGAAGAACTTCATCAAGCCGGAGCAATTCCCCTATCACTCAGCGCTGGGCTGGGAATATGATTCCGGCGACTACCACACCGCCATGCGCAAGATGATGGAGAGCGTGGACTATGCAGGCCTGCGCAAGGAGCAGGCCGAGAAGCGCGCGGCATTCAAGCGCGGCGAGACCCGCGAGATCATGGGTATCGGCGTCTCCTTCTTCACCGAGATCGTCGGCGCCGGTCCGTCGAAGAACTGCGACATCCTGGGCATCGCGATGTTCGATTCCTGCGAGATCCGGCTGCACCCGACCGGCGCCGGCATCGCGCGCATGGGTACCAAGAGCCAGGGCCAGGGCCACGAGACCACCTGGGCGCAGATCATCGCCAGCGAGATCGGCATTCCCGCCGACAACATCATGGTGGAGGAGGGCAACACCGACACCGCGCCTTACGGCCTGGGCACCTACGGCTCGCGCTCGACCCCGGTTGCGGGTGCAGCGATCGCGATGGCCGCGCGAAAAATCAAGGCCAAGGCGCAGATGATCGCGGCCTACAAGCTCGAGGTCCACGAGGACGATCTCGAATGGGACATCGACGGCTTCCGCGTCAAGGGCCTGCCCGAGAAGGTCATGTCGATGAAGGATATCTGCTGGGCGGCCTACAATTCGGTGCCGCCGGGCATGGAGCTGGGGCTGGAGGCGGTCAGCTATTACGACCCGCCCAACATGACCTATCCGTTCGGCGCCTATCTCTGCGTGATGGATATCGACGTGGATACGGGCGTGTACAAGGTCCGGCGCTTCTATGCGCTGGATGATTGCGGCACCCGCATCAACCCGATGATCATTGAGGGCCAGATCCATGGCGGCCTCACCGAGGCCTTCGCGATCGCGATGGGTCAGGAGATCCGCTACGATTCCGAGGGCAATGTCGTCACCGGCTCGTTCATGGACTTCTTCATGCCGACCGCCGTCGAGACGCCGCATTGGGAGACCGACTTCACGGTGACGCCCTCGCCGCATCATCCGATCGGCGCCAAGGGCGTCGGCGAAAGCCCCAATGTGGGCGGCGTGCCGGCCTTCTCCAACGCCGTCAACGACGCGTTCTCATTCCTCGGCGCCACCCACATCCAGATGCCCCACGACTTCTGGCGCAACTGGCAGGCGGCGAAGACCCTCGGCGTGGTGGTGTAAACTCGACCCTCGTGCACCACCGTCGTTGCGAGGAGCGAAGCGACGAAGCAATCCAGAGTCCCACCCGAGGCGCTGGATTGCTTCCGCCTACGCCCTGCGGGCCTTGGCGGACACGTTGCTCCGCTCGCAATGACGAAGAGAGAATGGAGTCGTAACGGCATCGGCAGTGCGCTCCCTCGCCCCGCTTGCGGGGAGGGTCGGGGTGAGGGGGACTCTCCGCACGACCGGTTTCGCGGAGAGCCCCCCTCACCCGGATCGCATCTGGCGATGCGATCCTCACCTCTCCCGCAAGCGGGGAGAGGTGAGGATCTTCATACGCGCCGAGCCCGATAGGCAGAATTACCACGATGAAGACCCGCGACGACATCGCCAAATCCCTCGCGGCCAGCGGCTACATCGCCGATGGCGAGCTGGCGACGGCGGTTGCGCTGATGCAGCTGTTGAAGCGGCCGCTGTTGCTGGAAGGCGAGGCCGGGGTCGGCAAGACCGAGGTGGCCAAGGCGCTCGCCGCCACCCACGACACCGAGCTGATCCGGCTGCAATGCTATGAAGGCCTCGACCAGAGTTCGGCGCTGTACGAATGGAACTATCAGCGCCAGCTGCTGGCGATCGAGGCGCATCGCGGCCATGCCGAGGCGATCGAGGACCAGATCTTCTCGGAAAAATATCTGCTGGAGCGGCCGCTGCTGGCGGCGATCCGCCGCGCCGTGCCGCCGGTGCTGCTGATCGACGAGATCGACCGCGCCGACGATGAGTTCGAGGCCTTCCTGCTCGAATTGCTCTCCGACTTCCAGGTCTCGATCCCCGAGCTCGGCACCATCACGGCGACCAGCATTCCGCATGTCGTGCTGACTTCCAACGGCACCCGCGAGCTGTCGGACGCGCTGCGCCGGCGTTGTCTCTATCATTATGTCGACTATCCGGATGTCGATCGCGAGGCGCGCATCATCCTGACGCGGATCGGCGGCGCCTCAGCCTCGCTCGCGCTGCAGATCGCGCTGATGGTCGAAGGCTTGCGCAAGGAGGAGCTGCGCAAGGTGCCCGGCGTCGCCGAGACGCTCGACTGGGCGGCGGCGCTGGTCGGGCTCGACGTGCGCGATCTCAAGGATCAGCCCGAGCTGGTGCATGACACGCTGATGTGTCTGCTCAAGACGCATGAGGACCGCGCCCGCGTCACGCGCGAGGTCACGGCGCGGCTGCTGGGGAAGGTCGCATGAGCTGTTGTGGCGCCACACCTGACCATGAAGACCTCGACGCGGTGGCGCGGCTCCTTGTAGGCCGCCTCGGCGCATTTGTGAAAACGCTGCGTGACAATGGCTTTGCGGTCGGACTGCAGGAAGGGCAGGACGCTGCGGCGGTGATGGCCGCGGGCTATGCCGGCAAACCTGGCCTGTTGCGCTCGGCGTTCAAGCATTTGTTCGCGGCGCGCAAGAGCGAATGGGATCGTTTCGACGGCCTGTTCGATGCGTTCTGGCTCGGCAAGCGCGTGCGCTCGCGATCGCTGGTGTCGGGCGCCGCGCCGGCCGCGAACAGTCCATCGTTGAAGAGCCTGCGGGACGCCAATGCGGGCCAATCCGGCCCGCAGAGCGCGACGGATCAGATCCCCTCCGACGACACGCCGCGCGACGCCGGCGGCGAGGGCGTGCGCGAAGGCGCCTCGCGCGTCGAGGCGATCAACGACACCGACTTCCGCAGGCTCGCCGATCCCGACCAGGTCGCGCTGGCGCATGAGGCGGCGGCGCGGCTCGCCAGGGTGATGCGGACACGGCTGACGCGGCGTGATCAGATCAGGCGCAAGGGCTGGAGGCTCGACCTGCGCCGCACGATTCACCGCAACATCAGCCATGGCGGCGTGCCGATTGCGCTGGTGCACCGCCGCCGCAAGTCCAAGCCGTTGCGGCTGGTGGTGCTGCTCGACGCCTCCGGCTCGATGAGCGCCTATACGGCGGTGTTCCTGCGCTTCATCCATGGCGTGCTCGACACGTTTCGCGAGGCCGAGGCGTTCCTGTTTCACACCAGGCTCGCCTACGTGTCCGATGCGATGAAGGAGAGGGACGCGGCGCGCGCGCTCGACCGGTTGTCGATGATGGCGCAGGGCGCGGGCGGTGGCACCCGGATCGGCGAGAGCCTGCAGACCTTCAATCGCTGGCACGCCGCGCGCGTGATCCATTCGCGCAGCTGCGTGATGATCGTGTCCGACGGCTACGACACCGGCGATCCGGCGCTGCTCGGCCGCGAGATGGCGCAATTGCGCCGCCGCTGCCGCCGCATCGTCTGGCTCAACCCGATGCTCGGCTGGGACGGCTACGCGCCGGAAGCGCGCGGCATCAAGGCCGCGCTGCCGCATGTCGATCTCTACGCGCCGGCGCACACGCTGAGTTCGCTGGCGGCGCTGGAGCCCTATCTGGCAAGGTTGTGAGGATGCTGAACGACCTGATTGATCTGAGTGCGAGGCACTCTGCTACGGCATCGGTACGACGCTCCCTCCCCCCTTGTGGGGGAGGGTTGGGGAGGGGGGTATCCCGGCGGCGGTGCAAGACGCCCCCCTCCCTAACCCTCCCCCACAAGGGGGGAGGGAACAGACCGTCGATGTCGCCGCAGCGTGCCCTGAACGTGCGTCCGAGGTGGCACCGATGACCACATCCTCAGAACTCCTCGATCTCGCCGCGCAGTTGAAAGCGGCCGAGGAAAGTTTTGTGCTCGCCACCGTCGTGCGCACGGTGTCAGTGACCGCTGCGAAGGCCGGAGCCAAGGCGATCATCCGTTTCGATGGCACGATCGTGGCGGGGTGGATCGGCGGCGGGTGCGCCCGCGGCGCGGTGCTGAAGGCGGCGCGCGAGGCGCTGGCCGACGGCATCCCGCGCATGATCTCGGTGCAGCCGGACAATCTGCTGGCCGAGCTCGGCGTCAGACCTGGCGAGACCCGCGAGGGCGTGCGCTTCGCCGCCAACATGTGTCCAAGCCAGGGGACCATGGACATCTTCATCGAGCCGGTGCTGCCGCATCCGTCGCTGGTCATCTTCGGCGCGAGCCCGGTCGCGCTGTCGCTCGCCGCTCAGGCGCGGCCGCTCGGCTATCATGTCACGCTGGCGGCGCCGGCCGCCGACCTCCTCGCGACACCGGAGGTGGATGTGTGCGTCGATGGCTTTACGCTGGAGCAGCCGGCCGGTGGCGCCCGCTTCATTGTGGTGTCGACGCAAGGCAAGGGCGATGAAGTCGCCCTGCGCGCCGCGCTCGGCTGGGCTGCGACCTATCTCGCTTTCGTCGGCAGCCGCCGCAAGATGGACAGCCTGCGCGACAAGCTGATCAAAGACGGCATCGACGCTGCGCTGCTCGACAGGGTGAAAGCGCCGGCGGGGCTCGATCTCGGCGCCATCACGCCGGAGGAGATCGCGATGTCGATCCTCGCCGAGATCACGCTGACGCGCCGGCGGGGTCAGCGCGGCTGAAGCAAGCTCACGGCGTCAGCGGCAGATCGAACGTCACCTTGACACCGTCGATGGCGAAGTCGCGCGTCACCTCGCCCTTCAGTGCCGCGCCGAGAATGCGTTCGAACAGCAGCGAGCCGAAGCCGTTGCGCGCAGGCGGCGCGACCGGAGGCCCGCCGCTTTCCTGCCAGGACAATTTGAGCCGGCCGTCGTCGCCCGTCCAGCTCAGCGCCACCCGTCCCGCATCGTTCGACAGCGCGCCATATTTCACCGCATTGGTGATCAGCTCGTGCAGGCCCATCGAGAGATAGAGCGCAATCCCCGGCGCAAGCTGCACGGCGGGACCATCGACTGCGACGCGGTCGCATTGCAGCGGCGCGAGCTCGGCCTGGACCAGGTCGTCGAGGCCCAGCGCCTCGCGACCACGATCCAGCGCCAGCGCGTGGCTGCGGGTGAGCGCGGCGATGCGGCCGCGCAGCACCTCGCCGAACTCGGTCAGCGCGGTGTCGGCGCGGATGCTGAGCGCGATGACGCTGTCGACCAGCGCGAGCGTGTTCTTGACCCGGTGATTGAGCTCGTGCACCAGCACGCGCTGATGCTGCTCGATGGTGCGTCTGCGCGCATTCTCGGTGCGTAGCGCGATCTCGTCCATCACGATCTCGCTGAGCTCGGTGAGCTGCGCGATATCCTCCTCGCTCCAGGGACGCGGCACGTGATCGATGGCGCAGAGCGCGCCGATCACCTCGCCGCTCGGCAGCTTCAGTGGCACGCCGAGATAGGCGATCACGCCGAGGTTCGGCACCGCGAGATTGTCCTTCACCAGCGGATGTTGGCTCGCGTCGACCACCACCAGCGGCTGCGCCGTGGTCACGACATGCTGACAGAACGAGTGGCTGAGCGGCGTCTCGCGCAGCGACGCCCACGGCTCGCACAGGCCGACGGAGCTCTTGAAGAACTGCCGGTCGCGGTCGACCAGTGCGATGATCGATGCGGGCGCAGCCAGCAGCCGTGTCGCAAGCCGCGTCACGCGATCGAAGCCGGGCTCGGGCGGTGAGTCGAGCAGCTCGGTCTGCAACAGGGCAGCCAATCGGTCTGGCGCGGAGGCGTCGCGATCGGACGTCATGCAACTTTCGTCGGTCTGGCGTTCAGCCGGTGATGGATCTGCACGACGAGCCGAACGGGGCGCCAATCCGAGCCGGTCGATCGCGCGGGCACAGTGGTATTCGGCTGGAACGAAGCCGGCACAGAAACTCTTTGAAACCTTTGAAGATGATCTTCCCGCGCGTCAAGCGCGCGAGCGAATCCCGGTTCCATTTGGGTAACCATGGAGCGGAACATGGCTTGACGAAGGCGAACGGCGTGCGCGCCGCAAATTGTCCGCGATCCGTTCTCCATCGCGCGGAATATGCGCCGTCGCGGACGCAATTATGGCCAATCGTTCGTCAACCGCCCTTGACTGCACCCGCCGTCAGCCCTGCCACGATCTGACGCTGCGCGAAGACCGTCAGCAGCAGCACCGGCAATGTCACGATCAGGGCCGCTGCGGCGAGCGGGCCCCAGGAGAGCTGATCGAACGAGATCATGTTGTAGACCGCGACCGGCAAGGTACGTGTCTCGCGTCCGGCCAGGACGATGCCGAACACGAAATTATTCCAGGAGAAGATCACCGCGAGAATGAAGGCGACGGCCAGACCCGGCTTGGCCACCGGCAATGCGACGTGACGGAAGACCTGCCAGCGCGTAGCGCCGTCGATCCGCGCGGCCTCCTCGAGTTCGATCGGCGTGGTCTCGAAATAGCCGATCATGATCCAGATCACGATCGGCACGGTGACGACGAGGTGGATGATGATCTGTGGCCACAGGGTGCCGAGCAGGCCGAGCCATTGGAACAACAGGAACAGCGGGATCAGGTAGGACAGGCCGGGCGTGATGCGCGCTATCAGGATCACGATTGCCGATTTATGCGCCGCCATGCGGGCGATGCCGTAGCCGGCGGGCACGCCGACCAGCATCGCCAGCGCGGTGGCGCCGCCGGTCACCAGCAGGCTGTTCTTGAAATAGGTGAAGAAGCGGTTGGACGATAGCACATCAGTGTAGTTCTTCCAGGCGAAATGCTCCGGCCAGAACACCGGCGGATAGGCCGCATTGTCGACCTCGAACTTCACCGACAGCGAGATCATCCAGAGGAAGAACAGGATTGCCGGCGAGACGATGAGGAACACGCCCAGCGCCAGCCCGAGCCGGCCGAGGATGGTGTGCGCGCTCATGTGTCGGTCCCCAGCGCATTCCACTGCGCGCGCCGGCGCAGCACCAGCAGCAATGCGGTCAGCGCCACGATCAGCGCGAAGAACACCACCGCGATCGCCGAGGCATAGCCGAGGTCGTAATAGACGAAGGCGACGCTGTAGAGATAGAGATTGATGGTCTCCGACGCCGAGCCTGGACCGCCTTGCGTGATCGCAAAGATGATGTCGAAGCTCTTGATCGCGTCGATGGCGCGGATCATCGCGGCTATGAACAAGAACGGCATGATCAGCGGCAAGGTGATGTAGCGGAACATCTGCCAGGTCGAGGCGCCGTCGATCTGCGCGCTCTCATAGGGCTCGGTCGGCAACGAGGCGATGCCGCCGAGCACGATCAGCATGACGAGCGGCGTCCATTGCCAGGTTTCGACCAGCACCAGCGACGGGATCACCGTGCCCGGATGAAACACCCAGAGCTGCGGCGGCAGGCCGACGAGCGACAACAGATAGTTCAATATGCCGAGCTGCGGGTGGAACATCATGGTCCACACCAGGGCGATCGCGACCGGCGTCGCCATCATCGGCATGATGAATAGCGCGCGCAGCAGGCCGCGCCCCGGAAAGCGCGCGTGGAAGACGACGGCAGCCAAGGTGCCGAGCACCAGCGGCAGCAGCACCGACAGCGCCGTGTAGGACAGCGTGTGCCCGACCGACTCGACAAAGCGCGGATCGGCCGGCAAGCGCAGATAGTTCGAGAGCCCGACGAAGGCCGTGGGCGAACCGACCTTCCATTCCTGGAAGCTCATCCAGATCGTGAACAGCCAGGGAAAGATGATCACCGCCAGCACGGTGACCAGCGCCGGCACCACGAACGGCCAGTAGGAGGGCGGCCGCAATGCGCGTTCCGGCGCGGCGGCCTCGCTCGCCGCGCCGGAGACCTGCTCGACGATCGTGCTCACGCTTTCTCGCTGCGCTCCAGGATCGGGCGGAACTGTTCGTGGGCCTTCTTCAGCTCGGTCGCCGGATCGGCGCCTGACAGCGTGGCGGTCAGCGCCGCGCCGACCAGGTCGCGGAATTCGGCCACCGGAATGATGACGGGCAGGCCGAGCTTCGAGATCTTGCCGGAGTCGATCGCCGACTGCAGCCACTCCTTGGGCATCTTCACGCCGCCCTGGATCTCGGCATCGCCCAGCACGGAGTTGCGGAACGGCACGCCGCCGCCGGCCTGCACCAGCCGCGCGCCCTGCGCCTTGGAAACCATCCATTGGCACAGCAGCCAGGCGGCCTCCTTGTTCTTGCAGGCCGCGGGAATGCCGACGCCGTCGCCATAGGTTGCCGAATACTGCCCCTTCGGTCCGGCCGGCACCACGGTGTAGCCGACCTTGCCGACGACGCGCGAGGCGTTGGGATCTTCCAGCGGCGGCGCCCAGCCGACACCGTCGATCCACATCGCCGAGCGCCCTTGCGTGAACGAGGCCATCGACTCCATCCAGTTGAAGCCGGCGACGCCCGGAGGCGCGCATGTGGTCAGCAGCTTCTGATACAGCTTGGTGGCCTCGATCGCCTCGGGACCATCGGTCTGGATGTTGCCCTTGGCGTCGAGGAATTCGCCGCCATAGTTCAGGAAGAAGTTGGTCCACAAGGTCATGTTGGCGTTGCGCAGGCCGCGGCCGACGAAGCCGAAGGTGCCGTCCTTGGGATCGGTGAGCTTCTGCGCCGCCACCACCATCTCGTCGAGCGTCTTCGGCACCTCGACGCTCTTCTTCGCCAGCAGCTCCTTGTTATAGTACAGGATGAAGTAGTCCACCGACCACGGCAGCGAGAACATGCGGCCCTTGTCGTTGCTGGCGTAAGTCAGTCCGGCGGCTGAGAAATCGCCCGGCACAAGGTCCGGGGCCGTGAGGTTCGGATCCTTCATGAAGTCGGTGACGTCGGTGAGCCAGCCGGCCTTCTCGAACTGCCGCTTCTGCACGTGGTAGCTGAGATGCACGACGTCGAAGCTTGGCTTGCCGGACGACAGTTCGATCACCACCTTCTGGCGCTGCTGCTGCTCGGGGATCTGCTCGGATTCCACCTCGATGCCGGTCAGGGCGGTGAATTCCTTGATGTTCTTCTGCAGATTGTCGCCGCGCGGCCCCTTGGCCAGGATCACCTCGAGCTTGGTGCCGGCATATTTCTTCCACTGCGGTTCCGACCAGGCAGGTTGGCCGGTGAGCGCCAATGCGCCCGCTGCTGCCGTGCCCGCAAGCATGTTGCGGCGCGTGATCGCGGTCATCGTGTCCTCCCCAAATGATTCTTGAGATCATTCTTGTTTGGTCGGGAAGTGTAGCGCGATCCAGCGGCGCCGCAACAGGGCGTTGCGCGATGTGCGCAGATGTCACGATCGAGCGTGACGCGATGCAGCGAGATCGCAGGCGCTTCGACTTACCTCGGAGCCTCGGCTGTGAAGTCGGCCCGCTCCAGCAGCCAGGAGGTCGCAAAGCCGGCGACCAGCCCCCAGAATGCGGCGCCGATATTCAGCAGCGGCATATCGGCCACCGTGACCAGGAAGGCGATCAGCGCGCCGAGCGAGAACCGCGTCTTGAATGCGGTCACGAACGCCGTCTGCAGCACCCGCAGCATGGCCAGTCCGGCCAATGTGGTGATCAAGGATTTTGGCGCGATCAACAGCAGCGTCGTGAAGGTCGGCGCCAGCAAGCCGAAGCCGAGCGCCAGCACGCCGACCAGCATCGCGGCGGTATAATGACGCTTGCGCTCGCCGCCGGCGACGACGATCGCGTTGGTCGGGCCAGTGAGGCAGGTCGAGACGCCGCCGACGATCGCGGCCAGCGCCGAGCCGATGCCGCAGGCCACCGTGACGAGGTTGACCGGCGGCGTGTGGCCGGCGGCGCTCAGCACGGCAAAGCCCTGGCCGTTCTGCACCACCAGCACGGTGACTGCGAGCGGCACCACGAGCTCGATCATGGCCGCGAGCGACCAGGACGGCGTGGGGATCACCGGCGTGATCAGCGCGATCTGCAGCGAGGTGCTCTGATCATATTTGCCGAACATGAAGGCCGCGAGCGTGCCGATCACCAGCGCGCCGATGATCGGCGGACAGCGCCGCCCGAGCGCGGGCAGGGCTGTCAGCACCAGCCAGATGATGACCATCGGCCCGGCGATGGCGAAGTCGGCGAGCACGGCGCGGACCAGATCGAGACCGAAGCGCAGGAACACCCCGGCCACCATGCCCATCACGATCGGCATCGGCACCAACTGCATCGCGCGCTTGACCCAGCCCGACAGCCCGAGAACGAGCATCAGCAGCGCCGTGCCGTAGAACGCACCGACCACTTGCGGGAAGGTCAGATGCGTCAGCGACTGGCCGACCAGCACGGTGCCGGGAATGGTCCAGAACAGCACCAGCGGCTCGCGGTAGCGCCACGACAGCAGGATCGTGAGCAGGCCGTTGACGAAGAACACGCCGAAGATCCACGACGCGATCTCGGCCTGCGACAGCCCGCCATTGGCGCCGACCGACAGGATGATGGCGACCGGCCCGGTGACCGCGAACAACCAGCCGATGAAGCCATGCGAGGCATAGAGCGGACCGAAATCGGCGATGATCTGGCTGAGCCGCGGCGGCGGGCTCGCGGGGCGTTCGATGGCGCTGAACATGGAGGGCAGTGCTCGGGTGTGTTCTTGTCGTTGTCCTTGGGTCGTATTGGGTGTTGTGGCCGAATGAAGCGGGCTGTGCAAGGCAGGGGGATTGCCATGTGTTGCTCCAGGTTCGCGACGACACGGCCGAAGATGTCGCGCGCAACGTCGCCGACGCGGTCGAGATGCTCTTGCGCAACGGGACCACCGTGAGGGGGGGCCGTCGTCGCTGGTCTCCGCCGTGTTTCCGCTGACCGACGCTAAACGATCAGCGAGCTTGAAGAGACACGTCGGCCAACTTGGTCCGAACGCCAGAGCCGTCTCTCAGGGGGGCGAGCAAATGCGGGGCATGCTCGGGCATCAGGCGCGTTCGGCTATGGCACGGTGCTGCCGAACATGAGCTTGGGTAACGGAGAGACTGCGAGAGCATGATCCGGAAAAGTGGAAACCGGTTTTCCGAAAAGATCATGCTCAAACAATGAAATGAGGTCTGGAATTAGCTCGTGCCGAGCAACTGGGTGTGAAACGTCGTTCGCGTGTCCTGCGTCGCATTCGGGCGTTGTCAGGCTGCCTCATCGGTCAGGAGTCTCTTGGCTGCCTGAACCAGCAATCCGGAGCGGGTGAAGCCATGGACCGCGGCATAGCGGTCGATCTGAGCCAGCACATCCTCGGGCAGCGTGACATTGACACGGACCGTTTTGGGCTGATCGATTTTCACCGGCACGAGGACGGCGACGCCGGAGCGGTTGTCCCGATCGGACATGATCTGTTCGAGCGATGAAGGCTCGGGAACGGCTTCGCCATCTTCGATCAAGCCTTCGATGTGCAACGCCAAGGCCTCTTCGGCCATGACGCGCGCGTCATCCAGAGTCGTGCCAGCGGTCGCCACGCCCGGAAGATCGGGGAACGAGACGCCGAAATGGCTGTCGGCATCCTTATGAATAAGACCGATGTAGTGCCGCATCGTGCTCACCTCAGTTTCAGCCCTGACTGCTTCTCGATGCTCTTCAGCGTGCCGATCGGAAGATCTCGCTCAGGATGAGGAACGGTCGCGCGGCCCGTCTTGCTCGGATGCCTGAACTGGACGTGGCTGCCCTTCTGAGCCACTTGAAACCAGCCGTCCCGCTGGAGAGCAGAGGTGACGTCCCGACTGTTCATGGTGTGTATTTATACACACCATTCATGGAATGTCAATATTCCGAACAGAGCCAACAAACGACAGCGGCTCAGGCTGTCGCTGCCGACCGTTTCCGAAAGGGCGAGATCTTGAGCGAAGGGTTCTTATGCGAGTTTGCCTCGCCAGACGGCGCCGCTACGATTGTCGTCGAGGATGACGGCCGCGTCGCTTACGCCTATTGGCTGGATGCAGAGGGAGCGATCCGTGGTGACGTTTGGCTCTACAACCGCTGTCTAGCGCCGGAGCAGCCCGAATGGGACGCTCGCGACGCGGCGCCCTACGCCAATCCGGCTGAGTTTGTCGACGGGGCTATCGAGTTTTCTCCGCCGACCTCGGCATCCTGCATCACTGTCGAATGGCTCCGGTTCAACGCAGAGTTGATAGCCCGCGTGCGTGTGTCGGAGATGCTGGTGGCACAATTGAAACACGGCAGCAAACCCGGTTGGTCGCGACTGGCAGCGAAGGATGGACCGCTGGCGTTGTGTTTGACAGATTGATGGCCGCGCCGGCCATAACCTATTTGCCGGCCCGCGTGCTGGCTCATTGGTCCAGCGCGGCGCGTGAAACGAACTGAAGGTCAGGCTCTGCTACTTCGTAGTGGATCAATCCGTAGCCAGGAAATCTGATGAGAGCACCTTTCTTGAGGTGAGCCCATTTGGCTTGCGGATAGTCGGCGCCGTGCTCGTTCGCATCGATATGCGCGACGACCAGGTCGCCGTCATCCGCACCGAGGCGAACGCGATCTCCCAGAGCAACCTGTTGCCCGTCGGGATACTTCATCGGTCTTTCCTGATGCATCTGAATTCATCGGATATCGTATGCGAGGGCTGCCCGCCGGGCAAATCAGCTTGCCTCCCCGAATCCTGTCCAGTCCTTCGGATAAAAGTAAATCGCTTGGTGGCTTCGTAAAATCAGCATTATAGTCCCGCTCGTTCCGTTGCGTCGGAGGGGACGTATCGCGGTCGTTACGGACGTCGGCAGCGGAACGCGGTGGGCGTGTCGGGTCGCAGCGCGATTGATGTCGCGCGGACGAACGATCGGGCACGCACGGTCAAGTCGCGCGGTCCTGATACCCCGATGCTGGTATCCAGCGTAATGCGCGCAAGCGCATTGCGCGACACGGTGGCCAGAAAGCCCGGCGCACCAGGGGAGAACGCGAAGCAGCCGTCAAAACCATCGCGCAGGGAGGGCCGGACGTCTTCGGCCAGACCTGTGGTACCTGCCGCCTGCATTCTTTTCCGCAGGCGGGCCACGGGCGCGGCCAGCGTCCGGCCTTCCCTGCGCCCTCTACGTCGAGGGCGATGCTGACTCAGAGCTCGGACGCAAACGCGCCGCGAGATCGCGGAAGCTCATCTGCAAGATGCTGTGGGAGATTGTCGGAATGAAAGAGGCACGGCGTCATCACGACCGGCGACATGTGCGCGTGTGGCACGACGCCCACCCTCCCCCTCCAGGGGAGGGTGGACCAGATCGAGGCGGTTCGCGTAGGAACGAAGTTCGATGCGGACCGGCGTGATGCTGTTAGTTCAGCAACTCAGTCGAACAGGCTCGACACCGATTCTTCCGCCGCGGTGCGGCCGATGGCTTCGGCGATCAGCGGGGCGATCGGCAAAGCGCGGATGTTCGGGGCGTTGCGCACGGCTTCGGTCGGCATGATGGAGTCGGTGATCACGAGCTCCTTCAGGCGCGACGAGGTGATGCGGGTCGCGGCCCCGCCGGAGAGAACGCCATGGGTGATGTAGGCGTAGACATCCTTCGCGCCATGCTTGAGCAGCGCATCGGCGGCGTTCACCAGCGTGCCGCCGGAATCGACGATGTCGTCGATCAGAATGCAGGTGCGGCCCGAGACGTCGCCGATCACGTTCATGACCTCGGATTCGCCGGGCCGTTCGCGGCGCTTGTCGACGATCGCAAGCGGCGTATTGATGCGCTTGGCGAGGCCACGGGCGCGCGCGACGCCGCCGACGTCGGGCGATACGACCATCACGTTGGAAAGGTCAAACCGGTCCTTGATGTCGCGTACCATCAGCGGCGCGGCATAGAGATTGTCGGTCGGGATGTCGAAGAAGCCCTGGATCTGGCCGGCATGCAGGTCGAGCGTCATGACGCGATCGACGCCGGCATGGGTGATGAGGTTGGCGACCAGCTTGGCCGAGATCGGCGTGCGCGAGCCGGATTTGCGGTCCTGCCGCGCGTACCCGAAATATGGAACCACGGCAGTGATGCGGCGCGCGGAGGCGCGGCGCAGCGCATCGGTGATGATCAGCAGCTCCATCAGCAGATCGTTCGCGGGATACGAGGTCGACTGCAGGATGAAGACGTCGGAGCCGCGGACGTTCTCCTGGATCTCGACGAAGATCTCCATGTCGGCGAAGCGCCGGACCACGGCCTTTGTCAGCGGCAGGCCGAGCTCGGCGGCAATGCCGGCGGCGAGAGCCGGGTTGGAGTTGCCGGCGACGAGTTTGATGGAGCCGTTCTTGGCCGACATCGCGAATTCTCCTCGCGGCTCGCTGGAGACCTTGTTCAGCATATCGGGATATCCGTGGAACCGGCACTGTGTGACGGGCGAGGTGATATCAAGGACACTGCGCGCATGGCAACCCGCCGCAGCTGTTTTCCCGGTCAAAAAGCGGCGCAAATTGCGCCGCTAGCCTAATGGTCGGTGTAGCCCAGGGCGGCGACGCTGGTGCCAGCGGTGGAGGGAGGCTCGGTTGCGGCCACGGCAGGGCCACGGGTGATGGGGGCGGGCTGTGCCGGCGCGGTCTCGGCAGGCGCCGTACCGTTCAGCATGTTGGTGAGCCCGCTGAAGCCGGCCTGGGCAATCTTCCGCAACACCATGTCGTCGACGGCGTTCCAGGGGTCGCGGCCGCCGCGTCCGACCGGCTCTTCGCCGGACAGGCGGAGCGCGCGCTGCTGGTTGCGATCATAGACGTCGAACACCCAGGCGATGACGCTCTTGCCGCTGACGACCTGGGCCGACAGATAGGTGCGGACCCGATAGGCGGCAGGCGCCTCGCGCGACACGATGGCGAGGCTGCGCAGCTTGGACTCGCTGTCGAGCACGTTGACCATGCGGTCGAAGATCTGCGGTGGCGGCCCGTCGATCTGCTCGAAGGCGATGGTCGCGCCGTCGGAGGAGGGCGCCATCGCATAGGCGTTGGCGGGGCCGCTGGTGCCGCTGGTCGCGCAGCCGGCGAGCGTTGCGGCAGACATGATCAAAGCGGCAAGGACGCATGCGTGCTGCGTGGCGCGGCTGATCAGTCGCAATGGTGTCGACGCTCCCCTCATGGATGGGAGCGATATCGTTAAAATCGATTAACGTCTAGGTCGCCACTGCCACAGACCGGGACAGAGTGCAGCCTGTTGTTTAGAAAGGGTTAACCAACCCCCATGCGGCCACAATCGCGCCCTGCTTCAGCCCTCGATCATGATCGCGTGGACATGCCGGCCGTAGTCCGGCTCCTTGCGATGCACGGAGCGGCGGTAGCTGAAGAAGCGTTCATCGGCATAGGTGTCGAGCCCGAGATCGTCGATCAGCAGCACGCCGGCGCTCTCAAGCCGCATCCGGATGAAGCCGCCGAGATCGAACATCGCGTGACCCTCGCGCTGCGAGGGCAGGAAGAAGCGGGCGTGCTCGGCGTCGTCGTCGATGAAACGCGTGACGAATTCGGCGCCGACTTCGTAGCTTTGCTGGCGGATCAGAGGACCGATCGCGGCGATGATCCGGCCACGCTCCGCGCCGAGTTCCTCCATCGCCTGCAGCGTGGCCTCGATCACACCGGTCAGCGCGCCCTTCCAGCCGGCATGAGCGGCGCCGACGACGCGCCTCTCGGGGTCGGCGAACAGGATCGGCCCGCAATCGGCCGTGGTCACGCCGATCGCGAGATTGGGCGTCGCGGTCACGAGCGCGTCGGCCTTCGGCCGGACGGGACCGTCCCAGGGACCGGTCGCGATGACGACGTCGGGCGAATGGACCTGGTGCAGGCTGAGAAGCTGGTCCGGCGCGACGCCGAGCCGCTCCGCCATCCGGCGGCGATTTTCCCGCACGCTGTCAGGCCTGTCATTCGATCCGAGCCCGCCATTCAGGCCGGCATAGATGCCGTCGGAGACACCGCCCTCGCGGGTGAAGAAGGCGTGCCGCACGCCGGGAATCGCGGACATCACATCCGATGACACCAGCATCATGCCCCTCCTGGTTTTCCGCCCGTATGTTCGTCGCTGATTCCAGCCAGAACGGGAATGCTGGCATCGGACAGGCCGAGCACCTTGAACAGCGAGCCCATGCCGCCGCGGCCGCCCTCGATCAGGCGTTTCAACCCGCTTGCGATGTCCCTGGAAATGTCGGGCGAGGCCTTCTGCATCAACGTCAATGCGCGCGTCTCGATGCCGAGCCGGCGCAGGAATTCACCTTGCGTGATCGGCCCGTGGACGCGGGCGCCGACGGCGTCCGCCGCGCGCGCCAGCGCCTCGAAATCGACGTGGGCGGTGATGTCGGCGAGCCCCGGGGTTTTTAGGGGATCGGCAAAGCTGTGCCGGGCGATGGCCTGGAACGTGTCGCCGACATCGCTGCGGACATGACCATAATCGATGATCACGGCGGCGCCGCGCTGTTCGCGGATGCGCTTGGCGATTGCCATGATCTCGTTGTTCGGGCGCCATTCGAAGATCGCCCCCAGCGGCGCCGCCCGCACTAGCGGCGGCAGCAGCAGCTCGAATCCCGGCGTGGGCTCGGCAGCCGTGCCATAGGCGAAGTTCTCCTCCGCATCGAGCTCGACGACGCGCTCGTGCCACCCGGTCTCGCGCTTCAGCATCTGGTGGATCGGCAGCACGTCGAAATATTCATTGGCGAAGATGACGCTCGGGCCCTCCGGCACGTCGTCGAAGCTCTCATGCCAGGTGATGTTGCGCAGGCCGGTCAGGGTCGCCTTCTGCTTCTCGCGCAGCACGGGGTTGATCTCGACCATGTGCACGGAGATCGTCTGGTACAGCGGCGGCAGCACGCGCAGCGCCCGCAGCGCGTCGGACATCATGGTGCCGCGGCCGGGTCCCAGCTCGATCAGGCGGAACTGCTGGGGCGAGCCGGAGGCTTTCCAGACCGAGGCCGCCCACAGGCCCAGCAACTCGCCGAACATCTGGCTCACTTCGGGGGCGGTGGTGAAGTCGCCCTCGCGCCCGAGCGGATCGCGCGAAATATAATAGCCGTGCTGCGGATGCATCAGGCACAGCTCCATATAGCGCCAGACCGGCATCGGCCCGGACGCTTTGATCACCCGCTTGATCTCGGAGTGGAGCGGAGACAGTTCGATCACGGATTGGCCTGCAGCGAGGGAGTGGCTTGATGCGGCTCAGGCTTGCGCAGCGCCCGCACCACCAGGATCGCGCCGACGATGAGCATCGGCACCGACAGCAGCATGCCCATGGTGAGTCCGCGCCAGAGGAAACCGAGTTGCGGGTCCGGCTCGCGAAACAGCTCGCTGACGATGCGCGCGACGCCGTAGAGGCCGATGAAGCTGCCGAGGATCAGGCCCGGGCGCTTCAGTGCGCCGAACCGGATCATCACGGCGAGCGCGATGAACAGCAGGACGCCCTCGAGGCCTGCTTCATAGAGCTGACTCGGATGCCGCGGCAGGTGGGCGCGGTCGGTCGGAAAGATCATGGCCCAGGGCAGGCTTGGATCGGCCGCGCGCCCCCACAATTCGCCGTTGATGAAATTGGCGATGCGGCCGAGCAGCAGGCCGATCGGCGCGACCGCGGTGGTCAGGTCACCGAGCGACAGGATCGGCAGACCATTGCGACGGCTGAACCAGATCACCGCGATCACGCAGCCCACGAAGCCGCCATGGAAGGACATGCCGCCCTTCCAGAGCTCGAAGATCTCCAGCGGGTGATCGATGAAGAACGGCAAATTGTAGAACAGCACATAACCTGTGCGGCCGCCGAGGATAATGCCGAGCGTGACCCAGAGAATGAAGTCGTCCAACTGCGGCAGCGAGACCGGGGCGGGACCACCCCACAGCCGGTCTTTCCTGAGCAGCGAGCGGGCATAGAGCCAGCCGATGACGATGCCGCAGATATAAGCGAGCGCATACCAGCGGATGGCGAACGGGCCGATCGCAATCGCAATCGGATTGAACACGGGAAAGTCGATGAGGAGAGGCGTCATTCACTGGCTTTCGTGGGCACGGCGTTCCGCTTCAGGCGCACGCGGGCTTCGAACGGGGCCCGCATGACCATGCGCGGCGCAACGCGGTCGCTGGGCCGCTCATACAGCGCGGCCGGCCAGCACAACAAGTACGATGACAAGGAAACCGCGGCGTGACAAGACGGGCCCATCTTGAAGGCGACCGGATGGATCGCCATTCTGTCTTCCATCATCGTGCTCGTCGCGGGACGCGGAGTTTTTAGCATGACCCAGACCAACAACCGGTTTTTCGATGAACTCGGCCGCCTGATGAACGATGCCGCAGGCGCCGCTCAGGGCATGAAGCGGGAAGTCGATTCCGTCATCCGCAACCAGGCGGAAAAGATCCTGAACGATCTGGATATCGTGAAGCGCGAGGAGTTCGAGGCCGTCAAGGACATGGCCAGGCTCGCCCGCGAGGAGAACGAGGCCTTGAAGGCGCGGATCGCCGCGTTGGAGGCCAAATTGGGCGGCGCCGCCGGCGGCCAGCTGGGCAGCGGCAGCGCGGATGGCTGACGCCGCGGCCGGGTCATCCCAGGCCGGGCCGGGAGGAAGGGGCAGCCGGCCCCTTCATTTCCTTGTCATTTCGGCGGTTTGCCGCTAGAACGCCGCCACGTCCGCGGCCCCCGCACCCCTGGAGGCTTGCCGAAGGACGTCCAGCAACGGGCCGCATTGCGGCCTTTAACTTTTTAAAACAAGGACTTAACACGATGGCGACCGTCAGAGAACTGAAGGCGACCGCCCGTCCGTCAGTCGGCAAGGGGGCCGCACGGGCAGAGCGTCGCGCCGGGAGAGTGCCCGGAGTGATTTATGGAGACAACCAGCCCCCGCTGCCGATCTCGGTCGAGGACCGCGAGCTGCGCCAGCGCATCCTGGCGGGCCGGTTTCTGACCACGATCTTCGACATCAGCCTCGACGGCAAGAAGCACCGGGTGATCCCGCGCGACTTCCATCTCGATCCTGTCAAGGACTTCCCGATCCACGTCGACTTCATGCGACTCGGCCAGGGCGCGACCATCCGCGTCAGCGTGCCCCTGCATGTGGTGGGGTCGGAAGGCGCGCCGGGCGTCAAGCGCGGCGGCACCGTCAACATCGTGACCCACACGCTCGACCTCGAATGCCTGGCGGAGAATATTCCGCAGTTCATCGAGGCCGATGTCAGCGCGCTCGAGATCAACCACTCGCTGCATATCTCCGATGTCAAGCTGCCGACCGGCGTGAAGACGCTGTCGCGCGATGACGCGACGCTGGTCACCATCGTGCCGCCGTCGGGCTATGGCGATGACAAGGCTGCTGGCGCTGCTGCGGCCGCCCCGGCTGCGGCGGCTCCGGCTGCCGCTGCCAAGGCGCCCGCTGCGGCCAAGGCTCCTGCCGCCGCTGCGAAGCCGGCCGGCGACAAGAAGAAGTAAGCCGGTCCGCTGGCGGGGGCACGGGACGTCCCGTGCTCCCGCTGCGGCGGCTGGTCTGGATGCCGCGTCATGCTGCTGTTTGTCGGTCTCGGCAATCCCGGCGCGAAATATGCGCGCAACCGGCACAATATCGGCTTCATGGCCGTGGACGAGATTTCGCGGCGTCACGGCTTTTCGCCCTGGCGCCGCAGGTTTCAGGGTGAGACCTCGGAAGGCACGCTCGATTCCGAGCGCGTCATCCTTCTGAAGCCCACGACCTATATGAACGAATCCGGCCGCGCGGTGCAGGAAGCGGCCAGTTTCTTCAAGCTCGGCGTCGGTGACGTCACCGTGTTTCAGGACGAGCTGGAATTGCCGCCCGGCAAGCTGCGCGTGAAGGTCGGCGGCGGCATCGCCGGGCATAACGGGCTGCGCTCGATCTCGGCGCATCTCGGCAATGACTACCGCCGCGTGCGGCTCGGCATCGGTCATCCCGGCGTCAAGGAGCTGGTGCATGGCCACGTGCTGTCGGACTTCGCCAAGTCCGAGATGCCGTGGGTCGAGGCGCTTTGCCAGGCGGTGGCCGACAATGCGGGTTTGTTGACAGGCAAGCGCGACTCCACCTTCGCCAACAAGGTGCATCTGGCGCTGCAGGCCAAGGGTTTTCTGGACAAGGGCGACGCCGGCGCCGCGTGAGCGCCTGGCTGTTGCGCTGAGAGGATGCGGGACGGATCATGGGATTCAAATGCGGAATTGTCGGGTTGCCCAATGTCGGCAAGTCGACGCTGTTCAACGCACTGACGGAAACGGCCGCGGCGCAGGCCGCGAACTATCCGTTCTGCACCATCGAGCCGAACGTCGGTGAAGTCGCGGTGCCCGATCCGCGGCTCGAGAAGCTCGCGGCGATCGCCAAGTCGGGCCAGATCATTCCGACGCGGCTGACCTTTGTCGACATTGCAGGCCTGGTGCGCGGCGCGTCCAAGGGCGAGGGCCTCGGCAACCAGTTCCTGGCCAACATCCGCGAAGTGGACGCGATCGCGCATGTGGTGCGCTGCTTCGAGGATTCCGACATCACCCATGTCGAGGGCAAGATCGCGCCGCTCGCCGACATCGAGACGATCGAGACCGAGCTGATGCTGTCCGATCTCGACAGCCTCGAGAAGCGGGTCGACAACCTCGCCAAGAAGGCGAAGGGCGGCGACAAGGACGCCAAGGAGCAGCACGATCTCGTCAGCCGCGCCCTGGTGCTGTTGCGTGACGGCAAGCCGGCGCGGCTGCTGGAGCGCAAGCCCGAGGAGGAGCGCGCCTTCGGCATGCTCGGACTGCTGACCTCCAAGCCGGTGCTCTATGTCTGCAACGTCGAGGAAGGTTCGGCGAAGGACGGCAACAGCTTCTCGCAGGCGGTGTTCGCGCGCGCCAAGGAGGAGGGCGCGGTCGCCGTCGTCATCTCCGCCAAGATCGAATCCGAGATCGCGACCCTGTCGCGCGAGGAACGTGCTGACTTCCTCGATACGCTGGGTCTGGAGGAGGCCGGCCTCGACCGGCTGATCCGCGCTGGCTATCAGCTGCTCGACCTGATTACTTATTTTACCGTCGGTCCGAAGGAGGCGCGCGCCTGGACCATCCATCGCGGCACCAAGGCGCCGGCGGCGGCCGGCGTCATTCATACCGATTTCGAGAAGGGCTTCATCCGCGCCGAGACGATCGCCTTTGCCGACTACGTCGCGCTCGGTGGCGAGGCGGGCGCCCGCGAAGGTGGCAAGCTCCGTCTCGAGGGCAAGGAGTATGTCGTCGCCGACGGCGACGTGATGCACTTCCGTTTCAACAACTAGCGCCGTCAGGGGTGGCTACATCCGGCCCTGCTCGCGGATCGCGCCGAGGTGCTCGTTGATGCGGAAGACGATCAGGACGAACTCGGCAATGATGCGCGAAAACACCATGCCGACGATGATCCCGGCCAGCGACGACAACAGCATCAGGAAGCCGCCGAACGGGCTGATGGCCATCTCCGACAGCCCCGCGAAAATACCGCGGATTCCGGAGAGAATGATGAGCGCGATCACCAGCCAATAGAAGGTCTTGATGATCGTGGGCGTGATGAAGCGGTCCCACTGGAACAAATCGCGAAATTCCAACATCCTGATCCCCCAGCAAATTCCGAATCGCAGGCAAGTCCGTCTTTAAGTCTTGCCCGGGTCTTCCGCCAGATGACGATCGGGCGCGGTCGACATCGTTCTCGGGATGGAGGGCCTCGTGGCGCTCTTGTGCGACCGCACCGGGCGTCAGCCATGCGAGCGGCCCGGTTGTGATTGCTGCAAAGTGCGGCCACAATCGGGCTTGTTCCAGCCAATCTTGCCCCCATGACCCTTACCTTCGAAGATTTTCCGCAAGGACATTTCGGCCGTTTCGGTCCGCGCCTCGTCTCCCGCGACGAGATCATCGCCTTCGCGGCTGAGTTCGATCCGCAGCCGATGCACCTCGACGAACAGGCCGCTCTGCAGTCGATGCTCAAGGGACTCTCGGGCTCGGGCTGGCATCTCTGCTCTCTGATGATGCGGATGATGTTCGATGGCTTCATTGACCGGACCGCCTCGCTCGGCTCGCCGGGGGTCAACGAGGTGCGCTGGCTGTCGCCGTTGCGGCCGGACGATGAGCTGATGCTCGATGTGGAGGTCGTAGAAGCACGGGTCTCGCAAAGCCGGCCGTCGACCGGCATCGTCACGTTCAAATGCAGCGTGAGCAACAAGTCTGGCGAGACGCTCTGCGAGATGGTGTCGCCAATCATCGTCGAGCGGCGCGACGGCAGCGGGAGGGCCGGCTGATGCGCTTCTTCGAGGACCTCCAGGTTGGACAGCGGCGCGAACTCGGCACCTACACGTTCACCGCGGAAGACATCAAACGTTTCGCTCGGCAATTCGATCCGCAACCTTTTCATCTCGACGAGGACGAGGGCCGCAATTCGCTGTTCGGCGGATTGGCCGCATCTGGCTGGCATGTGGGATCGGTCTGCATGAAATTGATTGTTGCCGACAATCAGCGGCTCGCAGATCTTGCACGCGCGCGCGGCGAGCCGATCGTTCTCGGCGGTCCGTCGCCTGGCTTCAAGGATCTACGCTGGTACAAGCCGGTGCTCGCCGGTGATATGATCACCTACTCCAGCGAAATCGATTCGTTGCGCGCATCCGCCTCGCGTCCGCAGTGGGGGATTCTGCAAGTGCGCAACATCGGCATCAATCAACGCGATGAGTTGGTGTTCTCCGTTCTTGCGTCGGCCTTTGTGCCACGGCGGAACAATGGTTGAGGCGAAAAGGTCACGCTTGGCGGGATTTGTCGGCGCGGAACGAAGTTCGCGCTAACGCATTCTGAACCCGGACTCTATAAGACGGCCATCCAGGGATCAGGATTTGGGGTGAGTAAGCATGGCAGATCGGAGCGGTCTGAAACTCCTTGGCTTTATCTTTGCCAGCGTGACGCTCGCGGTAATGCTTGCGACCGGGATGGTCGTGAAGGGCTATGCCGACGGTTCGTATTCGTTGGAGACGTCGGCCTCGATCGAGGAGTGATCGTTAAGACTTCGTTAACGCCGCGCCTGCGGCGCATCGACCAAACAGCCCGGCGGTTGACGCGGACGACCCCGACCGCCACGGGATTGACCCGATCCGATGACGCGGACCGCATCGGTCTCAGCAACCACCGCCCTTGGTGCGGTGGACGAGGTTGAACCTTCCTCGGCCTGTTGCCTTTATCAAGATCAGTCCTGACTACGCACCCGCCCGACGATGGGGCGCGTCATTACCGGAGACAACCCTTCGCTACGACGAAAGCCGCCGCGCGAAGCCACGCGCGGCGGTTCTCGATGAACTCTCAGGAAGGGCTCAGCTGTTGCGCAGGCCGTCGGCCGCGCGCTTCCACTGCGTCACATTCTCGGCGATGGCGCGGGTGGATTTCATCGCGGCCTGACTGAGCTGGGCGTAGCTCGCGATCTCGCGCTGAACGCGCTGGCCTTCAGCATGCAGCAGTTCGCGCAGGCTCTCGAGCTCCCCGATCAGGTTCTCGATCTCCGACAGCGAGGTCCCCGCGACGCGCTGGATCAGCGACGTGACGCTGTTGACCGCCGCATCCGCATCGATCGCAGGCTCAGCTGTGGCTGCTGCGGCGGTGGCATTCGGACGGCGCAGGTAAGCGATGTCGTTGCGGACGAAATCACGAATGCCGGCCTCGACTTCGGACACTGCAGCCAGATCCGGATCCAGCTCGGTTTCAGTTCCCTCGATCTTGTCCGGACGGATAACATTCATCGGCTCATTCCTCATTTCGCGTTCAAGCGAGCGCGGTGTCCCCGCACGACGAAAACCTAAACCTATCAGTGCGGCCAAATTGGGCCACATCGCGGCGAAGCTGCGGCAGCGGTTCGATCATTCGTGGCAAGTCGCCACAATTGTCAAGCTCACCAGCTCCGCTTGAAGCCGGCGGAGATGCTTTTGCTGGTGCCGCCTTGCGCCGTCTCGCCGATCGAGCCCGATACGCTGAGGCCATCGGAGAGCTTCTGCTCGGCGCCGATCTTGCGCAGCCATTTGTCGTCACTGGACGACAGCGTCTGCCCGGCGGTGACACTCGTACCAGTATCCTGGATGGATAGTTTCGCGGACTGCTCGGTATCGAAGCTGCGACTGGAGCGCGGCGCTGCGCCCGGAATCGGCACCATGCCCTGTTGCGTGACATTGTAGCCGTTCTGCAGGGTCAGATTGTAATGATCAATCGGCACCGCCTTGGTGATGGTGGTGCCGATCCGGCTCTGGTCCGAGCCGGGATCGACGCGCGCCTCGATCGCTGTCTTGTCCCAGATGGAGCCGGCGCCCGGCGCGGTGACGGCGGCCCAGGCCGAGCCGCCGGATTGCGGAGCGTTGCCGCCGTTCTCGGCTTTCTCGGCCAGCAGTTCGGACATCGTTGTCGGTTGTCGCGCGACGGTCATGTCAGCGCCGATGCGCGTATCCCAGAACGGTGAGACCGATTGCTTGACCGAGACGCCTGTTGCTGCGCCCTTGTTCTGGTTGGCCCAGTCGAGCGCGGCGGCCTTTTCTGCGGCGGCTTTTCGTTTCGCGGCCGCGGCTTCAGGCCGGTCGAGAAAGGTCGTCTCGTCGATCGCGAGTTGAGTCCAATCGAGCTTGCTCACGTCGATATCCTGCATCGGATCGACGGCCGCTGCCTGATTGTCCGGTCCATCCTCGTCGCCGTCCTGAGGCGCAGGAGCAATTTGCTGCCACGGCGTGATTTGCAGCGGTGGCGTCGCCTGCATCAATGTCTGCGCCTGGGCGGCGGCCGCAGTGAGCCCAAAGCTGGTTGTGATAATCGCCAGCGCGCGACCACACGATATCATGAGAGCAACCCCCGCCGCCCGAACCTGTCCGCCGGAATATGGTTGAATCTTGGCGCAAAATTATGACCGCACCAATCACGATGTGTTTGGTTGTGGGGCGAATTTATACAACTTTGTAACGGAAGATCAGGCGAAGCTGCCGATCCGCGGCAGGTCGATCGGATGGCCCAAGGTCTGCTCGACCAGATCGAAGGTGTCGATCAGGATACGCAGCCGCGCCAGCTTGCCGGCGCGAAACTGCAGGAATTGCGCGAGCCGTGTTGTGATCGGCTTGTCCGAATGCTGTGTGGTCATCGCGCAGCGGACCATGGTGGCGGCGGTGCTGTCACCCAGCATCAGGGTCTCACGCTCCAGCTTCCGGATGCGCACATGGTCGGCGATCTGCCGGATGGCATCGAGCACGGCCTCTTTGCCGAGCCGAGCGCCGAGGAAGGGAAACATGTCGATCGGGCCGTAGATGGCCCAGTCGATGTCGTCGTCGATGAGTTCGGCGAGCGGGTCGAAATGGCGTTCGTTGATCGCGCGATGCAATGCGTGCGACAGACGCCAGAGGCTGTGCTCCGTCATCCTGATGGTGATCCTGATCTGGCTTGCAAGGCGGCGCACCAGTCTTCAGGCGACATCGTCAATGGAGTCGCGCCGGGCACCGAATCTCATTTCCGCTGCACCAGATACGCGAAACAGCGACACCCGCAAGGCTTGTTTTTGCATCGCACAAATGCGTGTCCGTGTTGCGATCGCGAGGCCTTCCCGCATTCACGCCTCGTTAACGCCCTCGTGACCCATGCGCTGACGCGCAATGGTTGCCTCATGCTCGCGTAAGGCGGCCATGCCGAACAGGGTTGCCCCGCCGAGGCCGCCGATCAGCGCGCCGAGCGGCATGAAGGTGAAGAACACCAGCATGCCGGCATAGCCTTCAAATTCGCTGCTATTGAACAGCTGGATCCACCCCAGTCCGAGGCCGATGCCCACCGTGGCGCCGCCCACGACGCCCATGATCAGTCCCGCTATCGCGAGGAACGCGATTCTCATCTCAGCCATGCCCCATCAACCGCCCGCTGATGGGTTCGGGGCGCAGAGGCGAGGTTCAATGAGCGGAACCTAGTGCCAGTGACGTTTGCGTGATCGGCGGCAATCCGCGTCGCGCGGGCCTCAGGGGCGGGCGGTGCCTGCGATCAGCAGCCGGCTGAGATCGCATTCGAGCACCTGCTGCACCAGGTCGAACGTATCCATGATCTCGCGGATGCGGCTGATGCGGCCGTCGCGCAGGGTGTAGAAGGCGGCGAGGTCGTATTGCACGATGCGGTCATTGTCGCGTTTGCGCAGGAAGATGCGCAGGTCGGCGGCAACCTGCTCGCCTTCGCAGATCATGGTCTTGATCTCGTGCCTGACATCGGCATAGCGGCTGCGCGTCATCTCCCACATCTGCCGCACCTCGGCCTTGCCGACGCGGCGGCCGAGATGGGGGAAGATGTCGATCGGCGCGGAGGCGAAATGCTCGATGTCCTCGCTGCAATGGGCCAGGACCGCGTCGAAATCGCCGGCGGCATGGGCCTCGAGCAGCTTGCGCACGCGCTGCTTGTTGATGTGCTCGATCATCCTGTCTCCATGACGGGAAAGCCCACGCTTGCACCGGACGTTCTGAAGAGGCGGGCGCGCGACCGTCAATCGGCTCTCGTCACGTCCGGCCGCGAAAAGCGCCGGCACGGTGAACAGAAGCTTGGCGACGCGCAGCAGGCGCGGTCAGTTCTCTCAAGGCGTAGGTCACCCACGCAGCCAAAAGGTTCGCGCCCGCCGCGGCGTCATGGTCCCCGCGGAACCGGGTTGCGCCCCCGTCGTTAGACAGCAAACATCTGCGGAGCTCGATCATGAAGACCATGCTTGTCATGTCCGTCGCGGCGCTGGCGCTGCTTTCGACGCAGGGCGCCGAGGCCAAGGGCTGCATCAAGGGCGCCATCGTCGGCGGCGTCGCCGGCCATTATGCCGGTCACCACGGCATGCTCGGTGCCGCCGCCGGCTGTCTCTATGGCCGGCATCGCGCCAAGGAGCAGGACCGTCAGCAACAGCAGACCCAGGTGAACGGCCAGGGGCGGATGTAGCTCGCGCCAGCCGCGGCGCGCGTTCATCCGGCGCCTCCCTTGAGCGTGAGTGACACTCGTCACGTTCGGCGCAGCCTGTGTGGCTTAATCGATTGCGATCCGGTCCTTGGCCTGAGGACCTCCGCACCCGGATGCTCGCCATGCTTGCCGTTTCCTCTCCCAGCTCGTCTGCGCCGAAGGCGCCCGCCCTCAATCTGTTGGAAGGAATGGCGCTGACTGCGTTGTTGCAGGCCATCCCGACCTATACCGGTGCCGCGCTGATCCTCAAGGTCGCGCACAGCAGCGCCTTGCGACCGGGCGTCATCGGCTTCGTGACGATCGCGACGGTCATCCACGTGCTGCTGACCGCGCTGCTGGGACCGCGCTATCCGCGCCTGTTCAAACAGGCCTATGCCGCGGAGTTTTTCGACGCCTCGCTCGGCCTCGCCGACAAGGTGCTGCGCTGGCGCACGCAGCCGACGGTTTCGCTGCAGCTGTTGACGTCGACCGTGATGCTCTCGGTTCTGTCGATCGCGGTATTGGCGCTGGGGTAAGGCGCCCGATGTTTCACAATTGTCAAACAGCCAACTGCGCAGTCCGTCGTTGCGAGCGCTCGCAATGACGCTCGTGGCGTCTTGCATCGTCGAGCGCCAACCTGCATGCGCACATACAAGACCGCGATCTCGCGGCGCGTTTGCGTCCGAGCTCTGAGTCAGCATCGCCCTCGACGTAGAGGGCGCAGGGAAGGCCGGACGCTGGCCGCGCCCGTGGCCCGCCTGCGGAAAAGAATGCAGGCGGCAGGTACCACAGGTCTGGCCGAAGACGTCCGGCCCTCCCTGCGCGATGGTTTTGACGGCTGCTTCGCGTTCTCCCCGGTGCGCCGGGCTTTCTGGCCACCGTGTCGCGCAATGCGCTTGCGCGCATTACGCTGGATACCAGCATCGGGGTATCAGGACCGCGCGACTTGACCGTGCGTGCCGGATCGTTCGTCGGCGCAACATCAGTCACGCTGCGACCCGACATGCCCACCGCATTTCGCTGCCGACGTCCGTGACGACCGCGATACGTCCCCTTCGACGCAACGAAACGGGTGGACCATAATGCTGATTTGGCGAAGTTGCCAAGCGATTTATTTTTATCCGAAGGGCTGGGCAGGATTCAGAGAGCGCGGACTGATTTGCCCGACGGGCACCATCGTTTGGGATGTCCGTTGCCGCAACCGGGGTGCGCTCCTCATCCCTTTCACGGGGAGACAGCTGTGGCGAGGAGTCGCGGAACGGAAAGAGTCGCTTCCGTTGAGCGGACTAACTCTCGACGGCTATTTCTCGCTGAATGACAGTAAGTACTCCTTCGATATTTCCCAGAACATCGTGGTTCCAGAAGCGAAGGACGCGATAGCCTTCGTCAGCGAGCCGACGATCGCGAACGACATCCCGGACAGATTCGCTATGTTGCCCACCATCAACCTCGATTATCAGAGATCTTTCCCGACAGACGAAATCGCAGATGTATCCCGCAATGGGACGTTACCGAACAAACTTATGGCCCTCCAGCTGGCGGTTGCGGATCCTGTTCCACAAGACCGTTTCCGCGTCTGTCTGGTCAACACGGAGGCGCCGTGCCCGTCCGATAGATTTGAGATCTGGGCCCCGCATGTGCCATGCCCCTCACCCGGATTGCTGCGCAATCCAACCTCTCCCCGCGAAGGGCGGGGAGAGGTTGCACTGTCTGTATTGAGAGAGATTGCGCCAACGACTTGATGAACGCAATGTCCTGTTATTCTCATCATCGCCCGCCGCGCTGATAGTGCGCTCCCTCTCCCCGTTCTTCACGGGGAGAGGGTTGGGGTGAGGGGCAGCCACACGGGAGGTATTAGTTGTGAGTCAGACCTTGCGCTTGCTGCGCTGCGCATTGTTGTGCGCTCATGGGGTTCGAACCCATGGCGACATGCCATCCTTCCGTTCAGCTTGGGATCCTGCGGGCAAATCAGAAACCTCGTGCAATGTCGGATCGGATTGGAGCAGCCCGCCGACATGGACGAAATGACCGTCCGCAGCACTGTCATGGTCATTCTGGCCGCACATGAATTGCCAGCTATCTGGCTCATGCAAAGCATATCGGACTGGACGCTCGCGACGAAGTACGTGGCCGCAGCAGATGACACCAAGCCGGAGATTAGAAAAACCCTTTGGCATTTTCATCAGTGCACACGTGCTGTCGTAACCGCTCGCGGCCGTCGCTCCTGGGAAGTGCACTACCGCTTCTTCCACCCACCCCGCTTGCCCGGCGCGCCGCCGGTCGAGCGTGGGGCCGGGCCGAATTCGGGGCCGGACTCCCGCGAGTTGGTCGGCTGGATGATCTTGCTGCTGCCGCCGAAGGGTTTGGCCGGCAGCTTGGCGTTGGGGCGGTAGGGGAGGGATTCCGGGCCGTGCATCTCGTCGAGATGGGGCTTGTGGACTTTGGAGCCGGTGCTTGCGCCACGGCCGCCGGGACTTGTGGACCCCCCACCCCGACCCTCCCCCGCAAGGGGGGAGGGGGAGGAGGGTCCGCCCGTGCGGCGTGACGAGCCGCCCGTGAGCTCGTCGAGCAGGGGGGCGAGCGGATCTGTGTCGGGGCGCTTTGCTCCGCCACGGCTGCCGCGGCCCTTCAGCGCCGTGGTCGGCAGGTTGGCGGCGTCGCCGTATTTCTTGGCGCCCGCGTAGCTGCCCGCCTTGCTCTGGACGGTGCGCTGCTTGGCGGTGGGGTCGTCGACGACGGCGAGCTCGGTGGCGCGCAGGCGCTTGACCTCGTCGCGCAGGCGGGCCGCCTCTTCGAAGTTGAGATCCGCGGCGGCTTCGCGCATGCGGGTTTCGAGATCGGCCAGCACGGTCTCGAAATTGTGCCCGATCGAGATCACGTCATCGGTCGTGGTGCCACCGCCGGTCTCGACCAGCACGTGGTCGCGCTCATAGACCGAGTTGAGGATGTCGCCGATCGACTTCTTCACGCTCTCCGGCGTGATGCCGTGGGCCGTGTTGTACTCGACCTGCTTCTCGCGGCGGCGGTTGGTCTCGGCGATGGCGCGCTCCATCGAGCCGGTCATCTGGTCGGCGTAGAGGATCACCTTGCCGTCGACGTTACGGGCGGCGCGGCCGATGGTCTGGATCAGCGAGGTCTCGCTGCGCAGAAAACCTTCCTTGTCGGCGTCGAGGATGGCGACCAGTGCGCATTCGGGAATGTCGAGACCCTCGCGCAGCAGGTTGATGCCGACCAGCGCGTCGAATGCGCCCAGCCGCAGATCGCGGATGATCTCGATGCGCTCGATCGTGTCGATGTCGGAGTGCATGTAGCGGACGCGGATGCCCTGCTCGTGCAGATATTCGGTGAGGTCTTCGGCCATGCGCTTGGTCAGGACCGTGATCAGCGAGCGATAGCCCTTCTGCGCGGTGGCGCGGACCTCGCCGAGCAGATCGTCGACCTGGGTGCGGGCGGGACGGATGTCGACCGGCGGGTCGATCAGTCCGGTCGGACGGATGACCTGCTCGACGAACACGCCGCCGGCCTCGTTCAGCTCCCAGCCACCGGGCGTCGCGGAGACGGCCACCGTCTGCGGCCGCATCATGTCCCATTCCTCGAACCGCAACGGGCGGTTGTCCATGCAGGAGGGCAGGCGGAAGCCGTATTCGGCCAAGGTCGCCTTGCGGCGGAAGTCGCCGCGGAACATGCCGCCGATCTGCGGGATGGTGACGTGGCTCTCGTCGGCGAATACCAGCGCATTGTCGGGCACGTATTCGAACAGGGTCGGCGGCGGCTCGCCGGGGCGGCGGCCGGTCAGATAGCGCGAATAGTTCTCGATGCCGGCGCAGCTGCCGGTCGCCTCCATCATCTCGATGTCGAAGGTGGTGCGCTGCTCCAGCCGCTGCGCCTCCAGCAGGCGCCCCTGTGCATGGAGCTGGTCCAGGCGCATCTTCAACTCGGATTTGATCGACTTCATCGCCTGAACCAGGGTCGGGCGCGGCGTCACATAGTGCGAATTGGCGTAGACCTTGATGAACTCCAGCTCATCCTGCTTGTGGCCGGTGAGCGGATCGAACTCCTCGATATTCTCGACGGTGTCGCCGAACAGGTTCACGCGCCAGGCGCGGTCCTCATAGTGCGCCGGGAAGATGTCGATGACGTCGCCGCGCACCCGGAAGGTGCCGCGGGTGAAATCGTGCTGGGTGCGCCTGTATTGCAGAGCGACCAGATCGGCTATCAGCTGGCGCTGGTCGATGCGCTCGCCCTTCTTCAGCGCGAAGGTCATTGCGGTGTAGGTCTCGACCGAACCGATACCGTAGATGCAGGACACCGAGGCGACGATGATGACGTCGTCACGCTCCAGCAGCGCGCGCGTCGCGGCGTGGCGCATCCGGTCGATCTGCTCGTTGATCGAGGAGTCCTTCTCGATATAGGTGTCGGTGCGCGGGACGTAGGCCTCGGGCTGGTAATAGTCGTAATACGAGACGAAGTACTCGACCGCGTTGTCGGGAAAGAAACTCTTGAACTCGCCATACAGCTGTGCGGCGAGCGTCTTGTTGGGCGCGAGGATGATCGCCGGGCGCTGCGTCGCCTCGATCACCTTGGCCATGGTGTAGGTCTTGCCCGAGCCGGTGACGCCGAGCAGCACCTGCGTGCGGTCGTTGCGATTGATGCCCTCGACGAGCTCCGCGATCGCCTGCGGCTGATCGCCCTTCGGCTCGTAGGCCGATTTGATCTCGAAGCGGACGCCGCCTTCCGACTTGTCCGGGCGTGGCGGCCGATGGGGCGTCCACAGTTTCAGCGAGCCGTCGTCCCTGCGGAACTCGGGGCGGCCTTCGCGGATCAGGGCCTCCAGCGCCTCGGCCGTGGCCTTGACCCCCAGCGCCTCCATCTTGCTGCGCGGCGGTCGCGCCAGCGCCTCCTCGTCATCCTCGGCGGTCGGCAGGCCGAGCTGCCGCGCCAGCTCGGGATCGAGCGTCGGAATGGTGGCGGCCGTGCCGTATGTCGCCTGCGGAGCTTCAGCGAGGCCGGTCGGCGCCTGGCTTTCATCCGTGGTGCCCGACCCATCATCTCCCGGCGTCGCGGCAGCGCCGTCCGCAGCGGCGAGCGGCCGTGCTCCAGCCTGCTGGGGCTGGGGATTGGGCCGCAGCGGCATCGGATGTTCGGCTGCATCGCGGCCGGCGATGTCGGCGCCCTTGCCCTTGGTCGACGCGCGGGCACGATGCGCGGCGGCTTCGCCGCCGCTGCGACGGTCCCACGAATTGTCGGGCGGCGGCTTCAATCCCGTTGAGGAACCGATGCCGCTCTCGCCCCGATTGATGGCGGGGTTGAGCAGTTCAGCGAGCGCCGGCGCGATCGGCTGCACGTCCGGGCGGTGCGCTTTGGATTTCGGAGTTCGGCCAGGCTTCTTGGGAGTGTCGGAGGTCTTCGCCATGCGCCGAATATGGGACCGGAAGCGCCGACATGAAAGAGCGATTGCACGACGGCCAACACCCTGCTGACAGCAGGGTGGCAGCAGCACGGCTTGTGGACAAGTCGCTGGCGCAGGACTCCCGGCGGTGCCGGATCATCCCGGACGGAGTGGCGGCGCCGCGGGGCGTCGCCACGACGACGCTAATGACGGGTCGGAGGCTCGACGATGTCGAGATGCACGCCCTGGCAGGCGACGCATTGCAGCGCCCAATATTCGGAACCGCCGCGGCCATTGATGACGCTCAGAATGCTCAGTTCCCCATCGCAATCGGGGCATCGCGTTCGGACGGAGTAGGTCGGGTGTTTGAGGGCAGGCTCAGCCATGAATTGCAGTCCGCATTACCAATACGCTTGGCATTTCGAATGATGGATATGAATGCTTGGATCGACGTGGCCTCGGTAAGCTCCTACTGTCGGAGATTGGTCCGTGCCGCGCTATCCGTCTTTTCACGGGGTTTGGTCGATATCTTGGATCGGCTGCAAATCCGCCGCACTATGACCACCGCGTGCGGAACCGGTCGATATGACTCTTGGCGTCGGCCACGGCCCTATCTGCATCCGACCATGCAAAGCCGACCTCGACCGAGGGAAACGAAACACCATTAATCACCACAGGAGACATATCGACGCGGCGGATTCGTGCGTGCCACAAGCCGCGCCCTGCTTCGAAGGATTCTATGGCAAAATCTTCGTACAAGTTCGTCATTGTCCAGCCCTGGATATGATGAACGGCGATGACAGCATTAATACGTCGAACTACATGTGAATGGGTTCACACCGCGGCGTCTTTTTTGCTGGCCTCCTTGCGCTGAGAATTCCGTGTCGCGGACAGTGCCGCCGCCTGCATGATCCAGCGCCGGAAGGCGGTGAAGTCGCGCTGGCCAGCTTGGAAGCTGCGATAGACGAGATACCAACGCTCGCCTTTTGGCACCGTCAGAGCAAAGGGGGCGACCAAACGTCCGGCGGCGAGATCGTCATCAATGTAGGGGCGGATGCCCATCGCGACGCCAAGCCCGTCGATAGCGGCTTGCAGCGCATGGCCGTAATACTGAAACTCCGTACCTCGTGCTGTGATGCGCGAGACTCCGGCAGCCTTCAACCAAAGCGACCAGTCCTCGGCGGCATGGGACACCCGCAGCAGGCTTGGTCCTTTGAGGTCACTCGGTCGCTTCAGGGTTGCAGCCAGCCGCGGCGTGCATACCGGCACGAGGTCGGCGGCAAACAGCGGTTCGGCGACAAGCCCCGGCCAGGCGCCATCGCCCAGTCTGATGCCGCAGCTCCAATCGTCGCCGAACGGTACGGCTGCGCCGCCGGTGGTGATGCGCACCTCGATGTCCGGCTCCTCCTCGCTGAAATCGGCGAGCCGCGGGATCAGCCATTTCATCGCGAAGGTCGGTCCGACGCCCAGCGTCAGCACGCGCATCGACGACGGCGCCATGATCTGCGCGGTTAGGCTGGACAAAGCGTCGAAGATCGGGGTGAGCCCGCTCTGATAGGCGCGGCCGGCCGCGGTGAGCGCCAGCCGGTTGGCCTTGCGCTCGAACAGGACGACGCCGAGACGCTGCTCCAGCAGGTTGACCATGCGGCTGATCGCGGCGGCCGAGACGTTGAGCTCGGTGCCGGCCGCGGCGAAGCTGCCGGTGCGGGCTGCCGCCTCGAATGCCTTGATGCCGTTCAGAAACAGAAGCCGCCGCATGCCAGCCCTCAGGAAAACTGATGGAGGGCAAGATAACTCGGTTTGTGTCGCGGCCGCCAGTGCGACATCCTCGCTTGCAGAGGAGATCAGCCATGTCGCCTGTCCTGATTGCAGCGCTCGGATTGCTGATGGTGGCAACCGCCTTCCTGTCGGGTCTGTTCGGCATGGCCGGCGGGCTGATCCTGATCGGTGTTCTGCTCGCGATCCTGCCGCTGCCGGCGGCCATGGTCCTGCATGCGATCACCCAGATGGCGTCCAATGGCTGGCGCGCGGTGCTGTGGCGCCGGCATATCCGCTGGCGGCCGGTCGCGGTGTATCTGATCGGCTGCGCACTGGCGCTCGGCCTCTGGGCCTTGGTGCGCTACGTGCCGGACAAGCCGGTGGCGCTGCTGCTGCTCGGCGTCACGCCGTTCATGGCGCGACTGCTGCCGGCCGGCCTCAGGCCCGATCCGGACAGCGTCTGGCAGGGCACGATCTACGGCACGATCTGCATGGGGCTGATGCTGATGACCGGCGTGTCCGGTCCGCTGCTCGACACCTTCTTTCTCGGCGCACGCTTCGACCGCAGGTCGATCGTGGCGACGAAGGCCACGTGCCAGGTCGCGAGCCACCTCACCAAGCTGATCTATTTCGGCGGCATCATCGATCAGGCCGCCAGTCTCGACCCCATGCTCGCGATGATCGCGGTGATGGCCTCGATGCTCGGCACGACATTGGCGCGGCGGCTGCTGGAGTCGATGAGCGAGCAGCAGTTCAGGGCCTGGGCGAACCGCATCATCACGGTCGTGGCGAGCTACTACATTCTTTATGCCGGCTGGCTGATGCTGATCGCCCAGCGGTCTGTCGCAGCCGAATAATGAGCGCAGCATGAGCACAAATGTGGATCCCCTGGTGCTGGACTTCGTCGAATGGATCGCGCGCGAGCCGCGGCGCCATGCCGAGGTGCTGGAGACCTGGCGCACAAGCTGTCCCCGGCTGACGATCTGGGAGGATGCGGCCGACGCCGGCTACGTGACCCGCACCGCCGTCGCCAGCGCAGGCCTGGTCGTCGCGGTCACCGCGGCGGGCGCGCAGCTGCTGCGCGACAATGGCCGCTGCATCGGCTAGAACACGCCGTGACACGGGGAGGGACCGGGACATGGTACCGAAGACATGGCGCTGAAGCTGTTCGAACTTGTCGGCACCGATGCCGGCCGCCCGTTCAGTCCGTTCTGCTGGCGCTCGCGGCTGGCCCTGGCGCATAAGGGCTTGAGCGCGGAGTCGATCCCCTGGCGCTTCACCGAGAAGAGTGCGCTGGCGCCGTACGGATCGGAAAAGGTGCCGGTGATGCTCGACCGCGATCGTGCGGTGGCCGATTCCTGGATCATCGCGACCTATCTGGAGGACACCTATCCGGACCGGCCGTCGCTGTTCGGCGGCGCCGGCGGCCGCGCGATGGCGCGGTTCCTCAATGCGTGGGGCGACATCGCCATCGTCGGCGGCATTTTCCCGCTGATCATCGCCGACATTCCGAACAATCTGGCCGCCGTCGACGCCGCTTATTTCCGTCAGTCGCGCGAGGCGCGGTTCGGCAAGCGCCTCGAAGAGATCATGGCGCCACGCGACCAGGCGGTGGTGGGTTTCCGCAAGTCGCTGGAGCCGCTGCGCCAGACGCTGAAGACGCAGCCCTTCCTCGGCGGCGACGCGCCCAATTATGCCGATTACATCGTGTTCGGCGGCTTTCAATGGGCGCGTGTGGTGAGCCCGTTCAGGCTGCTGGAGGAGACGGACAGCGTCTACGCCTGGCGCGAGCGGCTGCTCGACGCGTTCGACGGATTGGCCCGCAACTCGCCGGGCTATCCGGTCTAGAGCGACGAGCGCGGCCGGCGTTCGCGCCACGCCGCCAGTCCATCCTCCAGGTCGCGACCGCCGACCAGGCGCCCGAACTGCTCGCCTTCGACCTGAAGCCCCTCGCCGATGGCCATGTTGAGCCCGCGGGTTGCGGCGGTGATGACGCTCGTGACGGCATCGGGGCCATGGCGGATGATGCGCTGTGCCAGCTCGCGCGCGGCCGGCAACATCTGGTCGTGCGGCACGACCGCGTTGACGAGGCCGATCTCCGCTGCGCGCTGCGCCGGGATCGCGTCGCCGGTCAGCAGCAGTTCCAGGCCGCGCTTGCGGCCCACCAGCCGCGGCAGCCGCTGCGTGCCGCCGAAGGTCGGAGGCATGCCGAGCCGGATTTCCGGCTTGGCAAAGCTGGCGCGCGCGCTCGCGACCGCCAGATGCACGGCCTCCGTGATCTCGCAGCCGCCGCCGAAGGCGAGCCCGTTGACCGCCGCAATGATCGGCTTCGGGAAGGCCTCCAGGCGCGAGGTCATGGCCTGGCCGCGGCGGACGAAGTCGCGCAAGGCGACGCTGCGGCCATGGCCGACGCTCGCGGCGAATTCGTGAATGTCCGCGCCGGCCGAGAACGCCCGGTCGCCGGCGCCGGTGAGAATGATCGCCCTGATGCCGGCGTCGCTCTCGATGCGGTCGAGCATGGCCATCAGCGCGTCGATCAATCGGTAGCTGAGCGCGTTGAGGCGCTCCGGACGATTGAGGGTGAGCAGGGCGATGCGGTCGGTGATGTCGAGCAGAACGGTGTCGGTCATGGCGGCTCCTCGCGGCTGGCAGCAAACGCTGCGAAGACTAGGCGCCGTGACGCTCAAGGTATATTCACTGGTCAGTATACCTGAGACGAGTGCCGTCATGACCCGCCCCTCGGATTCGACCCGGACGCGCATCCTCGCCGCCGCGAGCCGGCTGTTCTACGCCGAAGGCATCCGCGCCGTCAGCGTCGATGCGGTGGCGGAGAAGGCGGCGATCACCAAGAAGACGCTGTACTATCATTTTCGCAGCAAGGACGATCTCGTCGCAGCCTATCTGGCGGCGCGCGACCAGCCCAATCTGGAGCTGTTCAAGCGCTGGTTCGAGGAGACTCCGGGAGGGCTGCCCGACAAGCTGGCGGGTCTCTTCCGGCAGCTTGCGCGCGCCGCGCGGCATCCCAGATGGCGCGGCTGCGGCTTCCTGCGCACGACGGCGGAGCTTGCCAATCTGCCCGGTCATCCCGCAATCCGAATCGGCGCCGCGCACAAGAAGAAGTTCGAGGCCTGGCTGCAGGCTGTGTTCGAAGCCGAGGGGATCAGCGGCGCTGGCGAGCTCGCGCGGCAGATGCTGCTGCTGCTCGACGGATCGTTCGCGGTCGGGCTGCTGCACCGGGACGCCAGCTACATGGAGAGCGCCGGCGAGGCGGCGCGGTCGCTGGTTGCCGCGGCCCTGCCGCAGCGCTCGCGATCGGGGCCGACGCGCAAGCGGGCTGCTGCGTGCCGGACCGGCTAGACGATGGTCACGTCGGTCATGTGAGTTGCAGGCGCTCTCCGAGCAGTTCGCGGACAGCGTCGAGATGCGGCAGCACCGCCACGCATGCGGCGCGCGAGCGATCGGTCGGCGGCACGATGTCCGGCACCATCAGCGTGATCGCGCCCGCGGCATGCGCCGCAGCGACGCCGGGATTGGAATCCTCGATCGCGACGCAGGCGGCCGCGCGCGTGCCGAGCCGGTGCGCGGCGAGCAGATACAGATCGGGATGCGGCTTGGCACGGCTGACATCGTCCCGGGTCAGCACCGCATCGAACCGATGATCGATGCCGGCAAGGCGAAGATGTTCGGCGGCCGTGTTGCGCGACGACGAGGTCACGACCGCCTTGGGCAGGCCGGCGGCGTCGATCGCATCGAGCAGATCGATGACGCCGCGCTTCAGCGGCATGCCGGCCTGCAGGATCTCGGCGGTCTTGGCGGCAAACAGCCGGTTGACTTCGATGAGGGGAAAGTTGTCGCCGAAATGGTCGCGCAAGGTGCGCTCATTGTCCGGCCCGGGGATTCCGATCATCGCGTGACAGAGCTCGACGACGCCGTCGTTATAGCCGAGCGCATTCAGCCGCTGCGATCGATGCGTCGAGATAGACCTGCTCGGTGTCGAGCAGTGTTCCGTCCATGTCGAGCAGCACGGCTTCGACGTGCCAGCGCGTCATGAGCACGGCTCCGCTTCGCCGGCCAGCCTGGTCAGGCAGCGCGCGCACAGGCAGTCCTTGAACCGGCTTTGTCCGTCAGTCGGCAGCGGCAGGCGTACGGTTTCCTCGAAGCACCAGCATGCGCCGCCGGGATCGCAGGTGAATTCCGCGCCACACGACTCGCAGCTCAGCTGCCGTGTGGTAACCTTTGCTAAACGATTTGTCATGTTCGGAACCACGTCCAAGCAGTCCTTTTCATGTCCGGTTCATCTGCTCCGGCAAGTATAGTCCGTGACAATCTGCCGCGCCATCGCAGTCTGGATGCGGCATGAGCACGCTCCCCGCGATGATCTGCGCAAGGGGGCTCGCTGATAAGGATTTGCCATGGCGCGTGATCCACAAGGCGCTCTGATCGCCCTGAACCGCTTCGGCTTCGGTGCGCGCGGCGGTGCCTCCGGCGATCTGATGAATGCGGCGTCCGATCCGCGCGGCTTCGTCAAGGCCGAGCTGGCCCGTCCGAATGGCGCGCTCCTGGAACTGCCCGGCCTGCAGGCGACGCCTGTCCTCGCCGAGGCCGTGTTTGCCTATCAGGACGAGGTCAAGCGGGCGCGCGAAGCCGCCGCCAAGTCAGATGCGTCGCCGGAGCAGCCGGCCCAGACGCGCAACCCGCCGGCCACGGGCGCCGATCTGCCGATGGCGTCGCCATCGCCCGCCGCCCCGCAGGCGGCAAGCCTGTCGCCTCAGACTGGCGAGGCCGCGCCGGCGATGCAGGCGGTCCAAGCCAAGCCGCAGCCGCAGCAGCCGCCCAACGTCGTCCAGAAGACATTCCGCGCCGAGGCGCGGGCGCGGCTGCAGCGCGCGGTGCTGGCCGATTGCGGCGTGACGGAGCGCCTGGTGGCGTTCTGGTCGAACCATTTCTGCATCTCGGCGGGCAAGGGCGAGCTGGCGCGGATGTGGGCGGGCGCGTTCGAGCGCGAGGCGATTCGGCCGCATGTGCTCGGGCGCTTCGCCGACATGCTCAAGGCGGTCGAGCAGCATCCGGCGATGCTGTTCTTTCTCGACAATCAGGAATCGCTCGGTCCGGAGTCGCGCGCCGGCCAGAACCGCAAGCGAGGTCTGAACGAAAATCTCGCGCGCGAGATCATGGAGCTGCATACGCTCGGCGTCGGCGGCGGCTACACCCAGGAGGATGTGACGTCGCTGGCGCGCATCATCACCGGCTGGAGCTTTGCCGGACGCAACAGCCGTAACGCAGCCCCCGGCAGCTTCGTGTTCAACGCCAATGCGCATCAGCCGGGGCCGCAGACCCTGCTCGGCAAGATCTATCCGGATGACGGCCTGGCCCAGGGCGAGGCGGCGCTCGCCGACATCGCGCGCCATCCCTCGACCGCGAAGTTCATCGCCACCAAGCTCGCCCGCCACTTTGTGGCCGACGATCCGCCGCCTGCGCTGGTGGTGCGCCTCGAAGCCGTGTTCAAGACCAGCGACGGCGATCTCAGGGCGGTGACATCGGCGTTGATCGATGCCGACGAAGCCTGGTCGGCGCCGCTGACCAAGATCCGCTCGCCCTATGAGTTCCTGATCGCCGGCGGCCGGCTGCTGTCGCGCGTGCCTGAAGACCCCGGCTTCTATCTCAACGCCCTGAACACGCTCGGTCAGCCCTTGTGGGCGCCGGCGGGGCCGAACGGATTTGCCGACACCAATGCGATGTGGGCGGCGCCCGAAGGCATGAAGCTGCGGCTCGACCTCTCCGCGCAGCTCGCGTCGCGTCTCGGCAACAATCTCGATCCGCGCGAGATGCTGGAGATCGTCGCGGGCGACGCCGCCTCGAGCGACACGCGGCGCACGATCGAGCGCGCCGAGCAGCGCCAGCAGGCGCTGGCGCTGCTGCTGATGTCGCCGGAATTTCAGAGGAGATGAGGATGGAGCAGATCAGGACAACGCTGTTGACCTCGCGCCGGCACGTGCTGCTGGCCGGCGCCTCCTTTGCGGCCTGGGCCTATCTGCCGAAATTCGCCCGCGCCGCCGATCAGCGCGATCCGCGCCTGATCGTGGTGATCCTGCGCGGCGCGCTCGACGGGCTCGCCACCGTCGCGCCGATCGGCGACCCCGATTATGCCGGGCTGCATGGCGCGATCGCGCTGACCGCCGACGGGCCGCATCCGGCGCTGCCGCTGGATTCGTTCTTCGCGCTGCATCCGTCGATGCCGGAATTCGCACGCATGTATCGCGACAAGCAGGCCGCGGTGATCCATGCGGTCGCCACGCCCTATCGCGAGCGCTCGCATTTCGATGGCCAGGATGTGCTCGAAAGCGGCTTCGCAGGGCCCGGCCGCGTGCAGTCCGGCTGGCTCAACCGCGCCTTGGAGGCATTGCCGCGTGGCGTGCGGGTGTCGAGCGCGCTCGCGGTCGGGCCGACCGCGCCGCTGGTGCTGCGCGGTGCCGCGCCGACCGCAGGCTGGGCGCCGGTGACGTTGCCGCAAGCCGACGACGACACCGCGATGCGGCTGGTCGATCTCTATACGCATCGTGATCCCGCGCTGGCGGCGGCGCTGTCGCAAGGGCTGAAGCTGGAGAAGGTCGCGTTCGGCGACGACATGAAGCCGAAGCCGGGCGGCAACCAGATCGCGGCGATGCGCCAGGTGGCGCGCGGCGCGGCGAAGCTGATGGCCACGGATGATGGTCCGCGCATCGCGGCGCTGGCGTTCGACGGCTGGGACACCCATGCCAATGAAGGCGGCGCCGTCGGCCGGCTGGCACAATTGCTGTCGGGCCTCGACGGCGCGCTCGCCGAATTCGAGAGCGGGCTGGGCGCGCGCTGGCGCGATACGGTGGTCGTCGTCGCCACCGAATTCGGGCGCACGGCGAAGATCAACGGCACCCAGGGCACCGATCACGGCACCGGCACCATCGCGCTGCTCGCCGGCGGCGCAGTCAAGGGCGGCCGGGTGATGGCCGATTGGCCGTCACTGAAGACCGCGAGCCTCTATCAGGGCCGCGACCTCGCGCCGACGACGGATCTGCGCGCGGTGTTCAAGGGCGTGCTGGCCGATCATCTCGGCCTCGGAGAGCGTGCGCTCGGCGAGAGTGTGTTTCCGGACAGTGCTGCCGTGAAGCCGATCAAGGGGCTGGTGGCGTAAACCGGGACGCTCCATCCGAGCCTCTCGCAATGGCGACGATCGCCGCAGGCGCATTGCGCGGCGAAGTCTGCTATTCCTGAACGCAGCGGCACATCATCCAGGAGATCAGCATGTTCATCGCCATGAATCGTTTTCGCGTCGCCAAGGGCTCGGAGGCGGCCTTCGAGCAGGTCTGGCTGTCGCGCGACAGCCATCTCGACAAGGTGCCCGGCTTCGTCGAGTTTCATCTGCTGAAGGGACCGGAGGCCGAGGACCACACGCTCTATGCCTCGCACACGATCTGGGCGTCGAAAACCGCCTTCGAGGACTGGACCAAGTCGGAAGCCTTCCGTGCCGCCCATAAGGGGGCCGGGGACAACAAGCCGCTTTATCTCGGCCCGCCGCAGTTCGAAGGTTTCGAGGTGCGCCAGACGGTCGGCGGAAAGAAGTAGGACGTCGCTCGGGATTGCATTCGGTCGAGGCAATTCCTCTCACCAAAAAAATGCGGCCCCGGTCAGAGACGGCGACTGACGGGGACCGCTGAACGCGTGATCGGTGACGGGGGGTGATCAGGCGCCCCGTGAAGCGTAGGCCTGTGACGTGACCATTGCGTGACAGCGCGTCTATAGCGTCTTGCGATAGACAATGAAGCCCGAGCGTTCGGCGACCTTGTTGTAGAGCGCCTGGGCCGTGGTGTTGGTCTCGTGCGTCTGCCAATACACCCGCGGAGAGCCGGCCCGCCGCGCCTCCTTGTAGACCGCTTCGATCAGCGCGCGACCGACACCCTTGCCGCGTGCGGCTTCGCTCGTGAACAGGTCGTTGAGATAGCAGATCGGTGCGATCGTCGTGGTGGCGCGGTGAAACAGGTAATGCACGAGACCGACCAGTTCGCCATCCTGCTCGGCCACCAGCGCATGCACTGGCTCATCAGCATCGAAGAAGCGCGCCCAAGTTGTCGCGGTCACCTCGGGCGGCAACGCGGTCGCTCCCGAACGACCGTAGAAGCTGTTATAGCCGTCCCACAAAGGTAGCCAGCGATCATAGTCCTCGTGCGTGATGGCACGTATCATGGGAGAGGAATGCATCAATGAGCCGCCATCGGTTGCTATGCCAAAGGCTCTCTCGATACGTCCTGCATCGCCTGTGATCAATCCATGATCAATCAGTAAGTCCGTTCTCTGTTGGAAACTGCGTCAGTTGCGCTTGAACCGTTCCGCCGCCTTCACTGAGCGGAGAGAGCGAAAGCTCGCCCTTCCGCTCGATCAAGATCAGCAGTGACGCCGCCAGCAGGATCGCGAGTGCCAGGGTCACGGCAACGATTACGACCGTTGATTTCATCGCCATTTGGAGCGCGAGACAATCATCGCCTGTTGTCGCGAAAACTGCGAAGGGTTGTCAAAAACGTCTGCTGCTAAGTCGACATCAGGGCGCGGATGGAGAGCGTCGCGATGGTGACGATGCTTACGCCCAGCGATAGCGTGCCAGCTGCGATGCAGGCGGCGACGATGCTGGTCAGCCGCGGCGACAGAGTCAGCGTTGCATTGCCGTGAAAGCCGCCGGCGCGAAACGAGCCGTCGGGACGTTCAAGCAGGGACAGCGAGGAAGGACCTCGGATCCCTGACAGACTCGGAACGGAAGCACGATGCCACCCATACATGACCTCGAATCCCTCACCCCTACATGCGCGAGCGAATCACTCGCGGAGGTAAATTCTGCAGTAATGACAGGCAGGAATGCGGCGGTGGCGGGCCAAAAACGGCAAAACAATGGCGCTGGCGGTATTTGTTCCCACCATTCCGTGTGTTTTCTCCGCTATTCTACGGACAGTCGGTAGTCTTACGGTGCTCGCGCGCTCGGTGCTCGCTCAATCGTAATCGGCGGCGATACCGGCAGAGTCGATCAACGCCGGCTGCCAATCCATGGCGACGAAACCCGGCGCCTGCTCGACCCGCCGCAGCCAGCTGCGGATTTTTGGAAAGGTCGAGAGATCGAAGTCGCAGCGGTCGGCCACATGCGTGTAGCCATAGAGCGCGATGTCGGCGACGGTCAGCTGCTTTGCCGCGAAGTAGTCGTTGGTCTTGAGATGATTCTCCATCACCTGCAGCGCCGCATAGCCGCGTTCCATCCAGTCCTCCAGCGCATGTGTCTGCAGGTCGCGCCCGCCCTTCACCAGCAGCAGCCAGAAATAGGCAGCCCCGATGTTGGGCTCCAGCGCGTGCTGCTCGAAGAACATCCATTGCAGCGCCTCGGCGCGCTCGATGCGGGACTCGGGCACCAGCGGCGTGCCGCCGGCGACGTACCACAGGATCGCATTGGACTCGGCGATGTAACGATCCTCTCCGACCTCGAGCAGCGGCACCTGGCCACTGGGATTCTTGGCGAGGAATTCAGGCGTGCGGCTCTCCCCGCGCAGAATGTCGATCTCGATCGCCTGATAGGGCGCGTTCAGCAACGCCAGCGCAAGGCGAACCTTGTAGCTGTTGCCTGAGCGCTGCATGGAATAGAGCTTGTACATCCGGCCAATATCGAGTTCGAGGAATCGTTCAGTCGCAGAATCATGCATTCGGACGCCAGATCGTCCCGCAATGCGGCCAGACAATGATGCCGAAGGGCCCAGGCCGCAAGAGCCGGCGGATGGAAAAAGTCGAAAAGCGCTACTGCAGTGCACGCGCAGACAACAACTTTCCAACAGCGTCAAACAATCGAGATCACGCTTGTGCGATGCGCGCGTGTCCGCTGATCTCGGAGGCGCGATCAGCCTGCGCGCGGAGCAGAGTGAAGGCGAACAGCGCGATCAGCACCATGAGGCCGAGCGGCACCGTGGTCAGCCCGGCGATGCTGCGCGACAGCAGCGGCACGATCCAGGCTGTGCCGAGCACGCTGATCTCATAATCGCGAAAGCCGTTGGCGAGGCCGTGACGAACGAAGAAGATGATCGCGACCGCTGTGACCACGAGGTCGTAGTCGAGCACATAGGGGGTTGCCAGCAGGCTTGCGCTCGCCAGCGCCGAAGCCTTGAGATCGAAGGCCGCTTCGCTCCGCCACAGCCAGGCGAGGCCGGTCGCGAGGGCCAGGGCCATGATGGTCTGCACCGTGTAGGCGGTCTTGACATCGGCGCCCCAATGGCGCGCGGCTGAGAACGCCGACTGGATCTTTTCCCAGCCCGTGCCGCCTTGTTCGAGCACCACGTTCTGTGTGAACGTCATGGACTGAAAGAAGGCGTGCCAGACATCGCCGCCGAGCGCAGCAAAGCTGAGCGCAACCAGGGCGCCGACGGTGATGCCGGCTGCCGTGATCGTCGACCAGCGCGCGCCTGCGACGAGAGCCACCGGGATGAGCATGCCGAATTGCGGCTTGTAGGCGAGAAGCCCGATCAGAATTCCGGCCATCCACGGCCTGCGTTCGATCAGCAGCAGGGCACCACCGAGCAGTGCCGCCGTGAAGAAGGCGTTCTGCCCATGGCCGATGTTCACGAACACCGCCGGGAACGCGGCTGAAACCAGCAGCGTCTCGGGGCGCGGCAGGATCGCGCGCATGACGGCAAGGTAGGCAAGCAGGCTCGACACCACCCACAGCGCGAGCCCGCCGGCATAGGGCAGCATGGCGGTGATGGCGGCGACGGCGAAGAAGAACGGCGGATAGTGCCAGCCGAAGAACGGCACGTCGCGGCCATGGAAGACGGCCTTTTCCATTGCGTGCTGCAGCGGCGGATCATAGGCGTCAGCCGCCTTGCCCTGAAGGGTCAGCACGCCTGCCGCATAGACGTTGGAGAAGTCCGTGCCGATCGGCTTGCCGTGACGGTCGATCAGGCCGTCGGACAGCGCGATCCAGCCGGCGATCGCGGCCATGGTGAAGGCGAGCAGGATCCAGCTGTAGGACTTGATCCGCGCGGCCGTCAGCCAGTCGCCGGATCGCAGGGCGCACCCGATATCGGTCATCTCGGCCTGAAGAAATGGACAATCGTTCAGGCAGCCTAGCGGGGCGGCTTTAACGTTCTCTAAAGTCTTGGGAGCCATGTGCCCAAGCTTCTTGCGATGCCGCGCCGCGGGCCTTAAAAGCGGGCGTTTCCCTGACATGACCGGTCGTGGCCCGAATGGGGTGATCCACGACGCCTGCATAGGAGCTGATGATGTCCTTTCTCGCCGCTGCGCTCGACCGTGTGAAGCCGTCCGCGACCATCGCGGTCACGGATAAAGCGCGTGTCCTCAAAGCGGCGGGGCGCAATGTCATCGGCCTCGGCGCCGGCGAGCCGGATTTCGACACGCCTGACAACATCAAGGAAGCCGCCATCAAGGCGATCCAGGCTGGCAAGACCAAGTACACCGCGGTCGACGGCATCCCTGAGCTGAAGGAAGCCATCATCGGCAAGTTCCAGCGCGAGAACGGTCTCACCTACAAGCCGAACCAGGTGATCGTCGGCGTCGGCGGCAAGCAGGTGCTCTATAACGCCCTGATGGCGACGATTAATCCGGGCGACCAGGTGATCATCCCGGCGCCGTATTGGGTCAGCTATCCGGAGATGGTGGCGCTCGCCGGCGGCGAGCCCGTGCCGGTGGTCTGCACGGCCGCCCATGGCTTCAAGCTGCAGCCGGAGGCGCTGGAGAAGGCGATCACGCCGAAGACCAAATGGCTGATCCTGTGTTCGCCGTCGAACCCGACCGGCGCCGCCTATACCAAGGCCGAGCTGAAGGCGCTCACCGAGGTGCTGGTCAAGCATCCGCATGTCTGGATCATGACCGACGACATGTATGAGCACCTCGTCTATGACGACTTCGTCTTCACGACTCCGGCGCAAGTCGAGCCGTCGCTGTTCGACCGTACGCTGACCGTGAACGGCGTCTCCAAGGCCTATTGCATGACCGGCTGGCGCATCGGCTATGCCGGCGGCCCGGCCAACCTCATCAAGGCCATGGCGACGATCCAGTCGCAGTCGACCTCGAATCCGTGCTCGATCGCACAGTGGGCGGCTGTGGAGGCCTTGAACGGTCCGCAGGATTTCATCCCGGCGAACAACAAGGTGTTCAAGGAGCGCCGCGATCTGGCGGTGTCGATGTTGAACCAGGCGAGTGGCATCGAATGTCCGCGGCCCGAAGGCGCCTTCTATGTCTATCCGTCCTGCGCCGGCACGATTGGCAAGACCGCGCCGTCCGGCAAGGTCATCGACAATGACGAGACGTTCGTCACCGAGCTGCTGGAAACCGAGGGCGTGGCCGTGGTGCACGGCTCGGCCTTCGGCCTCGGCCCGGCGTTCCGCATCTCCTACGCCACCAAGACGTCGGATCTCGAGGAGGCCTGCAAGCGCATCCAGAGGTTCTGCGGCAATCTGAGGTAATCCGGCAACAGCCGCTCTGATTCTCCTGCAGCCAAGTTCCGCACAGAAAGGCGCCATGTTTTCAACATGGCGCCTTTCTCTTGTCGGGCGGTAAGTGTGCTGGCGTAGGGTTGGAGTTGGATGCGGCTGCTCGTGCTGTCGATCGTGTTGCTTGGGTTGGTCGTCCCGCTCGCGCAGGTCCATGCAGCCCGGCCCATGCGAGCCGGCGTGCTCGAATGCGAGGGGCGCAGGACCTCGGGCAAGCTCGTGATGTCCCAGGCTCGACTGCGCTGCGTGTTTCGCAGCGAGGGCCGCCAGCCGGAGCGCTATGTCGCCAAGGTCCGCCGTTATGGTCTCGATCTCGGGCTGACCGACGAGACGAAGATGGCGTGGGCGGTCAACGCGCCCGTCAACGATTTCGGTCGCAGTGAGCTGCGCGGCCGCTATGGCGGGCTTACGGCCAACGCTGCCGCTCTGGTCGGCTTTGGCGGCAGCTTGTTGTTTCGTGATTCCGGCCGCGCAACCGCATTGCAGCCGATCAGTCTCCAGGGGCAAACCGGCATCAATCTGGCGGCGGGCATTACCGAGGTCGAGCTCATGCCGCTGCTGCCGATGCATCCGAGCCCGAGCCGTTCATCGTCCTACTTCTCGCGCTTCTATCGTTGAGCGTCGACCCGTCCGCAGCGAACCCGTCGCAACAGCGTTCGCGGTATCGGCGCGGCGCTTGAGCCTCAGTGTGGCAAATCTGGTGCGGCGGTACGGCTTGTGCCATAGATGTGATCGCCCGTGATCATCGGTTCGGTCGACGGGTCTGCATCACACCTTCATCTCAGCCGGAGTTTCTTCATGCGCTCGACCATCCTCGCCGGGCTCACTGCTGCGGTTCTCTGCGTGGCCGGCGCCGCCCAGGCGCAAGATCGCGTACGCGTCGGCGTGCTCGAATGCCGCGGTGGCGCCAGCATCGGCTTCATCGTCGGTTCGGTCACGCATCTCGGCTGCGTGCTGCGTGCCGATGGGCTGCCGGAGGATCGCTACGTCGCGACCATCCGCAAGGTGGGCGTCGATATCGGCATCACCCAGGAATCGCTGCTGGCCTGGGTGGTCTACGCGCCGGTGGCGCGGCTCGGGCCGGGGGATCTGTCGGGTGACTATGCAGGCGCGCAGGGATCGGCCTCCGTCGGCGTCGGGCTCGGCGGCAACGTGCTGATCGGCGGCTCGGCCAATTCGATCGCGCTGCAGCCGCTCAGCGTCCAGGGACAAGTGGGGCTGGCGGTGTCCGCCGGTCTGGAAAGTCTCGAATTGCGCCCGGGACGTTGATCCCACCTTTGCCGTGACCACCGCTCTTCCCGCTATCGTGCGGGAAGAACGGTGCGTTCTCCGCAGTGCAGCAACGTTTTTCGCGGTCGCCCTGCTTGCCAAAGCGGCAGACCAGGCAGAGCATTCGGCTTTGCCGACCCAATCAAGGGCCGAGCTCCACAACGAGGAGGCGGCGAATGGGACAAGACCTGAGAAGTCCCCGAGGTCCACGGTGCATTGCGCTGGTGGGCCCTTTCCAAAGCGGTAAAACCACCCTGTTAGAGGCGATCCTGGCGCGGACGGGCGCGATCCCGCGCGCCGGCAGTGTCGATGCCGGCACATCTGTCGGCGATGCCAGCGCGGAGGCGCGTCATCACAAGATGAGCGTCGCAATGACGGCGGCGACGACCACCTTCATGGGCGACAGCTACACATTCCTCGACTGCCCCGGCTCGATCGAGTTCGCCCACGACATGCGCGCGGCGCTGCCAGCGGTCGATGCCGCGATCGTGGTCTGCGAGGCGGATGAGAAGAAGCTGCCGCAATTGCAGATTATCCTGCGCGAGCTTGAAGAGCTGCGCATTCCGCGCTTCCTGTTTCTCAACAAGATCGACCGCGCCAATGCGCGCATCAGAGAGACGCTCGCAACCCTGCAGCCGGCGTCGCGCGTGCCGCTGGTGCTGCGCCAGATCCCGATCTGGAACGGCGAACTGATCGAGGGCTTCGTCGATCTCGCGCTGGAACGCGCCTTCATCTATCGCGAGCACAAGGCGTCCGAGGTGATTGCGCTCGAGGGCGGCAATCTCGACCGCGAGAAGGAGGCGCGGTTCTCGATGCTGGAGAAGCTCGCCGATCACGACGATGCGCTGATGGAACAACTGCTGGAAGACATCCCGCCGCCGCGCGATGCGGTGTTCGACGATCTCGCGCGCGAATTGCGCGATGGTCTGATCTGCCCGGTGCTGCTCGGCTCGGCCTTGCGCGAAAACGGGGTGCTCCGGCTGATGAAGGCGCTGCGCCACGAGGCGCCCGGGATCGCGGAGACTGCAAAGCGGCTCGGCGTGACCGAGACCAAGGAGGCGCTCGGCTACGTCCTCAAGACGCTGCATCTGCAGCACGGCGGCAAGCTGTCCCTGACGCGGGTGCTGTCCGGCCATCTCGACGACGGCGCCACGCTGCACGTCGCCTCGGGCGAGGCCGCGCGCGTCTCCGGCATCCTCGCCGCGACCGGTGCCTATGACAGCAAGCGCGCCGCTGCGGATGCCGGCGATACGGTCGCGCTCGGCAAGCTCGACGCGGTCAAGACCGGCGATACGATCGCGACCGGCAAGACGGCGCCGCAGGCATTGGTCAAGATCGATCCATGCGCGCCGGTGTTGGCGCTCTCGATCGCCGCCCTCGACCGCAAGGACGACGTCAAGCTCGGCCAGGCCCTGCAGCGGCTGCATGAGGAGGATCCGTCGCTGACCATGGTGCAGAACCCGCGCACCCATGACACGGTGTTGTGGGGGCAGGGCGAGATGCACCTGCGCGTCGGGCTGGAGCGGCTGCGCGACCGTTTCGGCGTCCAAGTCAAATCGCATCAGCCTGCGATCGGCTATCAGGAGACCATCCGCAAGCCGATCACCCAGCGCGGCCGGCACAAGAAGCAGTCTGGCGGCCATGGCCAGTTCGGCGACGTCGTGCTCGATATCAAGCCGCTGCCGCGCGGCGAAGGTTTCCAGTTCACCGAGAAGGTGGTCGGCGGCGCGGTGCCGCGCAACTACATCCCGGCGGTGGAAGAGGGCGTGGTCGACGCCTTGGCGCGGGGGCCGCTGGGCTTTCCCGTGATCGATGTTGCGGTCACGCTCACCGACGGCTCCTATCACAGCGTCGACTCGTCCGATCTTGCGTTCCGGACCGCTGCAAGGGTCGGCGTCAGCGAAGGACTGCCGCAGTGCCAGCCGGTGTTGTTGGAGCCGATCCACACCGTCGAGATCGTCTGTCCGACCGAGGCGACCGCCAGAATCAACGCGATTCTGTCGGCACGGCGCGGCCAGATCCTGTCGTTCGACACCCGCGACGGCTGGCCGGGCTGGGACTGCGTCCGCGCCATGATGCCGGAGGCGGAGATCGGCGAATTGATCGTCGAGCTGCGCTCCGCCACCGCCGGCGCCGGCAGCTTCACCCGACAGTTCGACCACATGGCCGAGGTGACGGGTCGCGCCGCCGACCACATCATCGCCTCGCACCGCGACGCGGCGTAGCGGCATCGCCGCAACCCAGCCTGAAGCTGGCCGAGCCTTTGCGGCTCGGCCACGGCTTGTGATGGGGCAGGGTTCCGATCGGCAAAGGGCCGGGTCGGAGCCGGCCGCAATGCGGCAAAATGTGCACTTCTGCACCTTCAGCGGCCGCGAGTTGGTGCTATGATGTGCGGAGCTGATATTCCGTCGCCATCCGCTTATGCGGGTCAGCTGCTGATCCCATGCGCGTGCGGCGGGTTCCCGGCCGGGAGGGCCTCTCCTTGTCCCGCGCGGTTGTCCGTCCCCGCTCAAGTGTCCTGTGACCAAAAAGCTCCCGCACGCTCCATTCTATCTGCGCGCCGCCGACGCCACTGAAAAGCTCCGCCGGCGTGCTCTGCTCGGTTACGCCATCGCCATCGGCGCGACGTTCATTGCCTTCGTGCTGCGGCTCGCTCTGGTCGATACGCTTCCCGACGGATTTCCCTATCTGACCTTCTTCCCGGCCGTCATTCTGACGGCGTTCTTCTGCGGCCTCGGGCCGGGCGTACTCTGCGCCGTGCTGTCCGGCCTGCTCGCGTGGTCCGTTTTCATTCCGGGCTCCGGCTATCAGACCGCGCTCGCACTCGGCTTCTACGCGATCATCGTCGCGGTCGACATCACGCTGATCCACATCATGCATGAGGCCGCCCAGCGTCTGCGGCAGGAGCGGGCGGTTTCCGATAGCCTTTACGACAACCAGCGTGTGCTGTTCCAGGAGCTGCAGCACCGGGTCGCCAACAACATCCAGTTCATCGCCGGGCTGCTGATGATGCAGAAGCGACAGGCCATCGCTGATCCCAGCCGCGCGATCGGAATCCTCGACGAGGCGCAGGCGCGGCTGCAGACCATCTCCCGGATCCACCGCATGCTGCACGATCCCGGCCGGATGGACGTGGACATCGGCCCCTATCTGCAGGAGATCTGCAATGATGTCCTGGACTCGAGCGGTGCGCGCGAGGTGACCTGCGTGGTCGATTTCGTGCCGGCGAAGCTCGATCTGACACGCCTGACGGCGTTGTCGCTGCTGGTTGTGGAGCTGGTCACCAATGCGTTGAAACACGCCTTCGGCCCGGGACAGGCGGGGACCATTCGGGTCAACATGCGGCCGCTCGATGCCGCGCATTATGCCTTGACGATTTCGGACGACGGTCAGGGCATGTCGGCGGATGCCGATCCCGGCGCGGGCGACAGCCTCGGCTGGCGGATCTGCCAGGGCTTGGCGGCCCAGCTCAACGGCAGGCTGACCTACAGCAGCGATGGCGGGACGACGGTCCGGCTCGAATTCCCCCGACTGGTTCCGGCCTGAGCCGACGTGACGCCGCGGCAGCCGCGCGCGGTCGCCGCCGCGGCGCTTGCTTTTGGATCGATGTGATGTATTTTACATCATTGTCTTTGTCTCATGCATCAATTATGGTGTGTGCTACGTGAGGCCATCGTGATCACGTCGTTCCAGATGCGAGCAGCCCGGGCGCTGCTCGGGATAGATCAGAAAACCTTGGCCGAGCTGGCCGGCGTGTCGCTGCCGACGATCCAGCGGATGGAAGCCTCCACAGGCAACGTCCGCGGCGTGGTGGACTCGCTGACCAAGGTCATCGATGCGCTCAATCGTGCGGGCGTGGATCTGATCGGCGAGCATGCCCGCAGCGAGGATGGCGGGCGCGGTGTTCGCCTGAAGGACCCGGGATCGCCCCGCCGCTTGGGCCGTCAAACTGACATTGCGCGCGATAGCGCGGGTTGAGGCCTGTCGCGCGGCACGGGGGTTGAACGCTCCGTGTGAGACGCATCGTCGGTGGTCGTCCGCCCCGATGGCGCGACGGGAGCGTGATGGGCATGAGCATCGCAAGCGAGCGCAATGCGCAGGGATCGGCGCGGGGATCGGTCGGACATCATCAGCCGACCTTCGCGGAGCTGTATTCACCGAAACTTCTGACGGTCCTGCGCGAAGGCTATGGCTTGGCCGATCTGCGCGCCGATGCGCTGGCCGGCTTGACGGTCGCGATCGTCGCTTTGCCGCTGTCGATGGCGATCGCGATCGCCTCGGGTGTTTCGCCCGGCCGTGGCCTCTACACGGCTGTCATCGGCGGCTTTCTGATCTCGCTGCTCGGCGGCAGCCGCTTCCAGATCGGCGGCCCGGCCGGCGCCTTCATCGTACTGGTCGCCGCGACCGTCGACCGCCAGGGCCTCGACGGCCTGCTGGTCGCCACCATGATGTCCGGGGTGATGCTGGTGATCGCCGGCTATTTGCGGCTCGGCACCTACATCAAGTTCATTCCCTATCCGGTCACGGTCGGCTTCACCGCGGGCATCGCGGTCATCATCTTCGCCAGCCAGCTGAAGGATCTGTTCGGCATCACGCTGACCGGCAAGGAGCCCGGCGAGCTGATCCCCAAGCTGGTCGCGCTCGCGCATGGCGCGCCGACCACGAACATTCCGGCGGTTGCGCTCGCCGTGATATCGATCGTCATCATCGTCTGGCTGAAGCAGCTGCGGCCGACCTGGCCCGGCATCCTCATCGCGGTCGTCATCGCCGCCATCATCACCTTTGCGCTGCAGCTGCCAGTGGAGACCATCGGCACGCGCTTCGGCGGCATTCCGCGCGAGCTGCCGGCGCCGGCGCTGCCGGCATTTTCGCTGGCCAAGATTCAGGCGGTGTTTCCCGATGCGATCGCCTTCACGCTGCTCGGGGCGATCGAGTCGCTGCTGTCGGCCGTCGTCGCCGACGGCATGACCGGCCGGCGCCATCGCTCCAATTGCGAGCTGGTGGCGCAGGGTTTCGCCAATATCGGATCGGCGCTGTTCGGCGGCATCTGCGTCACCGGCACCATCGCGCGCACCGCGACCAATGTCCGCGCCGGCGCGCGCGGGCCGGTGTCGGGCATGCTGCATTCGCTGTTCCTGCTCGTGTTCATGCTGATCGCCGCCCCCTTGGCGAGCTACATCCCGCTGTCGGCGCTCGCCGCCGTGCTGGTCGTGGTGGCCTGGAACATGGCCGAGAAGCACGAATTCCTGACCCTGATCCGCTCGTCCTGGGGCGATGCCACGGTGCTGCTCGCCACCTTCGGGCTGACGATCTTTCGCGACCTTACCGAAGGCATCCTGGTCGGCTTCGCGCTCGGCGCCGTGCTGTTCATCAACCGCATGGCGCAGATGACGGGGGTCGAGGACGGCACGCCGCTGGTCGCGCAGGACCGCGCCGATTTCGAGGATGGCGCGCGTGTGCGGTATGATTCCAAGCTCAGCGCAGACAAGGATGTGCTGGTCTATCGCATCACCGGCGCGTTCTTCTTCGGCGCGGCCTCGACGGTCGGCACCGTGCTCGACTCCATTGCCGACCGGCGCAAGGCCTTCGTGGTCGATTTCGCCGCGGTGCCATTCCTGGATTCGACCGCGGCCAATGCCATGAGCAGGGTCGCCGCCAAGGCCAAGCGCCAGGGCATCCGGCTGTTCATCACCGGGGCCTCGCCGACGGTGCGCCGGGCCTTGCTGACCCACGGCGTGCGGCCGCCGCTGGTGCGCTACCGCGAGACCATCGAGCGCGCCGTGGCCGATATCAAGGGCCGGGAGACGGCGGGCGAGGAGATCGCCGACGGGCTGGCGGCAAGCTGACCGACGCGGTCTCGGGCAATTGTCACCAGCGCGACTTGGCCAGCGCGACCTGGCCGGCGCGACTTGGCCGGCGGGCTCGGCCGGCGAGCATTGACTCCGGCCGGAGCTTGTCCGATGTCAGCGCCATGACCCTCGCTGCCAAACCTCGCGCCGCGTGCCTGATCGGGTGGCCTGCCGCGCATTCGCGCTCGCCGCTGATCCATCATCATTGGCTGCACAAGCTCGGCATCGCCGGCGGCTACACGATCGAGGCCGTGCCGCCGGAAGAGCTGGCTGACTTCGTGATGCATCTCCACAGCCGCGGCTTTGTCGGCGCCAATGTCACGATCCCGCACAAGGAGCGGGTGCTGGAGCTGACCGAGCCGGACTCCCGTGCCCGCGCGGTCGGCGCGGCCAACACGCTGTGGTACGAGCACGGGATCTTGCGTGCGACCAACACCGATGTCGAAGGCTTCGTCGGCAATCTCGATGCCGCGGCGCCTGGCTGGGACCGCACCGATGTGGCGCTGGTGCTCGGCTCCGGCGGCTCCGCCCGGGCCGTCGTGTTCGGCCTGCTCGAGCGCGGCATCGGCCGTGTTCACGTCATCAATCGCACCGCCGCGCGCGCGCAGGCGCTGGCCGATCAGTTCGGCCCCCGCGTCGTCGCCGGCGGCTGGGAGCAGGTCAGCGCGCTGCTGCCGCAGGCCGGGCTGCTCGTCAACACGACCTCGCTCGGGATGCATGGCCAGCCGCCGCTCGCGATCGAGATCGGCCTGTTGCCGGAGCAGGCCGTCGTGGTCGACATCGTCTATGTGCCGTTGGAGACGCAGTTGCTCGCGGCCGCCCGCGCGCGCGGACTGCGCACGGCGGACGGGCTCGGCATGCTGCTGCATCAGGCCGTGCGCGGCTTCGAATTGTGGTTCGGCGAGCGTCCCCAGGTGACGCCTGAACTGCGCGCGCTCGTCGAGGCCGATCTCCGCAACAGATAGCGGTCTCCCGGCTGTCGATAGCGGCCCGCGATGCAATATCGCCGCAATGCCACGGTCGATTTGGTCGATCCGGCGAGCTAGAACGACGTCCGGATTTTGAGGACGGATGATGCGGCGATTGGCGATCGGTATTTTGGTCTTGGTGTTGCTCGGCGTGGCGCCCTGCAGGGCCGCGAGCCGTATCGCTCTGGTGGTCGGCAATTCGGACTATCAAAGTGTCGGCAAGCTTGCCAATCCGGCCAATGATGCGCGCCTCGTCGCCGAGACCTTCCAACGCCTGGGCTTCACCCTGGTCGGCGGAGCCGCACAGCTCGATCTCGACAAGCCGCGTTTCGACCAGGTGATCCAGACCTTCAGCAAGCAACTGCTCGGTGCCGAGGTCGCCGTGTTCTACTACGCGGGCCACGGCATTCAGGTGCGCGGCACCAACTACCTTGTGCCGATCAGCGCCAATCCCGCGCGCGAAGCCGATGTCGATTTCATGATGGTCGATGTCGGCCTCGTCCTGCGCCAGATGGAAGCGGCCGGCACCAAGCTGAACATCGTCATCCTCGATGCTTGCCGTAACAATCCGTTCGGCGGACGCGGCCTGCGATCGAGCGATGGCGGCTTGGCGCAGATCCGCGCGCCCGAAGGCACGATTCTGTCCTATGCGACGCAGCCCGGCAATGTGGCGCTCGATGGCGATGATGGACACAGCCCGTACACGCGCGCGCTGGTCGATGCGGTGCAGCGGCCAGGGCTGGACGTGCTGCAGGCCTTCAACCAGGTCGGCCTCTCCGTGAAGAAGGCCACGGCCAGCGCGCAGCAGCCGTGGGTCGCTTCGTCCCCGATCGATGGCTCCTTCTACTTCGCAGGGCCCGCGGACGGGCAGCCGGCTGCTGCACCAGTCCCTGCAGCCGTCTCACCGCCATCAGCACAGGCGCCGGCCTTGCCAAGCGCGCCTCGATCGGCCGAGTTCGTATTCCCGGACTCAGACCAGCGCTTGCTGTCCGTCGCCGACCTGCAGGGACGCACGAAGGACGAGCTTCGCATTGCCCGCAATGAAATCTTCGCGCGGCGCGGACGCTATTTCTCCTCGCCCGAGCTGACGGCCTATTTCAGCAGGTTCCCCTGGTACGTGCCGCGCACCTGGGATCCGATCTTGAGCCCGGTCGAGGCCGCCAATGTCGATTTTCTCGATCGCGCCGAAAATGGCGGGACGAGCGGATTCATCTTTCCCGACTCCGACCGCCGCCTGTTGACCGCGGCCGAACTGGCGCGGCTGTCCAAGGCCGAGCTGCGGCTGGCCAAGAACGAAATCTTTGCCCGGCGCGGGCGCTTCTTCGATGCGCCGGACCTCAAGGCCTATTTCGGCCGCTTCGCCTGGTATATGCCGTCGACCTGGAATCCGACCCTGACCGGGGTCGAGGAGGCCAACGTCAAGCTGATTGATCAGATGAGCAGGCGGCCGTGACCCGTCCCGCTGCTCTCTGTCTCTTGGCGATCGGCGTCTGCCTGCAGTGGCTGTCCGCGTCGGCCGTGCGCTGCGAAACGATCGGCAGCATGCTGGACCGGCTCGTGCAGGCCTATCCGCAAGCGCTGGCCGGACATGACGACGAGGTCATCATCTGGCGCGACGGCACGCGCATGCCGGTCGGCAAGCTCGATCCGCAGCGCCCCTTCGCCGACAAGCTCCGCAACGCGACCATCCTCGATCAGCTCAGCCTGTCCTATCCACTCGGCGCGCCGGCCACGCCCGCCGTCAACGCCGATCCCGGGCGTTTCAGGAACGAGGCCTTCTTCAAGAAGATGTATGGCGACTGCAGCGCAGGCGGCGTGGCCGGGCATCTCGTCTCGATCAGCTGGCTGCCGAAGAGTTTTGGCAAGACGGTCAAGGTGACGCGCATCAATGGCATTGCCGAGCGGCTGAAGGAGATTTCCAGGGAGATCGACGATCTCGACCCCAGGATCAAGCGCGCCGCCTTTCCGATCGCGGGCGTTCTGTCCTGCCGTCCGGTGGCCGATACGGGCCGGATGAGCATGCACGGCTATGCGGCGGCGATCGATCTGAACCTGGATTATTCCGACTACTGGCTGTGGAACGCCAGGTCGTCCGCGTCCATTCCCTACAAGAATCGTTTCCCGCAGCAGATCGTCGAGATCTTCGAGCGGCACGGATTCATCTGGGGCGGCCGGTGGTATCACTACGACACGATGCATTTCGAGTACCGGCCGGAGCTGCTGCCGGGGCAGCCGCGCTGAGCGTCTGCCCGCGTTGAGGGGCGTCTGCGAAGGCTTGGTCGGTGGGGCAGTCATTCTCACAATGACTTGAGAATGGAATATGCGCCGCCGACAAGCGTCTCATTCCACGTATTCTCGAGCGGGATCGTGTGCGGCCCCGCATGAGAGGCCTAGCCAGACAGCCCCCTGGAGCGCCCTGCATGTCCTTCCGTTTCGCCCTGATCCGCCCCGCTGTTGCATTTGCCATGGTCGCAACCACCTCCATGCTCGCCATCGCGCAGCAGGCCCCGGTGCCGACGCGCGTCCGCGGCGCCATCGAAAGCGTGGACGCGGAAACGATGACGGTCAAAGCGCGCAGCGGCGAGATCTTCAAGCTGCGCATGGCGGGCGATCTGCGTGTGTCCGGCGTCGTCAAGGCCGACCTCGCCGACATCAAGCCCGGCTCGTTCATCGGCGCCACGACCGTGCCGGGGCCGGACGGCGCGCCGAAGGCGGTCGAGATTCACATCTTCCCGGAGGAGATGCGCGGCACCGGCGAAGGCTCGCGGTCGTGGGACCTGAAGCCGAATTCGAGCATGACCAACGCCACAGTGTCCGAAAGCTCGGTGTCGACCGACGGCCATACGCTGCTGGTCAAATACAAGGGCGGCGAGAAGCGCATCGACATCGCGCCCGAGACCCCGATCGTCACCTTCGTGCCCGGCGACAAGTCCGAGCTGAAGGCCGGTGCCAAGGTGATGGCCACGATCAAGCAACTGCCCGACGGCTCCTTCGAGACCAGTCGCGTCAGCGTCGGCCGCGACGGCCTGACGCCGCCGATGTGACCCGGCTCATCTGAGTCTACGCCGCATCCTGACGAATGATCCATGCGGACGAGCGACGCTGTCATGCTCCGTGAAGGCAGAGCATCCAGTATTCCGCGGCAGAAGATATCGAGCCGAACCGTCACGGCGTACTGGATCGTCCGCTTTCGCTTTCGCGGACGATGACAGCGGGGGTCTCAATGTCCCTGTCAACAGGACACAGACTTTGGAATCGGCCGTCTAGTTCGCCAGCACCTTGCGGTCGATCTCGGCCACCGTGTTGACGCCGCACAGGCCCATCGTGGTCAGCAACTCGTTGCGGATGATGTCGATCGCCTTGGCGACGCCGGCCTGGCCGCCGGCGCCGAGCCCGTGGGCATAGGCGCGGCCGATCATGCAGGACTTGGCGCCGAGCGCGAGCGCGCGCATCACGTCCTGGCCCGAGCGGATGCCGCCATCGAACATGATCTCGATCTTGTCGCCGACCGCGTCCGCAATGCCCGGCAGCACGTGGATCGACGACGGTGCGCCGTCGAGCTGGCGCCCGCCATGGTTCGACACGACCATCGCCTGTGCGCCGGTCGCGGCGGCGAGCTTGGCGTCCTCGATGTCATGAATGCCCTTGATGATCAGCTTGCCCGGCCAGATCGAGCGGATCCAGTCGACGTCCTTCCAGTTCAGCGAGGTGTCGAACTGCGAGGCGGTCCAGGCTGAGAGCTTGGTGAGATCCTCGGTGTTCTTCACGTGGCCGGCGATGTTGCCGAAGGTGCGGCGCTTGCCCTGCAGCACGCCCTGCACCCAGGCCGGCTTGGTGGCGAAGTCGAACAGCTTGGACAGCGACCATTCCGGCGGCACGCTCATGCCATTCTTGATGTCCTGGTGGCGCTGGCCGATCACCTGCAGGTCGACCGTCAGGCACAAGGCAGTGCACTTGGCGGCGATGGCGCGCTCGACCAGCGCCTTGATGAAGCCGCGGTCCTTCATGACGTAGAGCTGGAACCAGAACGGCTTCTCGACGCTGCCGGCGATGTCCTCGATCGAGCAGATCGACATCGTGCTCTGGGTGAAGGGAATGCCGGCGGCCTGCGCGGCGCGGCAGGCGTGGATTTCGCCGTCGCCATGTTGCATGCCGAGCAGGCCGACCGGAGCGAGGATCAGCGGCATCGACGAGGGCTCGCCGAGGATCGTCGTCGACAGATCGCGCTTGGAGACGTCGACCAGGATGCGCTGGCGGAACTTGATCTTCTGCAGATCGTCGCGGTTGGCGCGCAGCGTCTCCTCGGCATAGGAGCCGCGATCGGCATAGTCGAAGAAGGCTTTGGGAACGCGGCGCTTGTGTAGCAGACGCAGGTCTTCGATACAGGTAATGTGTTTCATCGCGGTCTTCGGCTCCCCACCGACGGTCTTGCTCAGCTTGCCAGTCCTCTAGCATCTTTGCGGCGGCTGCCAAATCCGGCGTGGGCGATCCACCGCAACTGCGCCCGACCAGAAAACCTCTGGATGTTGTATGGCAGATGAACACCCCCAGCGAGCTGCCGCAGTGCGGGCCGCCGCCGTCAAGGCGCCGTCCCATGCCGTCGCGGCATCAGGGAAAAATTAGTCTTAACAAGGTCTTATGGACGTGATGGCGGTTTCGTGGTAATGATTCATCACATTTTTTGAAGCCATCTTAGCTTTAAGGCGACTATAACCCGCGGACTAAACGGGCGGCCGGATGCGGTGATTCGGCGCGGTCGGCCCGGACTATCGAGAGCTGTTGCTGGGGGTCGTATGAGCCGTAACTATTTCGGGACCGATGGGATTCGTGGCCGCGCCAACGGCCTGATCACGCCGGAACTCGCGCTCAAGGTCGGACAGGCCGCGGGTCTTCTGTTCCAGCGCGGCGAGCACCGCCATCGGGTCGTGATCGGCAAGGACACGCGCCTGTCCGGCTACATGATCGAATATGCGATGGTCGCCGGCTTCACCTCGGTGGGCATGGACGTGCTGCTGGTTGGTCCGATGCCGACCCCGGCCGTGGCGATGCTGACCAAGTCGATGCGCGCCGATCTCGGCGTCATGATTTCGGCCTCGCACAATCTGTTCGAGGACAACGGCATCAAGCTGTTCGGCCCGCAGGGTTTCAAGTTGTCCGATGACGTCGAGAAGCAGATCGAGCAGCTGCTCGACGAGTCGCTCGACAAGAAGCTGGCGCAGAGCGCGAGCCTCGGCCGCGCCCGCCGCATCGATGGCGTGCATGACCGCTACATCGAATTCGCCAAGCGCACTTTGCCGCGCGACCTCTCGCTCGACGGCCTGCGCGTGGTCGTCGATTGCGCCAACGGCGCCGCCTACAAGGTGGTGCCCGAGGCGCTGTGGGAGCTCGGTGCCGACGTGATCTCGATCGGCGTGGAGCCGGACGGCTTCAACATCAACAAGGAATGCGGCTCGACCTCGCCGGAGGCTCTTTGTCGGAAGGTCCGTGAAATGCGCGCCGACATCGGCATCGCGCTCGACGGTGACGCCGATCGCGTCATCCTGGTCGACGAGCGCGGCCATATCGTCGACGGCGATCAGCTGCTCGCCGTCATCGCGCAGAGCTGGAAGGAAGACGGCCGCTTGGCTCGGCCCGGCATCGTCGCGACCGTGATGTCCAATCTCGGCCTGGAGCGCTTCCTGCAGGGGCAGGGGCTCGAGCTGGTGCGCACCCCGGTCGGCGACCGCTACGTGCTCGAGCGTATGCTGGCCGACGGCTACAATCTCGGCGGCGAGCAGTCCGGCCACATCATCCTGTCGGACTATGCGACGACGGGCGACGGCTTCGTCGCCGCGCTGCAGGTGCTTGCGACCGTGCAGCGGCTGCGCCGTCCGGTCTCCGAGGTCTGCCACAAGTTCGACCCGCTGCCGCAGATCCTGAAGAACGTGCGCTATCGCAGCGGCAAGCCGCTCGACGCCGACGCAGTGAAATCGGCCATCGACACCGGGCAGAAGCGCCTCAACGGCCATGGCCGCCTGCTGGTGCGCTCCTCCGGAACTGAGCCCGTGATCCGCGTGATGGGCGAGGGCGACGATCGTGATCTGGTCGAGGAGGTGGTCGACGATATCGTCACCGCCGTCGGCAACGCCGCAGCCGCAGCCTGATCAGCCGCAGCCAGATTGGTATCGAGGCCTGCCATCCCGATCGGGTGGCAGGCCTTTGTGTATTCTTTGTATTCGTCCATGGCCGAGCTCGTGATCGGCTCGTGGCTCGCCCAACCGGCAGGGCAAGCGCATGCGAGGAGCAGGCGTGTGGTCGGCTTCGTTCCATTGCGCCGTGGTCGCTTCGTCCATAGGGCGCGGCTCCGTCCACTTGGGGTTCCGATCGGTTCGCCGGCGACAACTAATTAGTTGACGCGCCGCAAGCCTGACGCGAAGCGTCGCTAACGATTTGTTAGGATGCGTTGACGGACGATGAATGGCTGCAGTTCGATCACGAAGCATCAACCTTAATTATTAGGGTTAAGCGCTGCTTAAGCATTTGATGCGATTGTACGAAGGTCAGTTTTGATGTGGGGCCGCGCTTTCCGATGGCCTCACCGGCCGAAGGGACGAAGCCAATGCGTAGCGTTAAGTCTTTGATCGCCGCAGGAGCGGCCTCTCTGTTTTCCACTTTGGCCTTTGCGGCCGACATGCCGATTGCTCCTCCTCCGGTCTACGCGCCGCCACCGGCGGCGGACTTTGGCGGCTGGTACCTGCGCGGCGACATCGGCTTCAGCAATCAGAAGGTCAAGGACGTTCATTACACGCGCGAGTCGGCCTATACGCCGATGACGTCGTTCAATCAGACCTCCGCGTTTGACGCCGCCGGCATCTATGGCGTCGGCGTCGGCTATCGCTTCAACAACTGGTTCCGTGCCGACATCACCGGCCAGTATCGCGGCAATTCGAACTTCAAGGGCACCGATCGCTTTAACGCCACTGCGAACGGCGTGCCCTACAGCGGCATCGACAATTACAGCGCCAGCAAGTCCGAATGGCTTGTGCTCGCCAATGCCTATGTCGATCTCGGGACCTGGTGGTGCATCACGCCGTTCGTCGGCGCGGGCGTCGGCGGTGCGCGGGTCACGATCGCGAACTTCACGGACACGGGCATCAACAGCTTCACGAACGCGCCCAGCTTCGCCAGCGCGCCGACCTCCTCGAAGTGGAATCTCGCCTGGGCCGCACATGCGGGCCTTGCCTACAATGTCAACCCGAACCTGGTGCTCGAACTGGCGTACAGCTATGTCGATATGGGCGAGGGACGAACCGGCGTGCTGACGACCTATGACGGACAGACCACCGGCAACATCTTCAAGTTCAAGGACATCACGTCGCACGATCTGAAGCTCGGCCTGCGCTGGAATTTCGACAATCCGCCGCCGCCGCCTCCGCCGATGATGCCCCTGATCCGCAAGGGCTGAGAGACACGCTACTTAATGAGTTGGTTTGACGGCGCGGGCCTCCCGCGCCGTTTTGCTTTTTCCGAGACGCGGGGCAGGTTTGGTAAAAGAATTGTCAGTCTGCGCACCGCGGCAACCAATGATTAAGGTTAACGCGCGATGATCGCTCCAGAGTTAAGTGGCTGATTTGGAGCGTTGCGATGCGTAGCCTGGTGATGGCGGTCTCGGTGTTTGGCATGGTCTCGGCTGCGCAGGCGGCCGACATGCCGGATCTCCCGGTCCTGCGCGGTGGCTTGACCGAAGGGCTCAACGGCGCACGCGCCAATTGGGACGGGTACTATGTCGGTGGCCAATTCGGCTACGGAACGTCGGACATGGATTTCAGCCGCAGCGCGGCGTCGCTGACAAATTTCATTTTCCGCAACAGTGTTCTGCAGACGCCAACGTCGACATGGTCGGTCCTCAACAAGAACCATGTCCAGGGATCAAGCTTTGGCGTCTATGTCGGCCGCAATTTCCAGTGGGAAGACACGGTCTGGGGCATTGAGGTCAACTACAACTACATGAACCGGATGGTGAGCTCCGCCGGAAGCTCGATGGCGCTCAATATCGTCAATCCGTCGGGCGAGACGGTGGCGGCCAACGAGACGCGGACCTACAGTACTTCGGTCCAGGCCGCGGCTGCGCTGCAGATCAAGGACGTGGTGACACTGCGCGGCAGGGTCGGCTGGGCTGCTGACAACTTCCTGCCGTACGTCTTTGGCGGCTTGGCTGTTGGCCGGATGGAGACGTCGAGAGTGGCGACCACGAACGTGTATCTGACGGACACGTTTGTTAATCAGACGACCGGGGCGATCATTTCGCAGACCGGGCCGTCGTATCTGCCAAGCGTTTCCAGGACCTATGGCGAGAGCCGCACCAACAGTTTTGTCGGCGGCTGGACCGGCGGTCTCGGATTTGAATACATGATGTGGGGCGGGCTCTTTGCGCGCGGCGAGTGGGAATACGTCAAGTTCATGACGGTGAAGGATACGGCCGTGACGCTCAACTCGTTCCGCGCCGGCGTCGGCTACAAATTCTAGGGGGCTGCTTCGCCCTGCGGATCGCCGGGCGATTGACAGTGCCGGCTGCGCCTGATGCTCTCCATCCGACGGCAACGGAGGATGGAATGCGGATCCTGGGCGATCTCAAATCGGGCAATTGTCTGAAGGTCAAATGGGTGTGCGATCATCTGGCGCTGCCCTATGACTGGGTCGACGTCGATATCATGACGGGCGGGAGCCGCACCCCGGACTTCCTGGCGCTGAACCCGTGGGGCCAGGTCCCCACAATCGTGCTGGATGACGGCCGTCCACTGGCGCAGTCGAACGCGATCATCCGCTTTCTCGCCCGCGGCAGTCGGCTCATTCCGTCGGACGCCTATGCGCAGGGACGGATGGACGAGTGGCTGTTCTGGGAGCAGTACAGCCACGAGCCTTACGTTGCGACCTGCCGCTTCCACATGGTCTATCTCGGCAAGCCGGCCTCCGAGCTCGATCCGGAGAAGGTCAAGCGCGGTTATGCGGCGCTCGATCACCTGCAGCGGCAGCTCGTGCGTTCGCGCTTTCTCGTCGGTGAAACCCTGACCTTGGCCGATATCGCGCTGCTGGCCTATACGCGGGTGGCGCATGAGGGCGGTTTCGATTTGTCGGGCCATGATGCGGTCAGGCGCTGGATCGGCGACGCCGAGCAGGCGCTCGGTCTGAGGCCGGCCGGCTGAGCGATATGGAGATGACAGGGGGGAGATGACAGGGCGCATGGCGATCACCATTCGAGCTGCGCGGCGCGACGACGTCAGCGCCATCGTTGCCATGCTCGCCGACGATCACCTCGGCCGGGCACGGGAGCGCGTCGAGGATCCGTTGCCCGCGTCATATCATGCGGCGTTCGAGGCGATCTCGGGCGATGCCAATATCAGTCTGATGGTGGCCGAGGACGCGGGCAGGGTGGTCGGCTGCCTGCAGCTCTGCATCCTTCCTGGCCTGAGTTCGCAGGGCGCATCGCGCGCGCTGGTCGAGGATGTCCGCGTCGCGGCGGACCGGCGCAGCCGCGGCATTGGCGAACTGCTTCTGCAATGGGCGATCGACGAGGCGCGCAGCCGGGGCTGCAACTTGGTCGAGCTGATGACGCATCAGAGCCGCACAGATGCTCAGCGCTTCTACGAGCGGCTTGGCTTCGCCAAGAGCCATTTCGGCATGGTGATGCGGTTCTGAGATCGATCAGGCCAGCAGCCGGTAGGCAGCGATCGTGTTGGGGCCGAACGCCTTGTCGCGGATATCGGAGCCGAGCTGCGTCAGGCAGTGCTCCAGCGCCTGCTTGATGGCGCCATAGTGGCCGGCGAGCAGACAGACCGGCCAGTCCGAGCCGAAGATCAGTTTGTCGGGGCCGAAGCAGCGCGCCACATGCGCCACATAGGGCGAAAGCCGCTCGGCGTTCCAATCGCGCCAGATCGCCTCCGTCGCCAGCCCGGAGATCTTGCACCAGACGTTGCCGCAGGCCGCGAGCTCCGCGATGCGATCGGCCCAATTCTGATCGAACCCGTTCGCAATCGGCGGTTTGGCGGCGTGGTCCAGCACAAAGCGCGCCTGCGGAAAGGCGCGCGCCGTCGCGATCGCGGCCGGCAGCTCGCGCGTGCGTACCAGGAGATCGTAGGTCAGGTCGTGAGCGAAGACCCGCTCGAGGCCGCGCCTGACATCGCCGCGATAGATCCATGCCGGATCGGCTTCGTCATGAACCTGATGGCGGATGCCGACCAGCCTGTCGCCGCCGGGCAGGCGGCGCAGCCGGTCGATCGTGGCGTCGAGCTGCTGATCGGTCAGGTCGACCCAGCCGACGACACCGGCAACGAACGGCGTCTCCTGCGCGATGCGCAGGAACTCCTCGGTCTCGTCGAGCGATGACCTGGTCTGCACCAGGATGGAGGCGTCGAGACCGTTTTCAGCGAGCAGCGGGGCGAGATCCGCGGGGCCGAATGGGCGACGGATCGGCGCCAGCGCGTCGCCCGCCATCCACGGATAGTCGGCGCGGCCGGGATCCCAGAAATGCTGATGCGCGTCGATGGTGCGGCTCATCGTGCCTCTCCCGGTAGCGGTGCATGCGCATCGATCAGCTGGCTGGCACGCAGCGCGTGCCAGAACGCCGCAGGGATCGGGGCATGGGCCATCGCGATATTGTCGGCCGCCTCCTGCGCCGTGCGAGCCCCCTGCAGGCCGATGGTGACCGCAGGATGGGCGAGGCAGAACTGGATCGCAGCCGCCTTCAGCGCGATGCCATGCTGTTTGCACAAGGCATCGAGCGCGCGCGCGCGGGCCACCAGGCTGGCATCGGCATCCTCATAGTTGAACTTCGCCTGGCCATGAGGGTTCGCCAGGATGCCGCTGTTGTAGATGCCGCCGAGCAGGATGGCGATGTTCTTCCTCACGCAGATCGGAAACAGCGTCATCAGCGCGCCCTGATCGAGCAGCGTGTAGCGGCCGGCGAGCAGGAAGCAGTCCACCGGCGCGGCGTCCGCGAAGCGCGCCAGCATCTCGGATTGGTTCATGCCGGCGCCGATTGCCTTGATGCTGCCGTCGTCGCGCAGGCGCTGCAGCGCCCGGAACGCGCCGGCAACCGCCTCGTCGTAATGATCGTCAGGATCATGCACGAGCAGAATATCGATCCGGTCGAGGCCGAGCCGGACCAGGCTCTCTTCCACGGAACGCATCACGCCATCATAGGAGTAATCGAACCGTGGTCTCAGCGGCGGGGTGCCCTTGTAGTGCGGATCCTCGCGCGGTGCGCCCACATCGGGTCGCAGCAGCCGTCCCACCTTGGTCGAGAGCACATAGCTGTCGCGCGGCTGCTTGCGGAGGAACGCACCGAGCCGCTGCTCGGCGAGGCCGAAACCATAGAGCGGGGCGGTGTCGAAGAAACGGACTCCATGCGACCAGGCGGTTGCGATGGTGGCTTCGGCATCGCTGTCGCTGACCGGCTCGAACAGGCCGCCGAGCGGCGCCGTGCCGAGGCCGAGGCGGGTGACGTCGAGCGAGCTCCTGCCGAGACGGACGCGTTCCATATCTGTATCCTTCTTGTTGTGTGGGCGCGTGCAGCTTCGCGTCATTCTGCATGGATCGCCCGAGGAGACAACGTCGTCGCATTGTGCGGCACGGCAGCGGGGAGGATGAAGCAGAGATGTCGGCGATCAATCCAATCACGGCGCTCGGCGTCGTGCTGGCGACTGCGGCCACCGACGCAGTCTATGTCATGTTCACCTCGGCGGTCGTTGCGCGGCGGCGCCTCTCGGCCGCGACATGGAGCTCGATCTGGTACATGCTCTCGTCATTCGCTGTGATCAGCTACACCGAGAACTGGATCTATGTCGGCTTTGCGGCCATCGGCTCGTGGATCGGCGCCTACGCCTCGATGACCTTCCTGCACCGGCCACCCAGCGGGCAGGCGCCCGTCGGCGCGGCGCCGGAGTGAGGTTGTCTGCATGCCAGCCACGTCTGCGTGAACGCACGACCAAGAACTCGCGAAGTTCCTTGACGCGGAACGGCCGTTCCCTTAATCACGCCAGCGGGACACCTCCCCCCAACGGGAGGCTTACTATCTGGAAGGATAGACGATGACTGCAGCGAAGCCTTCGCAGCGGCCTGCCGTGCCGCACTTCTCCTCCGGCCCCTGCGCCAAGCGCCCCGGATGGACCGCCGAAAATCTCAAGGACGCCCCGCTCGGCCGTTCGCATCGCGCGAAGATCGGCAAAGCCAAGCTCAAGCAGGCCATCGAGCTGACTCGTGAGGTCCTCGAAGTGCCGGCCGACTACAAGATCGGCATCGTGCCGGCGTCCGACACCGGCGCGGTCGAGATGGCGCTGTGGTCGCTGCTCGGCGCGCGGCCCGTCACGACCATCGCCTGGGAATCGTTCGGCGAGGGCTGGGTCAGCGACATCGTCAAGGAGCTGAAGCTCAAGGACGTCACCAAGCTGCATGCCGGCTATGGTGAGATTCCGGATCTGTCGAAGGTCGATCCGGCCACCGACATCGTCTTCACCTGGAACGGCACGACCTCCGGCGTGCGCGTGCCGAATGCCGACTGGATCAGCGCGAGCCGTGAAGGCCTGACGATCTGCGACGCCACCTCGGCCGCCTTCGCGCAAGCCCTGGATTGGCCGAAGCTCGACGTCGTCACCTTCTCCTGGCAGAAGGCGCTCGGCGGCGAGGCCGCGCATGGCATGCTCATCCTCTCGCCGCGCGCAGTCGAGCGGCTCGAGACCTACAAGCCGGCCTGGCCGCTGCCGAAGATCTTCCGCCTCACCAAAGGCGGCAAGCTCAATGCCGGCATCTTCGAGGGCGAGACCATCAACACGCCGTCGATGCTGTGCGTCGAGGACTATCTGGATGCGCTCAACTGGGGCAAGTCGATCGGCGGCCTCAAGGCGCTGATCGCGCGCGCCGACGCCAACACCAAGGTGCTGGCGGACTGGAAGGCGCGCACGCCCTGGATCGATTTCCTCGCCCAGGATCCGGCGATCCGCTCCAACACCTCGGTGTGCTTGAAGGTGGTCGATCCCGCCATCACGGCGCTGTCGGCCGATGCCCAGGCCGAGTTTGCCAAGAAGCTGGTGTCGCTGGTCGAGAAGGAGAACGCCGGCTTCGATTTCGCGCATTACCGCGATGCGCCGGCCGGCCTGCGCATCTGGTGCGGCGCGACCGTGGAAGCCAGCGACGTCGCGCTGCTGACGCAGTGGATCGACTGGGCGTTCGCGGAAGCTAAGGCCGCGCTGCCGAAGGCCGCCTGAGGTTCGCGCGACGCCGCCATTGCGAGCGCGACGAAGCAATCCAGGGGCCACGAAGAAAGCCTGGATTGCTTCGTCGCAAGTGCTCCTCGCAATGACGAAATAAGTTGCGAGAGTTGAGCTAAGCGCAACGCGCTGTGCCCAACCCATATGCTTCCGACGCGAGAGAGCGGTGGGCACGCTTTGTTTTGCCCACCCCACGAGCTTTCCCCTCATCCCGGCGCGCTGCGCCGCCCTCCTCGATGGAAGGCGTGAAGGACCATCGTCATGTCAAAGCCCAAGGTTCTCATCTCCGATGCTCTGTCCCCGGCCGCCGTGCAGATCTTCAAAGATCGCGGCGTCGAGGTCGACTTCCAGCCCAATCTCGGCAAGGACAAGGATAAGCTCGCCGACATCATCGGCGATTATGACGGCCTTGCCATCCGCTCGGCCACCAAGGCGACGGCCAAGATCATCGAGCGCGCCAAGCGGCTCAAGGTGATCGGCCGCGCCGGCATCGGCGTCGACAATGTCGAGATTCCCGCGGCGACCGCCAAGGGCATCATCGTGATGAACACGCCGTTCGGCAATTCGATCACCACCGCCGAGCATGCGATCACCATGATGCTGTCGCTGGCCCGCGAGATCCCGCAGGCCGACGCCTCGACGCAGGCCGGCAAGTGGGAGAAGAACCGCTTCATGGGCGTCGAGATCACCGGCAAGACGCTGGGCGTGATCGGCTGCGGCAATATCGGCTCGATCGTCTGCGACCGTGCCCAGGGCCTGCGCATGAAGGTGATCGGCTTCGATCCGTTCCTGACCGAGGAGCGTGCGCGCGATCTCGGCGTCGAGAAGGTGGAGCTCGACGAGCTCTTGAAGCGCGCCGACTTCATCACCTTGCACACGCCGCTGACCGACAAGACCCGCAACATCATCGACGCCGTCGCGATCGCCAAGATGAAGCAGGGCGTGCGTATCATCAATTGCGCGCGCGGCGGCCTGATCGACGAGCAGGCGCTGCTCGCGGCGCTCAACAGCAAGCATGTCGCGGGCGCCGCCCTCGATGTGTTCGCCGAGGAGCCCGCCACCAGCAATCCGTTGTTCGGCCATCCCTCCGTCATCTGCACGCCGCATCTCGGCGCCTCGACCACGGAAGCGCAGGAGAACGTCGCGCTGCAGATCGCCGAGCAGATGTCCGACTATCTGCTGACCGGCGCGATCTCGAATGCGATCAACTTCCCCTCGATCACCGCGGAGGAAGCGCCGAAGCTGAAGCCGTTCATCGCGCTCGCCGAGAAGCTCGGCTCGTTCGCCGGCCAGCTCACCGAGAGCAGCATCACCAAGATCCAGATCACCTATGAGGGCCAGGTCGCGGAGATGAAGACCAAGGCGCTGACCTCGGCGGTGCTGGCAGGCCTGCTGCGGCCGATGCTGGGTGAGGTCAACGTGGTGTCGGCGCCGGTCATCGCCAAGGAGCGCGGCATGATCGTCGATGAGGTGCTGCGCGCCGGCGAGAGCGACTATGAGAGCCTGATCACGGTCGCGGTGACGACTGAGCAGCAGGAGCGCGCGGTGTCCGGCACGGTCTATGCGGATGGCAAGCCGCGCCTCGTGGACATCAAGGGCATCCGCGTCGACGCCGAGTTCGGCAAGTCGATGATCTACGTCACCAACGAGGACAAGCCGGGATTCATCGGCAAGTTCGCCAGCCTCTTGGGCGACGCCAAGATCAATATCGCGACCTTCCATCTCGGCCGTGTCGCGGCGGGGAGCGATGCCATCGCGCTGGTCGAGATCGACGGCGCCGTGCCGGCGGAGCTGCTCGCGAAGATCCAGGCGCTGCCGCAGGTCAAGCAGGCCAAGGCGCTGACGTTCTGATCGCGCCACGCGGTTATGTCCCGCCTGAAAGAGGCAGTACGGCCTGATCACCGTACTGCCTCTTTTGATTCTCGACGGCATTCGAACGATCGTCTTCGCCGGACCTCAATTGAACCCGCTTCACTTTCCCCACGTCTAAAAGCCCGATGAAGGGCCGGCTGATCCGGCTTCCTGGGCGCTGGGCTGCGGAGAAAGTGATGATCATGCGACACAGGGGCCTGACGGCCACGGGGCTCGTTCTCGGCGCAGCGCTGAGTGCTGCGCCCGGCCATGCTGCCAACCGCGATGTGACCTCGACCGTTGATGCCGTCACCGTCTATCCCGATGGTGCCAGCGTCACGCGGGTCATCGCGCTCGACCTTCCCGCCGGTGAGACGACGGCGATCGCCAGGGATTTTCCGCTCGGGCTCGATGCGTCCTCGCTGCGCGTCGAGGGCGAGGCCGGAACGAAGCTCGTCATCGGCACCGTCGATGCCAAGCCGCCGCGCGCGGCTTCGCCGGTTAATTTGCCGGAGATCGACAAACGCATCGAGAGCTTGAAGGACGAGCGCGCCAATCTTGACGGCGCCATTGCTGCCGCCCTTGCGCGGAAGAAGTTTGCCGAGCGGTTCGCCGAGGCGTCGCCCGCCGGTCTCGGCGAGAAGGGCGAGGCGCGCCCGGTCGCGGAGTGGCGCAACGCCTTTGCCGCGGTCGGCGAAGAGGTCGGCCAGGCCGATGCCGCGATCCGCGACGCCGAGCGCAAGCAGCGCGACATTGACCGCGAGATCGCGCGGCTGCAGGCGGATCGTGCGGACAAGCCGCCAAGCAAGCTGGAGGTTCAGATCGAGCTCTCGGCCGCGGCCGCGACCAAGGCTGTCTTGCGCGTGACCTACACGGTCCGCAACGCCCATTGGGTGCCGCTCTACGACGCGCGTCTCGAGACGTCGGCAAAGGACCGTAAACCCGCGCTCGAGCTGGTGCGGCGCGCTGAGATCCTTCAGTTCACCGGCGAGGATTGGTCCGATGTGGCGCTCTCAGTCTCCACGGTCCGCACCGGCCGCGGCGGCAGTGCGCCCGAACTCAAAACGGTGATCGCGCAATATCCACCGCCGCCGCCCAGGCCGGCGGCCCCCAGCGCAGCACGCGGACTCCCGGAGATTCGGCAGGAATTCCGGTTCAGCGGAGGGACCAGCTTTGGCGACGTCGCTGACAAGGCCCTCGAGCAGGAGACGATCGCCGAGATCAGCGCGTTCCAGACCGTCTTCCGTCTTCCCGGCCGCGTCACTGTCGGTGCGAATGAGGGCGCCAAGAGCCTGCGCATCTCCACCGCGACGATCACACCCGATTTGATCATCCGTTCGGCGCCCATCGCCGATCCCACCGCCTATCTCGAAGCGAGCTTTCCGCAGAGCGAGGATGCGCCGCTGCTGCCGGGCAAGGTCTCGATCTATCGTGACGGCATGTTCGTCGGCACCTCGAAGATGGCCAATGCCGGCAAGGACGAGCCGGTTCGCGTCGGCTTCGGCGCCGACGACAAGGTCAAGATCGAGCGTAGCGTGATCAAGCGCAATGAAGGCACCGCAGGCCTGCTCGTGACGACCGGGAAGACCGATGAGCGCGCCTTCAAGACCACGATTCGCAACGCGCATGATTTCCCGGTGAAGGTCGCGATCCAGGATCAGCTGCCGGTCAGCGAGAATGAGGAGATCGCGGTCGAGATGCTGCCCTCGACGACGCCGCCGACATCGCTCAACGTTCGCGACCGGCGCGGGGTGACCGAATGGATCGTCGATGCCAAGCCCGGCGAGACCAAGGACATCTCATTTGCGTGGCGGGTGCGCTGGCCGAAGGACAAGACCATCGTGCTCAGTCCGTCAGGCTAGTTGATATCCAGGGCCGGTCGCTGGTCAGGCGGTTCGCCAAAGGCACGCCGTCTTCAACTCGAGATCAGGCCGCAGCTGCCGTTGAAACCCGAAGTGTTAGTTCTGGTGCTGACACGATCGATCCGGGCCAACCCAGCTGCGGCATCATTGCGTCGCGCTTGCCCTCATCTGAACTCAAAGCGGTCGTAGATGCCGGCAATGCCGCGTCTTCGCCCCAGACACGGACGCAAGTTGCAATCGGCGGCATTCGGACATCAACGCTGCGGGATACGGGAAAACAAGAGCTTTCGCGCGATCCAAGCGGCTGCAGGAAGAATTGACCGGCCCCGGCTGTCGGGTCCGGCCGGCAAGATTTTTCCTGATGTTTCCGGCATTCCCAATCGTCATGACGATATCCGAATTACCGCAATCGATGGTCATCCCGGTTGGCCTCATCCTTGCGTTCGGTCTATGCGAGACGCGCGGCGGACAGCAACGGAGGTCTCGGTCTATCAGATGCAATATCTGTCTTTCGCCTCGTGCATCACGCGGCATTCGTTTCGATCGGCGGTGCTGTCCGCCGTCATCATCGCCGGACATGCGAGTGGGGCCGTCGCGGCCGACAGTGTGAACGTGGTCCGCGAGCTGGCCGGCCGTGTCGGCCCGATCCTCGGTTCTGCCCAGGCCTGCACGAGCATCTCGACACGCCGCGTTCAAGTGATGCTCGGCAAATTTCAGCAGGCGATCCGCGAGGCCTCGGCGAACCCGAACGATCGCAATGAACTGGCCCGCGAGTTCGAGAAGAACATCGCCGATGGCCGGACCGCGGTGAATCGCGGACGGGCGGATTGCAGGCTGGTCGAGCGCCAGCTCGCCGATCTCGAAGGAAGCGTCGGCGCCCCGCCGGCGCCTGCGGCCGCGCCTGTCGCCGGCAATGCAGCCGGTGCTTCAAGGCCGGTCGTTGCTGGCCAGGTGCGCGGCGTGACCGATCAGGAAGTCCGCTTCGGAATGGTGATCCCCTACACGGGAAGCGCCAAGGAGAACGGGCAGAGCTACAAGCGCGGTATCGAGGTGGCGTTCGCGCGGGCCAATGCCGGCGGCGGCGTCCATGGACGGACGCTCAAGCTGATTGCCGCCGACGATGGTTTCGAACCGACGCGGACCTTGGATGCGATGAAGCTGCTCTGGGACAAGGAGCAGGTGTTCGGCTTTCTCGGCAATCTCGGCACGCCGACCGCGGCGGTCGCCGTGCCATTCGCGCTCGAACGCAAGGTGCTGTTCTTCGCGCCGTTCACCGGCGGCAGCGTGGTGCGGCACGATCCGCCGGACCGTTATGTCTTCAACTACCGGCCGAGCTTCGTCGAGGAGGCCGACGCCGCGGTGCGCTATCTCCTGAAGATGCGCAAGATCAGGCCGAACCAGATCGCCGTGTTTGGCCAGAATGACGATCTGGGCGAGCAGGGCTTCGCCGGTGTCGCCAAGGCCTATCGTGCCGCCGGTCTCAACGACTCAGCGATCCTGCGGCTGGTCTATACCCGCAACTCCATCGACATGGACGAGGCGGTCGCCCAGTTGAAGCAGCAGAGGGTGCCGATCAAGGCGATCGTGATGGTCGGCACCACGCGCCCGGCGGCGAAATTCATCGAGAAGACGCGCGACCTCTTTCCCGGCATGATCTACACCAACATGTCGATCGTCGGCGCCACGGCGCTGGCGCAGGAATTGATGCTGCTGGGGCCGCGCTTCACCGAGAACGTCATCGTTACGCAGGCCGTGCCGGCCGTCTCCGGCTATTCGAGCACCGTGCTCGAATTCAAGACCGCGCTGGCACAGGTGGCGCCCGGCGAGGTGCCGGACTACATCTCGCTCGAAGGCTACATCGCGGCCAATCTGCTGATCGACGCGCTGAAGCGCTGCGGACCGCAGCTCGACACCGAACGCCTGGTGGAGACGCTGGAGAGTACGCGGAATCTCGACATGGGGCTCGGCGCCTCGCTCAATCTGAGCCGCGGCGATCACCAGGCTCTGCACAAGGTCTGGGGCACCCAGCTCGACAAAACGGGTGTCTATCAGCCGATCGATCTGGAGTGAATTCGGGGTGGCGGCCGGGCGGCCCGTCACCCCAATGCGTTTGCGCCGGCCCGAACCTCCCGGCCGGCAGCGTTTGCGCCGCGATCAGCCCTTGATCGCGGTGATCACGATTTCGATCAGCGCGCCGCCGCCGAGATCGGCGACGCCGACGGTGGCACGGGTCGGCAGATCGTCGCCGAAGAATTCGGTCCAGGCCGCATCCATCTCCTTCTTCTTCGACAAGTCCGTCACGAAGATCTGGCCGGAGACGACACGCGACCGGTCGGTGCCGGCCTCCTTCAGGAAGCCGTCGATCTTGCCGAGGATGTTGCGGGTCTGCTCGCCCATCGACACCGATGTGTCGTCGGCGATGGTGCCGCCGATGAAGACGAAGCCATTGGCTTCGACGATGCGGTGATGGATGGCCGAGCGGATCTTGCGGGTGATGGTCATGCTGTCCTCATGCTGTTGCTGAAGGGGAGGAGTTGCGGAAGCGCTCGATGCTGAGCTCTCCGATCCGTGTCTGCGTGCCGCCATGCACGATCAGCTCAGCCATGACGGCGCCCGCGCCGGGGCCGAGCTGGAAGCCATGCAGCGAAAAGCCGAACTGATGAAACAGGCCCTCATGCACGGCGCTCGGCCCGAACACCGGGATGTCGTCCTGCATGCGCGCCTCGATGCCGGCCCAGGCCCGCATGATGGTGGCGCTGCGCATCACCGGGAACAGCTCGAACACGGTGCGCGCGCTGATGGCGAGGCTGCGCAAGTCGAGCACCGTCTCGTTGCGATCCTGATCGGGCGTCGCGAGATGGCCGCCGCCGATCAGCACGGTGCCGTTCTTGAACTGCTTGAAGGACAGCTTGCGGCCGCGCAGGATCACCACGGGATCGATGAAATGCGGGACCGGCGAGGTGATCATCAGCATCGGCGCCACCGTCGTGACCGGCACCGGCTCGCCGAGCGCGGCGGCGATGCGGCCGCCCCAGGCGCCCGCGGCATTGACCAGAATGGGAGCGGCATAGGTGTCGCCGCCGACATCGACGCGCCAGAGCTGATCCTCCTTGCGGATGTTGCCGGCGGACACGCCCTCGCGGATGATGGCGCCGAGCTGCTCGGCCTTGCGGCGAAACGCCGTGGTGGTCTTGGCCGGCTGTGCCGCGCCGTCGCGGCGCGAGACGATCCCGCCGGGGCAGGTCTCTGCCACCGCCGGCACCAGCCGGCGCAGCTCGGTGCTGTCGATCAGCTCCTCATGGCTGAAGCCGCGCGCGTTGAGATCGGCGACCCGCTCACGGCAGGCGGCGAGCTCGGCCGCGTTCTCCGCGACCAGCACCTGGCCATGGCTCTCGAAGCCGCAATCATCGTCGACCAGTTCGGTGATGTTCTCCCAGATCCCCATCGACCGGATCGACAACGGAATCTCGGCGACGTCGCGCGCGAGCTGGCGCACGCCGCCGGCATTGACGCCGGAGGCGTGGCGGCCCGCATAGTCCTTTTCGATCAGCACCGGCTTCAAGCCGGCGAGACAGAGATGCAGCGCGGTCGAGCAGCCGTGGATGCCGCCACCCACGATGATGGCATCCGTGTTGATCGTCATCCGCGCACCACGGCCTTGGTAGCCTCGTCGCTCTTGGGCAGGTTTGCGAGCTCCGACAGCATGATCGGTTTGACCGGCGCGCGCAGCCGGTAATAGCCGATCTCCTGCGGGCCCTTGCCGCGCGCCTCCGCCATCAGCTCGGTGACGGTGAGGCCGCACAGCCGGCCCTGGCAGGGTCCCATGCCGGTGCGGCGATAGGCCTTGAGCTGGTTCGGCCCCGTCGCGCCCATTGCGACGGAATCGAGCACGTCTTTGGCGGTGATCTCCTCGCAGCGGCAGACGATAGTGTCTCCGTCCGGAATGCGGAACTGCTTCGCCGGCCGGAACAGTATGTCGAGAAAGGTGCGGCCGCGCTCGGCGCGCTTCAACTGCGGTGAAAGATCGGAGACCTTGGCAGCCGGACGAAGCGCCTTGATCGCGTGTTCTGCCGCAATGCGCCCGCGCCACAGCGCCGCCTGCGCGCCGCCGATGCCGGCGCCATCGCCGGCGATCGCGATGCCCGGAATCGAGCTGTTGCCGTCGGCATCGAGCACGGGCGTCCAGCACAATTGCAGCTCGTTCCAGCGATGCTCGACACCGGCGGCCATCGCCAGGTTGACGTTCGGCACCACGCCGTGATGCAGCAGCAGCAGCTCGACCGGCAGCGTCTCGCGCCGGACCCCGGCCGTGACATAGCTGACCGATTCCAGCCGGTCTGTGCCCGCCGCCGCCAGCTCCGTCACGCCGGTGGTGACTTTCACCTTGGCGCGGACCTCACGCATCATCGCCAGCCCCTTCACGAAATAGGACGAGGTCATGAAGGCGAAAGCGTGCGGCAGCGCGGCGAAGTAGTTGGCGCGCGGCGTGGTGTCGAGCACGCGGTCGATGCGGCCGCCGAGGCGCAGGATCTGCGCGGCGAGCAGCCACAGCAGCGGCCCCTGGCCGGCGAGGACCGTCGGGCCATCCGGCACCAGGCCGGAGGATTTCAGCATCGTCTGCGCCGCGCCGGCCGTCATTACGCCGGGCAGGGTCCAGCCTGGAATCGGAAACGGCCGCTCCTGCGCGCCGGTCGCGATGATGACCCGCTTGGCCTTGATGAAGGCCGAGCCGCCGCCGACGGACACGCCGAGCTCGAGATTGCGGTCGAGACTCCACACCGTCGCGCGATGGATGATCTCGGCGCCGCTGTCGCGGGCGGCCCTGGCGATCTCGGCGCCCGACCAGTAATCGGCGCCGAGCAGCGCTTCATTCTTGACTGGCGTTGCGTCGATCGCGCGCCAGACCTGGCCGCCGGGACCGGCGTTCTCGTCGAGCAGCAGCGTCGACAGGCCGGCGCGGGCCGTTGCGGTTGTCGCGGCGAGTCCGGCCGGACCGGCGCCGATCACCACGACGTCGTATTGTTCATGCTTCGGCGCGGCGCTCATTTGCCGATCTCCCGCTTGCCCTTCTGGATTTCGATTTGCATGCCCTCGGCAACGGGCACGAGGCAGCCCTGGCGGTTGCCGACGCCGTCGATGGTGACGAGGCAGTCGAAGCATACGCCCATCATGCAGTAGGGCAGCCGCTTGGCGCCGCTCACTGCGGTGTTGCGCCTGACGTCGAGACCCGAGGCGAGCAGCGCGGCCGACACCGTGTCGCCTTCGCGGGCCGAGATCGCCTGGCCCTCGACATGGATGGTCAGCGTTCGCCTGCCATCATCCTCAGCTCGTTTGAACATCATCGTCTCCGTGGCGGCATTCGCCGCGATCTCAGTAATAGCCACTGCCGCCCGCGCCGGTGTCGTCGGCGAAGCGCTTGGCGGTGAAGGCGCCGACCAGTTCGGGCTCCAAGGCGCCGTCCTTCACCATGCGGGCGATCTCGAAGGCGTGGTTGGCAGCCAAGGTCACGCCGGAATGGCAGCAGGCGACGAAGGCTCCCGGATGGGTCTCGGACTGCTCGTAGATCGGGAAGCCGTCCTTCGGCATCACCCGGATGCCGGTCCAGCTCCTGACGACGTTGAGGCGCGCCAGATGCGGGAACATGCGCTGGGCCCGGTCGGCCATCACGGCGTTGATCGGATGGTTCTGGACGCGATCGTCGAGCTCGTCCTCCTTGCTGTCGCCGATCATCACCGTGCCCTCATCGGTCTGGCGGATCGTCGTCAGCGGATGCGGCAGGAACGGCATCGTGCGCTCGGTCACGACGATCTGGCCGCGGGTCGGGCCCATCGGCGCCGACAGCCCGACCATCGGCGCCAGCGTCTGGTTGGCGTTGCCTGCCGCAAGCACGACCTTGGCGGCGCGCAGCTCGCCTTGCGCCGTGGTCAGCCTGAACTCGTGGCCCTCGCGCGCAATGGCGCTGACGGCGCGCTCGGGCAGATAGTCGACCCCGAACTGCTTCATGCCGGCATGCAGCGCGCGGAAGGTACGCAGCGAGTTCACATGGCCGTCGAACGGGCAGAAGCTGCCCCCGGACACGTCGGGCCCGATCAGCGGCAGCATCTTCTTGACCGCCGCGGCGGACAGCATCTCCATGTGGTAGTCGGCCGCGCCGACCTGGTTGTGCATGCGGGCGACGAGCTGGCTGCGCTGCTCATATTCGGCCTCTCCCAGGCAGAGATGAAAGCCGCCATTCTGCTGCAGCACGACGTCGAGCCCGGTCTGCGCCTTCAGCTCCTCCGCGAGTTTCGGCCACGCCTTGGCGCCGCGCACGGTCCAGCCCGTATAGGCCGGCATGCCCAGTCCTTTGCTCTGTACCCAGACCAGCGCGAAATTGGCGCGGGACGCCCGCTTGGCGATGTCGCCCTCGTCGAACACCGCGACGCGCTGGCCGAGCCGGCCCAGCCCCCACGCGATCGCAGAGCCGAGCAGGCCGCCGCCGACGACGGCGACGTCATAATCTCTCATCATTGTATCTCCTATCGCCCTGCGTCGCCGCCTTTGGCGGTGAGCACCCGGTCGAGCCCGTAGAAGCGATCGAGCAGGATCAGGACGGTCATGGTGATGGCGATGACGCTGGCGGACACCGATGTCACCAGCGGATCGATGTTGTCCTGGATGTACAGGAACATGCGCACCGGCAGCGTCTCGGTGCCGGGGGTTGCCAGGAAAATGGTCATGGTCAGATCGTCGAATGATTGAATGAAGGCGAGCATCCAGCCTGAGACGATGCCGGGCAGGATCGCCGGCAGGGTGACGCGGCGGAACATGGTCCAGCCGTCGGCGCCGAGCGAGATCGCCGCCATCTCGACCGAGCGATCCATGCCGGTGGCCGCCGCCAGTGTCAGCCGCAGCGCAAAGGGAAACACGACGACCACATGCGCGATCACCAGCGCCACGAATGTGCCGCCGATGCCGGCCGACGTGAAGAAGCGCAGAAAGGCGATGCCGAGCACGACATGGGGAATCATCAAGGGCGAGAGAAACAGCGCCGACAGGGCCTCGCGGCCGCGGAACTGATACCGGTTGAGCGCGAGCGCGGCCGGCACCGCAAACAGCAGCGCGACGCAGGACGACAGCGCCCCGAGCCACAGGCTCACGGCGAAGGCATGGACGAATTCTGGATAATTGGCGAGCGCCTTGAACCAGCGCAGCGAGAAGTTCGTCGTCGGAATCGACAGGAATCCCTCGGGCGTGAACGCGACCCAGCAGACGACGACGATCGGCGCCACCATGAACACCACGAACAGCGTGTGGAAGATCAGCGCGACAGGACCATTCCGGCTCATCGGAACATCTCCTGATAGCGGCGCTCGATCAGCGCATTCGATCCGACCACGATCAGCACCAGCGCAATCAGCAGCAGCACGGCGACCGCCGCGCCGAGCGGCCAGTTCAGCGTGTTGAGGAATTCGTCATAAGCGAGGGTCGCCGCGACCTTGAGCCGGCGTCCGCCGATGATCGCGGGCGTGGCGAAGGCACTCGCCGCCAGCGAGAACACGATGATGGCACCCGACAGCACGCCGGGCATGATCTGCGGCAGGACGATGCGGCGGATCACGGTGAACGAGCCGGCGCCGAGCGACAGCGCGGCGTTCTCGACCTGCGGATCGAGCCGCTGCAGCGCGGTCCACACCGCCAGCACCATGAACGGCATCATCGCATGGGCCAGCGCGATCACCATGCCGGTCTCGGTGAACATGAAGCGGAGCGGCGAGGCGATCAGTCCGAACGACATCAAGAGCTTGTTGGCCAGGCCGTTGTTGCCGCCGAACAACAGCGCCCAGCCGAGCGTCCGCGCGACCACCGAGATCAGCAGCGGCCCGATGATGATGAGCAGGAAGAGACCTTTCCATGGTCCCTGCATGCGGTTGAGAATATAGGCCTCGGGCACGCCGAACACCGCCGTGATCAGGGTCGCCAGGACAGCGACGCGGAAGGTGCGCCAGAACATCTCGGCGTAATAGGGATCGCCGACAATCTCGATCCAGTTCTTCAGGATGAAGACCGGCTCGATGCCCTTGTACTGGCCCCAATCGTGGAACGACAGCATCACCGTCATCGCCAGCGGAATCACGACGACCCCGGTGAACAGCATCAATGCCGGCAGCGCCAGCGTCAGCCCGGTTCGCGCGTCGGACGAGTTCGCGGAGACAGTCGTGCTCATGCGGCCACGCTCGCCCGCAGACTCATGTCGGAGTCCTGCCAGATCAGGTGCACCGTTTCACCCTGGTCCGGCTGCGGCTGGCCGTCATTCTGACGGATAACGATTGCAGGGCCGCATTCCGTGTCGCACTGGAACAGCCAGTGATTGCCCTGGAAGATGCGGCTGGTGATCCGTCCCGCGAGGCCGGAGCTGCCGAAGCTGATGCGCTCGGGGCGCACGCTGATGGTCACCATGCCGGTGGCGCCGGCCGGAGCCGGCGCGCTCCACGAGCCCGCAACGAGCCTGGCAGGCCCGGCAGCGCGATCCACCTGAGCCGCGAACTCATTGGTCTTGCCGAGAAACTGCGCGACGAAGGCCGAGGCCGGCTGCTCATAGACCTGCTGCGGCGAGCCGATCTGCTCGATCTTGCCTTTGCTCATCACGACGATGCGGTCGGACAGCGACATCGCCTCGATCTGGTCGTGAGTCACGAGGATCGTCGTGGTGCCGAGATTGCGCTGGATCTGGCGCAGCTCGATCTGCATGTCCTCGCGCAGCCGCGCATCCAGGTTGGACAAGGGTTCGTCGAGCAGCAGCACCGAGGGGCGGATGACCAGCGCGCGTGCCAGCGCGACGCGCTGCTGTTGGCCGCCGGACATGCGGCGCGGGTGCCGGCCTTCGTAGCCGGCCAGGCCGACAAGCGCGAGCGCCGTACGGACGCGCTCGTCGCGCTCGTTGCGCGGCACTTTGCGCATCTCGAGCCCGAAGGCGACGTTCTCGGCGGCCGTCATGTGCGGAAACAGCGCATAGCTCTGAAACACGATGCCGAGCCCGCGCTTGGCCGGCGGCATTGCCACGAGGTCCTTGCCTTCGAGGCGGATCGCACCATGCGAGGGGTCGAGGAAGCCCGCGATCATCTGCAGGGTCGTGGTCTTGCCGCAGCCGGACGGACCGAGAAACGAGATGAACTCGCCCTTGGTGACAGCGAGGCTGAACTCTTCGACGGCCGCGTTCGGTCCGAAGGATTTTCCGACGCCGTCAAGCTCGAGGAAGGACATTGGTGGTTTCCGAATAACATTCATCATCAGGCTGGATGAGGCGATGATCTAAGCCGGCAGAAATTATCTCGGTCGCGCAATGCGCTCGCTGCCACCTCGCCCCGCTTGCGGGGAGAGGTCGGATTGCATCGAAGATGCAATCCGGGGGAGGGGGCTCTCCGCGCGGACGATGCGCACCACCCGTGCGGCTGCCCCTCACCCCGACCCTCTCCCCGTAAGGACGGGGAGAGGGAGCGCGCCGCCGTCCAGGAGAGGGTTGGCTCAGCGCTCGACCTCGCGATTCCAGCGCTTGGTCCATTCCTCGCGCTTCTCATTGACCACGGTCCAATCGGGCGCATAGACCTTGGTCGCGCGCTCGCCGATCGGCGCCATCGCGCCGACGCCCTCGGGCACCACGACGGATTTCACAACCGGGCCGTAGCCATATTCCTTGAGCATGGTGAGCTGGATCTTCGGATCGAGCAGCAGCTTGATGAAGCTCGATGCCAGCGGCGAGGTCGAGGTCTTGGCGATCGGGCACGCCGTCGTCAGCAGGCTGACGGCGCCTTCCTTTGGATAGACGAAGTCGACCGGGAAGCCGGTATTCGCAAAGCTCTGCACACGGCCCGAGCCCCACACCGCGATGACGGCCTGGCCCGACTGGAACAGCTCGGTCATCTTGCCGGGCGAAGGCTCATAGGCCAGCACGTTGGGATTGATGTCGTTCTTGAAGATCTTGAAGCCGGGCTCGACGTTGGTCTCGCTGCCGCCGTTCATCTTCGCCAGCATCAACAGGGCGTTCAGCCCGTAGGTGTTGTTGATCGGCGGAATGACCAGCTGCTGCTTGTATTTCGGGTCCTTGAGGTCGTTCCACGAGGTCGGCGGCGCCCAGCCTTTCTCGGCGAACACCTTCTTGTTGTACATGAGGCCGGTGGCCACGAGGCCAATGGCGACGGCGCGGTCGTCCTTGAAATGCGCGATGTCGAGGAGATCGCCGGGAAGCCCCGTCACCTTGTCGCAGAAGCCGAGCTGGATCGCCTGGTACATCGGACCATCGTCCAGAATGGCGACGTCGATCTGCTGATTGCCCTTCTGGGCCTGCAGCTTCGCCAGCGTGTCGGTGGAATTGCCGGCGACATATTCGACCTTCACGCCGTTGGCCTGCTCGAACGGCGGGATCACCTCGTCGCGGATCGTCTTCTCGAACGAGCCGCCGTAACCGGCCACGTACAGCGTCTTCTGCTGAGCCCAGGCCTGAGAGGCCGAGGCAAGGACGGCAAGGCTGACCATCGTCAGAACGTTCAAGTGCTTCATGAAGGATCTCCCCTGGTGCGCGCCGGTCTCGAGGACCGCCGTGAGATCCAGCTGCGCGCTTCGGACGTCCGTCCCGCCGTTACGGCGGGGCAGCCTAAAAAACGAGCCGTCTCTCCAACTGATGAAAACGATCGCAGTCCCTCCTTTTATCGTCCAATGAATAATGGCAACGTCTTCATGCTTAAATGTTATGAATGGCGACCATGGCCAGGATCAATTCGCGACAAGTCGAGGCTTTCAGGGCGATGATGCTGACGGGCAGCGTCACGGAGGCCGCCAAGCTCATTGCGGTGACGCAACCGGCGGTCAGCCGGCTGCTGCGCGACTTTCAGGCGCTGCTCAAGATGGAGCTGTTCGAGCGGCGCGGCACGGGCCTGGTGCCGACTGCCGCGGCCACGGCCCTTTACATGGAGGTCGAGCGCTCCTTTGTCGGGCTCGATCGCATCACGGCGGCGGCTGAGGAGATCCGCGGCCGTCGCACCGGCACGCTGCGGATCGCGGCGCTGCCGGCGCTGGCCAATGGCTATCTGCCCCGGCTGGCGGGGCACTTCCTGATCGAGCGGCCGAATCTCAATTTGGCGTTTTTCGGCGTGATCTCGCCGATCGTGATCGACTGGGTGCTGAACGCGCAGTGTGACGTCGGCTTTGCCGAGGTCCCGATCGCCCATGCCGGTTTGCCGAGCGTCAAATTGCCGGCGCTGCCGCGCGTGGCCGTTCTTCCGGCCGGTCATCGGCTCTGTGCCAAGCAGGCCTTGATGCCCGGCGATTTCGAGGGGGAGACTTTCATTTCGCTCTCGGCCGGATCCACCAGCCGGCATGTCATCGACCAGATCTTTCATCGCGAGGATGTCAGACGGGTGCTGCGGGTCGAGACGACGCTGTCGGAGATCATGTGCGGCCTGGTGTCGTCGGGATTGGGCGTCTCGATCTGCGATCCGTTCACGGCGCGCGAGTTCGACGGACGCGGCGTTGCCGTGCGTCCGTTCCTGCCGCGCATCGATTTCGAATTCGCGGCCGTATTTCCGCCGCAGCGCAGCCCGTCGCCGGTCGCCTTGGATCTCGTCGAGACGGTTCGGCGCGCGCTGGAGGCGTTCGGCCACGCTCCCCAGTCGGTCCACAACACGGCGGCGGCGCCGTCGCTTGATCCATGACAAGCCGTGCTGCCGAGAGCCTGTTATGCGCGACGGGAGCCATTCGGTCCCGCTCCCCCGATGAGCGGCGAGCGAGCTGCCCGAAAGAGAGCGCGACATGGAATCCGATCCCAACACCCGCAAGCAAGCCATCGCGGTCAGCTACATCTTTCTGGCCGGGGTCGGCATGCTGCTGCTGCAATGGCTGCTGACGACCTACAACACGGTTGAGACCATTCCCTACAGCCAGTTCGAGCAACTGGTCGAGCAAGGCAAGATTGCGGAAGTGTCCGTCAGCCAGGACACCATCCAGGGCAAGTTCAAGGACAAGCAGCAGGACGGCAAGACCTCGTTCATCACCGCGCGTGTCGATCCTGCGCTGGCGGAAAAGATGGCGTCCAAGGGCGTCACGGTGACCGGCGTGCCCTCGGGCGGCGTGATCCAGACGCTGCTGTCCTGGATCGTGCCGGCGCTGATGTTCTATCTGATCTGGGTTTTCCTCGGCCGCAAGGTGATGGACCGGCAGGGCTTCGGCGGGCTGATGTCGATCGGCAAGTCGCGCGCCAAGGTCTATGTCGAGACCGACACCAAGGTCACCTTCGCCGACGTGGCCGGCGTCGATGAGGCGAAGTTCGAGCTGCAGGAGGTGGTGCAGTTCCTGAAGGACCCGAAGAGTTATGGCCGGCTCGGCGCGCATGTGCCGAAAGGCATTCTGCTGGTCGGCCCGCCCGGCACCGGCAAGACCTTGCTGGCGCGCGCCGTCGCAGGCGAGGCCGGTGTGGCGTTCTTCTCGATCTCCGGCTCGGAATTCGTCGAGATGTTCGTCGGCGTCGGCGCCGCGCGGGTCCGCGATCTGTTCGAGCAGGCGCGCAAGGCCGCGCCCTGCATCATCTTCATCGACGAGCTCGACGCGCTCGGGCGCAGCCGGACCGCCGGCGGCGGGCTCGGCGGTTATGACGAGAAGGAGCAGACGCTCAATCAGCTGCTCGCCGAGCTCGACGGCTTCGATCCGAGCGCCGGGGTGATTCTGCTCGCCGCCACCAACCGGCCGGAGATCCTGGATCCGGCCCTGCTGCGCGCCGGTCGCTTCGACCGCCAGGTGCTGGTCGACCGGCCCGACAAAGGCGGACGGCTGGCGATCCTCAAGGTGCATGTCCGCAAGATCACGATGGCCGAGAGCGTCGATCTCGACAAGGTCGCCGCGCTGACCGCGGGTTTCACCGGCGCCGACCTCGCCAATCTGATCAACGAGGCCGCCATCGCCGCGACCCGCCGCAGGGGACATGAGGTTACCTTCGACGATTTCACCGCCGCGATCGAACGCATCGTGGCCGGCCTGGAGAAGAAGAGCCGTGTGCTCAACCCCGCCGAGCGGCGGCGTGTCGCCTATCACGAGATGGGCCATGCGCTGGTCGCCGCCAATCTGGCCGGCGTCGATCCGGTGCAGAAGGTGTCGATCATTCCGCGCGGCGTCGGCGCGCTCGGCTATACCATGCAGCGCCCGACCGAGGACCGCTTCCTGCTGGCCGTCAGCGAGTTGAAGAACCGCATCGCGGTGCTGATGGGCGGACGCGCATCCGAGCAATTGATCTTCGACGGCGATGTGTCCACCGGCGCGGCCGACGATCTGCAGCGTGCGACCGAGATCGCGATCGAGATGGTCACGAAATACGGCATGGACGCGACGGTCGGCCAGCGCACCTACGCGCCGCGGCCGCAGGCCTCGTTCCTGCAGCCGCAGGACCAGCTCGTGTCGGCGGCCGAACAGACCGGACGGGAGATCGACCTTGCCGTGCGCGATCTCATCGCGGAGGGCGGCGTGCGCGCCCGTGCGATCCTCGATGCCCATCGTCGCGATCTCGAGCAGGGCGTGGCGCTGCTGATCGCAAAGGAGACGCTGACCGCCGAGGAGTTCGCGCCGCTGCGGCCGGTGTCCATGAAGGCGCCGGCGGACGACATCCGCGCGACAGGTTGACCCGTGTTTTTACGGGTCTTCCCGGCAACGGAGCTCTAACCATCGCGTGATGAATTCATCGGCAGTTTGCGTTCGGCGATCGATCGCATCGGTCGGGTGGAGTGTCGCGTGCTGCTGAATAATATCAGGATTGCCCCCAAGCTCGGGATCGTCGTCGGTGTTGCGCTATTGGGGCTTGCAGCCGCGGGCACATTTGCGGGCAATCTGATGCAGCGGGAGATGGTCAACGCGCGCATCGAGCAGTGCCGGGCGATCGTCGAGACGGCACGCAACATGGCGCTCGGCCTGATCAAGGAGGTCGAGGCCGGCAGGATGACGAAAGAGGCCGCGATCGATGAGTTCGTCAAGCGCGGCAGCACCATGACGTTCGACAAGGGCATGGGCTATTTGTTTTCCTACACCATGGAAGGCAACGTCATCCTGTCCCAGGATCCCAAGCAGCGCGGCCAGAACGTCATCGATTTCGAGCTCAACGGGCGCAAGCTGGTGGTCGAGTTGCGCGATGGCGTCGCCAAGAATGGCGAGGTCACCTTGCACTATGAATATCTCCGTCCCGGCCAGGAACAGCCGACGCGCAAGATCTCCTATGCGCTCGCCATTCCGGCCTGGAACGCCTTCGTCGGCACTGGTGTCTATGTCGACGATCTCGATGCCAAGCTGAAGCCGCTGAAATGGATGATGTGGCTGGCTTGCGCGGGCATCGCCGTGATTGCCGGCGGCATTGCCTGGCTGATCGGCCGCAGCATCAGCGTGCCGCTCGATCGCCTCGGCGGCCGCATGCGCGAGATCGCCGACGGACGGCTCGAGGGGGAGATTCCCGGCGTCGGTCGCGGCGATGAGATCGGCTCGATGGCGGCCACCCTCCAGATCTTCAAGGACAACGCGCTGCGGATGCGCGAGCTCGAGCAGGCGGAAGCTGCGACCCAGCAGCGCGCGCTGGCCGAGCGCCGGTCCGCGATGGAAAATCTCGCTGCCGACTTCGAACGCAGCGTCAACGGCATCGTCCGTTCGGTGGCGTCGGCTGCGGAGGGCATGCAGCACACGGCGCAGTCGATGACATCGACCGCCAGCGATGCCAGCGCACGCGCCTCCACGGTCAGCGCCGCCACGCAGAGCGCGAACGACAATGTCGGCACCGTGGCCGCCGCCGCGGAGGAACTGTCGAGCTCGGTGGCGGAGATCTCGCGTCAGGTGGCTCGTTCCAGCGAGGTCGCGGGCCAGGCGGTGAACGATGCCGAGCGCACCAATGCCACGGTGCAGGTGCTGTCGAGCGGTGCCGAGAAGATCGGCGAGGTCGTCAAGCTGATCCACTCGATTGCGGCCCAGACCAACTTGCTCGCGCTCAACGCGACCATCGAGGCGGCGCGCGCCGGGGAATCCGGCAAGGGCTTCGCGGTCGTCGCCTCAGAGGTCAAGGCCTTGGCCAATCAGACCGCCAAGGCGACGGAGGAGATCTCAGCGCAGGTCGCGGCCATGCAGACCTCGACCCAGGATGCGGTCGCCGCCATCAGCGGGATCGCCCAGACCATCGCGCAGATGAGCGAGATCACCAACTCGATATCAAGCTCGATCGCGCAGCAGGGCGATGCGACGCGCGAGATCGCGCGCAATATCCAGTCGGTGGCCGCGGGGTCGAACGAGATCAGCGCCCATATCGGCGGTGTCACCAAGGCCGCGGAGGCGACCGGCATGGCGGCCTCCGAGGTGCTCTCCAGCGCACGCGAGCTCGACAGCCAGTCCGGCCTGTTGCAGCAGGCCGTCGACGGCTTCATGGCGAAGGTGCGAACGGCCTGATTGGGCCGGAACGCCGTTCCGACCGGGAGCTCTCACGCGATGCTGGCCCGTCGATGAAAATCGAATGAGGCCGGCCCGCGTTCACGAAGCGTCTTGCCGCAACGAGCTGTCCTTGCGCCGATCGCCCGTATCGGCGGGCCGGAGCGGCGAGCGCGATGCCACGATCACGCCGCCGATCACCAGCGCGTAGCCGGCGAGGTGGAAAGCCTTGAGCTCTTCGCCGAGCAGAACGATCGCCAGCACCGAGCCGAACAGGGGCACCAGGTGCAGGAACGGCGCGGCGCGGTTCGGCCCGATCAGGCTGATGCCGCGGTTGAAGAACAAATAGGCCAGCGCCGAGGCGAACACCACGACATAGCCGAGCGTCGCGATCGACAGCAGGTCGGGCGCGAGCACGTAGCCGGATGAATATTCCCAGATCGCCAAGGGCAGCAGCAGCACGGCTCCCATTGCCGTACAGCATGAGATCAGGGAGAGCTGGTGCACGGCCGGCCGGCGCGTCATGACGGCGGAGTAGAGTCCGAAGACCAGCAGCGCGGAGGCGAACATCAGGTCGCCCCGGTTGAACTGGATCGCACCGAGCGCGCCGAGATCGCCGCGCAGCAGGATCACGAGAACGCCGGTCAGCGACATCGCAATGCCCATCAGCTGCCCTACGCTCAACCGCACCCCGAACAAAGCCAGCGACCACAGCGCCACGAACAACGGCGCCGAGGATTGAATCAGCAGCCCGTTGAGCGCCTGCGTATATTGCATCGCCCAATAGGACAGGGCGTTGTTGACGGCAAAGCCGGTCAGCGCCAGCAGCAGCAGAAGCGGCCAATGTGCGAGCATCGTCCGCCAGTCGCGCGCCAGATGCGGCCGGGCGAAGGGCCACAGCATCAGGAACGTTCCGATCCAGCGGATGCAGGACAGCGTCAGCGGCGGCACATGCCCGGCCACATAGCGCGCCAGCACAATGTTGCCGGCCCAGAACAGCGAGGCCAGCGTGAGCAGCACATAGGGCTGATTGTTGAGCCAGGCGAACGGAGAGCGAGGTTGCGAGGGGGCAGGCAAGGTTCCAGCTTCGATTGTTGACCCGAGCTTGTGCTCGAAAGCGGAGCCAAGACAAGAGCGCGCGATGGGATGCCGCCATGTCCGAACATGCGATGAGGCCTCACGTCGCCTGCTTGCGGGAGGCGATGAATACGCCGCTGAGCACCAGCACGAAGGCGATGACGTGAAAGATCTCCGGCTGCTCGCCGAGGAAGACGAAAGCCATGATCGAGCCGAACACCGGCACAACGTGCAGGAACGGGGCGGCGCGGTTGGCGCCGATCAAGAGGACGCCGCGATTGAAGCAGAGATAGGCGATGGTCGATGGAAAGATCGCGACATAGAGCAAAGAGAGCAGGTTCTTGGCATCCAGGACCATCACCGGGCGGGCGTGAAGTTCCCAGACCAGCAGGGGGATCAGGCTCGCGGCCCCGCAGCCGAACGTGAACGCCACCATCGACAGGCCGTGAATCTGCGGGCGCTTCAGGGACAGCACCGAGTAGAAGCCGAAGATGGCCATGGCCAGCAGGAAGATCAGGTCGCCGCGGTTGAAGGTGATGCTGGCGAGCGCCGTCGGATGGCCGCGCGTCAGAATAAGCAGCACGCCGGCGAGCGACAGCACGATGCCGATGGCCTGCGCCACGGTCAGATGAACGCGTAGCAACAGCAGTGACCACACCGCCACGATCAACGGGCCGGCCGATTGCAGCAGCAGCGTGTTGAGCGCCTGGGTGTATTCCAGTGACCAATATTGCAGGGTGTTGAAGGCGCCGATGCCGGTCAGCGAGAGCGCGATCATGATGCCGAGCCGCGACCGGATCGCCGGCCAGTCCTGGCGGAGCTGTTTCCAGGCCAGCGGCAGGATCAGCAGGAAGGCGAGCGACCAGCGCAGGAACGACAGCGTCACCGGCGGGATGTGGCCGGCAGCGAGCCGGCCGACGATCGCATTGCCAGCCCAGCACAGGGCCGTGATACTGAGCAGCACATAGGGTTGGTTCGCGATCCAGGCGCGCTTGGGCGCAGCGGATGCGGTGGGATCGGCGGCGGACATGTGTCGGTGTTGGCCCCGGTTCGGTAGGCCGCGGTATTCGACCGGCGGGACCCGGCCGACGTTCCTCCCCGGCTCTTGCGACAGACACCAATCCCAGCTGCCTATCAAGAGGGCAGATGCATCGCGACTATGCAGCCAGGGCGGTCACGCAGCTCGGTGGTGAGCGGGATGCGGCCGGCGCGATCTCCCGGGGGCGGCTTGTATGGCGAGAGACTTCAGCCATTCCGCGCACAGCAGATAGGCGGCAACAAGGGCCATGATGGCCATGAGCAGGGGGACAGGCGGTGTCACAAAGCCGAACCATGCGCCGGCGGGTGTGAACGGCACGACCAGCGCAACCGCGAGCGCGATCAGCGAGGAGGCCGTCAGCATCGGATCGGCGCGATTGCTCCACGGCCGGCCATTGGTCCGGATGATGAAGATGACGAGAATCTGGGTCGCCATGGATTCGAGGAACCAGGCGGTGCGAAATTCATCGGGCGTCGCCTGGAACAGGTAGAGCAGCGCGCCGAAGGTCAGGAAATCGAACACCGACGAGAGCGGGCCCATGATGGCTGCAAAGCGCAGCAGACGCTTCATGTCCCAGCGCTGCGGACGTGCCGTGGCCAGCGGACTGACGCGGTCGAAGGGGATGCCGAGTTCCGACAGGTCATAGAGCAGGTTGTTGAGCAGGATCTGCGTCGGCAGCATGGGCAGGAACGGCAGCATGATCGACGCGACCGCCATCGAGAGCATGTTGCCGAAATTCGAGCTCGCGCCCATCCGGACGTATTTGAGGATGTTGGCGAAGGTGCGCCGGCCTTCCTCGACGCCGTCGGCGACGACCTCCAGATCGGAGGCAAGCAGGATCATGTCCGCCGCCGCTTGCGCCACGCCTGTGGCCCCGTCGACGGACAGGCCGATATCTGCGACCTTCAAGGCCGGTGCATCATTGATGCCGTCGCCGAGGAAGCCGACGACCTCGCCCGAGGCCTGCAGCGCCTTGACGATTCGTGATTTCTGATCCGGCGCGAGCCGGCCGAAGGCGTCGGTGGACCGCACCTGCACCGCGAGCGCATCGTCGCTGAGCTTGGCAATGTCGCTGCCGGACAGCACGCGATCCGCTTTCAGCCCGACCAGGCCGGCCAGCCGCTTGACCACCACCGGATCGTCGCCGGAAAGAATCTTGAGCGTAATGCCGGCGCGGGCGAGCTGCGCGATCGCGGCTGCGGCGGTCGGCTTCGGCGGGTCAGCGAAGGCGCATAGTCCCTCGAAGATCAGCTCCTGCTCGTCATCCGTTTCGATCTCGCGCGGTGCGCCGCTCCAGGGTCGCGAGGCGATCGCCACGGTGCGCAGGCCCTCCTGCGCCAATGCATGAACCCGCGCGCTGATGGCGGCGCAGCCCTCGTCATCGATCGGTGCGACCGTGCCGCCCTGCCGCTGCTGCGTGCAGAGCGGGATCACCGCTTCCGGCGCGCCCTTCACGATCAGGATCTGGTCCTGCCCGCGGATCGCCAGCACCGAGCCGAGCCGGCGCGAGAAGTCGAAGGCCTGCTGGCCTCCCAGGCTCCATCCTGACGCGGCATGGTCCGCGCCCGCGATCAGCGCAGCGTCGAGCGAGCCGCGGTCGCCGCCAAGCGCGGCAGCGATGGCGCCAAGTTCGGCGGCGCGCGGAGCCTCGCTGCCGTCGGGCCCGACGCTGCGGGCAAGCGTAATCTCCGCGGATGTCAGTGTCCCCGTCTTGTCGGTGCACAGCACCGACATCGCGCCGAGATCGTGGATCGCAGCGAGCCGCTTCACGATGACGTTGCGCTTGGCCATGCGCAGCGCGCCGCGCGACAAGGTCACGGTGGTGATCATCGGCAGCAATTCGGGCGTCAGTCCCACCGCGAGCGCGACGGAGAACAGGAGCGAATCGAGGACGTCGCGGCCGAACACGACCCGGACCGCGAGCACGATGAGCACGAGCGCCAGCGTGAGCCGGGCGATCACGAGGCCGAATTCATGCAGGTCGCGCTCGAACGCCGTGCGGCCCTGCACCTCGGCCAGCGCCGAAGCGGCGGCACCGAACATTGTATTCGGTCCGGTGTTGACGACCAGGGCGACGGCCTCACCGGTCTGCGCCACCGAGCCGCGGAACAGCGCGGTCGACGAGTCGTTCTCATCCGTCGGAACGCCGGCCTGCTTGGTCACGGGATAGGGCTCGCCGGTCAGCGCGGCCTCGCCCGCGGTGAAGGCCTTGGATTCGATGACCAGCGCGTCCGCAGGAATGATGTCGCCGGCGCGCACGCGCATGATGTCGCCGGGCACGACCTCCTCGACATCGATCTCGCGATAGGTGCCGTCGCGCAGGACCTCGGCCTTCAAGGCGACCGAGCGGCGGAGTTCCTCGGCGGCCTTGACGGCGTGTCCCTCCTGAACCGTATCGAGTCCGATCGACAGCGCCAGGATCATGACGATGATCGCGCCACCGATCACGTCGCCGGTGCCCATCGAGATGATGCCAGCCACCAGCAGAATGAGCGACAGCGGCTCGAGCAGCCGGCGCAGCACGGCGCGTAGAGGGCCGACCACATGCGACGGCATGTCGGCGTTGCGGCCGTAGCGCTGGAGGCGCTGTTCAGCGTCAGCCTGGCCGAGGCCATTCAGGCCGCAGCCCAAGCTGCCGCAGATCGTCGCCTGCGGAAGGTGCCAGAAGCGGTTGAGGCCTGGGGTGGTGTTGCTGCTCACGTGGCCCCGTTCATGTTTGTGGACGAATGTTCATGGCCATTGGTCCTGATTTGCACGATGCGCCGCATCGCGGTTGACCTAGCGCAAGATGCTGATGCTGCGATGACCTACTTTATCGAAGCGGGCTGTGGGGCTGGCGCGCCGCATGGTCAGGCATGCGCGGACGAAATTCCGCCCGGTTCTCTGGGCGCTTGCGTATTGACAGAGATGGCCGATCAAACTGCAGCCCTCCCACGTCAGAAAACCAGTTCGCAGCCCGCCCTCTGGTCCGCCATTTGGGCGCACCGCTGGTTCGTCCTTGCGGTGACGTTGTTGCTTGGCTTCGGCGGCTGGCAGAGCTTGCGCGTGGTCCTTGGTCCAGCGGTCGTGGTCGATCAGGTCCGGCGTGGTGATCTGGTCGAGACGGTGGTCGCCAGCGGCCATGTCGAGACACCTTATCGCGTCGAGATCGGCAGCCAGGTCACCGGAACCGTCGACGATGTGCTGGTGCAGGAAGGGCAGCGTGTCACCAAGGGGCAGCCTCTGATCTCGCTCGAGGCGCGCGAGTTGAAGGCCGCTGTGCTGCAGGCACAGGGCGCCGTCGCGCAGGCGGAGGCGCGCCTGCGCCAGCTCGCCGAGCTGACCTTGCCGTCGGCCAAGGAAGCGCTGCGTCAGGTGCAGGCGACCCTTCTCAATGCCCAGCAAACCTACGACCGTACGTCGCAACTGGCTGGCAATGGCTACGCGACCCGGGCTGCGCTCGACGAGGCGCAGAAGACGCTCGATGTAGCTCTGGCGCAGAAGCGCGCGGCCGAGTTTCAGGTGTTCACAGCAAGCCCCGGTGGCAGCGACTTTGTGATGGCCGAGACCCAGCTCAACCAGGCGCGCGCCAGTCTCGACACGGCGCAATCCCGTCTCGGCTACGCTACCATCCTGGCCCCGCGCGACGGCGTGTTGATCACGCGCAGCGTCGAGAAGGGCGCCGTGGCGCAGCCCGGCAAGGCGCTGCTGGTGCTGGCGCCGGCCGGAGACGTGCAGCTCGTGCTGCAGATCGACGAGCGCAATCTCGGCAAGCTGGCGCTGGGCCAGACCGCGCTGGCCTCGGCCGACGCCTATCCCGACCGCCGCTTCGCTGCGGTCGTCAGCTACATCAATCCCGGCGTCGATATTTCCCGTGCCTCCGTGCAGGTCAAGCTCACCGTCAAGGATCCGCCGGATTATCTGCGCCAGGACATGACGGTGTCTGTCGACATCGAGGTCGCGGCTCGTCGGGATACTCTGGAGCTGCCGGTGCGTTCGGTTCATGACCTCACCTCGGGCCAGCCCTGGGTGCTCGGCGTCAAGGACGGCCGCGCGGCCAAGATTCCGGTGCGCGTCGGCATCCGCGGCAACAGCCATGTCGAGATCGTTGCTGGCTTGAGCGCCGGGGATGTCGCGGTCCCCCAGAGTTCCGGCGTCGTGACCGGCCAGCGCTTCCGTGCGGTGCTGCCGTGAACCGCTGGCTTCCGTTCGAGTGGATCGCGGCCGTGCGCTTCCTGCGCGAAGGCCGGCTCCAGACCTTGTTCATCATCGGCGGCATCGCGATCGGGGTGGGCGTGATCGTCTTCATGTCGGCGATGCTGGCGGGGCTCGAGGCCAATTTCATCAAGCGCGTGCTGACCTCGCAGCCGCAGATCCAACTGCTGACGCCCGATCAGGTCGCACGTCCCCTGCGCAATGACCACGGTGTGATCGAGGACGCCATCGTGCAGCGCCCGAGCCAGCGCGTGATCTCGATCGATCAATGGCCCAAGATCCGCAATCAGATGCTGGCGATGCCGGAGATCACGGCGGTGTCGCCGACCATCTCGGGCTCCGCTCTCGCCATTCGTGGCGATGCCAGCCGTGCCGTGACGCTCTCGGGGATCGAGCCGGAGAGCTATTTCACGATCGTGCGCGTACCGGACTACATCGCGGCCGGCGAGCCGCGGCTGACCAGCGACGACATCATCATCGGGATCGAACTGGCCAAGGATCTCGGCGCCGTCGTCGGCGACAAGCTCAACGTCCAGGCGGCGTCCGGCGCCAACCGCGTGCTGACAGTTACCGGCCTCGTCGATCTCGGCAACAAGGGCGTCAATCAGCGGGCGGCCTATGTCGCGCTGCGCACGGCGCAGTCGCTGCTCGGCATGGTCGGCGGCGTCACCACGATCGACATCACCGTGCAGGACATCTATGCCGCCGAGGACATCGCGCAGCGGATCCAGGCGGCCAATCTGGTGAAGGCCGACAGCTGGATCAAGACCAATGCGCAGTTCTTCACCGCCGTGCGCGCCCAGGAGACCTCCAACACGCTGATCCGGGTCTTCGTCGGGCTGTCGGTCGCGTTCGGCATCGCCGCGGTGCTGATCGTTTCGGTGATCCAGCGCTCCAAGGAGATCGGCATCTTGCGCGCGATGGGGACCTCGCGCGGCAAGATCATGCGCCTGTTTCTACTGCAGGGCGGCCTGCTCGGTTTCATCGGGTCGCTGTTCGGCGCCGCGATGGGCGCCGGTGCGTTGATCTATTGGCACGCGGTACAGCGCCAGGCCGACGGCTCGGAGCTGTTTCCGCTGATCCTGGAGCGGCGCCTGTTCTTGATCACGGCGGTGCTCGCCACCGTGACGGGATTGCTCGCTGCGACGGCGCCTGCGTTGCGCGCCGCCAGGCTCGATCCGGTGGTGGCGATCCGTGGCTGAGGACATCCTGCGCCTGGAGAAGGTGTGCAAGGCCTATAATGTCGGCCAGCCGACCGAGACCGAGGTGCTGCACGACATCGACCTCGAGGTCGATCGCGGCGAGTTCGTCGCGCTGATTGGTCCGTCCGGCTCCGGCAAGAGCACGCTGCTCAATATTGTCGGCCTGCTCGACCGGCCGACCTCCGGCCGGTTGACGATCAAGGGGCAGGATACCGCGTCGCTCGGCGACACCGAACTCACTCATCTGCGTGGCCACACCATCGGCTTCATCTTCCAATCTCATCTCCTGATCTCGGCCTTCACGGCCAAGGAGAATGTGATGATGCCCCTCCTGGTCGATCGCGGTTTCCCCAGTCCCGAGATCGAGGCCCAGGCCTCGCGCCTGCTGGACCAGGTCGGCCTCGCCAAATTCGCCAACCATCTCGCGAGCAACATGTCGGGCGGCCAGCAGCAGCGGGTCGCGGTGGCCAGGGCGCTGGCCATGAATCCCGATCTGGTTCTGGCGGATGAGCCCACCGGCAATCTCGACACCAAATCCGCAGAAGCGGTCTTCGGGCTGATGCGGGAGGTCAATCGCGCGGTCGGCACCAGCTTTCTGCTGGTCACCCACAACCTCGACCTGGCACGGCGCTGTGATCGCATCATCGAGGTTGTCGATGGCCGGATCCAGCCTGACGGCGCGCCGCTTCGATCGTAGAATCGCCTCCGTTCGGGTGTTCGATGGGGAGCCTGGATCATTGCGCCGCCAGAAGCGCAAGGGCCGGGTCGCCCGATCCGCAGCCGGGGCGGCTTGAAATTTTGGGGCTTATCAAAGGCTTGGTGGCGCTCTCTGTGCTCCTGGGGCCCGTTCTTGCTTGCCTAGCCCGGCGGCTTCCTTTATCCGGTGGGTCGCCTCGCAAGCGAGCGGTCCCGGCCGCGATTTGGGCTGGGCGCATGGTTGGCCAGGCTGGCCCCTCATCGGAAGCGATATCGCCCGAGCCGATCGTGCTGTTTTGGATCTTGGCACAGGAAAGAGCTGCGCATGGCTAACGTCGTGGTCGTCGGCGCCCAGTGGGGTGACGAGGGGAAGGGCAAGATCGTCGATTGGCTGTCGGAGCAGGCCGACATCGTCGTGCGCTTCCAGGGCGGTCACAACGCCGGCCACACCCTCGTCATCAACGGCGCGACCTACAAGCTCGCGCTGCTGCCGTCCGGCGTGCTGCGGACCGGGAAGCTGTCGGTGATCGGCAATGGCGTGGTGTTCGACCCTCAGGCTTTCCTGGACGAGGTCAGCAAGCTGCAGTCGCAGGGCGTCGCCATCAGCCCGGACAATCTGCGCGTCGCCGAGAATGTCACGCTGATCCTGCCGCTCCACCGCGAGCTCGACGCGCTCAGGGAATCCGCCAGCGCCGCGACCGCCATCGGCACCACGCGCCGCGGCATCGGCCCGGCCTATGAGGACAAGGTCGGCCGGCGTGCGATCCGGCTGATGGATCTCGCCGATCTCGACACGCTGCCGCATAAGATCGATCGCCTGCTCGCCCATCACAACGCGCTGCGCCGTGGTCTCGGCCTGGAGCAGATCGACGGCAAGGACATCCTGCGCGAGCTGACGGCATTCGCACCGAAGCTGCTGCCTTATGCCGAAACGGTCTGGCGGCTGCTCGACATCAAGCGCCGCGAGGGCAAGCGGATGCTGTTCGAAGGCGCACAGGGCGCACTGCTCGACGTCGATCACGGCACCTATCCCTACGTGACCTCGTCCAACACGGTGGCGGCGCAGGCCGCGACCGGCGCCGGCCTTGGGCCGGGCGCGATCGGCTACGTGCTCGGCCTGTGCAAGGCCTACACGACGCGGGTCGGGCAGGGGCCGTTCCCGACCGAGCAGGACAACGAGACCGGCCGCAAGATCGGCGAGCGTGGTCGCGAATTCGGAACAAACACCGGCCGGCCGCGTCGTTGCGGCTGGTTCGATGCCGTTCTGGTTCGCCAGGCGGTGCGGACGTGCGGCATTAACGGTCTTGCGCTGACCAAGCTGGACATTCTCGATGGTTTTGACACGATCGATGTCTGCACCGGCTATCGGCTGGACGGTAAGGAGATCGATCATTTCCCGGCAGGCGAGGGCGCACAGGCCCGGGTCGAACCGATCTATGAGACCATCGAAGGCTGGAAGCAGCCGACCGCGAATGCCCGCTCCTGGGCTGATCTGCCGGCACAGGCTATCAAATACGTCCGGCGGATCGAGGAACTGGTGGGTTGTCCGATCGCGCTGCTTTCCACCAGCCCCGAACGCGAGGATACTATTCTGGTCCAGAATCCCTTTGAGGCGTGACGGGACCCGACAGCGCAGCCCGCGAATTGAGTTGATATGGCCGACTACTACCCGCTGATAGCCCGTGCCATTGCCGGATTGGACCCCAATGCTCCCGGCGAGAGCCGGCGTGCGCTCTATGAGCGGGCTCGGGCGGCGCTGATCGCCCAGCTGCGGAGCGTCCAGCCGCCACTCAGCGAGTCCGAGATCACGCGTGAGCGGTTGTCGCTGGAGGAGGCCGTCCGCAAGGTGGAAGCGGAGGCAGCCCAGCGCGCCCGCGAGGCGCAGCGGGCGTCCGGCGGCGCCGCGCGTCCAGGCGATGCCTTGCGACGGGCCGGAGCGCGCAATCCGGATGGGCCGGCGGCGCCGGTGGCCCAGCCCGGGCCCGGACCGGACCAGGCGCCATCTCCCGCCCCTCGGCCACGGCCTGCGGCGGTGTCGCCCGTGCCCCGCGATGATCGTCCGCTGCTCGGCTCCGAGTCGCCGGACGCAAGACCTGCCCGTGCCCCGCGGCCTGATCTGCCACCCGCCGCTGCCGCGCCGACGGCCCCGCTGCGTCCCCAGCCGCCGCAAGCGGCAGCCCAGGACGCACCGCCGCTGCGCGAACGAACCGCCGCTCCGCGCCGCGGTCCGGATAACAATGGCCCCGCGGCAACGCCGGCGATGCGCGGTTTCCGCGACATCACGGCCGATGTCGACGATCTCGGCAAGGCGACCGCCCAGGCGAATCGCGCCGCGCGGAAGACCTACGCCAATGTTCCCGCGACCGAGCTCGATCGTCTCGATGGCGATGACGACCGGCCGCCACTGCCTGAGCCGCCTTATTCCTATGACGAGTCGGTCCAGGAGGCGGAACGTTACGCCCTGCCGGCCACGTCCGGTCGTCAGCGCGCCGGGGCGGAGCGCGAGGGCAAGAAGAAGTCGGAGCGGAGCGGCTCGACCTTCCCGTTCAAGGCCGCCATCGGCGCCGGCATCGTGCTGATCCTGATCGGCGCCGGCATTCTATGGGGCCGGCCGCTGGTCGGCGCCGTCACCAACCTGTTCAAATCGTCCTCGACCGTCGAGGTGCCCAAGGACAATGGCGCGCCGCTGACGAAGCCGAAGATCACCGACCGGGTCGGCCAGGCGCCGTCCTCGGATCAGATCGCGCCGGTCGCGCAGCGGGTCGTGCTCTATGACGAGGATCCCGGCGATCCCAAGGGCAAGCAATATATCGGATCGGTGGTCTGGCGCACCGAGCAGATCAAGGCGACGGGGACGCAGAAGGCGGATATCGCCGTTCGGGCGGACATCGAGATTCCTGATCGCAAGTTCAAGATGACGATGTCGTTCCGGCGCAACACCGACACGTCGCTGCCCGCGAGCCACACCGCCGAGCTGACCTTCATCCTGCCGCAGGATTTCTCCGGCGGTGGTGTCGGTAACGTGCCCGGCATCCTGATGAAATCCAACGAGCAGTCGCGCGGAACGCCACTGGCCGGCCTTGCGGTCAAGGTCACCGATGGCTTTTTCCTGGTCGGCCTGTCCAATGTGGACGCCGACCGGACCCGCAATGTTCAGCTCCTGAAGGAGCGCTCCTGGTTCGACGTGCCCCTGGTCTACACCAATCAGCGGCGGGCGATCATCGCGATCGAAAAGGGCGCACCGGGGGAGCGGGCCTTCAACGACGCGTTCACGCTGTGGGGTGACTGACCGGACGGCACGGGCTTCGCGGGGTCGGCCATCGAGCGAGGCGGGAGGTTTAGCATGAAGCGCTATCTGATCTTCGTTGCCGTCGGGCCAGCGCTGGGCGGCTTCGTGCTGCTCCTGGTCACCACCTACATGTCCGGCTATTGGACCAACACCGACGCGGGCGAGGTGGCCAAACTGTTCAAGGTGTTCGTCACCTCGCTGCAGTTCAGCTATCTGTTCGGCTTCCTGCCCGCCCTCATGATGTGCGCGATCGACGACATCCTGTTCCATGTCCGGCGCATTCCGCCGGTGCTGCGCATGCTGCTGGTCGGCAGCGTCGGCTTCCTGCTGGCCGGCTTCAACTATGCCTCGCATGGTTCCGATTCTGGGGCCCTGCAATGGATCCTGTATGGGATGGTCGGCTTCATTCCGGCGACGGTGTCGTCCTGGCTGGTTCATCGCTATGTCGACGAGCCGCTCCCCGGTGCCGCGGCCGGTCAGCCCCGCGAGCACAGTGCGTGACGGCATGACGCAACTTGCGCAGCGCCGCCGCGTTTCTATGTGATGGGCATGCAAGACCAGGTCTCCACGACATCCCGCCGTCCGTCCGGACGTGCCTCGCAGGCGCGCTTCAACGCGAATGAGGCGCGCGGGCCGATCATCGACCAGGACGGGCGGGAGATCCCGCAGGGACCGTTTCAGGGCCCGTTCAGCGGCGCCTTCGATGGGCCCGGCGGCATCCGCTTCGACTTTCAGAGCACCAACCCGTTCGGCAATCTGACCCGTGAGCAGCGCATTGCGCGGCTCGAGGCGGTGGCCAAGCTGCTCGACGTCGCCTTCGTCCTGCCCGGCACCAACATTCGCTACGGCATTGACGGGATCATCGGTCTGATCCCGGTCGTCGGCGACCTCATCGCGACCGCGCTGTCGCTATGGCTGGTGCGCGAGGCCCGCGCGCTCGGAGCGCCCTGGCACGTGATCACGCGCATGCTCGGCAACGTCGCGGTCGAGGGCGTGATCGGCATGGTGCCGGTCGCCGGCGACGCCTTCGACGTGCTGTTCCGCGCTAATATGCGCAACGCCAGGATCCTGCGGCGCTGGCTGGACACGCAGCCGCGGTGAGGCGCGGCGAAGCAGCACACGCAGGCCACAAAAAAAACTGCCCCGCTCGAGGCGGGGCAGGGTTTCGTTTGACGACCTGGCTGGCTTACGCCGCGTCGGCGTCCGGAGCCTTCTCAACGGCACGGCGCGGCAGCGGGAACGCCTCGCTCTCATACAGGGTGCGGATGCCGTTCTGGTCGAAACGGGCCTCCTCGACCTGCAGATAGGCGCCATTCAGCGAGTCCGCCGGCAACTCTTCCATGGCGAAGCGGACTGCTTCAGCCGCAGTGCCGAACCGCCGATAGGCGAAGCCCGCCCGCTTCTTCTTGCGAATGGCGGCGGGGAACAGTTCGGCAGAAGTGTTGAAGTTGAACGGACGCATTGGACGCATGGTCTGAGACCTCTTCTTGTCGGCTAAGAGCGCTGACGCGAGCTTTCGAACGATCAAGCTTGGCAATGACGCCAGCGATTGCGGGAGTGGAGGGCGGTATATGCCGCTCCAGGCGGCCCGGCCCTGCATGTCAGTTACGACCCCTAATATAGGCCGATTTGACAGAAATGCGAATCCTGCCCGGTCACATCGTAAATCCAGCCTGCTGCGGGCCTGATGAAAATATTTTATCTTTTCAATGATTTAGTTGGTCTGCAACTTGTGAATGCAGGGGAGGCCGATCCGCACAGCGAAAATCTCGCGCCGTGCGGTCGATTTTGGCCGTTCCGGCCCGGAAAATTTGCCGTGCCAGCCCCCGATACCGCCGGGGGAAGCGGCACCGGGGGAGGCCATCGTCGTCAGCGCGGCTTCAGCTTCAGCGCCGCCGAGTTGATGCAATAACGCAGGCCGGTCGGCCCCGGACCGTCGGGGAAGACATGGCCGAGATGGCCCGAGCATTTCGAGCACAGCACCTCGGTGCGGACCATGCCGTGGGTATAGTCGGTCTCCTCGTCGATATGGCTTTCGACCGCCGGCTGGGTGAAGCTCGGCCAGCCGCAGCCGGAATCGAACTTGGCGTCGGATTCGAACAGGGTCTGGCCGCAGCCGGCGCAGACATAGCTCCCGGCGCGGTGCTCATGCTCGTACTCGCCCGAGAACGGACGTTCGGTCGCCTTCTCGCGCAGCACGGCGTACTGCATCGGCGTCAGCTCCTTGCGCCACTCGGCCTCGGTCTTGACGACCTTGTCGCTCGTCTTGGTGTCGCTCATCTCAGCTCCTTCGGCGGACCAGCCCAGTCCGCCCCTCTCGGTGACATCTCGGCCGGCGGCGTCGCCTTGAGCGATCGCCTGGCTGTTCATCGGCTCCGTTCATGCTCAGTTCGTCGCTTTCGCGTCGCTGACCAGCGTCGGCTTCTCGATATAGTTCTCCGCGAAGATCTTCTTCAGGTTCTCGATCTTCGGCAGGTCGTTATAGGCAATATAAGGCTGGCTCGGGTGCAGCGTCAGATAGTCCTGATGATAGGCTTCGGCCGGATAGAACGCCTCGAGCTTGCCCACCTTGGTCACGATCGGCTTGCCGAACACCTTGGCCTTGTCGAGCTGGGCGATATAGGCCTCGGCCACCTTCTTCTGCGCGTCCGACGTGGTGAAGATCGCCGAGCGATATTGCGGGCCGGAGTCCGGGCCCTGGCGGTTCAGCTGGGTCGGATCATGCACCACGGAGAAGAAGATCTGCAGGATCTTCCCGTAGCTGATCTTCTTCGGGTCGAACTTGATCTGCACCGATTCCGCATGGCCCGTGGTGCCGCTCGAGACCGTTCGATAATCGGCCGTGGCCTTGGTGCCGCCGGCATAGCCGGACACGGCGCTGACCACTCCGGCGGTGTGCTGATAGACGCCCTGGACGCCCCAGAAACAGCCGCCGGCGACCACGGCGGTCTCCAGCCCGTCGGCGGCCGGCTGGTCCTGCGCCGGCGGCGGGATCACCGCCGCCTCCTCGGCGGCGTGCAGCGGCTGCCACGCCAGGATCCCGGCCGCCGCGATGGCGCCGAGCAGGGCGGTCTTGATGAAAAGGGAGCGGGTGAGGCGCATCTTCGATCCTCGTCTGGGTGACTTCTCATGTCGCCGGCCGGAACACTGGCCCGTCCCGGCCTCTGTCGCAAGATACGTCGGCGGTCTCTGGGCGTTACAGCGGCGGCCACACGACTGCGTGAACGAGCCGCCAGGGGCCTGCCGGTCCGCCTCGCCGACCGCAGAGCATGCGGCCGGCGAGGTCGGCCTCGCTCGAACCGCGACGCTCTTGCTTCGACCCATCGATGTTCCGGCCGGCTCCGTTCGAGATCCGCCGCGAACATGCCAGATCTGTCCTGCCGCTTCTGCGCGCCGTCGTCACGCCGGCCCGCTGGCGAAGCAGGGCGACGGGCAAAGGCGTGACGTTCAGGTCATGGCACACTTCGTTATCGATCGAATTATGGTCGCGCGGTCGTGATGCGTCCGGTGGAGGATCGGCGTGGACGGATCGATCCGATGCTCACCATATCCGAGCCAACAGCGATGAGGCGATCGCTGCCTCTGACAGCTCTGCTGCTGTCCTCGACCGCTGCTGCGCCGGCGTCGGCGCAGGGCTGGTTCTGGGGGCAGCAGGAGCCTGCGGCCTTCCAGGCGATGTACCCCAATCGCGACGTGCTCAATGGTGGCGCGCTGACGCCGGCCGGACGCATGGGACTGCTGCGAGCCCGCGGCGCTGCGCCTGTCTATTCGCAGCCCGATCCCGCGCCGGAACGCTTCGGTCCGTCCGGCCCTGCGTATCGGCGCGAGGCAGAGTGACGAACCGCGCGATGCGCGGCGCGCGCTCTTGCGGTGAAGCTCGCCTCAGTTCGCATGCTCCTCGCGCTCGTGGATCACGCTGGCGCGGCCGACGATGAGGTCGTCGACATGGCCGATGCGCGAGACGTCCTTGCCGGCATAGGGCAGGGAGTGCAGCACGCAGCGCATCGCGTTCAGCCGCGCGCGCTTCTTGTCGTCCGACTTGATCACGGTCCACGGACAGTCGGCAGTGTCGGTCGAGAAGAACATCGCCTCCTTGGCGCGGGTATAGTCATCCCATTTGTCGAGCGAGGCGGTGTCGATCGGCGACAGCTTCCACTGCTTCAGGGGGTGCGCCTCGCGCTCCTTGAAGCGGCGGCGCTGCTCCTCGCGGCTGACCGAGAACCAGAACTTGATCAGGTGCATGCCGCTGCGCACGAGATTGCGTTCGAACTCCGGCACCTGGCGCAGGAATTCGTCATATTCGGCCTGCGAGCAGAAGCCCATCACGCGCTCGACGCCGGCGCGGTTGTACCAGGAGCGGTCGAACAGCACGATCTCGCCCGCTGTCGGCAGGTGCTCGACATAGCGCTGAAAGTACCATTGGCCGCGCTCGACGTCGCTCGGCTTGTCCAGCGCCACAACGCGCGCGCCGCGCGGGTTGAGGTGTTCCATGAAGCGCTTGATGGTGCCGCCCTTGCCGGCGGCATCGCGGCCCTCGAACAAGAGCACCAGGCGCTGCCGTGCATCCTTCATCCAGTTCTGCAGCTTGAGCAGCTCGGTCTGCAGGATGAATTTCTGCTCCTCATAGTCCTTGCGATACATACGGTATTTGTAGGGGTATCCGCCCTGACGCCAATTGTCGGCGAGTTCGTCGGAGGTGTGACGCTTGTCGCGTTTCGCCTCCCGGCCATCGATCAGCGCCTTCATCAGCTTGGCATCATCGGGCGCGGCGCCGTCGAGCATGGCTTTCACCGGAGCGCTGTTTGCGTCGAGCCTCGGCGGTCCGTTCAGCACGCTTTCGAAGGCCGACAGCTCGGTGATCTGCGCCGCCTGCATCGATTCGTCGATCAGCGACTGGGCGATCGGATCGAGCGGGGCTGCGGATTGCCGGCGCGCGACGTTGGCCCTCGCGCTCGCGCGCTTGGTCCGTGACCCATTCGAGGCCGTGTCTTTCGTGGTCTTCCTTGCCATGCGATTGCGCCCCGCCTGTTGCTGTCGTGCAGAGATGTGAATCGATTTTTATCCGCCAAGCATGCTGCGGCAGGTTGACCTGGATCAACTGGTCGCAGCTTGAGGCTGTGCGAGGCAGTGCGATACCGCCATCTCTCGATGCGAAGGTTAAACAACGATGGATAGGCGCTTCGCGGCGCGGGTGATGCCGGTGTAGAGCCAGCGCGCGCGGGCTTCCTGGAAGGCGAAGCTCTCGTCGAACAACACGACGTCGTCCCATTGCGAGCCCTGCGACTTGTGCACGGTCAGCACGTAACCGTAGTCGAACTCGTCATAGGGCTTGCGCTGCTCCCACGGGATGTCCTCGATCCCGCCAGCGAAGCATTCGCCGCGCACCGAGACCTTGGTCACCTTGCGTCCGAGATCTTCGTCGGGCGCGACGCGCATCGTGACGATCTTGGACTTGGAGGTCGCGCGCGACTTCACCCGCCACAGCCCGCCATTGAACAGGCCCTTCTTGCGGTTGTTGCGCAGGCAGACGAGCTTGTCGCCGGCCACAGGGAGCGCGTCCTCGATGTCGAGGCGCTGCCGGAACCGGTTGTTGTAGGCGCGGCGGGTGGCGTTGCGGCCGACCAGCACCTGGTCGGCCTCCATGACGCGGGACGGATCGAGTTCACGACGCTCGACCACCTCGCTCTCGCCATAACGGCCGATGTCGAGCGTGTTGCCTTCGCGCACGTCCATCGACATCCGCACGATCGGATCGTCCTTGGCCTGACGATGCACCTCGGTCAGCATCACGTCCGGCTCGCTCTCGGTGAAGAAGCCACCGCCCTGCACCGGCGGCAGCTGCGCGGGATCGCCGAGCACCAGCAGCGGGCAGTCGAACGACAACAGGTCGCGGCCGAGATCGGCGTCGACCATCGAGCATTCGTCGATGATGATCAGCTTGGCCTTGGACGCCGGCGCGTCGTCCCACAATTCGAAGTTCGGCTGTTCCTCGCCGCTCTCGCGCGCCCGGTAGATCAGCGAGTGGATGGTGGAGGCGTCGTCGCAGCCCTTGTTGCGCATCACCAGCGCCGCCTTGCCGGTGAAGGCCGCGAACTTGACCTCGCCATCGACGCCCTCGGCAATGTGGCGGGCGAGCGTGGTCTTGCCGGTTCCAGCATAGCCGAACAGCCGGAACACCTGCGGCGTGCCCTTCTGGCCGGGCTTCGCCTTCAGCCAGTCGCCGACGGCCTTCAGCGCGGAATCCTGATGCGGGGAAAAGGTGGTCATGGCTCAAGGGGATGGAGCCGCAGGGCGCGACTCGGGGACCCGGTGAACCTAAGGGCTGATAGGGAGAGATCAAGCTCTGGATAGTGCCTTCTCGACGTGATGGTCGAGCAGGAGCCATACGAACGGTGCGCTCCCTCCCCCCTTGTGGGGGAGGGCTGGGGAGGGGGGGCCTCCGGGCGACACTACCCGTGCGGGCCCCCTCCCCCGACCCCTCCCCACAAGGGGGAGGGGAGCGCAGTGTGCTCGCAGCGCAAACGCCGCTCACATTTTGCAGAGCGCCGTTGCCTCCAAGCCTACTGCCAGCCCGGCACGCCCCTCATGTCGGGCAGGTGATGGGCAATGCCCTTGTGGCAGTCGATGCAGGTCTTTTCGCCGGTGAAGAGGAAGCGCTGGTGGGCCTCGACGGCGCGCGGCGACTGCTTGGTGATGTCCATCGACTGCGCGCTGTGGCAGTTGCGGCATTCCAAGGAGTCATTGGCCTTGAAGCGCGCCCATTCGTGCAGCGCCAGTTCCAGCCTTCGATCGGTGAACTTCTCGCGGGTGTTGATCGAGCCGAACAGATGGCCCCAGACCTCCTTCGAGGCCTGCATCTTGCGTGCGATCTTGTCGGTCCAATTGTGCGGCACGTGGCAGTCCGGGCAGCTGGCGCGCACGCCGGAGCGGTTGGAGAAGTGGATGGTCGATTTCAGCTCGGCGAACACGTTGTCGCGCATCTCGTGGCAGCCGGTGCAGAACTTTTCGGTGTTGGTGATCTCGAGCGCGGTGTTGAAGCCGCCCCAGAAGATCACGCCGGCGACGAAGCCGGCGAGCACCAGCACGCCGAGACCGAAGATCGAGCTCGGCTTGAGCAGCACGTCGATCAGGTCGAGCACGAACTGCCAGGCGCGACGGACGAGGCCGAGCCGTTTTTCGGGGGCCGGCGCTCCCGTCCCCTGCGGGATGTCGGCGCTGCTCATCGTTTGCCACCCGGCTTGTCGTGCGACAGCACCGTGTCGATGTCGACGAAGTCGTTGCTGACGGGCGGATTGGCTGTGCTCTGCGGCACGTGGCATTGGGTGCAGAAGTAGCGGCGCGGCGACACCGACGCCAGGAACTGGCCGTCGCGATCCATGAAATGGGTGATCGACAGCATCGGCGCCTTGGACTCTGCGGTGCGGGCGCGGGCATGGCAGGACAGGCATTTGTTGCCCTGCATGTCGACCTGGTAGCCGTCGATGGAATGCGGGATCACCGGCGGCTGCTCAGGATAATTGCGCACCTCCTTCTCGGCGGTGTTCTTCATCGGCTGCATTGGCGGCGCCGGGCCCTCGTCATTGAGCGCGGCAGGGCCGCGCAGGGAGGAGGAGACGCTCTGGGCGAGCAGCGTGCTCGAGCCGGCCGCGAGGCTGGCCGCGAGCAGCATCATTGCAACTTTCTTGATCATGGTCGTCACACCCGCTCGATGCGCACCGCGCATTTCTTGTAGTCGGTCTGTAGCGAGATCGGATCGGTGGCGTCGAGCGTCACCTTGTTGATCAGCTTCGACTCGTCGAACCACGGCACGAAGACGAGGCCGCGCGGCGGCTTGTCGCGGCCGCGGGTCTCGACGCGGGCGCGGATGAAGCCGCGCCGCGAGGCGACCCTGACCTCGTCGCCACGCCGCAGATTGGCGGCCTCGGCGTCGTCCGGATGCATGAAGCAGACGGCTTCGGGGAACGCCTTGTAGAGCTCGGGCACGCGGCGGGTCATCGTGCCGGAATGCCAGTGCTCGACCACGCGTCCTGTGGACAGCCAGAACGGATAATCCTTGTCGGGCGATTCCGCCGGCGGCTCGTAGGGCAGGGCGAAGATGCGCGCCTTGCCGTCGGGGAAGCCGTAGAACTGCACGCCAGTACCGGCCTTGACGTAAGGGTCCGAACCCTCGCGGAAGCGCCACCGCGTCTCCTTGCCGTCGACGACCGGCCAGCGCAGGCCGCGCTCCTTGTGATAGGCCTCGAACGGCGCGAGGTCGTGGCCATGGCCGCGGCCGAACGCGGCGTATTCCTCGAACAGGCCCTTGTGGACGTAGAAGCCGAACGCCTTGGACTCATCGTTGGCATAGCCAGCCTCGATCTGGTCGAGCGGGAATTTGTCGACCTGGCCATTCTTATAGAGCACGTCGAACAGCGTCTTGCCGCGGACGTCCGGCTTCTTTGCGATCAGCTCCTCGGGCCAGACCTCCTCGATCTTGAAGCGCTTGGAAAACTCCATCAGCTGCCACAGATCGGAGCGCGCCTCGCCGGGCGCCGACACCAGCTGATGCCAGAACTGGGTGCGGCGCTCGGCATTGCCATAGGCGCCTTCCTTCTCGACCCACATCGCGGTCGGCAGAATCAGATCGGCGGCGAGCGCGGTAACGGAGGGATAGGCGTCGGAGACGACGATGAAATTGTCGGGGTTGCGGAAGCCGGGATAGGTCTCCTCGTTGGCGTTGGGGCCGGCCTGGAGGTTGTTGTTGACCTGCACCCAATAGGCATTGAGCAGGCCGTCCTTCAGCATCCGGCTCTGCAGCACCGCGTGATAGCCGGGCTTGTCCGGGATCGTGCCCTCCGGCAACTGCCAGATGTGCTCAGCCTTGGTGCGGTGCTCCTTGTTGGTGACGACCATGTCGGCGGGCAGGCGGTGCGAGAAGGTGCCGACCTCGCGCGCGGTGCCGCAGGCCGAGGGCTGGCCTGTCAGCGAGAACGGGCTGTTGCCGGCCTCGGCGATCTTCCCGGTCAGGAGATGGATGTTGTAGACGAGGTTGTTGCACCAGACGCCGCGGGTGTGCTGGTTGAAGCCCATGGTCCAGAACGAGACCACTTTCGTCTTCGGATCGGCATAGAGTTCGGCCAGCGCCTCGAGCCGATTCAACGGCACGCCGGACATCTCGGCGGCCTTCTCCAGCGTGTAGTCCGAGACGAACTTGGCGTAGTCGTCGAAGCTGATGTCGGTGGCGTCGTTGGCCTTGGCCGCACCGGTGGCCTTCTTCTGCAGCGGATGTTCGGGCCGCAGGCCGTAGCCGATGTCGGTCTGGCCTTTCTTGAACACGGTGTGCGCCTGGACGAAGTCCTTGTTGACGCGGCCGGTCTTGATGATGTGGTTGGCGATCGCGTTGAGCAGGTAGAGGTCGGTCTGCGGCTTGAACACCATGCCGATATCGGCGAGGTCGAACGAGCGGTGCTCGAAGGTCGAGAGCACGGTGACCTTGACATGCGGCGCCGACAGCCGGCGGTCGGTGACGCGGGTCCACAGGATCGGATGCATCTCCGCCATGTTGGAGCCCCACAGCACGAACGCGTCGGCGGCCTCGATGTCGTCGTAGCAGCCGGCCGGCTCATCGATGCCGAAGGTGCGCATCATGCCGGCGACCGCCGAGGCCATGCAGTGCCGCGCATTGGGATCGATGTTGTTGGTGCGGAAGCCGGCCTTGAACAGCTTCGAGGCCGCATAGCCCTCCCAGATCGTCCACTGTCCCGAGCCGAACATGCCGACGCCCGAAGGCCCGCGCTTCTTGAGCGCGTCCTTGAACTTCAGCGCCATGATGTCGAAGGCCTCGTCCCAGGAGACGGGCGTGAACTCGCCGTTCTTGTCGTATCGGCCGTTGGTCTTGCGCAGCATCGGATGCGTCAGGCGATCATGGCCGTACATGATCTTGGACAGGAAGTAGCCCTTGACGCAGTTGAGGCCGCGATTGACCTCGGCCTTGATGTCGCCGTGGGTGGCGACCACGCGGTTGTCCTTGGTCGCGACCATCACGCTGCAGCCGGTGCCGCAGAAGCGGCACGCGGCCTTGTCCCATTTGAGTTCGCTGGCCTCCCGCTCGGTGACAAGGTTGGCCGCGAGCGAGGTGCTGGGCATGCCGGCAGCGGCTGCCGCGATGGCGGCAGCCTCCAGCTTCAGCATTTGGCGACGATCGATCTTCATGTCGGTCATGGTGGTCTCGGTTGATTAGCCGGCGTCGATGGCGTGGAAGACGAGGCAGGCGGAATGCACGCAGGGAATTGCGGAGATCGTGGTCATGGTGGCGCCGAGCGCACCTGCGTTCGGGGCATCGACGACGATGATCAGCTTGCCTCTGATGTCGCGGCCGTGGATCTCGCAGCCGGCGAGTGCGAGGATCTCGGCGGCGACGCGGTCGAGCTGGTCAGGGCGGGTCTGCACGATGATCGAGGCGATCTCGCCCGAGGGCGGCGCGACTACGGGCTCGGCGGTGAGCACGCGGCCGGTGATCAGCGCACGGCGGTCGAGGGGAGTGCGGTGTGAGAGCATGAGAGCCCTCCTTGCGATCAATGCGCTGCCGGCGGTCCGGGAGGACCTGCCATCATCTGGTACACCCACACCGTCAGCCCGTAGGAGCCGACGGTGGCGACCGCAAGCGCGGGCATCAGCACGGCGGTGAGGAAAAGGAAGGCAAAAATTTCCATGCGTCTGCGACGCGCACGCGCGTTCGCATCGCTGCCAACGAGCGACATGAGAGAATTCTCTGCTAGGGGGATGGGAGAGTTTGCGGCATCCGGGCCGCGCCTGTTTGCACGCTAGCGGAAGCCTGGGAACTTGCGTTGACGTGGATCAAGGCATGGAACTCCGGACCTGCCTGCCGTACCGCCACATCGGATTCGCCGATCGCTCCTTTCGATCTTGGTTGATGGCGCGTGAAGATGCGTGATCGCGTCGCAGCCCCCTGAGAAATTCTCGCTGCTTTTCGCTGGCTATTTGAAACAAACCCTGCTTCCGACCGCGCGCGCATAGGACCGGCATCGCTATTTTTCCGGGGCGCTCGACACCGGTTTTGGCCGCCACCATCATTGTTTCTCGCGCTGCATCAACGTGGATGCGCAGTCATGGTCGGAGAGGTCAATGAAGCGTCGTGATTTTCTGAAACTGTCGTTGGCATCGACCGCAGTGATCGCTTGCGCGACGCCGCTGCGCGCCGAGGACAGGCCGAAGGAGATCCGCATCGGCACCCAGAAGGGCGGCTTCTTCCCGGCGGTGCGGGCGCGCGGCACCATCGAGAATGCCTTCAAGGCTGACGGAATCAACGTCGTCTGGGTCGACTTCCAGTTCGGCCCGCCGCTGCTCGAAGCCATCAATGTCGGCAGCGTCGATTTCGGCTATGTCGGTGATGCGCCGCCGATCTTCGCCCAGGCCGCCAACGCCAAGATCCGCTATGCCGCGGCCGTCAAGCAGAACGGCAGCAGCCAGGCGATCATCGTGCCCAAGGATTCGCCGATCAAGACGCTGGCCGATCTCAAGGGCAAGCGTGTCGCCTTCGGCAAAGGCTCCAGTGCGCACAATCTGCTGGTGGCCGCACTCGAGAAGACTGGGCTTGCCTGGAGCGACATCATCCCCGCGCCGCTGGCGCCGGCGGATGCCACTGCGGCCTTCGTCAAGGGCTCGGTCGACGCCTGGTCGATCTGGGATCCGTATCTGGCGCTGGCCGAGCTGAAGGAGAATGCGCGTGCCATCGTGTTCGACAAGGACGTGCACAAGCCGAACTCATTCTACATCGTCGGCAGCGACTTCGTCGAAAAATATCCCGCCGTCGTCGCCAGGCTGAATGCGGCCTTCGCCGCCGAGGGCGTGTGGGCCAACAGCCATCACGAGGAAGTGGCGAAGGCACAGGCGGAAGCGACCGGCGTCGACATCGAGGCCGTGCGCCGCTTCGTCGACCGTTCGGTCTACAGCGTCGTGCCGCTCGATGACGACATCATCAGGAGCCAGCAGGCAGTCGCCGACCGCTTCGCCCGCGTCGGTCTCATTCCCAAGCAAGTCAACGTCGCCGACATCGTCTGGAAGTGGACGCCGTCCACCTGACGCCTGATCGCGACCTCTATCGAAAGAGAATGGCATGAGTAACGCTTCGAAGCCGAATGTGCTGTGGTTCCTGCCGACCCATGGGGACGGCCGCTATCTCGGCACCTCAGAAGGCGGCCGCGAGGTCAATTTCAACTATCTGCGCCAGATCGCGCAGGCCGCCGACCAGCTCGGCTATTACGGCGTGCTGATCCCGACGGGGCGCAGCTGCGAGGATTCCTGGATCGTGGCCTCGGCCGTGGCGCCGTTCACCGAAAAGCTGCGCTATCTCGTGGCGGTGCGGCCGGGCCTGCAATCGCCGGGCGTGGCGGCGCGGATGACCGCGACGCTCGACCGCGTCAGCAACGGGCGGCTGCTCGTCAACGTCGTCACCGGCGGCGACCCGGTCGAGAACAAGGGCGACGGCATCTTCCTGTCGCATGAGGAGCGCTACGAGGTCACCCGCGAATTCCTCACCGTCTACAACGCGCTGCTCGAGGGCGAGGCGGTCAACTTCTCCGGCAAGCACATCAAGGTCGAGGACGGTCGGCTGCTGTTCCCGCCGGTGCAGTCGCCGCGGCCGCCGCTGTTCTTCGGCGGCTCGTCGGACGCCGGCATCGATGTCGCCGTCGACACCGTGGAGAAGTATCTCACCTGGGGCGAGCCGCCGGCCGATGTCGCCGCCAAGATCGCCAAGGTCAGGGCCATTGCCGACAAGCGTGGCCGCAAGCTGTCCTTCGGCATCCGCCTGCACGTGATCGTGCGCGAAACCAACGAAGAGGCTTGGGCTGCGGCTGACGACCTCATCAAGCACGTCACCGACGACACCATCGCCTCGGCGCAGAAGATCTTCGCGCGGATGGACTCGGTCGGCCAGCAGCGCATGTCGCAGCTGCATGGCGGCCGGCGCGACAAGCTTGAGATCAGCCCGAATCTGTGGGCCGGTGTCGGCCTCGTGCGCGGCGGCGCCGGCACCGCGCTGGTCGGCGATCCCGACACGGTGGCGGCGCGCATCGGCGAATATCAGGATCTCGGTATCGACACCTTCATCCTCTCCGGCTACCCGCATCTCGAGGAAGCCTATCGCTTCGCCGAGCTGGTATTCCCGAAGCTCGGGCTGAACGTGACGGAGCAGGGCGGCAACGTGACCAAGCTCCGGGCCAATACCGGTCCGTTCGGCGAGACCATCGCCAATGAGCATCGTCCCCTGCAACGGGCGTCGCAATCATGAGCCTGATCGAAAGCCTTCCCAAGGTCGGCAACAAGGTCCGTAAGCTCACGGTGCCCAAGGCGGACGGATTGCTGCCCTGGCTGGTGCCGCTCGCGACCATCCTGATCTGGCAGGCGGCCTCGGTCGCCGGCCTCGTCTCGCCACGCGTGCTGCCTGCGCCGAGCGATGTCGCCCGGGCCGGCTGGAAGCTGTTGTGGTCGGGCGAGCTCGGCCGCAACATCTGGGTCAGCTTCTGGCGCGCCTCGATCGGCTTCGTGATCGGCGGCGGCATCGGCTTCGCCTTCGGCCTCGCCAACGGCCTGTCGCAGCTGTCGGCGAAGCTCACCGACACCACCTTGCAGATGGTGCGCAACGTGCCGCATCTGGCGCTGATCCCGCTGGTCATTCTCTGGTTCGGCATCGACGAGAGCGCCAAACTGTTTCTGGTGGCGCTCGGTGTGTTCTTCCCGGTCTATCTCAACACGCTGCACGGGATTCGCACCGTCGATCCGCAACTCATTGAAATGGGCCGGGTCTACGGCATGACCGACAGCGAGCTGTTCCGCCGCGTCATCTTCCCCGGCGCGCTGCCGTCGATCTTCGTCGGCCTGCGCTTCGCGCTCGGCATCATGTGGCTCACCTTGATTGTCGCCGAGACGATCGCGGCGTCCTCGGGGCTCGGCTACATGGCGATGCAGGCGCGCGAGTTCATGCAGATCGACGTCGTCGTGCTCTCCATCCTGATCTACGCCCTGCTGGGCAAGGTCGCCGACAGCGCCTCGCGTGCGTTGGAGCGGCTGACGCTGTCCTGGCATCCGGCCTTCAACCAGCATTGAGGTCTGTCATGCAGCAAGTGCTCCGAATTCCCGTCTCCGGCGTCGAGGCGGTCGACGGCAGCGATGCGCTCGGGCATGCTGGGACTTTCCGCCCCGCGAAGAAGTCCAGCGTGACCCCGCAGCCCGCCAGATCCGAGACGCGCGGCCTGCCGCTGGTGATCCGCGACCTCCGCAAGTCGTTTGGCGACAATGAGGTGCTGCGCGGCATCGACCTGGAGATCCCGGTCGGGCAGTTCGTCGCCATCGTCGGTCAGAGCGGCTGCGGCAAAAGCACGCTGCTGCGGCTCATCGCCGGGCTCGACAAGCCGACCTCCGGCACGATCAGCTTCGGTGACGCCGCGGCACGGCCCGAGGACGTGCGGGTCATGTTCCAGGAGCCGCGCTTGTTGCCTTGGGCGCGGGTGCTCGCCAATGTCGAGGTCGGTCTTGGCCGCGAGCGCAAGGCCGTGGGCGCGCATGACCGTGCGCGGCAGGCGCTCGAGGAAGTCGGTCTCGCCGACAAGCGCGAGCAATGGCCGGCGGTGTTGTCGGGCGGCCAGAAGCAGCGCGTGGCGCTGGCGCGCGCGCTGGTCAGCGGACCGCGCCTGCTTGCCTTCGACGAGCCGCTCGGCGCGCTCGATGCACTGACACGCATCGCGATGCAGCGGCTGCTGGAGCGGGTCTGGGCCGACCAAACCTTTACCGCAATCCTGGTCACCCATGACGTCTCCGAAGCTGTCGCGCTGGCAGATCGCGTGCTGGTGATCGAGGAAGGCCGGATTGCCGAGGACATCACGGTCGATCTGGCGCGGCCGCGCCAGCGCGGCTCGGCGGAGCTTGCGGCGCTGGAAGGCTCGATTCTCGGCCAGTTGCTTGGACCGGGCGGGGCAGGGTAGGAAAGATCAACGCAATGAACTCCATCGTCCGCCCCATGCCCGACGCCACGGCGCTTCAGCCTGACTTCCGTTCTGCGATGCGCCAGCTCGTCGGGGGCGTGAGTGTCATTACCGTTGGTCGCGGCGACGAGATCACCGGCATGACGGTGAGCTCGCTGTCGTCATTGTCGGTCGATCCTCCCTCCGTGATCGTCAGCCTCAATCGCAATGCGTCGTCCTGGCCGATCCTGCAGCGCGAGCGCGTTTTCGCGGCCAATCTGTTGGCGGCGGACCAGATCGACGTGGCCGAGCGGTTTGCGGGCAAAGGCGGGCTGAAGGGGGCCGAGCGCTTTGCCGGCGCCGAGTGGCGCAAGCATGTGACCGGCGTGCCGCTGCTGGCCGGCGCACTCGCTGCGCTCGATTGCGAGGTCGAAGAGATCATCGAGCGGCATTCCCATGGTATCGTGATCGGCCGCGTGGTGCATGTCGAGGTAGCGCCGCAAGCGGCGGCCCTGGCATATTGGCATGGCGGCTATGTGCCGGTGGACCGTGAGGACGACCTAGCCAGGTTGGCGGCGCTGAGCGTGCCCGATCCAAGGCTCCCGCCCAAACGGTGAGATCAACGCCGATAGGGTGGCATCTGGACCTCCGACCCCGTAAAACCGCCCAGGCTTGTGGCGTTGTGGACGGCGGAACGGATGAAACGGATCGGAACCTGGGCGCTCTACGTGGTCGGTACGGTCGCGATCCTCTATCTCGCGCTCTATGCCTATGCAGTGCTCACCCAGCGTGAGTTCACGCCCGGCGATCCCATCCACATCTTCCGCAATCCCGAGGCGCCGAACTATTCGTAACGTCGGATGGCTGGGTACGTCACCGGGACGGCTTGCGAATCCAGGGCTCGGAGGATTGCTCACAGTCCTGGAGTTGCATCCAGTCCTTCGTCAGAAACTGCACGCGGCAACGCCGCCATACCTTGCTTTGCACCTTGCCATCCGCCGAGGTCTCGACATCGGAGAGCCAGAGCATCGGCGGCCGCCAGCGATAGCGCCATGCGCCGCCCCAGCCGTCGCAACCGCCGGGGCCGCAGGTGAGGTTGATCGACTCCATTCGGCCACGCGCGCGGAAGCACCAGCTGCGCGAGCCCCATTCCTCGCCCCGTTGCGGCTTGACCAGAGGCGCATGGGAGGCCTGCTCCCAGCAGCCGACGAGCAAGTCGCGGGACGCGGCATCGGCTGTCGAAAAGGCAGACGGCGCGCCCAGCATGAGCGCGCCGCCGAGAACGAGGTCATAAATCCGCGCGAGCCTATGCCGGGCTCGGCATGCGCGGCGTATCGCCGGCGCCCGGCGGCGGAATCGGCACGCCGCCATCGGCATATTCGTTGAGCTTGTTGCGCAACGTGCGGATCGAGATGCCCAGAATGTTGGCCGCATGTGTCCGGTTGCCCAGGCAGTGCTTCAAGGTCTCCAGGATCAGGTCGCGCTCGACGTCGGCGACGGTGCGACCGACGAGCGCGCGCGTGACCTGCTCGGCGGCCATCGTAGCATGGGCGACGGCGGGCTGCGTCTTGCCGATGTCCAGGCGGGCGCCGTCGGGCGTCAGGATCGCGTCCGGCCCGATCTCATCGCCCTGCGCCATCAGCACCGCGCGGTGCAGCGTGTTCTCCAGCTCGCGCACATTGCCCGGCCAGCGGTTCGTGGTGAGGACGCGCTTGGCTTCCGCCGAGATCGGCCGCAGCGGCACGGCATTGGCCTCCGAATATTTGCGGGCGAAGTGCTGCGCCAGTTCGAGGATATCGGCGGGACGCTCGCGCAAGGGCGGGATCTTCAGGTTCACGACGTTGAGCCGGAACAGCAGGTCCTCGCGGAACGAGCCTTCACGCACGGCGTCCGCAAGGTTGCGGTTGGAGGTGGCGATGATGCGGATGTCGACCGGAACCGGGCGGGTGCCGCCGACGCGGTCGATCACGCGCTCCTGGATCGCGCGCAGCAGCTTCGATTGCAGCCGCACATCCATTTCCGAGATTTCGTCGAGCAGCAGGGTGCCGCCATTGGCCTCCTCGAATTTGCCGATGCGGCGCGCGACCGCGCCGGTGAAGGCGCCTTTCTCGTGGCCGAACAGCTCGGATTCCAGGAGATGCTCGGGGATCGCAGCGCAATTGATCGAGATGAACGGGCGCTTGGCGCGCAGCGAACGGCTGTGGACATAGCGCGCCAGCACCTCCTTGCCGGTGCCGGATTCACCGGTGATCATGACCGAGGCGTCGGAGCCGGCAATCTGTTGCGCCAGCTTGATGACCTTGGCCATGGCCTCGTCGCGGTAGACGAGGTCGCGGCTGTCATTGGCTACGGCGGCCAGCACGGCCGCGATCAGCTCGGGATCCGGCGGCAGCGGAATGTATTCCTTGGCGCCGGCATGGATGGCGGCGACCGCGGCGCGGGCGTCGCTGGTGATGCCGCAGGCGACGATCGGCACATGAATGTGCTCGGCGTCGAGCCGCATCACCAGGTCGCGAATGTCGAGTGCGACGTCGACCAGCAGGAGGTCCGCGCCCTTGCCGCCGCGCAGCACCCGCATCGCCTGTTCATTGTCCTCGGCATGGGTGACGGTGGCGCCGTTCTCCATGGCGATCTTGGTGGCCGCAGTAAGCTGGCCCTTCAGCGTTCCGACGATCAGAAGCCGCATGTTGATCTCCTATTCGGCCGCGCAGCTCTCGACGGGCGCGCGTGGGTTTCCTGTCAGTTGCGGTCGGATTTGATGATTTCGGTCATCGTCACGCCGAGCTTGTCTTCGACCAGCACCACCTCGCCGCGTGCCACGAGACGGTTGTTGACATAGATGTCGATGGCTTCGCCGACCTTGCGATCGAGCTCCAGGACTGTGCCGGGTCCGAGCTTCAGCAGCTCGCCGACATCCATCTTGGAGCGGCCGAGCACGGCCGAGACCTGCACCGGCACGTCGAACACCGCCTCGAGGTCGGCGGCGATGCGCGAGGCATGCTCTTCATCGTTGTAACCGACGTCGTCGCTCAAAGGCGGCGCATCTGCCGAATTGAGGTCGGGAAGCGGGATCTCGTTGTCGCTCATGACTTAAACTCCCTCGGCCACTGCCATGGCCTAATTCTTCTTGGACGCCATGTAGCGTCCGACCAGTTCGTTGATCTTGGCGTCGATTGCCGCGCGCTCCAGCACGACGCCGCCATCGGCCCATTCGATGCGGCAATCGCCGGTCTCGATCTCCGGCTCGGCGAGGATGACGAGACGTCCCTCGAAGCCGCTCTGCTTGGCCAGCTTTTCGATCTTGTCGTGCGCCGCCTCGTATAGCGAGTCGTTGATGCGCAGCACCAGATGCGGCGTGGACACCAGATGCGCGAAACAGTCGCGAACGAGGCCCGTGATTTCGCCGAGCGGCTCGGCCGCGACCAGTGCCGCGCACAGCTTGCGGGCGACGGCGACCGCGACATCCACCGCCTCGGTCTCCATGCGCGTTTCGATGTTGGAATAGCGGGCGGCGATGCCCTGCAGATGGATGTTGATCTGCTCCAGTGCGGCGGCGACCCGGCGGTCGGCCTCCACCTTGGCCTCGCGTTGGGCCGCCTCGTAGCCGTTGCGATAGGCGGCGGCCTCGGCGGCGGCCACCTTCTGCGCGATCTCCGCGGCCGTCGTCGCCCGCTCGCGCGTCTTCTCGGGCGCAGAGAAGTCGGTGTCGAACAGGAACTTCGCGGGTTGGGCCATCAATACACCAGTTCGTCGTCGGCGCGGTTCTTGCTGAGCATGATCTCGCCCTTGGCGGCGAGGTCCTTGGCGAGATTGACGAGCAGGGCCTGGGCTTCGTCGACGTCGCGCAGCCGCACCGGGCCCATCGCGGCCATGTCGTCCTGCAGCATCTTGGCGGCGCGCGACGACATGTTGCCGAAGAAGAAGTTGCGGACCTCCTCGTTGGCGCTCTTCAGCGCCACGCCCAGCTTGTCCTTGTCGACGTTGCGCAGCAGCGTCTGGGCCGAGGCGGAATCGAGCTTGATCAGGTCGTCGAAGGTGAACATCAGCGCCTTGATGCGCTCGGCCGATTCGCGGTTCTCTTCTTCCAGCGAGGTGATGAAGCGGGTCTCGGTCTGGCGGTCGAAATTGTTGAAGATCTCGGCCATGACCTCGTGGGCGTCGCGCCGGCGGGTCTGCGACAGGTTGGACATGAACTCGACCCGCAGCGTCTGCTCGACCCGCTCGATGACCTCCTTCTGCACCGCCTCCATGCGCAACATGCGGCCGATGACGTCGAGCGCCATGTCCTCGGGGAGGATTGCGAGCACACGGGCGGCATGCTCGGGCTTGAGCTTTGACAACACCACGGCGATGGTCTGCGGGTATTCGTTCTTGAGGTAGTTGGCGAGAACCTCTTCCTGGACGTTGGAGAGCTTCTCCCACATGTTGCGCCCGGCGGGGCCGCGGATCTCGTCCATGATGCCGTTGACGCGCTCCGGCGGCAGATATTGCTGCAGCAGCCGCTCGGTCGCGTCGAAATTGCCCATCAGCGCGCCCGATGCCGACATCCGCGATACGAATTCGAGCATCAGGTCTTCGACCACGTCGGCCTCGACGGTGCCGAGTGTCGACATCGCCAACGACAATTCGCGCACCTCGTCGTCGTCGAGCTGCTGCCAGATCTTGCCGCCATACTGTTCGCCGAGCGCGAGCATCATCACGGCGGCGCGCCGCGGTCCGCTCAAGGGCTCGGTCTTCTCGCGTTGCGCCTGGCGGCTCGCAAGCGTCGCGATGACGGTGGAGATGTCGTTGGCGTTTGCGTTTGCGTTCTGCGTTTGCGGGAGCGACATGACAATCTACATTCGGTTCAGTTGCTGCGGATCAAACAAAAGCGGGTCATTGCTGCTGCGGCTCGGCGAGCCACTGGCGGATGATGGCGGCGGCTTCGCCCGGATTGCGGTCGGCCAGCTCGCCCACCCGGTGCACCGACTGGGCGTGGACCTGTCCTTGGACCTGAGCGACGTCGATCAGGGTCGCGGTCTGTTGGGCGTGGGCCTGCGCCTGAGCGGTCTCGTCGGTGAGGGCGGGGACCGCGCTCTTCAGGGCCGCGGCGACCTCGTCGGAGGCGATGATCTTCTTCACCAGCGGCCGGACCACCATGAACACCACGACAATGCCGAGCAGCATCATCACAGCGAGCTCGATGACGTACATGACGTCATCCTTGGTGAATTGGAGCATTCCGAGGAAGCCGCTGGGCTCGTTGATCTGCGGGACCGTCGGCGCATCGGCGAATTTCAGGTTGACCACCTCGACCTGATCGCCGCGCTTCTGGTCGAAGCCGATCGCGGAGCGGACCAGAGCTGCAATGCGATCGAGCTCCTCCTTGCTGCGCTCCTTGTAGACCAGCTCGCCCTTCTCGTTCTTGGAATAGGCGCCGTCGACCAGGACCGCGACCGAGATGCGGTTCACACGGCCCGCTTCGGTCACTTCGGTCTTGGTGGTCCGGGAAATCTCGTAATTGTTGGTCTCTTCGGTCTTCTTGCTCTGATCGCGCGGCGGCTGCTGCTGTTGGTTCTGGTTCTGCTGGTTGCCCGGCAGCTCGTTGTTGACCGTGACCTGGCCGTTGCTTTCCGAACTGGCCGACTGCTCTTCACGGGTCTGGCTCGACCGGAGCACGCGGCCTTCCGGATCGTAGCGGTCGGAGGTCTGAGTGATGCGGTTGAAGTCGAAATCGGCGGAGAGCTGGACGCGGGCACGGCCGGCGCCGACCACCGAGGAGACGATGTCCTCGACCTGCTTGCGCATCCGCTTTTCGAACGTGTTGCGGCGCTCGTCGCCGACCTGCTGGTCGATGTCGGTCTGGGTGCCGTCGGCGAGCAATTGTCCGGCTTCGTCGACGATCGAGACACGCTGCGGCTTCAGGCCGTTGACCGCTGAGGCGACGAGGTGGCGAATGGCGCGGATCTGGGCGGCATCGAGGGCGCCGCGTACGCGGACCACGATCGAGGCCGACGGCTCCGGCGTCTCGCGCGAGAACAGTGGCCGCTCGGGCAGAACGAGATGGACGCGGGCCGCCTGGATGCGGTCGATGGCGCGGATGGTGCGGGCGAGCTCGCCTTCCAGCGCGCGCAGATGGTTGATATTCTGAACGAAGCTCGTGGTGCCCAGCGCGTCCGACTTGTCGAAGATCTCGTAACCGACGCCGCCGCCCTTGGGCAGGCCGCCTTCGGCGAGCTTCATCCGCAGTCGCGTCACCTTGTCCTTCGGGACCAGGATCACGCTGCCTTCATTGCGGATCTCGAACGGAATGCCCTGCCGCTCCAGATCCTTGATGATGCTGGAGGAGTCGTCCATGCCGAGGTCGGTGAACAGGGTCGTCATCTGCGGCGCCGTCACCCGCATGATGACGAAGCCGAAGAAGCCGATCAAAGCCGCGGTGACCGCGATCATGGCGGTGAGCCGCGCGGCGCCCAAACCCTTCAGGAAGTCCAAGAGACCTTGCAAGCAACTGCCCCATAATTCGGCATTCGACGGGTGGCTGCAGGAAGGTGATTTGAGCTTCGCAGGCCTTTAAGGCCGGTTGCAGAATTCGCGAAATTCAACCCGTAACCTTCGCCGACACCCGCATTCCAGGTGGCGATTCGATTCAGCCGCGGCCCCGTACGGACAGGTCGCGGAGGTTGAATCGAACCACTGGGCAATTATTGCCTATGGGAAGGTTTCGATATGGTTAACGGTGGTTAAAGGGTCCTAACAAAGTGTAGACATGGCAAAAATCGGCTTGGCGGGACCAAGCCGATTTTCGAAGACATCACGCCGCGTTTGAAACGCTTTATTGGCGATATTGCTGAATTCGGGTGGTGCGCAAGCCGGCGAGACCGTGCTGGTCGATCGAGAACTGCCACGACAGGAATTCGTCGACGGTCAGGGTGTAGCGGCTGCACGCTTCTTCGAGGGACAGCAATCCGCCGCGGACAGCGGCGACGACTTCAGCCTTGCGGCGAATGACCCACCTCTTGGTGCCTGGGGCAGGCAAATCCGCGATGGTGAGCGGGCTGCCGTCAGGCCCGATGACGTATTTCACCCTCGGGCGATGGGGTTCTGTCATGGCGTACTCACAAACTCTTAACCACTGAACTCACGGTAAGACCCTACGCCGCCTCGCTTAAAATTTGCCTAAGCAAAGGGCGTGAATACGGCCCTGGCCGCAAATGCCGGCGCTCCCGGCGCCTTACGGCTCCGGGAGCGGGAATAGGGTAAATGATTGGTTAAGAATTTCCGGCGGTTACGCCGATATATTGCCGCCGTGACTGAGCTTGAGGTTGAAGCTCAGCTGCAACCGTATCTGCCGTCTTAAGAGCGGGGGGCGGCGTCAACGGTCAGTTAACGATCCGCTGGATCTGGCTTACGGTGTAGGTCTGGCCGCCGATCGAGAGCAAGGGCGGTTGTTGCGTCAGGTCGACCGAGGAGACGGTCCCCTCGATGTGGGTCGACACCGCCACCGGATTGCCGGAGCTGTCCTTGGCGGTCACGGTGAGCTTGTATTTTCCATCCGGCCATTGGGTGCCGTCGCTGCCCTGGCCGTTCCAGTTGTAGGCCTGGTTATCGCCCGCCTTCGCGTTGTAGGTGCCACTGAAGACGGTCTGACCGACGCTGTTGGTGATCGTCGCGGTCATGGTGCAGTCCTTCGGGATGCTGAGGTCCCAGCTGGCTTTGCCGCTCGCCAGGTTGGTCGTTGAGCCGTTGACGACCGCCGTCTTGCCGACGAAGGCCAGCGCCTGGGTGGCCTGGGTGGTCTGCTGCATCGAGATCAACGAGCCCAGCTGGTCGTTGGTCTTGAGCTGCTGCTCCACGCCCGCGAACTGAACGAGCTGCTGCGTGAACTGGTTGGTGTCCAGCGGATCAAGCGGGTTCTGGTTCTGCAGCTGCGTCGTCAGCAGCGTCAGGAAGGTCTGGAAGTTGCCCGCGATGGTCGAGCCAGCCTTCGAGCTCAGGCTGCTGCCGTTCGATGTGGACGAGGTGGTCGTCCCCGAAACTGGCGGGCTTGACGTGATTGCGTCACCGATTGCCATGGAAGCCTCCTGTTAAACGCGGATATCGACGCCGCCCTGCGCGCTGAACATGCGTCCATAGGACCGTCCGGCCAGCTGGGCTGGAACCGTTTCGTCCTCGGTCACGATCAGGCGTTGTGCGTTGCCGTTCTGCTGGTTGTCGCCGCCATTCTGGCCGGACGAATTCTGGTCGCGGAGCGAGAATTGCAGCCCGCTATTGTTGCTCTTGAGGCCGGCGTCCTGCAGCGCCTGCTGCAGTTGCGGCGCGGTCTGCTGCAGCATCGCGAGCGTCTCCGGCTTCTCGACCCGCAGATGCGAGGTGACCTGACCGTTACGATCGACGTCGATGCGCACATCAATGCGTCCGAGTTCGGCGGGGTCCAGTCGGATCTCGAAGCGGCTCTTGCCATTCAGCGCGGACGCGGCGATCTCGACCGCGAGCCCATGCAGCGGCACGGCTGTAGCAGTGGCGGCTGTCGCGGTCAGATTGGCTGACGTGATCTGGCCAGACTGTGAGGCCGGAGTCGTAAGCTGCGGCTGCAGCGCGGTCGCCAGTTGCGCCGTCGGATCGGAAGCCGGGGCGTTCGCCTGATTGGCCGCCTGCGCACCATTCCGATCGTGTCCGGACGGCGGCTGGGCATTGCCGCTGGCCTTGCCGGCTTCGTCTGATGGGACCGTTTCCGGCTTCGCTCCGACCGCGGGCTGTTGCGTCAGGCCGTGAGTCGGTTGCTGAGCCCCCTGGACAGGGCCGCTGCCTTGCTCGGTAACCTTCCCGGCGTCGCCGTTCACGAGGCCGGTCTTGGTTTGCGCAGCCGGCTTGCCGGTTGTCTTGGTGTCGCCGGCCGCCGATGCATCGAGGGCGGCGGTGAAGCTCTGGTCCGCGGAGGCCGCCGCGTCGCCGGAGGGCGTCGTGGCCGTGCCGGAGCCTGCGGTCGCCGCGGTGGTGTCCTCGGACGTCTTGGTCGCACCGGCCGACTTGGCTGCGGCGGCTGCGAGCCCGGCGGTGGCATCGACCGCACCCTGCGGGCCGACGCCGCTCGGGCCGGCCGGCACAGAGGCCGCCGGCGTGGTGGAAGACCCGTCATTGTTCGTCGCAGCCGCGCCGCTGACGACGTTGGTCAAGGTGATCTCGGACGGAAGCACAACGGCGACTGGAGCCGGCGCCGCAGTCGCCTGAGCGCTGACGGTTGCGTCGGCAGCCTTGGTCGTATCTGTCGCAGCCGGGTCGCCGTCCTTCTTGTCGGCTTTGTCGGTGGATTTGCCGTCGGTGGCGTCAGCCGTGCCAGTTGCGGCGCTCTTGTCGCTGACGGGGTCGGGTGTCTGATCGGATGACGATTTGTCGCTGCGGTCGGGACGCGACGAGCTGCCATCGCTCTTGTCCGGGGACTTCGCCTGGGTCGCGCGGTCGGAGTCGGTGCGTGCAGACTCGCGGCTCGGGCTGGACGCGCTGCTGCGCGGCGCTGGAGACGACGACCCGCCGGGGAGGGGAGATGTGGACGTGTCCGGCGCGGCCGCGGCCTCGACCAGCGCGGCGAAGCTGTCGGACGGCTGCGAGGCGTCCGAGCGGGACGTCTTGGGCACGGCGGTCCTGACGGTCGTACTGGCCGGGATGTCTGACGGAACGCTGAACACCTTGGAACCTCTCGCAATGAAACTCGACAAGCCAGTTCAGCAAGGAGTGGGCCAAACCGAGATGATTCAAAAAATACAATATATACAATGGCTTGCTGCGGCGCTCGGCAGGGCTGGCGGCAGCCGGGGCCCCGTCATTTCTGCCCGGCCGGCAAGATTTGCCGCCGATACTTGGAGCCAGCGCGATTGCTTCGCAGGAAGTGCCCCTATATTAAAAGACCATGGCTCCCGCGCCGTGTCCGATCAGCCCACCTCGTTCGGAGATCGCCGGGAGCAAGCCATCCGCAAAGACGGCGCATGCGAGGCGTTCCCGCGCCGGGAACACGTCGCCTGACGCCGTGATCGCAGTGACCTGACCATGCTCAACAGTCTCGATCTCGAAGGCCGTCCCGAAGACACCAGGGTCGTCGTCGCCATGTCCGGCGGCGTGGACTCGTCGGTCACGGCTGCGCTGTTGAAGTCGGAAGGCTACGACGTCGTCGGCATCACCTTGCAGCTCTATGATCATGGCGCAGCAACCCACCGCAAGGGCGCCTGCTGCGCCGGCCAGGATATTCACGACGCGCGCAACGTCGCCGAGCGGCTCGGCATCCCGCATTATGTGCTGGACTATGAGGACCGCTTCCGGGAGTCGGTGATCGACAATTTCGCCGCCAGCTATGCCTCTGGCGAGACCCCTGTGCCGTGTATCGAGTGCAACCGCGCGATCAAGTTCGGCGACCTGCTGAAGACCGCGCGCGAGCTCGGCGCCTCGGTGCTCGCCACCGGCCATTACGTCGCCTCGCGCCGGCTGGCGGATGGATCGCGCGCTCTTGTGTGCGCGGCCGATGCCGATCGCGACCAGAGCTATTTCCTGTTTGCGACCACGCGCGAGCAGCTCGACTATCTGCGCTTTCCGCTTGGCGACATGACCAAGCCGGAGGTGCGCGAGCTGGCGCGCCGCTTCGGCCTGGAGGTCGCCGACAAGCACGACAGCCAGGACATCTGCTTCGTGCCGACCGGCCGCTACACCGACATCATCGGCAAGCTGCGGCCGAACGCGATGGAGCCCGGCGAGATCGTCGACCTCAATGGCCGGGTGCTCGGGGCGCATCAGGGCATCGCCAACTACACCATCGGCCAGCGCAAGGGACTCGGCATCGCGGCAGGCGCGCCGCTTTATGTCGTCAAGCTGGACGTCGCGACCCGTCGGGTCGTCGTCGGCCCGCGCGAGGCGCTGCGCACGCACCGCATCACGCTGCGCGAGGTCAACTGGATCGGCGACGGCGTGCTGGATGCCGCCGTGCGTGACGGCCTCGAGCTGTTCGTGCGGGTGCGCTCCACGCGGCCGCCGCAGCCGGCCTGGCTCCGCGGCGCCGATGGTCATTACGAGGTCGAGCTCGTCGCCGGCGAGGAGGGCGTCTCGCCGGGGCAGGCCTGCGTGTTCTATGACGCCGCCTCTGGTCGTGCGCGCGTCCTGGGCGGCGGCTTCATTCAGAGCGCCGTTGCCGAGAGCCGCACCACCGCCGGTCTTGTCAGGCCGCAGCGCGTGGCCGAGCCGCTCCGCGGCTGATCAATCATTCAGGGCAGGGGCATGGGGGACATCGACCGCGCGGGGGTCGAAAAGGCCTATGAGCGCTGGGCGCCGATCTACGATCTGGTGTTCGGCAAGGTCTTCGACCAGGGACGCCAATCGACCATCGCGGAAGCCGACCGTATCGGCGGCCGCATCCTCGACGTCGGCGTCGGCACCGGCCTGTCGCTGTCGGACTATGCGCGCACCACCCGGGTCTGCGGCGTCGACATTTCCGAGCCGATGCTCCGGCGCGCGCAGGCGCGGGTGCGCGAGCTGAAGCTCCTCAACGTCGAGACGCTCGCGGTCATGGACGCGAAGCATCTCGCTTTTCCGGACAATTTCTTCGATGCGGTTGTGGCGCAATATGTCATCACCGCAGTCCCGGATCCGGAAGCGACTCTCGATGATTTCATCCGCGTGCTGAAGCCGGGGGGCGAGCTGATCCTGGTCAATCACATCGGAGCCGAGAGCGGCCCGCGCCGAATGTTCGAGCTCGCCTTCGCGCCGATCGCGCGGCGGCTCGGCTGGCGGCCGGAGTTCCCCTGGGCGCGGCTGGCGAACTGGGCTGCGAAGCATGGCGGTGTGACGCTCGCGGAACGCCGGCCGATGCCGCCACTCGGGCATTTCTCGCTGATTCGTTATCGCAAGGGCTGATCGCCGGGGCGCGCAGGTCGGTTGATCGACCCGTCGTCACGCGGGAACGCTGGCGCGGGCTCGGCGTTGCTCCGCCATGAGCATCAGGCAATTCTTGTTTCTCTCTCTCGTGCTGGCGTCTGCCGTCCACGCCCACGCCCAGGCACCGCCGACACCGGCAACGCCGCCGCAGGCCACCGCGCCGGCCCTCGGGCAGAACGCGGCGTGTGCGCCGAATGCGCGGGCTACGCCGACGCCCGACGGCATCACCACCGGCCGCGCCGGCGAACCGCTCGGCGAGAAGCTCGCCAAGACCAATGGTGTGCTGTGCCCGCCGAGCGGCGTCGATCCGGAGATGCATGCGCCGACGCCTGAAGGCGGCACGACGCCAGTGATTCCGCCGCTCGGCAGCCCCGGAGGCAATCCCAACGTGCAGCCGAAATGATCATCCGGGAATGCGCGGATTCGACCGCGGCCGAGCGCTGCGCCCTGGGCGCCGGCTTCCCGGTCGGCCATCACCGGGAATGCGATGGCAAGGCCTTGAGCAGGCGGACAAAAATCGCACAGAACGAAATCGGCGTGCGGCGGCGGGCTTTGCTTGACAGGGGCCGGAACGGCTCCTTATAAGCGGCCCGTTCACAAGGCCGGTCGCATACGTCGACCTCTCTCGCCTTGATCGGACACCGTGGCGGGGTAGCTCAGCTGGTTAGAGCACGGGAATCATAATCCTGGGGTCGGGGGTTCGAGTCCCTCCCCCGCTACCAACGGTCACCCCCCCCCCAATCGAACGCTTTAGCAGCGGTCCCGGCAACGTCAAATCAGACAAGGATGCCTTGATCTCGATTGTGAGTTCGTCGGTCCCCGGTGGCGTAAAAACTGTAACGGTTTGGACCAGCTGACGCAGCGTTAGAACGAGTTCAGGCTCATCAAGTTCGGCAGCCTCGGCGGCGACATCGGCAAGCCGCCGGATATCGGCTAGATAGCGCTCGACCGCAGCCGGGTGCACGGTGACAATCTCGGAACTCGACGCGATCTGTGTAAGCTCGGCCTCGACGCGCTTGCGTTCGGCCGCGAGTTCATTGACCTTAGGATTGTAAAGATCGAAATCTGCGCCCTTAGATATATTGGTGATCAGGCGATCGATCTCGCGATCTAGCTCGCCCTTGCGACGCTGCAGGTGCTTTTCGCGGTCACCACTCACTTTGGCCAGGCGCCTTCGCTCGGCATTATAGGTGCGAACATATTCGGCGATCGCCTCGGGGTTGGCGAGCTCGTCGCGCAACCCCTCAAACACCAGCGTCTCGATTGCCTGCCGCGAAACCTTGCGGCCGTTGCTGCAGATACCACTCTCACGAAATGCCGAGCACTGCATGCGATGAGGTTTGCCCTTCCTCGGCGCGCCAATCGCCGACATTCCCGCGCCACAGGATCCGCAGCGCAGCAGGCCTGACAAGGGCCGGACAGCCTTGCGCGATTGCAACGCACCCTGGTGACTGCGGCCAGCCTTAATCGCCTGTGCGGCCTTGAAGATTGCGTCATCAATGATCGCCAAGTGCGGCGCGTCGACGCTGCGATGTTGGTCTTTGCGGTTGGGGCGAGCCACGCGTCTTCCGGTCGAAGGATCCTTGATCATTCGTACCTTGTTTCAGACGATGCGGCCCGCATAGAGCTCGTTGATCAGCATGCCATGGCCGCGCGCGGTATTGCCATTGATCGTCGACGCGTTCCAATTCCTGCCGCGCGGTGGTTTGACACCATCGTTGTTGAGACCTGCGGCGATCTCGCGCGGCGTCTTGCCCTCGACAAACTCGCAGAAGATCCTCCGCACGATCTCGGCTTCAGCCTGTTCGATCTCGAGCTCGCCTGGTTTGCCTGCGATCGCACGCTAGCCATACGCACGACCTCCGGCGTGCCGGCCGTCGCGTATCACACTCTCAAGGCCCCGGCGGGTGTGGACGGCTAGGTTCTCGAGAAACATCTCGCCCATGAGCGCGCGCAGGGCACCGTCAAGCTTCCCCACTTTTCCGCTCGCCGTATGGACCGCTTGCCTAGGAATTCGAGTCGCTTGCGTGTGGCATGCCAATCGCCCTGGTCTCGCGAAATGCGATCGACGTCCTCAGCGACGATGACCTCGAAGCGCAGCGCTTCGGCTGCCCGCATCAAGTCCTGGAAGCCCGGACGATTTACGGTCGAGGCGTCGGAAATCTCGCGATCGCAGAAGGTCAGGACGACTGCAAAGCCTTCACGGGCGCAGAGCTCGCGGCAGGACGCGATCTGATCGTCAACGGATCTATCGTTTTGACGATCGGACGAGAAGCGGGCGTAAATGGCTGCGCGGATCATTTTGTTTTGCCTCCGGCTCGCGGACGGGCGCGGCCGCATGATCCTGCCTTGCATGCAGCAATGCAAGGGCGCGCGCAACGGCCAAAGCCGCCTCGCCCGGCCTTTCCGGTGACGACTGTTGCGGCGAGTTGGTCATCGGGAGCCGGGCTTCTGCTCGATCATTGCGCCAACTGGGATTGCTGTGGGAGGGCGTTCGCAAGCTCCGCAATGTCGCGATCGCCGCCACACACGCTCCCATCCGAGCATCATGCCTGGGCGTGGCCGGAGTGGAATAAGCGCTGTGAGTTCTTCGTACGATTGGATGCGAAAGCAAAGAAAAGGAGGGCGATTGCCGCTTTCCTCACGTGCACATTCAACGGGAAGATTCATCGAGGCCAAAAAGCCCCTGGCTCATCAGCGCCAAAACCAGCATGGGCGGCAGGATAGCGACGGCTCTTTGAGTTGTTTCTGGTGCGAAACAGGGTGTGACGCATCTGCCTGTAAGCAAGCCGAGATACGCGTCTCGCAACGTGCTCTCCAGGGGCCATTAAAAAGTCGAGCTAGGCTTCGAACCGAATGGGGAACTTCTTCATGAATCGTAGCTTGTGTCGGCAAAGGATCGGACCATGGCCATAGATGCGTTTACGGGCACCACGCCCCTGTTTCTCCCCGAACGATTCTTCATCGGTCGCCTCGAAGGGTGGGCGGTCGTGGAAAGTCTTGTCGGTGGTCTCCTCAAGCGCGCGGCAATAACTGGTCATGGAGAATTGGACAGCGACACGGACACGATCGTATTCACTGAAACTTACATGTTCGATGACGGTCACAGCGACACGTTGAAGTGGACAATTCGTAAGATAGGTGAAGGTCAATATACTGGACACGAAAATCGGCTGGAGGGGAAAGCTATCGGCGAGCAGGCAGGATGCGCTTTCCACTGGAAGTACACCCGTGATACGCCGCAAGGCGATGGCAGGTCGTTCAAGCTGAACTTTGATGATTGGTTCTATGCAATTGATGATCGCACAAGCATGGTGCGCGGTAGTGCTGGGCGCGCTGGCATTCCATTCGCGACGGCACGTTGCCTACAAGAAGACCTAGTCCGTCGGTCCAAACTCCGGGCTACGGGGCCCTGGTCAATGCCCTCCTAGTCGCCAGCTGATGGACACAGCTTAAGTTCGTGCGGCCTGAAGCCGACCATGAGAGAAGGGGAGAGCGCGTCCGCTCGGCAGTCTGACGTCAACTGCTTCATCAAATGGACGTATCTGACGCGGCGTGGCCTGGTAGGACTTAAACCTGCAGTCAGACCGCCATGAGCGCGAGAATATTGATCGGGCTCGTTGGTTTTTGAGGTCTTCGTGTGGTTTCGATCGCGTTTGTTGCTTTCCGATGGTTGTTACTGGTGCGCTCAAGAACCGAGTCCTAGCGCGATGTCTATCTGATGGTGATCGCGAACTGGGCAAAGTTCTATCGGATCGATCGGGCCTCGTTGCCTCGGCCTCGATCCTTCTTATCGCGCGTCGGTTCGTGCCCCTCTGTTCGCGCCGCCGGTCGATCGCCTTGAGAAGCGTGTCTGAACTGTAGCGACTTCGGCGGCACCGCCGCGCCTCGCGAATCAGTCCGCACGCGACTCCATTGGCGGACGCGCCTCCAAAGCAAGGCCGGTGTGCGACTTCGTCTGAAACCTAAGCGCTGCAGGCGCCGCATGCGCTGGCTTCGTGGGAGCCATGCGAAAATACCGTGATACCGCAACCTCCGAGCGAGGCTGACGGCGAGTCGCGCCGTAGAAAAGTGGTTTGTTCGCCTATCAAACGCCACATTTTTGCCACTCGGCATTCGAGCAAGCGAAACGCTTGATGCAATTACAGGTAGTGTTTGCCGGGGTTAGGGAGGTAATCAGTTAAGCTTTTCATTACGGGCAGGGGCGAAACTCGTCTTCAATCGGGTTGATGGCTGTCGGCGTAACAACTCAGGGGCGTGGGGAAGATTAGCAATGGAAGACACAATCGAGTCGCGGCGATCGCTGCGGCTCCCGGCTGATTGCAGCATCGCGGCGATACGCGGCGTGCACGATCAGATCCGAGATGCATTCGGTGGGCAGCGCCCGCTCGAGATCGATTGCTCCGATGTCGTCAAAGCCGATGTGACATCGATTCAGCTCCTGCTCTCCACCACGATGACCGGCGCGGCGCAAGGTCGATCGGTGATCCTGAAATCGTTCTCGCAAAACCTTCGGCTCATCCTGCAGCGCGCGGGCGTTCTGCGCGCAGCGCCGCCGAAACATGTCTCCAAAGATAAGGGTAGCAGCTGATGGCGATCGTCCTGACTGTCGACGACTCCCCGAGCATCCGGCAGATGGTCAAGGTGACGCTTGAGCCAGCCGGACATCAGGTGATCGAAGCTGGCGACGGCGTCCAGGGACTGGCGAAGGCGCAGACCAGCCGTCCCGACATCGTCATCACCGACCTCAACATGCCGGTGATGAATGGACTCGAACTGATCCGCGCGCTGCGCAAGGAGCGCACCCTGACCGGGATGCCGATCCTGTTCCTCACTACCGAGTCCAACGACGCGGTGAAGCAGGAGGCCAAGAGCGCCGGGGCCACCGGCTGGATCACAAAACCCTTCAAGCCCGAGCAGCTGCTCGCCGTGATCGGCAAACTGGTGCGGGCATGAACAGCGTCGATCCTGTCGAGGTCTTCCGGCAGGAAGCCTCCGAATTGTTCGAGACCCTCGAAGGCGCGCTGCTCGATCTCTGCCAGCGTCCCGATGACCGCGAGCTGATCGACGCCGCCTTTCGCGCCCTGCACACGATCAAGGGCTCGGGCGCCATGTTCGGCTTCGACAAGGTCGCCGCGTTCACCCATGAGTTCGAAACGGCGTTCGAGCTGATCCGCCGAGGCGAAGTCAAGCCGACCCAGGAACTGATCTCGGTCGGGCTTGCGGCCAAGGACTACATCCGCGCTTTGATCGACGCGCCGGAGACCGTCGATGCCATCATCGGCGACGCCATTCTGGACGAGCTGAAGCAGCTCGTCGCGCCCGGCGTCCGGGCCTATGAGGCCACGCCGGACATGCCTGCGACGGTGCCGGCCGAACACCATGCGGCGGGCTGGCTGCTGCGGCTGGAATTCGAGGCACAGATCCTGCGCAACGGCTCCAATCCGCTCGACATGCTCGAAGACCTGGCCAAGCTCGGGCCCTGCTTCGCCGTGCCGATCACCACCGACATTCCCCTGCTCGACGCGCTCGAGCCCGAGGACTGTTACTTGAAATGGGAGGTGACGCTGTCCTCCGATTGCGATAAGGCCGCGATCGAGGATGTCTTCATGTTCGTGCTCGACGAAATGAAGCTGGGCATCACGCCGCTGGCCCGCGTCGAACTTCCGGATCTCGCGCCCTTGCTGCAGGAGGCGGACAGCGAGCCGCCGCCGACGACGGTGTCTGCGCCTGCTGTGCCCGACGCTGCCGTCGCCGAGCGGCCTGCAGCGCCCGTCGAGCCCCGGCGCGACGAGCCGAAGCGTAGCGAGGAGCGCGGCATCGCCACCGTCCGGGTGCAGGCCGAGCGTCTCGACGAGCTGATGGATCGGGTCGGCGAGCTCGTGATCGCCCAGGCACGGCTGAGCCAGCTTGCGGCGACCGGCTCCGACCTCTCGATCAAGCTGATTGCCGAGGAAATCGAGCGTCTCGCCGCAAGCCTGCGCGACACCACGATGGGCGCGCGCATGGTGCCGATCGGCTCATTGTTCGGGCGCTTCCGGCGCCTGGTGCACGATCTGTCGCGCGAGCTCGCCAAGCCGGTGGAGTTCGTGACCACCGGCGAGGACACCGAACTCGACAAGACCATGATCGAGTGCCTCGCCGATCCGCTCGTGCATCTGATCCGCAACGCGATCGATCACGGCATCGAGGATGCCGGACGGCGCGCCGCGGCCGGCAAGCCCGCTCAGGGCCGCATCGAACTGTCCGCTATTCATGCCGGCGCCCAGGTTCTGGTGACCGTCAGCGACAATGGCGGCGGCCTCGATACCAGGCGTATTCGGGCCAAGGCCGAGGAGCAGGGACTGATCGCGCCGGGGGCGGCGCTGACCGATCATGAGATCCATCAGCTGCTGTTTCATCCGGGCTTCTCGACCGCGCAAACGGTGTCCGCCCTGTCCGGGCGCGGTGTCGGCATGGACGTGGTCAAGAAGACCATTGAGAACATGCGCGGCTCGATCGATCTGATCACCAGGCCGGGCGAGGGGACGACGGTCACGCTGCGGCTGCCGCTGACGCTCGCCATCATCGAGGGACTTCTGATCCGGGTCGGCGCCGGCCGCTACATCATTCCGCTGTCGGCGGTCGAGGAATGCGTCGAGCTGACGGCGGCCGATCAGCGCTCGCGCGGCCGCAGCTTCCTCAATGTGCGCGGCGGGCTGGTGCCGTTCCTGCGGCTCCGGGAGGTACTGCAGATGGACGGCGCGGCCGAGGAGCATCAGAAGACCATCATCATCTCGACCGGCGAGACCTGCGTCGGCCTGGTCGCCGATCAGATCATCGGCAACCACCAGACCGTCATCAAGTCGCTGTCCAAGCTGCATTCCGATGTGACCATCTTCTCCGGTGCGACCATCCTGGGTGATGGCACCGCGGCGCTGATCCTCGACGTCGGCCAGCTGGTCGCGCTGGCGCAGGCGCAGGCCGAGAAACAGCAAATGAACGAGGCCGCCTGATGACTGCATCACCGACGCAGCCCGCCGGAGCCCATGCCGCCAGCGCCATGCAGGTGGTCATGATCGGTCTCGGCGAGGAGAAGTTCGCGCTCGATGCCGGCCTGGTGCGCGAGATCATCGACCCCGTGCCGGAGACCAAGGTGGCCGGCGCCAAGGCCTACGTGCCGAGCCTGATCAATGTCCGCGGCAATGTGATTCCGCTTGCCGACCTGCGGATCCGCTTCGGAATGCCGCCGACCGACCATTCCGTCGACAGCCGGATCGTCGTGATCGAAGTCATGCTCGACGGCGAACCGGTTCTGGTCGGCGTCACCGCGGACAAGGTCTACGAGGTCACCGAGATCTCGCAGACCGACGTGCAGCAGACGCCGCGCGTCGGCATGCATTGGAAGCCGGAGTTCATCCGCTTCATCACCAAATGGCGTGAAGAGTTCGTCATCGTTCCGAACATGGAACGCATTCTGAATTGAAATACGTCTCGGGGGCGAGACGCGAGGGGCTGAAGATGAGATTCACCGTAAAGGCAAAGCTGGCGGCCGCGTTCGGACTGATCATCGTGTTGTCCGCCACCGCGAGCGCCATCGCCTACATGAAGCTGGCGGACCTGACCGCCGTCTCGGAGGCCATCGTCCTGCGCGCCGGACGCATGGAGAAGGCGGCCGAGATCGAGATCGAGATCCTGCGCCAGGTCCGGGCCGAGAAGAACGCGCTGCTGACGACAGGTGCCGAGTCCGAGCAGTTCATCGCCGACATCGGCCCGGCGCGTGAGCTCGTGTTCAAGTCGAAGGACACCGTCTACGCGATGGCCAGTGAGGGCGGCAAGAGGCTGCTCGAGGCTTTCGCCGCGACCTACGCCAAGATGAATGCGTTCGAGGACGAGACCATCAAGCTGTCGAGGGTCGACAGGGCGGCGGCAACGGATCGCTCTGTTCGTGAAGGCAAGAAGCTCGTCACCGAGACGCTGGACGCGGCGGACGCCTATATCACCTACACCAGGAAAGGCATGGCGGACCAGGCCGCCCAGGCGCGAGAGGAGGGCGCCCGTGCGCAGTTCCTGCTGACGGTTCTGGCTACGGTCTCCACACTCATCGCCGTCGCCGCGGCGCTCTGGATGTCGCTCACGATCAGCCGCGCCCTTGGCCGCGCCGTCGGCCTTGCCGGCGCCGTCGCCAACGGTGATCTCAGCCAGACCATCAGCATCTCCAGCAATGATGAGATCGGCGACCTGGTCAAATCGTTGAATGCGATGGTCGAGAAGCTGCGGCAGATCGTTGCCGATGCGCTATCCGCCGCGCACAATGTGTCAGCAGGCAGCCAGGAGCTGTCGGCGAGCGCCGAGCAACTGTCGCAGGGGGCGACCGAGCAGGCCTCGTCGGCCGAGGAGGCGTCCTCGTCGATGGAGGAGATGGCGGCGAATGTGAAGCAGAACGCCGAGAACGCCAGCCAGACCGAGAAGATCGCGGCGCAATCGGCCAAGGACGCGGAAATGAGCGGCGCAGCCGTCAGCCGCGCGGTGGAGGCGATGCAGACGATCGCCGAGAAGATTACGATCGTGCAGGAGATCGCCCGCCAGACCGACCTGCTGGCGCTGAACGCGGCGGTCGAGGCGGCACGCGCCGGCGAGCACGGCAAGGGCTTTGCGGTGGTCGCCTCCGAGGTGCGCAAGCTCGCCGAGCGCAGCCAGGCGGCGGCCGCGGAGATCGGCACGCTGTCTTCGGAGTCGGTAAAGGTCGCGCGCGAGGCGGGCGGCATGCTGTCCAAGCTGGTGCCCGACATCAAGAGGACGGCAGAGCTGGTGGTTGAGATCACGGCCGCGTGCCGCGAACAGGACATCGGATCGGCACAGATCAACCAGGCCATTCAGCAGCTCGACAAGGTCGGGCAGCAGAATGCGAGTGCGTCGGAGCAGGTGTCCTCGACCTCGGAGGAGCTCGCCTCGCAGGCCGAGCAGCTGCAGTCCACCATCGCCTTCTTCCGCATCGGATCCGCCGATAACATGGAGGACCTCCAAATGGATGGCGCGGTCACCCGGCTGCGGGCCAAGGCCGCGACGATGAAGGCGGCGGCGACGATGAAGCCCGCGCACCGCGTCGCGAAGATGCCGCCTGCCACAAAGCCCGCGACTGCGGCTCGTCGCCCGCTCAAGGCGGCGGCTGGCGGCGGTGGCTTTGCCTTCGTGATGGACGACGGCAGAGACGAGCGAGACGCCGACTTCCAAGCCTGAAAGCTAACTGCGCGTAGCAACTTTCCGGTCCGGCACGCGAGCGCCGCCCAAGTCATGACAAAGGGACGAAGATGCGATTCACGATCAAGGCCAAACTGGCCTCCACGTTTGGCGCCGTGATCCTGCTGTCCGCGATCACGGGTGGCATCGGCTATATGAAGCTAAGCGATACGGCCACGGCGACCGAGAGCATCGTGTCAGCCGCGGGCCGGCTCGACAAGGCTGCGCGCCTGAAGGAGAACGTGCTGTTGCAGATCCGCGCCGAGAAGAATGCGCTGCTGGCCGCGTCGGACGCCGAGGCGGACCGCTATGTCGCCGAGGCGATCTCCATCCGGGCCGCGGCGGTTAAGACCCGGGATGAGATCTACGCAGCTGCCACGGAAGCCGGCAAGAAGATCCTCGAGAAGATCGAGACCAGCTACGCCAATACGAACGCGCTCGAGGATCAGACCTTCAAGCTGCTGAGATCCGACCGGGCAAAGGCGATCGAGCATTCTTCGACCGACGAGCGCAAGGCGGTGACGGAAACGCTCGACCGCCTCGGCGAATACGACACCTTCCTGAAGAAGCTGATGGCGGACAAATCCGAGCAGGCTCGGCAGGAGGGCGGCCATGCCCAGACGCTGATGCTCGGTCTGGTCCTGGTGTCGCTGATATTTGCCGCGGCCGCTGCGTTCTGGATGTCTCTCAGCATCGGCCGGACGCTGGCTCGCGCCGTCGGGCTGGCTGATGCGGTCGCGATCGGCGATCTCAGCCAGAAGATCGACACGGTCCATGACGACGAGGTTGGCGATCTCATCAAGTCGCTGAACACGATGACCGCGAACCTCAACGCCACCGCGGCGATCGCCGCCGAGGTCGCGCAGGGCAATCTGGACGTTGCGGCCAAGCCGCTGTCCGACAAAGACACCCTCGGCCTTGCGCTGCAGCGCATGCTGGAGAGTCTCAACGCCACGGCGGCGGTTGCCCAGGAGATCGCGCGTGGCAACCTGACCGTGGAAGCCAAACGCATCTCCGACAAGGACAAGCTCGGCATCGCGCTCGAGCACATGGTGGACAAGCTCCGGCAGATCGTCACGGAAGCAATCACGGCCGCGCACAATGTGTCAGCAGGCAGCCAGGAGCTGTCGGCGAGCGCCGAGCAACTGTCGCAGGGGGCGACCGAGCAGGCGTCGTCGGCCGAGGAGGCCTCCTCGTCGATGGAGGAGATGGCGGCGAATGTGAAGCAGAACGCCGAAAACGCCAGCCAGACCGAGAAGATCGCGGCGCAATCGGCCAAGGACGCGGAGATGAGCGGCGCCGCCGTCGGCCGCGCGGTGGAGGCGATGCAGACGATCGCCGAGAAGATCACGATCGTGCAGGAGATCGCCCGCCAGACCGACCTGCTGGCGCTCAACGCGGCGGTCGAGGCGGCGCGAGCCGGCGAGCACGGCAAGGGCTTTGCGGTGGTCGCCTCCGAGGTGCGCAAGCTCGCCGAGCGCAGCCAGGCGGCGGCCGCGGAGATCGGCACGCTGTCCTCGGAGACGGTGAAGGTCGCGCGCGAAGCCGGCGGAATGCTGTCCAAGCTGGTGCCGGATATCAAGAGGACGGCGGAGCTGGTGGTGGAGATCACGGCCGCGTGCCGCGAACAGGACATCGGGTCGGCGCAGATCAACCAGGCGATTCAGCAGCTCGACAAGGTCGGCCAGCAGAATGCGAGTGCGTCGGAGCAGGTGTCCTCGACCTCCGAGGAGCTCGCCTCACAGGCCGAGCAGCTGCAGTCGACCATCGCCTTCTTCCGCATCGATCGGTCCTCGGAGGCCGGGGGGGCTGCGCCTGCGGTCACCACGATTGATCGCGCTGTTGGCCAGCTCAGGGCCAAAGCCGCCAGCATGGCCGCCGCGAACCGGGACGCCAACAACGCGCCACGGAAGCCGGTTGCAAGGTCTGTTGCTGGGCGCGGCTTCATGGCCTCGAGCGGCGGCGGCTTCGCGTTCGACATGAGCGAGGCCAGCGACGCCCGCGACCGCGAATTTCAACGTTAGTAGCACGCAGGGTCGTCTGCGGACGGCCTCCTGCAACGGAAATTGAAAGTCTGAAAATGAGATTCACGATCAAGGCCAAGCTGGCTGGCGCTTTCGGTGTCGTCGTTACGCTCTCGATGATCACGGGCGGGATCGCCTACATCAACCTCTCGTCGCTGAGTGAGGCGGAGCAGCGTACGGTCGCACAGGCCGGTCGCCTCAAGATGGCGGGCGATCTCATGAACGGCATCCAGGGCCAGCAGCGGTCCGAGACGCGTATGATCAACGCGACCACGGACAAGGATGTCCAGGACTACTACAACATGATGACGGCGCGCCGCGACAAGGTGCTCAAGCTGCGCGACGAGCTTTACGGCCGTGCGAGCGAGTCCGGCCGGCGCATCCTCGACCAGGCCACTGTCTCCATCAAGCGCATGAACGAGCTCGAGGATCAGGTCAGCAAATTCGCCCTCCTGAATTCGAACAACAAGGCAGCCGAGGTCTGGCGCGGCGAGGGGCAGCCGGCGACGCGCGAGCTCGATGCGACACTCGATTCGATCGTTGCAGAGCTGAACAAGGATGCGTCCGACAGCCAGCGCATGGTCACGGCGCTGTTGACCGCAAGGCTCGATGCCGCGCGGCTGTCGCGCGCCATCATCTCCGCCTATACCAGCGCGAACGTCCAGGATATCGACGCGGACTTGAAAGAGGCTCAGCAAAGGCTCACCACCGTCAAGACGGATCTGGTGAAGATCGCCGGCGAGCAGGCCGGGCCTTCCAGTGGCGCGATCAAGGGCGCCCTCGAGCGGTTGAGCAAGGCCGTCGAAAAGGCTGCCAACTTTGCTGCGGAAGCTGGCAACGTCAAAGCGATGGCGATCGCCAACGGGGATGGCCGCAAGGCGTTCAACGATAGCCTCGATACGATCGAGCAGTACGTTCAGCAGAACGAACGACAGATGGCCGAGGTTGCCGATGACGGAGCGCGCGAGGCAAGCTCCGCCAAGACGCTGATGGTCAGCATCATCATCGGCGCGCTGGTGATCGCGGTCGTCTCGGCGACCTGGATTGCACTCAGCATCAGCAGGGCGCTGGCTCGCGCCGTCGGCCTTGCCGACGCCGTGGCCATCGGCGACCTGAGCCAGACGATCGAGGTACGTAGCGACGACGAGATCGGCGATCTGGTCAAATCGCTCAATGCCATGACGCAGAATCTCAATGTGATGGCAGGCATCGCCGACGAGATCGCGCACGGCAATCTCACGGTCCAGACCAGGCGCGCCTCCGACAAGGACAAGCTCGGTATCGCGCTCGAGCACATGGTGGACAAGCTCCGGCAGATCGTCGCCGAAGCCCTGACGGCCGCGCACAACGTCTCGGCGGGCAGCCAGGAGCTCTCGGCGAGCGCCGAGCAGCTGTCCCAGGGTGCGACCGAGCAGGCGTCGTCGGCCGAGGAGGCCTCCTCGTCGATGGAGGAGATGGCGGCGAATGTGAAGCAGAACGCTGAGAACGCCAGCCAGACCGAGAAGATCGCGGCGCAATCGGCCAAGGATGCGGAGATGAGCGGCGCAGCGGTCGGCCGCGCGGTAGAGGCGATGCAGACGATCGCCGAGAAGATCACGATCGTGCAGGAGATCGCCCGCCAGACCGACCTGCTGGCGCTGAACGCGGCGGTCGAGGCGGCGCGGGCCGGCGAGCACGGCAAGGGCTTTGCGGTGGTCGCCTCCGAGGTGCGCAAGCTTGCCGAGCGCAGCCAGGCGGCGGCCGCGGAGATCGGCACGCTGTCCTCGGAGTCGGTGAAGGTAGCCCGCGAGGCCGGCGGGATGCTGTCCAAACTGGTGCCGGACATCAAGAAGACGGCGGAACTGGTGGTGGAAATCACGGCCGCGTGCCGCGAACAGGACATCGGGTCGGCCCAGATCAACCAGGCCATTCAGCAGCTCGACAAGGTCGGGCAGCAGAATGCGAGTGCATCCGAGCAGGTGTCCTCAACTTCGGAGGAGCTCGCCTCGCAGGCCGAGCAGCTGCAGTCCACCATCGCCTATTTTAGGATCGATGACGGAGCCAGGGCGCATGGCAGCGCGCCGGCGCCGATCGACCGCGCCGTGAGCCAGCTCAAGGCCAAGGCCGCGACCATGGCAGCCGTCGACCGGGTCGGCAGAAAGGCGGTCGCGGCCAAGTCGGCGCGCGCCGCCAAGGCTGCCTCCGGCGGCTTCGCCTTCGATCTCGCCGATGGCGGCGACCACCATGACGCTGAATTTCAACGCAGGGCGTGACAAGCGGGCGGCCGAGGGACGGCCGCGCCGGACGACGGACCCTTACTGCTCGGAAAGAACGACATGGCCGAATCGACTCAATATCTGACGCTCGGTCTCGACGGCGAGACATTCGGCATCAGCATTCGCAACGTCCGCGAGATCCTGGACATGCGGCCGATCTGCCGTTTGCCGCATGCGCCTGCATTCCTGCTCGGGATGATCGACGTACGCGGCAGCGGCTATCCCATCGTCGATCTGCGACTGAAGCTCGACTTGCCCAGCGCGCCCGCCACCGATGCCACACGAATCATCATTCTCGATGTGGCGATCGAGAACCGCATCGTTGGCGTCGGGTTTGTTGCGGATTGTGTCTATGAAGTCACCGATATCGACGATCGCACGATGGAAGCCGTGCCCGATGTCGGCGGACGCTGGAAGTCCGACTACATCGCTTGCATCGGACGCAAAGGCGAAAAGTTCGTCATCATTTTCGATCTCATCCGTCTAATGGCCCACGAGGGGATGCCGTCCGCAGAGGCGGCGCCGACCGCTGCGGCTGCGGCGTGAGCGTCCGGAGCTCGGCAGTGCTGGAGAGTGCGTTGCATCTTTCAGAACGTCATTTCAAAACCATCTCAAAGCTGATCGAGGGACAGGTCGGAATCAAGCTGCCGGCCGCCAAGCGGCTGATGGTCGAGGGGCGGCTCCACAAGCGTGTCCGCGCGCTGAACTACTCCTGTCTGAACGAATATGTCGACAATCTGTTTCAGGATGACCGGTTCGAGGAGGAGATCGCGCATCTCATCGATGTCGTGACCACCAACAAGACGGATTTCTTTCGAGAGCCGTCGCATTTCGACTTCATGCGCGAGGTCGCTGTTCCCGGGCTCCTGAATTCTCGCAGTCGCGCCGATCTAAAGATCTGGAGCGCGGCTTGCTCCACCGGTATGGAGGCGTACACCGCCGCCATGGTGCTCGACGACATGAACCGGAGAGGATCGCGCTTCGGCTTCCGGATCCTCGGGACCGATATCTCCAACCTCGTGCTGAATGCAGCAAGGACGGCGATCTATACAGCCGACGCACTGGCACCGGTGCCGCCGGAGTTCATCAAGCGTTACTTCATGATGTCGCGAAACCGCGAGAGCGATCAGGTGCGTGTCGTACCCGAGCTGCGCCGCCTGACCGGGTTCATGCGCATGAATCTTGTGGAGCCCGGCTACCCGGTCGACCGCGACGTCGACATGATCTTTTGCCGCAACGTGCTGATCTATTTCGAGCGCGAAACGCAGCGCAAGGTCATCGAGCGTCTGTGCACGCACCTCCGGCCGGGTGGCTATCTCATGGTTGGACACTCCGAATCGATGATTCACAGCGTCGTGCCCGGCTTGAAGCAGGTGCAGCCGACGATCTTCAAAGTCTAGCAGCGGAACGCGGCACGATGGCAAGCCAGAAGGTTAGCGTGCTGATCGTGGACGACTCGGCGGCGGTGCGCCAGATTCTGACGTCGATCCTCGGAGAGGATCCCGAGATTGAGATCATGGCCACGGCCTCCGATCCCTATGCGGCCGCGCGGTGCCTCGAGGCTCAATTGCCCGATGTGATCCTGCTCGACATCAACATGCCGCGCATGGACGGCATCACGTTCCTGCGCAAGATCATGGCGCAGCATCCGATTCCCGTCATCATCTGCTCGTCGCTGACCGATGAAGGCTCGGAGTTGATGTTCGAGGCATGCGAGGCCGGTGCGGTCGACATCATTCCCAAGCCGCGCATCGATACGCGTCAGGCCTTGCTCGAATGCTCGACCCGGCTGCGCGATGCGGTCAAATCGGCAGCCGGTGCGAAGGTGCGGTGGCGGCCGCAGCGAAAGACCGTCGTCGAGAAGCGGCTGACGGCAGATGCCATCATCCCGCCGCCCGTCGCGGGACGCGCGCATCGCAAGACGGAACGCATCGTCTGCATCGGCGTCTCGACCGGAGGGACAGAGGCGCTGAATGATGTGCTCGAAGTGCTGCCGCCGAACTGCCCCGGGATCTTGATCGTGCAGCACATGCCGCCGGGTTTCACAGCCGCGTTTGCACGGCGGCTGAACGGCATCTGCCGGATCCAGGTCAAGGAGGCCGAAGATGGCGAGCCGGTGCAACAGGGGTGTGCCTATATCGCGCCGGGTGCTCGTCACATGCTGCTGCAGCGCGTGGGGGCGCGCTATGCCGTTGCGATCAAGGATGGTCCCCCGGTGTCGCGGCATCGTCCATCAGCCGACGTGCTGTTCCGCTCAGCCGCGCAACATGCCGGCAGCAACGCACTGGGAATCATCATGACCGGCATGGGGGACGATGGGGCGCGGGGACTTCTGGAGATGCGCAAGCTGGGCGCGGCGACGCGGGCGCAGGACGAGGAAAGCTGCGTCGTGTTCGGTATGCCGAAGGAGGCGATTGCCCGCGGCGCGGTCGAGAAAGTGATCTCGTTGAACCAGATCCCGCGCGAGATCATGCTTTGGTCTCAGGCGGGACAGCCGCTGTTGGCGGATTAGGTACGCGATGGCTGAAACTTGCCCCCGGGAAGCGATCAGAACGTCCCTCGCCTCGATCGATGACGTCTCGTCGCACATCGAGGAAACCTTCTTGCAGGCGGGACAGCGGCTCGGCCGCGGACATGCGATCTTTCAGGAGCTGAATCACGATCTGGCAGCGCTGGCCAACGAAATGTCCGGCAGCGAGATCGAGCAGGCGTCAAGTGCAGTTCGTGACATCGCCAGCCGGCTCGACCGTCTCGCGCAGGCGTTGCCCGCTGAGACGGCGCTGCTCGGCCGCCTCCGGCAAAGCGCTGCAGAGGCGGCGGGCCAACTCAAGACTCTGTTCAAGCATGTCCAGACTATCTCGATCATCGCGCGTAGCGCGCGCATCGAGGCCGCATCGCTGGAGGGAGACCGGGACAACTTCCTTGTCTTTACCAGGCAGGCGCATGAGATCGCGGGCTCGGTAAAGCAATCGCTCGACGCCTGCGCGCGGGATCAGGACCTGCTCGCAAAGGCGGTCGAAGCCGCTCTCGATCGGCAGAGTGATTTCGACCAGCGCTATCGCACCCAGCTTCTCGCGACCGGCGAAGAGCTGATCGTCGCTTACTCCGCCATGCACGAGCAGCGGAGCAACAGCCTCAAGCTCGCAGAGTCGGCAGGCGGGAGTACGCAGAAGATCGCCCAGGCCGTCGCCCGTTCGATCGTCTCGCTGCAGGCCGGAGACAGCACGCGGCAACGGCTGGAGCATGTCAGCTGGGGGCTCGAATTTGCCGACCGTGAAATAGGAGTTACGGATCCGGAATCGTGCCAGGATCTTGCGACGTTGCCAGCCTTTCTGTGTCGGCTCCAATCGATGCAGCTGGATGATGCGAAGCGCGAGCTGCAGAACGATACCGGGGCGATCTTGCACGCGCTGTCGAGCATCGTGAGCGATGCGATCGGCGTGATTGGCCAAGGCAGGTCGCTCTATGGTGATCAGGGCGATTATGCCGTATCCTTTCTTGCGCGCACCAAACAGGTGCTGGCGCAGGCCTCGACCCTCATTGCCACCTGCGAACGAGCGGGCACGTCGGTCGACGACGCGCTTCTCATGGTTGAAGAACTGCTCGGCCGCTTTCGCGTCGCCGTTGCGGCTCTACTGGAGGCCGTCCTCGATATTACCTTGATCGGCATGAATGCGAGCCTCAAGGCGGGTCACCTTGGTAGCAAAGGAAGAGCTTTCGTCGTGATCGCAAACGAACTCAAGGCCACGGCCGATGTGGTTGCCGCTGGCGCCGGCCGGCTCAAGACGGCCCTCGAAGTCATCGAATCCCTGGCGCTCGAGCTCCGGGCGCTTCGCCTCGGAGGCGAGCCTGCCCAACTCGCCGGGCTGGAGCCGGCGATTCTCGATGCGATACATGGGGTCGAAGCCGGACATGCACGTCTCGGGACGTTAGTTGAACGCCTGATCAGCGAGGGTGCCGAATTCGAGGAGCTGATGGGATCGGTTCGGCAGCTGATAGCCCATCTCAACGAGAGCACGACCGCGTTGTCCGGTGTTGCCGCGCAATTGAAGGCAACCGGTGTGGGCGCGCAAGGAGCCCTGCCTACGGTGAGCGACCGGACAGGCTTCGACGATGCCTTTGGTCGTTATACGATGGAGCGGGAGCGCGAAGTTCACCGGATGTTCCTGAGCGGCTTCGGTCTCGTGGCGAGTGCGCCCTCGCAAGACGTCGACGAGCTCGAAGCAGACGATGGCGTGCTGCTGTTCTGACGCCGCGTTGCGCAGGTCGAGCCGTTCCGGTCGTCCAATCCAAGTCGCCACCCCGGCCGATCGCCGTGTTCGGCGGCGAGAGCCGGGCTGATTAACCGGCGATAGCCGGAAGGCTCGCGTTGGATTGTCACTCATTGCATCAGCACTCAATGTGACAGGGCCTATCCCGAAGCAGGCGCGATCCGGTGGTCGCTGAGCCTTGCAGCTCCACACGAACGAAAAGTGGACGTATCTGGAGCGGCGAGGCGGCCGCGACAAATCTAAAGCCAGTAAGCCGTTGCAATCGCTGGTGGCCCGGCAGGACTCGAACCTGCAACCAAACCGTTATGAGCGGGAGGATATCGATGAGGTTCGCTGATTCCGCAGCAATTTCATTCGATTTCGAGGACGTCCGCTCCATTTTGTTCACATCGATTCTGGTGCGAAACTGGTGCGGCGGGAAAACCCGAAAATTAGTCGCCGAGATCGAGCAGGCGAGCGCGGAAATCCTCGCCTACAGCCAGGCCCCGGAGCTTTCGACCCGCTTCGCGAGTTGGGCCAGATGCTGACGTTCAGGGATGGCGATGAAGTCTGAGGGCCCAACTCGGGATTTCCGCCGCGCGTTCGCGAGAGAGCCGATCAGCAACTCCGGAATCTTTCGAACAGCCCCGATGAGAAGATCATCAGGGGGCATCGCGAAGGCCGAACCGCGTGATCGCTCGCTCCTGAGAATCGCGCAAGTTGCAAGTCAGAAGGAGCGATGCCTTGGCCGCGATCCCGCTGCGACGACATGTCGATCGTCTGGATCAAGCAGGGTCAGACTTCCAAGCCCGGCAAACCGCCAGAGACGAGCGCGCGGCCGACAGCGATAGCGGTCTCTGGATCGTCCAACGTCAACACCGGTACAACCGGCGCGAGGTTGAGGATGGCATCAATCTTGGTTACGTCCTGCGCCATGAACGCTTCTTTATGCTTTTCGACGTGGGTCGACGGTTTCGCTGGCTTGTGTGTTGTCAGAGCGCCGATGTAACGATGGCCTGTAGAACAAAGTTTAGGTAGCAGCGCGGCTTGAGCGCCGAACATTATTCAACTGCTGATCGCCAAGGCGGTAGAGATATCGATCGTCGAGGGGCTCGTCATAGCGTCCTGCTCCGCTCAGTTGTCGTCAGTTCGATCAGCGCTGGGGCCATTTCTTATCGATCAACAAGCCAAGTTTTGTGGACAACATCGAAGAAGCGGCTATCAGAGAAGCCGTGCGGGCCCCGCGTAACCGCTCTTCCGCATGCGAGGATCGGCGAAGCGGGAGCTTCGTATAGCGCCGTGCGATCGGGATAGGCGACCTGCAAGACGAGGGGAGGGTGACCCGCGCCGTCATCGGCTTCGAACTCGTGCATGACCTCGATGCGAAGGGCATACGGTGTCTCACGCCAGATCGGTAATTGCTGGCTCGACCGTAACGATCGAAGCCGATCTCGTGACCGCACCGGACAAAACCTTCAAAAGAAGCGAGGCGAATGAGCATGACGAATCTTCGCTCTTCTACTTCATGTCTTCGCGGTCTGTGCGTGGATGATCCTCTGAAAGGGCTGCAGGGCATGCTCGGTCGCCAGAGCGCCAAAATGGCCGATCACCTCTCCAGCTACGTCTTGTCCCAGCTTGCAGGCAGTCAATGAGGGCATTCCGACCAGACGGCCTGATAGGTAACCGGCATTGAACGAGTCACCGGCACCCGTCGTGTCGCAAAGAGTTCTGGCCTTCGGGGTGGGAACGCGAACGAGAGTGCCTTCGTTGAAGAGAGCCACCGCGGTGGGGCCGTTTTTTACAGCAATTTCTTGAACGCCAGCATCGCTGATCCGCTTTGCCGTCGCTTCGGGGTCAACATCGCCCCAGAGTGTCGCCTCGTCGTCGAAGCTCGGCAGAGCAATGTCCGCGACCTCGAGAGCTTCTCGAACGGCATGCCGCATCTCGAGTGGATCCCGCCAGAGCCGGGCCCGAACATTCGGATCGTAGGACACGACGCTTCACTTCTGGTGCTTGCGCCCGCAATTGATACGTCCGCCCGCGATGTCCAAGGACTCATTGCTGGCCTGCCGGTCGTCCAGGTCATGCGAAGGCTTCCGGGTCTCAAGGCGTCGCTGGTCGCCCCGGAAAACAAGGAGGGCGCGCGAAAGGCTACCGCGCATCTGATTGCACAGGGACACAAGCGCATCGCCGTCGTCGGAGGGGCCACGTCGCTGCTGGTTCGCGAAGAGCGGTTGTCCGGATATCGCCTCGCCCTTGAGGATGCCGGAATCCCGCTCGATGCGTCGTTGTTGATTGAAACGAGGACCAACTGCTCGGGTGGCGGGGCACCGGTCCCGCAGCTGCTCAACCTGCGCGATTCCGCGGCTGCTGCCCTTTGTTTCAACGACGTCGTTGCTATCGGCCTCATTCGTGCCCTCACCCAGGCTGGTGTTGCAATCGGTCGCGAGTTCGCTGTGATCGGCTTCGACGACATCGAAGAAGCTAAGCACATGCTTCCCGCACTCACGAGAGTTGCGTTGAATGACGGCGTACCTGGCGTCAGACGTCACCATCTCGACACCGAGCCGTGCCGCCACGAGCATCGACAGGCACGACGATCACGCGCCCCAGCGCTTCCAAATCGCGCAGGCGCAGACCGGCCAGCCCGCTGGCGGGGCGGCCGCCTCCAGCCTTCCGGGCGGCGCGTCATCGCTCAGCGAGAGCTACCGGGACTGGCGGGTCTCCTGCATGCTGGGTGGAGCAACGAAGCGCTGCACCATGTCACAGGCCCAGGCTCAGCAGAACGGTCAGCGCGTGTTGGCGATCGAGCTGATTGCGTCGAACGGCAATACGGTCTCCGGCACGCTGGTCCTGCCGTTTGGGCTCGCGCTCGATTCCGGCGTGGCCTTCCAGATCGACGAGAAACCGCCCATGCAGCCGGCCCGCTTCCGCACCTGCCTGCCCGTCGGCTGCATCGTCTCCGTCACCTTCGATGCGCGGACATTGGTCGCGCTGCGCGCCGGCACGGCGCTGAAGCTGAAGGCCACGGCGGATGGCGGCGCGGCGGCGCCGTTCTCGATCTCGCTGCAAGGTTTCGGCACCGCGCTTGATCGTGTCGGGGCGCTGTCGCGTTGAGATGGCTCGAGAAAACGCGCCGGCGCGCGTTCGCCTCGAGCCATGTGTCGATGTCGATTGGAAAGCCGTTGATGGCGATCACGCGACGAGACGTGGACCGCCCACGTCGTGGGGGCGGCCGCAAAGTCGTCATTCGCTGCGAATCCCAGCGCGGCGTCAACGCGGTTTGCGGTCCGACTTGGGATGGCGCTATGTATGATGGAACTAATCAGAGTCTCCAGCTTCCGCAAGCGACAAGCCGGTCAAGAATGCCACGCTGAATCCGGCCACGCGCGCAGGAACGGAATGGGACGGCTGCCTCAGTTCGGAGAACCGGCAGTCGGTTCTTTGCTGTGCGAAAATGTTCCTGCAGCGTGTCATCAGGTCGAGGTATTTCCGAGTGACATGTCGTCTCCTCGCAAGTCGCGAATTGCAGCGAGTGGCGTTCCGGCTGCAAGGATGCTAAGGAACCCGAGGTTCACGTTTGGAATTCGCTGCGGGTCAACAGGCCACCAACCTTCATCAAACGCGGTCGAGCTTAGATCTGTACCATGGAGTCAAAGCGCAATCTCGAAAGCGACGAGACGCACGGCGTGCTTCGGCAATTCGATGCCGATGTCGTGGTGTCGAGCCGTGGGCTCGGCTGGTCCTCGGCCCATGCGTCGATCCAGCGAGAACGGCCATTCGAGGGCAGGTTAGACGCGATTTCTGATTGTATGCTGGTGGTGCACCGCAGCGGTCCGGTCGACGTGACCTACAGGGCGGACGGCTGGTCGCTGACGCGGCGCGTCCCTTCGGGCGGCATCTCCCTTCTTCCGGCCGGATATCAATGCGACATAGCCCTGCATGCGCCGCTCGAAACGATGCATGTCTATCTGCGATCAGATCTGTTCGTCGATGAGGGGCGAATGGTCGTGCCGGCGCCGTGGATCGGGGCTCAGGATTCGATCCTGCATCATCTCGCGAGTGCCTTGGGGGAGGGGCTGCGTGACAGCCGTGGCGCGTCTTCGCTGTTCGTCGAACCGATCGCGCACGCCATCGCGCGCCGCGTGGTGTCGATCGACGGAAAGTGCACGACTGACGGCGACCGTCGCTCCCGGCTTTCGGAACGGCAAATGCGGCAGGTTCGGGAGTTCGTCGAAGCCAATCTCGACGATGATATCCGTCTGGAGGCCATGGCCAGCGCATGCGGGCTTGGAGCCAAGGCGTTCCTGCGGCTGTTCAAGGCATCCGTTGGAACGTCACCCTATCAATATGTGATCGCCGTTCGGGTCGAGCGCGCCAAGGCGCTTCTCGACGAGCAATCGCTCGGGCTGGCGGAGATCGCGCTACGCTGCGGCTTCTCCCACCAGGAGCACTTGACGCGAATGTTTCGGCGGCTCGTCGGCCAGACGCCGGGACGATATCGCCGCCGCGCAGACTAATGTGGCAGATCCTCCGTTCGTTTCGGCATCTCCGCGAGGCGTCGGAAGTGGTGCGTCATCTTGGACCACGCTCCGTGGATGGGACTGCATTATATCTTGCGAAGTTCGGCCGCCTCCAGCCCTTGATTTTTGGACGGATCGCAATCAGCATCCTTCAGGAATTTCTCAATTGGAACGGTAATCCAGACAATCTCCGGAGCGAAGCAGATGGCCGCGTTCGGCCGATCGCCCAGCCTGAAAGGTTCTGTTCAGCATCGCGGAGGCTCTCGTGAGCGCCAAGCGGAAAGTCGATGATGTTGCGTCGCCAGATGACGCAACGGTGAGCATCAAGGCGTCCAGCGCGGGCCTCGGCTGGTCGATGTCATTCGCCTCGCTGCAACGCGAGGAGCCCTTCCGTGGGCGCCAGGTGAGCCACTCCGACGCGTTGCTGGTGACTGGAAATCATGGACCGGTCGACGTCACCTACCGCATCGGTGGACGTTCGGTGTCGAAGCATCTGCATCAGAAGGGAGTCTTCTTCCTCCCGCCCGGCCGTGATTGCGAGGTGACGTTGCGTACGCCGCTGGACACGCTGCACGTCCATCTCCATCCGGATCTCTTTCGCTCGCCCGAGCCCTGTGCGTCGGGGCAGGATGTCGACCTTCGACCGATTCTCGGCGATCCCGAAGGCGTGACGTGCAGTCTTCTCGCCGTTCTGGAGGAGATCCTGCTGCAAGGCGATACGTCCTGCTCGCTGCTCGCGGATTCCGTGGCCCTTGCGATCGCCAACCGATTGCTCGTCCTCAATCGGCTGGATCGAAAACCCGAAAATCCGTCCGGGCGCGCGCTCGGCAGCCGACATGTTCGCGCGGTCCGCGATTTCGTCGAGAACCATCTCGCAGACAGCATTCCTCTCACGGAACTGGCCAAGCTCTGCGGCGTGAGTTGCGAGCACTTCGTCCGCACCTTCAAGACAGCCGTCGGTGTATCGCCGCATCGCTATGTACTGGGTTTGCGCATCAACCACGCAAAACGGCTGTTGCGGGACTATGACCAGGGGCTTGCGCAGATCGCACGGCAGTGCGGATTTGCCCATCAGCAGCATTTTACCAACACGTTTCGGCGCATGACGGGCGTGACGCCCGGCGCCTATCGGCGTTCGCTGAACTGACCGTCCGGGACAACCCGTCCTGAACGATTGCCCGCGGGCCGCATCGGCCACCCGCGTCGGTCGGCGGCGCACTTCGTATCAGTTTCCTGCAAATCGGGACAATTCGTGCAGGCCTTCTCCCGGCCGAATCCCTAGCGTTCACTCCAAGGCGCCCGTTCCAAAATGTCGGCGTCAGCTAGGGAGAAACGTCCATGGCATTCGTCGCTGCCGGGAGAGGGCTGTCTTGCGCCCTGTCCAAGCTGGATCCGCTTGACAGCCAGGTGCTGTTGACGACGTGTCCAAGTCGCGGTTGTCGCGGGACCCTGGCATGATGGACCGCGCTCCGCTCATCGTCGGCATCGGCATCGGCGGCGAGCGGCATGCCGGTTCGACCGTCGAGAAGGCGGCGCTCGCGGAGGCCGTGCGTTTCGCCGCAGTGACGCAGTTGTCTCCTGGCCGGTCGCTCGATCTCATCCCTTACGACGACGTCGAGAATCTTCGCGTCGACCGCCGCGTCCATCTCGCGGGTGGGGCGGTGGGCGCGACGCTTGCGACCGTGCGCAACATCGCCCTCGGGCTGCGCGGCTGGCTGACGCCGTTTTCGGCGGTGATCAACGCCTCGACCCGGCCCTTCTCGCAGGACGGACGGTGTGACGATCCGGTGCTCGCGCAGCAGATAGCCCTTCGTTGCCGAGCAGGTCATGGAGTTCGCGCGGATGCGACGGCTCTATAACGACCGCAGCATCGGGCGAACCGAGCCCGAAGCGAGGCCGCGGGCGACCTCCGCGTAGTCGAATTCGAGCTACGGCAAGACAGGAAGAGAAAATCCAAACGGAGCCAGGGGAGAAAGCGGTGAACAAGTCTCGTTTCTTCAGCTACGAAAATCTCGTCGTCCTGCTGATGGGGGCGGCATTCGGGTTCGTGTTCTTCGATCGGCTTGCGCTGAATCTGCTCGCACCGTTTCTGATGCCTGAGCTGCAGTTGAGCAACAGCCATCTTGGCGCGCTCTCCGCTGCGCTGGCCCTGAGCTGGGCGATCTCCGGCTACGCGGTGGGAGCACTCTCGGACTACTTCCAAAACCGCAAGACGCTGCTGGTATGCTCGATCGTGATATTCTCGGCATGCTCGATCGGATCGGGCCTCGCGAATTCGTTCCTGATGCTGCTGGCGGCGCGATTCCTCATGGGCTTCGCCGAAGGGCCGGTGCTGCCGATTGCGCAATCGATCATGTCAGCAGAATCCACGGAGCATCGCCGCGGCTTCAACATGGGCGTGTTGCAGAACTTCTTCAGCTCGATCCTCAGCAACTTCGCCGCACCTCTGACACTCATTCCCATCGCCGAGCTGTACGGCTGGCGGAGCGCATTTTACGTCGCCGCCCTGCCGGGCCTCATCGTCGCTGCGCTGATCGCCGTCTTCATCCGCGAGCCGTCCTCCACGAGCCCGGCGACGCCACACGCGGGACGAAGCGTGATCCCGCTCACCACCATGCTCAAGCACCGCAACATCTGGGTGTGCGCGGTCATCAGCTGTCTGATGGTGGCGTGGCTTCTCATTCAGATCACTTTCCTGCCGGTTTATCTGGTCCAGACCCGCGGCATGTCTCCTGGCGCGATGAGCGTCGCGATGGCCGCCACCGGCGCCGCTGCCGCCATCTCGTCCGTGCTCGTGCCGGCCCTGTCGGACCGGTTCGGACGCCGCTCGATGCTGATGTTGTTCGCCTTCGTCGGCGTGATCGCGCCGATCACGTCCGCGACCTTCGACGGTCCGCTGCCGGTGATGCTTCTGCTGATGGGCACGGGCTTCCTCGCGATCGGCAGCTTCTCGCTGTTCATGGCAACCATACCGTCGGAGACGATGCCGCCCGCCCACATCGCCAGCGCGCTCGGCTTCATCATGGGGGTTGGGGAGATCGCGGGCGGCTTTGTCGGGCCGGCTGTCGCGGGCGTTGCCACCGATGCTTTCGGCCCCTCGACTCCGATGTGGACCGCCGCGGTTCTGTGCATCGTGGCGGGTCTATTCTGCACGCAGCTCCAGGAAACCGCGCCACGTGTGATTGATCGCGGCAAGCGATTGGCTGCGGAGTCGCCGGCGTGATGCGGCCCCGGCCGGCGCCGACGCTTTCCGGCCAGGACTTGCAGGAAACCGACAGGAACATGCACGTGCTGTGGAAGATGCTCGCGCGTCTTGAGCCGGACCTCACGCCCGGGGGACCTGATCGCGCAGCTCGGCCCGAGGGCGACGGGTATCCGATGATTCAGGAGAGGAACGTCGCGGCCTTCGCTACGACGTGGATCGTAAACCCGGTCGGCACGATGAGGTCGGTCGTGGCAGTCAAGGAGACGATTTGATGCGGTTGAGCAACAAGGTTTGCATTGTCACCGGCGGAGCGTCCGGAATCGGCGCTGCAACAGCGATCCTGTTCGCGCGGGAAGGCGCGCAGGTCGTGGTGGCGGACATCGCGGCGACCGAAGCAGTGGTCGCAAAGATCAACGATGCCGGAGGCAGCGCCATCGGCGTCGAGGCGGATGTGTCGATCGCAGCCGGCGCCGAACGTGCAATCGACGTTGCCGTGCGGGCGTATGGCGAGGTCGACATTCTGGTGAACAATGCCGGGATCGGGACGCGGGGGGATGCGCTCTCGACCGATGAGGAAACCTGGGACTCGCTGTTCAGGGTCAATGTGAAGAGCGGGCATCTCTGCTCGCGCGCGGCGATGCCGCATCTGCTGAAGCGAGGCGGCGTGATCCTGTTCACCGCCTCGATTGCAGGACTCGAAGGCGTCTGTGACCTCTACGCATATTGCGCCACAAAGGCTGCGGTCATCAACATGGCACGCGCCATGGCGCTGGATCTGGCCCGAAGCAACATCCGCGTGAACGTCGTCTGTCCGGGCGCGACCGATACCCCGATGCTGCGAGCTGGATTCGGCCGCAACGGAGTTCTCCCGAATCAGTTCATCGATCGCTTGCCGCTCGGGGCGCTGGTCCAGCCCGAAGACATCGCGGATGCGTTCCTGTTCCTCGCATCGGACAGCGCGCGATCTATCACAGGTCAGGTCGTCGTGGTCGATGCGGGCCTCGTTGCTGGCGATTTCTTCATGCCCGGCGCGGCGGCAGAGACGCTGCGCAACGCGAATTGAACGACGAAACCGGATGGGACAGGCCCCGGCGGGCAGCACCGGCCGACGTGTCACGCAGTAGGCGCGTTCCATGAATCGCCGGGCCGCCCGCGCCAGATCGTGGAGGAGAAGTGCGAGTGGGACGTCAGCGGCCTTGATGGTCCGCACGTGCAGCCTCGGAGTCGAGCCGTTCGTCAGATGCTCCAGGACAGCGACGGGGATGTCGCCATATCGGTGCGTCTTCGCGGCGTGCGTCGATCGCGAAGGCCGTCGGCTTGCGGCAGCAGGATTTTTTATCAGTTTCCTGCAAGCCGGTCGGTTTTGTGCAGGCACGGCCTGCCTCACCTCTCCTACGTTCGGCCTAACGAGCGAACCGTTCAAGACGACGGTCGCGAAGGGAGGATGCGCATGGCGCTACGCAGTGCGTCGGCAGGGTATTTCGATACAGCTTTCGCCGCCGGGTCGTCGGACAGGCTCCGGCCATCGAGCCGTCTGCAGCCGCAAAGGCCGAGGCGTCTCCGATGAGTAACGCCGTTCCGTTCATCGTCGGGATCGGAGGGACCCAGCGCGAGAGCTCGGCTTCCGCGGCGGCGCTTCGTTACGCGCTGGCCCGAGCAGCGCAGCTTGGTGCGACGACCGAGCTTTTCACCGGGCCGGCCCTGCGCCTGCCCCTCTATGACCAAGGCGAGCGATCGCCGTCGGCTCTCGCCATGATCGCGGCGCTCCGCGACGCAGACGGCGTCATCGTCGCAACGCCGAGCTACCACGGTTCCGTCTCCGGCCTCGTCAAGAACGCGCTCGATTATACGGAAGATCTTCGCGAGGATGCGCGCGCCTATCTCTCCGGTCGCGCCGTCGGCGCCATCGTCTGTGCGGACGGCAACCAGGCCATGGGCTCGACGCTTGCGACGGTGCGCAGCGTCGTACACGCACTCCGCGGCTGGCCTACGCCGTTCTCAGCGGTCATCAACACCTCCCAGCGTCCTTTCACGGCGGATGGCGAATGCAAGGATGCCGCCACGGCGCAGCACCTCTGGCTGGTGGCCGAGCAGGTCGTCGAGTTCGCCACAATGCGAAAGCTCTACGAGAGCCGCGGGAGCGGACCGCGATAGCACATCGGGCCGGTCACGAGATCGGACCGACTGCGTGAAGCTCCCCAGTCGATGAGCACCGTCTCTCCTGAACCCAGATTTCCACGGAGACCTCCATGCAAGACCAAGCCTCGAGGAAAGACCTGCCCGCGCCAGAGCCAGATCTGAAGCCGCGGGATCTGATTGATCGCGCCATCGCCACGAGGGGCCTGCTGCGCGAATCGCAGGACGAGACCGACGAGCGAGGCTACTTCTCCGACGCGATCGAGCAGAAATTCGTCGAGGCCGGCTTCTATCGGATCCTGCAGCCGAAAATGTTCGGTGGCTACGAGTTCGGTTACGAAACCTACTTCCGCGTCATGCTCGAAATCGCGCGTGGCCATCCTGCCGCCGGGTGGTGCCTCACGCTGGCTGCCTCTCATGCACCGATCATCGCCGCGCATTGGTCGGAGGCTGCGCAGCTGGAAATCTTCGGCGCGTCGGGCCATTTCGCGGCTCCCCACCGGGCCGCGCCGGGCGGCACATGCCTGCCTGTCGAGGGCGGCTACGTGATCAATGGTGTGTGGCCATACTCGTCCGGAATCCCGCACAGCACGCATTTTCTGGGGGCGACGCTGCTGCAGACCTCGTTTCCTCCGAGACTGCTCCACTTCGTGGTGCCGCGCGGCCGATACACCATCCTGAACGACTGGGGTGGCGATCGGACGTTGGGCATGCGCGGATCCGGGTCGAACAGCGTCAAGCTGGAGAATGTCTTCGTACCCGAGCACATGACCGCGTTCTTCGATGCTCTGGGCGTCAAGCAGGATTTCCGCAATGGCACCCATGGCACCCGCTTGCACGGCAACCCGATCTATCTCGGCGTCGCGATGGGACCGTATCATGCGTCTCTCACCGCTCCGATCGTCGGCGCGGCCCGTGCCGCGATCGACGAGTACCGCGATACTCTCATGTCGCAGAACACGTTCGCGCCTCCCTTCATCAAGCGTGCGTTCGAAACGGATTTCCAAGTCTCCTATGGTCGCGCCATCGCGCTGACCGACGCGGCGGAAGGCGTGCTGCTTCAGGGCATCAGGCAGCATACCGACTATTGCCATCGCTGGGCCGGGACCGGCGTGGCGGCCTCTCCGGAAGAGAATCTGCGGCTGTGGGGCATGCTGCAGACCGGAGCGAGACTCGCCTGCGACGCGATCGAACTGCTGTTCCAGACCGCAGGATCGACGGCCGCGCGCAAGGGATCGAGGCTGGTCCGTTATCTTGGTGACGCTCAGATGTATCGCGGGCACATGTCGTCTCAGTACATGACGTTCGCCAAGTACATCGCGCGCAGCAATCTCGGGTTGCCAACGGGCTTCCTGGATCTTTGATACCCAATTGGGAGATCGCACGTGAACCAATCGCAGTCGACATCCGAGCCGTTGGTCCTGGCGGATCAGGGCTTCTTCTGGACCGGCGTCCAGCGTCAGCAGACGCCCAACGGCACGATCGCGTCCGGACAGATGTTCGTTCAATACCAGATTCCGGAGCGGATCCGGTCGCCTTATCCCATCGTTCTGGTGCATGGAGGCGGCGGACAAGGCCTCGACTACCTGGGCACGCATGATGGCCGGCCCGGATGGGCGACCTACTTTCTCCGGCAGGGATTCGCCGTTTACGTCGTCGACCGGCCCGGCCATGGCCGCTCACCGCTCCATCCGGATGCGCTTGGTCCGATGACGCCTTCGCCGAACTACGAGTTGGCCATGGCGATGTTCACGGCCCCCGGAAAGCAACCGAGCAGTTGGCCGAATGCCTCACGCCACACCCAGTGGCCCGGACCGGGCGTCATCGGTGACCCGGGCATGGATCAATTCATGGCCGGGCAGGGGCCATTCCTCGTGTTCCTTGCGCAGACGCAGCAACTGATGCAGAAGGCCGGCGCAGAGCTTCTCGACCGGATCGGACCGGCGATCCTGCTCACTCACTCGATGGGCGCGCCGTTCGGCTGGCTCGTCGCCGACGCCCGGCCGAAGCTCGTCAAGGGCATCATTGCGATCGAGCCGATGGGCCCGCCCTTCAGCCAGCTGCCGATGGGACTCGGTGATCTCTCCTACGGACTCACCGCCATCGCGATGTCTTTCGATCCTCCGGTCAAGAGTCCGACCGAGCTCGGGCGCGAGACGCGCAAGGCTCCGCGGCCCGGTCTGGCCGACTGCTTCGTTCAGAAGCATCCTGCACGAAAGCTTCCGAACCTCGCCTCCATCCCGGTGGCGGTCGTGACGTCGGAAGCATCGGCGTGGTCCATGCACGATCATGGCACGGTCGATTTCCTGCTGCAGGCGGGTGTTCCGGCCGTCCATCTGCGTCTGGAGGAGATGGGGCTGCGCGGCAACGGACACCTGATGATGCAGGAGAGGAACAGTGACGAGATCGCTGGGCTCTTGACGAAATGGATATCGGAGCACGTCTCAGCAAAGATCTGAGCTTCGCTGCGACGATCAGCGGCGGCGGGCATGCCTGCGGGCCATGGTGAAACGCGTGCGACGGCGTCCGCCCGTCGCCTGCTCCTAATGAGAGGACGTGCAGGGAATCAACATGAAGACGGCCATCACAGACCTGTTCGGTATCCAGCATCCTATCATTCAGGGCGGCATGCATTATGTAGGCGTTGCCGAGATGGCCGCCGCGGTGTCGAACGCCGGCGGCCTCGGCCTCATTACCGGCTTGACGCAGCGAACGCCGGAGCTGCTGGGGAAGGAGATCGCGCGGTGCCGCGACATGACCGATAAGCCGTTTGGCGTCAACCTCACGTTCCTTCCCACCTTCGCCGAGCCGCCTTATCCGGAATACATTGCGGCCATCAAGGAGGGCGCCGTCCGGATTGTCGAGACGGCCGGAAGTAGTCCGGAAGCTTACATGCCGCTGCTCAAGGCGGCGGGCATCAAGGTGCTCCACAAGTGCACATCCGTGCGTCACTCGCTCAAGGCGGAGAAGATCGGCTGCGACGCGGTCAGCGTCGATGGCTTCGAATGCGGCGGCCATCCTGGTGAGGACGACGTTCCCAACATGATCCTGCTGCCGCGGGCCGCGGACGAGTTGAAGATTCCGTTCATCGCGTCCGGCGGCATGGCGGACGGACGTAGCCTTGTCGCTGCGCTGGCGCTCGGGGCGTCCGGCATGAACATGGGCACCCGCTTCATCGCGACCAGGGAAGCTCCTGTCCACGAAAACGTCAAGCGGGCTCTGATCCGGGCTACCGAACTCGATACGGTCCTGGTTATGCGGGCGCTCAAGAACACGGAACGTGTGCTCAAGAACAAGGGCGTCGACCAGCTGTTGGAGATCGAGCGCGTGAAGGGCGCGTCGCTCAAGATCGATGACATTCGCGACAAGGTGGCCGGTGTCTATCCAAGGGTAATGGTGGACGGCGAGACGGACGCCGGCGCTTGGAGCTGTGGCATGGTCGCCGGGTTGATCAACGACGTGCCGACCGTGAAGGAGCTCATCGACCGTATCATGGCGCAGGCTGACCAAATCATCCGTGAGCGCCTGACCAGCTTGATCGAGGCGCGATAGGCTCCAACGATGCTTGATCGGATCGCGGCCTATAGGTCGCATAAGCAGGTCCAAGCTTTCTCCGGTCTCGGCCGGCGAGCGATATTGATCGGCAGGAGCAGTGAGGGCGCATCCGATGGAGCGTCACCCGCTGCCGCATCAGGATGGCGCTGCCGGATCAACGACCAGGCCGACCAGAAGCGACCAGGGGAGACCGCGTCATGATCATCAACGCCGCCGAAAGCAGGTTCTTGTTGGGCGACTATGCGTCGATCGCCGAAGAGCAGACGAGATTCGATCTGCCGGTCACCGGGCGAGCCCGTCTTCGTCCAGGCCGCCGGGGCGGTGAACGAGGATGACGGCTATCTCATGTTCACCGAGTTCAACTCCGATCGCGGCGCGACCGACCTTGTCATCCTCGATGTCCGCGCGATCAAGGACGAAGCACTGGCCCGCATTCATCTGCCGATACGGGTGCCGTTCGGAGTCCACGGCAGCTTCGTGCCATTCTCGCACTAACCGAAGGAGCTGAGCGTGTCGGTGATTGCTCTGGAACTTGAGACGAAGGACATCGTGGCGTCGCATCGCCGCGCGACGCCGGGCCGGATCGCGTTGTCCGATCTCGAGGCCGATCGGCATTGGACGTGGGCTGAGCTCCATGCTGCCGTCGACCGGCTGGCGGCGTGGCTCGTCGAGCGGCTTGGACCATGCAGCGCCCAACGCGTGGCCTGTCTCTCGCGCAATCGCGCCGACGTCCTGCTGCTGTATCTGGCGAGCGTTCGTGCCGGCGCGATCTTCGTCCCGCTGAATTGGCGTCTGGCCAGGCCTGAGGTTCGTGCGCTGATCGAGGATGCCACGCCGGAGATCATCTTCCATGAGGCCGACTTCGATCTGTCGGGTGCGCCCGGACAATCGTTTGCGATCGAGCGCCTGCAGGACCTTGGACGCGAGGGAAGCAGGCCCGATGCGACGGCGCGGCGCAGCGATTCCGACGTCAGCACGCTGCTCTATACGTCGGGTACGACCGGGCGCCCGAAGGGCGTGATGATCTCCGAGCGTGCGGCGTATGCCTCGTCGTTGAACATGAGCGGCGGCTGCGGCCTGACGGGGCGTTGCGTCTTCCTCTGCGACATGCCGCTGTTCCATACGGCAGGCTTGTTTCTGACCGCCCGTGCGACGCTTCAGAGCGGCGGCAGATTGCTGCTCTCCGGCGGGTTCGACCCGATGCGGACCTTCGCGCGGTTGACCGATCCCGAACTGGGAGTCTCGCATTACTTCTCCGTGCCTGAGATGGCGGCTGCCATCACGCGCTCGTCGAGCTTCGACGGCGCCGCGCTGCGTCGTCTCGAATGCTGGGCCATCGGGGGCGCGCCTGTTCCTCCGGCGTTGATCAGCACCTATCTGGACCACGGCGTTCACCTGGTTCAGGGATTCGGGATGACCGAAACGGGGGCCAATCTGTCGATGCCGCCGCACGATCTGGCGCGGCTGCGTGAGAAGATCGGAAGCTGCGGGCTGCCGCTGACGGGCACGAGGATGCGACTCGTTCCGGTGTCGGACGGTGGCGGCGCCGCGGCGGAGGTCGATATCGAAGAGGGCGAGCTCTGGCTTGCCGGCCCGGGTCTCGCGCAGGGCTACTGGAATCAGCCCGAGGCGACCCGGACCGCCTTTCACGACGGCTGGTTCGCGACCGGCGACATCGCCCGGCGCGACGCCGATGGCTTCTTTCGCATCGTCGATCGCAAGAAGGACATGTTTATTTCGGGCGGCGAGAACGTGTACCCGGCGGAGGTCGAGGCGGCGCTGTGCGAGTATCCAGCCGTCGCGGAAGTTGCGGTCGTCGGCGTGCCCGATGAACGCTGGGGCGAAGTGGGATGCGCCTATGTCGTACTGAGGCCCGGCGCGCAGGCCGATGCCGATGCTCTCGCCGCCCATTGCGCGGATAGACTCGGCAAATTCAAGATCCCGCGCAGCTTCGTCGTGACGGCCGCTCTGCCGCGAACGGCCTCGGGCAAAGTGCAGAAGCGGCTGCTCCAGGCAGAGGCGCAACCCAACTCGCGGTGAGCGCGGCGATGCGCGGACGCGTCGTCTCATCGTGGGTGTCGATCGTTCGAGGAATGGACCCGACATCGAGGTCAACAAGATTCCCGTTCTCTGCGGCAGCGCAGACCCATGCGCTCCGCAGTTGCTCTCAGCCAAGATGAAAGGTTCCAATCTTCGGCCGGACGATGGTCTCGAAACGATTGCGCCAGGCACTCACGAAACGGACTTCAAATATCAGGAATGGTGTGACAGTCCGGATGCGATGTTCCATCCGCGCCGCGCCGTCAAACAGAATTAGCGCCACATCGCTCGTGAAGAGCGTTCGTAGAGCCGTTCACCATCGCTGGCCACGACGGTCCAAGGGATCTGCAGTCCGGCACCGGTCGGTTGGCTATTCTTAGTTTGCTTCTGCGAGGACACGGCCCACCTGCAAACGGCAGGCTCGCCGGTGTCTGCATCGGAACGATCACGGTTGAGGGACGATGGTCGCCGCTCCGTCTGGAGCCGACGGCAGGGAAAGGCTGCAACCTCTCCCGCCAGGCGCAGCACGCCGGCAAACACCCGGCTACGGGCCGTAGTAATATCCATAGGGCGCATAGACGACCGGTGGCCGGACGTACACGACGGGCGGTGGCGGAGGCGCGACATAGGCGACGGGACGCGAGGCAGCCGCAGCACCGAGTGCGGCTCCAACGACCAGACCCGCAGCCGCGCCGGCTGCGACATTGCCGTGACCGGACCTGGGAGACGCGCGCTGGCGCGGTTGAGCTGCGCATCCCCAAGCTGCGCAAGGGAAGCTACTTCCGGGGCTTCCTGGAGCCGCGCCGGATGGCCGAGAAGGCGCTGACCGCGGTTGTTCAGGAGGCCTATGTGCAGGGCGTCTCTACCCGCTCGGGTAGTGCGCACGACGCGAAGCTGCGCCGGGACCCAATCCAGCATCTCGCTGACGCTCTCGCCGATCAGATGGAGAGCTCCGCCACAGCAGCCACAAACCCTGTCTTGCACGTCCGCCAGGACGTCTTCGCGTGGCAGATGATCGGGCAGCGTACGATTTCGCGGCGGAGTTTTTGTTTCTGGAGTGACCTTCGGTTGCGCTTCCTCGACGCGACCAACATCACTGTCGAGATCCTCAAGACCGAGTGCAAGCTGATCGGGATCGAAGCGCTCGAAGCTGCGGCCGAACTGCATTCGCTGCAGCTGTTTGATGATGGATTCGAGACGCTCGATCTCGGTGTCGCGATGGTCGATCGCAGCGGCAATGTCGCGCACCAAGCGCTGCAGAAGGTCAGTATCGGACGGGAGACTGGTGAGATCGATCTGCATGTCCGATGGTACTCAAACATGCTGATTCGTAGAAGAATCGCAACGCAGTTCAACACCAATTTTTGCAGATCATCCTGCAATCGCCGGCTTCCAGACGCGCTCCGGCGTGCGCCAGTCGATGCAGCGGAACAGCATGCTGGTGACGATGCCGTGGCGCCGACAGAGTTCGGCAGCGGCCGTACCGCAACGTCGGACTCACGCACGATCGCGAGCTTCTCCTCGTCCGTGAACCGGCGCCGGTTCGCTCGCCCATCACGTGGCTCATCTGTCAAGCTCGTTTCGCAGTCGGGCGCCTTAGCAGCGCTGCTTACGACGCTGCTAACGATGGGCCGGGCGGAGGGATGAAGATGGGCGCGCCAGTCGATCGTGACCTCGCCAGCGGCCAGTCGGTCGCGCCATTTGCGCAGCGAATGCGGCGACAACTGCATCGCTGCGGCATAGGCGCGGAGCTCCATTCCGCTCCAGTTCAACGCCTCGACATGCATCGCCCAGAACGCCTGAGACGCCCGATTACGCACGTCCGAGGTGATCGTGAACCTGCGCTGCTTCTGCTTTCGGAGCGCCTTTTCCCGCTCTTCCCGGGCGCGCTCGCGGCGCAATTCCGTCTGATATTTCTCGAGCTTAAGCGCAGTCTCGTTGCCGGCCAGCCGCTTCAGCCAACGCCGCAGGGTGTTCTCAGTCAGGCGTTGTTGTTGGCAGTATTTGCGGATCCCGAGACCGCTCCGACGCCACGCTTCGACGTGCAGCGACCACCATTCGCGGCGCGCTTTGTTCTCGAAATGTTTGGATCTCACCGGAGATTCTCCACAGCAGCAGAGAACCCGAAATGGAACGACAACTCACGAGGGGGAAGGTGTGCAGAGACCGGACGGTTACCGGGCGGCCGTCTAGGGCAAGATAAAAGCGGCTCGCCGGTTGAACGGCAAGCCATTGACATGGCTTGCGTTCAACGGTGCCGGTCGGTCTAGGGGCGTGCGATCAGCGAGCATTTCGTCAACAATCTCGAGGGTCTTTCTGGCACTGATCGTATGGTCGCGCACGAGCGCGCATAACGCGGACTTGCAAGAAGACTGCGTGAATTGCGCAGTTGGAAGACAGGGTGTTGGCGGCCTTACGAAGGCCTCAGCGTCTCTCCGATTGCAGGCCCAACGCAAATCGACGTTTGACGTCAGGTTGGTTCAGAAGGCGCGCAACAAATCGGGAAGCCAAGCGAAGCCTCAGGGAAAAGTAAGGAAGAGAGTTTTCACACCCTACGCACCTCCGGTGCTGACGCTTCGCGGGCCGCATGCGGCTATCTCGTTGGGGTGAGGCAAACATTTTCTCTCAAGCGATGTTTACAAAAGCGGGCCTGAGCGAATACGGCGGTCTCGCCGGAAGATCGACAAATCAAGCCTCGTCAATGATTTGTCCACGTCTAGGCGCGTATGCGGACGGAATTGCCGGTCTCGGGGTCGATCCGTGGTGCGTTCGCTTCAGTCAATCGCGTTCCAAACTGGCGACTCTCGCGATCTGAACTCGAAATCTGCGGGCCGCTTCCGGAGGGCCGCAAATCGATTGCGAAGCGGTCAGGGTACTGCACGAAGACGCGGCTTGTCGTTGTCGCCTGGTGATCTGCAAGCTCCACCGGATCGCTCAAACCAAGGGCAACCATTGCCATGGGAATTGGCAGTGCGCCGGTCGCGCAGGCAGAGGCCGTGTTCAGTCGCGCGCTGAGATCTTTTTCGCGGCCGCGACGCATGTCGGCGTTTGACAATTTTGATCAACTGGTCAAATCTTCTGGAGCAAGATCGTTCTCGAACAGGTCGTTCAGCGACCGAGACTGCAGGAGGACTGGGTTGAGCAACGAACCGGCTGGCGGCCTTGCGGGCCACAGAATCTCTGCCGAGCTATGCCGCGAGAATTTCAAGGACCTGGTTGCGCCGCTCCATCCCAACGAGGCGCGCGTCGCCGCCGAGCGCTGCCTGTTCTGCTACGATGCGCCCTGCGTCGCAGCGTGCCCGACCGAGATCGACATTCCGCTGTTCATCCGCCAGATCGCGAACGGCCTGCCGGTCGCGGCTGCCAAGACCATCCTTGATGCCAACATCATGGGTGCGATGTGTGCCCGCGTCTGTCCGACTGAAAATCTCTGCGAGGGCGCCTGCGTGCGCGAGTCCTCCGAGGCGCGTGCGGTGGAGATCGGACGGCTGCAGCGCCATGCGACCGACGCGTTGCTCGCGAGCGGGCGCCAGTTCTATCGCGCTGGCGCGCCGACCGGCAAGCGCATCGCCGTGGTCGGTGCCGGTCCGGCCGGGCTGTCCTGCGCGCACGCGCTGGCGCGGGCCGGCCATCAGGTGACGATCTACGAGGCGCGCGACAAGGGCGGCGGCCTCAACGAATACGGCATTGCCGCCTACAAAGTCACCGGCGACATCGCGCAAGCGGAGCTTGCTTATATTCTCGCGGTCGGCGGGATCGCGGTCGAGTACGGCAAGGCGCTCGGTCGCGACATCACTTTGGCCGGCCTGAGAGCCGATCATGATGCGGTGTTTCTCGGTCTCGGCCTCGGCGGCACCAATGGTCTCGGTCCTTCAGAGGTGCCGAGCGGTGTCAGTGATGCGGTCGCGTTCATCGCCGCGCTGCGTCAGGCGCCGGACAAGACCGCGCTGCCGATCGGCCGCAACGTCGTCGTGATCGGCGGCGGCATGACCGCGATCGATGCGGCGACCCAGGTCAAGCTGCTCGGCGCCGAATGCGTCACCATCGCCTACCGCCGCTCGAAATCCGAGATGCCGGCCTCGCTTCATGAACAGGAGGTCGCGCAGGTACGCGGCGTGCTGATCCGCGAGCATCTCGTGCCGGTCGGCTTCGAGCAGGCTGATGGGGCCGTCAGCGGCGTCACTTTTGCGCGGACGCGCAGCGAGGAGGGACGACTGATCCCGACGGGCGAGCGCATGACGCTCGCGGCCGACCAGGTGCTGATCGCGATCGGACAGACGCTGCTCGCGAGCGGCCTCGCCGATAGCGACCTCAGCTTCGAGAACGGCCGCATCGCGGTCGATGCGGCGCGGCGCACCAGTCTTCCCGGCGTCTGGGCCGGCGGCGATTGCGTCGCCGGTGGCAGCGATCTCACCGTGGCCGCCGTCGCCGACGGCAAGGCGGCCGCAGCCTCCATCATCGCGGCGCTGCAGGGCGCTGCTGTGCCCCATCACGCAGGAGCTTGAGCAGTGGCCGACCTCCGCACCAGCTTCGCCGGCATCACCTCGCCCAATCCGTTCTGGCTCGCCTCGGCGCCGCCGACCGACAAGGCCTACAACGTCGTTCGCGCCTTCAAGGCAGGCTGGGGCGGCGTGGTTTGGAAGACGCTCGGCGAGGATCCACCCATCGTCAATGTCAGCGGTCCGCGCTATGGCGCCATCCATGGCAGCGATCGTCGCGTCATCGGCTTCAATAACATCGAGCTGATCACCGACCGTCCACTCGAGGTCAACCTGCAGGAGATCACGCAGGTCAAGCGCGACTGGCCGGACCGCGCCGTCGTGATCTCACTGATGGTGCCCTGCGAGGAGCCGAACTGGACCGCGATCATCAGGCGGGTCGAGCAGACCGGCGCCGATGGCATCGAGCTGAATTTCGGCTGTCCGCACGGCATGAGCGAGCGCGGCATGGGCGCTGCGGTCGGCCAGGTGCCCGAGTACATCGAGATGGTCACGCGCTGGTGCAAGGCGGCGACGCGGATGCCGGTCATCGTCAAGCTCACGCCGAACGTCGCCAGCATCCTGCCGCCGGCGGAAGCGGCGAAACGCGGCGGTGCCGACGCGGTGTCGCTGATCAACACCGTGAACGCGCTGATGGGCGTCGACATCGACCAGATGGCGCCGTGGCCGCATATCGACGGCTACGGCACGCATGGCGGCATGTGCGGCCCGGTGGTCAAGCCGATCGCGCTCAACATGGTCTCGGCGATCGCGCGCCATCAGGTGACGCAGGGCCTACCGATCTCCGGCATCGGCGGCATCGAGAAATGGCGCGATGCGGCCGAGTTCATGGCGCTGGGCGCCGGCAACGTCCAGGTCTGCACCGCCGCGATGGTCTACGGCTTCAAGATCGTCGAGGAGATGATCGCCGGCCTGTCGGAGTGGATGGACCAGAAGGGCTACGCGCGCACGGAGGATTTCGTCGGCCGCGCCGCGCCGCGCAAGACCGAGTGGCAGCATCTCAATCTGGATTATGTAGTGAAGGCCCGCATCGACCAGGACCTCTGCATCAAATGCGGCCGCTGCCACATCGGCTGCGAGGACACTTCGCACCAGGCGATCACCAGCCTCAAGGACGGCCAGCGCCATTTCGAGGTGATCGAGGAGGAATGCGTCGGCTGCAATCTGTGCGCCGTGGTCTGCCCGATCGAGAACTGCATCACCATGGTGCCCCTCAAGGAGGGCGAGGTCGATCGCCGCACCGGGCTGACGGTCGGTGGTCACCGCACCTGGCTCGAACACCCCAACAATCCGATGGCGACGAATCCGCGGCCTGCCAAACATGCCGCGGAGTAGTTCGGTTCATTCCTGCCCCGGCCCGAGCACGGCGTCGAGGATCGACTGCCGTGCCGCGGTGAAGAAAGCGGGATGATGAAGCGTGCGGCCGGTGATGGCCTCGACCTGCGTGGAGAAATCGGCGTAATGCTGCGTCGTCGCCCAGATCATGAAGATGAGATGATGCGGGTCCCGGCGCGGCAGCTTGCCCTGGGCCATCCACCGCCGCAGCAAGGTGACCTTACTGTCGACCTGCTGCTTCAGGTCGTCCTGCAGCACCTTGCCGAGCACCGGCGCGCCGCGCATCACCTCGATCGCGAACAGCCGCGATGCCTTGGGATGGTCGCGGGCATATTCCAGCTTCGTGGTGATGTAGTCGGTCAGCGCCATCAGCGGATCGCTCCGCGGCTCGATCCTGGCCAGCGGCACCAGCCACATGTCCAGCGTGCGCTTGAGCACCGCGAGGTAGAGATCCTGCTTGGTGCGGAAGTAATACAGCAGGTTCGGCTTCGACAGGCCGGCGAGATCGGCGATGGCGTCGACGCGGGCGCCGGCGAAGCCGTCCATGGCGAATACCGAGAGCGCGGCGTCGAGGATCCGCTCCACATTGGCCTCGCCGCCGCGCGTCTTGGCCCGGATCTCCGGATCAGGCGACGCCGTTTTCCGGGCCTTGCGTTTCAGGGTCGTGCGCGCTGCCGCCATCAGACAGTCCGTTGCAAATCGATGAGATCACGTCGATTGGTCCGCCGGCACAATGCAATGAATCTGATCAAATGGTCAAACCTTGCGCAGGTGGTTTCGAAGCCTTCTCGATCGAGGCCTGCGATATCAAGCAGCCGTGCATGGCATACCGCTTGCTTCGATGCGATCGGACGAGCGGCGCCAGGGAAGGGTGATCTGTGAGCGTGCAGACGGCCATCGACATTCGCAATCTGTCGCTGACGTTCCAGACCGGGGACGGTCCGGTCTACGCGCTCGCCGATGCCAATCTCACCATCGCAAAGGGCGAGTTCGTCTCCTTCATCGGCCCGTCCGGATGCGGCAAGACCACGCTCTTGCGCGTGATCGCCGATCTCGAGCAGCCGACGTCCGGCAGCATCACCGTCAATGGGCTCGCGCCGCATGAGGCGCGTCTGAAGCGTCAATATGGCTACGTGTTCCAGGCGCCGGCGCTGTATCCGTGGCGCACGGTGGAAGCCAATGTGATGCTGCCGCTCGAAGTGTTCGGCCGGCCGAAAGCCGAGCGCCGCGAGCGGGCGCGCAAGCATCTCGACATGGTCAGGCTGTCGGGCTTTGCCAAGAAATATCCGTGGCAACTGTCCGGTGGCATGCAGCAGCGCGTCTCGATCGCGCGTGCGCTGTCGTTCGAGCCTGAGCTTTTGCTGATGGACGAGCCGTTCGGCGCGCTGGACGAGATCGTGCGCGATCAGCTCAACGAGCAGCTCGTCAAGCTCTGGAACGAGACCCGCAAGACGGTCGTGTTCGTCACGCATTCGATTCCCGAAGCCGTGTTCCTGTCGTCGCGCATCGTGGTGATGTCGCCGCGGCCGGGGCGCATCATCGACGTGATCGATTGCGCCTTCGGCGCCGAGCGCACGCTCGATATTCGCGAGAGCCCGGAATTCCTGAAAGTCGCGCACCGCGTCAGGGAGGGGCTGCGCGCCGGCCATAGCTACGATGAGTAGTGTCGCACTTGGGGCGCCGCGCGAAGCTTCGAGGGGCCACCGGATGTGGGACGACCTGCGGCGCGGCGGACTGATCCCTGTGCTGACGCTGACGGCGATCATATTGGCGGTGTGGTATCTCGCCTGCCTGCCGATGAACCGCGACCTGCCGCAGCTGGTGCGTGTCGAGGGACTCGCCAATCGCTACGAGGTGGCCTGGAGCCTGGAGCGGCCGGTGCTGCCGGCGCCGCACCAGATCATTAGTGAGCTCTATTCCTCAACGATCGGGACGCGGCTGCTGCGCGAGACCGCCGACGGGCTCGTGCTCAATCCGCGCAACCTACTGACCCATGCCTGGGTGACAATCTCGGCGACGCTTGTGGGCTTCGTCATCGGCGTGCTGCTCGGCATCGCCCTGGCGGTCGCGATCGTGCACGTCAACGCGCTGCGCCGCAGCCTGATGCCGTGGATCGTGGCCAGTCAGAGCATTCCGATCCTGGCGATCGCGCCGATCATTATCGTCGCGCTCGGCTCGGTCGGCATCGTCGGCCTGCTGCCGAAGGCGATGATCTCGGCCTATCTGTCGTTCTTCCCGGTCACCATCGGCATGGTCAAGGGCCTGGCGTCGCCCGACGCGACGATGCTCGACCTGATGCGCACCTACAACGCGTCGGGCACGCAGACTTTCGTCAAGCTGCGCTGGCCAGCCGCGGTGCCGCTGTTGTTCGCCAGCCTGAAAGTATCGATCTCGATCAGCCTGGTCGGCGCCATCGTCGGCGAACTGCCGACCGGCGCGCAGGCCGGCATCGGCGCGCGTCTGCTCTCGGGCTCCTATTACGGCCAGACCGTGCAGATCTGGTCGGCGCTGGTGATGGCCGCGCTGCTCGCTGCGCTGCTGGTGGTGCTGATCACGCTCGCCGAGAAGCTGACCTTGCAGGCCATGGGGACGCGGCCATGAGCGTCATCGCGCCTGCCGCCCCCGAGCGCAAGCCGGTGCTGTCACTGGCGGCCTTGCTCGCGGCTGGAAGCCTGCTCGCGGCCCTTGCATTGATGCTCGCGCATCGTGGTGCGGCGGGGGCGATCGTGATCACGCTCGCTCTCGCCGCCTGGGCGATCGCCTGGTTCGCCAACGTCATCTGGAGTAGCGCGGAAAATCTGCCTCCGGTGCTCGCACGACTGGCGCCGGCCGCGGTGCCGCTGCTGTTCGGATTGACGCTGGTGTTTCTGTGGGAAGTGATCTGCGTCGGCTTGAAGGTGCCGACCGTGCTGCTGCCGGCGCCGTCGCTGATCCTGGCACGGCTGTTCGCGTCGCTGCCGGTGCTCGGCGCCGACTTCGTGCAGACCTTCGTGCGCGCGGCTGTGCCGGGCTGGCTGATCGGATCGGCCACAGGCTTCATGGTCGCGCTCGCCTGTGACCGCTCCGATTTCCTGCGCCGCGGACTGATCCCGATCGGCAATTTCATCTCGGCGCTGCCGATCATCGGCATCGCACCGATTCTGGTGATGTGGTTCGGCTTCGACTGGCAGTCGAAAGCCGCCATGGTCGTCGTCATGACCTTCTTCCCGATGCTGGTGAACGCGGTCGCGGGCCTTGCCGCGGCCGGCCGGCTCGAGCGCGACCTCATGGTTAGCTACGGCGCCTCATGGCTGCAGACCTTGCTGGCGCTGCGGCTGCCGGCGGCGATGCCGTTCCTGTTCAACGCGCTCAAGATCAATGCGTCGCTGGCGCTGATCGGCGCGATCGTCGCCGAGTTCTTCGGCACGCCGACGCTCGGCATGGGCTTTCGCATCTCGACCGAGGTGGGCCGCATGTCGCTCGACATGGTGTGGGCGACGATCGTGATCGCGGCCATCGCCGGCTCCGCCTGCTTCGGCGCGCTGGTGCTGCTCGAGAAACGGGTGACGTTCTGGCACCCGTCGAACCGGGGGTGAGACGAGGTGTGTTGGTTCGTGGTGTTGAACAGGGGAGACGACGGATGCTGAAGAGATTGATGCTCGGCGCGGTGCTGCTGGTGGGACTCGCGGCTCCTGCCTCGGCCGACGATAAGGTCACCTTGCAGCTGAAATGGGTGACGCAGGCGCAGTTCGCCGGCTACTACGTTGCCAAGGACAAGGGCTTCTACAAGGCCGAGGGCCTCGACGTCACCATCAAGCCCGGCGGTCCGGACATCGCTCCGCCGCAGGTGATCGCCGGCGGCGGCGCCGACGTGATCATCGATTGGATGCCGGCCGCGCTTGCCGCGCGCGAGAAGGGCGTACCGCTGGTCAACATCGCCCAGCCGTTCAAGCGCTCCGGCATGATGCTGACCTGCCGCAAGGATTCCGGCGTCGCGGCCCCGGCCGATTTCAAGGGCAAGACGCTCGGCGTCTGGTTCTTCGGCAACGAATATCCGTTCATGGCCTGGATGGCCGAGCTCGGCTACAAGACCGACGGCTCGGCCGGCGGCGTCAAGGTGATCAAGCAGGGCTTCAACGTCGATCCCCTGATCCAGAAGCAGGCCGCCTGCGTCTCGACCATGACCTACAACGAATATTGGCAGGTCATCGACGCCGGGCTGAAGCCCGAGGAGCTCGTGGTGTTCAACTACACCGATCAGGGCGTCTCGACCATGGAAGACGGGCTCTACGTGCTCGAGAGCAAGCTGTCTGACGCCGCCTTCACCGCCAAGATGGCGAAGTTCGTCAAGGCCACGATGAAGGGCTGGGACTTCGCACGCAGCAATCCGGATGAGGCGGTCAAGATCGTGCTCGACAATGATGCGACCGGTGCCCAGAAGGAGGCGCATCAGAAGCGCATGATGGGCGAAATCAACAAGCTCACCGCGGGCTCCAACGGCAAGCTCGAGCCGGCCGATTTCGATCGCACCGTCACCACGCTGCTCGGCGCCGGCGGCGACCAGCCGGTCATCACCAAGAAGCCCGAGGGTGCCTGGAGCCACGCCGTGATCGACGCGGCTTTGAAGTAAGCGTCCCATCATCGGAAGACTTGGCTGCAGCGCCTTGCGGTGCCGCAGCCAACCCACTCCTGATCATCAATCTCGACACGACCACGCTATCCAGCCGGAGGAGCGCTCATGACCATTCTCATTCGCGGCGGCACCGTCATCAATCATGATCATTCCCGCCGCGCCGACGTCCTGATCGAGGACGGCAAGTTCGCAGCAGTCGCCGAAGGATTGTCCGCGCCGACCGGGGCGCAGGTGATCGACGCCGGCGGCTGCGACATCCTGCCGGGCGGCATCGACCCGCACACCCATATGGAGCTCATGTTCATGGGCACGGTGTCGGCGGATGATTTCGAATGGGGCACCAAGGCGGCGCTGTGCGGCGGCACCACGATGATCGTCGATTTCTGCATTCCCGCTCCGGGCGAGTCGATGCTCAAGGCCTACCAGGATTGGCGCCACAAGAGCGAGAAGGCGGCCTGCGACTATTCCTTCCATATGGCGGTGACGTCGTGGACGAAGGAAACCCATGACGACATGGAAGCCGTGGTGAAGACCTACGGCATCAACACCTTCAAGCATTTCATGGCCTACAAGGGCGCGCTGATGGTGAATGACGACGAGCTGTTCAACTCGTTCTCGCGCTGCGCCGCGCTCGGCGCACTGCCGATGGTGCATGCCGAGAACGGCGACGTCGTGTTCCGTTTGCAGGAGACCTTGATGGGTAAGGGCGCGACCGGGCCTGAAAATCACGCCTATTCGCGGCCGCCCGAGGTCGAGGGCGAAGCAACCAACCGCGCCATCATGATCGCCGACATGGCGGGCGCGCCGCTCTACGTGGTCCACACCTCCTGCCGCGAGGCGCATGAGGCGATCGCGCGCGCCCGCGCCGCGGGCAAGCGCGTCTATGGCGAGCCGCTGATCCAGCACCTCGTGCTGGATGAGGACGAATATCGCAATCCGGACTGGGACTATGCGGCGGCGCGCGTGATGTCGCCGCCGTTCCGGCCGCGCAAGCATCAGGACTCGCTGTGGTCGGGCCTGCAGTCCGGCTCACTGCAGGTGGTCGCGACCGACCACTGCTCGTTCACCCGCGCGCAGAAGCGGCTCGGGTTGACCGATTTCCGCATGATCCCGAACGGCACGGGCGGCGTCGAGGACCGGCTGCCGGTGCTGTGGACCAAGGGCGTCAATACCGGACGGCTGACGAAGGAGGAGTTCGTCGCAGTCACCTCGGCCAACATCGCGCGCATCCTCAACATCTATCCGCGCAAGGGCGCGGTCGCGGTCGGGTCGGACGCCGACCTCGTGATCTGGGATCCTGCGAAGAGCAAGACCATCTCGGCCAAGACCCAGACCAGCCGGATCGATTACAACGTGTTCGACGGCATCGTCTGCACCGGGGCGCCGCGCATCACGCTGTCAGGCGGCCGCATCGCCTGGCAGGATGGCGAGTTGCGCGCCGGGAAGGGCGACGGGCAGTTCGTCGCCCGGCCGCCATTCCCGGCGTCGCATGTCGCCAACAGTACATGGAAGGAATTTTCGGCGCCGAAGCCGGTGTCGCGCAGCATGCCGGTGGTGCCATGAGCGAGACCGTGACAACTCCGGCCAAGGCCGACCGCACCAATCTGTCGATTGACCCGCAGCGGCTGTGGGACAGCCTGATGGAAACGGCCCGCTTCGGCGGCACGGCGAAAGGCGGCATCTGCCGGCTCACGCTGTCCGATGACGACCGCAAGGTCCGCGACTGGTTTAAACGTGCCTGCGAGGCGATCGGCTGCACGGTCGCCGTCGATGATTGCGGCAACATGTTCGCGCGCCGCCCCGGCAAGCGCACCGACCTGCCGCCGATCTGCATGGGTTCGCACCTCGATACGCAACCCACCGGCGGCAAGTTCGACGGCGTGCTGGGTGTGCTCAGTGCGTTGGAAGTCATGCGCACCTTGCACGCCACAGGCTACGAGACCAACGCGCCGCTCGAGATCGTCAACTGGACCAACGAGGAGGGCTCGCGCTTCGCGCCGGCGATGCTGGCCTCCGGCGTGTTCGCCGGCGCTTTCACGCGTGAGTTCGCCTATTCGCGCCGCGACCGCGACGGCAAGGCCTTCGAGGCCGAGTTGACCCGTATCGGCTACAAGGGCAGCGAGCCGGTCGGACAGCGCAAGATCGGCGCGATGTTCGAGCTGCACATCGAGCAGGGGCCGATCCTGGAAGCGGAAGGCAAGACCATCGGCGTCGTCACCGGCGTGCAAGGCATGCGCTGGTACGAGGTCACGGTGGCTGGTCACGCCGCGCACACCGGCGCGACGCCGATGCATCTGCGCAAGAACGCGCTGCTCGGCGCGTCGCGCATGGTCGAGCAGATCGACGCGATCGCGATGAAGCACGCGCCCGATGCGGTCGGTACCGTCGGGCTGATGGAGGTGCGGCCGAACTCGCGCAACGTCGTGCCGGGCGAGGTGTTCTTCTGCGTCGACTTCCGGCATCCGGACGAGGCCGTGCTGGAGACGATGGAGCAGGAGTTCCGTGCCGCGCTGAAGGCGACGATCGAACCGCTCGGCCTCACCTATGACGAGAAACGCATCTGGGACAGCCCGGCGGTGCGCTTCGATGCCGAGATGATCGATTGCGTGCGCGCCGGCGCCGAGAAGGCCGGCTATGCCACCCGCGACATGGTGTCCGGCGCCGGCCACGATGCGGCCTACATCGCGCGCGTCGCGCCGACCACCATGATCTTCGTGCCCTGCGCCGGCGGCGTCAGCCACAACGAATCCGAGTCGACCGCGTTCGACGAGTGCGGCGCCGGCGCGCAGGTGCTGCTTGAAGCCGTGCTCGCCTATGACCGGCGCTTCGGTTGAGGACGAAGTCCCAGCCTCTCGATCAGCGAATGGCGGCAGCGCCCCGTCTGCGCATCGCGGAAGAACCGGCCGAAACGCACGGCGAGTGTCGGTGGCACCAGCAGGTTCAGCGCCATCGGCCGAACACGTTGAGCTCGATACTGGATGAAGTTGATTCCGGTGCGTGGAGGGCAGCATAAGTCCGAACCCATGCTGTTGCGCGCACACCGGCGAATTGATTGCTCTTTCTCACTGTGCTTTGTATCGTCAGGCTAGCGACCGTGATTACGACAAGGAGCGTGTCAGGACATATCCTGACGACTCTCGCTGGCGGTAAATAACCTCGATGCGGCGCGCCGCTTTCGCGGAACTAGCTCCTCGTGAACTGCGGCGCTAGAGCACTACGGCCATGCCGCGGTCGGCTCTACGGGGATTGGGCGCTGCAGTTAAGTTGGCCGATTGCTATAGCTGCTTCTGATACCGAACCGGACTTCCGACACGATTGACACCCTATTTGCCCCTTCTCGCGTTCTTAATCAGGCCGTAACCTATGGGAGTCGCTTGGGTCGAATCTACCATATGGGGATGCGTCTCCGTGACCGCTCGCGACGCAGGGGCAAGAGGGAAGAACGTCCTCGCCATCTGCATCTGCTCCCTGTCGGCTTGCCTAGCTACGTTGGGGCGCTGCTATCGGAGTTCTGCCGTCGCGCAATCAACTGATGCTGGAACGTCCAGAGATTGGTCGCGGAATCTCAAGGCATTCTTAGAACTCAACCTAAGATACGACGCTCGCGTGTCCGTTTCTTGATCGCCGTCAGAAAGGAATCCGTTTGCGGCCAACATCGCCTTACTGCTCAATCGGTTCTCAGCCGATTGGCGCGGATCTGTGCGATTGCCGAGAGCTCAAGCAGAAGACAGCCGACATTAGCGGCGCTTATATCCGCAATTTTTGCTTCCAATTTTACTTCGCAAAATCCCGCCGATAGCCTCGCATCAAGATCGAAACGCAAGCGGGCCAACATCCAACGAAGGATGTCGTGCTGCCTTGTAACCAGCGGGGGTTGCTATGCGCGACAACGAGACACGCACGTCGAAGGGCGAGACGGTGGGCCAAAAGACAAAGCCGCCGAAAGACAAGCTGAGCCGGCGTTCATTGCTCAAGGGTGCGGCCGCTCTTGCGGGTGCAGCGGTCGGCTCGGACATCGTGCCAGGCGCGCCGACGATCTGGGCGCAGGAGATCAAGGACATCGAGCTGCGCCATGTCGGCGTGTCCTATTCGGTGGTGAAGGCGATCGGTGACCAGGCCGCGAAGGATCTCGGCTTCAAGGTCACGATGCAGAACCTCGATACGTCGGCGGCGATCAACCGTTTCATCAGCCAGCCGAACAGCGTCGACATCGCCGACCTCGAGGGCTGGCAAGCCAAGCTCGCCGCCAAGCGCGGCGTCATCCAGGGCATCGAGGTCAAGAAGATCAAGGAGTTCGACAACATCCTGCCGATCTTCACCAAGGGTGAGATCAATGGCCACAAGATTCCGCGCCAGGGCATTTCGCCCTATGAAGCGATGTACATCGCCAAGCCCGATGCGACCGATCTTCATGACGGTGTGACCGAGTGGGCGACCTTCTTGCCGCAGGTCTACAATGCCGACTCGATCGGCTACCGGCCCGATCTCGTCGGCCACGAGGTGACCGAGTGGAAGGACCTGATCGACCCGAAGTTCAAGGGCAAGGCCGCGATCCTCGACGTGCCCGCGATCGGCATCATGGATGCCGCGCTGTGCTTCGAAAGTGCCGGACTGATCAAGTACGGCAACAAGGGCAACATGACCAAGGAGGAGATCGACTTCACCTGCAACAAGCTGATCGAGCTGAAGAAGCAGGGGCAATTCCGCGCCACCTGGACCACTTTCGACCAGTCGGTGCAGCTGATGGCGGCAGGCGAGGTGGTGATCCAGTCGATGTGGTCGCCGGCGGTGGCCGCGGTGCGCGTCAAGGAGATTCCCTGCGTCTACGCGCCTGTCAACGTCAAGAACGGCAAGGAGGGCTATCGCGGCTGGTGCAACGGCATGGGTCTGATGAAGCACCTCACCGGCAAGAAGCTCGACGCCGCCTATGAGTATCTCAACTGGTACCTGTCCGGCTGGCAGGGCGGCTTCGTGGCGCGCTACGGCTATTACAGCCCGGTGCCGTCGACGGCGAAGAAGTTCCTCACCGCTGCGGAATGGGACTTCTGGTACGAGGGCAAGCCCGCGCCTGAGGTCGTGAACGACCCCTATGGCGTGCCGATGGAGAAGGCCGGCACCAAGCGCGACGGCGGCTCGTTCCTCGACCGCGTCACGAACATCTCCTGCTGGAATACGCTGATGGACGAGGCTGCCTACATGAACAAGCGCTGGAACGACTTCAAGGTGGCCTGATTCCTGCCTCTCTCCACTGCACGGCCGGTGCGATTCCGTGCCGGCGCAGGCGACAGCAAAGCAATCTCCGCGATGATGCCGAGCTCTTCTTCAACCTCTCGTTCGAGCCTGACCGGCTGGCTTTACGTGTCGCCTCTGGTCGGCGTGCTCGTGCCGTTCTTCCTGGCGCCGATCCTGGTGGTGCTGGCGGCAAGCTTCTTCGGCTCGGACGGATTCGGCGGGCTCACGCCGGGCTTCACGCTCGCGAACTACGTCGAAGTGCTACATTCGGCACTGACGCTCAAGCTCTATCTGGCAACGATCAAGTTCACCGTGCTGACCTGGATCGTCACGCTGCTGATCGGCTTCTTCGTGGCATACTTCCTGGTCTTCCACGTGCGCAACCAGCTGCTCGCGATCGGGCTGTTCCTGCTGTGCACCGTGCCGTTCTGGACCTCGAACATCATCCGCATGATCTCGTGGGTCCCGCTGCTCGGCAAGGAAGGGCTGATCAACGCGGCCCTGATGTCGACTGGGGCGATCCGACAGCCGCTGGAAGTGCTGCTGTTCTCGGATCTCGCCGTCGTCATCGCCTATGTGCACCAGCTGACGATCTTCATGATCGTGCCGATCTTCAATGCCATGGCGCGGATCGACAAGCGGCTGATCGAGGCCGCGATCGATGCCGGCGCCAGCCGCTTCGACATCCTCCGCCTGATCGTGGTGCCGATGTCCAAGAGCGGCATCGCGCTCGGCTCGATCTTCGTGGTCTCGATCGTGATGGGCGACTTCTTTGTCGTCAAGGTGATGTCCGGCGGCGGCTCCGCCTCAGTGGTCAGCGCCTTCTATGAGGACGTCGGCGTGCTGCAATATCCGACGGCAGCGGCGAGCGCAGTGCTGCTGACGCTGGTGCTCGTCGCCATCGTGTCGCTGATCCTGCGCAGCGTCGACATCCGCCGGGAGATCACCCGATGAGCGCCGTCGTGGTCGACAATCCCGAGCAAGGGATCTCTGCGCGCAAGGCGATCGCGCCGAGCGGGGGCAAGCGTCCCTGGACGTTCTACGTACTCGCGTCGCTGTTTACAGCTTATGTGCTCGCGCTCTACGGCCCGATGTTCTGCATCTACATCCTGTCGTTCCAGGACATTCGCGGCGGCCTCGTGTTTCCGATGAAGGGGCGTTCGCTGCACTGGTTCGTCGATCTGTTCACACAGGTGCGTACCGGCGACGTCAAGGGCTCGTTCGACCGCTCGATCAAGCTCGCGGTGATCGTCACTGTCATCACGGTCGTGATCTCGTTCCTGGCTGGCCTCGGCTTCCGCCGCCGCTTCAAGGGCGACAGCATCGTGTTCTACATGATGATCGGCAGCCTCGTGGCGCCCGGCCTGGTGCTCGGTCTCGGCACTGGCCTGCTGTTCCAGGCGCTCGGACTGAACCCGGCCTGGTACTCCTCGGCGCTCGGCGCGCAGCTGTCGTGGACGTTGCCGTTCGGCGTACTCGTGATGTTCGCGGTGATGTCGCGCTTCAACAACGCCTGGGACGAGGCGGCGCGCGATCTTGGCGCCAGCCGCTGGCAGGCGATCCGGCTCGTCATGATCCCGGTGCTGGCGCCGGGGCTGGTTGCGGTCGCGTTGTTCGGCTTCACGCTGTCCTACGACGAGTTCGCGCGCACCCTGCAGACGGCTGGCTCGCTCAATACGCTGCCGCTGGAGATCTGGAGCATGACGTTGAACGTCACCTCGCCCTCGCTCTACGCGCTCGGCACCGTCACAACGATCGTGTCCTTCGTCGTCATCGGCGTCAGCCTGGGAAGCATCGTGCTGATCCAGAAGAAGCGCGGCGCGCGGAAGATCAAAGGATAAGGCTTGGACTGATGCGGATCGAACGAGGCGATATTGAGCTCGCAGGTGTCTGCAAGAGCTATGATGGCGTCGTCAATGCCGTCGACGGCGTCAATCTCAGGATTGCCGACGGAGCCTATTGCTGCTTCATCGGCCCGTCCGGCTGCGGCAAGACCACCATCCTGCGCATGATTGCCGGCCATGAGGATCCGACCGCGGGAGAGATCGTGATCGGTGGCCACAACGTGGTCGGCCTGCCGCCGGTGCAGCGGCGCACCGCGATGATGTTCCAGTCCTACGCGCTGTTTCCGCACCTGACGGTGCGCGAGAACATCGCCTTTGCGCTGCAGGTCCGCGGCCATTCCAAGGCCGAACGGCTGCGCGCGGCGGATGCGATGATCGAGAAGGTGCGGTTGACGCAGTTCGCCGACCGGCTGCCGGCGCAGCTCTCCGGCGGGCAGCAGCAGCGCGTGGCGCTGGCGCGGGCCGCGATCACCGAGCCGCGCGTGCTGCTGCTCGACGAGCCGTTGTCGGCGCTCGACGAGCAGCTGCGGGTGCAGATGCGCCAGGAGCTGCGGCGGATGCAGCGCGAGCTCGGCATCACCTTCATCCACGTCACCCACACCCAGCTCGAGGCGATCGCGCTTGCCGATCTCGTCGTGGTGATGGAGCAGGGGCGGATCAAGCAGGCCGGGCCGGCGCGCGAGGTCTACGCCCATCCGCGCGACCGTTACGTCGCCGAGTTCATGGGCGGCCAGAACGTGCTGTCCGGCCGGGTCGAGAAGGTCAATGGCGAGAGCTTCCTGCTGAAGCAGGGCGCGCGAGAGGCCATCGAGGTGCCGCTGCAGGCGCGTCGCGGCATCGACGTCGGCGACAATGTCGATATCGCCGTGCGCCGCGACGATGTCGCGCTGGTCCGCCCCGGCGCGTCGCTGCCGCCGGGTTGCGGCACCGCGCTGCCAAGCCGCGTGACCGCGATCGAGTATCAGGGTTATTTCGTGAAGGTCATGCTCGACACCGTGCCGGACGACGAGTTCGTCGCCTATGTGCCCGAGAAGACCTTCTTCGCAGATCCCTTCAACGTCGGCGACGTCGTTCTGGCCACCTGGGTGGCGGATCGCGCGTGCCCGCTCGCCTGACCTTTTTTCGACAACGGAGAGTAGACCGTGCAGATCTCCTTCACCCTCAATGGCCGTCCGACTACGGTCGACGTGGAGCCGGCAACGCTCGTCAGCGATCTCCTGCGTGAGCAGCTCAGCCTCACGGGGACGCATGTCGGCTGCGATACCAGCCAGTGCGGCGCCTGCGTCGTGCATCTCGACGGCGCGCCGGTGAAGAGCTGCACCTTGCTGGCGCCGTCGCTCGACGGCGCGACCTTGCTGACCATCGAGGGGCTCGGCGCCACTGCAGGATCGAACGGGCTGCATCCGATGCAGGAAGCGTTCCGCGAGCATCATGGCCTGCAATGCGGCTTCTGCACGCCGGGCATGGTGATGACCGCGACCGCGCTCGCTGCCGCCAATCCGGCGCCGACCGAGGCCGAGGTCCGGCACGGGCTCGAAGGCAACATCTGCCGGTGCACCGGCTATCAGAACATCGTCATCGCGGTCATGGCCGGCGCGGCCGCCATGCACGCCACGTCAGCGGGAGAGTGACCATGGGGCAGGTGATCGGGATCGGCGCGGCGCCGAAGCGCAAGGAAGATCAGCGCTTCCTCACCGGGCGCGGCAACTACGTGTCGGACATCAAGCGACCGGGCATGACGGCGGGTGTTTTCATCCGTTCGCCGCATGCCCATGCCGTGCTGCGCGGCATCGACAAATCCGCCGCGCTGGCGGCGCCGGGTGTGGTCGCGGTGCTGACCGGCGAGGATGTCGCCGCCGACGGCCTGGGCTCGCTGCCCTGCGGCTGGGGCATCAGCGACGCCAAGGGCGTGCCGATGAAGGAGCCGCCATTCCCGATGCTGGCGCAGGGCAAGGTGCGCTTCGTCGGCGACATGGTGGCCTTCGTCATCGCCGAGACGCTCGAACAGGCGAAGTCGGCGGCGGAGCTGGTGAACGTCAACTATGAGGTGCTGCCCTCGGTCGTCGGCGTGCTCGATGCCGTCAGGCCCGACGCGCCGCAATTGTTCGACGATGTCCCGAACAATGTCTGCTGCGACTGGGAGCTCGGCGACAAGGCGACGGTGGAGTCGGCGTTCCGCAAGGCCGCGCATGTCGCCAAGCTGAGCCTGGTCAACAACCGGCTGATTGGGAACCCCATGGAGCCGCGGGCGGCCATTGCCGAATATGATCCGGGCAAGGGCCACCACACGCTGTGGACCACCAGCCAGTTTCCCCACGTCGTACGCTTTCTGATGAGCGCGCTGGTGCTGAAGTTGCCGGAGCACAAGGTGCGCGTCGTGGCGCCCGATGTCGGCGGCGGTTTCGGCGTCAAGCAGTTCCACTATGGCGAGGAGGCCGTCGTCACCTGGGCGGCTAAGCGCGTGCTGCGCCCGGTGAAATGGGTGGCGGATCGCTCGGAAGGCTACTTGTCGGACCGTCACGGCCGCGATCACGTCACCGAGGCTGAGCTGGCGCTCGACGAGAACGGGAAATTCCTGGCGCTCCGGGTCAAGACGCTCGCCAACATGGGCGGTTATCTCTCGACTTTCGGCCCCAACATCCCGACCAATCTGTACGCCCCGCTGCTCGGCGGCGTCTACACGACGCCGGCGATCTACTGCAACGTCAAGGTCGTATTCACCAACACCGTGCCGGTGGACGCCTATCGCGGAGCCGGTCGGCCCGAGGCGACCTTCGTGGTCGAGCGCATCGTCGATGTGGCCGCGGCCGAGATGGGGATCGACCGTGTCGAGCTGCGTCGGCGCAACATGATCCCGAAGGACGCCTATCCGTATCAGACGCCGGTGCTGGTGCAGTACGATTCCGGAGATCCGATGGGCTGTCTCGATGGCGCACTGGTCGCCGCCGACGTGAAGAATTTCGGCGTGCGCAAGGCGGAATCGGCGCGCAACGGCAAGTTCCGCGGGCTCGGCTTCTCGACCTATGTCGAGGCCTGCGGCCTCGCGCCGTCGCGCTTCGCCGGACGGTTGGGCGCGCGTGGCGGCCTCTATGAAAGCGCCACTGTGCGGGTGCATCCGGCGGGGCAGGTGACCGTGATGATCGGGACGCATAATCACGGCCAGGGCCATGAGACGACCTTCGCGCAGATCGTGTGCGAGAAGCTCGGCGTCCCCTTCGAGAATGTCGACATCGTGTTCGGCGACACTGACCGCGTCCAGTTCGGCATGGGCACCTATGGCTCGCGCTCCCTGGTGGTCGGCGGTGCGGCGCTGTCGAAGGCCGCCGACAAGGTGATCGTCAAAGGCAAGAAGATCGCCGCGCATCTGCTGGAAGCCAGCGAGCAGGACATCCATTTCGAGGCCGGCAAGTTCTCGGTTGCCGGCACTGACCGGGTCAAGACGATCGAGGAGATCGCAGGCGCGGCCTACGTGCCGCACAATTATCCGTTGGAGATCCTCGAGCCGGGACTGGAGGAGCAGGCCTATTACGACCCGGTCAACTTCACCTATCCGGGCGGCTGCCACATCGCCGAGGTCGAGATCGATCCGGAGACCGGCATCGTCACGCTGGTCAACTATACGGCGGTGGACGATGTCGGCACCGTCATCAACCCGATGATCGTGGAGGGCCAGCTGCATGGCGGCATCGTGCAGGGCGTAGGCCAGGCCCTCTATGAGAATGCAGTCTATGACGAGAGCTCCGGGCAGTTGGTCTCGGGCTCGCTGATGGATTATTGCGTGCCGCGTGCCGACCATCTGCCGATGATGAAGGTGGCCACGCACTCGACGCTGTGCACACATACGCCGATGGGCGTGAAGGGCTGCGGCGAGGTCGGCACCATCGGCTCGCCGGCCGCCGTGATCAACGCGGTGGTCGATGCGCTGGCGCATCTCGGCGTCACCCATGTCGACATGCCGGCGACGCCGAACCGGATCTGGCGCCTGTTGCAGAACGCGTCGCTGCCAGTGGCCGCAGAGTAGGGGGGAGACATGCGTGCATTTGCCTATCACCAGCCGAACGAGATCTCGGAGGCGGTCAAGCTGCTCACGTCGGTCGAGGACAGCAAGGTCCTCGGCGGCGGCATGACCCTGATCCCCACGCTCAAGCAGCGCCTCGCGGCGCCGGCAGCCGTGGTGGATCTCGCGAAATTGCCTGCTCTGAAAGGGATCAGCGACGACGGCGTGACCGTGACGATCGGCGCCATGACGCCACATGCGGTGGTCGCTGCGTCACCGATCGTGCGGGCGCGCATCCCCGCGCTCGCTCATCTTGCATCCGAGATCGGCGATCCAGCCGTCCGCAACCGCGGCACGTTGGGCGGCTCTGTCGCGAACAACGACCCGGCCGCGGACTATCCCGCTGCCGTGCTCGGCCTCGGCGCCACCATCATCACCAGCGCGCGTGAGATCGCGGCGGATCGGTTCTTTGTCGGCCTGTTCGAGACCGCCTTGCAGCCCGGCGAGATCATCACGGCGATCCGCTTTCCCGTACCGGTGGCGGCGGGCTACGCGAAGTTCAAGGCGCCGGCGTCGCGCTATGCGCTGGTCGGCGTGTTCGTCGCCAGGTTCGCCGACGGCGTGCGCGTCGCGGTGACCGGCGCGGGGGCGGGCGTGTTCCGTGTTGCGGCAATGGAGCAGGCGCTGAGCCAGAACTTCGAGCCCACCAGCATCGCCTCCATCAAGATCGATGCGGCCGGGCTGACATCCGACATCCATGCCGAAGCCGACTACCGGGCGCATCTCGTCACGGTAATGGCCAAGCGCGCCGTCACGGCCGCATCGAGGTAGCCTTCAGGACCCATCATGACAGCCTTGTCTGCCCACGCGGCCGCTGCGGACGCGCCGTCCGATCTCGCTCGTTTGTCTGCCGTCGATCTCAAGGCAGGATATCGGCGCAAGCGCTTCACTCCGGTGGACGTGGTCGAGGACGTCATTGCGGCGCTGGACGCCACGCACGCCCGCTGCAACGTCGTGGTGACCGCGATGTACGAGCAGGCGCGTGCCGACGCCAAGCGCATCACCGCCGCGATGCTTGCGGGCGAGCCGTGTGGTCCGCTGGCCGGTGTGCCCGTCACCATCAAGGATCTCGTGTTCGTCGCGGGCGTGCCGGCCTATGCCGGCTCGCCGATGAACCGGAGCTTTGTCCCCGACGCCGATGCGGCTGTGGTGTCGGCGCTGAAAGCTGCGGGCGCGATCATCACCTGCAAGACCACGACCTGCGAGTCCGGTTACAAGCTGACCGCCGACAGTCCGGTGACGGGACTGACGCGCAATCCCTGGAATCCGGCGCACACCAGCGGCGGGTCGAGCGGTGGTGCGGCTGCGGCGGTCGCTTCGGGTTGCGGTCCGATCGCGATCGGCACCGACGGCGTCGGCTCGATCCGGGTGCCGTCGTCGTTCTGCGGCGTGTTCGGACTGAAACCGACCTTCGGCCTGGTGCCGCGCTCGCCCGGCTTCGCACCGCCCTCCTGGGCCTCGCTGGCGCATACCGGCCCGATCACGCGCACGGTGGCAGATGCCGCGCTGGCGCTCGAGACGATCGCCATCCACGATCTGCGCGATGCAGCGAGCCTCGCGGTCGCGCAGCGCCGCTTCGACGCGAGCCCGCGGCCGCTGATCGGCCTGCGCATCGGCGCCAGCGCCGATCTCTGCTATGCCGCCGTCGCGCCCGATGTCCGCGTGGCCTTCGCCAAGGCGATCGCCGTGCTGGAGGACTGCGGCGCGCGCATCAGCGCCGATCATCCCGGCATCGACAGCCGAATTCTGGAACGGACGCTGAAGCCGATTGCCTTCATCGAGCAGGCCGCAGCCGTCGCGCACAAGAGTGGAGACGAACTCGCCGATTGCGAAACCGATTATCGTGACGTGATCGCGGCAGGCCGCAGCTACACCGGCGTCGATTATGTCGAGGCCGGCTATCGCCGCACCCAGATGCGCGCCGCCTTCGTCGATTTGTTCTCCCGCGTCGATGCGCTGGTGACGCCGACGGTCGCGGTGACCGCGTTCGGTGCGGGGCAGCTCGGGGTCGCGAGCATCGACGGCACGCCGGTCGATCCGCATCTCGGCTGGTCGCCGTTCTCCTGGCCGATCAATCTGGCCGGCCTGCCGGCCGCCACCGTGCCGTGCGGCTTCGATCGCGACGGCCTGCCGATCGGCCTGCAGATCATCGCGCCCTGGCTCGACGAGCCCACGATCTTCAAGATCGCCGCGGCCTTCGAGGAGGCGCAGCCGTGGGCCGGGAGGTGGCCGGAGATGCGCCGTTAGTTGGTGCGCGGTGTGTGCCGGTTACACGCGCACGCAACCCATGACGAATCCTTAAGTTCATCACCTGCTCTGCATTGCGCAGCGAAACGCTGATTGAGCCTACCGTCTTGCTGATGAGATGGCTGCGCGACGGTGGGCATGCGGCGGCTGCTTTGCCCTCCCTACGAACCCATGCCGTGTTGCGCGGGCGTGTTGCGAAAATGCGCCGGCGACCCGCATGTGCTCAGCCCATTTCGATAGGGACCCCGGTCTCGCCGAGCTGATCGCCGAGGCGCAGATAATGCGCGAGGTAATCGTGCAGCGCGGTGGCCGCCTTCGAGGTGGCGCCGCTCGACTTGTACAGCAGCAGCTCGACCTGCGGCAGCGCCGGAAGTCCGTCGGCGGGGCCGAGCTCGCGCATGCCCGCGACCAGCGCGCTGCGACCGAGCACGGTCACCGCCATTCCGGCGAACGCCGCCGCCTGCAGGCCGCCGACGCTCTCACTCTGACAGGCGATGCGCCAACGCAAATTTGCGGCCTCCAGCGCCGCGATCGCGTGGTCGCGATAGATGTTGCCCTGGGGAAGCAGCGCCAGCGGGATGGGCCGCTCTTGATGTGCCGCCGACTGTTCTCCGGTCATCCACACCAGCTGCTCCCGCCTTACGACCTGGCCGCCGGTGAAATCATTCATGCGCGTGACCAGCGCGATGTCGACCTCGCTGCGCTTCACCAGCTCGACCAGCGGCGTCGACAGCGCGCAGTTCAGCTCGACCTGGATGCGCGGAAAGGATTTGCGGAAGACGCTGAGGATCGAGGGGAGGATGAAGGCCGCGTAGAGGTCGGGCGTGCCGAGCACCACTTGGCCCTCGATCTCCTGCGATGCCAGCTGCGAGATCAGCTCGTCATGCAGCCGCAGGATGGAACGGGCGTAGGTCAGCACGATGCCGCCGTCTTCGGTCAGCGCCAGCCGTCGCCCGCCATGGACAAACAGCTGCTTGCCAGTGAGCTCCTCGAGACGCTGGAGCTGCAAGGTGATCGCCGGCTGGGTGCGTCCCAGCCGCCGCGCGGTTTCAGTGATGCTGCCGGTCTCGACGACGGAGATCAGCGACCGGAGCATGCGAATGTCGAGGCTGATGAGGTTCATTCTTGATCCATACCGTGTCTCATGCAAATTTTGTGCAACGACGATGTCGCAGCGTCAGTCAGGCGTTGCGCGGCTATGGTTCGGGTCGGCGTGCGCCCATCCGCTACGGAAAACTCGACGAGTCCTGTCCGCTAGGGTGGCATCGCGCTGCGAATCCGGAATCCGATCAGAAATTCAATCGTGAGTTTTCAATTCAGGTTCGAACGCGTCAGCGTCGAACGCTCCGGGCCGAGGAGCGTCGTGCGGCTTTGCCGGTCCAGTTCGCACCTTGTGATCTCGTTCCAGTCACGCGTCTTGCGGCCGCCGAGGACAATTGAAGCTGAGCCTTTCGGCGCGCATCTTGACGCAAGCTGTGGCCTCGGGACAAGAACCGCGCGCAGGCCTTCTAGCCAAAAGCCTGGCTGACCACGGCATAGCTGCTCGGCGCATCGGCGGCGCGCTGGCCGGTGTCATCGGCGTCGCTGCGCAACGACATCGTCGTCACCGTTTCATGCAGTGCGAGGCCCGCGGCGGCGATGAAGGCGCGGAATTCATTGCCCTCGCTGTGAGTATCGATCCGCAGGAACTGCCGCGCATGGGCGGCGACGTGGGGCGCGACCACCGCGATCGCATCCCTGTCGGACGCGGCGACGACGGGACCGATGACATGGCCGCGTCCAAACCTTCGGCACAAGGCGAAGGCGGCGAGCCGTCCCGATCGAAACAGGCCGTAGCCGGTCGATTGCTGAAACAGCGCCGTGATCAGCTTGGTTCTCGCCGCGCCATAGGCGCGCGCGTCGGCCGCGATGACCGACGACAGCTCGATCTCGCTGAGCCGTCGGACGCCATCGCCGTCTACCGCGGCGGTGGCTGCGCCGTTCGCCCGTCCCTGACACTGGTACAACGTCTTCTCTGGCTTGAAGTCGAGCGACCTGTACAGACGGTCGGCCGCATGTGTCGCGTTGAGTCGCAGGGCACGTTCGCCGCATGCGGCGATCACCCGCGTCATCAGCCAGTTGCCGGTGCCGAGCGCCTGCAATCGCGGTGAGGTGATCACCATGCCGATGGCGGCAAACGTCTCGGTGTAGGGAAACCACATCGCCGATCCGCAAACGCGGCCGATCTCGTCGAGCGCAGCGAAGCCGTGTCCCTGGCTGAGCATGAAGTGCCAATCCGTGGCGCGATGCGGCCAGCGGACCGAGATCGACAACGCCAGAAGCTGCCGGACGTCGACGGTCTCGATGTCGGCGAGGCGCATCTCGAACACGTCGACAGAGCGAAATTCGACGCCGGGATCATCCATGCCGGTCTTCCCTGTCGGTTGCGTCCGCGCCCGTGATGCCGGCGCCGAACGTCTGGTTCAGTATTTTTCGGACAGATCGGCGCAACATTCCACTCGATCCCCGCCCGCATTCGGCATGGAATACGTCCCCGGCGCCGTTAGCATGGCGGATGCGGGCGTAAGGCGGATCACAGCGATCTGGCCGGCCGGCCTGGGAACGACGGTGATGACCTTCCTGTTCAACTCGGATGCCCGTCGCGGCGCGGTGTTTCGCGAGGTGCTGGCGCGCGAGCTTCCGGATCTCCCGTTCGCATTTGAGCCGGCCAACGTCGCTCCCGATGACGTCCGCTACATGATCACCTGGCTGGTGCCGCCGGATCTCGCTCATTATCGCAATCTCGAGATCCTGTTCTCGATCGGTGCAGGCATCGACCAGTTCAACGCCGCTTCGGTTCCCGCGCAGGTGAAGATCGTCCGCATGGTAGAGGATGGCATCGTCAGGATGATGCAGGAATACGTCACGCTGGCCGTGCTGGCGCTGCATCGGAAGTGGCCGGTCTATCACGACCAGCAGCGACAGCAACTTTGGCGCGCGGTCACGCAGCCGCAGGCGCAGGAACGTCGCGTCGGCGTGCTGGGCCTGGGCCTGCTGGGCCAGGCCGTGCTGGAGCGGCTCAAGCCGTTCGACTTTCCGTTGTCGGGCTGGAGCCGCAGCCCGCGCGCGATCGACGGTGTCACCACGCATCATGGCGCCGACGGCCTCGACCGGCTGCTGGCGACGACCGACATCCTGATCTGTCTGCTGCCGCTGACGGACGAGACGCGTGGCCTGATGAACGCAGAGCTCTTTGCCAAGCTGCCGCGCGGTGCTGCGCTGGTGCAGACCGGGCGCGGCGCGCAGCTCGACCAGACGGCGCTGCTCGCTGCGCTGGACAGCGGACATTTGTCGGGCGCCGTGCTCGACGTGACCGAGCCGGAGCCGCTGCCGGCGGATCATCCGCTGTGGCGGCATCCGCGGGTCATGATCACCCCACATGTCGCCAGCGTCACGCAGCCGGAATCGGCCGCGCGCGCCGTGGCCGAGAACATCAAGCGGCATCGCGCGGGGCTCGATCCGGTCGGTCTCGTCGACCGCAGTCGTGGCTATTGAGGACCGGCGCGCCGCCACGTCTCAGCGGATCCAGTCCAGGGTCTTGTAGTAGGCGCCGACGAATGGCAGGAACCAGGGCTTGCCGAAATGACCGGGCACGACCGGCCAGGGGGCATCCTTCATCGGGTTTTTGTCGGGCCGGCCGAGCATCGCATCGGCCATGATGGTGCCGAGGTGGGTCGAGAGCTGCGCGCCATGGCCCGAATAGCCCATCGCGTACCACAGCCCGCCCTCGCGGCCGGCGCGCGGATAGCGATCGGCGGTCATGTCGACGAGGCCGCCCCAACAATATTCGATGTCGATGCCGGCAAGCTGCGGGAACATCCGTTCCATCGCGGCCCGCAGGATGGTGCCGCTCTTGGCGTCCGATCGCTGGTCGGATGTCGCGGAGAAGCGCGCGCGGCCGCCGAAGATCAGGCGATTGTCCGGCGACAGGCGGAAGTAGTTGCCGATGTTCATCGAGTTGACATAGGTGCGGTTGCCCGGGAGAATCGACGCCGCCTCGGCCGCCGTCAGCGGCCGCGTCGCGATGATGAAACTGCCGACGGCAATGATGCGGCGGCGGAAATAGCTGAAGTTTGATGGGGTGTAGGCGCCAGTGGCCAGCAGCACCTGCTCGGCGCGCAGCGTTCCCTTGGCCGTGGTCAGGCGAAACCCGTTGGTCTCCTGCACCTGCTCGGTCACCGCAGCCTGTTCGACGATGATGGCGCCGCGGCGGCTTGCAGCTGTGGCGAGGCCGGCTGCGAAGCGGCCCATATGCATCATCGCGCTCTTCTTGAAGAGCATCCCGCCATGGAATGGTGAGCCGATCTCGGCTTTCAGATCGGTGGCCGAGAGCAGCGCCGTCTCCGGATCGACCTCGCGGTTGATGGCTTCGAAGTTCTTCACGATTCCTTCGAGATGTCCGGGCTTCGAGGCGAGCTTGAGCTTGCCGCAGCGGCGGAAATCGCAGGCGATATTCTCCTCCGCGATCAGGCGCTCCAGCGTGTCGATCGAGTCGTCGAACGCCTTGTAGAGTGCAATGGCGCGCTCGGCGCCGAGCTCGGCTTTCGCGGCCAGGAAGCTGTGCGCCAGCCCATTGTTGAGGTGGCCGCCATTGCGCCCCGATGCGCCCGAGCCGACAGAATCCGCTTCGAGCACGATCACCTTGGCGCCCGCCTTGGCGAGCTGCAGCGCCGCGCCGAGCCCGGTGAAGCCGCCGCCGATGATGGCTACGTCGTAGTGCCCCTCCACGGGCCCGGCGTGGCCGCCGGCAAAGGCGGCCGCAGTGTCGCGCCAGTAGGAGACATATTTCATTGCAGCACTCTGCTTAGAGACCGAACACGCCGGGCAGGCCGGAGATGTCCTTGATCTCGGTGTAGCCGTAATAGGGATTGGCCGGCTCATGACCGCGGTTGACCCAGACCTTGCTCTTGATGCCGAGATCGTGCGCCGTCATCAGATCGTAGCGGAACGAGGAGGAGCAATGCGTGATGTCCTCCGGACCGCAGCCGAGCATGTCGAACATATAGTCGAAGGCGCGCATCCGCGGCTTGTAGGCCTGCGCCTGCTCGGCGGTGAAGACGGCATGGAACGGCGCGCCGAGCTTGGCGACGTTGGAGGGAATCTGCGCCGTCATGGCATTGGAGAGAATGACCAGCGGGATGTGCTTGGCCACCTTGGCGAGGCCCGCCGGCACGTCCGGATGCGGCCCCCAGGTCGGTACGCGCTGATAGACCATCTCGCCGTCCTGTGGCTTGTAGGGGATGCCGATCTTGCGGCAGCTGCGCGCCAGCGCGTTGCTGACGACCTCGGCATAGGGCTTCCAGGCGCCCAGGATTTCGTCGAGCCGGTACGCGGCGAAGACGCGGATGAACTCGGTCATCGCAGGCTCGGAGAGGATTGCGCCGTAGAGATCGCGCGCGGCCTCGGCCATCGCGAAATTGGTGAGCGTGCCGTAGCAGTCGAAGGTCACATATTTGGGGCGGAAGCTGCTCATGGATCCTCATCCGGCGATGGTCTCGGCGTCCGATGATAGGCCGGCGCGCCAGCATAAGATGCGGCTTTGCCCCGGTTCTGCGGCGGAAGATGTTGTCGGCCGCAGTGCCTTCAGCCGATCTGCCGGGTGCTGCGCGCCCAGACTCGCCGCGGAATGGGAGAGCGGGACATGACTTCCGACGCTGCGAGCTTCACAGTCTTCGGCCCTGAGCATCTCGACGCTGCGACGCGGCTGTCGCGGCAGGCCGGCTGGCCGCACCGCCGCGAGGACTGGCAGATGGCGCTTGCGCTGAGCAGAGGCTGCGTGGCCATCGCGGCTGACGCGCGCGTGATCGGCACCGTGCTGATGACGCCCTATGGCGCCGCTGCGGGCACCATCAACATGGTCATCGTTGACGAGGCCGAGCGCGGGCAGGGGCTCGGCCGGCGTCTGATGCGAGAGGCGCTGACGCTCGCGGGCGACCGGCGGCTGCAGCTCGTCGCGACCGCGGATGGCTTGCCGCTGTATGAGAAGCTCGGCTTCGGCAGGACCGGCGAGATCGTCCAGCATCAGGGGCAGCTCGCGCAGGCTGTCACGCGGTCCGATGCGGTGCGGGCGGCCACGCCAAATGACATCACCGCCATCGCCGCCCTCGACGCCGTGGCTTTCGGTGCGGAGCGCAGCGATCTGATCGTCCATCTCGCATCGGTCGGCGAGTTCGCGGTGCTTGAACGACAGGCGCAAACGGCCGGCTTTGCGGCGCTGCGTCGCTTTGGCCGCGGCCTCGTGATCGGCCCGGTCGTCGCCTCCGATCTCGACGATGCGAAGGCGCTGGTCGGACATTTTCTCGCGGGACGCGAGGGCGAATTCATCCGTGTCGACACCGGAATCGAGAGCGGCCTCGCGCCATGGCTGATGAGTCTCGGCCTCGCGCATGTCGGCGGCGGCATCGTCATGCACCGTCCGGCCGTGAAGGACAGCACGCCCCAGCCCCCGACATCCTTTGCATTGGCCAGCCAGGCGTTCGGCTGAACCGGAGATCATCATGCTCAGCAACTCGCTCATCGAACTCGACCGCGCTCATCTGGTGCATCCGGTCGCGTCCTATCGCGGACACGAGGCCTCGGGTGCGCGCGTCCTGACATCGGCCAAGGGCGCTGTTGTCACCGACGGCTCTGGCCAGCAGCTGGTCGACGGCTTTGCCGGACTGTGGTGCGTCAATGCCGGCTATGGTCATGAGAGCATCGTCGAGGCGGCCGCCAAGCAGATGCGCGAGCTGCCTTACGCGACCGGCTATTTCAGCCTCGCCTCGGAGCCGGCCATCCGCCTCGCGGCGGCGCTGGCCGAGCGTGCGCCGGGCGATCTCAACCACGTCTACTTCACGCTCGGCGGTTCGGATGCCGTCGACAGCACGGTGCGTTTCATTCACAATTACTGGCACGTGAAGGGCCAGCCGCAGCGCGACCAGTTCATCACCCTGCAGCAGGGCTATCACGGCTCCTCGACGGTCGGCGCGGGACTGACGGCGCTGCCCGCATTCCACGCCAATTTCGGCGTGCCGCTCAATTGGCAGCACAAGATCCCCTCGCACTACGCGTATCGCAATCCGGTCGGCAGCCATGCCGATGCGATCATTGCGGCTTCGCTCGCCGCGCTCGACGCCAAGATCGCCGAACTCGGCGGGCCTGAGCGGGTGGCGGCGTTCTATGCCGAGCCGATCCAGGGCTCCGGCGGCGTGCTGGTGCCGCCCGACGGCTGGATGAAGGCGATGCGCGCGCGCTGCAGGCAGCACGGCATCCTGTTCGTCGCCGACGAGGTGATCACCGGCTTTGGCCGCACCGGACCCTTGTTCGCCTGCACCGATGACGAGGTCGTCCCCGATCTCATGACCGTGGCCAAGGGCCTGACCTCCGGCTACGTCCCGATGGGCGCGGTGCTGATGTCCGATCATGTCTATGGCGTGATCGCCGATGGGGCAGGGGCGGCGGCCGTGGGGCACGGCTATACCTATTCGGCCCATCCGGTGAGTGCGGCCGTCGGCCTTGCCGTGCTCGATCTGTATGAGAGCGGCCTGTTGGAGAATGGCCGGCGTGCCGGTGCGCGGCTGATGGCGGGCCTGCGCGCGATGCAGGATCATCCGCTGGTCGGCGAGGTCCGCGGCCGCGGCCTCCTGGCCGCGATCGAGCTCGTGGTCGACAAGGAGAAGAAGACGCCCTTGCCGGCCAGCGCCGAGCCGTCGCGCCGCATCTTCGATCGCGCCTGGGCCAATGGGCTCGTCATTCGCGCCTTCCCGACCGGGGTGCTCGGCTACGCGCCGCCGCTGTGCTGCAGCGAGTCCGATATCGATGCCATCATCGAGCGGACCGCGCGAACGCTCGACCAGACCCTGGCCGACCCGGACGTCCGCCAAGCCATGCCATGAAACCGGGCACCGGCAGATCGCTGCCTGTGCAGCAGCGGCGATATGTCGGCGCCCGCTCCTATTCGCAATTTTGTGCCGTGGGGTCCCCGCAATTCGGAAGTTTTCGCCGGAACCCGGCCTCACACTGGGACCACCACATAAGAGCACCGCACTCCCGGATGAGCACGATGGATCTCGCCCAATTCAGGTATCTGACCTTCGATGTGGTCGGCACGCTGATCGACTTCGAAGGCGGGATCGTCATCAGCCTCGGCGACATCGCGGCGGAATCCAGCAAGGTCATCGATGGTGAGCAGGCGCTCAGCCTGTACCGCGCTGCGCGCTACGCCGCCGACGCGGATCGTTTCCCGGATGATCTGGTGCGCGTCTATGACGTCATTGCGCCGCAACTCGGTCTGCCCAGACAGACCGCGCTGGGCGAGCGCTTCCGCGATTCGGCCGCGCGCTGGAAGGCGTTTCCCGACAGCGCCGCGGCCATGGCCCGCCTCGCCAAGTGTTACAAGCTCATCGCGATGACCAATGCGCGGCGCTGGGCGCTGGACCATTTCGAGCGCGAGCTGGGCTCGCCGTTCTACGCGACCTTCACGGTCGACGACACCGGGACGGAAAAGCCGGATCCCGCCTTCTTCACCCAGGTATTCGACTTCGTCGCACGCGACGGCGGCACCACCTCGCAGATCCTGCATGTCGCGCAGAGCCAGTATCACGACATCGGCATCTCCCGGCAGCTCGGCATCACCAATTGCTGGATCGAGCGGCGTCACGACAAGCAGGGCTATGGCGGCACCATCGCGCCCGCGTCCTTCACGAAGCCGGATTTTCATTTCCACTCGATGGCCGAGCTGGCCGACGCGGTGGATCACTTGCCTGCGACATGACGAACTGCTGACGATTTCATTCTGCCGGATCGCGAACAGGGGACGGATGACATGAGCAACGGGATCACCAACTGGACTGCGAGCGATGATGGGCTGGTTGAGGCGGCGATCCGGCGCGGCGCGTCGCGCCGGGATCTCCTGAAGATGATGTTCGCCAATGGCGTCGCGCTCGCTGCCGGCAGCACCATCCTCGGCCGCGCCGAGCCCGCTTACGCGGCAACGCCGAAGAAGGGCGGGTCGATCAAGGCGGCGGGATGGTCGACCTCGACCGCCGACACGCTCGATCCGGCCAAGGCCTCGTTCTCGACCGACTATGTCCGCTGCTGCTCGTTCTACAATCGGCTGACGACACTGGACAAGAACGGCGCGGCGCAGATGGAGCTCGCCGAAGCCGTGGAGTCGACGGATGCGCAGACCTGGACGGTCAAGCTCAAGAAGAGCATCACCTTCCACGATGGCAAGCCGTTGACGGCTGACGACGTCGTGTTCTCGCTGAAGCGGCACCTCGACAAGGCGACCGGTTCCAAGGTAGCCAAGATCGCGGCGCAGATGACCGGCCTCAAGGCGGTCGACAAGAACACCGTCGAGATCAGCTTGGCGAGTCCGAACGCTGACCTGCCGATGATCCTCGCGCTGCATCACTTCATGATCGTGGCCGACGGCACCACCGACTTTTCCAAGGCGAACGGTACCGGCGCATTCGTCCGCGAGGTCTTCGAACCCGGCGTGCGCTCGATTGGCGTGCGTAACAAGAACTATTTCAAGGACGGTCCCTATCTCGACCAGATCGAGTTCATCGCGATCACGGAAGAGAATGCGCGCGTGAACGCGCTGCTGTCCGGCGATATTCAGCTCGCGGCCAGCATCAATCCGCGTTCGCTCCGGCTGATCGAGGGCAAGGAGGGGATCGCGCTGTCGAAATCGACGACCGGCAACTACACCGATCTCAATATGCGGCTCGATATGGCCCCGGGCAACAAGAAGGACTTCATCGATGGCATGAAGCACATCGTCAACCGCGAGCAGATCGTCAAATCGGTCTTGCGCGGCTTCGGGGTCGTCGGCAACGATCAGCCGGTCTCGCCGGCCAACTTCTTCCACAATCCCGACCTCAAGCCGAAGCCGTTCGATCCCGACAAGGCGAAATTCCTGTTCCAGAAGGCCGGCGTGCTCGGTACGCCGATCCCGGTGGTCGCATCGGAAGCTGCGAACTCCGCGATCGAGATGGCGATGGTGATCCAGGCCTCGGCCGCGGCGATTGGACTGACGCTCGACGTGCAACGTGTCCCGTCGGACGGCTATTGGGACAATTACTGGCTGAAGGCGCCGGTCCATTTCGGCAACATCAATCCGCGGCCGACGCCGGACATCCTGTTCTCGCTGCTCTACGCCTCCGAGGCGCCTTGGAACGAGAGCCGCTACAAGTCCGAGACGTTCGACAAGATGATGCTCGAGGCACGTGGGATGCTCGACCAGGCCAAGCGCAAGCAGATGTATGCCGAGATGCAGGTCATGATCGCGGAGCAGGCGGGCACCATCATTCCGGCCTATATCTCCAATATCGATGCCACCTCGTCCAAGCTGAAGGGCTTGGAGCCGAGCCCGCTCGGCGGCATGATGGGATATGCCTTTGCTGAATATGTCTGGCTCGATTCGTGAATGTCAGAGACGCTGGCCGCCGGCGTTGAGGCCGGCGTCCAAGTGACCAACATCCTCTGATCAGGCTCACGGACGCCCAGTGTGAAACATCGGATCGCCTCACTTGTCCTTGCCCGGTTGGCCATCGCACTGGTCACCGCGATCATTGTTTCATTCGCCGTGTTCTTCGCCACCGCCATGCTGCCCGGCGACACCGCGACCATCCTGCTCGGCCAGGCGGCGACGCCGGAAGCCGTCGAAGGGCTGCGCAAGGCGATGCATCTCGACGATCCCGCGATCTTCCGCTTCCTGCGCTGGCTCGCCGGCGTTGTGCATGGTGACCTCGGCGTCTCCTACGCCAACAACATGCCGGTCGCCAAGCTGATATCAGGACGGCTCGTCAACACCCTCAAGCTCGCCGGCCTCACAGCGGTCATCTCGGTGCCGTTGGCGCTGACGCTCGGCATCACCGCGGCAATGCTGCGCAACACGCTGTATGACCGCTGCCTCACCATCGCGATCATCGGCGTGGTTTCTGTTCCGGAGTTCATGATCGCGACGCTCGCCGTGCTGCTGTTTGCGGTCTATCTCAACTGGCTGCCGGCGGTGTCCTTCACTAGCGAGATCCGCACCGGCTATGATTTCGCGCGCGCTTATGCGATGCCGGTCGTCACGCTCACGGTCGTGATCTCGGCGCAGATGATCCGGATGAGCCGGGCGGCCGTGATCGAGACGCTGAACACGCCCTATGTCGAGATGGCGCTGCTGAAGGGCGCCTCGCGCGGCCGGCTCGTCTTTCACCACGCGCTGCCCAATGCGCTCGGTCCGATCGTGAATGCGGTGGCGCTGTCATTGTCCTATCTCCTTGGTGGCGTCATCATTGTCGAGACCGTCTTCAACTATCCTGGCATCGCCAAGCTGATGGTCGACGCGGTGTCGACCCGCGATCTGCCGCTGATCCAGAGCTGTGCCATCATCTTCTGCTTCGGCTACCTGTTCCTGACCACCACGGCCGACATCATCGCCATCCTCTCCAATCCGAGGCTGCGATGACCCGCGTCGCGAAATCCGCTCCGCGCCATCAGCGATTTGGCTACCGCATCAATGCGGTCGGCGTGGCCGGGGCGCTGGTCGTGGGATTCTGGATCGTGGTTGCGCTCGCCGCGCCCGCGATCGTTCCGCATCCGATCGGCGACATCGTCGACACCGACTATTTCGGCCCGATCAGCCGCGAACTCTGGCTCGGCTCCGACTATCTCGGCCGTGACATGACCTCGCGCATCCTGATGGGCGCCAGATATACGCTCGGCATTTCGATAGCCTCCGTCATCATCGCCGGCGTGTCGGGCGTCATGCTCGGCATGATCGCGGCGATCACCGGCGGCGTCGTCGATATGGTGCTGAGCCGGTTTCTCGATGCGCTGAACTCGATCCCGAGCAAGCTGTTCAGCCTCGTCGTCGTCGCCGCGGTGGGATCGTCGATTCCCGTTCTCATCGTGACGATGGCGGTGATTTACATCCCTGGCGCCTTCCGCTTCGCCCGCGCGCTTGCGGTCAACATCAACACCATGGATTTCGTCGTGGTCGCCCGCATCCGCGGCGAGAGCCTGTTCTATCTGATCCGGGCGGAGATCCTGCCCAACATCATCGGTCCCGTGCTGGTCGATCTCGGCTTGCGTTTCGTCTTCATCGTGCTGCTGCTGTCGGGGCTGTCCTTCCTCGGCCTCGGCGTCAAGCCGCCCTATGCCGATTGGGGCGCGCTGGTGCGTGAGAACATCGGCGGTTTGCCCTATGCCGCGCCGGCCGTGATTGTTCCGTCGCTGGCGATTGCCAGCCTGACCATCGCCGTCAACCTCCTGATCGATAATTTGCCGACCAAGATCCGCGACCGGGAGCCCTCCTAGATGACGAGCCTCGTTGAGATCCGCGGTCTTCGCGTCGAGGCGAGCACGGATTCCGGCCGTACCATCGAGATCATCAAGGGCGTCGATCTCGACATCGCCGAGGGCGAGATCGTCGCGTTGATCGGCGAGAGCGGCTCCGGCAAGACGACCATCGCGATGACCCTGATGGGCTATGCGCGCGCCGGCTGCAGGATCGTCGGTGGCGCGGTCGCGGTCGACGGCGTCGACATGGTGGCGCTGTCCGAAAAGGACAGGGCGGCCGTGCGCGGCGCGAAGATCGCGTATGTGCCGCAGAGCGCGGCCGCGGCGTTCAATCCGGCGATCCGGATCATGGACCAGGTCATCGAGGTCGTGCGCATCCACGGCGTGATGCCGCTGGAGGGGGCGCGTGCCAAGGCGGTGACGCTGTTCCGCGCGCTGTCGCTGCCCAATCCCGAGACGATCGGCGATCGCTATCCGCATCAGGTGTCCGGCGGCCAGCTGCAGCGGCTGGCGGCGGCCATGGCTTTGATCGCGAATCCCAAACTCCTGATCTTCGACGAGCCGACCACGGCACTCGATGTGACGACGCAGGTGGAGGTACTCAGAGCCTTCAAATCGGTGATTTCGGCGCACCGCATCGCCGGCATCTATGTCTCGCATGATCTCGCGGTCGTGGCCCAGATCGCCGACCGCATCGTAGTGCTGCGGAACGGCGAGGTGCAGGAATCCGGAGCGACCCACGATATTCTCGCGCGCGCGCGGCACCCCTATACGCAGCAACTGCTCGCCGCCGTGACGCCGCACCACGCGCCGCGGCCTGCAGTGACCGGTCCCACCGCGGCCGAGGCGCTGCTCGAGGTTCATGAGGTGTCGGTCGGCTATGGTCCGCTGCGCTCGGACGGCCAGCCTGCGATCGTGGCGGTCGAGAACGTCAGCCTGCGCGTCGCGCGCGGGCGCAATCTTGGCATCATCGGCGAATCCGGCTGCGGCAAGTCGACGCTGGCCCGCGCCATCGCCGGCATCCTGCCGCCTTTCGCCGGCGGCGTCGTGTTCGACGGCCGCGAGCTCGCACGCAGCGCGCGTAGCCGCAGCGCGGACCAACTGCGCCAATTGCAGATCGTGTTCCAGCATGCCGATACGGCGCTCAATCCGGCGCAGACCGTCGAGGACATTCTCGGCCGCCCGCTGACCTTCTATCACGGCATGGCGCGCAAGCCGCGCAGCGCGCGGATCGACCAGCTGCTCGATATGGTGAAGTTGCCGCGGAGCTTGCGGCTGCGGCGTCCGGCCGAACTCTCGGGCGGTCAGAAGCAGCGAGTCAACTTCGCCCGCGCGCTGGCGGCTGATCCCAAGCTGATCGTCTGCGACGAGATCACCTCGGCGCTCGACACCGTCGTCGCCGCCGCAATCATCGATCTATTGAAAGAGCTGCAGCGCGAGCTCGATCTCGCTTATGTCTTCATCAGCCACGACCTGTCGGTGGTCGAGGCGATCTGCGACGACATCGTCGTGATGTATCGCGGCCGCAAGATCGAGCAGATCTCGCCCGAGGCCATGGCGCGGCCGGAGCATCCCTATACGCAGCTTCTGCTGTCCTCGGTGCCGAAGCTCGATCCTGCCTGGCTCGACAATCTTCGCCAGGATCCCGACCAGGTGCGCGCTTATTGCCAGCGCTGATGGCGGGTCTACATCTGGAACAGGCTGGTCAGCGGCAGATAGGGTTTGACGATCGGCGACTTCAGCACGACGAAGCTGAAATATTTCTCGATGCCGATGTCCATATCGGTCAGCCGCTCCATGATGGTCTGATACTCGCCGATCCCCGCCGTGACGAACTTCATCATGTAGTCGTAGCCGCCAGAGACGAGATGACACTCGATCACCTGGTCGATCTTCTCCACTGCGGCGAGAAAGCGGGCGAAGTCGATCTGGCGATGGTTCTTCAGGGTCACCTCGGTGAACACGGTCAGCGTCTGGCCGAGCTTGGAGACGCAGATCTGCGCCGAATAGCCCTCGATGTAGCCCTCGGCCTGAAGCTTCTTTACCCGCATCAGACAGGGGCTGGGCGACAGGTTGACCAGCTCGGCCAGCTCGACATTGGTGACGCGGCCGTTCTTCTGCAGTTCGTGCAGGATCTTGATGTCGATGCGATCGAGCTTCATGAGGCCGGGATCCCGTGTGGCGATGCGTGCGGGCCCATTACAGCAGAAAATGCTGCCATGGAGCCATCGGAATGTCCGTGAAGCAAGAATGGGGCCGCGATCATTCAAATTATGCAATGCAAAACAATGCACCGGCGGGGTGGTGGTCAGCAGAATCAAATGCCGTCCGGCTGCCAAATCCGGCGCCCGCCGTGCCCGATACCGCTGTAACCTGTGAACAGCCGAGAGCCGGAGACGCCGCATGCCCGCACCATTGGTGCACGTCGAAACATCCCCTACGCTGCCTGAGCGTGCAGATGCCGTGGTCATCGGCGGCGGCATCGTCGGCGTGTTCACGGCCTATGAGCTCGTGCGGCGCGGGCTTGCGGTCGCCCTCATCGAGAAGGGCCGCATCGGCGCCGAGCAGTCCAGCCGCAACTGGGGCTGGTGCCGGCAGCAGAACCGCGACGCGCGCGAGCTGCCGATGGCAACGCTCAGCCTCGATCTGTGGGAACGCTTCGCCGCCGAGAGCGGCGAGGCGACCGGCTTCTCGCGCTGTGGCCTGCTCTATCTCAGCAATGACGAAGCTGAGCTCGCGGGTTGGGCGCGCTGGGGCGAGTTTGCCAGGACCGCTGGCGTCACCTCGCACATGCTGGACAGCCGCAAAGCCACCGCGCGCGGCGCGGCCACTGGGCGCAGTTGGAAGGGCGGCGTGTTCTCGCCGACCGACGGCACCGCAAGTCCCGCCGATGCTGCGCCCGCCGTAGCGCGCGCGATCCTGAAGCAGGGTGGCTCGGTGCACCAGATGTGCGCCGTGCGCGGCGTCGAGACCAGTGGCGGCCGGCTCTCCGCCGTCGTCACCGAGCGCGGTACGATCCGCACGCCGACCGCGGTGCTTGCGGCCGGCGCCTGGGCCTCATCGTTCTGCCATCAGCTCGGCGTCGCGCTCCCCATTGCCTCGATCCGCGCCTCGGCGCTTGCCTTGTCGCCGTCCGCGGAGCCGCTGCCGCCGGCGCTGCACACCGCCGCGGTCTCGATCACGAGGCGCGGCGATGGCGGCCATACGCTGGCCATCAGCGGCCGCGGCCGCGTCGATCCGACCCTGCAGCAGCTACGCTTCGCGCAACATTTCCTGCCGATGTTCGCCAAACGCTGGCGCAGCCTGCTGCCGGGCGGCTTCGAAGGGCTGAGAATGGGGCACGAGACGCTTGGGCGCTGGCGGCTCGATGCGCCGACGCCGATGGAGTCCACGCGCATTCTCGATCCAACCCCGGATCAGGCGACCATCCGCCTCACCCATCAACGCGCCCTGGAGCTGCTGCCGGCGTTGAAACAGAGCAAGGTCACGGCGACCTGGGCGAGCTATATCGACTCCACGCCGGACGGCGTGCCGGTGATCGGCGAATTGGCTGCCATGCCCGGCCTGATCGTGGCCGCGGGCTTCAGCGGCCACGGCTTCGGCATCGGACCCGGTGCCGGTCACCTCATCGCCGACCTCCTCACCGCTGCCACGCCGATCGTCGATCCCAAGCCTTACGCCCCCGGGCGCTTTGCGCGCCATGGGGCGACGAAGGTCGCAGACTTCTGAGGGCCGGATGCCGCGACGCGGCTCGGCCCTCAGCGCTGAATGATCTGGGCGTCGAGGACCGCGCTCGAATGAGGGGCGTGCGCCTTCGCCGGCGAAGGGACCAAGGCACACGCAGGCGAGGGGTCAGGCCTCCGGCATGCCGGCGTTGACCCAGTCGGTGATGTCGTCGAGCGTCGCCTTGAAGCGCTTCAGCAGTTCGTCGACCTGCGCGGCGGTGATGATCATCGGCGGACAGATCGCGATGCTGTCGCCGACGTTGCGGATGATCAGGCCGTGCTGATGGGCGCGATCGAAGAACTTCAGTCCGACCTTGCCGACCGGGTCGAAGCGGGCCTTCGTCGCCTTGTCGGCAACCAGCTCGACGGCAGCGATGAGGCCGCGGCCGCGGACCTCGCCGACCAGCGGATGATCGGCAAAACGCGACAGCCCCGCATGCAGGTGCGCACCGACCTCGGCCGCATTGGCGACCAGGTTGCGCTCCTCGATGATCGCCAGGTTCTCCAGCGCGACGGCGGTCGCGACCGGGTGGGCGCTCGCCGTATAGCCGTGGCCGAAGGTGCCGAGCCGGTCGGACTGGTCGGCCATCGCCTGGTACATCTCGTCGCTGATCAGCACCGCGGCGAGCGGCTGGTAGGACGAGGTGATCTGCTTGGAGCAGACCAGGATGTCCGGCCTGATGCCGAACGTGTCGCAGCCGAACAGGGTGCCGAGCCGGCCGAAGCCGTTGATCACCTCGTCGGCGATCACCAGCACATCGTATTTGCGGCAGACCTCCTGGATGCGCTGCCAGTAATTCACCGGCGGAACGATCACGCCGCCGGCGCCCATCAGCGGCTCGCCGATGAAGGCCGCGACCGTATCCGGGCCCTCGCTGAGGATCAGGTCCTCGAGTTCCTTGGCCAGCCGCTCGGTGAACGCCTCCTCGCTCTCGCCGGGCAGGCCGAAGCGGTAGTAATGCGGGCAGGTGAGGTGCTTGGCGAACGGCAGCGGCAGGTCGAAGCCGCGCTGATTGGCCTGCAGGCCGGTGAGGCTGCCGGCGGCGATCGTGATGCCGTGATAGCCGCCCTGGCGGGCGATGAACTTCTTCTTGTCGGGCCGGCCGAGCGCGTTGTTGTAGTACCAGACGAACTTGATGGCGGAATCGTTGGCTTCGCCGCCGGAGCTCGTGAAGAACACGTGCTTCAGGTTGGCAGGCGCCATCGACACCAGCTTTTCGGCCAGCAGGGTCGAGGGCTCATGCGTCTTGTGCGCGAAGATGTGGTAATAGGGCAGCTTGGCCATCTGGCGTGTCGCGGCTTCGACCAGGCGCTTCTCGCCGAAGCCGACGCCCACGCTCCACAGCCCGGCGAGGCCCTCGATATATTCGCGCCCCTCGTCGTCGTAGACATAGATGCCGGAGCCGCGATCGATGACGATCGGGCCGAGGCGTTCGTGCCGCCTCAGATTGGTCGCGGGATGGATCTGGTGGGCGATATCTTTGCTCTGCAGGGAATTGGTTCGCATGGAGGAGGGGACTTTCTGATGGCGGAAGAGGGCAGTCTATCGCGAACCGGATGAAAACGATAATCCCATCACGGGTCGGAGGCACCGTCGCCGCGCGGGCTCGGCTCGGTGAACGGCCGAAGCGGCCCCGGCAACTGAGCTGCGCCTGGTCACCATGGCCCGAGTGGTCGGCGATGCTGACCGCGTCGACCAAGTCAGCCGAGGTCTAAGGTGGTTGGTGGACGCCGACCGACAGCGTCTTTCGCCACTTCTGTATGAATTTCACAAACACCTGCAGCGGTACGGGCACCTGGCGCCGGCTTGGGTGAAACAGGAAAATGCCTGGCATCATATACTCCCAGCGCGGCAGGACATGCACCAATCGCCCTTCAGCCAAATGGGTCTCGATCATCGGTCTTGGCAAATAGGCGATACCGACGCCGTTCAAGGCCGCCTCCACCAGAAGATCAAGGTCGTTCACGACAAGAGACCCTTCGACGGGGACGTCCATTTTCTGACGACCGTCGCTCAAGGTCCACTGATGGATCGAATTTTCGCCTGGCGATCTGTATTTAAGGCAGTTGTGACGAAGTAGATCGCCGGGACTCAAGGGCTCCGGATGCCTCGACAAGTAGTTTGGCGATGCCACGGTCAGCAGAGCAAAGTCATCGAGCATACGCACGATCTTCATGTCCCGTCCCACGCCGCTGCCGACACGAATACCCGCATCGAAGCGATGTTTGACGATATCGACGTTGGCGTCGTCCAAAGCGATCTCTAGCCGAATGTCAGGATACTCGGCCGAGAACGATCGGATCAATGGCGCCAGCTGTCTCAACCCGAACGGACGAACGACGGTGAGACGCAGAGTCCCGATCGGCTTCTCCCGGAACAGGTTGATGCTTTCAAGCGCCTGACCCACGCCCTCGAGCACAGGCAGGACTTCTGCAAACAGCCGCTCTCCTGCCTCCGTCAGCGCCACGCTGCGTGTCGTACGATTGAAGAGCCGGACCCCGAGATCCTCCTCGAGCGATCTGACAGTCTGACTGATGGTCGGCAACGCCATTCCGAGCTCTCGGGCCGCCTTGGTAAAGCTGAGGCGCTCGGCGACCGCGACGAATGCCGTAAGCTCAGAAAGCTGAACGCGAGCCATTATCTGCAAAATCCAAAGTACCCATTTCGTCGGTCCCGCCTTATCAGAACAGCAGCGCGCGTCCAAATTGGCCTTTGGATCGAAGCTGATCCGAGGAAGAGCTGATGCGAGTTCGTCGGCATCCTGCCGGCGCGTGGCCGCCAACTCGCGGCCGGCGTCCGATCAATATATTGGGCGAATGTCTCCAACTACAAGGCAGCCTTTCACATGTTCGCACGATCACGATACCGGCCGCGCGCCGCATACTTGATCAGAACAGGTATCCGCGCCCTGGCTGATCTGGCCCGTCGCGCCATTGCTGGATTGCGCGCACGCCGGCGCCAGGTTTACGCGACAGGTGCCGGTGTCGCCCTGTTATGCGCCGGTTGGTGCGGTTATGATCATCTGGCGCGCACAACCGATCTTGTTTCGACGAACGACGCCTTCGTCCAGATCGATGCCAAATCCGACACAGCCTACGTCGTTGCCTATTTCGAGGATCGCCGCGCCAGCCGGATCATGGCTGGACAACCGGTATCTATCGGCATCAAGGGTCCACCGGAGCGTACCCTGGCCGGTCACGTCGTCGAGGTCTCTGAAAAGACCGCCCTTCTGCACCTCTCGGAAGAGAGTGGGTCAATGCAAGCGTCCGAGATCATGATCCCGGTGCTGATCGCATTTGAGGATGTCATCGACGCATCGACACTTCCGGCGAGTATATCGGTGACGCCGACCATCAACACAAAGCCGCGCGACCGCGACCTTATTGCCGCACCTCCCGCTTGCGTGTGCCGTGGCTCGAGACCGGCGTCCGGCTTGAAGATCACCGATGTGCCGTGGGCCGAATCCTCGGCGACCGATATTAATGATATGCATCATTAATAAAAGATTGCAATTGCAATAAATGCATATGCGCGGGTTGGCGCTGCGGTCGATGCAGGAGCCGCCTGCGCCCCTCTTGCAAAGCACCGGGCGGTACCCGGGGCATGCTTCCAGCTCTCCGTCATACCGATTTCACCGCGACTTGCGGGTGAAAAAGCCGCCGGTCGTCAGACCATATGACGGCCCGACGGCGGCTCTTGGGATTCTTGAACCCGCGGCGAATCGTCGTTGATGCATGGCGTGTCTCGGAGACTCCGTCGTCTGGAGGCGGGGATCGCATGTATGCACGGCTGCGGTGTGCCCAGTTGCGCTTAATACAAACTGCGGGGCGATCGACAGCCAGCGAGGTGGATGGCCGGTCCGGCTCGGAGAGGATTATGCACCGAATCCAAATATGATGTTTGCAACAATCCCAATTATCACGCGCTCGGACGCGTCGCATTGTCCGCCTACGGAGTGGAAAGCATCCACTTGGCCGACTGCGGATGAAAAGGACTAAGATATGAAATCGATCTTCAGGATTGCTGTGCCCACGCTCTGTGCGACCGGCGCATTGCTGATCAGCGTCTCCTGGGCACAAGCCGCCGAATACTGCGCAAAGGATTCCGCGGTGAAGGGATGTTTTTCGACGCTCGCGCAATGCCAAGCATCGGTTTCAGGTGCTGGTGGGAATTGCGTGGAGGCGATCGTCTGGAACGATGCCGCGGCTGCACAGCAGTCCAGAAATGCACAAGGGAGCCGCGCGCAGAGTCTGACGAGATGACCGTCGTGTGGTAACACCGCCACAGGTTGCATGGACACGAGGCCTCTGAGGGTGACTTCAGAGGCCTCGTTCGTTGGGGCAAGCGCTGTGAACGATGCCTGTTCGCTTGCCGAGATGCGACACCAAGAGATGGTCGTCGAATGGCATCGTCAGTTGCTGATTACTTCGATTCCGGGAGAGATGCTGGCTGTCTCCGCCATCCCGAACAACGACAGAAGCCCAACGTCAAGCGGGCCGAAGCGTTCACATGGAGTTTGTGAATATCTCAAATCAAAACGATCAATTTTACGAATGATCGGGGATCGCCCATCAATGGCGCGGTCGGTTGGGCGCCAGCGCGTCGCATCGGCCGGTCGGGGCAAGCTCGTTTCGTAGAAGACGCGCCGCCAAGGGGGGAATGATGACGAGAGGACTGAAGCGGTCCGCTTCCGTAGCGTTGCTGCTGGCTGCAATGATCCAGGGCGCATGGGCGGCCGAGAATGCCGCCACGAACTATCCCGCGGGCTCGCCCGGGGTATTTATCGCGTCGTTTCCGCCGATCCCCGGCCTGTTCGCAATCAGCCAGACCAGCTACACCAGCGCCAGCGGCCTGTATGACGGACAGGGCAACAAGCTGCCGATCAACTTCAAGCTGTCCGCTGTATCGGAAACGATGCGCTTTCTCGCCAGCTATCCTGGCGACTTCTTCGGTGCTCATGTCTATTCGCAGCTCGTAGTGCCTTTCGTTCACCTCGAAAACACCAATCCCGGCGGCTCGTTCCAGGCCAACGGTCTTGGCAACATCACCTTCTCGCCGATCATCCTGAGCTGGGCGCTGTCGCCCGTTCAGACCGTCACGTTCGGGCTCGACATCATGCCGAACACCGGCACCTATTCGGCGCGACAGCCTCTCAACGTCGGCACCAACTATACGACCATCTCGCCGGTCCTCGCCTATCGCTATGCCGATCCGAAGGGCTTCGAGTTCGCCGTTTCGCCGCGTCTGCTGCTCAACGGCACCAATACCGACTCGGTCAATTCCTTCACGCAATTGTCCCAGCAGTATCGCAGCGGTGATGCGCTGGTGGTCGACTTCAACGCGGGCTACAATATCGGCGCCTGGAAGCTCGGCGTCGTCGGTGGCTATACGCAACAGTATCAGGACGACAAGATCAACGGCGTCAAAGCCTTCAATTTCGCCGGGGTGCAGGATGGCAACCGGTTGCGCTCGCTCAACGCCGGCCCGTCGCTGACCTATAATGCGGGGCCGTTTCAGATCAACGTGAACTACCAGCACACGTTCTACGTCGAGAATGGCAGCCGCGGTGATACGGTCTGGGCCAATCTGGCTTTCCCGATCTGGGTGCCCGCGCCGCCGGCGGGAGCCGGGCCGGTCAAGCGCTGATCGGCACGGCCCGACCTTCCATCGCACACACGGCCGGCGTCCTGCGCCGGCCGTCCCACGAGCAGGGCGGGCAGCGATCAGGGCAGCTCGGTCACGACCTCCTGCATCAGCTCGCGCAGCCACAGCAGGCCGGCATCGTTGGAGCGATAGCGGTGCCACTGCACGCGCTGCCGCAGCACTGGCAGCGCAATCGGCAGCTCGATGATGCGGATCGGCAGGCTGCGCTGCGCGGCGATGGCGAGCCGCCGGTGCACGGTGGCGAGCCGGTTCGTTCCGGCGACGAGATGCGGGATCGCCGTGAAGGCGTAGACCGACACGTCCTCGCTGCGGCTCGCGTTGCGCTGCTCCAGGTAATAGGTTTCGAGCGATTGCGCCGCGATCGCTGGCCGCATCACGACGTGGGACGCCCTCGCGAAATCCTGTCGTGACAGCTTGCCCTTGCCATACTTTCCCTTGCTCCATGCGATGACGCAGAAATCGTCCTCGAAGATCACCTCGGATGGGTGCAGCTTGGAGCTGAATTCTTCCGGGATGATCAGCAGGTCGACATCGCCGCGCTCAAGCGCGCGCTCCGGCCGCTGCACCTGTTGTATGAAGTCGAAGCGGATTCCAGGCGCAAGCGCCTCGCTGCGGGCCAACAGCCGCGGGATCAGCGTTACCAGCGTGTAGTCCGATGCCAGGATCTTGAAGCAGCGGTCGGATTGAGCCGGATCGAACTGGGCAGACGAAGCGATGGCCCAATCGACCCGTACCAGAAGGTCCCGGATCGAGTCCTTCAGGGCCTCCGCCCGCGGCGTCAGCTCCATCTTGCGGCCGATCTTCACCAGCAGCTCGTCGTCGAAATAGGTGCGCAGCCGCAGCAAGGCGTTGCTCATCGCCGACTGCGTCATGTTCATGCGCGCGGCGGCGCCGCTGACGCTGCGCAGGTGCAGGAGATGGTCCAGCGCTACCAGCAGATTGAGATCGAACTTGTTGTTGAAGCGCATCGGCGGCCCCGCGCGAGGTATTCAAGAGATCAATGCGGTGGATCTTGATAATCAATTTTTCGGAATGGTCAAACGAGGCTATTCACGACCCAGGGAAGAAACGTGAGGGGACGCGCGGCGGACGGCGCGTCGAAAGTGCAATGATGTTCAAGTATTTTCCGACCAACTATGTCTGGAATCTCTCGGTCGATCTGGCGATCGAGATGGGCGCCCGGATCGGTGAGATCGAGGAGATGTGCGCGCCGCTGCAGGAGGCTGCGCGGCAGCCCGATGCCAGCGGTACCCAGGCCTTCCGCGAGACCTGGGCCCGGATGGCCGACAAGCTCAGTGCGCTCGCCGCCGAGGACGAGGCGAAGGGGCGGCTGTCGTCCGCCGGCGAGAAATATGGCCGCGCAGCGAGCTATCTGATCACCTGCGAGCGTCTTCAGGCCCATGATGCGCCGGGACGTCTGGCGCTATACCGCAAATGTCTCGATCTTTTCGCCAAGGGAATCGCGCTGGCGCAAGAGAACTGCGAGCGCGTCGAGATTCCCTATGAAGGATCTCATATCTCCGGTCTCCTGGTTCGTGCGGCGGGGGTCGAGGGGCCGGCACCGCTGCTGGTGCAGGTCAACGGGCTGGATTCCACCAAGGAGATGAAATACCGCGTCGGCCTGCCGGCCTGGCTCGCCAAACGCGGCGTGTCGTCGCTGGTGATCGATCAGCCCGGATCGGGCGAAGCGCTGCGGCTGCAGGGGCTCACCGCGCGTTATGACTGCGAGCACTGGGCGTCCCGCGTCGTCGACTGGCTGGAGGCCCGCAGCGACGTCGACCCGAAGCGCATCGGTCTGGAGGGCGTTTCGCTCGGCGGTTATTACTGCCCGCGCGCGGTGGCCTTCGAGCCGCGCTTCGCCTGCGGCGTCGCCTGGGGCGCCAATCATGATTGGCGCGACGTGCAGAAGAAGCGGCTGCAGAAGGAGGGTAATTTCCCGGTTCCGCATTATTGGGCGCATGTGCGCTGGGTGTGGGGCGCGCGGGATCAGGACGACTTCATGCGGATTGCCGAGCAGGTTCACCTCGACGGCATTCTCGACCGCATCAAGGTGCCGTTCCTGGTGACGCATGGCGAGAAGGACTCGCAGATCCCGCTGCATTGGGCGGAACGGACCTATGAGCAACTGGTCAATTCGCCGAAGCGCGAGCTGAAGATCTTCACGGAGCGTGAGGGCGGCGCGCAGCATGCGAGCTTCGACAACAGCATCAATGCCGGCCACTACATCGCGGACTGGGTGGCGGAGACGCTGGGCGGACGCGTCGCCTGAGATCTCGCGAGAGGGAGCTGATCATGAAGATCGTTGGTTTGGAAAGCTTGGTATTCGCGGTCGACGACGTCGCCGGCGCGTCGCGTTTTCTCGTCGACTACGGCCTTGCGCCGGTCGGGGTCTCCGATCGCGGCGGCGCGGCGCTTCGAGGCGATGGACGGAACGGCCGTGGTGATCGCGCGGCAGGACGATCCGGCGCTGCCGCGGCCGCCCGTGCCGGGCTGCCGTCTGCGCAAGACGGTCATGGGCGTGGCCGACGAGGCGACGCTGGGGGCGATCGTGGCCGAGCTGCGGCGTGATCGCGAGGTGCGGCGGCTGGCCGACGGCTCGATTGAATCGATCGACGATTCCGGCTTCGTGATCGGCTTCCAATTGACCGCGCGGAAGCCCTTCGTACTGGCCGGCGAGATCTCGAATGCGCCGGGCGGCGTCGTGTTCCGGCCGATCAACAGTCTCGGCGTGCCGCCGCCGGGCAGCGTGATCCGTCCGCGCTCGTTGTCGCATGTCGTCTATTTCGTGCCCGACGTGGTGAAGGCGGAAGCCTTCTACGTCAACCGTCTCGGCTTCCGCTGCACCGATCGCTTCACCGGCACCGGCCCGTTCCTGCAGCCTGGCGGCTCGCTCGATCACCACACCCATTTCCTGATCGGCGCGCCGCCGCAGATGCATGGCGTCGAGCACTTCACGTTCCACTTCGGCGGCCCGTCGGAGATGATCAGCAACGGCTATCGCTTTGTGGAGAAGGGCTATCAGGCATTCTGGGGCCCTGGCCGTCACATCCTGGGATCGAACTGGTTCTGGTACTTCAATAGTCCGTTCGGCTGCCACATCGAGATGGATGCCGACATGGACCAGCATGATGCGAGCTGGCAACCGCGCGAGGCGACGGCCTCGGCGGACAATTCGCAGGCCTTCCTGCTGAAGATGCGCAAGAAATGGTACCCGGGCCCGGGGATTCACGAGAATGGCGACTACGCGTGAGGCCGGATCGCCTGCCTTGTTGCGGCTGTGTCGCGCCGAAGAGATCGGCGAATCGCAGTCGCGCGGCTTCGATCCTGACGATGAGGGCCAGGACAGCCTGTTCGTCGTGCGATGGCAGGGCCAGCTGCATGGCTGGCGTAACGCCTGTCCGCACGTCGATGGCGCACCGATGGCCTGGCGCAGGGATGCGTATCTCAACGCCGAGGGCACGCGCATCGTCTGTCACGCGCATGGCGCCGAGTTCGTGCCCGATACGGGACTATGCGTGCAGGGGCCGTGCCGCGGTGAGCGGCTGAGCCGGCTCGAGCTGGTCGTCGTCGACGGCGAGCTGTTCGTGACATCATAACACGCCCGCAAGGGCGGATTGCAGAGGGAGGAGGGCGCCATGGCAGTGGTGAGCAGGGTGCTGACGATCGGCGGCGGCTTTTCCGGCATGGCCGCATCGATTCAGATGCGCAAGGCCGGCATCGACGTCGATCTCGTCGAGGTCGATGCCAATTGGCGACCGGAGGGCGCCGGCATCACGGTGAGCGGGCCGACCTTGCGCGCGCTGGAGACGCTCGGCGTGTTCGCGGAATTCGCGCGGCGCGGCTACACGGCGGATGGCGTTGATCTGGTCACGCCGGCAGGCCATCGGATCGGCGAGATCCCGACACCGAAGGCCGTTGGATCGGATGTGCCCGGCGGCGGCGGCATCATGCGGCCCGAGCTCGGCCGCATCCTCGCCAATGCGACGCGTGCCGCCGGCGTTCACGTCCGGGTCGGATGCACCTACACGCAGATCACGCAGCACGACGGCGGTGTCGAGGTCGCCTTCACCGATGGTACGACCGGCCGCTATGATCTCGTCGTGGCCGCCGACGGCGTCCATTCGAAGACCCGTGCGCTGCTGTTTCCCGAGATCAAGCCGCCGCAATATATCGGGCAGGTGGTCTGGCGCGCCGTGCTGCCGCGGCCCGCCGAGATCGTGCGTCCGCGGATCTGGCTTGGCGGAGCGGTGAAGGTCGGGGTCAACCCGGTGTCGCCGAGCCACATGTACATGTTCATCACCGAGGCGCGGCCGGAGAAGCTGCAGGCTGAGCGCGCGTCATGGCCGCAGCTGGTTGCCGACATGCTCGCGCCGTTCGGCGATCCCGTGCTGGTGGCGCTGGGTCCGCATCTGTCAGCCCCGGATGCTCAGATCGATTATCGGCCGCTCGCCAACCTGCTGGTGCCGGCGCCGTGGAATCGCGGTCGCGTCATCCTGATCGGCGATACGGTGGCGGCGACCACGCCGCATCTCGCCTCGGGCGCAGGCATCGGCATCGAGAGCGGCATCGTGCTGTCCGAGGAACTCGCACGCGCCGCGACCTTGCAGGAGGCGTTCGACCGCTTCCATGCGCGGCGCTGGGAGCGCTGCCGCATGGTGATCGAGAACTCCGCGCGGCTCTGCCGCATCGAGATGGAGAATGGCGACAAGGCGGAGCACGCCAGGATCATGCGCGATTCCACGATCGCGCTGCTGCAGCCGATCTGAGCCGGCAACACCATCAACGAACAACAACATCAGCGGGAGGAAGCAATGACGGTGACGACGGAGACTTGGCGTGGGCGCATCGCCCTGATGGTCGCGCATTGCGCCGGGATGGTTGATCTCGTGGCGCTCCCCGTCTGGGTGGGGGCGCTGATCGAGCGGTACCGGTTCAGCCCGCAGCAGGCCGGACTGCTGGCTACGCTGTTCCTGCTGGGCGCCGTGCTCAGCAGTCTGGTCTTTGCGCCGCGCTTCAACCGGATGAACACCCGGCTGGCGGCAACTGCGGGATACGCTGTGGCCGCGCTGGTGTTTCTGGCCGCCAGCCAGACGTCGGATTTTGCGCTGCTCGCGATGCTGCACGCGCTGGCCGGCGCAACGGCGGCCTGCGGGCTGAGTTTCACCCACGGCACGATCGCACGCAGTGCCAATCCGCACCGGCTGTTCGCCATCGTCGGAATGGCGCTCGGCGTGTTCGCCATTCTCTTTCTCGGCATGACGCCCAATCTCGTGGCGCGCTTCGGCGGGGCCGCGCTGTTCGTGGTGTTCGCCGGCGTGATGGCGGTTGCGGCGGTCGCGGCGGCGCTGTCCTTTCCGAAGGGCGTGGTGTGCAGCGAAGATGATCTCATCGCTGAGGTCAGCCATCTTCCCCGCGCCGTGTGGTTCGGCATTGCCGGCATCAGCTGCATGGCGCTGACCCAGGCGATGCTGTTCAGCTTCATCGAGCGCATCGGGGCTGACCGCGGCTTCGGTGCCGAGGCAGTCACCGGCGTGCTGATTGCGCTCGGCTTCGTCAACCTGCTGCCGGCGCCGCTTGCCGCCGTTCTGGAGCGGCGGCTGCCGGCCCGATACGTGCTGCTGGCCGGGCCGGTCTGTCAGGCGCTGATCGCCGTGACGATCACCTTCGGCTCGGGCTTTCTCACCTATGCCGTTCCGACCGCGATCTTTGCCGCGGTGATGATCTTCACCCACACCTTCGCGTTCGGGCTGCTGTCGCGCCTCGACCCCACGGCGCGGGCGCTTGCTGGCACGCCGGCGATGCTGATGATCGGCGCCGCGATCGGCCCCATTCTCGGCGGTACCTTGGTGCAGCTGTTCGGCTATCCCGCGCTCGGGCTCGGTGCCGTCATCATCTCATCCATCGCCGCCGTGATGTTCTCACGCGTGTTTGCCGCGCGTGGCGCGGCGACCGCCGCCTCTCTCGAAATCGCCTGATCAGGAGACCTGTTGCATGACCCTTCCGCAAATCCGCCGTGTCGTCACCGGACATGATCCGCAGGGGGCCGCCGTGATCTCGTCCGACGGCGCATTGCCGACCGTCACCGAGTTGGCGGCTATCCCCGGTACCTTCTTCCACGAGGTCTGGAGCACGCGGGCAACGCCGGCGCCGATTGACAATGGCCCTGATCCGACGATCGGACCGTTGCGGCTGCCGCCGCCAACGCACGGCAGCCGCATCCGCTTCGTCGACATTCCGCCGGACACCGAGGATTTCCTGCGCAACGGCGCGACGCGGATGAAGGCCGCCTTCAGCCAGATCGGTGACCCCCATGCTTCGACCGTAACGACAGAGTCGCCGCATCCGCTGATGCACCGCACCGAGACCATCGACTATGGCATCGTCATCTCCGGCGAGATCACGCTGGTGCTCGACAAGGGCACGGCGGACCTCAAGGCCGGCGACGTCGTGATCCAGCGCGGCACCAATCACGCCTGGGCCAATCGCAGCGACAGACCGTGCCGGATGCTGTTCATCCTGGTCGACGGCAAGTTCGGTCCCGAAGCCAACCCGGGCAAGGCCAGCTGATGAGACTCGCAACCTATCGCAACGGCAGCCCCGATGGCGGCCTCGTCATCGTCTCCAAGGATCAGGCGCGCGCGGTCGACGCCAGCGCGATCGCGCCGGATCTGCTGACGGCGCTGCGGAACTGGCAGCAGGTCGAGCCGGCGTTGCGCCGGCTCGCTGAGAGCCTCGAGGATGGATCGGCCGCCGATGCGATGGCGTTCGATCCCACGCGCTGCCTCGCACCGCTGCCGCGCGCGCCGCAATGGCTGGATGGCTCGGCCTTCCTCAATCACGGACGGCTGATGGATATCGCCTTCAACAAGCCGCCGATCCCCGACTTCGACACCATCCCGGTGATGTACCAGGGCGCCAGCGACGATTTCCTCGGGCCGCAGGCCGACGTGCCCTTCGTGACGGAGGCGGATGGCATCGACTTCGAGGGCGAGTTCGGCGTCATCGTCGATGATGTGCCGATGGCCGTGACGGCAGAGCAGGCCGCGCAACGGATTCGGCTGCTGGTTCAGATCAATGATTGGAGCCTGCGCGCGGTCGGCGCGCGCGAGGTGCGCACCGGCTTCGGCTTCCTGCAGGCGAAGCCCTCGACGAGCTTCGCGCCGATCGCGGTGCCCCCGGACGAGGTCGGCGACGCCTGGGGCGACGGCCGGCTCGACATGGCCCTCCATGTTCACCGCAATGGCGAGCGGATCGGCGCGGCCTCGGGCCGCGAGATGGCGTTCTCGTTTGCGCAACTGATTGCCCATGCCGCCCGGAGGCGGCGGTTGACGGCCGGCACGATCATCGGCTCGGGTACGGTGTCGAATGCCGATCGCGCCGCCGGATCGAGCTGCCTGGCTGAGGTCAGGGCGATCGAGATGATCGAACGCGGCGAGGCGCGCACGCCGTTCCTGCGCTTCGGTGACGAGGTGACCATGCAGGCCTGCTTCGCCGATGGCCGGGTAGGTCCGTTCGGGCGCATCGCGCAGCGCGTGGTTCGTGCGGCTGGCACCGATCGGCCGGAGTGAGCGATGCGAATTCTGATTACGGGCGCCGCGGGCTTCATTGGCCGTGCGCTGCTGCATCGGTTGCTGACCGAGATGGACGGGGCCGACATCACCGCACTCGATCTCGCCGAGGCGCCGCCGGATGTGTCGGGTGCGCGTCTGTCCTGGATCAGCGGCGGCCTCGACGACCGCGCCGTGCTGGAGCGACTCGGTGCTGCGCCGTTCGATCGCGTGTTCCATCTCGCCAGCGTGCCCGGCGGCCGCGCCGAGGCCGAGCCTGTGCTCGGCCGCCGCGTCAATCTCGATGCGTCGCTCGATCTCCTGCAACTGCTGGCACAGCATGGCAACCGGCCGCGCGTGGTCTACGCCAGCAGCATCGCCGTCTATGGCGCGCTGTCCGGGGCGCCGGTCAGCGCGCAGACGGAGGCGCGGCCTCTGATCACCTATGGCGCGCACAAGCGGATGGTGGAGATCGCGCTCGCCGATCACACCAGGCGCGGAGAGCTGTCAGGTATCGCGCTGCGGCTGCCCGGCATTGTCGCGCGGCCGCGACCGGTAAGCGGCTTCGGCTCCGCCTTCATGAGCGAACTGCTGCATGCGGTGTCAGCGGACGAGAGCTTTGTCTGCCCGGTGTCGCCGGACGCGACCGCTTGGTGGCTGTCGGCCAAAGTCGCAGCCGACAATCTCATCCGCGCCGACGAGATCGATGTTTGCGGCACTCTGCAGTCGCCGGCTCTTCGGCTTTCGATCGCCGAGGTGATGGCAGGCTTGGCGCAGCTCTACGGTGCTGAGCGACCCGTGCGCGTGACGTTCGATCCTGACGACAGCATCGAGGCGGTGTTCGGCCGCTTTCCATTGCTGGAGGTTGGCGCCGAGTTGGCGCTGGGCTTCGCTCATGATGGATCGGTGGCGGAGATGATCACGAATGCGCTCCGCACCGCCAACATCTGAGAGAAGGTCGGAGCCGCTACGGCTCGCAAAGCGCAGCTCCCATTTGCGTCGGCGCTTGACCGATTGAAGCTCCAAGACGAGGGCGCGACCGCGCTGTGCTGCCGCTAACGGGCGCGTCGGGGATAGATGATCACCGAGAGATAGGTCATCGGCGCCTTGATCAACTCCTCGGGGCCGTGACGGGCTGCGGCGTCGAAGAACAGGGCGTCGCCGGGCTCCAGCAGATACAGCCGGTCGGCATGGCGATAGCGCACCTTTCCGCTCAGCATGTAGATGAACTCGACGCCGGCGTGGCGGAAATCCGTGTAGGGAACGGCGTCGCCCTTCAGCGTGATCAGATAGGGTTCGACCACCACGTCGCCGCCGAGCGAGTGGCCGAGCAGATCGTAGAGATGGCCGGCCTTGGTGCCGCGGCGCTCGATGCGAACGCCCTGGCCGGCCTTGACGAAGGAGCAGTCGCGCTCCTCGCCATTCTCGCGGAACAGCCGCGCGATCGGCACGTTCAGTGCCTTGGCGAGCGCCGACAGTGTCGCCAGCGACGGCGAGATCGAGCCGTTCTCGATCTTGGACAGCATGCCGGCCGAGATGCCCGCCGACGCGCCCAGTTCCGACACGGTGAGATCGAGGTCCTTGCGCAAGCGGCGCACCTCGGCCCCGATCTCCGACTCCAGGGTTGGCGTGGCCTCCTTCGGCGCGAGCGATCCTGTCAGCAGCTCGGGCTCCGCGCGGGGCGTCCCGGTCTTGCTATCCTTCCTGGGATGCTTCGCGGCACCTTTCGCCACAGGAAACCTCGCTTGCTTCTCGGCGGTCCCGCCGCAGCGCTGACCCTATGACGTCTATACGCCGCAGCGGCCATTGCGGCCAGTGCAAGTGCCCATTTACAGGTTCTCTCGATCTGCGCCGAGCCCGCCTGCCGGCCCGCGCGATGACTTTCCTGAAATGAACAAAAGTTTCTTGACGAGAATTGCGGCTCGGCTATCCTGGCGGTCGGACGGGGCGCTCAGCCCGTCCCACAATGATGTGGATCGGAGCGGCGCATGTGCGGAATCGTCGGGCTGTTTCTGAAAGCTCCCCGGTTGGAGCGGGAGCTTGGCGCGTTGCTCAGCGAGATGCTTGTCGTCATGAGCGATCGCGGGCCCGACAGCGCCGGCTTCGCGGTCTACGGCGATCGAACGCAGGGCCGGGTCAAACTCACCATCTCCGGTGCCGACGAGGAGGTGTTGCGGCGCGCCGTCGCCGAGCTCGGCAAGGCGATCAATGAACCACCGGGGGTGACCCTGCACGACACCCATGCCGTGCTGTCGATCTGCTTCGACAAGGAGAAGGCGGCGCGCGCCTTCGTCGAAGCTCGTGACGACATCAGCTTCGTCGGCGCCGGCGCGCGCATGGAGCTCTACAAGGAGGTTGGCCGTCCCGAGCAGGTGACGCAGCGGTTCGGCCTGCCGCGCATGGCCGGCAGCCATGGCATCGGCCACACCCGCATGGCGACGGAATCGGCGGTGACGACGCGTGGTGCGCATCCATTCTCGACCGGGCTCGATCAATGCCTCGTGCACAATGGCTCGCTGTCGAACCATAATGGCGTCCGGCGCATGCTGCAGCGGGAAGGCATGCGCTTCGCCACCGAGAACGACACCGAGGTTGCGGCGGGCTATCTGAGCTGGCGGATCCGCGAGGGCGCCTCGCTGAAGCAGGCGCTGACCGACAGCCTGTCCGATCTCGATGGCTTCTACACCTTCGTGGTCGGGACCGAGACCGGCTTCGCCGTGCTGCGCGATCCGATCTCCTGCAAGCCTGCGGTGATGGCCGAGACCGACGATTACGTCGCGTTCGGCTCGGAATATCGCGCGCTCGCCGGCCTGCCCGGGGTCGACAAGGCGCACATCTTCGAGCCCGAGCCGGCCACGGTCTATGCCTGGGAGCGGCGCTGATGCCGAGTTTCGATCTTGCGAGAGCGCCGCTGCGCGAGCTGAACGCTGCGCTTCATGCGCTGTCGCCCACCACCAACGAGACGCATTGGATCGTCAGCAATCCCTCAGGCAAGCACGCGGTCGCCTGCGGGCTCGATGCCCCCGTCACCGTCGAGATCGACGGTCACGTCGGCTACTATTGTGCCGGCATGAACAAGACTGCCACCGTCGTGATAGCAGGCAATGCCGGCGTCGGCGTCGGCGAGAACATGATGTCGGGCGAGGTCCGCGTCAAAGGCGACGCCAGCCAATCGGCCGGCGCCACCGGCTGCGGCGGGCTGCTGGTGATCGAGGGCAATGCCTCGGCGCGCTGTGGCATCTCGATGAAGGGCATCGACATTGTTGTGAAAGGCTCGATCGGGCCGATGAGTGCGTTCATGGCCCAGGCCGGCAATCTGGTCGTGCTCGGCGACGCCGGCGATGCGCTCGGCGATTCCATCTATGAGGCCCGATTGTTCGTGCGGGGCCGCGTTGCCAGCCTGGGCGCCGACTGCATCGAGAAGACGATGACGGAGGAAGACCGCGCGATCCTCGCGGCTGTGCTGAAGCGGGCCGGCGTCGAGGCGCGCGCCGATGACTTCAAGCTCTACGGCTCGGCGCGGCGCCTCTATCACTTCCACATCGACAATGTCGACGCCTATTGAGGCCATCACGATGTCCGTGCCTCCGCATCGCACCCCGCCGCGTTTCTCCGCGACCTTCAACCCGAACGTGATCGCCGAGATCCAGCGGGCGGCGGCGACCGGCATCTACGACATCCGCGGCGGCGGCGCCAAGCGCGCGCTACCGCATTTCGACGATCTCCTGTTCCTCGGCGCCTCGATCTCGCGCTATCCGCTGGAGGGCTATCGCGAGAAATGCGGCACCGACGTCACGCTCGGCACGCGCTTCGCGAAGAAGCCGATCAAGCTGAAGATCCCGGTGACCGTCGCCGGCATGAGCTTCGGCTCACTGTCCGGACCGGCCAAGGAGGCATTGGGGCGCGGCGCCTCCGCAGCCGGGACCTCGACCACCACGGGCGACGGCGGCATGACGCCGGAGGAGCGCGGTCACTCGTCGATCCTTGTCTATCAATACCTGCCGTCGCGCTACGGCATGAACCCCGACGATCTGCGCAAGGCCGATGCGATCGAGATCGTGATCGGGCAGGGCGCCAAGCCCGGCGGCGGCGGCATGCTGCTCGGGCAGAAGATCTCGCCGCGCGTCGCCAAGATGCGCACGTTGCCCGAGGGCATCGACCAGCGCTCGGCCTGCCGCCACCCGGACTGGACCGGACCTGACGATCTCGAGATCAAGATCGAGGAGTTGCGCGAGATCACGGATTGGGAGAAGCCGATCTACGTCAAGGTCGGCGCCAGCCGCCCCTATTACGACACGGCGCTGGCGGCGAAGTCCGGCGCCGATGTCATCGTGCTCGACGGCATGCAGGGCGGCACCGCGGCGACCCAGGACGTCTTCATCGAACATGTCGGTCTGCCGACATTGGCTGCGATCCGGCCGGCCGTGCAGGCGCTGCAGGATCTCGGACTGCATCGCAAGCTGCAGCTGATCGTCTCCGGTGGCATCCGCACCGGCGCCGACGTCGCCAAGGCGCTCGCGCTCGGTGCCGACGCGGTCTCGATCGGCACCGCGGCGCTGATTGCGCTCGGCGACAATGATCCGCAATGGGAGGCCGAGTACCAGAAGCTCGGCACCACCGCCGGCGCCTATGATGACTGGCAGGAAGGTCTCGATCCCGCGGGGATCACGACCCAGGATTCCGCGCTTGCCGCGCGGCTCGATCCGGTCAAGGCCGGCCGCCGGCTCGCCAACTATCTCTCGGTGCTGACGTTGGAGGCGCAGACGATCGCGCGGGCCTGCGGCAAGAGCCATCTGCACAATCTCGAGCCGGAGGATCTCGTCGCCCTGACGATCGAGGCGGCGGCGATGGCCGGCGTGCCGCTTGCAGGCACCAATTGGATTCCGGGGCGCGACAAATAGGCTGGCAGCGCTGCGCGCGCCGCTGACGCGATCGACGGATGGACGATGCCGGGGTCTTCAAGGACTCAAAGAGGGAATCATGTCGAGTAGCCTCCATGCCGTCGCCTGTGAGCGGGGCATCAAATATTTCCTGATCTCCTATACCGACCTGTTCGGCGTGCAGCGCGCCAAGCTGGTGCCGGCGGCGGCGATCGACGGCATGGTCAAGACCGGAGCTGGCTTCGCAGGCTTCGCGACCTGGCTCGACATGACCCCGGCCGATCCCGACGTGTTCGCGATGCCCGATCCGGCGAGCCTGATCCAGCTGCCGTGGAAGCCGGAGGTCGGCTGGCTCGCGGCCGATCCCTGGATGAACGGCAAGCCGGTGGCACATGCGCCGCGCAATCTGCTCAAGCGCATGGTCGCAGATGCGGCGGCGCAGGGCTATGAGCTGAAATCCGGCGTCGAATGCGAGTTCTTCCTGATCACCGCCGACGGCAGCGCGCCGTCCGATGTCGCGGACAAGCAGTCGAAGCCGTGTTACGACCAGCAGGCCCTGATGCGGCGTTACGAGGTGATCGCCGAGATCTGCGACGCCATGCTGGCACTGGGCTGGAAGCCGTATCAGAACGACCACGAGGACGCCAACGGCCAGTTCGAGATGAACTGGGAGTTCGACAGCGCGCTGAAAACCGCCGATCGCCACGCCTTTTTCAAATATATGGTGCGCTCGATTGCCGAGAAGCACGGGCTGCGCGCCACCTTCATGCCGAAGCCGTTCGTCGATCTTACCGGCAATGGCTGCCATGCCCATGTCTCGGTGTGGAAGGACGGCCGCAATCTGTTCGAAGACGAGGCCGGCGAGCTCGGCGTGTCCAAATTGGGCTATCAGTTCCTCGGCGGCATCATGTATTCGGCCGATGCGCTGGCCGCGCTGTTCAACCCGACCGTCAACTCCTACAAGCGCATCAACGCGGCGCGGACGACATCGGGCGCGACCTGGGCGCCGAACTCGGTGACCTATTCCGGCAACAACCGGACCCATCTGATCCGTATTCCCGAAGCCGGCCGCTTTGAGGTCCGCCTCGCCGACGGTGCCGCCAATCCCTATCTGTTGCAGGCCGGGCTGCTCGCCGCCGGGCTCGACGGCATCGCCAATGATCGCGACCCGGGCCCGCGGCTCGACATCAACATGTACACCGACGGCCACACGGTGAAGACCGGCAAGAAGCTGCCGCTCAACCTGCTCGATGCGATCCGCGCGCTGCAGGCCTCGCCGGTCCTGACCGAGAAGCTCGGCGATTTCATTCCCTGCTACGTCAAGCTCAAGACCGAGGAATGGAACGCTTATGCGCGCCATCTGACCGCGTGGGAGCGCGAAACGACGCTCGATTGCTGAGCGGGTGCTGTCGCTCGCATGACAACGCCCAAGTGAGCCGAGATCGTCCCGCGCGTCATTGCGAGGAGCGAAGCGACGAAGCAATCCAGACTGTCTCCGCGGAATGATTCTGGATTGCTTCGCTGCGCTGACAATGACGTGGAGAGGGCGGAGTGTTAGTCCGTAGGCTGAACAAAGTCATCGGGCGGGACCAGCCGCGCGAAGGCGTGGCCATCGATTGTCGCGCTGCTCTATGACGGCTTCACCTCGCAGCCGAACTCCGCCGCCGCCTCCGAGAACCAGTGCCAGAAGCTGCGGGATAGGCTGCGGAATACGGCGATGTCGAACGAGGCGCATCCGTCCTGGTCGTCGTTGCGCCAGATGATGGCGCCGATATGTGCGGCCACCGTCGTGGCTGCCGCGCCGGGCGGGAAGGCGCGCTCGTGGAGGTCGATCGGAAAGCCCTTGGCGAGCACGTCGCTGATGGCGGGGCCGCCGACGCGGAACACGACATATCCGCCGCTCTGGTCGACGATGGAGGCGAGGGGGCCGACTGCGGCCTTCAAGGCCGCGGCCAGGCGATGGCTGCTGCCGTCGGCAATGCCGAGCCAATGCTGCGGACCGAGCCCTGCAAAGGCGATCGTGTCGGCGCTGGCCACGGCGGGTCGATCCGGCAGTGTGACGCCGTAATGTTGCCGGATCGCCTGGCGCAAGGCCGCGTCCTGGCCCTTGCGGACCTGCACTGTCGCCAGCCCGAGATCGGCTCGCTCGGTGATCGTGACCTGGCTGCCGGGCGGCGCGGGCGCGGCGTCGGCGAGCGTGGCATGTGACGACGGACTGCGCTCAGCCATGGAGCCGCGCTCCCTGTGGATCGATGAAGACCGGCGAGACGAGTTCGACCTCGGTGTCGCCGTCGCGCACCGGATCATAGGCGCGCATGCGTTCGCCGTGCCGCGCCGGTCCGCGCCTGACGAGGGCAAGGCCGATCCAATGTCCGAGTGCGGGAGAGAACGCGACCGACGTGACATAGCCCTCGTCGTTCTCTGTCGTCGGCGCTGCGCCCAGCGCGACCATGTGAGCGCCGGCGCGTAGCCGTGACATCGGATCGATCGGCCGCAGGCCGACGAGCGTCGGGCGGTCGGGATCGGTGAGCCCGGGCCGCTGCGCCAGCACGCGGCCGATATAGTCCTTCTTCTGCGACATCATCCGGCCTAGGCCGAGATCGGCGGCTGTCGTGGTGCCGTTGATCTCGTTGCCGGCGACATGGCCCTTTTCGATGCGCATCACGCCGAGCGCCTCGGTGCCGTAGGGCGTGATGCCGAACTCCGCGCCGGCTTCCATGATGGCGCGGATCGCCGCGTCGCCATATTGTGCCGGCACGGCGATCTCATAGGCGAGTTCTCCGGAGAAGGAGACGCGGAACAGCCGCGCCGGCACGTCGCGCCAGGTGAATTCGACGCATCCGAGATACGGCAAAGCGGCATCGGAAACATCGATGACGTCGCCGAGCAGGCGGTTCAACAGCTGTCGGGCGCGGGGGCCCGCGACGGAATATTGCGACCATTGCTCGGTGACGGAGACGAGTTGCACGTCCAACTCGGGCCACAGCACTTGGCGCGCATGTTCCAGATGCTGCATGACCCTGGCGGCGTTCGCGGTCGTGGTCGACACCACATAATGATCCGGCGCGAAGCGGGCGGCCGTGCCGTCATCCAGCACCAACCCGTCCTCGCGCAACATCACGCCATAGCGCGTCTTGCCCACCGGCAAGGTCGAGAACATGTTGATATAGACGCGGTCGAGGAAGGTGCCGGCATCGCTGCCCTGGACGTCGATCTTGCCGAGCGTCGAGACATCACAGACCCCGACCTTGCTGCGGACGTCGCGCACCTCGCGCGAGACGGCGGTGAGCCAGTCGGTTTCGCCCGGTTGCGCGAACCATTGCGCGCGCAGCCAGGCGCCGGCCTCGACGAAGCTTGCATTGCTCTGCTCGGCCCAGCCATGTCCGGCCGTCAGGCGCGTCGGCCGGAAGTCGCGGCCGCGGTGATGCCCCGCGAGAGCGCCGATCGCGACCGGCGTCACCGGCGCGCGGAACATCGTGGTGCCGATCTCGGCCATGCTGCGGCCCGTCAGCTCGGCCATCATCGCCTGGCCATTGATGTTCGAGGTCTTCCCCTGGTCGGTCGCCATGCCCAGCGTGGTGTAGCGCTTGAGCAGTTCGACGGAGCGGAAGCCCTCGCGCGCCGCGAGCGCAACATCGGCGCTGGTGACGTCGTGCTGGAAATCGACGAAGGCCTTCGATGGCGAGGCGACGTGCCAGAACGGCGCCAGCGCGATGGCCTCATCGTCCGCCCGCGGCGCCGTGGCGGGGGCGACGGCAAAGCCCGTCGCCTCTGCGGCAGCGGCGCCGAGCGCTGTGCCCTGCTGCAGGGCCTCGGCGAGGCCGAAGACCCCCGCCGCCGCGCCCGCGACGCTCATGCCCGGCGGCAATGCATCCGGCACGAAGGCGGCATGGGCATCGGACCAGCGCGGCCTTTGTCCGAGATGCGTGGTCAGTGCGAGGTGTGGCGACCAGCCCGCCGACATCGCCAGCAGGTCGACCGGCAAGCATTGTTCTCGCCCATCCGCCCGCCGCACCGTGATCGCCTGCAGGCCGTGGCGGCCGCCGCGCGTCTGGGTGACGTCAGCCCCGAGATCGACGGGAATGGCGAGTCGTGTTGCCTCGGCACGGAGTTGCGGCGCGACCGTTTCGCGGTGATCGATGATGGCCGCCACCGTGACGCCGCTGCGGGCAAGATCGAACGCGGTCGTCCAGGCGTCATCGCAGCCGGTATAGACCGCGGCCCGCTGTCCGGGCTTGACCGCGTAGCGGTTCAGATAGCTGCGCACGCCAGCGGCCATCATCACGCCGGGACGATCGTTGCCACCGAACACGATCGGGCGCTCGATCGCGCCGCTCGCAAGCACCGCACGCTTGGCGACGATCTTCCAATAGCGCTGCCGCGGCTGATGCGGCTGCGGCTCGGCGAGATGATCGGACACCCGCTCGAGCGCGCCATAGGTGCCGCCATCATAGACGCCGAACACGCTTGTGCGCCTGAGGATGCGGACATTCGGCAAAGCCTCGAGCTCGGCGGTGACGTGTCGCGCCCAATCGGCGCCTGGCCGGCCATCGACCTCTCTGAGGTCGCTGTTGAGCCGCCCGCCGAGCATGCAATGCTCGTCGCACAGCATGACGCGCGCGCCGCTGCGCCCGGCGGCCAACGCCGCGGCGAGCCCGGCCGCGCCGCCGCCGATGATCAGGACGTCACAGAAGGCGTTGATCTTCTCGTAAGTGTCGGGGTCCGCCTCGCCGCTGGCGCGGCCGAGACCGGCGGCCCGGCGGATCGCCGGCTCGTAGACGTTCTCCCAGAACGCAGCGGGCCACATGAAGGTCTTGTAGTAGAAGCCGGCGACGAACAGCGGCGACAGCAGCGAGTTGATCGCCCCGACATCGTAGCGCAGCGACGGCCAGCGGTTCTGGCTCCAGGCCTCAAGGCCGTCGAACAGCTCGATGGTGGTGGCACGCGTGTTCGGCTCGCGCCGGGCGCCGGCGCGCAGCTCGACCAGCGCGTTCGGCTCCTCGGGCCCCGCGGTCAGGATGCCGCGCGGACGGTGATATTTGAAGGAGCGGCCGACGAGACGAACACCATTGGCAAGCAGCGCCGAGGCCAGCGTATCGCCGGCATAGCCTTGATAGCTGCGGCCGTCGAAGCTGAAGCCGATGGGCTTGCGGCGATCGATCAGGCCGCCGGAGGCGAGCCGGTTGGAGGCCGATGTCATGCCGCGCCTCGCGTCGCGAGCGTGGCGCCGAGCACCTGGTGGGTCCGGACGTCGCGCGCCACGATCAACCAGCTGCGGCAGCCCTGCGCGTGATACCAGAGCTCGCAATGCTCGCTGGCGGGATTGTCGCGCAGATAGACGGCCTCGAAGAAGCGCCGCTGAACATCGTCGGTGGCCGGATCAGGCCGCTTCGCGGTGTCGCCGTGATAGGCGAACTCGCTGACGTCGCGCTCGCCGCAGAACGGGCAGGGAATTCGCATGGTTGGCCTCAGTGCAGATTTGGCTGCGCGCCCTGACCTTTTTCGTCGATCAGGTGGCCGGTTGCGAAACGGTCGAGGCGATAGGCGCTCGCGACCGGATGCGGCTCATCGCGCGCCAGCAGATGCGCGAAGCACCAGCCGGAGCCCGGCGTGGCCTTGAAGCCGCCATAGCACCAGCCGGCGTTGAGATAGAGTCCTTGCAGCGGCGTGCGGTCGATGATCGGAGAGCCGTCCATCGACATGTCGACGAGCCCGCCCCAGGAGCGCAGCATGCGCACGCGGCCGATCGCGGGCATCAGCGCCATGCCGCCCTCGCAGACATCCTCGACGGTCGGCAGATTGCCGCGCTGCGCATAGGAATTGTAGCCGTCGATGTCGCCGCCGAACACCAGCCCGCCTTTGTCGGACTGGCTGATATAGAAGTGGCCGGCGCCGAAGGTGACGACACCGGGGATCAGCGGCTTGATGGCTTCGGAGACGAAGGCCTGCAGCACGTGGCTTTCGATCGGTAGCCGCAGGCCGGCATATTGCGCGACACGCGAGCTGCTGCCGGCAACCGCAAGCCCGACTTTGCCGGCCTGGATCGCGCCGCGCGTGGTCGTGACCCCGGTGATGCGATCGCCGTCACGCACGAAGCCGGTGACCTCGCAGTTCTGGATGATGTCGACGCCACGCGCGCTGGCGCCGCGGGCGTAGCCCCAGACCACGGCATCATGGCGGGCCGTGCCGCCGCGCCGCTGCAGCAGGCCGCCCTTGATCGGAAAGCGCGCATTGTCGAAATCCAACATCGGCAGCATGCGCCTGACGGCGTCGGCATCGAGCAGCTCGGCGTCGGCGCCGGCCAGCCGCATCGCATTGCCGCGGCGGGCGAAGGCGTCGCGCTGCGCGTCGGAGTGATAGAGGTTCAGCACGCCCCGCTGGCTGACCATGGTGTTGTAGTTCAGGTCCTGCTCCAGGCCCTCCCACAGCTTCATCGACCATTCGTAGAACGGCTCGTTGCCGGGCAACAGATAATTGGAGCGGATGATCGTGGTGTTGCGGCCGGCATTGCCGGAGCCGATCCAGCCTTTTTCGAGCACGGCAACATTGCGAATCCCGTGCTCCTTGGCGAGGTAATAGGCTGTGGCCAGCCCATGGCCGCCGCCGCCGACGATGATGATGTCGTAGCTCGCTTGCGGGGCGGCATCGCGCCAGACCGGCTGCCAGTCGCGATGGCCGCGCAGGGCCTGGCGGGCGAGAGAGAACAGCGAATAGCGCATGCGCCTTCGATCACCGGGTTGTCGATCGCATCATGCGCTGCTATCTCTCGGAACAGATGTCCAGAAACGACATAAAAGGGTCAAAAAACGACGGACCGCGCGGCGACGAGTTGCGGGCGCATCGGGTCGGCTTCCTGCTGATCCCCGACTTCGCCCTGATGTCCTATGCGTCGGCGGTCGAGCCGCTGCGGGCGGCGAATGTGCTCAGCGGCCGGACGCTGTACCGCTGGCGTCATATCGCGATCCGCGGCAGCGATATTGCTGCCTCCAACGGCGTCAGGATCCCGGCCGATGCGACGATCGGCAGCGCCGCACGCCTCGACTCCATCGTGGTCTGTGCCGGCGGAAATCCGGCCGCTTTCTCGCATCCACCTACTCTCTCTTATTTGCGGAGCACGGCGCGGCATGGTGTCCGGATGATCGGCGTCTCAGCGGGTCCCTTCATCCTCGCCCAGGCTGGCCTGCTCGACGGCTATCGCTGCACCCTTCATTGGGAGCACATGCCGGCGTTCACCGAGACCTTTCCGGATTTGTCGCTCAGCCGCTCGCTGTTCGAGATCGATCGCGACCGCTTCACCTGCGCGGGCGGCATCGCGGCGCTCGATATGATGCATGCGATGATCAGGATCGATCACGGCGCGCGGCTGGCGGCGGCGGTGAGCGACTGGTTTCTGCAGACGGAGGTCAGGCGCGGCGAGGCTGCACAGCGGCTGTCGCCGGCACAACGCTTCGGGGTGCATCATCCCAAGCTGGTCGACACGCTGCTGCGCATGGAAAGGCGGATCGAACGTCCGCTGGCACCTGGCGAATTGGCCGCCGGCGCCGACCTGTCGTTGCGGCAGCTGGAGCGTCTGTTTGCGCAATATCTCGGGACGACCCTTCATCGCCGCTATCTGCAGATCCGGCTCGAGCACGCGCGCGGGCTGCTGCGCCAGAGCACGATGGCGATCCATGAGGTCGCGCTCGCCACGGGGTTTGCGACGCCGATGCATTTCGCGCGCTGCTATCGGCGTCAGTTCGGCCTGGCGCCGCGCGAGGAGCGCAGGGCACACCGATGACACTCCCGCTGTTGTTCGGTCTCTCTCCGCTGCGCAAGCTCTGCCATCTGGTCGTGCGGTTGACGCCAAGCAAGTAATCATCCTAGACAGAATAAAGGTGGCGTTGGTCCGCAATGCCGATCTCCGGTGTCGGAAAACGCGAATTCAGGAGCGTGGTGCTGTCGTCACATGGGTTCTTCAGAAAGGCAGCCTGAAAGCTGGCGCGTCGGCGTGCTGTTTTCGCATACCGGCGTGACCTCGGGCATCGAACGGACACAACTCAACGCCACCTTGCTGGCAATTTCCGAGATCAACGCTGCCGGCGGTATTCTCGGCCGCCCCATCGAGCCGATCATCTACGATCCCGCGTCGGACCCGAAGAAGTTCCGCGCCTTCGCCGAGCGCCTGTTCCAGGTCGACCGCATCCGTCTGTTGTTCGGCTGCTACATGTCGAGCACGCGCAAGGCCGTGCTGCCTTCGGTCGAGGGCCATCGCGGTCTGCTGTTCTACCCGACCCTGTATGAAGGGTTCGAATATTCCCGCAATTGCATCTACACCGGTGCCGCGCCGAACCAGAATTCGCTGCAGCTGGCGCGCTTCCTGCTCTCGACCTATGGCAACCGCTTCCTGTTCGTTGGCTCGAACTATGTCTTCCCTTACGAGTCGAACCGCCTGATGGCCGATTTCGTGGTGCAGGGCAAAGGCAAGGTGCTGGACGAGATCTATGTTCCGCTGCTCGCGCAAGCCAAGGATTTCGACAAGGTCATCGCCCGCATCAAGAAGACATCGCCGGACGTGATCTTCTCGACGGTCGTCGGCAGCGGAACAGCCGAGTTCTATCGCGCCTATCGCGCCGCCGGTTTCGATCCGACGCGGATGCCGATCGCGAGCCTCAGCACCAGCGAGGCCGAGGTGGCCGAGATGGGGGCGGAGGCCGCCGAAGGCCACATCACCGCGGCGCCGTTCTTCGAGACGTTGTCGTCGCAGGCCGCGCGGCGCTTCGTTGCAAGTTTCAAGGCGCAATATGGCGACGATGCGCCGGTGACGGCCTGCGCCGAAGCGGCCTATTTTCAGGTCCATCTGGCGATGCGCGCGGTGGCCAAATGCGGCACGGATGATCCGGAGCAGGTGCTCGGCAACATGCGTGATTTCGAGTTCGACGCGCCGCAGGGGCGGGTCCGAGTCGATCCCGAGAACAATCACACTTACTTGTGGCCGCGCATCGCGCGGGTCGACGGCCAGGGACGCTTCCAAATCGTCTGGAATCCGGGCGTGCGCGTGAAGCCCGATCCCTATTGCGTGGTCCAGAGCCTCGACGACTGGTCGGTCGACGAGCAGCAGCTCATTCGGTCCTGAGGTCCAGGGGTAGCGTGGCGGGACGGAGATCCGGGCGTGGCCATCCAAATTCTTCGTGATCTGCGCGGCCTGCGGGTCCACGTCGTGCATCCACCGGACAGCGAGCGGACCAAGCTCGTCGAGCATCTGCGCCGTATTGGCTGCATGGTCGAGATGCAATGGCCGGTGCCGGATTGCTGGGCTGAAGGCGCGGACGTGGTGCTGCTCGCGATCGAACATGATGTGCGGTTGGAAATTCAGCGGCTGCTGAAATCGGATGCAAACCATCGACCGACCCTGATCGCCGTCGTCTCCTACGAGGATCCATCGACGCTGCAACTGGTGCTTGAGGCCGGTGCGGTGGCCGTCATCGAGCGGCCGATCCGACCATTTGGATTGCTCACGAATTTGACGATCGCGCGCAGCCTGTGGTTGGAGCGGCGGGAATCGGAGAAGCGCTTGCGCAAACTGGAGCGCAAGCTCGCCGGCATCCAGCGGATACAGAAGGCCAAGGCGATCCTGATGGATGGCCAGGGATTGAGCGAGGCTGATGCTTATGAGAGCATCCGCAAGCAGGCGATGTCGAAGCGCCTGTCCATGGACGATATGGCTGCGGCGATCATTCACGCCAACGAGCTCTTGCAATATCGCGCGAAAGGTGATTAGCTTTTATTAGTTGAAGGGAGAAGATCCTTCTCAACGCAGCCGGACCATCGATGATGCTGGTCTGGCATCGGCTAGGTAGCCCGAAGAACCCGTGAAGGGTTCGTCGGGCTTTTTTGTTTTTTGGATCGAGGACAGCCGCCGGCGCACAGCGCGTCGTCGGAGCTCGATCCGCTCTGGGCGAATTTTGGCAGCAAGCAACGGGCTTCGGCGCGAACGAGGACGTGTGCCTGGACAACGGGGAGTGTGCGGTATGGCAGTCGATCGACGCAAATTCTTGAAGAGCGGCGCCCTGGCGGGCGGCGCATTGATTACCTCGCCATGGGTGTTCTCGACCGGCGCGCAGGCCGCCGGCGAGATCAAGGTGGGCGTGCTGTTTTCGCTGACGGGCGGCCTCTCGATCGTGGAGAAGTCGCTGCACGATGCCACGATGATGGCGATCAGCGAGATCAACGCGGCGGGCGGCGTCAAGGGCATGAAGATCGCCGCGATCGCGGAAGACGGCGCCTCCGATCCGAAGACCTACAATGAGAAGGCGTCCAAGCTCGTCATCCAGGATCGTGTCCCAACGGTGTTCGGCTCCTACACCTCGGCGAGCCGCAAGGCGGTGCTGCCGGTGTTCGAGAAACGCAACAATCTCTATTTCTATCCGACCTACTACGAAGGCTTCGAGTGCTCGAAGAACGTCGTCTATACCGGCGCCGTACCGAACCAGCAGCTGTCGAACTTCATCCCCTGGATCATCAAGACGCTCGGCAAGAAGAAGTTCTTCATCGTCGGATCGAACTACATCTATCCACGCGAGATGGCCAAGGTCTCCAAGATCCTGATCGAGAAGAATGGCGGCGAATGGATTGCCGACGAATATCTTGAGCTCGGCCATTCCGAATGGGGCTCGATGGTCAACAAGATCAAGAGCTCGGGCTGCGATGTCGTGCTGTCCAACGTGGTCGGCGACTCCGTGATCGCGTTCTATCGCGAGTACAAGAACCAGGGCCTGACCCACGACAAGCTGCCGATCTGCGCGACCGTCACCTCGGAGATCGAGATCGCGGCGATGGGCGCGGAATACGCCGTCGGCTCCTTCACGTCGTTCCCGTATTTCCAGGCGATCGACACCGATCGCAACAAGGCGTTCATCGAACGCTACCGCAAATTCGTCAAGGATCCGAAGGCGGTGACGCATCACGCGCTGGAATCGTCCTACTTCCAGGTGTTCCTGTGGAAGCAGGCGGTGGAGAAGGCCGCCGAGATCTCTCCGGCCGCGATCCGCGAGGCCGTCAAGGGCCAGGAGTTCGACGCGCCGAACGGCCACGTCAAGATCGAGGCCGAAAACCTGCACACCTATCTGACGCCGCGCATCGCACAGTGGCTCCCGGACGGGCAGGGCAAGATCATCGATGCCTACAAGGAGCCGGTCATGCCGCTTCCCTACGTCGCCTATGGCGAAACGCCGACGAACCTTTTCTGCACCGGAAAGGGTCTCGACGCGGCCAAGCTGAAAACCTGACGTCTGGGAAACCTCATCCACCGCGCGCCTCCCTCGCGCGGTGGATGGCGGGAGGCACTGTCATGCTCGAGGTTCTGTTCATCGGTCTCAGCCTGGGATCGATCCTGCTTCTGGTCGCGCTCGGTCTCGCCATCACCTATGGCGCAATGGGCGTCATCAACATGGCGCATGGCGAGATGGTCATGGTCGGCGCCTATGTGACCGTGCTGTCGGGCCTGTGGCTCGGCACCAACATCTTCGTTGCCATTCCGCTCGCCTTCATCGTGACGGCGCTGCTCGGGCTGCTGATCGAGCGCGTCGTGGTCCGCAAGCTCTACGGCCGGCTGCTCGACACGCTGCTCGCCACCTGGGGCATTGCAATCCTGATCCAGCAGGCAGTGCGGCTCGAATTCGGGCTGTCGTTCCTCGGCATCCACATCCAGGGCCTCGGACCCGGCCTGCAGAACGTCAGCGTCCCGGACATCCTGCAGGGCACGTTCCGTTTTGCCGGCACCGACATCAACCGCTATCGCGCCTTCATCATCCTGGTGACCGCCATTCTCGCCATCGCCACCTGGTTCGTGATCTATCGCACCGTGGCCGGCACGCAAGTTCGCGCCATCATCCGCAATCCGAAGATGGCCGCCGCCTGCGGCATCGACGTCACCCGCGTCAATGCGCTGACCTTTGCGTTCGGTTCGGGTCTTGCGGGTGTCGCCGGCGTGATGATGTCCGGCTTCAAGACTGTGTTCCCCGACATGGGGACCTCGATGGTGGTCGACGGCTTTCTGGTGGTCGTCATGGGCGGCGTCGGCAGCCTGCTCGGTTCGGTGCTGTCGGCCGGCATTCTCGGCGAGATCAACGGCCTCGTCGCGGCCGCGACCAATGACATCCTCGCCCGCGCCGTCGTGTTCGGCGTCGTCATCGCCATCATCGTGCTCAAGCCGAAGGGCCTGTTCGCCCTCAAGGGACGCTGACCATGATGTCGAAGCGCCGCATCGACTGGGCGATCTACGCCGCCTTCATCGTCCTGATCATGCTCGTGCCGCTGATCATGGATTCGTTCTGGCTCAACCGTCTCGCCAAATATCTTGTGTTCGGCATGCTTGGCATCGCCGTGGCGCTGTCCTGGGGCTATGCGGGCATCCTCAATCTCGGGCAGGGCCTGTTCTTCGGCGCAGGCGCCTACATGCTGGCGATGTCGCTGAAGCTCGCGAGCTCCACCAGTCTGCAGCAGGGCTCGGACAGGCCGGTGCCGGACTTCATGCTGTGGAACGCGGAGCCCGGCGCCAAGACCGAGCTGTGCTGCATCAACAAGGCGTCGTTTCTCTGGTTGCCGTTCCAGAGCCAATGGTACGGCGTCGCGATGGGGCTCATCCTGCCGGTCGCCATCGCCTTCGTGCTCGGCTCGATCGTGTTCCGCAAGCGCATCGCCGGCGTCTTCGTCTCGATCATCACGCTGGCGCTGGTGCTGCTGGTGCGGCTCGTGATGATCGACGCCCAGCCGGTCACCAACGGCTTCAACGGCCTCACCGATCTCGGCTGGTTCAAGCTCGGCGGCTTCGAGTTCGATCCCTATGTGGTGCCCACATATTACCTGATCGCCGTCTCGCTCAGCGTCGTGCTGGTCGCGGCGCGGCTCCTGGTCGAGACACGGGCAGGGGTCATCCTGCAGGCGATCCGCGACGATCAGAACCGCGCGCGCTATCTCGGCTTCGATGTTCCGGCCTACCAGACCTTCTTCTTCGCGGTGTCGGCGCTGATCGCGGGCTTCGCGGGCATGCTCTACGTCATCGTCTCGGAGTTCGCCTCGCCGACCTTCATGGATCTGAGCTTCTCGATCACCATGGTGGTGTGGGCGGCGGTCGGCGGCCGCGCCTCGATCCTGGGCGCCTGCATCGGCGCAATCCTGATCAACATGATCTCGGCCACCGTCAGCGAGACCGAAGGCTTTGCGGAGGCGTGGAAGGCGATCATCGGTCTGATCTTCGTGCTGGTCGTGCTCTACATGCCGCGCGGCATTGCCGGTCTCGCCCATGACCTGATCGATCGCTTCGTCGCCCGGAAGCCGTCCACGCCGGCCCCGGCGTTGCGCGTCAACGATCCATCCTCGCAGCCGGCGGAGTAGCCCATGGCCCAGGCAGCGCTCACCATCGACGGTCTCAGCGTCGATTTCGAAGGCTTCAAGGCGGTCAACGGCGTCTCGATGATCGTCGAGGACGGCGAATTGCGGGTCCTGCTCGGCGCCAATGGCGCCGGCAAGACGACCTTGATGGATCTCATCTCCGGCAAGACGAAGTCGACCGGCGGCCGCGTCTTCGTGCATGACACCGAGATCACCAATTGGGAGGAGCACAAGATCGCCCGCGCCGGCATCGGCCGCAAGTTCCAGATCCCCAGCGTGTTCAAGGAGCTCACGGTCCGCCGCAATCTCGAGGTCGCGAGCTGCAGGAATCCCGGCGTGTTCGCCAATCTCGGTTTCGGCTTCTCGGCCAAGGCCAAGATCGACGAGGTGCTGGAGCTGATCGGGCTGACCGAGGAGGCCAACCAGGTCGCTGCCTATCTCAGCCACGGCCAGACCCAGTGGCTCGAGCTCGGCCTGCTGATCACCCAGGATCCGAAGATCATCCTGCTCGACGAGCCGACCGCGGGCATGACGCAGGCCGAGACGCACAAGACCTCGCTGATCGTCAACAATCTCAAGGGGCGCCACACCATCATCGTGGTCGAGCACGACATGGCCTTCGTGCGCGAGATCGCCGAGCGCATCACGGTGCTGCATCTTGGCCAGGTGCTGGCGGAGGGCAGCGTGTCGGAGATCGAGAACGATCCCAAGGTGCGCGCGGCCTATCTCGGGTCGAAGGGGATCACCTGATGCTCGCTTTGTCTCATGTCGACAGCTTCTATGATCGCAGCCACATCCTGCACGACGTGTCGCTGGATGTGCCCGATGGCCAAGTGACGGCGGTGCTCGGTCGCAACGGCACCGGCAAGACGACCCTGCTCAAGACGCTGATGGGACTGACCGACCGCATGGATGGGCAGATCCGGCTGGGCGATCAGGAGATCGGGCGGGAGCCGACGTTCCGGCGCGCACGTGCCGGCATCGCCTATGTGCCGCAGGGCCGCGAGATCATTCCCGACTTCACCATTCGCGAGAACATCCTGATGGGATCGTTCGCGCGCGCCGATGGCAAGCGCGAGATTCCGCCTTTGGTGGCCGAGCTGTTTCCGTATCTGATGAACAATCTCGATCGCAACGGCGGCGTGCTGTCCGGTGGTCAGCAGCAGCAGCTTGCGATCGCGCGCGCGCTGGCCGCAAACCCCAGGATCATCCTGCTCGACGAGCCCAATGAAGGCATCCAGCCATCGATCGTCGAGGAGATCGAGCAGGTCATCATCCGCCTCAACCGCGAGATCGGGCTGACTGTGATCCTGGTCGAGCAGAACGTCTCTTTCGCCCGCAATGCGGCGCATCGCTTCGCCATGATGGAGAAGGGACGCATCGTCGCAGCAGGCGAAATTTCGGAACTCACCGACGCGATGGTCCATCGCCACATGGCGGTGTGACGATCCGACGTCGTGGAGAAAGCTGGTGCGCAAGCCAGCGCGCCGGAACGCGAATGGCAGGCTTTTGACGGGTTGGTAGCAAGGAGAGCAAGATGCTGCACGGTGATATCACTTCGAGCAACGACACGATCGGCGTCGCCGTCGTGAACTACAAGATGCCGCGCCTTCACACCAAGGCGGAGGTGCTCGACAATGCCCGCAAGATCGCCGACATGATCGTCGGGATGAAGACCGGCCTGCCGGGCATGGATCTCGTGATCTTCCCGGAATATTCGACGCACGGCATCATGTACGACTCCAAGGAGATGTACGAGACGGCCTCGACCGTTCCGGGCGACGAGACGGAGATCTTCGCCGAGGCCTGCCGCAAGGCCAAGGTGTGGGGCGTGTTCTCGCTGACCGGCGAGCGGCACGAGGAGCACCCGAAGAAGGCGCCCTATAACACCCTGATCCTGATGAACGACAAGGGCGAGATCGCGCAGAAATATCGCAAGATCATGCCCTGGGTGCCGATCGAGGGCTGGTATCCCGGCAACTGCACCTACGTCTCTGAAGGCCCGAAGGGGCTGAAGGTCTCGCTGATCATCTGCGACGATGGCAACTATCCCGAGATCTGGCGCGATTGCGCCATGAAGGGCGCCGAGCTGATCGTGCGCTGCCAAGGCTACATGTATCCGGCCAAGGACCAGCAGGTGATCATGGCCAAAGCGATGGCCTGGGCCAACAATGTCTATGTCGCGGTCGCCAACGCTTCCGGCTTTGACGGCGTGTACTCCTATTTCGGCCATTCCGCGATCATCGGCTTCGACGGTCGGACGCTCGGCGAATGCGGCGAGGAGGATTACGGCGTGCAATATGCGCAGCTGTCGAAGTCGCTGATCCGGGACGCGCGCAAGAACGGCCAGTCGCAGAACCACCTCTTCAAGCTCGTGCATCGCGGCTACACCGGCCTGATCAATTCCGGCGATGGCGATAGCGGCGTCGCAGCCTGTCCTTACGACTTCTATGCCAAGTGGATCGCCGATCCTGAAGGCACCCGCGAAATGGTGGAATCGTTCACCCGATCCACGGTGGGCACCGAGGAATGTCCGATCGAGGGCATCCCCAACAAGAAGGTCGTCCACCGCTGATCCGAATCCTGGCCGGCGGCGGGCCTCGCCCGCCGCCGCGCCCCCTCTTGCCATCGAGTGAACGGAGGCCTCTGCGATGCGACGTATCGAGCACGTGCTGGGGAGCAGGCTGGAGCCGGACATGTCCGAAGCGCTGCATCGTCTCGAACATCGGGGGGCAGTCGATATCGTCACCGTGCCGGCTGCCGATCTCGCCCGACGCCGGCTGCTGATTTCGACGCGCAGCGGCGAGGAACTCGCGATCGCGTTGCCCCGGACCGAGAAGCTGTTCGATGGTGCCGTGCTGCTCCTGGAGCACGACCGCGCGATCGTGGTGCGGGCTGCGACCGAGCGGTGGCTGCGGCTCGAGCCGCGCTCGATTTCGGATGCCGTCGAACTTGGCTACCAGGTCGGAAACCTGCACTGGCGTGTCAGGTTCGGCGGCGAGGTGCTGCTGGTGGCCCTGGAGGGCCGGCCCGAGGACTACACCGCCCGGATCGAGAACCTGATCGCGGCGCGGCGGGTGGCCGTCACCGTGCTCGACGAGGAGGTCGTTGATTCACCGCCTTCCCACGAGGCCGCGCCGTCTCACAGTCACGGTGCGGGTCATGATTACCACCCTCATCACCACCGCGACCACTGACCCATGCTCCCGTTGTTGCGCGCGATCTGGCAGGCCGATGCGGCGTTTCCGAGCGGCGCCTTTGCATTTTCCTACGGCATCGAAGGAGCGCTGGCGTTGCGCCCCGACATGAGCCTGGGCGAATTCGAGCGCCTCTGTGCCGCGGTGCTGCAGCAGCGCTGGGCAAGCTATGACCGGATCGCGCTGCAACGCGCGTTTCGCGCCGGCAGGGATCTCGATGCGTTGGCCGCGGTGGATCGGGAGATCGAGGCCTCCACCATGATCGAGGCGCTGCGCGCCGGTTCGCGCCGCAATGGCGCGTCATTTCTGGCTGCGCATGCGCGGCTCGGACAGCCGCTTGCGCTCGAGCTGCGCGAGCAGGTGAAGGCCGGCGGCTGCCTGGGGCATATCGCCGTGATGCAGGGCGCCATATGGGCGGCGCTGCAGCTCGATGAGCCGCACGCCGCGTTGTGCTCGGCCTACACCGTGGCGTCCGGCCTCATCACCGCGGCGGTGCGGCTCGGCGCCGTCGGCGCCCTGCAGGGGCAAAGCGTCCTGCAGGCGCTGCTGCCGCTGATCGACGCCCTGGTCGCAACTCCGGTCGACGATGACGCCGCGTTCGAGAGCTTCATTCCCGTCCTCGACATTGCGGCCGCGCGGCATGTCCATGCCGAATTGCGGCTGTTCGCCAATTGAGAGTGTGATCGCATGCTGCTGACGCCAACCGAACTCGAGCGCCTCACCATCTTCAACGCCGCCGAGCTGTCGCGCCGCCGCCGCGCCCGCGGGCTCAAGCTGAACTATCCGGAAGCGGTGGCCATCATCACCGACGAGATCCTCGAAGGCGCGCGCGACGGTCGCAGCGTCGTCGACCTGATCAGTCACGGCTCCACCATCCTGACCACCGACGACGTGCTGCCGGGGATCGCCGCGATGATGGACATCATCCAGGTCGAATGCGTCTTTCCGGATGGCACCAAGCTCGTGACCGTGCATGAGCCGATCCGGCCGGCCGCAGGTTCGGCTGCCGATCCCGAGCACCCGGGCGAGATCAAAGCGCATCCGGGGCAGCTTGCGCTCAATGCCGGCCGCCGCAGCATCACGCTCACGGCCGTCAACACTGGCGACCGGCCGATCCAGATCGGCTCGCACTTCCACTTCTTCGAGGTCAACAAGGCGCTCGAATTCGACCGCGCCGCCGCCTTCAACATGCGGCTCGACATTCCCGCCGGCACCGCGGTGCGCTTCGAGCCGGGCGCGTCCAAGCAGGTTTCGTTGGTGGAGTTCGGCGGCCGGCAGCAACTCACCGGCCTCAACAATCTCACCGATGGCGCGGCCGCTGATCCTGCCGTTCGCAGTGCGGCGCTGGCGCGCGCCAAGGCCCGCGGCTTCCGCGGCGCCTGACAGTTTCAAGGGGGGCATCACGTGGCAACGATCGACCGGGGTGACTACGCTGCACTCTATGGCCCGACCACGGGCGACGCGGTCCGGCTCGGCGACACCTCACTGTATGCCGTAGTCGAGAAGGACCACGCCGTCTATGGCGACGAGTGCCTGCATGGCGGCGGCAAGACCTTGCGTGACGGCATTGGCATGGCCGGCATCACCAGCGCCGAGGGCGCGCTGGATTTCCTGCTGTGCAACGTCACCGTGATCGATCCCGTCATCGGCATCGTCAAGGGCGATCTCGGCATCCGCAACGGGCGTATCGTCGGCATCGGCAAGGCCGGCAATCCGGCGATCATGGACGGCGTCGATCCGCGCCTGATCGTCTCGACCGGCACCACGGTGCGCGATTGCGAGGGACTGATCGCGACACCCGGCGCGATCGATGTTCACGTCCATTTCGACAGCGCCGGCCTCGTTGAGCACGCGCTGGCGAGCGGCATCACCACGATGATCGGCGGCTCGCTCGGCCCGATTACCGTGGGCATCGACTCCGGTGGTCCCTTCAACACCGGCAAGATGCTGCAGGCGGCCGAAGCGTGGCCGATGAATTTCGGCTTCCTCGGCCGCGGCAACTCGCATCGCGAGCCGCCACTGATCGAGCAGCTGCAGACCGGCGTGATGGGCCTCAAGCTGCACGAGGACTGGGGCACGATGCCGGCGGCCATCGACACCTGTCTCAGGGTGGCCGATGCCCAGGATTTCCAGGTTCAGATCCACACCGATACGCTGAATGAGTCCGGCTTCGTCGAGAACACGCTGGAGGCGATCGGCGGCCGCACCATCCATATGTATCACACCGAAGGCGCGGGCGGTGGCCATGCGCCGGACATTATCCGCGTCGCCGGCGAGATGCATTGCCTGCCGTCCTCGACCAATCCGACCAATCCCTACACGGTCAACACCTTCGACGAACATCTCGACATGACGATGGTGTGCCACCATCTCAATCCGGCGATTCCGGAGGACGTCGCCTTCGCCGAGAGCCGCATCCGCGCCCAGACCATCGCGGCCGAGGACGTGCTGCACGACATCGGCGCGATCTCGATGCTCGGCTCCGACAGCCAGGGCATGGGCCGCATCCACGAGGTGATCTGCCGGACCTGGCAGCTGGCGTCGAAGATGAAGGACCAGCGCGGCGCGTTGCCGGAGGACAGACCCGGCTTCGGCGACAATGCCCGCATCCGCCGCTACATCGCCAAGTACACGATCAATGCCGCCAAGACCTTCGGCATCGCCGATCACATCGGCTCGCTCGAGGACGGCAAGATCGCTGACATCGTGGTGTGGCGCCCGGCCTTCTTCGGCATCAAGCCGGAGCTCGTCATCAAGAGCGGCTTCATCGCCTGGGGCGCGATGGGCGACAGCGCGGCGTCGCTGATGACCTGCGAGCCGATGCTGCTGCGGCCGCAATGGGGCGCCTTCGGCCGCGCGCCGGCGGCATTGTCCGCCTGCTTCGTGCATCCGCTCGCGATCGAGCGCGGGCTGGCGGCCGAGCTCGGCCTGTCGAAGCAGCTCCTGCCCGTGAAGGGCACACGCGGGCTGACCAAGCGGGACATGGTGTGGAACGACACCTGTCCCACCATCCGGGTCGATCCCGAGACCTTCGACGTGTTCGTCGATGGCGAGCTCGCAACCTGCGAGCCGGCCCGCGAGCTGCCGCTGGCGCGCCGCTATATGCTGAGGTGACATCATGCTTCATGCGTTGAGGCAGACCGGCGCGCAGGCGACGGTGGCGGCGCGGGTCGGCATTGGCGGTCCGGTCGGCTCGGGCAAGACCGCGCTGATCGAGGCGCTGATTACGGTGCTGCAGCGGCGCGGCGTCGACTTCGCGGTCGTCACCAACGATCTCGTCACCAGGGAGGATGCCGAGCGGCTGCGGCGGTCCGGACTGATCGATCCCGCCAGGGTGTCGGCGGTCGAGGCGGGCGCCTGTCCGCACACGGTGATCCGCGAGGATCCGACGCTCAACATCGCCGCTGGCGATGAGCTCGAGGCGCGCTTTCCTGGCGTCGAGCTGATCCTGTTCGAATCCGGTGGCGACAATCTCGCCTCGACCTTCTCGCTCGATCTTGTCGATTGGTGGATCTTCGTCATCGATGTCGCCGGCGGCGACGACATTCCGCGCAAGCGCGGGCCGGGTCTGCTGCGCTGTGATCTCCTCGTTGTCAACAAGATCGATCTCGCGCCGCATGTCGGCGTCGATCTCGACCGCATGCTCGCCGACGCACGGCAGGTGCGCGGCGGAAAGCCGGCGATTGCCACCAACTTGAAGTCCGGCACTGGTGTGGAGGCGGTCGCCGATGCGATCTCCGCTGCTGTCCTGTTCCGGGTCTGAGGGCCGCGCGGTCGAGGCCGCGCTGTCCGTCGAGCATGCCGGCGGCCGCAGCATGCTGCGCCGCCAGCATGTCGGCTATCCGCTGCATGTCACGCGCGGATTCCATCTCGATGCCGCAAGGCCCGACCTCCTGACGCTCTATCTGCAATCGGCCTCCGGCGGGCTCTATGCCGGCGATCGGATCGGGCTCGATCTGAGCGTCGCGCGCGGCGCGGCTTTTCACCTGACGACACAAGCGGCCACTGTCGTTCACGACGGCCGCGGCGCTGTGCAGCGCTTGGCGGTGAATGTCGAGGCCGGCGCATTCTGCGCCGTGACCTCCGATCCCTACGTGCTGTTTCCAGGCGCGGAGCTGGCCCTCGAAAGTGAAGCGACCGTCGCCGACGACGCGGTGCTCTGCATGGCCGACGGCTTTGCCGTGCATGATCCGCACGCACGCGGCCGCAGCTTCACGGAGCTGTCCAGCCGTCTGCGGATCCGTCGCCCCGACGGCCGGCTCCTGCTGCAGGATGCCGGCCGTATCAGCGGCGAGGATCTGCAAGGCGCGCTGGGGCGGTTTGCGGCGGCGGCCAATCTCGTCCTCATCGCGCCGCCGGATCGGCTGCCGCCGGTCAAGGAGCTCCAGCAGGCAGCCGATCGCTGCGGCGCGCTCGCCGGCGCCTCAGCGGCGCCGAACGGCGCCGGTCTCGTGCTGCGCGTCCTGGCGCCCGACGGAGGCAGCTTGTCGCGCGCGATGGAGGCCGCATTCCATGTCGCCGCGGCGGGCGCGCTCGGTGTCGCGCTGGCGCGGCGGCGCAAATAGTCTCATCGTCGCGCCAGCCTGAAATACAGCTCGGACAGCCGCGCCGGCAGATCCTCGACACGGTGCACCAGCATGGTGTTGCCGCGGCCGAAGATGCGCGTCGCGGCCTCGACGCCGGCACGCCCGAGCACGACACCATAGGCATCGATGCCCTGCGCATGCAGCCCGACCGCGGCGCGGCGGGCATCCTCGATCAGGTCGAGGGGATCCGGGACGTCGATATCGGACGGCTCGCCGTCGGTCAGCACGATCAGCAGCTTGCGACTGGTCGAGGCGCTGCCGAGGACGCGACCTGCGTGGCGCAATGCGGTGCCGAGCCGGGTGGACAGACCCGCGGACAGGCCGGCGAGCCGCGCGCGGCATTCGCGGTCATAGGCCGCGCTGAAGCCCTTGATGCTGGTCATCCGCACATCGTCGCGCCCGTCAGAGGCGAAGGCGAGAAGACCAAAGGTGTCGCCGAGCTCCTCCATCGCTTCAGCCAGCAGCGCGACCGCCAGGCGTTCGACATCGAGCACGGTTGCGCCGGAAGCGAGACGGTCACGGGTGGATTCCGAGGTATCGATCAGCAGCAGCGCCGAGAGGTCGCGATGCAGCGCCTTGGCCGAGCGGAACACGCGCAGGTCGGGCGTCTCGCCGCTGCGCAAGGCGATGCCGGCGTCGAGCATGCCATCGAGATCGAGATCGTGCCCATCCTGCTGGCGCTTGAGCCTGACGGTGCGGCCGATGCGCACGCTGCGCACCAGCCGCGCCACGCGGCCGCGCAGGACGCTTGCCTGCTCCAACGCATGTTCGATGCTGCCGGCATCACCCAAGCTGGCGGCGACCTCGCGCACGGTGGTCCAGTCCGCGCGCTCGATCGCATCGACGCGGTCCCATTCCGGATAGCGGGCGATGACCACGCCACGCCCGTCGGGCGCCACCGGCCGCGCCTTGCCGGGCTCGGTGGCTGTGTCCGCGGCATCCTGTTCGCGCGGTGGGCCGTCGGTGGTCTCCTGCTGCTCCGGCCTGAGCGCGTCGATGAACAGCTCCAAGGTCTCGGCGGAAGGCGGCGTGTCGTCGCCGAAATCCCATAGTCCCAGGCCGTCGTCGCGATACAGCGGCTCGACCACATAGGTCTTGGCGTTGAACTGCACCCGCATCTGACCGAGATCGTTGCCGAGCAGCATGCCGATCTCGCGGCTGATGGCGTGCTCGTCGAGCCGCGGCAGCGCCGCGGCAAACAGCGCGCGGCCCTTGCTGACGAAGCCGTCAGCGTCGGCGTAGTCCGGGTCGAATAGCGCCCGCGCCAGCCGCGCCAGCAGCATCGGCGCCGTGGCGACACTGGTCGGAGTCGCGACATGATAGGGCGCCCATAGCCGCCGCAGCCCGGGCAGGCGGTGTATGGCCAGCGTCTCAACGCGGGCGTCCTCGATCAGATTGACCAGCGCGACCTGGAGTGGTTTGAGCTGGCCGATGGCAAAGCGGGCACGTCCGAGCGCGAGATGCGCCTGAGCATGGGCGGCCGCGGCACGGAACAGTGCGCGCGCCGTATCGCCTTGCACGCCACGATAGATCTCCGGCAGCCGGACGAGGGGGCCTGCGATCGCCGCGCGCCACTGCGGTGTCTGCGCGCTCTCGTTGGTCGAGATGCTCCGCAGCAGCGGCACCTCGCCATAGAGCGCGATGAGGAACGCCTTCAGCTCGGTCTCCACGTCGCTGAACGTCACCGCACCGGGATCGCGGGCGATCATCCGTCGCGCCAGTTCGTCCTGCAGCGAGAAGAAGGCCAGCCGTTTGCGTCGGTCACCGGCCGCGGTTCGCAACCCGGCGGCGACGAAGCTCTCGAAGGCCGCGATCGTGCCAGGCCGCAGGATCTCGGCCATGTGGTGCGAAGCGGCTACCAGCGATTCCGGGGCCTGTGTCGCCAGCCTTTCCATCGTGCGCCACCAGTGCGACAAGGCGTCGCCGGAGCCGAGGATGCGCCGCGCCGCGGGCAGCGCCTTGAATGAGACGGTCGCGGCCTGCGCGCCGGCGTGACGGCAGATCTCAGCGCCGGACTGCGCGGCGCCGAGCAGCGGTGCGATCTCTGTCGCGCCGTCGCTCGTGCTGGCATCCCAATAGGCGATAAGGCAGGATGGTCCAGCATTGACGTTGGCGAGATCGAGCACCGCGCCGGCCCAGGCGTCCATCTCGGCGGCCTCGAATCTTTGCGACAAGTTCTCCCAGGCGGCGGTGAAGATTGGCCGCAGCCTGTCGCGCTGACGCATCCACAGATGCAACGTCCGGGTCGCTCCCTCCACAACGCTGACCAATGGCAGTTGCGCCGCGCTCACGGCAGGCACGCCTCGATCGCGTCCGACAGCGCGGCACGGATGTCGGGATTGTCGGTAATCGGCAGCACGATTCCGGACTGTACCGCGACCGGCAGCGGCAGCCCGGCGCGCACCATGCGGCCGGTGTGGATCAACATCCGCGTCGAGGCACCTTCGTCGAGCCCATGGCCCTGCAGGTTGCGCGAGCGCTCGGCGATGGTGACGAGCAGACGTGCGAGATCGGTATCGGCGCCGCTCTCGCGCGCCACGATCGCGCTCTCGGTGGCCGGCGGTGGATAGCTGAAATCGATGGCGATGAAGCGCTGCTTGGTCGATTCCTTGAGGTCCTTGACCGCGCTCTGATAGCCCGGATTGTAGGAGATCGTGAGCTGGAAATCCGGATGCGCTGGCACGATCTCGTTGTGCTTGTCGAGTGGCAGGATACGGCGGGCGTCGGTCAATGGATGGATCACGACGGTGGTGTCCTGCCGCGCCTCGACGATCTCGTCGAGGTAGCAGATCGCGCCGTGCCGCACCGCGAGCGTCAGCGGACCATCGTGCCAGACGGTGCCGGAGGGCTCGAGAAGATAGCGGCCGGCGAGATCCGCTGCCGTCATGTCCTCATGCGCTGCGACCGTGATCAAAGGCTTTCCGAGCCGCCAGGCCATATGCTCGATGAAGCGCGTCTTGCCGCAGCCGGTCGGCCCTTTCAACATGATAGGCAGCCGCTCGTGATACGCGGCCAAGAAGGTCGCGATTTCCTGACCTTGCGGCTGGTAGTAAGGTTCCGTGGCGATGCGATAGGAGTCGAGGATCATGCTAATCTCCGCGTCCTTCGCGGAGACCGGCCAAGCACCGCCGTTCTCCGTGAAGGAGATGTGGCGATCATTGCCGTGGGAACACGCTGCGACCTCGGAGCGTGCAGAAGGCAGCTGTGCTGCGAGGCGGATTAGAAACGAAAACGAGAGGTCCGACAAGACGAAATCAGGTGCGGCGGCGTCCTTGTCTGCATCAGTTACATGTAGCGAGCCACCATGGCCGCGATGTCCGGAGCGTGCTGCCGCAGGGCCTGCAGGCCGCGCTCTTCCATCGACATCACATGTCCGGACCGGCGGCTGGCATGAGCGGAGACCGCTGGCTTGCTGCCCCCGCGCGTCTTCTGCGGTGCCTCATGACGGGCCGGCGGCGTCACCTTCGCGGCGGGCGTGGCGACGAAGGGGGGCGACGCTGGCGGCGCAAGGTTCGGTACGACGGGCTGTGGCGGCTGCTTGGACGCGGGTTCGGTCGGCTTCGGCTCGTCGCGCTCCTGCATGCGCTGGGCTGCGGCGACAACGGTTGACGCCTGAACCGGTTCTTCGGCAGCGGGTTTGACCGGAAGCGACGACGGCGCTGTCTCGATCGGGGCCGACGCCAGCACCGCGGCGACACTGGCATCGCGCTCTGCGGTTGCTGCGTCTTTTCCCACCGCGACCGACTGCACCGTCGTCGGCTGCGCGCCCGCCACGCTGTGCTGCTCAGCCGGCGGCTGCACGGCTGCCACGACGGCCGTCGCCGGCGGTGTTTGAGCTGCGGTCGGCGGCACTGCGCCGGACTCCTGGGAGAGCCGACGCTGGATCACGGCATCGCGGGCCTTGGTCGCGAATTCGGACTGGGCCTTGGCCAGCCAGTCCTGCGATGAGCGCGCCGGCTGCGCCCCCCAGGCCATCGAGGCGACCGCTGCGATGCTTGCGACGCTGCTCATCATCCAGATCTTGCTCATCATGCATCTCCCCGCTCAGCTGCCGGGAAGATCGTCCGGCTCTGCGGCGGTGACTGTGACATGGATCACGGGACGCCCATCCGCGCGGCCAGCCGCATTGTCGGTCATCTGCCGCCTATCCAGCGATCGATCGCTCAGGCTTGCGCGAAAGCGATCCCCCGGGCCTGGGGGACGGCGAACACATCCTGCGATGCAGCCCCTTCAGCCAACGTGAGCACCTCGCAGGATGATGCGTCGATATCGGCGTGGCGGAAGATCGTCGGATCCGCCAGCAGCTGCTTGCCGCGATGCTCGGCCTGTGCAGCCAGGTCCGAGGCCACGTCGATGGCGACGCCGATCGACGTCAGCGGCTTGGCAGGGCCGGCGCCAATCCGGCCGATATAAGCGGGTCCGCAGGCCAGACCCATCGCGGCTTTGACGGGACCGCCGATCTCCGCGGCGAAGCGCTCGTTCAACCGGTCGAGCGCCACATCCATCGCCGCGCTCGCCGCGACCGCAGCTCGGCAGGCGGCAGCCAACTCGCCGTCGCGGCCGAACACTGCAATGATGCCGCCGCCGGTCATGCCCGCGATCCAGCCGCCATGACCGGAGACGGCATCATGGGCCGCGTCGAGAAACGCGTTGAGCAGAAAGATCGCGTCATAGGCCGCGCGGCTCCGCGTCAGCGCGGCGTGATCCTGCAGTTGGATGCGGAGTGCGGCGATCTGGCGCTCGATGCCGGCGGCGTCGATGTCGGGCTCGGCGACGGCAGCATCGCTGCGGGTCGCGAGGCGGGTGATGGTGAGCGACGCGGTTGGCCTGATCTGGCAGGCCAGACGAATTCGGCTGTCGTCGGATCCCAGAAGGGCGCGCTCTGCGGCATTGGCGGGGGGCAAGGTGGCAGCGCTCTGCTCGATCCGGACGCTGCAAGCGGTGCAGCGTCCGCGGCCGCCGCAGCCATCGCCATGGGCGACGTCGTTGCCATGGCTGATCTCGAGCAAGGTCGGTCCGATCGCCGTCTTGAGCGTCGGTCCGTTGACATAGGTCACCTCGATCTTCGGCGCGACGACGAGGCGAAGCAGCCGCGCGACAAGCGCGGCGGCGGCCGCCAGCAGCACGATGCCGTAGCCCGCCAGGACGATCCACCGGACGCGTCCCAGCGTGGTCTCGGCTTCGCCCGAAGGCCAGTGGCCCAGGCTGCGGATCTGGGCCGCGACCGAGTCGTCCGCCATGAGTACACCGGCAACACGCGCCGAGGCGATCAGTCCGGCAATGGCCGCGATCGGCAAGGCCAGGGCGATGACTCCGAGCAGCGGCGCGAACCGCGCGTAGCCGGTGCGCGGCCGGAGCCATTGATGCACCCCGAGACAGCCATGGGCCCACAGCAGCACGATCAGTGCAACGTAGAAAGGGGCGCGCTCCGGCCACAGCTTCGCCAGCCGGTACAGCGTGTCGTCGGTGACACCGAACAGCATGGCGGCGCCGGCCGTATCGACCAGCGCGGGCAGCAGCAGGAGGGGGACGAGAATGCCGCTCAGGATTTCCGCACCATCCGTCCACGACATCCGCACCGTCGCGCGACGGGCCGTCAGGGCCAATGTCGCGCCGATGTGGCACGCCAGCGCCAAGGCCAGGATCGCGAGGCCCGTGGCCGAGTGCAGGAGAGCGTCGCGCCAATCCGCAATCCGGCCCATCGCCTCGAGCGATACCACTCCGACGGCGTCGGTGACGAGCTCGACCAGCGCAACGGCAAAAAGCACCAGGCCGGACGCGAGAGCCGACAGGCGCAGGGCTCGCGCAAATCGTTCAGCAGCTTGGCTCACGAGGCGAGCCGCCTTGTCGCGAATACGGCGGCAATCGGTTCGGGACTGGCGTCGTCAAAGGCCATGGGCGCGACAAACAATCGGTGCGGTGCGGGTCAAAGGACGATCTCGATCACAATATGTGCGGCCAGCCATGCGTCACGTTCGAGGATATTTCGTCTTGCCGGGAGACGAAAAATGCTCTTGCGGTCCCGTCGGGGCGGATCAGTCGCCACCGACATCTATTCCTTCCGATCGGCGGGGATGCAAGCGCGGCCTTTCGACCGGTCGTCGCGCTACCGTCAAGCCATCGCGGTCAAGCTGCGCCTCAGGAACGCAAACCTGTCTCGCGCATGTCGTGCAGCAGGGTCGATGCGACCGCCTCTACCTGGTCGGCGATGAAGAAGTGGTCGCCTGGGAACATTCTAACCACGCATTTGCCGCTCGTCTCCGACTGCCATTCACGAAGGGCCGCGATATCGGCGTCTTCATCATCGACACCACCATACACGGCAATGGGGACCGTGAGCTTCCGGTTCCAAGACGGTTCATATGTCTCGCACGCACGGAAGTCGGCGCGGAGCAGCGGCAGCAGAAGCTCCATCAATTCGCGGGTCGCGAGGATTTCGGGAGGGGTAGCGCCAAGTTCCCGAAGATGCGCGATAAACTGGTCGTCCGGAACGGCATGCATCGGCGGAGACGAGCGCGGCACTCTTGGCCCGCCATGACCGGACACTGCCAGCAATTCCGGGAGCTGCGCGCCATGTCGCGCGAGTTGATGACACGCTTCAAATCCGACCAGGCTGCCCATGCTGTGTCCGAACAGAACGTAACGGGCGTGGCCTCTCGATGCGATCTCCCGGGCAAGCCCATCGGCAATCCGATCAATCCTATCCAACAATGGTTCGCTTCGTCGTGCGCCATGACCGGGATAGTCGATGTAGCAGACGCTTATTTCTGGAGGAAACAGCTTCTGCCAATTGGCGAACACACGTCCGCTCCCTCCAGCATAGGGCAAGCAATACAGATGAAGCTGCTCCTTGGCGGAACCGGTGTGAGAGGTCGGCGCAGACGGTACGCCAAGCATCGACATTGCAAATTTCCTGAGATGATTTCTGCGAGCTGAGAGATCACCCTATAGTAGTTAGCTGCGTCGCGGACGTTAGAAAACGGGACGGTGATTGATCAAAAAAAAGTTAAGCCAGCAATGCAACCATAGGTAGCAAATTGATTTCTCGCGGCATTGCTGGAGGTAAGATGGTCGTGTATAGGTCGAAATACAACAAGGGTCTCGTTGCAGCCGGTTCGACGGGCAAGCTCGATGTTGGCGAAGACGTCGCACACGGATGTTGGCTGCATGACCAAGGCGATGCGGCGCGGGAATATCTCGAATGTCGAAACCCTCGTCGGATTTTGCGCGCACTTCCTGCCGCGGCTGATCGGGCCGATCGGTGAATTGTCCGTTGCGAATTGGCCGTCGGATCTGCAGTCACTGCAGGCTGAGGAACGGACACACGACCGCTATCAGTGGCTCGACATGCACCGATGGTTCGATCTGCACCGATGGCTCGGCCTCCCCATGGAGAAGCGGCTAAGCGATGCCGTCATCGTGTTCGAAAACGCTCCGGCCGCGGACGCGCTCGCAAAACACGATGCAAAGAACAGGCACGATGCGAAGGGCAGCGGCGGCATCCATGTCGTTTCGTTCGATCGTTTCGGGGCAGATGATCCGTTGTGTCTTGTCATCGCTGGCGAGACAGGCCTCGGTCTCAGCCTGACCTTCGGCCGTCAGCGCTTCGATGCGCACGACCTCGCCCGTCTGCTCGACAATGTCGTTGAACTGATACGTGCCATCGTCGCGGATCCCGAGCGACGGGAGAGATGTTGTGGTCCGACTGTGAGCATCGCGGCCTACCATGAATCACGTTCTGATACGAGGGAGGATGCTGTGCGCGCGGCATCGCGATGAGAACATGTCGATGGTCCGCACAGCGATAGCCAAGGCACAAATAGTAAAGGCACACATAGCCAAGATAAAAATAGCCAAGACACAAGGCAGGTTCTCCCGCGCAACACCCGAGACCCTGTCCGATGGGGCGCCCGAGCCGGTCGCGGCAGCTCCAGCGAAATCGCGCCGGCCGCTGCCGCCGCTCTGGTGGCCCATCCTGCGCTTCGCCCTTCCGCAAGGGGCCAGTGCGGCATTGCAGCTGCTGTCGGGAACGGTGACCGCGGTTTATTTCGGCCAGCTCCTCGGCGTGTCCGCACTCGCCGCGGCATCGGTGTTCTTTCCGGTCTTCTTTCTCCTGATATCGTTCCTGATCGGTCTGATTTCAGGCGGCATCGTTCTTGTCGCGCGCGCTTACGGCGCCGGTGACATGCTGGCGGTAAAGGATGTCGCCGGAACGACGTTCTGTGCCAGTGTCTCGCTCAGTCTCGTCGTGTCGATCGTCGGCTACGCGTTCGCCCCGGAGCTCCTCGGTCTCATGTCGACGCCGGCCGACATTCTCGCGTCGGCGATCGACTATGCGCGGATCACATTCGTATCCCTGCCAGCGCAGATCATCCTGCTCGCCTATGTCTTTCTGCTCAGAGGGACGGGAGATGCGAAGACGCCGTTCATCCTGATGGCCGTCTTCTTCGGCATTTCCCTGCTGCTGATGCCCGCCTTGATCCTGGGGTGGGGCGGTCTGCCCAAACTCGGCGTGACCAGCGCGCCATGGGCCAGCATAGGGGCCACCGCGATCTCGCTGCCCGGACTGATCCTGTATCTGCGCTTGAAGCAGCATCCGCTGGCCTTCGGCGGCGAACTGATCCGGCGGCTGCGGATCAATCGCGAGGTGATCCGCCCGTTTCTGGTGATCGGCGTTGCCGGTGGCATCCAGGCCATGGTGGCGTCGCTGGCCGAAGTGGCGGTCGTCACGCTGGTGAATTCGTTCGGATCGAACGCGACCGCGGCCTATGGCGCCATCAACCAGGTGATCGGATATCTGGTCGTGCCGATGCAGGCGGTGGGGCTCGCGGCGAGCGTGATGGCGGCGCAGGCGATCGGAGCAAAGCGGCTTGGCCAGCCGCACATCATCGCGCAAATTGCGGCGATCATGAATGTCCTGATCGGCGCGGTGAGCGTGGCGGGGCTGCTCGGCTTCGCGGACGGCATCCTGTCCTGGTTTGTCACCGACGCCACGACGTCGGCAATCGCGGAGCGAGCCCTGCGCATGATGCTGTGGAGCTACATCCTGACCGGCATCTCGGACGTGCTCGCAGGCGTGATGCGCTCGTCAGGTACGGTGGCGTGGCCGACCCTGATCTCGCTGGGCGGGATTTGGCTGGTGCAGGTCCCCGTCGCGTATCTGCTCGCCGGAACGGCCGGGTTGGATGGCGTCTGGATGGGCTATCCTGCCGGCTTTCTCGCGGCGCTCCTCGCGCAATCGGCGTATTACGGCCTGGTCTGGCGGTCCCGCAAGATCGGGTGACCCCCAGAGCAAGCCCGCGCCAGGCCTCACCTCCTGCGCCGCAGCAAGCTACCGCGAGACGCGCTGTCGTGATTTGCATGGCGGTGATTGGCGTGTACGCGCGTACGCCAGTCACCGCCGCCGCGGTCTGCTGGCGACGCCGATCAGCCCGGCCGCAAATGCTGGTGACGGGCATGGCGGTGATGTGCAATCTGCGGCCTGTGATAGGAGGCAGGCTTCGGCTTGGCTCCGGTGAGAGTTGAGAACGTGGTCGAAGCGATCGAGCGCACGGATCGAAAGCCGCTGGCGGCGATCGCGGGGGGGGGGGGAGCCGACGGGTGTCGCGGCTGGTCGAGGTCGCGCCCGATCTCTGCCTGCGAGGTCGTCCGCATCGTGGTCTCTGCCCGGGGCGAACAGCTGAAGTCGCCGGGACATCGCGACAATCGAGAGAAGTTGGAGAGCTGCCATGAATGCCAATGTGAAACTGCCTGCCGCAAAGGGTGTCTTCATCGACAACAAATGGCAGCCCGCGCAATCCGGTCGTACCATTGCGATGCTGGCACCGGCGACCGGGCAAGTGATTGCCTCGATCGCGGCTGGCGATGCGGCGGACATTGATCTCGCCGTCGCGGCGGCGCGCCGCGCGCTGGAAGGACCGTGGGGGCGGCTTGCTGCGGTCGAGCGCGGGCGGCTGCTGTCGAAGCTGGGTCGCCTCGTCGAGGACCATGCGGAGGAGCTGGCGAAGCTCGAAGCCGCCGACACCGGCAAGCCGATGAAGCAGGCCAAAGCGGACGTGGTCGCGGTGGCGCGCTACTTCGAATATTATGGCGGCGCCGCCGACAAGGTTCATGGCGACACAATTCCATTCCTCGACGGTTTCTTCGTCACGACGGTCTATGAGCCGCTCGGCGTCACCGGCCATATCATTCCCTGGAACTATCCGGGACAGATGTTCGGCCGCACCGTTGCGCCGGCGCTGGCGATGGGCAATGCCACGGTGATCAAGCCCGCCGAGGAGGCCTGCCTGGTGCCGCTGCGGCTCGCGGAACTGGCCGCGGAGGCTGGCTTCCCGGCCGGCGCGATCAACGTCGTGCCGGGTCTCGGCGAAGAGGCTGGCGCAGCCTTGTCGGCGCATGATGGCATCGACTTCATCTCGTTTACCGGCAGCCCGGAGGTCGGCGCTCTGGTGCAGACGGCGGCCGCCAAGAACCATATTGGCTGCACGCTGGAGCTCGGCGGCAAGTCGCCGCAGATCGTATTCGCTGACGCCGATCTCGATGCGGCGCTGACCTCCGTCGCTGCGGCCATCGTGCAGAATGCCGGGCAGACCTGCTCGGCCGGCTCGCGCGTGCTGGTCGAGCGCACGATCTGGGATCGCTTCCTGGCCGATCTCACGCTGCGGTTCGAAAAGATCACGGCTGGCACGCCGGAGATGGATCTCGATCTCGGCCCGGTCATCAGTGCGGTCCAGAAGAAGCGCATCGAGAGCATGCTGGCGCGCGCGGAAAGCGGCGGCGCCAGGCGCGTGGCCTCGGGCAGGATCGCCGCGGGCGTCCCGAGCGAGGGCTTCTACGTTGCTCCGGCGCTTTACCAGCACGTCGCGCGCGACTCCGAGCTGGCGCGCGAGGAGGTGTTCGGTCCGGTGCTGGCAGCGATGCCGTTCGATGACGAGGCCGATGCGGTCAGGCTCGCCAATGCCACCGATTTCGGCCTGGTCGCCGGCGTCTGGTCGGGCGACGGCTCGCGCGCCATGCGCGTAGCGCGCAAGGTTCGGGTCGGTCAGATATTCGTCAATGGCTATGGCGCGGGCGGCGGCATCGAGCTGCCGTTCGGCGGCATGAAGCGCTCCGGCCACGGCCGCGAGAAGGGTTTTGAGGCGCTGTACGAGCTTGCGGCGATGAAGACCCTGATCGTCAAGCACGGTTAGCGGCGCCGGCCCGCAGATTCCAACATTCCGCCGGGCGGACGTCACGATGAACATCGCCCGGCAGGGTTGTCAGTCCGCAAGGCATAGGGTGAGCTGGGCGCGATCCGGAGGCTTCCGAAACATCATGCGTCCATGACATCTGGCACTGCAGAGAGGGAGACGAGCGAATGAGCGACGACAACGAGTTGTTCGAGAAGGGTCTGAAGGTGCGCCGCGAGGTGCTCGGCGCGGCCTATGTCGATGGCAGCCTCGCCAAGGCCGACGATTTCATGATGGCGTTCCAGCACATCACCACCGAAATGTGCTGGGGCTTTGCCTGGACCCGGCCGGGCCTCGATCGGCGCACCCGCAGCATCATCAATCTCGCGATGCTGACGGCGCTCAGCAAGCCGAGCGAATTGAAGCTGCACGTCAAGGGCGCGCTCACCAACGGGGTCACGGTCGACGAGATCAAGGAGATCCTGCTGCACGCGACCGTCTATTGCGGCATTCCCGCAGGTCTTGAGGCGTTCAAGGCCGCGCATGAGGTGCTGCTGGCCGAAGGCGCCATCGCCAAGAAGGATGGCGCATGAGCGTGCCGCAAAGCGCCCTGTTCGTCGGCATCGGCAATATGGGCTGGCCGATGGCCGCGCGCCTGCTCGGCGCCGGCATTGCAGTCGCGGTCAACGACGCGATGCCTGGGCGTGCCGCCGATTTCGTGCGCCAGGTCGGTGGCGTCGAAGCGGCGGATCTCGCGGCCGCTGCGGCCGCGGCCGATGTGATCATCACGATGCTGCCGACCAGCAGGCATGTGGCCGATGCCGTCGCGGCGCTGCGTGCCGGGCTGAAGCAGGGTCACGTCGTGATCGACATGAGTTCCGGGGCTCCGGCGGCGACGCAGGCGATTGCGGCCGATCTCGATGGGCTCGGCGTCACCATGCTCGACGCGCCGGTCAGCGGCGGCGTGCCGCGCGCGGTGACCGGTGAGCTCGCGATCATGGCGGGCGGCGATGCCGTCGCACTCGATCGCGTCGAGCCGTTGCTGCGCGCGATGGGCACCACCATCCACCGCATCGGCGGCCTCGGCTCCGGGCAGGCGATGAAGGCGCTCAACAACCTCGTCTCCGCCGGCGGATTCCTGATCGGCATCGAGGCGCTGCTGATCGGCCAGCAATTCGGCATCGATCCCGGCCTGATGACGGACGTGCTGAATGCGTCGACCGGCATGAACAATTCGACGCAGAAGAAGTTCAAGCAGTTCGTCCTGTCGCGCAAGTTCAACAGCGGCTTCGGGCTCGATCTGATGGTGAAGGACCTCTCGATCGCGCTCGAGGTCGCGCGCGCCAGCGGCGTCGCCGCGCCGTTCTCCAATCTTTGCCGCGAGCTGAGCGCCAGCGCGCAAGCCATGCTCGGGCCGGGCCAGGACCACACGGCGCTGGCAAGGCTGAGCGAGGCGCTGGCGGGCGTCGAGCTTGACCAGGAGTGATCGATCTCCGTCGAGATCGAATTCTGAAAAATATAAATCTCTTGCGCTTTTTCGGAATTCGTGGTCTTCTCTGCCCACCCCGCCTCGAAGCAGAGGGACGGACGCGTCGTCACGAACGTGGAGGTGGGCTGCGATGGACGTGACGGCTGCGCCGGACGAGCGCGGCCGTGACGGACGGCGAAGTCGTGTGGTCCTGGCCTCTCGACGCTGAGGTCTGCGGAGCGCGCCACAGGCGCGTTGTCGCAAATGGGGGCAAGAACGCCGATCCCCAGGGAGAGCACGAAGGACACCGTTAAAACCGTCGCGCGGGGAAGGCCGGGCCTGTCCGGCTGTACCTGTGGTGACTGCCGCCTGCTTTCTTTGTTGCAGGCGGGCCACGGGCCTCAGCCGAGGTCCGGCCTTCCCCGCGCCCTCTCATTGTTCAGGAGGGACAGGATCGCTGCATCACCCGGGCACGATGTGTCGCGGGATCATGAGATCGTGTCTCGATGACGAAGATGCCAACCAAATCCTCAGTGTCGTCCCGGACAAGCGCGCAATGCGCGCGCCGATCCGGGACCCATAACCCCAGGGAGACGTGCGAGGCACCATGTCCGCCCCATCCCGCCCAGCCACATCCGTTCCGGCGTATGGGTCCCGGGTCAGCGTCCGCCGCCGCTGTCGCGTCGCCGGACTTGCCCGGTACGACACCTTTTCTTTGCGGTGGGCGATAAACAGGCGGCATCTGGATATGGCGCCGGCGTTGACCACATTCTCTGTTGTCATTCCGGACAAGCCGGAGGCGGGAGGCTCGTTGAGCAACGCTCTCTTAACGAAAGGTGAATCAGCGCGGCGGCACACGGTCAGGTGGACCGTAAAAAATCGGGCCAAAGTCTAAATATCAATAAGTATCAAAGGCTTGTGACTGTCATCTGAGTGTCATCGAACCTTTATAAAAGCGGCACCGAGGCCCCGTAAAGCGGCCGGGGAAGCGCGATCGGGCGCACATGGCGCTTCGCTTCCCGAGCATGGAGACCAGCTATGAATTTCGTCAAAGCTATCGTCGCTGCCGGCTTGGTCGCCGCATCGACGTCGGCATTCGCTGCCGACATCACCGGCGCGGGCGCGACGTTCCCGTTCCCGATCTATTCCAAGTGGGCTGACGCCTACAAGAAGGAGACCGGCAACGGTCTGAACTACCAGTCGATCGGCTCCGGCGGCGGCATCAAGCAGATCCAGGCCAAGACCGTGACCTTCGGCGCCACCGACGCGCCGCTCAAGGCCGAGCAGCTCGAGAAGGACGGCCTGGTGCAGTGGCCGCAGGTGATGGGCGGCATCGTGCCGGTCGTCAACCTCGAGGGCGTGAAGCCGGGCGAGATGGTGCTGGACGGCGAGACGCTGGCCAACATCTATCTTGGCAAGATCACCAAGTGGGATGACGCCGCGATCAAGAAGCTGAACCCCAGCGTCAAGCTGCCGAGCGATGCCATCGCGGTGGTCCGCCGCTCCGACGGTTCGGGCACGACCTTCAACTTCACCTACTACCTCTCCGAAGTCAGCGCTGACTGGAAGAGCAAGGTAGGCTCCAACACCGCGGTCGAATGGCCGGTCGGCGTCGGCGCCAAGGGCAATGAGGGCGTGTCGGGCAACATCAGCCAGACCAAGAACTCGATTGGCTATGTCGAATACGCCTATGCCAAGCAGAACAAGCTGACCTACACCGCCATGGTCAACAAGGCCGGCAAGACCGTGCAGCCGACCGTCGAGGCCTTCCAGGCGGCGGCCGCCAACGCCGATTGGGCCAAGGCTCCCGGCTACTATGTGATCCTCGCCAACCAGCAGGGCGACAAGTCCTGGCCGATGACGGCCGCGACCTTCATCCTGATGCACAAGGAGCCGACCGACAAGGTGGCCTCCGGCGAAGCCATCAAGTTCTTCAAGTGGTCGTTCGAAAAGGGCGACAAGATGGCTGAGGAGCTCGACTACATCCCGATGCCCGACAGCGTCGTGAAGTTGATCGAGAAGACCTGGTCCTCGGACATCAAGAGCTGACGCCTTTCGCGCCAGAAACCCCTCTCCCGTCACCGGGAGAGGGGACATGATCGGGGTTGAAGCGTGCTAAAAAAACAGGGGGCAGAATTGGCAGACATGGCGGTTCAAACCGAAGTCAGCGATATCGCGGCTGCTGCCGGGCCCTATGACCGGGCGCGCGCGCTGAGCGCCTTCAAGCTTGGTGATGTCACTTTCTATTGGATCACGCGGCTCGCCGCGATCTCGGTGCTGCTGATCCTCGGCGGCATTATCGTGTCGCTCATCATCGGCGCCTGGCCGGCGATGAAGGCCTACGGTTTCGAATTCCTGTGGACGCGGCGCTGGGCGCCGTCGGCGGATCCGCCGGTGCTGGGTGCGCTCGGCCCGATCTACGGCACGCTGGTCACGTCCTTCATCGCCATGTTGATCGCCATCCCGGTCGGTCTCGGCATCGCCATCTTCCTCACCGAGCTGTGCCCGCAATGGCTGCGCCGCCCGATCGGCATCGCGATCGAGCTGCTGGCTGGCATTCCCTCGATCATCTACGGCATGTGGGGCTTCTTTGTGCTGGGCCCGTTCCTGGCCTATAATTTCCAGCCGTTCATGATCAGCCTCTGCGCCAACATTCCGCTGCTGCAGGACATCTTCGCCGGCCCGCCATCCTATCTCAGCCTGTTCAACGCCTCGCTCATCCTGGCGATCATGGTGCTGCCCTTCATCACGGCGATCTCGGTCGACGTGTTCAAGACGGTGCCGCCGGTGCTGAAGGAGGCGGCCTATGGCGTCGGCTGCACCACCTGGGAAGTCGTGCGCAGCGTCGTCATTCCGTATACCAGGGTCGGCGTGATCGGCGGCATCATGCTGGCGCTCGGCCGGGCCCTCGGCGAGACCATGGCGGTGACCTTCATCATCGGCAACTCGTTCCGGATCTCGTCATCGATCTTTGCGCCGGGCACGACGATCTCGGCCGCGATCGCCTCCGAGTTCCAGGAGAGCGATGGTCTGCACCAGTCGAGCCTCATCCTGCTCGGTCTCTTGCTGTTCGTTCTGACATTCTTCGTGCTCGCGGCAGCCCGTCTGATGCTGATGCGGCTCGAGACCAAGGCGGGGAAATAGCTCATGACTGCCATTGACGCTCAGCCCAGTCCCGTCAATCCGATCTACACGCGCCGGCGCCGCACCGACATCGTGGTCCGCGGCCTCTGTTTTGCTGCCGCCGCGTTCGGCGTCACCTGGCTGGCGCTGATCCTGTTTACGCTGTTCTATAACGGTCTGGCCGGGCTCAGCCTGCAGGTCTTCACCGCCGACACGCCGCCGCCAGGATCGAGCGACGGCGGTCTGCGAAACGCCATTGTCGGCTCGATCATGATGACCATCATCGGAGTCGGTATCGGCGCGCCACTCGGCCTGTTCGCCGGCACCTATCTTGCCGAATATGGCCGCAACGACCGTCTGACTTCGGTGATCCGCTTCATCAACGACATCCTGCTGTCAGCGCCGTCGATCATCATCGGCCTGTTCATCTATGGCGCGGTCGTGGTGCCGATGGGCGGCTTCTCGGCGATCGCCGGCTCTCTGGCGCTGGCCGTCATCGTAATCCCCGTCGTGCTCAGAACCACCGAGGACATGCTGCTGCTGGTGCCCAATCCGCTGCGTGAGGCGGCCTCGGCGCTCGGCCTGCCGCGCTCGCTGGTGATCCGGCGGATCGCTTACCGCGCCGCGCGCTCCGGCCTCATCACCGGCGTGCTGCTGGCGACTGCCCGTGTCGCCGGCGAGACCGCGCCGCTGCTGTTCACCGCGTTGTCGAACCAGTTCTGGAGCATGAACCTCTCCAAGACGATGGCGAACCTGCCGGTGACCATCAACAACTTCGTCCAGAGCCCCTATGCCTACTGGAAACAGCTGGCATGGAGCGGCGCCCTTCTGATCACCTTGACCGTGCTGGCCCTGAACATCGGTGCGCGCATCCTGGGCGCCGAGAGGAGCTCGAAATGACCGACATGTCCGTATCCGTGAGCAGCCCGACGGCCGCCATTTCCGCCAAGTCGCTGCCGGAGGCGCCGGCCAAGGTGATCGCGCGAAATCTGAACTTCTATTACGGCGATCATCACGCGCTGAAGAACATCAACCTGTCGCTCGGCACCAACCGCGTCACCGCTTTCATCGGTCCGTCCGGCTGCGGCAAGTCGACTTTGCTGCGCATTTTCAACCGGATGTACGATCTCTATCCGGGCCAGCGCGCCACCGGCCAGCTGATGCTGGACAACACCAATATTCTCGACCCCAAGCTCGACCTGAACCTGCTGCGCGCCCGTGTCGGCATGGTGTTCCAGAAGCCGACGCCGTTCCCGATGACGATCTATGAGAACATCGCCTTCGGCATCCGCCTCTATGAGAAGATCTCGAAGTCCGAGATGGACGACCGGGTCGAGAAGGCGCTGCGCGGCGGCGCCCTGTGGAACGAGGTGAAGGACAAGCTCAACGCCTCCGGCCTGTCGCTGTCCGGCGGCCAGCAGCAGCGCCTGTGCATCGCCCGTACCGTGGCTGTCAGGCCCGAAGTGATCCTGTTCGACGAGCCGTGCTCGGCGCTCGATCCGATTTCGACCGCCAAGGTCGAGGAGCTGATCCAGGAACTCTCCGAGAACTATACGATCGCGATCGTGACCCATAACATGCAGCAGGCGGCGCGTGTCTCCGACAAGACCGCGTTCATGTATCTCGGCGAGCTGATCGAGTTCGACGACACCAGCAAGATCTTCACCTCGCCGAGCGATCGGCGGACCCAGGACTACATCACCGGCCGGTTCGGCTGACGCCGACAGCATCATTGCCTTCAGGAGATCATCATGGCCAGTGAACATACCGCCAAGGCGTTCGACAGCGATCTGCAGGATCTGACCCGGCTCGTGTCGGAGATGGGCGGTCTCGCCGAGCGGCTGATCGTCGACTCCGTCGACGCGCTGGTTCGGCGCGACGTCGCGCTTGGCCAGAAGGTCGTCGCCGCCGATGCCGAGGTCGACAAGCTGCAGCGCATCATTGAGGAGCGCGCCGTGCTGACCATCGCGCGCCGGCAGCCGATGGCGGTCGACCTGCGCGAGATCGTCGGCGCGATGCGCGTCGCCACCGATCTCGAGCGCATCGGCGACCTCGCCAAGAACATCGGCAAGCGGGTTGCGGCGCTGGAAAGTGATTTCCATCCGCTCAAGCTGATCCGTGGCCTCGAGCACATGACGGATCTCGTGCAGTCGCAGGTCAAGTCGGTGCTGGATGCCTATGCCGCGCACGATCTGCCGGCTGCGATGGCGGTGTGGAAGGGCGACGAGGAGGTCGATGCCATCTGCACCTCGCTGTTCCGCGAGCTGCTGACCTACATGATGGAAGATCCGCGCAACATCTCGTTCTGCATCCATCTGATGTTCTGCGCCAAGAATATCGAGCGGATGGGCGACCACGCGACCAATATCGCGGAGACGGTGTTCTACATGATCGAGGGCCAGGCGATGGTCGACAAGCGTCCGAAGGGCGACATGACGAGCTTCGCCACCACGGTCCCCGGCAACTGAGAGAGACTCGTTCGATATGACTGCGCGCATCCTGGTGGTGGAAGACGAAGAGGCGCTGACCACGCTCCTGCGCTATAATCTGGAGACCGAGGGCTATGAGGTCGAGACTGTGGGGCGTGGCGACGAGGCCGACACGCGGCTGAAGGAGCGCGTTCCCGATCTCGTGGTGCTCGACTGGATGCTGCCGGGCCTGTCCGGCATTGAACTGTGCCGCCGGCTGCGGACGCGGCCCGAGACCAAGCAGCTGCCGATCATCATGCTGACCGCGCGCGGCGAGGAGAGCGAGCGCGTGCGCGGCCTGGCGACCGGGGCCGACGACTACATCGTCAAGCCGTTCTCGGTCCCTGAGCTGCTGGCGCGGGTGAAGGGTCTTCTGCGGCGGGCGAGCCCGGAGCGGCTGGCGACGGTGCTGTCCTATGGGGACATCGAGCTCGACCGCGAGAAGCGCCGGGTGGCGCGCTCGGGCCGGCCGATCGATCTCGGCCCGACCGAATACCGCCTGCTCGAATTCTTCCTCGAGCATCCGGGCCGCGTGTTCAGTCGTGAGCAGTTGCTCGACAGCGTCTGGGGCCGGGACATCTATATCGACGAGCGCACCGTGGACGTCCATATCGGGCGCCTGCGCAAGCTGCTCAATCCGGGCCGCGAGCAGGATCCGATCCGCACGGTGCGCGGCGCCGGCTACGCGCTCGACGACCGCTTCGCCAAGAGCGAGCAGGCGTAAGCCCGCGGCAGCCGTTTTGCGCGCGGCCATGGGGCTGCCGTCTTGATCCCGTCTGCTGGTCTCCCCATCATGATGACCGGGATGCCGCGGACGCGATGATCAGGACAATTGCTCTCGTTTTAGCCGTGTGGCTCGCCGGCATGGTGCCCGGTTCGGCCGCCGAACTCGAGGATGCCGTGGCCGCGGCGGCCAATGGCCAGCAAGCTATGGCGATGCGGCGGCTGATGCCGTTGGCGGCCAAGGGCGATGCGCGGGCGCAGTTCGATGTCGGCTTCATGCAGGCGTTCGGCTGGGGTGTGCCGCGCAACCCCGCCGAGGCGCTGGCCTGGTACCGGAAGGCGGCGGATCAGGGCCTCGCCGTCGCGCAACATTATCTCGGCGTCGCCTATTACAATGGCGAAGGCGTCGCCCGCGATCATGGCGAAGCTAGCCGGTGGTTTTCTCGCGCAGCGGCCCAGGGCTTCGCCCAGTCGCAATATATGCTCGGCCTGATGATGCTCGACGGGCGGGTGGTCGCGCAGGATGTCGCGCAGGGCTATGCTTGGCTGGTCATGGCGGGGCGAAATGGCGTGCGGTCCGCCGGCCGCGAGGTCCAGCGAGTCACGCTGAGCGAGGCGCAGCGTCGACAGGCGGAGCAGGCCATCGCCGCCTGGCGGCCCAAGCCGGAAACGGCCGAAGCAGGCATTGCCAATCCGCGGCCCGAGCAATTGCTCGGGCTCGACCGGCATATCGGCGAGGTCGTGGATCCCACGGCGTGGCCGGCGTCATCGATCGGTGTCGTCACCGTGGCACAATACAGCACGGGTGGCTCGTGCACGGGCACGCTGGTGGCGCCGCGCCTGGTGCTCACGGCCGCGCATTGCGTCTTCAACGGCGTCGCCCAGGTCAGTCCCGGCAACGTCCACTTCCTGGCCGGCATGAACAAGGGCACGCCGGCAGCCTCGTCGATTGCCGACAAGCTGATCGTGGCGCCGGACTTCGTGCCGATCCAGCACGACAAATGGTCGCTTGACCGCTCGCGCGCCGATTGGGCCCTGATCGTTCTGAAGGACGCGCTGCCTTCGCGGCCGGTGACGGTCACAGCGCTCACGCGCGAGCAACTTGCCGCGGCGACGGCGGCCGGGACCATTTCCGAGATCGGCTACGGCCAGGAACGGCGTTATTCGCCGACCGGACAGCGCAATTGCAGCGCCGGCATGACCGAGGATGGCCGGTTGCTGACGGTGCATTGCTTGGCGAATTTCGGCTATTCGGGCTCGCCGATCCTGGCCGAGATCGGCGGCGAGACGGTCGTCGTCGGGATCTTCTCGGCGTTCCATGAGGAGACCCGGCTGATGTTCGCCGCACCGGCCAGCGGGTTTGAGGCCGCCGTCAGGCGCGAGATCGCCGTGCAAAGCGCCTCGGTCCGGTAAGGCGGGGGTGAGCGAAGGTTTTCAGCGGCTGGTCATTGTTTGTGCGTGACCGGACAGCGAATTGCCACGGAGGCAGGCCGGTCCAGGCCAGACGGGGGTGAACGGCGTGAATCTACGCTGATCTGGCCCTCGCGGAGCAAGGCTTGCCAACTGGCGCGAGACTTGCTCTCCTGCCTGAGTATGACGATTTTCCCAATTGATCATCCCCAGCCTCCACGCCCAGCGCCGGCCTGGCTGCAGACCGCGGGCGGCCGCAATATTGCGCTGCTGGCCGGTCTCGTGCTCGCCAACGCGCTCGCCTGGGCCTGGGCGTTTGCGCTCTATGCCGACCGTCCCGCCATCGTCGGCACGGCCATGCTGGCCTGGCTGCTTGGACTGCGCCATGCGGTTGACGCCGACCACATCGCCGCGATCGACAACGTGGTTCGCAAGCTGGTGCAGGACGGGGACACGCCGCGCGCCGCCGCGTCTGTATTTCGCGCTCGGACATTCGAGCGTCGTCGTCATCGCCACGATTATCGTCAGCCTCGTCGCTGGCGCCGATCTGTTGCGCGAGGACAGCGCGATTCGGGCGATCGGTGGTGCCATCGGCACGTCGGTGTCGGCCGGCTTCCTGCTGCTGATTGCCTTCGCGAACCTCGTTCTGTTCGTCAATCTATGGCGCCGCCCGGCAGCGCCGCAGCAGTCCGAAATGGCGGATACTGCAAGTGCAGGACGGGGCATTCTCATTCGTCTGCTGCGTCCTGTGCTGCGCCTCGTGGACCGCGCCTGGCACATGTATCCGCTCGGGTTCCTGTTCGGCCTCGGCTTCGATACTGCGAGCGAGATCGGTCTCCTCAGCCTTTCTGCGACCGAAGCAGCGCGCGGCGCGAGCCTCGCCCATGTGCTGGTGTTCCCGGCGCTGTTCGCTGCGGCGATGGCGACCGTCGACACCGCCGACAGCATGCTGATGGTCGGGGCCTATCGCTGGGCGCTGACGGATCCCGCGCGCAAGCGACGCTACAATCTGCTGATCACCGGAACGTCGGTCGCGATCGCGCTGGTGATCGGCGGCGTCGAGGCGGTGACGTTGCTGGCGCCACGGCTTGGCGCTCAGGGCGGCTGGACGGATGTCGCGGTGGCGCTGGGCGATGACATCGCCAATCTCGGGATCGTCGCGGTCGGCCTGTTCGGACTGATCTGGGCCGGCGCCGTGCTGCTCGGCCGTCGCCGGGGCTCCGAGCGCACGCCGTGCGAGGCGCTTGCCAGTACTCACGCTGCGGCGCTAAACCCGAGAGCATCACCAAGCGGAATGCCCGGCGCGGAATAGCAGCGGAACCCACGATGGTCGGCGCGGAGGGAATGACCAGGATGTTGTGGCTGCAGGGCGCGAGCTGCGGCGGCTGCACCATGTCCATCCTGGAAAGCGGCGCCTCCGGCTGGTTCGACGAACTGCGCCAGTCCGGCATCGATCTGGTGTGGCATCCCTCCGTCAGCGAGGAGACCGGCGAGGAAGCCGTGGAATTGCTCGAGGCCATCCGCGGCGGGCGCGAGCGGCTCGATCTGCTGGTGCTCGAAGGCTCGGTCGCCCGCGGCCCCAACCTGAGCGGCCGCTTCAACATGCTGGCGGGCACCAGCCGCTCGATCTATCATTGGCTGCTCGATCTCGCGCCGCTGGCCGACTATGTCGTCGCGGTCGGCAGCTGCGCGGCCTATGGCGGCATTCCCGCGGCCGGCATCAACCCGACCGATGCGGTCGGATTGCAGTTCGAGGGGAGCGACGTCGGCGGCGCGCTGGGGGCAGGTTTCCGCTCGAGGCGCGGCTTGCCGGTGATCAATGTCGCCGGCTGCGCGCCACACCCCGGCTGGATCATGGAAAGCCTGCTTGCGCTCACGGCTGGCGATCTCACCGCCGACGGCCTCGACGCCGTCGGGCGTCCCACCTTCATCGCCAACCACCTCGCTCATCATGGCTGCTCGCGCAACGAGTTCTACGAGTTCAAGGCGAGCGCCGAGGCGATGTCGGAGCGCGGCTGTTTGATGGAGCATCTCGGCTGCCGCGCGACGCAGGCGGTTGGCGACTGCAATCAGCGCTCCTGGAACGGTGGCGGCTCCTGCACCAAGGGCGGCTATGCCTGCATCGCCTGCACGTCGCCGGGCTTCGAAAGCGCGCAGAACTATCTGCAGACGGCGAAGCTCGCCGGCATTCCCGTCGGACTTCCGACCGACATGCCCAAGGCCTGGTTCGTCGCACTCGCGGCCCTGTCGAAATCGGCGACTCCGCGCCGCGTGCGCGTCAATGCCACGGCTGATCACGTCGTGGTGCCGCCGAGCCGCTCGGGCGACAAGCGCAGTTCATGACCCGGATCACGGTCGGCCCGTTCAACCGCGTCGAGGGCGATCTCGAGGTTCGCCTGGATATCGAGAGCGGCCGTGTCGCGCGCGCCGAAGTCACCGCGCCGCTCTATCGCGGCTTTGAGCAGATCCTGGAGGGGCGACCGCCGCTCGATGCGCTGGTGATCGCGCCGCGCATCTGCGGCATCTGCTCGGTGTCGCAGTCGATCGCGGCGGCCAGCGCGCTGCGTCAGGCCATGGGCGTCGTGCCGGCGCGCAACGGCGTGCTCGCGACCAACATCGCCCATGCGGCCGAGAACGCCGCCGACCATCTGACGCACTTCTATATCTTCTTCATGCCGGACTTCGCGCGCGAGGCCTATGCCGCGCACGCCTGGCACGGCGCGGCGGCGGAGCGCTTCACCGCGACCAGGGGATCGGCGGCGCGCGAAGCCTTGCCCGCGCGCGCGCGACTTCTGGACATCATGGGCTTGATCGCCGGCAAATGGCCGCACAGCCTGGCGTTCCAGCCGGGGGGCACCACGCGCGCGATCGAGCTTGGTGAGCGTATCCGGCTGAATGCGGTTGCCGGCTCGTTTCGCGGCTTTCTCGAACGTGTGGTGTTTGCCGATACGCTCGAGAATGTGCTGGCCTTGTCGACGCCGGCTGAACTCGATCGCTGGCGCGACGGACGCGCGGGCGATTTCGCGCACTTCCTGCGGCTGGCCGATGCGCTGGCGCTCGCGGATCTTGGCAAGGGACCGGGGCTGTTGATGAGCTTCGGCGCGTATCACGATGCCGATGGCGCGCGCTTCCGCGCCGGGCTGCACGCCAGCGATGGAACGATCTCAGCCTTGCCGTCGGACCTGATCACGGAAGATGTCTCGCATGCCTGGATGCGTGAGACGTCGCGCGATCCGGCGGCGAGCCGCTCCGTGCCGGACGCCGACAAGGCTGACGCCTATAGCTGGAGCAAGGCGCCGCGGCTCGCCGGCGAGCCGGTCGAGGTCGGCGCACTTGCGCGACAGGCGGTCGATGGTCAGCCGCTGATCACCGCGCTGCTTGCATCCGATGGCAGCAACGTCCGCAACCGCGTGATCGCGCGGCTGATCGAGACGGCGCGACTCGCGCTCTCGATCGAAGGCTGGATCAAGGCGCTGCGGCTCAACGAGCCGTTCTGCGAGACCAGCGGTGAAACGACGGACGGCCGCTTCGTCGGGCTTGTCGAGGCGGCGCGGGGCAGCCTTGGTCATTGGCTCGCGGTCGGCGGCGGTCGCATCGAGCGCTATCAGATCATCGCGCCGACGAGCTGGAACTTCTCGCCGCGCGATTCCGATGGCGTTGCCGGGCCGCTTGAACAGGCGCTGGTCGGAACCGAGGTCGGTGACGCCGGCGCGCGCGCCGTCAGCATCCAGCACGTGGTCCGGTCGTTCGATCCCTGCATGGTCTGCACGGCGCATTGAGTGCGTCGCGCCTCGGCGGAAACAAGCTTGTCGGGTGCAAAGTGCGTGATTTCCGATTGTCACCCGCCATCACGCTCTGAACCGTCTGCGGCGTCGACTCTCTAAATCCAAGTATCTGGAATCATTATGATTCAAATCCAGCAATGATGCTGGCCCGCATCTTGCTGTCCCTCTCTGCCAGATCGCGATCGGATGATCGCCAACGCGATAGCAGGGGGAGGACTCATGGGCGCGACGACCGAAACCTTTTACAGCGTCATCCGGCGCCAAGGCATCACGCGGCGCAGCTTCCATAAATTCTGCAGTCTCACCGCGACGAGCCTCGGGCTCGGCCCGCTGGCCGCGACGCGTATCGCCAATGCGCTGGAGACCAAGCCGCGCACGCCGGTGATCTGGATGCACGGGCTGGAATGCACCTGCTGCTCCGAAAGCTTCATCCGCTCGGCGCATCCTCTGGTGAAGGACGCCGTGCTGTCGATGATCTCGCTCGATTATGACGACACGATCATGGCGGCGGCCGGACAGCAGGCCGAGGAGATCCTCGAAGAGACCCGCGCCAAGTACAAGGGACAATACATTCTGGCCGTCGAGGGCAATCCGCCGCTCAATGAGGGTGGGATGTTCTGCATCGATGGCGGCAAGCCGTTCGTCGAGAAGCTGAAGCTGATGGCCGAGGATGCGATGGCCATCATCGCCTGGGGCGCCTGTGCGTCCTGGGGCTGCGTGCAGGCCGCCAAGCCCAATCCGACGCAGGCGACTCCGATCGACAAGGTCATCACCAACAAGCCGATCATCAAGGTGCCGGGCTGCCCGCCGATCGCCGAGGTCATGACCGGCGTGGTCACCTTCATCACCACCTTCGGCAAATTGCCCGAGCTCGACCGCCAGGGCCGGCCGAAAATGTTCTACTCGCAGCGCATCCACGACAAATGCTATCGCCGGCCGCATTTCGATGCCGGCCAGTTCGTCGAGGAGTGGGACGACGAGGCTGCGCGCAAGGGCTACTGCCTGTACAAGATGGGCTGCAAGGGCCCGACGACCTACAACGCCTGCTCGACGGTGCGCTGGAACGGCGGCGTGTCGTTCCCGATCCAATCGGGGCACGGCTGCATCGGTTGTTCCGAGGACGGCTTCTGGGACAAGGGCTCGTTCTACGACCGGCTCACCACCATCAAGCAGTTCGGCATCGAGCGCAATGCCGACCAGATCGGCATGGTCGCGGCGGGCACGGTCGGAGCTGCGGTCGCGGCGCATGCCGCGGTGACGGCCGTGAAACGACTCGCGACCAAGCGCGACGACGCCAAGCAAGACCATTAAACCCAGTCAGGGCAGGCAACGATGGGCATCCAGACTCCCAACGGCTTCAATCTCGACAATTCCGGCAAGCGCGTCGTGGTCGATCCGCTCACGCGCATCGAGGGACATCTCCGCGTCGAGGTGAATGTCGACTCCAACAATGTCATCCGCAACGCGGTGTCGACCGGCACGATGTGGCGCGGCATCGAGACCATCCTGCGCGGCCGCGATCCCCGCGACGCCTGGGCCTTCACCGAGCGGATCTGCGGCGTCTGCACCGGCACCCACGCGCTGACCTCGGTGCGCGCGGTCGAGAATGCGCTGGGGATCATGATCCCCGACAACGCCAACTCGATCCGCAACATCATGCAGCTCTGCCTGCAGGTGCACGACCACCTCGTGCACTTCTATCACCTGCATGCGCTGGACTGGGTCGACGTCGTCTCGGCGCTGAAGGCCGATCCGAAGGCGACCTCGGCGCTGGCACAGTCGATCTCGGACTGGCCGCTGTCCTCGCCGGGCTATTTCAAGGACCTGCAGATCCGGCTGACCAAGTTCGTCGAGTCCGGCCAGCTCGGTCCGTTCAAGAACGCCTATTGGGGCCACGCCGCCTACAAGCTGCCGCCGGAAGCGAACCTGATGGCGGTCGCGCATTATCTGGAGGCGCTCGACTTCCAGAAGGAGATCGTCAAGATCCACACCATCTATGGCGGCAAGAACCCGCATCCGAACTGGCTGGTCGGCGGCGTGCCCTGCGCCATCAATGTCGACGGTACCGGTGCGGTCGGCGCCATCAACATGGAGCGGCTGAATCTCGTTTCGTCGATCATCGACCGCTCGATCGAGTTCGTGCAGAAGGTCTATCTGCCCGACGTCGTCGCCATTGGTTCGTTCTACAAGGACTGGCTCTATGGCGGTGGCCTCTCGGGCAAGAGCGTGATGTCCTATGGCGACATTCCGGAGAACGCCAACGACTATTCGGCGAAGAATCTCAAGCTGCCGCGCGGGGTGATCCTCAACGGCAATCTCAATGAGATCCTGCCGATCGATCACGGCGACCCCGAGCAGATCCAGGAGTTCGTCACCCACTCCTGGTACAAATATCCCGACGAGAGCAAGGGGCTGCATCCCTGGGAAGGCGTCACCGAGCCGAACTATCAGCTCGGCCCCAACGCCAAGGGCACCAAGACCGACATCAAGGAGCTCGACGAGGGCGGCAAGTACTCTTGGATCAAGGCGCCGCGCTGGCGCGGCAATGCGGTCGAAGTCGGCCCCCTGGCGCGCTACATCATCGGCTATGCGCAGAACAGGCCGGAGTTCAAGGAGCCGACCGACAAGCTCCTGAAGGCGCTGAACCTGCCTGTAACGGCGCTGTTCTCGACCCTCGGCCGCACCGCCGCGCGTGCGCTCGAATGCGACTGGGCCGCGACCCAGATGCGCTACTTCCAGGATAAGCTGGTGGCGCGCATCAAGACCGGCGATTCCTCGACCGCGAATATCGAGAAGTGGAAGCCGGAGAGCTGGCCGAAGGAAGCCAAGGGCTATGGCTTCACCGAGGCGCCGCGCGGCGCGCTGGCGCACTGGATCAAGATCAAGGAGACCAAGATCGACAACTACCAGTGCGTCGTGCCGACCACCTGGAACGGCTCGCCGAGGGATCCCAAGGGCAATATCGGCGCCTTCGAGGCGTCGCTGATGGATACGCCGATGGCGGATCCGGAGAAGCCGCTGGAGATCCTGCGGACGATCCATTCGTTCGATCCGTGCCTCGCGTGCTCCACCCACGTGATGAGCCCGGACGGCCAGGAAATGGCGACGGTCAAGGTCAGGTAGCGGGAGACGCGCCATGATGGATGTAGTTGCTCGTCCCGCCGAGGCCGAGCCCAACCTCGCCGCGATCGCGGCCGACGCAGCCGGCGAGCATGCGGTCGGCCGGCCCACGGTCTATGTCTATGAAGCGCCGGTGCGCATCTGCCATTGGGTCAACGCGTTCGCGATCCTCGTGCTGATGGTCACCGGCTATCTGATCGGGACGCCGCTGCCGAGTGTCGAGGGCGAGGCGTCGGCAAGCTTCGTGATGGGCTATATCCGGTTTGCGCATTTCGCGGCCGGGCAGGTGCTGGCGGTGTTCTTCCTCGCCCGCATCCTCTGGGCCTTTGTCGGCAACCACCATTCCCGACAGATCTTCTACATTCCGGTGCATCGCAAGCAGTTCTGGAAGGAGGTGCTGCACGAGATCCGCTGGTACGCGTTCCTGGAGCGCGAGCCGAAGATGTATGTCGGTCACAATCCGCTGGCGCAGACGGCGATGTTCACCGGCTTCACGCTGTTCGTCGCCTTCATGATCGTCACCGGCTTCGCGCTGTATTCGGAAGGCACCGGCATCGACAGCTGGCAGCACAAACTGTTCGGCTGGGTGTTTGCGATCTGGCCGAACAGCCAGGACGTGCACACCTATCATCACCTCGGCATGTGGGCGCTGGTGATGTTCGTGACGGTGCATGTCTACGCTGCGATCCGCGAGGACATCATGTCCCGTCAGAGCATCATCTCCTCGATGATCTCGGGCGAGCGGCAGTTCCGCGAGTGAGGAGCAGTACCGAGATGACGGACCACGCGAAGCTCGATCGCATCCTGGTGCTCGGCATCGGCAACATCCTGTGGGCGGATGAAGGCTTCGGCGTGCGGGTGGTGGAGGAATTCCACCGCCGCTACGCCGTCCCCGACAATGTCACGATCCTCGATGGCGGCACCCAGGGGCTCTATCTGGTCAACTATGTCGAGGAGGCGGACGGCCTGATCGTGTTCGACGCGATCGACTATGGACTTGTGCCGGGCGAGCTCAAGCTCGTCCGCGACGACGAGGTACCGCGCTTCACCGGCGCCAAGAAGATGAGCCTGCACCAGACCGGCTTCCAGGAGGTCCTGAGCGCAGCTGATCTGCTCGGCCGCTATCCGCGCCGGCTCGCCTTGCTCGGCTGCCAGCCGCTCGATCTCGAGGATTGGGGCGGCCCATTGACGGCACCGGTGCGCGCGCAGATCGGGCCCGCGATCGAGCTGGCCTGCGCGCTGCTGGCAGAATGGGGGGCGGCCGCCGTGCTGCGAAGCGAGCCGATCGCGGCCGATGCGCGGTTGCTCGCCAATGACATCGATCACCAGAGCTATGAGATGCGCGCCCGTCCGGCAGAGTGATTGCCGTGCGCCTGTGAAGGAATCTGCCATGTGCCTGGGCCTGCCGATGACGATCGTAGAGACCGATGGTGTCACGGCGTTGTGCAGCTTCGACGGTGAGGAGCGCCGCGTCTCGGTGCTGCTGCTGTCGGATCCGCCGGTCGGCGCCAAGGTCCTCGTCTACCTCGACAACGCCGTCCGTCTGCTCGATGACGAGGAGGCGCGGCTCATCGCCGACGCGCTGCGCGGACTGCATGCCGCGATGAACGGCGAGAATTGCGACGACTTCTTTGCCGATCTGGTCGGCCGCGAGCCGCAACTGCCCGACCATCTGCGCTGATGCATCGTCGCGGACGCCTGTGGCAGCTGTTCGAAATCTGACAATCTGATTTCCAATTGGAATGTAAGTTTTCAGACCGGTCTGGAAAGCTACTTCCCTTTTGTTGCGCTGCGATATCGAGAAAGAGAAATAATCTAGCAATTTCAATGCATTGTATGTGGTCGCCGCTTTCTTGAGCTGGCACATCGATTGCTAACCATCAAGCGTCAGTCGGAACGACAACTGGTCAGGGGAGAGACGTCGATGGATGTTCAGCAGCGCGCAGCGGCGCGGAGGCAGGGCGGCTTGCCGGAGGTCGACGCCGGCACAGTCGATGCGTTTCTCGCTGACGTGGACAGCGCCGGTGCCGTGGCGGTGCTGCTGTCTGCGGGCGATCCCGCGCGCTTTCCGGAGGCGCTCGATGTCGCCATCGTGCTGCCGGAGCTGATCACCGCATTTCAGGGCCGGCTGCGGGGCGCAGTGATCGCGCGCGAGGCCGAGGCCGAGCTCGGCGCGCGCTTCGGCGTGCGCGTGCAGCCCAGCCTGATCTTGTGCCGTGGCGCCGAACCAATCGGCCTGATCGCCAAGATCCAGGACTGGTCGGTTTATGTCGATCGCATATCGCGCCTGATTGATCGGCCCGTCGGCGCGGCTGCGACCGTGGTTGCCAGCATCGTGCCAGCGCACCAGACCTCGGGAGCTGGCCGATGAAGCCCGGATTCTGGATTGCGCCGGAGGGCGCGGAGCAGCCCGTCAGCGTGTTTCCGATCGGTGAGGAAGCGCTTGATGCACAGTACAAGGGCCTGACCGCCTCGGGTGCGCTGGCCAAGCTCGCCACCATGGATTCGGAGGCGCTGGCGCGCAGCTGTCCGCGCGCCGTCGAATTGCTGTCGACCATGGCGTCGGCGATCGCCGCACAGACCGCTGACGCGCCGACGCAGCTGTTCCGGCTCGACGGGTTCAATGACCTTGAGCGCCGCCTGATCGACGATGTGCTGGGCGAAGGTGAGGTCGCCGGCGTCGTCGCGTTGCCCGGCGGGCGGCTCGCGCAGATCCAGGAGTCGGTGCTGGCGGGCATCTGGCGGGTGCGGCTGGAGGCGCATGAGAGTCACGACTACATCGAGATCGGCTCGGTTCCCGAGATCGTTGCGCGCGCGGCCGTCGATCTGACGGCCGACGACATCGTCATCGGGCACGCGCCCGAGGGCACGATGAACGCGCTGCCGGTGCTGGCCGAGATCCGCGAGCGCGCGCGCGCCTGGCAGCCCGGCCAGCGATCGCAAACTATCAACTTCACGCTGCTGCCGATGAGTCCCGCCGACATGGTCTTTCTGCAGCAGACGCTCGGCAACGGGCCGATCCAGCTGGTCTCGCGCGGCTACGGCACTTGCCGGGTGCTCGCGACGGGGGTCCGCAATGTCTGGTCGGTGCAGTTCTTCAACGCCATGGACACGATCATTCTCGATACGCTGGAAGTCGGCGGCGTGCCGGTGGTCGCGCTCGCAGCCAGTGAGGATTTCGAGGATTCCGCCGAACGCCTGCAGCAGATCATCGAGGCCTATTTCACATGAGCGGCTTCGAGAATTTCGGCGTCCGCAGCGATCTCGCCGATGATGTGCTGCTGGAATGCGGCATCTGCTGGACCCGCTACGATCCGGCGGAGGGAGATGGGGTTGCGCAGATTCCGCCGGGCACGCCGTTCGCGGTGTTGCCGGACGACTGGCGCTGCCCGAACTGCGACGCGCCGAAGGCCAAGTTCATGGTGGTCGAGTCATGAGCGCCGTCCTGGCAGGGCAGGGCAGGATTGAGCCCGCACCGGCCGCGTGGGGCGAGCATCTCGCCAGCATCTATCGCGAGATCGGCGTACGCGCGATGCGCGAGCTGCCGATCTATCATGATGCGCTGACCGTCGAGGCCGTCGGCTTCGACAGTTTCGCAGGAGTGACGATCGGCATCGTCATCACGCCGTGGTTCATGAACGTGGTCACGCCGGCCCGGCATGGCGCGCCTGGAGCCTCCGTCGCGATGGCGCTTCCGGCTGGGATGTTCGAGTTTACCATCGGCGATGTCGAAGGCTTTGGACGCATCGCCAGTTGCTCGCTGTTCTCGCCGATGTTCCAGTTCGAGGACATGGCGGCGGCGCGCGCCGCGGCCGAGGCCGCGCTGGCGACGCTGCTGACGGCGCCCGACGCGGAGGAATTGCCGAGATCTGCCGCCGCGAGCGCGATCGACCGCCGCTCCTTCCTGCGCGGCACCTTGTCGGAGCGCCGCGCATGACCCTGGCTTTTCGCAACCACATCGATGTCACGCTGTTGGTCGCAGCTGAGATGATCGTCGGTGTCACGATCGAACCGCGCTCGCGGCCGCCGCTCGGACGGCTGTTTGCCGGCAAGCCGGCCGAGACGCTGCTGGCGGCGTTGCCGCGGCTGTTCTCATTATGCGCCACGGCGCATCAGGTCGCCCTCTTGTCTGCGCTCGAAGCGGCACGCGGCCATCAGGTGCCGCCGCTGACGCGGTATCGGCGCATCACCGCCGTGATCGTGGAGTGGTTCGCCGAATTGCTGCGCGGCGTTCTGGTCAGCCGTCTCGCCGGCGATCGCAGCGCCCTGGCGCAGCTGCAGCTTCTGCTGCAGGCGGTGGCCTCGCTGCAGGCCTCCGCGGGGGCCGGGAGCGCGCGGCAATCTCGCAGCGCAACCTTGTCGCAGATCAAGTTGGCCCTGGCCGCCCTGGGTTTAGGATCGGTTGCGGAGCCCGTGGTGCGGGGAACTCCGCTTGCGTCGATCATGGATGCGGCCCGCAGAGCCGAAGCCGACGGAGGATGGAAGCAGATGCCGGCCGAGCACGGTGTCCTGTCGGCCGCCGACGATGACACCATCGTCGCTCGATTGATCGATCCGCAGGACGCCTTCGCCGAAGCGCCCGAACTTGCCGGGTGCGTTCCGGAGACCGGGGTCTGGGCGCGGCAAGCATCGCGTCATCGGCATTCATCCGCGGGGTCCGTCGAGCGTCTCATGGCAAAGCTGACCGAACTCGCCGAACTGCTGTGCTGGATCGAGACCGGCGAGGCCGAGGACGAAGCGGTCGACCAGGACGTCGTCGCAACCTACGCGCTCGGCCCACGGCGCGGTGCGGCCGCCGTCGAATGCGCGCGCGGCCGGCTGCATCACGCGGTCGAGCTGGATACGGAAGGCCGTGTCCGCCGGTTCGAATTTCTCGCGCCGACCGAATGGAATTTTCATCGCCGCGGCCCGGTTGCCGGCAGCCTGACAGGGGCTCGGCTTTGCGGCTCCGCCGATCGTGCCGCGATCGAGGCGATGATCAGTTCCTTCGATCCCTGCGTCGGCTACCGTCTCGCGGTCCGGGAGATGGCCGATGCATGAAATGGCGCTGTGCGAGGGCATCGTCGATATCGTCGAGCAGGAAGCCCGCAAGGGCGCGTTTTCCAGGGTCAAGACCGTCTGGCTCGAGATCGGTACGCTCAGCCATGTCGCTCCCGATGCGCTCCGGTTCTGCTTCGAGGCGGTGACGGCCAATACCATCGCGCGCGGCGCTGCGCTGGAGATCATCGAGCAGCGCGGCACGGCCTGGTGTCTGTCCTGCTCGCGGAGCGTCGAGATCAGCCAACGTTACGATCCTTGCCCCGCCTGCGGCAGCCATCAGCTGCAGGTGACGGGCGGCGAGGACATGCGGGTCAAGGAGCTGGAGGTCGAGTGATGTGTACTGTCTGTGGGTGCGGCGACGGCAAATCCTCGATCGAAGCGGGTGATCATCATCACGATCATGGCCATAATCATGCTGGTCATCATCACCATCACCATCACGATCATCATCATCATGGTCATGTCCACGATGACCACGATCATCATCACGCGCATGACCATGATCATGACCACCATCATCATCATGGCCCTGCCGACCGCATCGATTGTTCTGCAAACCCGGCCGGTCAGGAGATTGCCGGCCTGTCCAGCGGCCGCATCATCCAGATCGAGCGCGACATTCTCGGCAAGAACGACCGCCTCGCGGCGGAGAACCGCGCGCGCTTCGCCGCGCATGACGTGCTGGCGTTCAACATCGTCTCCAGTCCAGGCGCTGGCAAGACCTCACTGCTGGTCCGCGCCGTCTCCGATTTGAAGCCGAGCCGTCCCGTCGCGGTGATCGAGGGCGATCAGCAGACGTCGAATGATGCCGAGCGCATTCGCGCCACCGGCGTGCCGGCGATCCAGATCAATACCGGCAAGGGCTGTCATCTCGATGCGGCGATGGTCGGCGAAGCCTACCGCCGTTTGCCGTCGCTGCGCGGCGGGCTCCTGTTCATCGAGAATGTGGGAAATCTCGTATGCCCGGCCGCCTTCGATCTCGGCGAAGCCTGCAAGATCGTCGTATTCTCCACCGCTGAAGGCGAGGACAAGCCGCTTAAATACCCGGACATGTTCGCCGCCTCGGCGCTGATGCTGATCAACAAGATCGACCTGGCGCCGGTGCTCGATTTCGACCTGGCACAGACCATCGAATATGCCCGCCGGGTCAATCCCAGGATCGAGGTGCTGACGATCTCGGCCAAGACCGGTGAAGGCTTCTCGGCGTTCTACGCCTGGATCAGGAAGCAGACAGACCGGATGCGGGCCGGCACGCTCGGGACCGTTCAGGGATGAGCACGTCCGGGCCGACATTGGCGTTGCAGCACAGGCGTCTCCGGCTCCGCGTCCGAGGGGCCGTGCAGGGCGTGGGCTTTCGCCCCTATGTCCATGGTCTGGCCCGGCGCCATCATCTTGGGGGTTTCGTCGCCAATGACGCGCAGGGCGTCGTGATCGAGGTCGAAGGCGAGGAGGTCGCGTGCTTCGTCGCGGCGCTGCCGCGGCAGGCCCCGCCATTGGCGCGCATCGATGACATCGCGGTCGAACCCGTGGCGGCCCAGGCCAGCCGCGATTTCTGCATCTCGGAAAGCGTCGGCGGTCGGGTGACGACGCGGATCGTGCCGGACGCCGCCACCTGCGATCAGTGCCTCGCCGAACTGTTCGATCCCGAGAGCCGCTTCCATCGCTATTCCTTCGTCAACTGTACCCATTGCGGTCCGCGCTTCACGATTGCGGAGCGTCTGCCTTACGATCGCGCGACCACGGCGATGAAGCGCTTTCCACTGTGCGAGGCCTGCCAGGCGGATTACGAGAATACGGGTGGTCGCCGCTTCCATGCCGAAGCGATTTCGTGCCCACGCTGCGGGCCGCGTCTGAGCCATGGCGTTGACGACATCGCGGCAGCGTTGGCCGCCGGCCGGATCGTCGCCATCAAGGGGCTCGGCGGTTATCAGCTGCTCTGCGACGCGCATGATGAGCAGGCCGTTCGCCGCCTGCGCGCGCGCAAGCGGCGCGACGGCAGGCCGTTCGCCGTGATGCTGGCTTCAGCGGCTGCGGCCAATGAGATCGCCGACATCGATCCGGCTGAAAGCGCGCTGCTGGAGCAAAGGGCGCGGCCGATCGTGCTGGTGACATCGCGCGGCGGCATCGCGCCCTCGGTCGCACCGGGGCTCGCCAAGGTGGGCGTCATGCTGCCGGTCGCGCCTTTGCACCATCTGATCTTGCATGAGCTCCACGCCAAGCATGGCGAGACGGCGCGGGCGCTGGTCTGCACGAGCGCCAATCTGAGCGGCGAGCCGCTGCTGACCGGCAATGACGAGGCCCTCGCCGGATTGGCTGACATCGCCGATCTGATCGTGACGCATGACCGCGACATCGTGATCCGGGCGGACGATTCCGTGGCGGCGGTCATCGCTGGTGCGCCTCGCTTCATCAGGCGCGCACGCGGCTATGTTCCAGAGCCGATCCGGCTCGCGCATGCCGTGCCGCCGTGTCTCGCCGTCGGCGCGTATCTGAAAGCGACGGTGACGGTCACGCGCGGTGACGAGGCGTTCGTGTCGCAGCATCTCGGCGATCTCGACACGGCGCAAGCGGTCCGCTTCTTCGAAGAGACGATTGGCCACCTCACCTCCATTCTCGATGTCGCGCCGGTCTTGATCGCGCATGATCTGCATCCCGACCTGGCCTCGACGCGCTATGCGCAATCCTGCGGTCTGCCTACGCTGGCCGTGCAGCATCATCATGCGCATGCCGCCTCGGTGATGGCCGAGCACGGATTGACGGAACGTGGGCTCGCGCTGGTGCTCGATGGCTACGGCTATGGCAGCGATGGCGGCGCTTGGGGCGGCGAGCTGTTATTGTGTGAGGGGGCTCGCTTCCAGCGCCTTGGTCATCTCGCGCCGCTGAAGATGCCGGGGGGCGACCGGGCCGCACGCGAGCCGTGGCGGATGGCGGCCGCCGTGCTGTACGAGATGGGACGCGATGCGGAGATTGCGTCGCGCTTCGCAGCCCAGCCTCAGGCACGCAACCTCGCCATGCTGCTGCAGCGCGCCGATGCCCCGGCCACGACCAGCGCCGGCCGGCTTTTCGATGCCGTCGCGGGACTGCTCGGCGTCAACATGGTCCAGAGCTACGAAGGCGAAGCCGCGATGAAGCTCGAGGCGCTCGTGCGTGAGCCGGTGACGCTGGCGCGCGGCTGGAGCATCAGCGATGGCGTGCTTTCGTTGCGTCCCCTGCTTACGCATCTGATCGAGAGCAAACTCGGCCTCGCCGAGGCGGCGGCGCTGTTTCACGGCACCTTGGCCGCGGCCTGTGTCGATCTGATCGGAACCGCGGCGCGTGCGACTGGCATCGATATCGTCACGCTGAGTGGCGGCTGCTTCCTCAATACGCATCTGGCGACGCAGATCATCAGCGGCTGTCGCGCTGCCGGCCTCGATGCGCGGCTGCCGCGCCAACTGCCGCCGAATGATGGCGGCCTCAGCCTGGGCCAGGCCTGGATCGCGGGGCAGAATATCATGCATAACGAAAGAATCTCTGGAGGGAGCGTCTGATGTGCCTGGCCATTCCTGCGGAGGTGATCAAGCTGTTGGCTGACGACATGGCGATCGTATCGATCGATGGCGTCAGCAAGGAGGTCTCGGTCGCGCTGATCGAGCAGATCGCCGTCGGCGATTACGTCATTCTTCATGTCGGCCACGCGCTGGCCAAGATCGATCCCGAGGAGGCGCGCGAAACGCTCGACCTGCTCCGGCAGATGGGTGCGGTGACGGCGGAGGTTTCCCCATGAAATATGCCGACGAGTTTCGCGACAAGGAGCTGGCAACGGGTCTTGCGCGCGCCATCCGCGCCAAGGCCGATCCATCGCGCGCCTATCGCTTCATGGAGTTCTGCGGCGGCCACACGCATGCGATCGCGCGCTATGGTTTGGAGGACATGCTGCCGGACAATGTCCGCATGATTCATGGTCCGGGTTGCCCGGTCTGCGTGCTGCCGGCGGGGCGCATCGACATGGCGATTGCGCTGGCCGAGCGTCCCGAAATCATCCTCTGCGTCTATGGCGATCTCATGCGCGTGCCGGGGTCGCGCGGGTCCTCGCTGCTCAAGGCGAAAGCGCGGGGCGCCGACATCCGCATGGTTTATTCGACCTTGGACGCGATCGCGCTCGCCGAGCAGAACCCCAGCCGCGAGGTCGTGTTCTTCGCCATCGGCTTCGAGACCACGACGCCGCCGACCGCGGTGATGATCCGCGCCGCAGAAAAAAAGAGCCTCACGAATTTCAGCGTGTTCTGCAACCACGTCCTGACGCCACCGGCGATGCGCGCGATCCTCGACAGCGACACGCCGATCGAGATCGACGGCTTTGTCGGACCGGCGCATGTCTCGACCGTGATCGGCACCGAGCCTTACGCGCCATTCGCGCGCGACGACCGCAAACCGGTGGTGATCGCGGGCTTCGAGCCGCTCGACATGATGCAGGCGATCCTGATGCTGATCGAGCAGGTCAATGACGGCCGCCACGAGGTCGAGAACCAGTATCGCCGCGCGGTGGCCGGTGGCGGCAACCAGCGCGCAATCAAGGAGGTCGCCGCGCTGTTCGAACTGCGCGACCAGTTCGAGTGGCGCGGTCTCGGCAGCATCCCGGCGAGCGCGTTGAAGCTGCGTCCGGCCTTCGCGCATCTCGATGCCGAGTTGCGTTTCGCGATGGCAGAGCGGGTCGTCGCCGACAACCCGGCCTGCGAATGCCCGGCGATCCTGCGCGGCCTGAAAAAGCCGGTCGACTGCAAGCTGTTCGGTACGGCGTGCACGCCGGAGACGCCGGTCGGCTCCTGCATGGTGTCGTCGGAAGGCGCCTGCGCGGCGCATTGGACCTATGGCCGCTTCCGCGACCATCAGCGGAGGCTCGCATCATGAGCATGCATCAACGCCGGCTCGATCTGAAGACCGGCTGCGTCGATCTCTCGCACGGCGCCGGCGGCCGCGCGATGGCGCAGCTGATTGCCGGCCTGTTCCACGAGGCATTCGGCAATGAATGGCTGGCGCGCGGCAATGACCAGTCGACATTCGATGTCGCCGCCGGCCGGATGGTGATGACGACCGACGGCTATGTCGTGTCGCCGCTGTTCTTCCCGGGCGGCAATATCGGCTCGCTCGCGGTGCATGGCACGGTCAACGACATCGCGATGGCCGGCGCCAGGCCGCTCTATCTGTCGGCCAGCTTCATCATCGAGGAAGGCTTCCGGTTCTCCGACCTCAAGCGCATTGCTGATTCGATGGGTGAGGCGGCGCGCGACGCCGGCATCGCGATCATCACCGGTGATACCAAGGTGGTCGAACGCGGCAAGGCGGATGGCGTCTTCATCTCCACTGCCGGCGTCGGCGTGCTGCCGAACGGCCTGGACCTGTCAGCCGACAAAGCGAGGCCGGGCGATCGGGTGCTGCTGTCAGGCAGCCTCGGCGACCACGGCGTCGCCATTATGTCGAAGCGGCAGAACCTCACCTTCGAGACCGAGATCGTCTCCGATTCGGCGTCACTTCACGGCCTGGTCGCAGCCATGGTGGCGGCCGGTGGCCAAGGCCTCCGGCTGATGCGCGACCCGACCCGCGGCGGTCTCGCCGCGACCATGAACGAGATCGCGCAGCAATCCAATCTCGGCTTCCGGCTGCAGGAGGATGCCATTCCGGTCAAGCCGGCGGTGGCCGCTGCCTGTGAGCTGCTGGGATTGGACCCGCTTCATGTCGCCAATGAAGGCAAGCTGGTCGCGGTGGTCGCACCGGAGCAGGCCGATGCGGTGCTCGCCGCCATGAAGGCGCATCCGCTCGGGCGCGATGCGGCTCAGATCGGCGAAGCTGTCGCCGATGATCATCGCTTCGTCCAGATGGCAACCAGCTTTGGCGGCGGCCGCATCGTCGACTGGCTGTCGGGCGAGCAACTGCCGCGGATCTGCTGAGACGGCGAGATGGGAATCCAGGGAACGATATTGGTGGTGGACGATGAGGTCCGGTCCCAGGAGGCGCTGCGGCGCGTCCTGAACCAGGACTTCGAGGTCCTTTGCGCCGGCAATACGACCGATGCCGAGAAGCTGCTCGAGGGCGAGATCGTCCATGCCGTGATCTGCGATCAGCGCATGCCGCAGGAATCCGGCGTCAGCTTCCTGAAGCGCGTGCGCGAGCTGTGGCCGGACCCGGTGCGGATGATCATCTCCGGCTATTCGGATTCCGAGGACATCATCGCCGGGCTCAACGAAGCCGGCATCTATCAGTACATCACCAAGCCCTGGCAGCCGGATCGCCTGATCGAGATCGTGCGCGAGGCCGTTCAGCTCTATCGGCTGCAGAAGGAGACAGAGACCGCCGGTGTGGACGTCAAGGCGACGCCGGCGCATATCAAGCAGGTCGTGTCCGTCAAGCGCGGCGCGGCCAAGAAGCTGTACGATTTCGACCGTATCGTGCACTCGGCCGCAAGTCCGATGCGCAACGTGATCGAGCTCGGCCGCCGCGCCGCCGACTATGACATCTCGGTGCTGATCACCGGCGAGTCCGGCACCGGCAAGGAACTGCTGGCGCGTGCGATCCACTATGGCTCGGCGCGCGCGACCAAGGCGTTCGTGGTCGAGAATTGCGGCGCGCTGCCGGATGAGCTGCTCGAGAGCGAGCTGTTCGGCTGCAAGAAAGGCGCGTTCACCGGCGCCTATCAGGACCGCATCGGCCTGTTCGAGGTCGCCGATGGCGGCACCATTTTTCTCGACGAGATCGGCGAGACCTCGCCGGCGTTCCAGGTCAAGCTCTTGCGCGTGCTGCAGGAGAGCGAGATCCGGCCGCTCGGCGCGCAACGTGTCCGCAAGGTGGATGTCCGCGTGGTCGCGGCCACCAACCGCGATCTCGAGGCCGAGGTCGAGGCCGGGCGCTTTCGTCGCGACCTGTATTACCGGCTTGCCGCGTTCCCGGTGCACATGCCGGCGCTGCGCGACCGACCGATGGACATTCCGCTGATTGCCGAAGGGGTGCTGTCGGCGGTGAAGACCTCGTTCAACCGGCCGCATCTGCGCTTCGCGCCACCCGCGCTGGAGGAGTTCTGCCGTTACCACTGGCCCGGCAATGTACGCGAGCTGCAGAACGAGATCCAGCGCATGGCGGTGCTTGCGGATGCCGACGAGCTGCGCTGCCCGCCTTTTGCCGGGCGCCGCAATGGCCGCCGCGCCGCGCCTGCGGTGACCCATGGCAAGCTGAACGGGACGGCGAGCCTGAAGGACAGGGTGGAAGATCTCGAAAAGACCATCATCGTTGACTGCCTGGAGAAATATGATGGTAACATCAGCCGGGTCGCGAGCGAGCTCGGCCTCTCGCGTGTCGGCCTGCGCAACAAATTGTCGAGATACGATCTGAAGAAAAATGGCAAAGGCCACGCACTCTCCTGAGGCATCGGGGGCTGATACGCTTCTCAAGCTGATCGCGAGCAGCAGCACGCTGGAGCTCGACAGCGAGCGCGAGGGCGTGTGGATCGAAGTCATCCGCAAGATGGACGAGGTCTATTCCGACCTGCTGCGCTACGAGGTCGATCTCGAGCACAAGAATGCCGAGCTCGAGGAGGCCCAGGCCTTCGTCACCAATGTCATCGAATCCGTTTCCGACATCCTCGTCGTGTGTGACGCCAAGGGCACCGTCCAGCAGGCCAACTCCGCGTTCCTGCAGACCTCGGGACTGAGCCCGGCTGATATCAGCGGCCGCAACATCGCCGAGATGATCGATCTGCCACACCGGGCGCAACTGCCATCGCTGCTGAAGCCGCGCAGCAGCGCCGAGGTCGTCGATGGCGAGCTTCGGTTTGCCGCCCAGGGCTCAAGCTCCGACCTGTTCGCGATCAACAGTTCGCCGCGGCACGACCACCGCGGGCGCTTCATCGGCGTGGTGCTGACCGGCCGTCCCATCGGCGAGCTCCGGCGGGCCTACGAGGCGCTGCACAAGGCGCATCAGGAGCTGCAGCGGGCGCAGCGGCAATTGGTCGAGCAGGAGAAGATGGCGAGCCTCGGCCGGCTGGTTGCCGGCGTCGCTCATGAGCTGAACAATCCGATCAGCTTCGTCTACGGCAACATCCACACCTTGATGCGCTACCGCACCTCGCTGGTCGGCTATCTCGATGCCGTCCATGAGCAGCCGGTGGCGGACGAGCTCGCCGCGCTGCGCTCGGATCTCAGGATCGACGCCATCCTCGAGGATTTCGGGCCCCTGATCGAGGGCACGCTGGAAGGCGCGGTGCGGATCAGCGAGATCGTCAAGAATTTGCGCCGCCTGTCATTCTCCAAGCTCGGCGAGGTCGAGCGCGTCAATATCGAGCGGCTGATCAACACCGCCGTGCTGTGGGCGGGACGCACCAAGCAGCATCGCGTCGATATCCAGATCGAGGTCGAGCCGGATGTGTGGATTTCCGGCAATGAGGGCCAGTTGCATCAGGTGATCGTCAATCTCGTCGAGAACGCGATCGACGCCATGCGGTCGACCGAGCTGCCGCGTCTCCTCGTCACGGCGGCGCGCCAGGGCAACGAGATCGCGTTCAGAATCTCCGACAACGGACCCGGCATCGACCAGGACCATCTCAGCCATATCTTTGAGCCGTTCTTCACGACGAAGCGCGTGGGCGAGGGCACCGGACTCGGACTGTGGATCAGCTATGGCATCGTCCGCGAGCATGGCGGCGAACTGATCGCGAGCAACGCGCCGGACGGCGGCGCGATCTTCTCCTTCGCTCTGCCGGCGGCGTAGGCCGCGCGTCAGGTGTGAGCCGGGACGGCGCTGCGCTCGCGCTGCTTGGTCATTCTTGCCAGCAGCACGCCTGCGGTCCGCGTGATGTGTTGCCGCGCCAGCTCCTCGGCCTTCGCGGCGTCGCCGGCGATCACGGCCTTGAGGATGTCCTCGTGCTGATCCCAGATTCGCCGCGGGGTCTCGTCGCGCATCAGCACCTCGCCCATCAGGCGGCGCAGATGCAGCCAATGCGGCTGGGTCGTGTCCTGGATGATCGCGTTGCCGGAGATCTCGTAGAGAAATTCGTGAAACTTGACGTCAGCCTCGATCAAACGCTCGACCGAATGCTCGCGCTCGGCGCGGCGGCCGTCCTCGATCAATTTCGGACCTTCCTTGGCGGCGCGTTCGGCGCCGCGGGTTGCGGCGAGCCCGCAGGCGAGGCCTTCGGCGACGGCGCGGATTTCGTAGAGATTGCGGATGAAGTCAGTATCGATCGGCGCAACTTCCAGCCCGCGTCCCGGCGCCTCGCGCACAAAACCCTGATTGCGCAGCAGCAGCAGCGCCTGCTGCACGGGCTGGCGCGACACGCCAAGGTCGCGCGCCAGATCGTCCTGGATCAGGCGGGCCAGTTCCGGCAGTTCGCCGCCGACGATGTCAGAAAGGATGCGTTGATAGACGCGTTCGGTCAGATTGGGCTGGGTCTTCAGCGGCGGCACGTGAACACCTGCTCAGCTGGATGCGGCGCGCCTGTGGCGCGGTCATCCTGCGTTTTCCGCACGCGCGGTTCGCGATCCATCATGATTCGAGCGACACTTTTCGCGCAGCGAGCGTACGCCGCTGCTTCGGCTTGCTGTCCTGCTGAGCCTCGAGGTGATGAACGAAAACGCGCGCCGCCCGGGTGATGTGCTCGCGGCTTAGGCGTTCGGCGTCGTTGCTGCGGCCCTCGATCACGGCAGCAAGAATCTCCTCATGTTCGTCCCAGACCGTCTGCGACATCCCTACTTCCTTCTGCAGCACGTCTGACATCACGCGCTTCAGATAGGGCCAATGCGGCGCCATGGTCTCGTTGATGAGGGTGTTGCCGGAGAGCTCGCTCAGGAAGCGATGGAAGGCGATGTCGGTCTCGATCTTGCGGTTGACCAGGCCGCTCCGCACCGCCTCGTGCCCGGCCGCGATATAGGCCGGCCCTTCGCTGGCGGCGCGATGGCTGGCGCGTTCAGCGGCGAGCCGCGCGGCAAGACCTTCAAGGACGGCCCGCATCTCATAGAGATCGCGGACCGGGCTCGGGTCGAGCGGCGCCACGATGAGGCCCGCGGCCCGGCGCGCTCTGCACCAGCCCGCATCCCCGCAACAGCATCAGCGCCTGTTGCACCGGCTGGCGCGACACGCCGTAGGCCTGCGCCAGATCGTCTTGGATCAGCCGGGAACCGGGTGCGAGCACGCCGCTGACGATCTCGTCGGTGATCGCTTCGACGACTTGATCAACCAGGGAAGGGGCAGGAGGTACGATTCGCATGGGGCATCACAATTTCGCGCACAATAACACGTCAAGCGCTAAAATCCATTTGCGAAGAATTCGAATTCAGAGTACGAATTCAAAAAAATGAAGCCACGCTTAACGGCTTTTCATCGGGGAGGGCGTCCGTGTCGGATCAACCGGCTCGTTCGAAGCGAGACCAGAATTGCTCGGGCGCCCTCGGGGGCAGCATGCGCGCGTTTGCGCGCATCATTGGCGGATGCCTTGCGGCGCTGGCCGGCTTCATTGTGCTCGATGCGCAAAGCGTCGCGAAGGCGGGCGAAGGTCTGACACTGTCGGACGCCTGGGTCCCTGCGGCGCCCGAGGTCGGCCGCGATATTCCGCTGCTGCTGACGATCAAGAACGAGACCTCGGCGCCCGAAGCCTTGATGCGCGTGCGCTGTCCGATCGCCAATTTCTCCGAGCGCCACACCGTCGATCGCGGCGAAGGCGCGCCGGCCATGCGTTCGATCCCCAACATCCCAATCCCCGCCGGCAGCACATTGGTGCTGTTGCCGACCGCCTATCACGTGATGCTGCTGCAGACACGTGAGCCACTTGAGCCCGGCAAGCGCTTCACCTGCACGATCGTGTTCCAGAAGGCAGGATCCATCGAAACGGAGGTCGAGGTTCGTAAATCCCCTTAGCTTGCTTGTCGCCTGCTGCCTCTCCGCTGCGAGGCGGAGTGGATCCAACAAAGATTCAAAAATCGCAAAGATTCAAAATCAAAGTGGGAGAAGGAAACGATGAGGAATCACGTCAGGTCGAAATTGCGGGCGGTTCTGCTCGCCAGCGCAGCCTTCGCCTGTTTCCAGCCTGCCTCGCCGGTGCGCGCCGCCGACGAGATCACGCCGGAGCGGCTGCTGAATGCCGACAAGGAAGACGGCAATTGGCTGCACCATCATAAAAACTACTCCGGCACGCGCTTCTCGGCGCTGAAGGAAATCAACAAGGACAACGTCAAGAACTTGAAGGTCGCCTGGACTATGCATCTCGGCGGCGTCGAGGGCGGCGGCATCTGGAGCCATGGTGGTCTGGAAGGCACGCCGATCGTCGAGAACGGCATGATCTATGTCACCGACGGCTGGGGCTCGGTCTATAAGATCGACGCGCGCGGCGGCAAAGGCCAGCTGGTCTGGAAGATGGATCCTAAGACGGATCATGACTGGGCCGGCGCGATCGCCTGCTGCGGCGTCGACAATCGCGGCGTCGCGCTGTGGGGCAATCTCGTCATCTCGCACACGCTCGACGGCCGCCTGATCGCGACCAACAAGGAGACCGGACAGGTCGCCTGGCAGCGTCAGGTCGCCGATCCCGACAAGGGCGAGGTCATCACCGGCGCGCCGCTGATCGTGAAGAACATGGCTGTGTCAGGAGTCGCAGGCGCCGAATACGGCATCCGTGGCTGGATCGCGGCGACCGATCTCACCTCGCAGAAGGAAGTCTGGCGCACCCACACCATTCCAGCCAAGGGCGAGCCCGGCAGCGAGACCTGGAAGGACAGCAACGACGCGGCTGCGGCCGGCGGCGGTTCTACCTGGGTGACAGGCACCTATGACCCGGCGACCGACACCATCATCTGGGGCGTCGGCAACCCCGGTCCGGACTGGGACAACGCCTATCGTCCGGGCGACAATCTCTACACCGACAGCTCGCTGGCGCTGGATGCCAACACCGGCAAGATCAAGTGGCACTATCAGCACACGCCCAACGATCCCTACGACTATGACAGCGTCGCCGAGAATGTCCTGGTCGACGTGCCCGCGCCGAACGGATCAACGCTGAAGCTCGCGCTCGAGGCCGACCGTAACGGCTTCGCCTATGCGATCGACCGCACCAACGGCAAGTTCCTCTGGGGGCTGCCCTTCGTCAAGAAGGTCACCTGGACCAAGGGGCTCGACGCCGAGACCGGCAAGCCGATCGAGTACGATCCCAAGAACCCGGTGCAGCGCTACAATGCTGCGGTGACGCCACATCGTGAGAACAAGGTGGCGGACATCTGTCCCGGCAATATGGGCGGCAAGAACTGGCCGCCGACCTCGTACAATCCGGACCTGAAGCTCTGGTACATCCCGGTGATCGAGAGCTGCAACCGGATCACCGTCGAGGAGGCGACCAAGGACAAGCTGAAGGCGCGCGAGTTCTGGACCGGCGGCGGACCGAGCCAGCCGTTCAAGATCACGGGCAGCGTGACCGCGATCGACGTCACCACCGGCAAGATCGCCGGCAAGATGGAGACGCCGTTCCCGAATCTCGGCGGCATGCTGTCGACGCCTGATCTCGTCTTCACTGGCCAGCCCTCGGGCGAGGTGATGGCGCTCGATGCCAAGACCCTGCAGAAGCTCTGGGAGTTCAACACCGGCGGCGGCGTCAATGCGCCTCCGGTGACGTTCTCGGTCGACGGCAAGCAATATGTCGCGATCCTGGTCGGTCTCGGCGGCGCCTGGGACAAGTGGTTCATCGAATCCACGCCCGAGCTGAAGAAGATCCAGCCCGGCTCGATGCTCTACGTCTTCTCGCTGTGATGTCGATGAGGGAGCGGAGGCCTGGCCTCCGCTCCCTCCGTGTCCCCTGTTCGACAAGAAGATCAGATGAAATTCACTGCGATCACGTCCGCGGCGGCGTTGGCCTTTGTTCTCGTCTCTGCGTCGCTGGCATCAGCACAATCAGCTGCTCCGGCGGATGCGACCGACGCCGGCAAGGCGGTGTTCAAGCGAGCCAACTGCGTCGGCTGCCACAAATGGCACGGCAATGGCGGCGGCGGCTATGGCGGCGATGCGCTGTCGCTGCGCAAGACCGATCTCGACCGCCAGCACATCATCGAGACCGTCACCTGCGGCCGACCCGGAACCGGCATGCCATATTTTGCACGCGGCTCCTATGACACCACGAAGTGCTACGACATGACTCGCCAGGACGTCGGCGAGCGCATGCCGCCCGAAGGCGGCACGTTCCTGCGGCCCAACGACATCGAGGCAGTTGCGGACTACGTGCTCGCGCATATCAAGGGCCGCGGTGAGCCGAGTTACGACGAGTGCACGGCCTTCTTCGGCAACACGTCCCGCGTCTGCGACATCTACAAGGCAAATGCCGCCAAGCCTGCGAACGAGCCATCCAAATGAAACGGACATCCTTCGCTGCCATCTTCGCAATGGTCCTGCTGCCCTTCGTCATGCACGCGGCTGCGGCGCAGGCCGTGCCGAGCTATGATCTGCGCGACATTACCGTCGGCATGCCGGTCGGCGATCTGCCGAATGAGGGCTATGTCAATCTGACCTGCGCCAAGGATCCAGCTCGCAAGCTCGCGACGTGGTCGGCGTGGCGCGACTGCCCCGCTGACGAGCAGGCACGCCACGCGGTGCGGTTCGATTTCGATCCGGAGACCAGCCAGGATGGCACCAAGGTGGCGGGACACCCCGTGCTGCTGACCGTTCTGGTCGACGACAAGGGCACCGTCACCGGCCTGACCATCGAGACCGACCCGAAGGCACGGCTCTATGTCCGCAAGAAGGCGTTCCTGCTCGGCAACCAGGTGAAGTCGCGCTATGGCGCCGAGGGCTGGGATTGCAAGGAGCAGCAGCCGACCGCGAACGAGCAGCCGGTCGGCGGCGTGTTCCTGCGCGAGGTCTGCAAGAAGACCGTTCCGGGACGGATGCTCACCGTCGAGCGCGAGCTGTTCCGAAAGCCGGATCAGGACGCCAAGAGCTTCGTCGACCAGACGCTGGTTCGGATCACGAAGCAGGCGAACTGATCGGCGTCCAGTGCGCGCCGTGGTGGGCGGCGTGTTGCAGTCGTTACGCTTGCCGTCGCCGGGCGCGGAGAGTTGCCGGAGACGCAGGTGGCCGTTGTTGCGCGGCGATGATCATCCTCTCCGGGAGAACGAGCATGAGCTGGACTGCCCCCAAGATCGTCGAAGTTCCCGTCGGGATGGAAATCAACATGTACGCCTGCGCCGGCCGGAAAGCTGCCGAGCGCAAGAGCTGATCGGACGCAATCGACATTCGTCGTGGCAGCGGCCGCACGCCGTGTCGTCGCTGCCACCTGACTGAGACGGCAATTCACCATTCGGATAGCGCGCGGGCGATGGGGCGCCGTGCGGCCGAGATGAGCCGGAACGCCGATGGGCGTTCGCTGCAGAGCAAATCCGTCCCGTAAGGAGGTTCTTGGCAATGGCGAAACTCAGTATCAACGGCAGAGACGTCTCTGTCGACGCGGCGAATGACACGCCGCTGCTATGGGTCATCCGCGAGCAGTTGCAGATGACCGGCACCAAGTTCGGCTGCGGCGCCGGGCTGTGCGGTGCCTGCACCGTGCATGTCAATGGCGAGGCGGTGCGCTCGTGCCAGACCATGGTCGGCGACGTCACCAACAAGAAGATCACCACCATCGAGGGGCTGTCGCAGAAGGGCGATCATCCCCTGCAGAAGGCATGGATCGCCGAGCAGGTGCCGCAATGCGGCTATTGCCAGTCCGGCCAGATCATGCAGGCAGCCTCGCTGCTCGCCAAGACGACGAGCCCGACCAAGGAGGAGATCGTCGCGCATATGGACGGCAATCTCTGCCGCTGCATGACCTATTCGCGGATCCAGAAGGCGATCCAGCGCGCCGCATCCGAAATGCGCACCGCGTCGAACACCAGTGACCGGAGGGCGACATGAACCAGCACGTCAAGGCAACGCCGTCGATGGCGCCCGATCTCAGCCGCCGCTCCTTCCTGGTCGGCACCGCCGCCACCGGCCTCGTGCTCGGCTATGCCGGCCTCGCCGACGGCGCGCTCGCCGCAACGACACCCGCGGGCTTCGAGCCCAGCGTCTGGTATTCGATCGCGCCGGATGGCCTGGTCACCGTGACCTGCGGCAAGGCCGATATGGGCCAGCACATCGCCTCGACCATGGCGCAGATCATCTGCGAGGAGCTTGGGGCGGCCTGGAAGGACATGCGCGTCCAGCTCGCCTCCAACGATCCGAAGTTCAACGATCCCGTGCTCGGCGCCCAGATCACCGGCGGCAGCTGGAGCACGATGATGAACTTCGACGCCATGAGCCGCGCCGGCGCGGCGGGGCGCATCGCGCTGACCGAGGCGGCCGCCACGGCGATGGGCGTGCCGGTGAAGGAGCTCGTGGTGCGCGACGGCGTCGTGATGCATCCGAGGTCGAAGAAGCAGATGAGTTATGCCGAGATCGTCAAGAGCGGCAAGATCACCAAGAGCTTCACGGCCGACGAGCTGAAGGCGCTGACCTTGAAGACGCCCGATCAGTACACCCTGATCGGTGTCTCGGTGCCGCAGCTCGATATTCCGTCGAAGACCAACGGCACGGCGAAATACGGTATCGATACGATGCTGCCGGGCATGGTCTACGGCAAGGTGGTGACGCCGCCGGTGCGCTTCGGCGCCACCGTCAAGTCCGTCGATGACAGCGAGGCCAAGAAGGTGCCCGGCTTCATCAAGGCGGTCGTGCTCGACGACAAGACCGGCTCCACGTCGGGCTGGGTGGTCGCGGTGGCCTCGACCTTCGCCAATGCCAAGAAGGCCGCGGATGCGCTGAAGATCAGCTATGACAAGGGCCCCTACGCCAATGTCAGCACCGACACGATCATTACCGAGGCGATGCGGCTGCAGGCGCAGGACGATGCCGGGCAGTTCTTCGTCAAGGACGGCGATCCCAACGCGGCGCTGGCCGGCGCGGCGAAAGTGCTGGAGGCGGAGTACACCACCAGCATCAACATCCATGCGCCGATGGAGCCGATGAACGCGACCGCCGAGTTCAAGGGCGACATCCTGCACATCTATTCCGGCAATCAGTTCGCGACCCGCTCCGGCGCGATCGCGGCCGGTGCGGCCGGGATCGACCCGAAATACGTCGTGATGCACCAGGCCTGGCTCGGCGGCGGCTTCGGCCGCCGGCTCGATGCCGACATGATGGTGCCGGCGGTGCAGGCGGCGAAGGCTGTCGGCAAGCCGGTCAAGGTGATCTATTCCCGCGAGAACGACATGACGATGGACTACTCGCGGCCGCTCACCTACCAGAAAGTGAAGGCCGGGCTCGACAGCAATGGCAAGCTCATTGCCTTGAGCCACGACGTCGTCTCGGCCTGGCCGACGGCGCGCTGGGGCATCCCGGACTTCCTGACGCCCTCGGTGGACAAGAAGGGCCCGCTCGATTCGTTCACGGTCAACGGCGCCGACTTCTTCTACACCGTGCCCAACCACCATGTGCGCGCGATCAAGAACGAGCTCGCGCACAATGCGACGCCGTCCGGGCAATTGCGCTCGGTGGCGCCGGGGTGGACGTTCTGGGCGGTCGAGAGCATGATCGACGAGATCGCGGCCGCGTCCGGCCAGGACCCGGCGCAGTTCCGCATCACGCTGCTCGACGGCAAGGGCAAGAACGATGGCGGCGCGCAGCGGCTGCGCAACACGCTGCTGGCGGCGATGGGCCTGTCCGGCTACGGCAGCAGGAAGCTGCCGAAGGGCGAGGGCATGGGCGTCGCCTGCGTCTCGTCGCAGGAGCGGGCCAGCGCGAGCTGGACGGCCTGCGTCGCCCATGTCGCGGTGGCCGAGACCGGCGCGGTGACGGTGAAGAAGCTCACCGTGGCGACCGACGTCGGCACGCAGGTCCATCCCGACAACATCCGCGCCCAGGTCGAGGGTGCGGCGCTGTGGGGATTGTCGCTCGCGATGTACGAGAAGGCGACGTTGAAGGATGGTGGCATCGAGCAGACCAACTTCGACAGCTACACGCCGCTGCGGATGAGCCAGGTGCCGGAGGTCGCGATCGCCGTGATCGCCAATGGCGAGAAGGCGACCGGCGTCGGCGAGCCCGCGGTGACCGTGGTCGCGCCGGCGCTCGGCAATGCCATCTACAACGCCTGCGGCGCACGGCTGCGGTCGCTGCCGATCTCCGCGGAAGCGGTGAAGGCGGCGATGAAGGCCTGACAATGAGGAATGGGTGGGGTGGTACATGCCCGCTCCACCCGTTAGTCTCATGAGCTTCTTTCCGTGCGTCGCGGCATCCGCTCCGCGCTATTCGTATCTATTAGTTAGTTTGAATCTTGGTGTTTCAGGCTGGCGAGCGTTTTGCTCGTGAATTTCAAAGCCACATCCGCCGCCGTGCATCGGACGTGAAAAAATCAAGCGCGCAACGCGCGCGCGATCCGGGGATTCATAATCCCGGGGAGATGTGCGAGGCACGATGGTCGATCGATCTCGTCCAGCCACGCCGGCCGCAGAGTATGGTCCCGAGTCGGCGTCCGCCAATGCTGGCGCGTTGGCAGGCTTGCCCGGGACGACACCATTGATGCGTGGACGGCGGTGGCCAATGAGGACGGCACAGGGATGCCGGTGTGGCCAATCAAGTCCCCCGCCGTCGTCCCGGACAAGCCGAAGCGGCGCATCAGTGCCGTATCGGCGCCGACCCGGGACCCATAACCCCGGTGAGCAGTTTGAGGCACGATGGCCGCTCCATCCCGCCCAGCCAAATCCGCCTCGGAGTATGGGTCCCGGTCCGGCGTGCGCCAACGCTGGTGCATTGCCGGACTTGCTCGGGACGACACCCTTTGCGTGGTGAGCGCCAGTCACACTGAGCCGTCGCCATCCCGGCTGCTGAAAACCTTCGAAAGCTTTCAGTCGAAATCGCTTGCTTTGAATTCGAATTCGGAATACGAATTCTTTTAGAAGTCGCGAGAATGCGACCATGAGGGGAGAGAGCCATGCTCAAGGTGAGCCGTCGTGCGTTGTTGACCACTGTTGCCGGCGCCACCGCTGCTGGCTGTCTCGTGAAGAGACCGGCCGTGCTGGCGCAGGCCGCGCCGCTCAAGCTGAAATTCGGCAATGACCTGCCGGCGCCGCACTCGGTGAATGTGCGGCTGCGCGAGGCCGTCGAGGCGATCACCGCGGAGACCAAGGGGCAGGTCGAGATCAGCCTGTTTCCGAACAACCAGCTCGGCAGCGACAGCGACATGATCACCCAGCTGCGTTCCGGCGCGCTCGAGCTCGCGACCATGCCGGGCACCGTACTGTCGACTTTGATCCCGACGGCGTCGCTGACCGGCGTCGGCTTCGCCTTCACCAGCTACGACAAGGTGTGGGCGGCGATGGATGGCGAGGTCGGCGGCTTCATCCGCCGCAACATCGAGAAGGTCGGGCTGTTTCCGTTCGAGAGCGTCTGGGATAACGGCTTCCGGCAGATCACGACCAGCACCAAGCCGATCAATACGCCGGCCGATCTTGCCAACTTCAAGATCCGCGTGCCGGTCGTGCCGCTGTGGGTCGCGATGTTCTCGGCGTTCGGCGCCTCGCCGATCAGCGTGCCCCTGAGCGAGGCCTACTCGGCGCTGCAGACCAGGATCGCCGACGGCCAGGAGAATCCGCTGGCGCTGATCGACTCCGCCAAGTTCTACGAGGTGCAGAAGTTCTGCTCGCTGACCAATCACAGCTGGGACGGTTTCTGGCTGCTGTCGAGCGGCAAGATCTGGAAGACGATTCCGAAGGACGTGCAGCAGCTGTTGCAGGCGAAGTTCAACGAAGCTGCCAAGAAGCAGCGCAACGACATCGTCCAGGCCAATGCCGATCTGCAGAAGAGCCTGGAAGGCAAGGGGCTGACGTTCAATACGACCGATGCCGAAGTGTTCCAGGCGACCTTGGCCAAGACCAGCTTCTACAAGGATGCCAAGGCCAAGTTCGGCGACGAGGCCTGGACCCTGCTGCAGCGCTACGCCGGCAACATCAGCTGACCCTCAAACCCGGTTGCGGATCTCGGGCCATGACCATGCAGCTCGCTGACCACTCCAGTGCATCACTCCTGCCCGCAACCGGATTGACGTCGATCGCGAGGACGCTGGAGCGAGCACTCGGCGCCATCGTCGCGGCGGCGGCGGCGTTGCTGGTTGTTGCAGAGATCGGCGTGCTGTTCGCCGGCGTCTGCGCCCGCTACGTCTTCCACAAGCCGCTGATCTGGTCGGATGAGCTGGCCGGCATCCTGTTCCTCTGGCTGGCGATGCTGGGTAGCGCCGTCGCCTTCCTGCGCGGCGAACACATGCGCATGACCGCCGCGGCGGGGCGCTTGTCGAAGCGGATGCAATCGTTCCTCGACGTGCTCGCCATCGCGGCACCGCTCGCCTTCCTCATCCTCGTCATCGATCCGGCCTATGAGTTCGCCGCCGACGAGGCGATCATCACCACGCCGGCGCTGGAGCTCTCCAACCTGTGGCGCGCCGCCGCGCTGCCGACCGGCCTCGGCGTGATGTTGGTCATGGCCGTGCTGCGGCTGTGCACGCTCGGCGAATGGAAGCTGGTCGGCGCCGTCGCTGTGCTGATCGGCGCGACCGGCATCGGGCTTCATCTGATCGGCCCGGCGCTGATCCCGCTCGGCAACCTCAATCTGCTGATCTTCTTCGTCGGCCTCGTCGCGATCCTGGTGTTCGCCGCCGTGCCGATCGCCTTCGCCTTTGGCCTCGCCACCTTCGCCTACATCACCTTGACGACAAACACGCCGTCCACCGTCGTGATCGGCCGCATGGACGAGGGCATGAGCCACCTGATCCTGCTGTCGGTGCCGCTGTTCGTGTTCCTCGGCTTGCTGATCGAGATGACCGGCATGGCGCGGGCCATGGTCGGCTTCCTCGCGAGCCTCCTGGGTCATGTCCGCGGCGGCCTGCAATATGTGCTCGTGGCCGCGATGTATCTCGTCTCCGGCATCTCCGGCTCGAAAGCCGCCGATATGGCCGCGGTGGCGCCCGTGTTGTTTCCGGAGATGGTCAAGCGCGGCGCCAGGCCCGGCGATCTCGTCGCGCTGCTGTCGGCGACCGGCGCGCAGACCGAGACGATCCCGCCGAGCCTCGTGCTGATCACGATCGGCTCGGTCACCGGCGTGTCGATCGCGGCGCTGTTCACCGGCGGCCTGCTGCCAGGTCTCGTGCTCGCCGCTATGCTCTGCGTCGTCGTCTGGCGACGCTATCGCGGCGAGGATCTGTCGCATGTCAGCAAGGCGAGCCTGGGCACGATCGCCAAGAGTTTTATCATTGCCTTACCTGCGGTGGCGCTGCCCTTCATCATCCGCGCGGCGGTGGTCGGCGGCGTCGCCACCGCGACCGAAGTCTCCACGATCGGCATCGTCTACTCCGCGCTGTGTGGGTTGCTGCTGTACCGCCGCTTCGACTGGCGGCGGCTGTCGCCGATGCTGATCGAGACCGCGGCGCTGTCCGGCGCCATCCTGCTGATCATCGGCGCCGCCACCGGAATGGCCTGGGCGCTCACGCAGTCCGGCTTCTCGACCGCGCTGGCGCGCTTCATGACCAATCTGCCCGGCGGCGCACCGATGTTCCTGGCCGTGACGATCGTGGCCTTCATCGTGCTCGGCAGCGTGCTCGAAGGCATTCCGGCGATCGTGCTGTTCGGCCCTCTGCTGTTTCCGATCGCCAAGCAGATCGGCATCCACGAGGTGCACTATGCGATGGTCGTGATCCTGGCGATGGGCATCGGCCTGTTCGCGCCGCCGTTCGGCGTCGGCTACTACGCCGCTTGCGCCATCAGCCGGATTCATCCGGACCTCGGGATCCGGCCGATGCTTGGCTATACGCTGGCGCTCTTGATCGGAACGATCGTGATCGCCGCCGTGCCGTGGTTCTCGATCGGGTTGTTGCGATGATCCCTGTGCATATCAAGAGGTGAGGGGAACGACGATGAGGGAGCTCTTGAATTTCGGGCAGATGCTGTCAGCCCACGCCCGGATGTCGCCGGAGCGCACCGGTGCCCGCGATCTCGAACGCTCGATGAGCTTCAGGCTCTGGAACGAGCGCGCCTGCCGGCTCGCCAATGCGCTGCTCGGGCTCGGCCTTGCCAAGGGCGATCGCGTCGCCATTCTCGCCTATAATTGCGTGGAGTGGTGCGAGATCTATGCGGCCACGGCCAAAGCCGGACTGGTGGCGCTGCCGATCAATTTCCGTCTCACCGCGCCCGAGGTGCAGTTCATCGTCCAGAACGCCGAAGCGTCCGCTGTCATCGTGCAGGACGAACTCACAGGCCCGGTCGAGGAGGTACGCAAGGATCTCGGCATCGCCGATGATCGCTTCATCCATTTCGGCATTAGGCCGCGCCCTGTCGGCTATCGCGGCTATGAGGACATCATCGCGGCGGCTGCCGATCGCGAGCCGAACCAGCAGGTTGCGCTGTCGGATCCCTGGACCCTGATGTACACCTCGGGCACGACCGGCAAGCCGAAGGGCGTGCTGCGCAGCCATCGCAGCGCCGTGCTGCTCTCGATGGTGACCGAGATCGAGCTGAAGCTCAGCCGCAATGACGGCGCGCTGCTGGTGATGCCGATGTGCCACGCCAATTCGCTGAACTTCTTCGGCGCGTTCGGATATATCGGCGGCGTCAATTCGATCTATTCGCGCAAGAGCTTCGATCCCGAGCATGCGGTGACGACCCTCGCCGATGGCGGCTCGACCTTCACCTCGCTGGTCCCCACGCACTACATCATGATGCTGGACCTGCCGCGTGCCATCCGCGCGCAGCACGATTTCAGCGCGGTCACCAAGCTGATGATCTCCTCGGCGCCGGCGCGCCCGGAGACCAAGCGCGAGGTGATGGAGATGTTTCCGAAGTCCGGACTCTACGAGCTCTATGGCGCGACCGAGACCGGCTGGGTGACGATGCTGCACCCGCATGAGCAGTTCACCAAGCTCGGTTCCGTGGGGCGCGAATGCGTCGGCGCCGCGCCGATCCGCATTCTCGACGAGGCCGGCAACGAGGTGCCGGACGGGCAGGCGGGCGAGCTCTATTCCTCCAACGCGCACACCTTCGACTGCTACTGGCGCCTGCCCGAGAAGACCGCGGAGGCGTTCCGTGGCGACTATTGCTCGGTCGGCGACATGGCCCGCCGCGATGCCGACGGCTACATCCACCTCGCCGACCGCAAGAGCAACATGATCATCTCGGGCGGCGAGAACATCTATCCGTCCGAGGTCGAGGCGCTGGTCGGCGCCCATCCTGGCGTCAAGGACATTGCCGTGATCGGCCTGCCCGACGACAAATGGGGAGAGCGCGTCCATGCGGTGATCGTTCCGCGCGACGGCATGGCGGTCAAGGAATGCGAGCTGGCTGAATGGGCGAAGGAGCGCCTCGCCGGCTTCAAGCGGCCGCGGACCTATGCCTTCATCACTGACGCGGAGATGCCGCGCAATGCCACCGGCAAGATCCTGCATCGCGAGTTGAAGAAGAGATTTGCCCCGTGAGGTGGTTGCGATGTGCCGCGGTCTGATATGGAACTGCGATGCAGGCCGTTCTCAATTCCGCTCTTCCGATTTTCGCGCTGATCCTCACCGGCTTCCTGTGCGGACGGTTCAATGTGTTCGATCGCACCGCGACCGACAATCTCAACCGCTTTGCCGTGTATCTGGCGCTGCCGGCGCTGATCTTCACGGCGATGTCCAGGATCGGCGTCGAGCAGGTCAGCCAGTTCGGCTTCATCGGCGCGTTCTGCGGCGGCATTGCCGCGACCTTTGCGACCGGCTTCGTGATCAGCCGGCTGCGGGGCCGCCGCGTCGCCAATGCCAGCATCGAGGGGCTCGACGCCGGCTACAGCAATGTCGGCTTCATGGGCATTCCGATGTGCCTTCTGGTGTTCGGCCCCGACAGCGCGCCGGCCTCGATCATCGCCACTCTGTTCACGGCCTGCGTGCTGTTCCTGTTCGCGATCGTCGTCGTCGAGATGGATTTGCAGAAGGGCGTCACGCTCGGGGCGACCATCGCCAAGGTCGCGCGCTCGCTCTTGACCAGCCCGTTGTTCATCGCGCCCGTCGCCGGGCTTGTGGTGGGCTTGAGCGGCTTCGCGTTGCCGGCGCCGTTCATGAGCTTCACGACCTTGCTGGGCGGCGCGGCCTCGCCGGCGGCGCTGGTCTGCATCGGTCTCTTTCTCGCCCAGGAGCGGGTGGTGACGCACGATGCGGCCTCGATCGCCATTCTCGTGTCGCTGAAGCTCGTGATGCAGCCCGCGGTGACCGCGCTGCTCGCCTTTCATGTGTTCGCGATGTCGCCGCTGTGGTCGCATTCGGCCGTGATCCTGAGCGCGCTGCCGATCGGCTCCGGGCCGTTCACGATCGCCAAGCTCTACGGCCTCGAGGCCGGCGTCACATCGGGCGCGATCCTGGTCTCGCACATCTTCGCCGTCCTCACCGTCTCGCTGCTCGTGGCCTGGCTCGCGCCGGGCTGATCGCAACATCTTCAGCCGGAGTGATCCGATGAAAGTCTCTCCCGACTGTGCCGCCGACCTGATCGCCCGCCTGCTCAAGCGCCGCGGCGTTGCCCGCGTGTTCGCGCTGTGCGGCGGCCACATCATGCCGATCTGGATGCGGCTCGACGCCGAGGGCATTCGCATCATCGACGTGCGCGACGAGCGCGCCGCCGTGCACATGGCGCAGGCCCATGCCGAACTGACCGGTGAACTCGGCGTTGCGCTGGTCACGGCCGGGCCCGGCATGACCAATGCGATCACCGGAATCGCTAACGCGCATGTGTCGCGCGCGCCGGTGCTCGTGATCTCGGGCGGCAATCCGCGGCCGCAGGAGAACCGCGGCGGCTTGCAGGACATGGATCACACCCAGCTGGTGCGGTCGATCACGCGCTATGCCCGCACTGTGCGCGAGCCGTCGCTGGTGCTGCAGGAGCTCGACGAGGCGATTTCGCGCGCCTTCGGCGATGGCGGCGAGCCCGGGCCGGTCTTCATCGACTTTCCGGTCGACACCTTGCGCGGGATCGTGCCCAAGGCGTTGCAGTTCGAGGAGCATCTCGCGCCGAAGCCGCGCGCGGCGCCACGGCCCGACCCGGCGGAGGTCGAGAAGGCGGTCGAACTGCTGTGGTCGGCGCGCCGCGTGCTCGTGATCTCCGGCCGCGGCGCGCGCGGGGCAGGGCCCGAGCTGATCGGTCTCCTCGACCGGCTGGGCGCGGTCTATCTCGACACCGGCGAGAGCAGGGGGCTCGTGCCCGACGATCATCCCTCTGTCGTTGGCGCGATGCGCGGCGCGGTGATGGGCGATGCCGATGTGGTGCTGACGGTCGGGCGGAAGCTGGACTTCCAGCTCGCTTATGGCTCGCCGGCCGTGTTCAAGGACGCCACCTTCGTGCGCATCAGCGACACCGCGAGCGAGCTGCGCGACAACCGCCGCGGTGCTGCCGAGATCCTGGCGTCACCGGCGGAAACGTTGCGGGCGATGGTCGCGCTGGCGGGCAATCGTGAATCCGCTGTCGATCGTCAATGGGCGGCGAAGCTGCGCGCCAGCCATCAGGAACGCGCGGCCAAGCTGAAGCAGAGCATGGCGGCGGCGCCGGCCGGCTCCGACGGCCGGCTGCATCCGAATCGTGTGCTCTCAGCACTGCAGGACGCGATCGGCAACGATGCTGTCGTCATCACCGATGGCGGTGATTTCTTGTCCTTTGCCCGCGTCGGCCTCAGCGCGCCGTTGATGCTCGATCCCGGCCCGTTCGGCTGTATCGGCATTGGCGTGCCCTATGGCATCGCCGCCAGCCTCGCCTTTCCCGACAAGCCTGTGGTGGTCGCGACCGGCGACGGCGCTTTCGGCTTCAACGCGATCGAGGTCGACACCGCGGTCCGCCACAAGGCGCCGGTGCTGATCGTCGTCGCCAACAATGGCGCCTGGCAGATCGAGGTGCACGACCAGACGGTGACCCATGGCAAGGTCGTCGGCACCAGGCTGCAATTCGCCGATCACGCCGCGATGGCGCGCGCCTTCGGCATGCATGCCGAGCGGGTCGAGACCGCGCAGCAACTGGGGCCCGCGATCAAGCGCGCGCTCGCCAACCGGCCGGCGCTGCTCGACATGGTCGTGACGCCGGAAGCCGTTTCCTCCGACGCCAAGACCGGCCTCGCCTGGGTGCCCGACCTGCAGCCACTCGCCGCCTGGGACGAGGCGGAGCGGAAGTGGCGAGGAAGCTGATCCGTCCTCGAGGTGCAACGCCGTTTTCGGAACTCAACCCTCATGGTGAGGAGCGCCGAGGGCGCGTTCAGGCGATGCTGTTGCATCGCCTTGAGAACCATGAGGCCCCGCCCTAGACCTGCTGGATCTGCCGCGGCGCGCTGAGCCAGAGCGCGAGCAGGGTGCAGACCGCGCCGGACAACAGATAGCCGCCGGCCGAGAGCAGGCCGAGATAGGCCGCCAGCACCAGCGCGGCGAGCGGCGCGAAGCCGGCGCCGAACAGCCAGGCGAGGTCGGCGGTCAGCGCCGAGGCCGTGTAGCGATAGGTGCGGGCGAAATTCGCGGCGATCGCGCCGGAGGACTGGCCGAACGACAGGCCGAGCAAGATGAAGCCGAGCACCATGTAGATCGTCTCGCCGACCGGGCCGGCGTCGAGCAGCTGCGGCGCAAAGCCGGAGAACACCGCGATCGCGATCGCCGAGCCGATCAGCAGCGACTTGCGCCCGATGCGGTCGGCCAGCATGCCGGAGGCGACGATCGCGACCACGCCAAACACGGCGCCGACCGCCTCGATGATCAGGAATCGCGCCGGCGTCTCCTTGGTGAACAGGAACACCCAGGACAGCGGAAACACCGTGACCATGTGGAACAGCGCAAAGCTCGCCAGCGGCGCGAAGGCGCCGATCACGATGTTGCGGCCCTCGTGCCGGATCGTATTGCTGACGCTGGCCGGCTGCAGCTCGCGCGACTGGAACAGCTCGTCATATTCCGGCGTCACGACCATGCGCAGCCGGGCAAACAGTGCCACGACGTTGATGGCGAAGGCGACGAAGAACGGATAGCGCCAGCCCCAGTCGAAGAAGTCGGCCGCCGAGAGATTGCCGACGAAGAACGCGAACAGTACGCTGGCGACGATCAGCCCGAGCGGCGCGCCGAGCTGCGGAATCATCGCATACCAGCCGCGCTGGTGCTCCGGCGCATTCATCGCGAGCAGTGACGCCAAGCCGTCCCAGGCGCCACCCCAGGCGAGACCCTGGCCGATCCGGGCCAACGCCAAGAGCCAGATCGCGGCCGCGCCGACGGTGTGATAGCTCGGCAGGAAGGCGATCGCGACCGTGGACGTGCCGAGCAGGAACAGCGCCAAGATCAGCTTGGCGCTCTTGCCGTAGCGGCGGTCGATCGCCATGAACATCACGCTGCCGAACGGGCGGGCGATGAAGGCGAGCGCGAACAGCGCGAAGGAATACAGCGTCTGTGTCAACTCGTCGGCGAAGGGGAAGACGAGGCGCGGAAACACGATCACCGAGGCGATGGCGTAGACGAAGAAGTCGAAAAACTCCGACGTGCGGCCGATGATGACCCCGATCGCGATCTCGCCGGGATTCGCTTCATGCCTGCGCGAGAGATTGGTCTCGCCGTCGGCTGTCGCCACTGCCTGTGTCATCGCTGCCTGCAGTCCTCTCGCACTCTATCTCTGCCCGTAATTGTCTGCCTGGACGCCGCTCCGGTATTGGACAAATTGTCCAATGTTGGGCGCGCCGTCCGGTCGTTACCTGAGGCCTCGTTCAGAGATCCGCCTTTTGACGAGGTTAATCGTGCGTTACTGGAAATCGTTGGCCCTGCTACCGCTCGGGCTCGCGCTCGGCGGCTGCAATCTGGTGGTGCTTGCGCCCTCCGGTGACGTCGCCGCCCAGCAGCGCGATCTCGTGATCATCGCCACCGTCCTGATGCTGCTGATCGTGGTGCCGGTGATGGCCGCCACGGCGATCGTGGCCTGGCGCTACCGGCAGTCGAACAAGGCGGCGACCTACACGCCGGATTGGGATCACTCGACGCAGCTCGAGCTGCTGATCTGGGCGGCGCCGCTGCTCATCATCATCTGCCTGGGCGCGGTGACCTGGATGGGCACGCATCTGCTCGATCCCTATCGCACGCTCAGCCGCATCGCCGCCGACCGGCCGGTGACGCCGCAGGACAAGCCGCTCGAGGTGAATGTCGTCGCGCTCGATTGGAAGTGGCTGTTCATCTATCCCGAATACGGCGTCGCCTCCGTCAACGAGCTCGCCGCGCCGGTCAATCGTCCGCTCGATTTCAGGATCACCTCGTCCTCGGTGATGAACTCGTTCTATATTCCGGCACTCGCCGGCCAGATCTATGCGATGCCGGGCATGCAGAGCCGGCTGCACGCGGTCATCAACAAGTCGGGCGTCTATCGCGGCTTCTCGGCGAACTACAGCGGTGCCGGCTTCTCCGGCATGCGGTTCGCCTTCCACGGCCTGTCGGATGCGGAGTTCGCCGGCTGGGTCGACAAGGCGAAGGCGAGCGGGCAGCAGCTCGCCAAGCCGGATTATCTCGCGCTGGAGCGGCCCAGCGCCAACGAGCCGGTTCGCTATTATGCCTCCGTCGATAGCGACCTGTTCCGCGCCATCCTCAACATGTGCGTCGAGACCGGCAAGATGTGCATGAGCGAGATGATGGCGATCGACGCCAAAGGCGGCATGGGCATGGCCGGCGTCCGCAACACGCTGCCGCTTGCCTATGACAAGTTCGCCGGGCGCGGCGCGGTGTTCGGCGCCGAGCCGAGCTTCGTCGCCGGCGGCGTCTGCCTGCCGGGTGATCAGGTCACGCGCATGGCCGAGGACTCCTCGCCGACCGTCCTGGCGCCACTCGACTGGACGCCGCTGCAGGGACGCGGTCTGGAACGGCCCAGCCTGATGCGGCCGTCCAAGGCGTCCCTCATCACGGGGCCCACCTCCAAGTCAAATTCTTGAAAGTCGGATTCGTGAGGGTCCATCATGTTTGATACAGCAGATCTCACCAAGCTCATCTTCGGCCGGCTGACCCTGGAGTCGCTGCCGCTGCACGAGCCGATTATCGTTGGCACCTTTGCGATGGTCGCGCTCGGCGGCCTCGCTCTGTTCGGCGCCATCACCTATTTCCGGCTCTGGGGCTACCTCTGGAAAGAGTGGTTCACCACGGTCGACCATAAGCGCATCGGCATCATGTACATGGTGCTCGGCATCGTCATGCTGCTGCGCGGCTTCGCCGACGCGCTGATGATGCGGCTGCAGCAGGCGATCGCCTTCAACGGCTCCGAAGGCTATCTCAATTCGCACCACTATGATCAGGTGTTCACGGCGCATGGCGTGATCATGATCTTCTTCGTGGCGATGCCGCTGGTCACCGGCCTGATGAACTATGTCGTGCCGCTGCAGATCGGCGCCCGCGACGTCTCGTTTCCGTTCCTCAACAATTTCAGTTTCTGGATGACCACGGCCGGCGCCGTGCTGGTGATGTGCTCGCTGTTCGTCGGCGAGTTCGCCCGCACCGGCTGGCTCGCTTATCCGCCGCTGTCGAACCTGTCCTACAGTCCGGATGTCGGCGTCGACTATTACATCTGGGCGCTGCAGGTCGCCGGCGTCGGCACGCTGTTGTCCGGCGTCAACCTGATCTGCACCATCGTGAAGATGCGGGCGCCCGGCATGACCATGATGAAGATGCCGGTGTTCACCTGGACCTCGCTGTGCACCAACGTGCTGATCGTCGCCTCCTTCCCGGTGCTGACGGCGGTGCTCGCGCTGCTGTCGCTCGACCGCTATGTCGGCACCAACTTCTTCACGAATGATTTCGGCGGCGATCCGATGATGTATGTGAACCTCATCTGGATCTGGGGGCATCCGGAGGTCTACATCCTCATCCTGCCGGCGTTCGGCATCTTCTCCGAGGTGACCTCGACCTTCTCGGGCAAGCGGCTGTTCGGCTACACCTCGATGGTCTACGCCACCGTCGTCATCACCATCCTGTCCTATCTGGTCTGGCTGCATCATTTCTTCACGATGGGGTCGGGCGCCAGCGTGAACTCCTTCTTCGGCATCACCACGATGATCATCTCGATCCCGACGGGCGCGAAGATGTTCAACTGGCTGTTCACGATGTATCGCGGCCGCATCCGCTTCGAGCTGCCGATGATGTGGACCGTGGCCTTCATGCTGACCTTCGTGATCGGCGGCATGACCGGCGTGCTGCTGGCGGTGCCGCCGGCCGACTTCGTGCTGCACAACAGCCTGTTCCTGGTCGCGCATTTCCACAACGTGATCATCGGCGGCGTGCTGTTCGGCCTGTTCGCCGGCATCGCCTACTGGTTCCCGAAGGCGTTCGGCTTCAAGCTCGATCCGTTCTGGGGCAAGATGTCGTTCTGGTTTTGGACGGTGGGCTTCTACTTCGCCTTCATGCCGCTCTACGTGCTCGGCCTGATGGGCGTGACCCGGCGGCTGCGCACCTTCGACGATCCGAGCCTGCAGATCTGGTTCGTGATCGCCGGCATCGGCGCGTTCCTGATCCTGCTGGGAATCGCGAGCTTCCTGATCCAGATCGCGGTCAGCATCCTCCGCCGCGAGCAGCTCGCCGATGTCAGCGGCGATCCCTGGGATGCGCGCACGCTGGAATGGGCGACGTCGTCGCCGCCGCCGGCCTACAATTTCGCCTTCACGCCCGTGGTGCACGACAACGACGCCTGGTGGGATATGAAGCGCCGCGGCTACGTGCGTCCGCTCGCCGGCTTCAAGGCGATCCACATGCCGAGCAACACCGGCACGGGCGTGATCCTGGCGGGCCTCAGCACCACCATGGCGTTCGGCCTGATCTGGTACATGTGGTGGATGGCGGCCGGCAGCTTCGTCGCGCTGCTGGCGGTCGCAATCGGCCACACCTTCAATTATCACCGCAGCTTCCACATCCCAGCCGATGAGGTGGTCAGCGTCGAGCGCGCGCGGACCGAGCTGCTCGCGGCAGGAGCCAAGTCATGACCGTTGCGATGGGCACCATGAAGGCCGGCGAGCCGGTGTTCTACGTCGTCGACGAGCACGAGCATCCCGAGGGGAGCAGCACGATGCTCGGCTTCTGGATCTATCTGATGAGCGACTGTCTCATCTTTGCGATCCTGTTTGCCGTCTATGGCGTGCTCGGGGCCAAATATGCCGCCGGCCCGGCGCCGAAGGACCTGTTCGACCTGTCGCTGGTGGCGGTGAACACCTCGTTCCTGCTGCTGTCCTCGCTCACCTATGGCTTCGCGATGCTGTCGATGCAGCAGAACCGCGTCGGCGCGATGCAGGCCTGGCTGGCGGTGACTGGCCTGTTCGGCCTCGCCTTCCTGGGCATTGAGCTGACCGAGTTCGCGCACATGATCCATGAGGGCGCGACGCCGCAGCGCAGCGCCTTCCTGTCTTCGTTCTTCACCCTAGTGGGAACCCACGGCCTGCACGTGACGTTCGGTCTGATCTGGCTGGTCACCTTGATGGTGCAGGTGAAGGCCCATGGCCTGATCGAGGCCAACCGGCGGCGGCTGGTCTGCCTCAGCATGTTCTGGCACTTCCTCGACGTGATCTGGATCGGTGTCTTCACGTTCGTCTATCTGATGGGGATGCTTCGATGAGCTCTGATACCCACGCCCACGCTCATGCCCAAGCTCATGCCGATGACCCGGCCGATGCCCATGCCGGCACGCGGCAGGGACAGCTGATCGGCTTCGGCGCGTCCGTCGTCCTGACGGCGATTCCGTTCCTGCTGGTCATGCACGGCACGCTCGACAAGCAGGCCAGCGCGCTGATCATCATGGCGTTCGCGGCCGTGCAGGTCGTCGTCCACATGATCTTCTTCCTGCACATGAACACCAAGGCCGAGGGCGGCTGGACCATGATGGCGCTGATCTTCACCATCATCATGGTGGTGATCGCGCTCAGCGGTTCGCTCTGGGTCATGCATCATCTCACGACCAACATGATGCCCGTGCACGAGATGGGCCAGACGCCGTGATGTCTGCTCCTGCCGACGGGGCAGGGGGGACAGACGCGCCCGGGCGCCGGCGGCGTCGCGCGCTGCGGCCGGCGACGCTCGCGATCGGCGCAGCCTGGGTCGCATGCGTGGGACTCCTGCTGGCGCTCGGCGTGTGGCAAGTCGAGCGACGCGCCTGGAAGCTCGATCTGATCGCCCGGGTCGAGCAACGGGTGCATGCCGACGCCGTGCCTGCGCCTGGACCCGCGATGTGGCCCGCCATCAACCGCGCCGGTGATGAATACAGGCGTGTCACCGTCAGTGGCCGCTTCCTGCACGATCGCGAGACGCTGGTCCAGGCGCTGACGGTCGAGGGGCCGGGCTATTGGGTGGTGACGCCGCTGCAGACCGCTGACGGCGTCGTGCTGGTCAACCGCGGCTTCGTGCCGGCGGACCGCCGCGACGCCACGAGCCGTGCTGCGGGGAACCCGGACGGTCCGGCCGCCGTGACGGGATTGCTGCGGATCTCGGAACCGGGCGGCGGCTTCCTGCGCCATAACGATCCCGCGGCGAACCGCTGGTATTCACGTGACGTTGCCGCGATCGCTACCACGCGCGGCCTGTCCAACGTCGCGCCCTTCTTCGTCGATGCCGACGCAACGCCCAATCCGGGCGGATACCCGGTCGGCGGACTGACCGTCATCGCGTTTCCGAACAACCATCTGGTTTACGCGCTGACGTGGTTTACATTGGCTCTGATGCTGGCCGGGGCCGGGCTGCAGCGGCTGCGCCGCCGGCGCGGCGAGGTCGGCTCAGTGGCAGCGCAGGATGCGGAATGGGATCATCGGCAGCAGAGCAGGCGTGGACACGAGGCGTCGCCATTGTGAGCGGCCGCGCCTTGCCGACCTCGACGCTGATGTTGGACGCCACCGCATGAGGAATGAGGTGCCGAACCTTCCGATCGGTGCGGTGGCCGCGCTCGCCACGCCCGAGATCCACGCGCCGCTGCCGACCAAGGACGCCACCAACCGCAAGAATATGGTGCTCCTGATCCAGCTGCGCTGGATCGCCGTGGTCGGTCAGATCGTGACCATCGCCTTCGTCACCTACTGGTTCGGGATCGCGCTGCCGGTGGTACCGATGGCCGCGATCATTTGCGCCCTGGTGGCGCTCAACGTCGCCAGCCATGTCTGGCTGCGCACGCGCGATGATGTCGGCAATCGCGATCTCCTGATCGCGCTGATGCTCGATGTGGTCGCGCTGACGTCGGAGCTCTATCTCACCGGCGGCGCGTCGAATCCGTTCACCTGCCTCTATCTGCTGCAGGTCACGCTGGGCGCGGTGCTGCTCGATGCCCGCTCGTCCTGGTCGCTGGTTGCGCTGACCGTGCTCAGCTTCATCTGGCTCACCATCGAGTACCGGCCGCTGGAGCTGCCGCACCGTCACGTCAGCGATCCATTCAGCCTGCACGTCACCGGCATGTTCGTCGGCTTCGTGCTCGATGCGGTGCTGCTTGTGGTGTTCGTCACGCGCATCAACCGGAACCTGCGCGAACGCGACGCCAAGCTTGCCGATCTGCGGCAGCACGCCGCCGAGCAGGATCACATCATCCGCATGGGCCTGCTCGCCTCCGGCGCGGCGCATGAGCTCGGCACGCCGCTGGCCTCGATCTCGGTGATCCTCAACGACTGGCGGCGCATGCCCGCCATCTCGGCCGATCCGGCGCTGGCTGACGACTTCACCGAGATGGAAGCGGCGGTGCAGCGCTGCAAATCGATCGTCACCGACATTCTCGTGTCCGCCGGGCAGGCGCGCGGCGAAGGCTCGGCGCCGACGACCTTGAAGGCGTTCCTGAGCAATCTCGTTGCCGAATGGAGCGCCGCGCGCTCGGCGCGCAATCTGATGTTCCGCAATGAGTTCGGTTCGGACCCTGCGATCGTTTCCGACGTCGCGCTGAAGCAGGCGATCGTCAATGTGCTCGACAACGCGTTCGAGGTGTCGCGCGAATGGGTCGAGTTCGTCGCCGAGCGCGACGGTGATCAGCTGCTGCTCAGCGTCAGCGATCGCGGACCCGGCTTCGATCCTGCGATGCTGGCGCAGCTCGGCCGTCCCTATCAGTCGAGCAAGGGGCGCCCCGGCCGCGGCCTTGGCCTGTTCCTGGTGGTCAATGTGATCCGCAAGCTCGGCGGCGGCGTTTCTGCCTGGAACCACCGGGGACGCGGGGCAACCGTGCGGCTGTCGCTGCCGCTGTCGATGCTTGCGATTGGAGAGCCCAGTGGAGATTGAACGCTCTCTTCTGATTGTCGAGGATGACGAAGGCTTCGCCCGTACCCTGAAGCGATCGTTCGAGCGGCGTGGTTATGAGGCCGTGGTCGCCGCCTCGCTCGAGGAGGTCGATGAGGTTCTGAAAGACAAGACGTTCGGCTACGCGGTGGTCGATCTGAAACTCGGCGGCGCGTCGGGCCTCGTCTGCGTCGAGAAGCTGCATGCGCATGATCCGGAGATGCTGATCGTGGTGCTCACCGGCTTCGCCAGCATCGCCACCGCGGTCGAGGCGATCAAGCTCGGCGCCTGCCACTATCTCGCCAAGCCGTCGAACACCGACGATATCGAAGAGGCCTTCCGCAAGGCCGAGGGCAATGCGCAGATCGCGCTCCCCGAGCGCTCCACCTCGATCAAGACACTGGAATGGGAACGCATCCACCAGACCCTGATCGAGACTGACTTCAACATCTCCGAGGCGGCAAGACGGCTCGGCATGCACCGCCGCACCTTGGCCCGCAAGCTCGAAAAGCGGCCAGTGAAGTAGGCGGCTCGCCTTGCTTGGTCGTAGTCAGCTGCCCCGGCACCGACGGGGCGCTCCCGCTCCCCGTTGTACACGGCGGCGCGACGATCTTCGCTCGCGCTGAGAGGGGAGGGGTGAGGTAAACCGAGCAAGAGGCAAGCCGCAGCATCACATCGACAGCTCATTCATCTTCTGGCTAATTCGCCCTCGTCTCACATCGGATGATGCGACAGGTAGGCTGTCGTCTTGAGGATGATCATCAAGGTCAGCAGGCCGCAGGCGCCGGTCAGCACCAGCGTGAAGCGCGCGAACTGACCGAGCAAGGCACGGGCCCAGTCGTTCGCGCGCGCCTCAGGTTTTGACCATGCCGCACGATGCAGCTGTTGGTGGTGAGACGTGAGAAGGGACATCTGATCCATCCATATGTTCGGTCGGCCAAGCCGACCTTCGCTCGGATGGATGTGCCTCCGCATGCCATAGGAATGCGAGACGCGGCCGCGTGCGGCCGCATAGGAAAATCATAAAAGTATGATGGTGCAGGGCTACTGCCGAATGCGCGCGAGCGGCGCGCCTACTCCGCCGCCTCGCTCTTGCCCTCGATCAGCAGCACGTCGAGGCTTTCGATCTCCTGCATCGCCCGTCCGGCGATGCCCTGCAGGTCGCCATAGAGCCCCGCTGTGGAATCCAGCACGCCGCGCAGCTGCTCCTCGCGCTTGGCCCACAGCCGCATCATGGTCTTGCGCTCGCGATCGAGATCCGACTGCATCTCGGTGAAGCGCTCGACGATGGCGTCGATGCGGTGACGAAAACGGGGACCTGTGAGATAGGCGTAGACCATCTCCATCTTGGTCTGCTGGCCCTCCTGGGCGAGCTTGCTGCCGGCGACGTCGATCAGCGACTGCCGCAGCGCGAGCGACAGCGGCAGGGCGAAGCGCGGCTCGGCGACCCAGACGCCGTCGATCAGATCGAAGCCGTCGACGCCCTTGGGCAGCGCTGTCGAGACGATCAGCGCGATGTCGGCTTTGGCCGCGCGCAGGTCGTCACGCAGCTTCACCAGCCAGCCATCGCTCCAGTTCTTGGTGCGCTTGGATTCCCACAGGATCGCGCCGCAGACCTGGCCGCTCGGGGCCACCACCCGATGGATCACGTCGCCGCCGAATTCGCCCTTCGGCACCGGCTCGACCAAATCGCGCGGAAAGCGCGCGCGCAATTGCGACTCCAGCTCGATCTCCAGCGCCTCGCCCTGCAGCTGCTGCGAGCCCTGCTCGGCCTTGCGGCGGAGCTCCTCGATCTGGCGCTGCATGCCGGCGATCTGGGTCTCCTTCTCGGCGACCTTGGCCTTCAGCCCTTCTTCGGCCTCGAGCCGCGCCTTGTCGCGCACGGCGACGAGCGACTCCTGGACCTTCTTCTCGACGGTGAGATCGAGCTCGCGGCGGGCCTCGTCGAGCTCGCGCTGCTTGCGCATCATCTCGGCCTGCGCCTTCTGGGCGTCGGCGAGCTTGGCGTCCTTGCTGATAATGGCCTGATGCAGCTCGGCGAGCTGGCGGTCGCGATTGCCTATCTCATCCGCGACGGCTTGGCGCGCCTTCGCCGCCTCGGCCTCGGTGATCGCGGCGCGCTCGGCCTTCAGCTTGGCGGCGACCTGCTGGTCGATCGCGGCCTTGGCCTGCGCGATCTGCTCCTGCGCCGCCTTGAGCTGAGCCTCGCGGCGGCCGAAATCGGCCTCCTTGGCCTGGAGCTGCTTCTCGAACTGCCGGCGCGTCTCCGCGATCAGGGGCGCAGCGAGCTGCTCGGTCAGCTTGATCTCGGTGCGGCAGGAGGGGCAGACGATCTGAGGATCGGTCATGATTCGCATCCTTCCATGGAAGCCGAACCTAACCGGCCGCCGCGTGGCGTTTAACCCACGCGAACGGCTTATCCCATGCAATTATCTGCGATTCCCACCGTTCGGCGCCTTACGCGCCGTGCGGCGTGGACTCGGGCTCCGCCATCGTCTCCGGCGTCTTGATGCGGAACCAGGCGACGTAGAGCGCCGGCAGGAACAAGAGCGTCAGCACGGTGCCGACGATGATGCCGCCCATCATCGCATAGGCCATGGGGCCCCAGAACACCTCCCGGGCGATCGGAATCAGCGCCAGCGAGGCTGCGGCGGCGGTCAGCATGATCGGCCGCATGCGGTGCTCGGTCGCCTCCATGACCGCCTCCCAGGGCGGCCGGCCCTCTTCGCGCAGATGCTCGATCTGCACGATCAGGATCACCGAGTTGCGGATCAGGATGCCGATCAGCGCGAGCACGCCGAGGATGGCGACAAAGCCCAGCGGCGCGCCGCTCGGCAGCAGCGCCGCGACGACGCCGATCAGGGCGAGCGGCGCCACCGCGAACACCAGGAACAGGCGTTGGAAGCTCTGCAGCTGCAGCATCAGGATGGTGGCCATCGTGAACAGCATGATCGGCACGACGGCAATGATCGGCGCCTGGCTCTTGGCGCTTTCCTCGACCGCGCCGCCGATAACGACCTTGTAGCCGGCCGGAAGCTTGGCGTTGAAGGCCGTGATCGCGGGTTTGAGCTGATCGACCACCGTGTTCGGCTGCACCTGATCGATCACGCTGGCCTTCAAGGTCAGCGTCGGCTGCCGCGAGCGCCGCCAGATCTCGGGCTGCTCGATCTGGTAGCGCAAGGTCGCGAGCGCCGCGAGCGGGATCGACTGGCCGTTCGATCCGGACAGCTGCAGGTCGCGCAGCGTCTCCAGCGACTGCCGTTCCTTGGCCTGGGCGCGGCCGCGAACGTCGATCAGGTAGATGTCGTCGCGCACCTGGGTGATCGAGGTGCCGTCGAGCACGCTGTTCAGCGCGTTGGCGATGTCCTCGGAGCTGACGCCGAGCTGGCGCGCCTTGTCCTGCAGCACGTCGACCTTCACGACGCGTGCGGGCTCCATCCAGTCGAAGATGACGGCGCCGAGATGGCTGTTGGCCCGCATCACTCCGGCGAGTTGCTGGGCGATTTCGCGCACCTTGGCGACATCAGGCCCGCTGACACGATATTGCACGGGGCGGCCGACCGGCGGCCCGATGTCGAGCAGATGTACATAAGCGTCGGTGCCCGGGAAGGTCTTGGTGAGATAGGCCTGCAGCTTGGCACGGGCGCGGTCGCGCGCTTCGAGGCTCTTGGTGACGATGATGATCTGCCCGAACGACACGTCGGCCGGCTGCACGTCGAACGACAGGACGAAACGCTGCGCGCCGGAGCCGACATAGGTCGACCAATGGTCGATGTCGGGATCGCCCTTGAGCGCCTCCTGCTCGAACTTCGCCATCTGCGCGTTGGTCTCGGCGATCGAGGAGTTCTGCGGCAGGTTGAAGTCGATGACCAGCTCGTTGCGGTCGGAGGAGGGGAAGAACTGCTGCTGCACGAAGCGCATGCCGAACACCGACAGCGCGAAGATCAGGATGGTCGTGATGATCGTGGTCCAGCGATGCCGCATGCAGGCATCGAGCATGACGCGGAACATCCGCGTCAGCCGGCCCGCCTCGGCATGATGGCTCGGCAGGCTCGCGGGCAGGATGGTGACGCCGAGCAGCGGCGTGAACAGCACGGCCACGATCCACGACACGATCAGCGAGACCGCGATCACGACGAACAGCGTGAAGGTGAATTCGCCGGCGGCGCTGTTGTTCAGCCCGATCGGGATGAAGCCGGCGACTGTGACCAGCGTTCCCGTCAGCATCGGGAACGCCGTGGACGTGTACACATAGGTCGCCGCCTTCTTCAGCGAATCGCCGACCTCGAGCCGCGCCACCATCATCTCGACCGCGATCATGGCGTCGTCGACAAGGAGGCCGAGCGCGATGATCAGCGCGCCCAGCGAGATGCGCTGCAGCGAGATGCCGGTATAGGCCATGACCAGGAAGGTGATCGCGAGCACCAGCGGGATCGAGATCGCGACGACGAGGCCGGCGCGCACGCCGAGGCTGACGAAGCTGATCGCGAGCACGATGATGACGGCCTCGTAGAGCGCCTTGGTGAAGCCACCGACGGCTTCCTCGACGATCTTGGGCTGGTCCGAGACGAGATGCACGCCGACGCCGACCGGCAGGTCGGCAACGACCTTGGTCATCTCCTCCTTCAGCGCCTCGCCGAAATCGAGTAGATTGGCGCCGGCCTTCATGCCGATGGCAAGCCCGATGGCCGGCTGGCCGTTGACGCGGAACAACGAAGTCGGCGGGTCCTCATAGCCGCGGCTGATGGTGGCGACGTCGGTGAGCGGGAAGAAGCGGTCGTTGATGCGCAGATTGATCGCCTTGAGGCTCTCCTCCGAGCTGAACTGGCCGGAGACGCGCACCGCGATGCGCTCCGGGCCGGCCTGCAGCACGCCGGACGGCGACACCGCGTTCTGGGCCTGCAGCGCATTGAGGATGGTGCGCTGGTCGATCCCGAGGGCGGCGACCTTGCGCGGCGAGAATTCGAGATAGATCACCTCGTTCTGCGCGCCGACGATGTCGACGCGGCCGACATTGGGCACGGTCAGCACCTTGGCGCGAACCTCCTCGACGCGGTCGCGCAGCTGGCGCTGGCTCAGCCCGTCGCTGGTGAAGGCGTAGATGTTGCCGAACACGTCGCCGAAGCGATCGTTGAACCCAGGGCCGACCACGCCCGACGGGAAGTCGCCCTTGATGTCGTTGATCAGGTTGCGCACCTGCAGCCAGGTCGGCACCACGTCACGCGCTTTCGTCGTGTCGCGCAGATTGACGAACACGGTGGTCTGGCCGGGCACGGTCAGGCTCTTGGTGTAGTCGAGCGCCGGCAGCTCCTCGAGCTTCTTCTCGATCCGCTCGGTGACCTGCCGCGTCATCTCCTCGGCGGAAGCGCCGGGCCATTTGGCCTGGATCAGCATCGTCTTGATGGTGAAGGACGGATCCTCCTCGCGTCCCAGATGCAGATAGGAGTAGAGGCCGGCCGCCATGAAGGCGATCATGAAGTACCAGACGAGCGAGCGGTGCTCGAGGGCCCAGTCGGAGAGGTTGAAGGACTTCACGGCTGAGTTTCCTGATCGATGCGGATGGACTGGCCATCCTTGAGACTGTTCACGCCGGCGGTGACGACGCGCTGGCCGGCTTCGAGCCCGCCGGTGACGCGGATGCTGCCGTCCTCGTTGCGGGCGATCGTGATTTCCTGCCGCTTCACCGTCTTGCTGGCGGGATCGACCAGCCAGACGAAGCTCTTGTCGTTCTGCTCCAGCACGGCCGAGCGCGGCAGCCGGATGACCATCTTCTGCTCGGCGTCGAGACTGGCCGTGACCGTGGTGCCGAGACGCATGATCTCGGGCGGATTATCGAGCGTGATGCGGACACGGCGCGTGCGCGTCGTCGCATCGGCGCGTGGCGCGATCTCGCGCACTTTGCCCGAGGCGCTGACGCTGGGATCGACCTGCAGGCGCACCGTGAATGGCGTGCCGGCCTGCAATGCGCCGGCGATGTCGTCACCGACATCGATGACCGCCTCGCGGATGTCGGGCCGCGCCACGGTCACGACGCTCACGCCGGGCGAGACGACCTGGCCGACCTCTGCGCTGACGGCGGTGACGATGCCGGCGAAATCCGCCTTCAGCTGGGCGTAGCCGAGCTGCTCGCGCGCCTTGGCAAGATTGGCCTGCGCCTTGATCACCGAGGCCTGCGCCGCCGCCCTTGACTGCTCGGCGCTTTCCAGCGTCGCCTTCGTGGTTGCATCGGTTTCTAGCAAGGTGCGCTGCCGGCCTTCGGTGCCGGTGGCATTGGTCAGCTGCGCCTGGCTGCGGGACACGTCGGCGACCGAGGCGCGAACCGCCAACTCGAGCGCGGCAGGATCGATCGCCGCGACGACCTGATCCTTCTTCACGATGTCGCCGACATAGACCGGCCGGGCGATCAGTCGTCCCAGCACACGGAAGCTGAGATCGGCCTTGTAGCGCGGCTCGACCGTGCCGGTGACCGCCGAGGCATTGGCAGCCTGCGGCTCGACCTTCATCGACAGCACCGGCCGGATCGGCTCGGGCGCCTCGTTCTTCTCGTTGCAGCCGGCGAGCACGGCGAGCGCGAGAACCGGAAACACAGAACGCATCGGCGTCATCACGACCGCGTCTCCTCGTTGAATGTAACCTTCTGTCCGACGCTGAGCAGCTTGCCGCCCTCGGTCACGACGCGATCGCCCGGCTTCAGTCCGGAGGAGACGACGATGGCGCCGGTCTCGTAGTCCTCGATCGTGATCGGCTTGAGCGACACCGATTTGTCGCTGTCATCGACCAGCCAGACAGCCGGCGTCTTGCCGGTCGCGGTCAGCGCGCTCCACGGCAGCACGATGCGCTGCTCGGGCTTGATGAAGCCGGTGGCGGACACGGCGCTGCCCAGGATCATCTCGGGCGGCGGATTCTCGATCGCGATCTTGACGCGAACCGTTCCGGATTGGGAATCGATGGTCGGCGAGACCTCGCGCACGCGGCCCTTGGCGGTCACGGAAGGATCCGAGAGCAGTGCCAGCGCGACCTTGGTGTCGTCGAATTTCAGCGACAGCGCTGCTTCGTAGACATCGATGACGGCATCGCGGTCGCCGTCACGGGCGAGCGTGAATACCGGCTGTGCGGCCTGCGCGACCTGACCGGCCTCGATGTTGCGCGCGGTGATCGTGCCATCGGCGTCGGCGCGCAGCTCGGTGTAGGTGAGCGCATCCTTCGCGGTGTCGCGCTGCGCCTTGGCAGCTTCCAGCGATCCTTCCGCGGTCCGCAGCGTCTCCTGGGCCTGATCGAACGTCGCCCTGGTCGTGAAGCCGCTCGACAACAAGGTCTGCTGGCGATTGAAATTGGAGGTCGCGACCTTGACCTGCGATTCCGCGGCGCTGACCGCCGCTTCGGCGGAATTCAGGTCGGCCTGCTGTTCGGCGGGATCGATCCTGGCCAGCACCTGGCCAGCCGTGACATGTGCGCCAACCTCGACGAGCCGCTCGGTGACACGGCCGCTGACCCGGAACGACAGGTCCGCGAGCACGCGCGGCTGGACATCGCCCGTCAGCGTGATCGATTGCCGCCGCTCCGACAGCTTCACCGTCTCGATCTGCACCAGCCGGGCCGGTTGCTTGGCGACATTCGCCTTCCGGTCGCAGCCCGCCAGCAGCAGCCCGACCGCGGCACAGCCGACCATGATCGCAAGGCGAGGGCTTGATGACCAGGCGGGAGGGGGAGATCGCATGAATGAGATCATGGTTGCACGTTCAGGCCCAAAGCGAATGGTTGACAGTTTCCATCCGACCGAGCGGACCGTCGGTCGCATGGCATCCGGACGATGAAACGGGTGGCGCAGCAGGCCGAAGAACCCCGACCAGCGGTTTCCCGTCGGGAGGGATCACGGCTTCGGGAACCATGCTGAGCATCATCCCCTTGACAGTGCGTGAATTAGACAATCATGTCTAGAAATTGTTGTCTAGTAACATTCCTGTTGGACGGTTTAGAACTCGGAATGGCCGTCCCTGGGGCGAGGACATCGAGCCCTCGGGGGCCGAAATGAGGACGTGACCAGACGTGCGGCGGAAGGATGTAACGAAACCGGAGCCTTCGACGCGGACCGCGGCCCGCGCGCCCCGCCAGGCGCGAGGGCGTGAGCGCCGCGAACAGCTCCTTGATGCGGCGGCAGCGCTCATCGCCGAGTCCGGGCTTGCTGCGGTCAGCATGCATGCCGCGGCCCAGCGTGCGGGTGCCTCGATTGGCTCCGCGTATCACTTCTTCCGCGACAAGGACCAGATGCTCGATGCGCTGGCGGAGCGGCACGATGCCGAGCTGCGGTCGGCATTCGATCGTGTGCTGCAGAGAACCGATGCGGAGTGGGCGGCGCTGTCGCCAGCCGAGATCATCGAACAACTGATTGGCTGGGCGATCCGCTACTTCGTCCGTCATCCTGATGCGCTGGCGACGCTCGATCTGCATGACAAGGCCATGCATGCCGAATTCAACGCGGTCATCGACCGCATCCTGCGCGCCAGGCTCGGTGAGGAGCTGGGGCCGCAGACGGCCACAACGATCGACGCGGTCATGCTCGGCACCTTGCTGTTCACGCGCGAGCAGGACCCGCGCAGCCGCGATCTCGTGGTCGCCGTGTTGCCGGACATGCTGGCATCCTATCTGATCGCGCTGGAGGCGAAAGCGAAGCGGGCCAAACGATGACGCGGCTTCGCGCCCGATTTGCAGCCTGCCAGTGGCTCAAAGCGGGCGCGGAGATGCATCTCAGCCACCTCTCGGCGTCGGCGGCGCGGCCTGATCGGCGCTCGTCATCGGCAGCGGCACCGCGTCCTCGGCGAGGACCGAGCGGACCGACGCGAGCCGCCGCTTGATGCTCGCATCGCGTTGCCTGACAATCGCTTCGATCAGCCACGCGACCAGACCAACGACTGCAAAGCTGACGAGCAGCGAGATGACCAGCAGCCCGAGATAAAGCTTCAGCTCCGAACTCGCGAAGCAGGCCATCGCGATGAGCGCGACAACAATGGCCAGCAGGCCTTTGACGGAGGTCGACATTGTGGGCGTTTCGCTGAGACTGGTTGTTGCCGCACTCTAGCGTCATCTTCTCCGCAGCCAAGCCGCGTGGCTGAGGGTGGTAAACATTACTGCAAAGGTCATGACGAGAATCGCGCGTCCTCGAACTGAATCGTATTTTATGACGCCTGATCTCAACCGCTCGTTGCGCTTGTGGGGTTGTCCCCGCGCTCGTCTCCCGCATTCCTCGCACGACTCGGGGGTGATACTTGGAAGCGATGGCGCCAGGACACCAGTTTCGCGAAGCTTCCCATCTGACGAGGCCCGTCACGTTCCTCGCCGAAAATAAATCTCTTTCGTTTAATCAGAAAATGTGGTTCTCTAGCGTCATCCCGCCTCATGCAGAGGGACGTGCGCGTCGTCACGATACGTTGGGGTGGGTCGCGGTGGCCGTGAATGGCGGTGCAGGACGAGCGCTGTCGGGCACGGACGCAAAATCGTGTGGTCCTGGCGCCCCGATGCCGGCGCCAAGTCCTTGGGGATGATGAACCCGAGGACGACGGTGGCTAAAAGCCGGACACCGAGGAGAGCGCGACATAAGCGTGAAAACCATCGCGCAGGGAAGGCCGGGTCTGTCCGGCTGTACCTGTGGTTCCTGCCCCGTGCATTTTTTCACGCACGGGGGCCACGGGCCTCAGCCGAGGTCCGGTCTTCCCTCGCCCTCGCATTTCGTAGAGGGTGAAACATGCCGCATAACCCGAGCCGATCGCGCTGCGGGAACGTCGCGGTGCGTCTTGTCGGCGCAAAGCGCGATGTGAGCGAGAGGAATGTCGTTGGCCGAGAGGCGAGAAGTCGACGCGACGATGCTTTCGATGAAATCGGTTATTCGACATGTGAGGACAGAGGTGCGCTATTGCGCGCCCGCCCAGGCCGCGAGGACGGCGCGCTCCTCGCCGGTGATCTCGGTGATGTTGCCGGGCGGCATGGCGCTCGACCACGCCGCATTGCGCGCAATCAGCCGCGCATTGCGCTGGATATTCTCGGCAGTGTCGAGAAGCACGCCCTTGGGCGCGGCCACGATGCCCTCCCACACCGGTTCGGCGGCATGACACATGCTGCAGCGGGAGGTCACGATGTCCGCGACCTCAGCGAAACTCGGCTGCGCGGTGCCGGCTGCCGCCTTGGCATCGCGCGGGCCGGCGGAGGACAGCAGCAGGATCGCGGTCATGCCCGCGGCGGCGACGCCCCACACCCACCAGGGCGCGGGATTGCCCTTGTGGCGCTCGTTGAAGAAGTGGCGGATCACCGGACCGAGCGCCAGCACGATGGCGACGATCGCCCAATTGTAGCGGGTGCCGAACAACAGCGGATAGTGGTTGCTGATCATCAGCACGACGACCGGCAGGGTCAGGTAGTTGTTGTGGACCGAGCGCTCCTTGCCGGCCTTGCCGAGCCTGGGATCGGGCGCCTCGCCCGCCAGCAGGGCGGCGACGATCTTCTTCTGGTTGGGGATGATGACCGCGAATACATTGGCGACCATGATGGTGCCGATGATGGCGCCGATCTGGTTGAAGGCACCGCGGCCGCTCAGCACATGCGTGAAGGCATAGGTGAGCGCGACCAGGAAGATATAGCCGCCGATTGCGAACGGCAGCTCATGCTTCGCAAGCCCGCTGCGGCAGGCGGCCTCATAGAGCAACCAGGCCAGCGCCAGCGAGCCGAAGCTGAACAGGCCGGCTTGAACCGGCGTCAGATCGAGGATCGACTTGTCGACCAGGAACAGGTCGGCATTGAGATAGTACACCACGATCATCAGCACGAAGCCGGACAGCCAGGTGGTGTAGGCCTCCCATTTGAACCAGGTCAGTTCGCTCGGCATCTGGGCCGGCGCCACGAGATATTTGACGATGTGGTAGAAGCCGCCGCCATGGACCTGCCAGGCCTCGCCCATCACGCCGTTCGGCAGACCCGCGCGCGGCTTCAGGCTGAGATCGAGCGCGATGAAATAGAACGAGCTGCCGATCCAGGCGATGGCGGCGATCACGTGCAGCCAGCGGAAGATCAGGCTCAGCCATTCCGATATGATCGAAGCCCACATCGCGCGGTCATCTCCTCATCCGGGGCGCCGCGGAAGCTGGGCGCCTGCCTGTCATCTGTCGCATCGATCGGGAGTGATTTCCAGCGCATCGCGGCGGCGGCTCCTGCACAGCAGGCAGGCCGGCCTGCACGCGCGATGTGGTGGACTTCGGCGCTGCGATTGCGTTCAATGCGTCGGATAGCGAAGCGGGGCGGATGCGATGAAGAGACTGATCCTGATCATGCTGGTCGTGGCGCTGCCCGCCTTGTCGCAGGCTGCGCTGGCACAGATGGCGCCTGCGCCAAAGCCCGGTGTGACCAAGCGTGCCGATGCCTGCGCGCCGATCGGACGCACCGAGGACGGCAAGTTGGTGTATTCGATGAAGTGCGAGACCCTTCCCAAACCGGTGACGCCGCCGCAAGCGTCGGCTCAGCCGAGCGCACCGGCTGCAGCCGCCGAGCCGGAGCCCGAGACGGAGCGAAGCGGTCTGTTCGGCATGTCGTTCGATCGCCGTCCCAAGCAGTAGCGCAGTCATGCTTCGCCTCAGACGTGCTGGGCGGACGAGGCCGCGGCTGCGGCATCGGTTTCCGCGGTCTTGCCGCTGCCGAGTCCGTTGAAGAAGGCATTCAGCAGCACGGCGACCAGGGCGCACAACAGGATGCCGGATTCCAGCAGCGGCTGCAGGTCCTTGGGCAGGTTGTGGAAGAAACTGGGCGCGGCGAGCGGGATCAGCCCGAACCCGACCGAGATCGCGACAATGAACAGATTGAAGCGGTTGGTCTTGAAATCCACAGCGGCGAGGATGCGCGCGCCGGTCGCCGCTACCATCCCGAACATCACCAGGCCGGCGCCGCCGAGCACGACCTGCGGCACGGCTTCGACCAGCGCCGCCGTTTTCGGCAGCAGTCCGAGCAGCAGCATGATGACGCCGCCGGTCACCGTGACCCAGCGCGTGCGCACGCCGGTAACCGACACCAGCCCGACATTCTGCGAGAAGGACGTATAGGGGAAGGTGTTGAAGAGGCCGCCGAGCAGGGTGCCGACGCCGTCGGCGCGCAGGCCGCGCGCCAGCGCCTCGCGATCGACCTTCTTGCCGGTCATCTCGCCGAGCGCCAGGAACATGCCGAGCGATTCGATCATCACCACGATCATGACGATGCACATCGTCACGATCGGCACCGGCTTGAATTGCGGAACGCCGAACTTGAACGGCACCACCAATGCGCCCCAGGGGGCGGCCGCGACCTTGTCGAAATGCATCACGCCCAGCGCGCTGGCGAGCACCGCGCCCGCGACGATGCCGAGCAGCACCGAGACGTTGGCGACGAAGCCGGTGCCCCATTTGATCAGGCCGAGGATCACCAGCAGCACGAACAACGCGATGCCCAAGCCCTGCAACTGACCATAATCCGGATTGGGAAAATTGCCCCTGACGCCATCGACGACCTTGATGATGGTCGGCTGGCCGCCGCCGGCCCAGTTGATGCCGACCCGCATCAGCGAAACGCCGATGATGAGGATGATGGTGCCAGTCACGACCGGGGGAAACAGCGGCAGCAGCCGGCTGATGAACGGCGCAATGATGATGCCGAACAGGCCGGCGGCGATCACCGAGCCGTAGATGCCCAGCAATCCGATCTCGGGCGAGGCAGCCATCGACAGCATCGGTCCGACGGACGCGAAAGTGACGCCCATCATGACCGGGAGGCGGATGCCGACGCCGGGAAAGCCTATGCACTGCACCAGCGTGGCAAGCCCGCAGGCGAACAGATCGGCGCTGATCAGGAAGGCGACGTCCTCTGGCGGCAGCTTCAGGGCGCGGCCGATGATCAGCGGCACGGCGACGGCGCCGGCATACATCACCAGCACGTGCTGAAGGCCGAGCGCGAGCAGCTTCGGCACGGGAAGCATCTCGTCGACCGGATCAATCGTCTTGCTCATGTGTCCCCCCAGATCGTCCCTTGGTCGTGTCAGTCGCGGAACTTCTCCTGCAACAGCGGAAACAGCCGGTCCGGCTTGAAAGGCGTGGCCGTGAAGCGGATGCCGGTCGCCGCGCGCAGCGCGTTGCCGAGCGCCGCGGAGACCGGGTTGTACGGGCTCTCGCTCATCGACTTCGCCCCCAGCGGCCCGATCGTGTCGGTCGTTTCGGCAAACAGCACCTCGGTGCGCGGCACGTCAGCATAGGACGGCAGATGATAGTCGCGGAAGCGCGGATTGATGACACGGCCCGTATCGTCGATGACGATCTCCTCGTAGAGCGCGGCGCCGAGCGACTGCGCGACGCCGCCTTCGATCTGGCCGCGGCATTGCATCGGATTGGCGACCCGGCCGGCATCGGCCGCCTGCACGCTTTTGAGGATCCGGACCACGCCGGTGTACTTGTTCACGGCGACACGGAAACCCTGGACGTTGAATGCGACCGATCGCGGCGTGCCCTGGGAATTGCCCTGCGCGGTCAATGGCGGCCCACCGGCCTTGATGAGGTCAGTGAAGGGAAGACGGCGAGCGCCGCAACTGACCGCATCATCGGCGAGCCGGCACTCGCCCGGGTCGACGTTCCAGTGATCCGCGGCGACGCGCTTGATCGTCTCGGCGAGCGCCTCGGCTGCGGCCTGTGTCGCCCGGCCTGCCACGAAGGTGCCGGTCGAGCCGTAGGCGCCGGTGTCGTGGCCGCCATGGGCGGTGTCGGATTGCTTGAGGGTGATGCGGTCGACGGTGGTTCCGAGGATCGTGGCGGCGATCTGCCGGTGTACCGTGCTGGTGCCGTTGCCGAACTCGGCGGTGCCGACGGTGAGCGTGAAGCCGCCATCCTCGCCGAGGCTGATCGCGGCATCGGCGATGTGCCCGTCGGGCGGCACGGTATCGATCATGGTCAAGGCGATGCCGTCGCCCGTCAGCCATTCGTCGGAGAGCTCCGGCGTCGGCGTCGCCTCGGCCATCGCGCGCTCCACCAGATCGAGGCATTGGTCGAGCCCGTAGGAGCCGTACAGAACATCGCTGGGCTCGGCGTCCGGCGGCGACAGCATGGGATCGCCGGGCCGGACGATGTTGCGGCGGCGCATCTCATACGGGTCGATGCCGAGCTGCAGCGCGAGCTCGTCGATCGCGGCTTCGACCGCCAAGGTCGTCTGCGGCAGGCCGTAGCCGCGATAGGCGCCGGCAGGCACCGTGTTGGTGTAGACGGCGGCCGCGTCGACCTTCTTGTTCGGACAATTGTAGACCGCGATCGACTCGCCGCAGGCATGGAACAGCACCGGTCCGGCATGATTGCCATAGGCGCCGGTATTGGACAGCACGTCGAGCTGCAGCGCGGTGAGCTTGCCGTCCTTGTCGGCGCCCGCCTTGATGGTGACGCGCATCGGATGCCGTGTCGAGGTCGCGATGAACTGCTCCTCGCGGGTGAATTCGAGCTTCACCGGCCGCTTCGTCTTCAGCGCCGCGAGTGCCAGGATATCCTCGACGAACATTTCCTGCTTGCCGCCGAAGCCGCCGCCGACGCGTTCGCAGAACACCCGGACCTTGTCGGGGGCGAGTGCAAAGATCTCGCTCAGCGCCCGCCGCGTCAGGAACGGCACCTGCGTGCTGGAGCGGACATTCAGCGTGCCGTCCTCGTCGAGCCAGGCAAGGCCGCCATGCGTTTCCAGCGCGGCATGCTGGACGCGCTGCGTCGTGAAGATGCCCTCATAGGTCGCCGCGGCGGCGGCAAGCGCTGCGGCGACGTCGCCGAATTCGCCATGGGTCTCGGCAACGATGTTGCGGCTGACATCGGCGATGCGATGCTCCCGGCTGCGGCCGGCGTGGATGACCGGCGCGCCGGGCGCGATCGCTTGCGCAGGATCGACGACCGCGGGCAGGACCTCGTAGTCGACGCGCAGGCGCCGGCAACCTTCCTCGGCAGCGGCTTCGCTGTCGGCGACCACGGCCGCGACCTTCTGGCCGATGAAGCGGACGGTATCGTCGAGCACGCGGGTGTCGGCGGGATCCATCCAGTCCTGCTCGTGGCGCGCGGTCGAGAACAGCGTCGCCGGCGCATCCTCATGCGTCAGCACCGCGTGCACGCCCGGCACGGCGAGTGCCGCAGCTTTGTCGATGCTGGTGATGCGCGCATGCGCATGCGGGGAGCGCGCGAGCTTGACATGCAGCAGGCCTTCGATGGCGGTATCGAAGGTGTAGCGCACCTTGCCGCGCACCACATCGGGCCCGGCGGGCGCGGGCAGGCTGCGGCCGAAGGCTTCGCCGGCGGCGACATCCTCGATATGGGTGCGGCCGAGCAGGGCGTCCTCGATGGCCCGATAGCCGGTGCAGCGGCACAGATTGCCCTTCAGCGCGGCGCCGAGATCCTTCTTCTGGGCCTGGTTGAGCGAGGCGCAGGTGACGATCATGCCGGCGGTGCAGAAGCCGCATTGAAACGCCTGGGCGTCGAGAAAGGCCTGCTGCATCGGATGCAGGCCGTCGGCGGTGGCGAGACCTTCGACCGTCGTGACCTCGCGGCCATCGGCGCGAAAGGCGGGGATCAGGCAGCTGTGCACCGGCTCGCCATCGAGCAGCACGGTGCAGGCGCCGCAGTCGCCGGCATCGCAACCTTTCTTCACGCCGAAATGGCCGGTGTCGCGCAGAAAAGTGCGCAGGCATTGCCCGGGGCGCGGTGCGGCATCAACCGCCTTGCCGTTGACGACGACGCTCATGACCGTGCGCCGCTTGCGAGTTCGCCGCGGATCTCCTCCGCGAGGCGCAACGTCATGGCCTTGCGCCAGGTCGGCTTGCCGTGGACATCGTCATGATAGAGCGCGTCGGACACGCCGTCGAGAATGCTGGCGCGCAGCGTGGCCGCGTCGGGAATCGTCGCAAAGCGCAGCTGCAACGGCCTGATCGTCGATGCGGTGATCGTGAGCGCCAGGTCGCCGTCACGGCCTGCCGTGCCGATCAGCAGCGCGCCGGAGCGTCCGACGGGCGTCAGCGCGATCTGACGAAATGCTGTGCGGCGCTTCAAGGCGGCGAGGGGGACGTCGATCTGGCGCAGCAGGTCGCCGGAGGCAAGGAGGTTGCTGTTGTTGCCGGTGACGAAGTCGGTGACTGCGACGCGCTGCTCGCTGCCGTCATTCCTCCAGATCGTGCAGACGCCTTCGAGGGCCGCGAGCAGCGAGATCATCGGTCCGGCCGGCAGCGACATGCAGAGATTGCCGCCGACCGTTGCCGTCTTCCAGATCTTGAAGGAGGCCAGGAACGCTCGGCAGCATTGATCGATCAGCGGTGCCGCGATCCAATCGGACGGACATGGCAGCGCGTCGAGCTCGGCGACGCTGCAGGTCGCCGCGATGCTCAGCCCCTGATCGTCGATCGTGAGGGGGGGCCAGGCGAAATCGCCGAGGTCGATCAGCCGCGTCAGCTGCGCCTGTGGCTCGGAGAACAGCCAGGTGCCACCTGCCAGCCAAGCGTCGCCTGCCTTCCAGCTGGGCAGCTCTGCCCGCGTTCTGGGACGCACGATCTCGGTGACAGTATTCAGGTCCATGGTAACGCAAGCTCGTTGGCGCAGGGCATCGCGGGCGAAATCCTTGCAAGACCAGCGCCAACTGGCAATAGGATGAGGTTGGCCTTTCGCTTGCAAGCTACCGGCACGCGCAAGAGCCCACATAGCGAGACGAGACAGCCATGAGCAGCATGCCGATCTGGATCAAGGACCCGCTCGCCATTCTGGCGGAGGGCGCCGGCCGCGGCCTCGTCGTTAAGGACGGCCGCATCGTCGAGCTGGTGCCGGCCGGCGCCGAGCCCGCGACCGCGGGCGTGGTTGCCCATGATGCCAGTGGGCACGTCGTGATCCCCGGTCTGATCAACACGCACCACCATTTCTACCAGACGCTGACACGTGCGCTGCCGGCGGCGATGGACCGCGAGCTGTTCCCGTGGTTGAAGGCGCTGTATCCGATCTGGGCGAAGCTGACGCCGGAGGCGCTGGACGCGGCGGTCACGGTCGCGATGGCCGAGCTGATGCTGTCGGGCTGCACCACGACGACGGATCATCATTACGTGTTCCCTTCCGGCCTGGAGGACGCCGTCGGAATCGAGGTCGAGGCCGCGAAGCGGCTCGGCATCCGGGTGCTGTTGACCCGTGGCTCGATGAATCTGTCCGAGCGCGACGGCGGATTGCCTCCGGACAGTGTGGTGCAGGACGAGGATACGATCCTCGCCGACAGCGAGCGCGTGGTCGCGCAGTTTCACCAGCGCGGGCCGGATGCGATGGTGCAGATCGCGCTGGCGCCGTGCTCGCCGTTCTCGGTCACCGGATCCTTGATGCAGCAGACGGCCGCCTTGGCCGAGAAGCTCGACGTGCGGCTGCACACGCATCTGGCGGAGACCGAGGACGAGAACCGATTCTGCGAGGCCATGTTCGGCTGTCGTCCGCTCGATTATCTCGAGAAACATGGCTGGCTCGGCCCGCGGACCTGGCTCGCGCACGGCATCTTCTTCAACGCCGACGAAATGAAGCGGCTCGGCAAGGCCAAGACGACGATCAGCCATTGCGCCTGCTCGAACCAGCTGCTTGCCTCCGGAGCTTGTCCGGTGTGCGAGATGGAAGACGCCGGTGTCGGCATCGGTCTAGGCGTCGACGGCTCCGCCTCCAATGACGGTTCCAATCTGATGCAGGAGGTGCGCGCCGCGTTCCTGATGCAGCGCGCCCGCTATGGCGTCAGCCGGCTGAGCCACAAGGATGCGCTGCGCTGGGCGACGAAGGGCTCGGCAGCCTGCGTCGGACGTCCGGAGCTCGGCGAGATCGCGGTCGGCAAGGCCGCCGATCTCGCGCTGTTCAAGCTCGACGAGCTGCGCTTCTCCGGCGCCGGCGATCCGATGGCGGCGCTGGTGCTGTGCGGTGCGCACCGCGCCGACTGCGTCATGGTCGGCGGCCGCTGGACGGTGATCGACGGCGCCATTCCGGGCCTCGACGTCGCCGCGCTGATCCGGCGCCACAATGCGGCGGCAGAACGGATGCGGGCCGGCTGATGACGATCGTCAGGCCGGCTGTGTGTCCAGGAAGCGCTCGGCGTAGTGGCAGGCGACGAGGCGGCCATCGAGCGAACGCAGCGGCGGGCGCTGTGCGCGGCAGAACTCCGTCACATGCGGGCAGCGGGTCGAGAACACGCAGCCGGCGGGCGGATCGAGCGGCGAGGGCAACTCGCCCTTGGGCACGATGCGCCGTCCCTTGCGGCCAAGACCCGGGGTGGCGTCGACCAGCGCCTGGGCGTAAGGATGCAGCGGCCGCGCAAAGATGCGGTCCTTCGGCCCATGCTCCATGACCAGGCCGAGATACATGATCAGCACGTCGTCGGCGATATGTCTGACCACGCCGAGGTCGTGCGAGATGAAGAGATAAGCGAGCCCGAGCTCGCGCTGCAGGTCGGCGAGCAGATTGAGCACCTGCGCCTGCACCGACATGTCGAGGGCGGAGACCGGCTCGTCGGCGACCAGCAGCTTCGGCCGCAGCATCAAGGCCCGCGCGATCGCGATGCGCTGCCGCTGCCCGCCCGAGAACATGTGCGGATAGCGGCCATATTGCTCCGGGCGAAGCCCTACCTTCGCCATCATGTCGAGCGCCTGCGCCCGCCGCTGCTGCTGGGAGAGGTTGGTGTTGATGATCAGCGGCTCTTCCAGGATGGCGCCGATCCGCTTGCGCGGGTTGAGCGAGCCATAGGGGTTCTGGAATACGATCTGCACCGTTCGTCGCAACACCTTGGCGGCGCCGGCCGGCGGATGGACGGCATCGAGCCCGTCGAGCGTCAGCGTACCGGCGCTGGGCTTCTCGATCAGAGTGACAAGTCGCGCGAGGGTCGACTTGCCGCAACCGGATTCGCCGACGATCGCCAGCGTCTTGCCGGCGTCGATCGCAAAGGATATGCCGCCGACGGCCTGCAACTGCGCCGGGGTGCGGAACAGGCCCTGCCGGATCTCGTAGCTTCGCTTGAGATCACTGGCCGTGACGAGCGCCGTCATGACACGGCCTCGCGCTTGCTGGCGGCAGCGCTGTCACCGCCGTCAGCGGCACGTCGCGCCTCGCGCGTCGAATCTCCGAGCGGATAATGGCAGCGGATCAGGCCATCGCGCCACGGACGCAAATCGGGGCGGAGCTCGTCGCTCAACGGCGTCGCGGAGGCGCAGCGCGGACTGAACAGGCATCCGCGCGGCCGATCATAGGCGCCGGGCACCACGCCCGGAATGGTGGCGAGCCGCCCGCCATCGCTCGCCTCCGGGCGCGCCGCCAGCAGCGCGGCCGTATAGGGATGCTGTGGCGATTCGAGCAGGCCCTGCGTCGGCCGCACTTCCATGATCTGCCCAGCATACATCACCGCGACCCGCTCGGTCGTGTCCCAGACCACGCCCATATTGTGCGTGATCAGGATCAGCGCCATGCCGCGGTCGCGCTGCAGCGACAGCAGCAGATCGAGGATCTGAGCCTGGATGGTGACGTCGAGCGCCGTCGTCGGCTCGTCAGCGATCAGGAGCTTCGGATTGCAGGCGATCGCCATCGCGATCATGACGCGCTGGTTCATGCCGCCAGAAAGCTGGTGCGGATAGGCCGACAGCCGGCTCTCCGCGGCGGGAATGCCGACCTGTTCCAGCAGTTCGATCACCCGCCGCCGCGCGGCCTTGCGGTCCATCCCCTCATGGATGCGCAATGTCTCGGCCAGTTGATAGCCGATCGTGAAGGACGGGTTGAGCGACGTCGTCGGCTCCTGAAAGATCATCGCGACGTCCTTGCCGGTGAGGGCCCGCCGCTCGCGCTCGGACAGGCGTTGCAGATCCTTGCCCTCGAACCGCAGCCTGTCGGCCTCGACGCGTCCGGGGTGAGGGACCAGCCCCATCAGCGCCAGCATGCCGACGCTCTTGCCGGAGCCGGATTCGCCGACGATTCCGAGCACCTCGCCCCTGTCGAGCGTGATGCTGATGCCGTCCACGGCGCGCAGCATGCCGTTGCGCGACGGGAAGGCGACCGACAAATTTTCGATATCGAGAAGCGGCATCGGGGCGCCCTTACTGCGTTGCCAGCGTCATCGTTTGAGCTTGGGATCGAGCGCATCGCGCAGCCCGTCGCCCAGCAGATTGAAGGCCAGCACGGTCAGCAGGATCGCCAGGCCCGGCAGTGTGACGACCCACCAGGCCCGCAGCACGAATTCGCGCGCGTCCGCCAGCATGGTTCCCCATTCCGGCGAGGGCGGTTGCGCACCAAGACCGAGGAAGCCGAGCGCGGCCGCGTCCAGGATCGCGGTGGAGATGCCGAGCGTCGCCTGCACGATCAAAGGCGCCGCGCAATTCGGCAGTACCTCCTTGAACATCAGCCGGAGCCGGCCGGCGCCTGCGACCTTGGCCGCGGTGACATAGTCCTTGGAAACCTCGCTGATCACGGCGGCACGCGCGATCCGCACGTAATGCGGCAGCAGCACGATTGCGACCGCCAGCATGGCATTCATCAGGCCCGGCCCGAGAATCGCAACGATCACGATCGCGAGCAGAAGGCTCGGCAGCGTCAAGGTGATGTCCATCAGCCGCATGATCGCGACCTCGGTCACGCCGCGGAAGAAGCCCGCGACGAGACCCAGGATTGTCCCCGCGATCACGGACAGGCTGACCACCGCGATGCCGATCAGCAGAGACAGCCGCGCGCCGTGGATCAAACGGGACAGAATATCGCGTCCGATCGCGTCGGTCCCGAGCGGATAGGTGAGCGATCCGCCTTGCTGCCAGAATGGCGGTCTCAGGAACGCCGTATCATTGGTGAGAACCGGCGAATGCGGCGCGACGAGATGGGCTGACAGCGCCAGCAGGATGAGGACCGTGATCAGGACGAGGCCCGCGACCGCGCCTGAATTCTTCCGGAAGTCGAGCCAGAACTCCAACAAAGGAGACGGCGGTGCGGCTGCCGGTGCTGTCACGGCGGGGGCTGGAAGAGGGTGGATGGTCATCGCGTGTACCGGATGCGTGGGTTGATCAGCCCATAGGCGAGATCAACCAGGAGATTGACAGTCATGACGACCGCGCCAATCATCAACGTGCCGCCCTGCAACACGGGATAGTCCCGGCGGTTGATGCCCTCGATCAGCCATTTGCCGACGCCCGGCCAGGAAAAGATCGTTTCGGTGAGGATGGCGCCGGTGAACAGCACGCCGACCTGCAGGCCGATCACCGTCACCACCGGGATCAGGGCATTGCGCAGGGCATGGATCGCGATCACGCGGAAGCGCGGCAGGCCCTTGGCGCGGGCGGTGCGGATGTAATCCTCGCCCAGCACCTCCAGCATCGCCGAGCGCGTCATGCGCGCGATCACTGCAAGCGGCACGGTGCCGAGCACGATCGTCGGCAGCACGAGATGCGACAGGGCGGACCGGAACGCGCCGCCGTCGCCCGCAAGCAGCGTATCGATCAGCAGAAAGCCTGTGACCGGCTCGATGAAGTACTGCACTGCGATCCGGCCCGACACCGGCGTCCACCCAAGCTGTACCGAGAACAGCAGGATCAGCAGCAATCCCCACCAGAAGATCGGCATCGAATAGCCGGTGAGCGAGATCCCCATCACGCCGTGATCGAAGATCGAGTTGCGCCGGACCGCCGCGATAATGCCGGCCGGCAGCCCGACACACAGCGCAAACAGGATGGCGCAGATCGACAATTCGACCGTGGCCGGAAACAGGCTCTGGAATTCGGCAATGACCGGCTCATGCGTGACGATCGAACGGCCAAGGTCGCCATGCACCAGCCGCGACAAATAGAATCCATATTGGACCAGCACCGGCTGATCGAAGCCGTAATCTTTGCGAAGCTGCGCGAGGCGGGCGGGATCGATGCCGCGTTCGCCGGCCATGGTCTCGATCGGATCCCCGGGGATCAGACGGATCAACACGAAGACGAGCAAGGTGATTCCGATGAACGTCGGAACCACGAGGCTCAATCTGGTCAGCGCGAATCGAAGCATGCCTGGCTCTGTCGTCCCCGACCGCGAGGACGGATTAATCGAATTCAACCACGAGATCGAGGATGGCCTCGCTCAACTCGCCCTGGCGGGATCTGCTGGCGTCGAACCATGATTCCGCGTGCCATGCTCGCAAGTTCGGGGATCATGAAGTTCAGGGATCATGGAGGGCAGCCCCCGACGGGCTGCCCTTGTGCGACAGCGGAGTCACGTCAGTCCTTGACGTCGACACCGTAGAAGCTGTGCCGTCCGAACGGCGACAGTTTGAAGTCGATGACGCGCTTGCTGACAGGCTTTAACTGCACGGCATGCGCAATGGTGTACCACGGCGCCTGCTCCTTGAAGACGACCTGGGCCTCCGCATAGAGCTTGGCACGCTCGGCCTGATCGCTGACCGTTTTGGCCTTCACGACCAGATCGTCGAACGGCTTGTAGCAGAACTTCGCGATGTTCGAGCCCGAGCCCGAGGCCGAGGCGCAACCGAGCAACGTGTGCAGGAAATTGTCGGGATCGCCATTGTCGCCGGTCCAGCCATACATGCCCATCTGATGCTCGCCGGCCTGCAATCGCTTGCGGTATTCACCCCATTCGAACGACTTGATCTCGGCCTTGATCCCGATCTTGGCGAGGTCGGCCTGCATCAATTCGGCGATCCGCTTGGCGTTCGGATTGTAGGGACGCTGCACCGGCATGGCCCACATGTCCGTGTCCAGCCCGTTGGGAAATCCGGCTTCGGCGAGCAGCTTCTTGGCGGCCTCCGGATCATAGGGATCGTCCTTGACGTTGTCATTGTAGGACCACATCGACGGCGGGATCGGGTTCTTTGCCGCAATGCCGGTCGACAGATAGACGGCGTCGATGATCGCCTTCTTGTTGATCGCCATGCTCAGGGCTTTGCGCACGCGGACATCATCGAACGGCTTCTTCTGCGTGTTGAACGCCAGATAGCCGACATTGAGGCCGGGTTGTTCGAGGACCGTGACGTTCGGGTCTTTCCTGATCGCATCGATGTCGGCCGGGTTCGGATAGGGCATCACGTCGCATTCGCCCTTCTGCAGCTTGGCCCAGCGAACGGACGAATCCGGCGTGATCGAATAGACGAGGTCGTCGATCTTGGCCTTGCCGCCCCAATATTGCGGGAAGGACTTGTAGCGGATCACCGCGTCCTTTTGATACTGCACCAGATAGAACGGGCCCGTGCCGATCGGATCCTGGTCGATCTTCTCGGGCGTCCCGGCCTTCAGCATCGCATCGGCATATTCCTTCGACTGGATCGCCGCGAACGGCATCGCGAGATCCGCAAGGAACGGAGCCTCCGGCTGATTGAGCGTGATCTTGATCGTGTAATCATCGATCTTCTCGACCGACTTCAACAGTTTCGGCAGCGCCATGTCACCGAAATAGGAATGGTTCGGGCTCGTCACCTTGAAATAAGGATGATCCTCTTTCCACTGCCGCTCGATCGAGAACAGAATGTCGTCGGCATTGAAGTCGCGCGTGGGCTTGAACGATTTCGATGTCGTGTGCCACTTCACGCCCTTCCGCAGATTGAACGTATAGGTGGTGCCGTCGGGCGAGATCGTCCATGTTTCGGCCAAGCCTGGCACCACTTGCGTGCTGCCGCGATCGAACTCGACAATGCGATTGTAGATCGGCTCATTGCCGTCGAACGAGGTCCCGGTCGTGTTGATGCCGGGATAGAAATTTTCAGGGCTGCCTTCTGAGCAGAACACGAGAGTTTTTGCGAAAGCGGCGGGAGAGGCCAGCAACGCCGAAGCGCAGACGGCAACAAGCAGGTTACATTTGTTCACGGATGGAACTCCAGGTAGAAACTGGCGATGCAAAGAGGGGATGCGCCGCATCGTCGCGCCTGCCTCAACCTTGCTATTGTGTGTTGCTGCTGTCAATGCATCGTAAGGTAGAGCGCAGGTAGCTCTCTATGCAGGCGCTTGTCCGCCGCTCATGGCGGACCCCCTACACCTGCGAACCCCTGCCGTAATGCGAACGGCAGGGGTCTTGGTCGCTGATCGCGATTACTTGCCGGGAAGCTTGTCGTCGACGCCTTTGACGTAGAAGTTCATGCCGAGGATCTGGCCGTCGGCCAGATGATCGCCGCCCTTGCACTCCACCTCCTTCCCGTCCTGGCCGACGACCGGGCATTTGAACGGATGCAGCCTGCCTGCGGTGATCGCGGCCTGCGTCTCCTCGGCCATCTTCTTCACGTCATCAGGCATGTTGGTGTAGGGCGCCATTTCGAACATCTTGGAATCGAGGCCGCCCCAGGTGTCCTCCGACTTCCAGGTGCCGTCGAGCTCGGCCTTGACGCGGGAGATGTAGTAGGGCGCCCAGGTGTCGAGGATCGAGGTCAGCTGCGCTTTGGGGCCGAACTTGATCATCTCGGAGTCCTGGCCGAAGGCGAGCTTGCCGCGCTCGGCCGCGACCTGCATCGGCGCCGGGCTGTCGGTATGCTGCATGATGATGTCGGCGCCCTGATCGAGCAGCGCCTTGGCGGCGTCGGCCTCCTTGCCAGGATCGAACCAGGTGTTGACCCAGATGATCTTGACCTTGATGTTGGGATTGATCGACTGCGCGCCGAGCATCGTCGCGTTGATGCCCGAGACCACCTCGGGAATCGGGAACGAGCCGATATAGCCAAGCACGCCGGCCTTCGACATCTTGGCCGCGATCTGGCCCTGGATATAGCGGCCCTGGTACCAGCGCGCCGAATAGGTCGACATGTTCTTGTCGCGCTTGTAGCCGGTGGCGTGCTCGAAATGCACGTTGTGGATATTTTTTGGCGACCTTCAGGGTCGGGTCCATGTAGCCGAACGAGGTCGTGAAGATCAGCTTGTTGCCGGCGCGGACCAACTGCTCGATGGCGCGCTCGGAGTCGGGGCCTTCCGGAACGTTCTCGAGATAGGTCGTCTCGATCTTGTCGCCGAACTCCTTCACGAGCGCCTGGCGCGCCAGTTCGTGCTGATAGGTCCAGCCGAGATCGCCGATCGGTCCAAGGTAGATGAAGCCGACCTTCAGCTTGTCGGCGGCGTGCGCGACGCCGGCGATGCTCCCCGCCAGCATCAGCGCGGCGGCAGCCCCCAGAAGCCTTTTCATCATCGTCAATATCTCCAAATGGTCAGGGGAAAGCTTATTTCCAGAGCGTCGCGCCCCATCGCAGGCGCTCCGGATGAAACGATCAGCGGTCCGGGACGAATACCGTTCCCAATGCAGCCGGCGCCGTCGAGCCGCCGGTCCGGGCGCGCGACAGCAGCACCAGCACGATCACGGTGGCGAGATAGGGCAGCGCGGACATGAATTGCGAGGGGATGCCGACACCCGCGCCTTGCGCATGCAGCTGCAGGATCGTCACCGCGCCGAACAGATAGGCGCCGATGACGAGACGGCCCGGTCGCCAGGATGCAAACACGACGAGCGCGAGCGCGATCCAGCCGCGTCCCGCCGTCATGCCGGGAATGAAGAATGGTGTGTAGGCCAGGGGCAGATAGGCCCCGGCGAGCCCGGCACAGGCACCGCCGAACAGCACGGCCAGCATGCGGATGCGCAGCACGGGATAGCCGAGCGCATGCGCGGAGATGTGGTTGTCGCCGCAGGCGCGCAGGACGAGACCGGCACGGGTGCGATAGAGGAACCACCAGACCGCAACGATCAAGGCCAGCGACAGATAGACGAAGGCGTCCTCGCCGAACAGGATGCGGCCGACCAGCGGGATGTCACTCAGGCCGGGAACCGAGAGGTGCGGCGCGGTGTTGATGCGCTCGCCGACAAAGCGCGCCCCGATCAGGCCGGAGAGACCGATGCCGAAAATGGTCAACGCCAGGCCGGTCGCGACCTGATTCACCGCGAGCCCGAGCGTCATGAATGCGAAGATCAGGGACGTCAGCATGCCGGCGATGATGCCGCACAGCGCGCCGACGACGATCGAGCCGGACAGCCAGGCGCCGCCAAAGCCACAGGCGGCGCCGACGATCATCATGCCCTCGACGCCGAGGTTGAGCACGCCGGCGCGCTCGGTGACCAGCTCGCCGGTCGCTGCCAGCAGCAGCGGCGTCGACGCGGCGAGCACCGACAGGATGATTGCTTCAACCAGCACCACTTTGCACCTGTCGGGCGGAGAAGACGAGCTTGAACCGATAGAGGATGAGGGAGTCGCAGGCGAGCACGTAGAACAGCAGGATGCCCTGGAACACCTTGGTCACGTCGAGCGGAATCTTCATCGTGATCTGGGCCTGCTCTCCGCCAATGAACGTCAGCGCGAGGAAAAGGCCTGCAATTAATATTCCAACGGGATTGAGCCGGCCGAGGAAGGCGACGATGATCGCCGTGAAGCCATAGCCCGGCGAAATGCCCGGTTGCAGATGGCCGATCGGACCCGCCACCTCGATGATGCCGGCGAGTCCGGCCAAAGCACCGGAGATTGCGAAGGTCACCAGCACGAGCTGATTGGCGTTGAAGCCGCCGAAGCGGGCGGCGCGCGGCGCAACGCCGACGACCCGGATTTCGAAACCCTTGATGGTGCGATCAAGCAGCACGAAAGCGCAGATGACGACAATGAGCGCGATGATGCTGCCGAGATGCAGCCGTCCGCCCTCGATCAGCAGCGGCACGGTCGCGACCGGATCGAACTCGGCGGTGGTCGGGAAATTGAAGCCGGCCGGATCACGCCACGGGCCGCGGACGAGATAATCGAGCAGCAGATCGGCGACATAGACCAGCATCAGGCTGGTGAGGATCTCGCTGGCGCCGAACTTCACCCGACACAGCGCCGGAATCAGTGCGTAAAGTGCGCCCGCGGCAGCGCCGGCGAGCAGCATGGCCGGCAGCACCCAATATCCGGCTTCTGTGCCCTGCGTCTTGACCGCGATCCAGCTGCCGGCGACGGCGCCGATCAGAAACTGGCCTTCGGCGCCGATGTTCCAGGCATTGGCGAGATAGCACAGCGACAATCCGATCGCGATCATCACCAGCGGCGTCGCCTTCACGGCGATCTCCTGCAGCGAATAGCCGTCGGTGAGAGGGGCGATGAAATAGACGCCGAGCGCCGCGATCGGGTTCTTGCCGAGCAGGGCGAACAGCACGCTCATGGTCACCAGTGTCAGCCCGATGGCGATCAGCGGCGACACCAGCGCTATGGTGCGTGAGCGCTCGGCGCGCTTCTCAAGCACGAGCTGCATGCGCGGCCTCCTTCTGGTCGAGACTGGCGCCGCCCATCAGCAGGCCGAGTTTTTCGCGCGTGGCTTCTATGCGCGGCAGGGCTGCCGAGAGTCGGCCGTGAAACATCACGGCGATGCGGTCGGCGATTTCGATCAGCTCATCGAGATCCTGGCTGGTGACGAGCACCGCGGCGCCAGCACTTGCGAGGTCGATCAACGCCTGACGAATGATCGCAGCAGCGCCGGCATCGACGCCCCAGGTCGGCTGGTTGACGACGAGCACCGCCGGTTGCCGCAAGATCTCGCGGCCGACGACGAATTTCTGGAGATTGCCGCCGGACAGGCTCGCGGCCTCGGGATCGCGCTTGGCCTTACGGACGTCGAACGTCTCGGTGGTGCGATCCACCGTCCGCAGCGTCGCGGCGGCATTGATGAAGCCGTGGCGCACCATGTCGCCGGCGGCGTGCCCGGTCAGCAGCGCATTCTCCGACAGCCTCATTCGCGGCGCGGTGCCGTGGCCGAGCCGTTCCTCGGGCACGAAAGCCGCGCCCATCTTGCGGCGCTCGCTGATCGAGAGATTACCGCAGGCGATGCCGTCGATGATGATCGTTCCAGGTTCCTTGACAAGGCGTTCTCCAGAAAGTGCGGCGAACAGTTCGTCCTGTCCATTGCCTGCGACCCCGGCGATGCCGAGGATCTCACCGCCCTTCAACTCGAACGAGATGTTCTGCAGACGGACTCCATGCAGCTCGGCCGGTTGAAGCGTGAGATCATTCACGACCAGGCGCGGCACCGTCGTGCGCCGCTCGGCTGACGGCTTCACTTCCTTGATCTCGCTCCCCACCATCATGCGGGCAAGCGATCCGGCCGTCTCGAGCTTCGGATTGCAGGTGGCAACCTTCCTGCCGCCGCGCAGGATCGTGGCGGTGTCGCACAGCCGCTTCACCTCATCGAGCTTATGGCTGATGTAGAGGATCGCGCGCCCCTCTTGCTTCAGGCGCTCAAGCACAACGAAGAGCTGATCGGCCTCCTGCGGCGTCAGCACCGCCGTGGGCTCGTCCAGGATCAGGAATTTCGGGTTCTGCATCAAGGCCCGCACGATCTCGATGCGCTGCCGCTCGCCCACGGAGAGTTGCCAGACCTCCCGCTTCGGATCGAGCGGCAGTCCGTAGTCGCGGGCGACGTCGGCCAGCCGGGCCGACACCGCCCTGAGCGGCTCCTTGCCATCGAGTCCGAGCGCAACGTTCTCCGCGACGGTCAGATTGTCGAATAGGGAGAAATGCTGAAACACCATGCCGATGCCCAGCGATCGGGCCTCGGAAGGCCCGGAGAGCTTGATCGGTCGGCCCTGCCAACGCAATTCCCCGCCACTCGGCTGCACCAGTCCGTAGATGGTCTTGACCAATGTCGACTTGCCCGCGCCGTTCTCGCCGAGGAGAGCGTGGATTTCGCGCGGGACGATCTCGATGTCGATCCTGTCATTGGCGAGGAAATCGCCGTAGCGCTTGGTCAATCCGACCGTCTGCAGGAGCGGCTGTACGGGGGCTGGGCGAGCCAGCGCGGGATCGGGCATGTGCTGCGTCTTAGGCAGGGAATGGAACTGCCTCAATTGTGAGCTAATTTGCTCCGCTGTGTAAGAGGTGAAAAGCGCCATCCTTTGCACAACTCTTGCCCAGCCTCTGGAAATGTCCCCGGTCCATTTCCGCTTCACAGTCAGTTGCATCGGGCCGGCAATGCAATTGGACTGCCTCCGTCCGCGCGACGCGACATGTGGCACTTTTGCGACAGTTGCCGGGAATCAATCTCGGACAGCAGCATGCCCGTTGGATGAGCAGCATCATCTCGACGGCCGAGCGAACCTCGGTCGTGTGCTTGCAGCGTTCCGCAGCGGCCGATGAAGCTGCTTTTGCCCTGTCCAGAAAACTCCAACGATGTGAAGTCGAAAGCCCCGTTTTGCGGTTCCATTTGCCGCGGCCAATCGTCTCACGTCCTGGAACACCGGCGCGAGGCGGACGCCACCGCTTGGGGCGGAACCTTGATCAAACTGCGAGCAAGACGTGGAGAATCTTGAGGCTTCTCGCGACGAAGCTTCGGCGCAACTGTGCATGCAAGTGCGGAATCGGCGCTTGTTCATTGGGGGTGTCTACATGTCGTTTCGTCATTTCATCACTGCTGCGGTTGCGCTGGGCGCAGGCGCGATCGCGGCGCTGGGGCAGGCCAGCGCTGCGGATCTGCCGGCCAAGGCCGCGAAGAAGGCTCCGGCTGATCTGCCGTTCTTCCTCGTCGTCGACAACCGCGTCAGCTTCTCCTGGATGCCCAAGGGCACCGATCCCGGCGTGTTCTCGGTGCGGCCGAATGGCAGCATCAACAGCACCACCGCCAAGCAGGTCTATTCGTTCAGCCACTTCGACGTCTGGCAGTACGGCACGAACTTCTTCACCATTTCGATGTTCAAGTCGGATCACAACGACCCGGCCAATCCCTGCACCAATGCCGGCGTGATCTTCAATCCCGGCACCGGTATCGCCACCCCCGCAACGTGCGAAGGCGCCACCGAAATCTATGGTCTGTTCCGCTCGACTTTCGGCTGGAATCAGATCTTCAACACCAGCGCTTTCACGATGGGTCCGCTGCACAACATCTCGTTCGAGGTGGGCATGGATGCCAACACCGAGAACAACTATCTGTCGCCGGCCAAGCGCTCCATGGTCGCCGGTCTGCAATTCGCGTTCGATCTGCCTTACAAGGGCTACCTCAACGTCGCCCCGCTGCTGTATTACGAATTCTACAACCGCAATGCTTTCACCCAGTGCGGAGCGGGCTGGCAGCTGCCGGCAGCGGCCGTTCCGGGCGTGAACTGCTTGACCGACGGCAATCGCAGCTTCAACCCGACCTGGGCACTCGAGCTGAATTACTACATGGACCTCGGCTTCCTGCCGCCGAACATGCAGTTCTGGTCGATCAGCGGCCGCGCCGGCTGGTACGGTGAGAAGGGCAACGAGAACAGCCCGCTGCCGGGGACCAAGACCGCGATCGAGTTCAACTCCGAGCCGATCCGCCTGACCTTCGACGCTTCCAAGGCTTTCATGGGCGACAAATATTCCCACTTTGTCGATGTCTGGGTCGCTTATCGCTACTGGCAGAACAAGTTCGGCCTCGACCACAAGACCAGCGGGGCCTGCGTCGGCAATGCGAGCTGCACCGAGGAAACCGTCTATGGCGGCGTGACCGTCAAGTTCTGATCTGGCGTGACCAGAAGAGGAGGGCGCTGCAGCCAGGCTGCGGCGCCCTTGTCGTTTGATCATGTGTCCCAGACGCCGACATGCAGGGCTGCGGCTTCGTCCTCCAGCAGCGGTCCCACGACCTCCGTCGCACGCTGGCCGCTCGCGAAGACGTCGCGGCAGGGCAGGTCGAGCGTCGGGTTTTCCGGATGGTTGCCGGTGAAGTCGCGCAGCCGCCGTTCGCTCAGGCCGTAGACGACCCGCCCGATGCCGGCCCAATAGATCGCGCCGGCACACATCGCGCAGGGCTCGGCTGACGAATACAGCGTGGCTGTCGCCCGAACCTCCGGCGCGATCTTCGTGCAAGCCTGCGTCGCAACCAGCCGTTCGGCATGCGCCGTGGCGTCGCGCGCCGGCATGTAGCCATTCTCCGCCTCGATCAGCACGTGGCCGCCGGCGTCGACGAGAATAGCTGCGAACGGATGGTTGCCATGCGAGGTCGACCGCCGGGCGACGGCAAAGCTGTGGCGCAGGAAATGGGCATCACGCGCCTGCGTGCCGGCCGTACCGTGATCATCCGCCGGGATATCGCCATACACCGCCATCGCACTGCTCCATTGCGCATCGGCAGAGTGTGCGCCGGCATGCCGGAACGCACAAGGGAACCGATACGAGCAACCCGCGTTGCCCGGCGCACGCGCTGCCGTCTGGACCGGCAGCTCAGCCGTGATGAGCGAGGCGATCCACTCGGTCCTCGGTTCACCAAAGCAAGGATGGCCGGCCGCGTTCCTATCGCGGCGCACTTGCGACCAAAGGCGCACTCGCGAGCACGACGACCAGCAGCGCCGCGAGCAGCCAGAATGCCGTCGACAGGCTCGTGGCTGCGGCGACGAAGCCGATGCCGGCAGGCCCGAGCAGCACGCCGGAGTAGCCGGCGGTGGTGACGGCCGCGACGGCAAGGCCGATGGGCATCACGGTCTGTGCACCAGCCCGTCGGAACAGCACCGGCACCAGATTCGAGGCGCCGAGGCCGATCAGCGCAAAGCCTGTCATCGCACTGACAACCGAGGGAATGGCCAGCAGCACGACGAATCCGGTGATCGCCATGACGCTGCCCCACAGCAAGGTCGCGCGATCTCCGATCCGTGCGACGACGACATCGCCAGCGAGACGGCCGATCGTCATCGCGATCGAGAACATGATGTAACCGAGCCCGGCCTGTGCCGCCGGGAGACGGCCGGAGCCGGTGAGCAGCAGCGCGCTCCAGTCGAGCATCGCGCCTTCGACCAGGAACATGATCGCCGCGAGCGCCGCCAGCAACAGCACCGCGCCCTGCGGCAGCACCAGCAGCGGGCCCGATTGCGCCGGCTTGCCTGCAATCAGCCGCGGAACGGCAATGATCATCGCCGCCAATGCGATCGCACAGCAGGCGAGCGTGCCCGGCAGCGGCGCGATCTCGACCGCGAGCAGCGCGGTCATGACGCCGGAGCCGGCAAAGCCCCCGATGCTGAATTGAGCGTGAAAGCCGGACATCAATGGCCGTGCGCTGAGCCGCTCGACCTCGATGGCCTGGATGTTCACGGCGACGTCGAGCGAGCCGAGCGCCGCGCCGAAGGCGAACAGCGCGAGCGCGAGGGTGACCGGCGTCGTGGCGATGACGAGCGGAGGCAGCAAAACGCTGAGGGCAAGTCCGCTGACGATCACCACCGGCTTGCTGCCATAGCGCGCGCTGAGGAGGCCGGCCGCCAGCATCGATACAACCGAGCCGACACCGAGCGACAGCAGCAGCAGTCCGAGCGTCGCATCATCGACGCCGAGCCGCTGCTTGGCGAATGGCACCAGCGGCGCCCAGCACGCGATGCCGAAACCGGCGACGAAGAAGGCCAGGCGTGTCGCGAGCTGCGCCGCGCGGTGGTCTGCAATGGTCATGGATGAGGTCCGGAATGCGGATGAAGCCGCGCCCAAAAGCGGCTGCGGGAGATCGGGGAGCGGGGCGCCGCGCCTTTGCAGCGCAACAATGAATGGACGATGCCGTCGGACCTGCCGATCCACTGGCCGTGCTTGTCGGCCGCGACATATCATGCATATAGGGCGGGCGTCACCCGAGCCGAGGCTCGAGAGTGTCGCAGCACAGCCGCAGAGGAACGATGAGCTCGACCGGGATGTCCAAGGCGGCCTTCATTGCCGTCGACTGGGGAACTTCGAGCTTCCGCGCCTGGCTGATGGCCGCCGACGGAACGGAGCTCGCCGAGAGCCGCGGCCCCGAGGGCATGTTGCAATGTGCGACATTGGGTTTCGCGCCGGTGCTGCGCGATCACCTTCGCAAGCTCGGTGGACCGGCCGACCTGCCGGTGCTGATCTGCGGCATGGCCGGCGCGCGGCAGGGCTGGGTCGAAGCGCCATATCTGCACACGCCGACCCGCCTCGACGCGCTGCATGCCGGCGCGATCCGCGTCGAGACCGAGGGCGACGTCAGGATTCTTCCTGGTCTGGCCCAGGCCCACGCCGATCAGCCGGATGTGATGCGCGGCGAGGAGACGCAGCTGCTCGGCGTCACCGAGCCAGACTTTTCCGGGGTCGTGTGCATCCCCGGCACCCACAGCAAATGGATCCAGATCGAGGCTGGCGCCGTGGTCGCGTTTGCCACCTACATGACCGGCGAGCTGTTCGCGGTGATCTCCCAGCACAGCATCCTGATGCATGCCGTCGAGCCGAATGCCGCAGCGGCCGATGACGGCCCTTCGTTTCGCGCCGGCCTCGCGTCTGCGCTATCGTCTCCGACGAGCCTGACCAGCGCGCTGTTCCGGCTGCGCGCGGCTCAGTTGCTCGGCTTCGAGCAGCGTTCGGATGGAGCTGCCCGGTTGTCCGGCCTGCTGATCGGCAGCGAGATCGCGGATGCCGGCACGCGCTTCGGCCGCGACCTCCCGCTGCGGCTGATCGGAGCAGGCCGGCTCGGCCGCCTCTATCGTGAGGCCCTGACGGCGTCTGGTTTCACCGTGAACGAATGCGATGCTGAGCTGGCCTCGCGCCGAGGCCTGATCAAGGCGGCCCGGCAGATCTGGGGAGCGCGTTTCTGACATGACACAGTCCGTGAACTGGCCCAACGTGAAGCGGTCGTTGGTTGCGATCCTGCGCGGCATCAAGCCCGATGAGGCCGAAGAGATCGTGGCTGTCCTGATCGAAGCGGGTTTCGAGATGATCGAGGTCCCGCTCAACTCGCCTGAGCCGTTCGTCTCGATCGAACGGCTGGCCAGGCGCTTCGGCCAGGACTGCCTGATCGGTGCGGGGACCGTGACCAATGCACCGGATTGTGTGCGCGTTGCGGAGGCTGGCGGCCGCTTGATGGTCAGTCCGAACGTCGATGCCGAAGTGCTGGCGACGGCGCAGGCTTACGACATGGTGACGATGCCGGGCGTCTTGACGCCGACCGAGGCCTTCCTAGCCTTGCGCTGCGGTGCCTCAGCGTTGAAGTATTTCCCAGCGTCCGTGCTCGGTCCATCGGGCATAGCAGCGCAGCTCGCGGTTCTGCCGAAGGGCGTGGTCGTCGGCGCTGTCGGCGGCGTCTCGGACAAGAATCTCGCGACCTATGTCGCGGCTGGTGTGCGCGCGTTCGGCCTCGGCTCGAGCCTGTACAGACCGGGCATGACGGCGAGCGATGTGCGTGACACCGCGCGTGCCTCGGTGCTGGCCTATGACGAGGCCATGAAACAGCCGGTTTGAGCGGATGCAGCTGCGTCCGGATCGTTCTGCCCATGTCGGCATGCGCCGGACGCGGAGCAGCCCGGCGCGGGTTACTCCGAAAATAGATTGAATCCAAATCATTTTGGTTCAAGTAAATGGGGCATGGCACCGTCGGCATCCACCGCCCGTCTTCGCTTCGGTTTTGCGCTCGTTGGCCTCGCCCGCCGCTGGCGCCGCGCGCTGGACGAACGGATGGGCGCGCTCGGATTGTCGGATGCGGCATGGCCGCCGCTGGTGCATCTCGATCGGTCCGGCGATGGCATCACCCAGAATGAGCTTGCGGCCCGCTGTGGCATCGACGGATCGAGCCTGGTGCGCCTGCTCGACATGCTCGGCGAGCGCGAGCTGATCGAGCGGCGGGTCTCCCCGACCGACCGCCGCTCGCGGCTGGTCTTTCTCACCGCGAAGGGCAGGCGGCTGCTCACCTCGGTCTATCGAGTCCTGCGCGAGGCCGAGAGCGCGATGCTCCGGGACATCGACGACGCGCGCCTGCAGGCGACGCTCGAGATATTCGACCGGATCGAGCAGCGGCTCACCGAAGGAGACGACGAGGAATGAATGCGCCACCCGTCTCGCGGTTCGGCTTCGAATGGCCCCGGCTCGCATTCGGCTTTCGGACCGCGCTCGCCGCATGTCTTGCGCTCCTGCTTGCCTGGCTGGCGGGACTGGAGCATCCGCAATGGTCGGGGATGACGGTGTGGGCGGCCTCGCAGCCTCTCCGCGGACATCTTCTGGAGAAGAGCGCGGCCCGGCTCGCCGGCACTGTTATCGGCGTGTTGTTCGGACTGGCCTTGATGCGTCTCTCCCACGGCGACGCCATGGTGCTCGTCATCGGCATCTCGCTCTGGATCGGCCTGTGTGCCTTTGCCGGCAATCTCGTCCGTGGCTACGCCTCCTATGCCGCAATGCTCTCCGGCTATTCGGCGGCCATGGTGGCCCTGCTCGACGCGGCCCATCCGGAGCATGTGCTGGCCTTGGGTGCCGATCGCGTGCTGACCGTTGCCGTCGGCATTCTGGCTGCGCTGCTCGTCGGCTGGCTGTTCGCTGCGCCCGGCGACGATATCTCGGTCGTGGAGAAGGCGCGGCTTCTCAGTGAGCGGCTGGCTGCCGACATCGTCGCGCGTCTGCGCGGGGCGCCGGTCCCGGAGAATGAGCAGCGTTCGATTCTGTCGGACATCTCGGCGCTCGAAGGCACGCTCGACCTGCATGGCGCCGGCTCACGCCGGCGACGGCGGCTGGTTCGGAAGATCCGCGCGCTGCTGGCGGCGCAGGTGTCGGCCGTGCTGTGGCTGCGCTCGGAGGACAGCCGGGTCATCGATGCCGCGATGGCGGATTCGCTGGCGCGAACGGACATGTCCAAGACCGGAATTTCCGTGCCGGCGCTGCGGCGGTTGGGCGAGGCCGCGGCCGCCGCGAATCCGCACGGACCACTGGCGTCGATCCTGAATGACCTCGGCGCGGCGACGAGCAATCTGGATGATCTCGACGGAAGCCCTGCTGCCGAACTGCTTCTGCATCGTGATTGGATGCTGGCGCGCCGCGCGATGTTGCGCGCCCTTGTCGCGATGCTGGCCACCGGCCTGGTCTGGCTCGTGACCGGCTGGGAGATGGGCGGCTTCATGATGCTCGGCACGGCGATCATGTTGTCGGTGTTTTCGACCTTCGAGAAACCGGCCGCCATCCTGCCTCACGTGCTCGCCGGGCAGGTGCTGGGGACGGGCCTCGCCCTGATCTGCCGCTGGCTGATCTGGCCATATGTCGGTGGATCGCTCGGGACGGTGCTGGCGATGGTCCCCTTCATCCTGCTCGGTGCGCCGCTGTCGGCGCATCGCCTGACCCAGCGCATGGCGTTCGACGTCAACATGGTGCTGTTGCTGATGCTGCAGCCGACCTGGCCACAGACCATGAGCTTCGGGCATTCGCTGATGGCCAGTCTTGCCGTGATCGCCGGACCAGTGGTCGCGCTGATCGCCTTCAGCCTGATCTATCCGGTCGACAGCCGCCGGCGCTATGAGGCGGTCAGATATTCGATGATCGACGATCTCGAACATCTCGCGGCCAGCGCCCTTCGATCGGATCGCCGCAAGCGATGGCGCGCGCTGCTGCACCACCGCGTCCTGCTCGCCACCTATTGGGGCGAGCGGGCCTCGTATCCGACTGCGCGCCTGGCCGACGATGCCCTGGCGCTGTTGTATGTCGGACAGGCGATCGAGCAACTCGGCGAGCTCGCTGCCCGCGCAACGTCGCCGAGCGCCAGACGGCGCTGCACGGCGACGCTGGAGCGACTGCACCGCATCGGCACGGATCCGCTGCGCGCGGCCCGCGCCTTGCTCGATGCGGTGGGTCGGCTGCCGGCCGAGATGTCCGGCTGCAAACCCGTTCTGACACGGGCGGCGGCCAAGCTTGCAGAACGTCCTGCAACCTTTCGCAAGATGGCTGCCGGCGCCGGTGCTAGCTCGCCGCGGCGTTGATCTCCGGCGAGCCGCTGTCTTCGGCAGGCTGCGTGAACGCCTGCAGCGCCTCGGCCATCTGCACGCGACCACCGACACCGGTAATCACGATATCGACCATCGTGAACGAGGAGTGGAAATGGCCGCTGGCCTTGAGCTGTCCGACGGGGACGCCCGCGGCGGCCAATGCCTCCGCATAGGCCACGCCTTCGTCGCGCAGCGGATCAAATTCGCAGGTCACGATATAGGCCGGCGGCAGTCCTTTCAGCTGGCCGCGCAGCGGCGACACAAGCGGATCGGTGCGATCGGCCGGCGAGCAGTAGATGTCCCAGAACCAGAACATCAGGCCGCGCGTCAGGAAGTAGCCGGCGGCATTCTCGGTGTAGGACGGACGATCGAAGCTGCAATCGGTAACCGGGCACACCAGCAGCTGGCCACCGATGACCGGCCCGCCGCGATCGCGCGCCAGCTGGCATGTCACGGCGGCGATGTTGCCGCCCGCGCTCCAGCCCGCGACCAACACCGGACCTTCGCGGCCGCCGAGCTCGGCGGCGTGCTCCGCAACCCAGCGGGTGGCGGCGTAGCCATCCTCTGCCGCCGCAGGGAAGCGATGCTCGGGCGCGTGGCGGTAGTTCACGCTGACGAAGATCATGTTGGAGCGGCGGCACATGTCGCGGCAGAACGGATCATCCGACTGCTCGTCGCCGAGCACCCAGCCGCCACCATGGAAGTACACCACGATCGGATGCGGCCCAGGCGTTGCCGGGCGATAGAGCCGGTAGGCGAGGGGGCCATCCGCGCCCGGGAGCGTGCCGTCCTTGACCTCACCGACGGGCCGTCCCGGCGGCCGGGTCTTGTTGAACTCGGTGATGAAGTCGCGTGCGCCCTGCGCGCCCATCGATTCGATCGGCGGCAGGTTCATCTCGGCGAGCATGTTCAGCACCAGCCGGACATCCGGCTGCAACTTCACGATCTCGCCGTCATTGCATTGGGTCGTGCCGTTCGGACCGGCCAGCTTGAAGCCGAGCATGCCGCGCTTCACGATCTCGTTGCAGATGCCGCGGTAGGGCCCGACGCCGCCGGTATAGGGCATCAATGTCTGCGGCTTGCCCGGCACGTTGGCGCCCGTGTACCAGGTGTTGGCGAGCCGATGCAGCGTCACCGTCGCGCAGTCCGCCATGTGGCGCATCCAGCCTGCCTGCGCGGTGTCCGTCGGCTCGATCGTCGTGAAGCCGGCCTCGCGCATCTCGGCCAGGCGGTCCACCACGAAGTCGACATGCTGTTCGATCGACACCGCCATGTTCGAGAGCACCGATGGGCTGCCGGGCCCCGTGATCAGGAACAGATTGGGGAAGCCGGCGACGGTCAGGCCGAGATAGGTCTCCGGGCCATTCGCCCAGGTCTCATCGAGCGATTTGCCGTCGCGGCCCTTGATCGGATGCACGGCGCGGATTGCGCCGGTCATCGCATCAAAGCCGGTGGCGAACACGATCACGTCGATGTCGAAGCTGCGCTTGTCGGTCTTGATGCCGTTCGCCGTGATCGACGTGATCGGCTCCTTGCGCAGGTTCACCAGCGTCACGTTCGGGCGGTTGAAGGTCGCGTAGTAGTTGGTGTCCAGACACGGACGTTTGGCGCCGAACGGATGATCATGCGGCGTGAGCGCCTCGGCTGTCTCGGGATCCTTGACGATCTCGCGGATCTTCTCGCGGATGAGATCCGCGAGCAGCGCGTTGCCGTCCGCGTCGACACCCTGGTCGGCCCAGAGCTGCGTCAGCATGCCGACGAGGTCGCCCGCAGCCCACAGCTTCTCGAAGCGAGCGCGGCGCTCGCTCTCGCTCATCTGCCAGCTGAATTCGGTGGCCGGCGGAATCGGCACGCCGGTCAGCGACCAGCGTGCCTGTTCGCGCAGGCCGTTGCGATCCTGCGCCAACTGGGCGGCACGATCGGCCGGCAGCGGGCCGTTATGCGCCGGGAGAGCGAAGTTCGGGGTGCGCTGGAATACGGTCAGCTGCGCCGCCTGCTCGGCGATGATCGGGATCGACTGGATGGCGGACGAGCCGGTGCCGATCACCGCGACGCGCTTGCCCTTGAGGTCGACGCCGTCATGCGGCCAGCGGCTGGTGAAGTAGATCGCGCCCTTGAAGTCGTGCACGCCGTCGAATTCCGGCGGCTTGGGCTGCGACAGGCAGCCGGTCGCCATGATGTAGTGGCGGCAGGAGACGGCCGGGCCGTTGTCCGTCGTGAGCAGCCAGCGCTCCTTCGATTCATCCCAGGAGGCGCCGAGCACGCGGGTGCCGAAGCGAATGTCCCGGCGCAGATCGTAACGATCGGCGACGAAGCCGAGATAACGCAGGATCTCCGGCTGGGTGGCATACTTCTCCGACCACTGCCACGCGGTATCGAGCTCGGGATCGAACGTGTAGCTGTAGTCGACGGTCTGGATGTCGCAACGCGCGCCCGGATAGCGGTTCCAATACCAGGTGCCGCCGACATCGGTCGCGGTATCCAGCGCCACGGTCGAGAAACCCGCCTTGCGTAAGCGGTGAAGCAGGTACAATCCCGCAAATCCGGCGCCCACGACGGCAACGTCGACCGTCTGGGTTTCACCCTGAGCGGATTCCGACGCGCGTGCCTCGACCACTCCGTCTGACATGCTGACCTCCCGATGATTTTGTGATTGCAGGAAGGCTAGCGCCGCTCGCGTGGTTTGTCAGCAGCCAAAACAACGATCTGCGGTTGCTGCAGTGCGGGCGGGCCGGGCGTTCCATGGGCCAGGCGCTGATTTTGCATTGCCTGTCAAAAGACGCCAATGGAGTGGACAAGGCCCTGAGAAAGCGACAGAAAGCGACGCCGCCGCGCTGCATTCACCAAGTTTCAACGCATCGCGACTGTAACAAGCGCTACACTACGCCACACCCACGATTGATCAGGCCAGGCCCATGCCGCTATCGCTGCCCAAGCAAAAGATCCGCGTTCTGCTCCTGGAGGGCGTGAACGACTCGGCCGTCCGCATGTTCGAGGCCAACGGCTACACCGAGATCGAACGGCTGCCCAAGGCGCTCGGCTCGGCTGAACTGAAGCGCATGCTGTCCGGCGTGCATATGCTCGGCATACGCTCGCGCACGCATCTGACCGAGGACGTCCTGCAGGCGGCAGACCGGCTGATGGCGGTCGGCTGCTTCTCGGTCGGCACCAACCAGGTCGAGCTCGACGCCGCCAAGCGGCTCGGCATTCCCGTGTTCAACGCGCCATACTCGAACACGCGCAGTGTCGCCGAATTGACCATTGCCGAAGTCGTAATGCTGATGCGGCGCATCTTCCCGCGCTCGGTGGCGGCGCATGCCGGCGGCTGGGACAAGTCCGCCAATGGCAGCCGCGAAGTGCGCGGCAAGACGCTCGGCATCGTCGGCTACGGCAATATCGGCTCGCAGCTGTCGAACCTGGCCGAAGCGATGGGCATGCGCGTGATCTTCTTCGATCTCACCGACAAGCTGCGCCATGGCAACACCGAGCCGGTCGAGAGCCTCGATGAGCTGCTGGCGATGAGCGACGTCGTCTCGCTGCATGTGCCGGAGACGCCGGCGACCGCCAACATGATCGGCGAGCGCCAGATCCGGCACATGAAGGACGGCGCTTATCTGATCAACAATTCGCGCGGCACGGTCGTGGATATCGAGGCACTGGCCAGCGCGCTGCGCGACGGCAAGCTCGCCGGCGCTGCGGTCGACGTCTTCCCCGTCGAGCCGGCCTCGAACGCCGATCCTTTTGTATCACCGCTGCAGGGCCTGCCGAACGTGATCCTGACCCCGCATGTCGGCGGCTCCACGGAGGAGGCGCAGGATCGGATCGGCGGCGAGGTCGCGCGCAAGCTGATCGACTATTCCGATGTTGGCTCGACGTTTGGCGCAGTGAACTTCCCGCAGGTGCAATTGCCGGCGCGCCCGACCGGCACGCGCTTCATCCACGTCCATCGCAACGTTCCGGGCGTGCTGCGCCAGGTCAACGAGGCGGTCTCGCGGCATAACATCAACATCCTCGCGCAATATCTGCAGACCGATCCCGAGGTCGGCTATGTCGTGCTCGAAACCGACGTGGTCGGCGGCGAGGGCGAGGAGCTGCTGGCCGAGCTGCGCGCTGTGGAGGGCACGATCCGCGTCCGCGTGCTGTACGATCACGATCGGCCGTGACGTGATGGAGGCGCTTGCGCGATGACTGCCGAGGCTCCCTCGTCCTCAGCCTCCGCCGTGGTGCTCAGCACCACGGTGCCGGCGCGGGTGCTGCGGCACGATCCGCAATATGGCATGTCGACGCTGTTCTTCGCCGATGGCGAGCTGCGGGTGCCGATGGTCGATGCCGCGATCGATGCCGGCGTCTCCGTGACCATCGAGGCGCGTGACGTTTCGATCGCATTGTCGCGGCCGATGGACGTGTCGATCACTAACCGGCTGCCGGGCCGCATCGAGGCGATCCTGCCGCTGGATCCGCCCTATGTGCGCGTCACATTCGATCTCGGCGCGACGAAGTTGCACGCCTTGGTGACGCTCGAATCGGTCGAGCGGCTGGCGCTGGAGCCGGATCTGTCGGCCTGGGCGATGATCAAGAGCGTCGCGATCGGACCCGGCGCGGTTCGGCCTTCGGAGCTGCCTCGGCCGCGCCGCTGGCCCGCTTCTGATAATGGGGATCCGTAGCCTTCTGCAGCTCGCCCAGCGCCGCGGCCGTGGCCGTGCGCGTGCGCCGCTCCATCGAGCGGTACAGCGCGATCAGACGCTCGCCGAACAGCGTGATCTCGGCGCCGCCGCCGCGGCGGCCGGGATGGGTTTCGAAGACCGGCATCTCGAAGGTGCGGTTGAGCGCATCGACCATCAGCCAGCACTTGCGGTAGGAGATGCCGCTGGCCCGCGCCGCGCCGAGGATCGAGCGCTCCTTGCGGATGAATTCGATCAGCTGCAGATCCTCCGGGGAGAGGCTGCCGCCGTTGCCGAAAGTGATGGTCAATGCGATCTGAGCTTCGCGCTTCATCCCAATCCGATCCGCTCGCGTGGTGATCCGATCATGTCACGCGGGCTCCGCGCTGTCACCATGCGGCCCGACCACGCCTCGATCCATCCTGGCCTGCGCGCGGTCTCGGCCGGAACGTAGGTGGCGAAGGGGCCGGCGAAGCTGCTCCATGCCTCCATCATCGCCGGCGACACCGCGGTGATGATCGGAAGCCCGGCGGCGATGGCCGTGCCGAAGGCGTCGGCAAGCCCGCCGCCGGCAGCTTCCTGCTTGCCGAACTTGCTGAGGATCACGACATCGGTGCCACGCGCGATCGACTGCTGCACGGCGGCACAGGCGAGTACCAATCCTTCCGGATCGAGATTGCAGGCCTGCGACCCCGGACCGAGATCCTGCGAGATCGAGAACAGGCGTTCGTCATCGAGATTGCGCAGCATCATGGCCTTGCAGGGCTTGGCCGTGTCCGCACTGCTCTCGATCACGCCGGAAACGCGCAAACCCGCGTCCGCAAGACGCAACGCGAACTCACCGAGTAGTTCCTGGATCACGGCGGACGCGGCGCCCTGCAACGCCACGATCTGACACGTCCCGGCTTCTGCGACTTCCATGGCAGTCCTCCTCACACGATGGCGGAGACGCGGCCCGCCTTCCGACCGGTTTGCATGATCTGGTGAACGGCTGACACGACGCTCGCGGCGATTGCCTGGCCGCGCTCGTCCATGCCGGTCCAGGCGGCGTGGCGGCCGCGCGGATCGATCTCGAGCAGCTTGACGTTGGCCGGGACGCGCACGCCGTCACGCGCGATGCCGCGCAGCGCGCCGTCGAGCGGCGCGAGCACCGGCGCGCCGCCCAGCGAGCCGAGCTGCAGCCCCTTGTAGACGCGGGTGCCAATGTCGAGCGGCGTGTGCCAGACGGCCTCCTCATCCGAATAGACGAAGCGCTCGCTCCCGGCGCCGCCGAGATCGCGTGCCCTGCCGTCGGCGTTGCGCGTGGTGCCCTGCGCGACGATCGCCCCGGTCTCGCACGGATGCGTCTCGATCGCGACGTCGCAATTGTGCCCGACCGCAAAGCGCGGGCCGATGCCGACGGCGATGCCGGCGACGCCGCGCAGATCCGGCGTGACCAGATGCTTCTGCATGCGCGCGTCGACGATGACGGCCGGATAGCGGAAGGCGATGATGTCGGTGAGATGCATCGCGGTCACGGCGACCTGGCCGGGCGCGCGGTGAATCCGCACGACGTCTGCGATGCTCTCGGCGCGGCAACCGATCACGCCGCCGACGTCGCGGGCTTCACCGAACAGCACGTCGTGGAAGGCCATGCCGCGTCGGATCACCGGCGGAAAGGCGTCGTGGCAGAGCACGACCGCAAAGCGGGCCTGGTTCAGCCCTGCCGCGACGGCGGAGGCGATCTCGTTGGTGCCCAGCAGCAGCGCGAGCGGCTCGGGCGCGTTCGGATGCCAGGTGACGGCGGCGGCTTTCATGCTGATGACCTCATGTTGCAAGGCCGAACTAGCAAGCCCCGGGCCATGCGGCCAAGCGTGGGTCAACTCCCTGATGACATTGATGAAACGCAAGATGGTCGGCGTAGGCGTGATCCGAAGCTGTATTGTTTAAGATATAACATAGGATGCTATATTGTCACTTATACAACACTGCGGGGGATGGATCGCGACGGGCGGTTCGCTCAGATGGCAGGATCTTCGCGGCGGACCAGGGCGACGCCCTTGACCTGGGCGTAGACGGCAAGCCCCGTCTGCAGGCCGAGCTCGTTCCACGAACGCTGGGTGACGCGCGAGAGCAGCCGCGCCCCCTTGCCGTCGTCGCCGAGCCCAAGCAGCGCGGTGACACGATGATCCGACTGGCTGCGGATCTCCAGAATCCTCGCCCGCAGCACGTTGACGATGGTGCTGCGGCTCGGGGCTTCCAGCGCCAGGCTGACGTCATCGGCCAGCACGCGCAGCCGGCGGCGTGTACCTGGCGGCAGCGGCTCGGCCGGCAACAGGAATTGGCCGCCGGGCACGACGAGGGTCGCCATTCCGTCAGCGGAGTCCTGGCCCACGACCTCTGCATCGAAACTCACGGCCGCATCGCGCGACAGCGCGAGCGGCAGCGACAGATCGGCCTGGAGCTTGGACAGCGGCCCTGAGGCGAGAACGGCGCCGCTTCGCATCAGCACGAGCTGATCGGCAAGCCGCTCGACCTCGGCGATGTCGTGGCTGATATAGAGGATCGGCAAGTCGAGCGCGGCATGCAGCCGCTCCAGATAAGGCAGGATCTCGTCCTTGGTTATCTGGTCGAGCGCCGACAGCGGCTCGTCCATCAGCAGCAGCTTCGGCTGGCTGAGCAGAGCACGGCCGATTGCGACGCGCTGGCGCTCGCCGCCGGACAGATGCCTCGGTGAGCGCTCCAGCAGCTTGGCGATGCCGAGCAGCGACACGACCTCGTCGAAGCCGATCGCGGCGGCGCCGGTCATGCCGGGATGGCCGTACATCAGGTTGCGGCGGACCGAGAGATGCGGGAACAGATTGGCTTCCTGGAACACATAGCCGATCGGGCGCTGGTGCACGGGGCGGAACGTCTTCTCGTCCTGCCAGACGTCGCCGGCCACCGAGCACAATCCGCCAGCGAGCCGGTTGAGCCCGGCAATACAGCGCATCACCGCGGTCTTGCCACAGCCAGAGGGGCCGAAGATCGCGGTCACGCCGCGAGCCGGCACCTCGAACCGCGCGTTCAGCTCGAAGCGCCCGAGCGTGCCGCGGAAATCGACCTTGACCGTGCTCATGACGCGCTTTTCGTCATCTTCTTCTCGATCAGCATCATCGTCAGAATGACGCAGAACGAGAACACGACCATGCCGAGCGCGAGCACCGAGGCTTCGGCCCATTGCGACGTCTCGACATAGTCGTAGATCGCGACCGACAGCACCTTGGTCTTGCCGGGGATGTTGCCGCCGATCATCAGCACGACGCCGAACTCGCCGACCGTGTGCGCAAAGCCGAGGATCGCGCCGGTGAGGAAGCCGGGGCTCGCGAGCGGCACGGCGATGGTCCAGAACGCCCGCCAGGGCGAGGCGCGCAACGTGGCCGCCGCTTCCATCGGCCTGTCACCCATCGCCTCGAACGCGTTGCGGATCGGCTGCACCACGAAGGGCATCGAGAACAGCACCGAGCCGATGACGAGGCCCGGAAAGGTGAAGGCCAGCGTGCGTGCGCCCCACAATGAGGCCAGCGCGCCGCCGGGACCACTCGGCCCCAGCGCCACCAGCAGGTAAAAGCCGAGAACGGTCGGCGGCAGCACCAGCGGAATGGCCACAAGCGCCGCGACAGCCTCCTTCCACCACGCCCGCGACCGTGCCAGCCACCAAGCGATCGGCGTCCCCACGGCCATCAGTATGACGGTCGTGAGGGCGGCGAGCTCGAGAGTCAGCCGGACCGGTTGCCAGATGTCGGCCGAAACGTGGAGGTTCATCCTTCAAGCATCATCGATGCGCGGGTTCAGGTGCCGGACTTCGGATCCAGAGCATAGCCGAACTTCTCGATGACAGCACGGGCTTCCGGAGTCTTGAGGAACGCCAGGAAGGCTGTCGCCGCCTCATTGCCGGCGGAGCCCTTGAGCAGTACGGCGTCCTGGCGGATCTCGGTGTAGAGGTTCTGCGGCACCAGCCAGCGCGACCCGCCGGCATTCGGCATCAATTGCGATAGCGCCACGAAACCGAGTTCGGCATTGCCGGTATCGACGAACTGGAAGGCCTGCGAGATCGTGTTGCCCTGCACGATCTTCGGTTGGATCGTGTCATAGAGGTTGAGCGCCTTCAGCGTCTCGACGGCTGCGGCTCCGTAGGGGGCGGCCGTCGGATTGGCGATCGACAGCTTGTTGAACGCGTTCGCCTTCAGGGTCTCCTCGCCCTTCACCGTGGCCGGGTCCTTGCTCCACAGCACGAGCTTGCCGATGGCATAGGTGAAGCGGCTCTCGGCGACGCCAAGGCCCTCGGACACCAGCTTCTTCGGCCGCTCGTCATCGGCAGAGAGCAGGATCGCGAACGGCGCGTTCTCCTTGATCTGGGTGTAGAACTGCCCGGACGCGCCGAAGCTCAGCACGACGTCATGTCCCGTCTTGGCCTTGAACAGGCCTGCGATCTCCTTGGCCGGCTCGGTGAAGTTGGCGGCGACCGCGACATTGGCGCTGCCCGCGAACGCGTTGGCGCCTGTCAGCAGAGCAATGGCCGCGCCGAGGGCGGCGGTGGCGAAACTCATCGATCTCATCACATTGTCCTTGTTCTATCCACCAACACGGGCTCGTTGCGGTGAATTGCAAGTCCCATTCCGTCACATCGGCCGCGGCCGATGCCGTGCTATATTCATTCGTATACATCAGAATAGACAGCTCGGCCGGTTCCCGTCAACACGAGGGCCTCCCCCCGACGAACGCGATGCGTGTTGGTGTTCGACTTTCGACAATCGATGTGGCGCTGTGTCGCAAACACGACGGCCCGAGGATCGAAATCCTCGGGCCGCCGCCGGATCCTCGGGGCGCCGCAGGATCAGGACATCCGGTCCCAGAGCTGCCGCACCAGTATGCCCGCGCGCTTCTCGATCGCGGCCGCGGCATCGAGCGCGAGGTCCTCGCGATAGCGGCCTGCGATCAGCTGGACGCCGATCGGCTGGTTATTACGAACCGTGACCGGCACCACCGCGCCGGGCAGGCCGAGCACGTTGATGGCCGAGATAAAGCGGATCTCGTTGAAGAAGATCTCGCGGACGCGCTCCGCACTCACGGTGTCGTCGCGTGGACCTGGCGTCGGCTTGACCGTCGTCGGCGCCAGCACGACGGGGTAGTCCTCGAAGAACAGCTGCCAGGCGCGAATATGCGTCGAGCGCTGCGCCGTCGCATTCATCCAGCCGGCGAGATCGAGCATCTCGGCCTTGGCGCGCATGCCGCCCCAGGCTTTGTGGAAGTCTTCGGAGGTGACGGACAGCATTTTTGCCTCCTGCATCACCACCACCTCGTTGGTGATGATGTCGCACCAGGACTGCCAGACGCCGGAGATGTCGGGAACCTCGACCTCGCTGACCCGGTAGCCCGAGCGCTCCAGATGATCCGCGGCCTGCCGAAGCGCGGCCTCGACCGCGGGATCGACCTCCATGTCATCAGGGATCTTGGCGAGGGCGACCTTGATCGGACGCTTCGGCTTGTCGCCCTCGAGTGGCGCTGGCACCCACCAGGGGTCGCGCGGATCGCGCCGGCTCATGACCTCGAGGGCCAGCCGCACGTCGGCGACGCTGCGCGCCAGCGGGCCCTGCGACGACATCAGATGCGCCAGCAGCGGCCGTTCGGCGGCAGCGCTTTCATTGTAGGCGGGGATGCGGCCCTGCGTCGGCTTGATCGTCACGACGCCGTTGCAATGCGCTGGCCAGCGCAGCGAGCCGCCGATGTCGTTGCCATGCGCTATGGTGCCGATGCCGGCTGCGACCGCTGCTCCGGCGCCGCCTGAGGACCCGCCGCAGGTGATCTCCGCATCCCACGGGTTCAAGGTCAGGCCATGAAGCGGGTTGTCGGTAAAGCCGCGAAACGAGAATTCCGGCGTGTTGGTCAGGCCGAGCACGATCGCGCCGGCATTTTTGAGGTTGCGCACCACGGGTGCGTCGGAGGGCGCGATGATGCCCATCTGGGCCGGAACACCGTTGGGATTCGGCCGTCCCTGATAGTCGACATTCTCCTTGATGGTGACGGGTACGCCATGCAGAAGGCCGGTCTTGTTGCGTGACTTGTCGGCCGCACGCGCGGTCTTCAGGGCATCCTCGGAGAGATCGACCACGACGGCATTGAGCTTCGGATTGACCTCCGCCATGCGCGCGATATGCGCCTCGGTCACCTCGACGGAGGAGACCGCGCCGGAGCGGATCGCAGCCGCAGTGTCGATCGCCGACCATTGCCAGATCGGTCCCTTCGGCAGGCGCGGCTTTGGCGCGGCTGCCTTCGCCGACAATTTGGGTTGTGGCTTGGCCTTCTTCGCCGCGGCGCTGCTGGCCGCGCGCTTCGGAGCCGGCTTCGCCGTCTTTGCCGCCTTCTTCACTTTCAAGGCCTTCTTCGCTGTCTTCGCCATTGTCGTCCCCCCAGTGATCGTCTCAGGCCACCGACATCGTCAGCGGCGGTTCCACATCGGCCGGCAGCGGGCTGACATAGGGCGTGCGCAACGTCCGCCTTGTTCAGGTCGGCCTTGGCGGCCGCGATCAAGGCCGGCTCGTTGAGGGCCTTGATGCCCAGACCCGCCATCGCCTTGGCGGCCTGCACCATCGCCTTGTGGGCGGCCGGTGACTTGCCCTGGGCGACGACCTGCCAGGTGTGGAACGGCGTCCCGATGGCCACCGTCGGCGCGTGAACCTGGACCGTCGGCACGACCCAGCTGACGTCCCCGACGTCGGTCGAGCCGATCTGCGGATTGCGCTTGGTGTTCAACGGCACCAGGAAATCGGCCAGCGGCTTGTCGGTCGGCTCCATGCCGATGCTGTAGTAGACGGACTCGATGTCCTTGTCGGTCAGCGTCGCCTGGATCTGACCGGCGAAGTCCCGGTCGTTCGCGTCGAAATGCGGCGGCCCGAGTTCCTCCATGATCCCGTAAAGAGCTTCCTCGAGCGGCGTGTTGGGCAGGATGTTTGACACCGCCGAGATGATCTTCATCTCGACCTTGGTCTCGGTCATCATCGCCGCGCCTTGCGCGATCTTGTGCACGCGCTCCACCAGCTCGTTCATGCCGGGCAGGTCGCGGGCGCGGATCGAGTAGCGGACCCGCGCATGGGCCTGAACGACGTTCGGCGCGATGCCGCCAGTATCGAGCAGCGCGTAGTGCACGCGGGCGTCGCTCGGCATGTGCTCCCGCATGTAGTTGACGCCGACATTCATCAGCTCGACGGCATCGAGCGCGCTGCGGCCGAGATGCGGCGACGCCGCGGCATGTGACGTGCGGCCGGTGAAGATGAAATCGGCGCGGGTGTTGGCGAGCGACGGCGTCATCACCACTTCCCAGAAGCTCGACGGATGCCAGGTGATGGCGATGTCGGCGTCCTCGAACGCCCCCGAGCGCACCATGAAGGCTTTCGCCGCGCCGCCTTCCTCCGCGGGGCAGCCGTAATAGCGCACCCGGCCCGGCACCTTGTTGGCCGCAAGCCAATCCTTGACCGCGGTGGCCGCGAGCAGGGCCGCCGAGCCCAGCAGATTGTGGCCGCAGCCGTGGCCATGACCGCCGGTTTCGACCGGCCGATGCTCGGCGACGCCGGCTTCCTGGCTCAGGCCGGGCAGGGCGTCATATTCGCCCATGAAGGCGATGACCGGGCCGCCTTCGCCCCATTCACCCATCAGCGCCGTCGGGATGCCTCCGACCTTTTCGGTGATGCGAAAACCCTGATGCTTCAGCTCGGCGAGATGTTCGGCGCAGGAGCGGGCCTCGGTGTAGCAGACTTCGGGCATGCCCCACACCCTGTCGCTGAGTTCGATGAAACGGGTCTTGATTGCGTCGACGCCGCGCCAGATCTCGCTGCGGTTGTCCATCTCGGGTCTTCGTCCTCTGCTGCCGTCGGAAGCGCTATCGATATCAGCTAAGTTCCCCGACGCCTAGCGACCCCCGGCGGGAGCAGCCATGCGGCGCGCTTGACGCTGCGTGCGAGCGCGCCGTCCTTGAGCAGATCCTGCTGCGGCTGGGTGCAATGCGGCGCTTTCCCGAGCGCAGACTGAGAGATGATGTTCTCGCATTTCGGAACTGGCCCGTGCGCCGTTACCGCAATGTCCAGGAACGACCGCCGGCCCGTTCCGTTTTCGGTGCCAGGAGCGCCGTCGTCATGCGTGCAGCACCGATCACGATCATCGTCGCGTTGCTGCTGATTCTCGCAGCCGCACTTGCTTATGCCTATCCCGGATTGACGGCGCCCGGCGATCCGATGCCCACCGAAGGCTGGATTGCGCTGATACTCGGAGTGGTCGTCTCCCTGATCGTCGGCGTCGGATTGATGGCGCTGCTGTTCTACAGCAGCCGCAAGGGCTACGATGATCCGTCGCAATTTCCGCCTGGCGATCGTCCCGAATGAGTCTGCTCAGACCGGCCGCGGCGGATGCTGGGTTCGCGGATGACGGTCGTGCAGAAGCTTCGCGAGCTGGTGCCGCAGATCGTCGCGACCGCGCATCGCTGTCTCGAACAAGGCCTCCTGGATGTCACGCGGCATATCTCCCCACACGCTGATCGCGGCGTTGCCGAGCAGCTCTGCGAACCGGTTATCGTCCATGCGGCACCTCCGGACGATCTGACGTCCGAGAGCGACAAAGGTTCCAGCCGGCTATTGCGTGGTGAACAGCACCACCGCAATCGCGACCGAGGCGGCGACGGCGAACGCCGCCGCCGTGGTTGACAGCACGCCCATGCGTCGCAGCGCCACGGCGAACACGATGATGATCGGCGTGGCCGTGACGAGGCCGAGCTGTGCTTCGGTCATGGGATCTGCTCCTGATGGTGCTGACCCCTAGCGCAAACCGCTGGCGCCTTGTTTGTGCGGCGACAAAGAGCGGTCCTGCGGTCGCGACTAGCTTTCCACCATCCAGGCGGAGAGGGCGATGTCCGCGGTCACATGCGAACCGGACGATGAGGAACGTGGGGACGTGTTCGACGGCCTGCCCGGCGATCCCATGATGTGGGTTCTGATCCTCAGCGAACTCGTTGCCTTCGGCCTGCTGCTTGGCGGCTTTGTCGTTGCGCGTGCGATCAATCCGGCCGTGTTCTCGGCCGGGCAATCGATGCTCGACGGGCACCTCGCTGCATTGAACACGATCGTGCTGGTCACCAGCGGCTGGGCGGCGGCCCGCGCTGCTGCCGCGGCGCGCGACGCATCCTCGGCGGCCGCGCGGCGCTGGATTGCGCTGGCCATGCTGCTCGGCGCCGCGTTCATCGCCGTCAAGCTGACCGAGTATGGCGGCGAGATCGCGGCCGGGGCCGGCCTGGAGACCTCGCCTTTCTTCACGCTCTACTTCCTGCTCACAGGGTTCCATCTGCTGCACGTGGCGCTCGGCATCGTCATCCTCGCGATCGTCGGCCGTCATGCCACCGCGAGCGGCGTCGAGACCGGGACGGCGTTCTGGCACATGGTCGATCTCGTCTGGATCGTGATGTTTCCGATCGTCTATCTGGTGGGCTGAGCCATGATTCGCGATCGTCTCAATGTCGCATGGCTCCAGCTGCTGGCCCTCGCCGTCGCCACGCTCGCAGCCGCGCTGCTGCCGAGCCGGTGGCTGATCGATGCGGTCGTCCTCTCGCTTGCGATGGCCAAGGGCAGGGTGATCGTGCGCGATTTTCTCGGCCTCCGTCACGCGCCTGCGCTCTGGCGCGGCCTGCTCACGACATGGCTCGCGGGCCTCGCCGTGTTCGCGGGGCTTGCGGTCGCGCTCCGCGCGATGGTCTGAGCGGCCATCGCCGCGTTCCTTGCGCCCCGACAAAGAGCCATCGGGCACAATCGATAGACTGATCTCACATCATCAACCTTCACCACACGGAAAGGACGTGTCATGGCGGAACGCCTGACCAAGTCGGCCGCGCGGAACGTCTTCTATGGCGGTTCGGCCTTCTTCTTTGCGATCTTCCTCGGGCTGACCGCGCACAGCCACTACTACATGGTCACGACCTCGACCAAGGCGTCGACGCTCTCCGACGGCGTCGCGCGCGGCAAGCATGTCTGGGAGCGGAACTCCTGCATCAACTGCCACACCCTGCTCGGCGAGGGCGCCTATTTCGCACCGGAGGTCGGCAATGTCTGGGACCGCTGGGGCGGCAGAGAGGACCCCGCCGCGGCCCGCGAGATGCTGAAATCCTGGATGCAGTCGCAGCCCTCGGGCGCGCCGGGCCGGCGGCAGATGCCGCAGTTCAACCTGACCGACCAGGAGCTGAACGACCTCGCTGACTTCCTGCAATGGGCCGACACGATCAAGCGCCAGGACTGGCCGCCGAACAAGGCCGGCTGAGCCCGCATCCCGTCCTACATCATGAGAGAGATCCTCGATGAGATATGAGACCCAGAAGGTCGCGATGCTGTATTTCTACGGCGCGCTGACGCTCTTCCTCGCCCAGGTCCTGTTCGGCCTGCTCGCCGGCACTATCTACGTGCTGCCGAACACGCTGTCGGTCCTGCTGCCCTTCAACATCGTGCGCATGATCCACACCAACGCGCTGATCGTATGGTCGCTGATCGGCTTCATGGGCGCGACCTATTTCCTGCTGCCCGAGGAGACCGAGACCGAGCTCTATAGTCCGTTGCTCGCCAAGATCCAGTTCTGGATTTTCTTCGGCGCAGCCGGCGCCGCCGTGGTCGGCTATCTCTTCCATTATCATGAAGGCCGCGAGTTCCTCGAGCAGCCCTTCATCATCAAGGTCGGCATCGTCGTGGTCTGCCTGATGTTCCTGTTCAACGTCACGATGACGGCGCTGAAGGGCCGCAAGACCACGGTGACCAATATCCTGCTGTTCGGCCTATGGGGCGTGGCGATCTTCTTCCTGTTCGCCTTCTATAACCCGGCCAATCTCGCCGTCGACAAGATGTACTGGTGGTACATCGTCCACCTCTGGGTCGAGGGCGTCTGGGAGCTGATCATGGCCTCGATCCTGGCCTTCCTGATGATCAAGCTCAACGGCATTGACCGCGAGGTGGTCGAGAAGTGGCTGTACGTCATCATCGGCCTCGCGCTGTTCTCCGGCATCCTCGGCACCGGTCATCATTTCTACTGGATCGGCGCCCCCGGTTACTGGCAGTGGATCGGCTCGCTGTTCTCCACCCTCGAGGTCGCGCCGTTCTTCACCATGGTGATCTTCACCGTGCAGATGACCCTGAAGGCCGGCCGTAGGCACCCGAACCGTGCGGCGTTGTTGTGGTCCGTCGGCTGCTCGGTCATGGCGTTCCTTGGCGCCGGCGTGTGGGGCTTTCTGCACACGCTGTCCTCTGTCAACTACTACACCCACGGCACCCAGGTCACCGCGGCGCATGGCCATCTCGCCTTCTTCGGCGCCTATGTGATGCTCAACCTCGCGGTGATGGCCTATGCCGTGCCGCAGCTGCGCCAGCGTGCGCCGTACAACCAGTGGCTCTCGATCGCGAGCTTCTGGATCATGTGCACCGCGATGCTGGTCATGACCTTCGCGCTGACCTTCGCCGGCATCCTCCAGGTGCATCTGCAGCGCGTGCTGGGCCAGAGCTACATGGACGTGCAGGATCAGCTCGCGATGTTCTACTGGGTTCGGCTCGGCTCCGGCGTGTTCGTCGCGATTTCGGCGCTGATGTTCGTCTGGGCCGTGCTGGTGCCCGGGCGCGCCAAGCAGGCCGTTATCCCCGGCGCGCTGCAGCCCGCGGAGTGAATGCTGGCGGGCGGCGGCCTCGGTGCCGCCGCCGCCATCCACCAGACCTTCGGAGAGTGATCATGAAAGCCGCGCTGCACGCGATCGACACCGTTCCCTCGTTTCCCTTGTACACGCCGACCGGGAATGAATGCGCGCTGTTCGAGCATGCGTTCCGCCATCGCCTGCCGGTGCTGCTGAAGGGGCCGACGGGCTGCGGCAAGACGCGCTTCGTCGCCCACATGGCCGCGCGGCTCGGCCTGCCGCTGCACACGGTGGCCTGTCACGACGATCTCACCGCCGCCGATCTCACCGGGCGCTACCTGCTGAAGGGTGGCGACACGGTGTGGACCGATGGGCCGCTGACCCGCGCGGTGCGCGAGGGCGGCATCTGCTATCTCGACGAGGTGGTCGAGGCGCGCAAGGACGTCACCGTCGTGCTGCATCCTCTGACCGACGACCGCCGCATTCTCCCCTTGGAGCGCACCGGCGAGGAGCTGACTGCGCCTGACGGTTTCATGCTCGTGGTGTCCTACAATCCCGGCTACCAGTCGCTGCACAAGGCGCTGAAGCCGTCGACCCGGCAGCGATTCATCGCCATAGAGTTCGACTTCCTGCCCGCCGAGCAGGAGACTGCGGTGGTCGCCGCCGAAAGCGGCCTGTCGGCGGAGCGCGTGCGGCCGCTGGTCGCGCTGGCGCATCGGCTGCGGGCGCTGCAGGGCCATGATCTGGAGGAGGGCGTCTCGACGCGGCTGCTCGTCTATTGCGCGACGCTGTTCGCGGCCGGCACGCCGATCGCGGACGCCGTCCTCGCCGCGATGATCGAGCCGCTTACCGATGATGCCGACGTCAAAGCAGGCCTGCGCGAGGTCGCGCACGCCTTGATCGGGTGAGCCATGCTCGATGTCCTCGAACTGGAGGAGACCGTCGGCCGCGCCTGGCATCGCCTCGTCGGCACGACGTCGAGCTATCCGGTCCATCCGGATCATGCGGTGGCCCTGACCGAGGTCAGCGGCCGCATCGCAGTGATGTTCCGTGCGCTGGGCGGCGAGAGCGGTGTTCAGATCGCGGGCGCCAAAGCGCGCAAATCAGGCCACCGTCTCGGCTGGCGTCAGCGCATCGGTCTCGGCGACGAGTGCCTTGACCAGGCGGGGCGCGATGGCGCCACGATCTTCCTGCCCGAGCGCATCGCGCTGCTGCCGGACCGCGCCCTCAATGCGCAGCTCTATCACTGGCTCGCGGCGTGGTTTGCGACCATGCCGGCCGCCCCGATCGCGGAAACTGACCCGCTGCGGCGCGATCTGCTGGTGCTGCGCCGTGCCCGCGAGACGACCGCCCTGGTGCTGGCCTGCTTCCCGGGGCTTGCGCGCTCCCATGCGACGCTTGCCGAGGCGTTGGCCGCGGCCCGGCCGCGGCGGCCGCTGCCGCGGCTCGAGCGGCAGGTCGAACACATGGCCATGGCGCTGCTCGGCGGCGGCGCGCCGCTGCAGGGCGCGCTGTGGAACGCCGTGATCGCCGATGGCGAGCTGCCGGACACCGCGCCGCCCGGCTATCGGCCGCTGCTGCCATGCCCGTTGTGGGGCGATTGCTGGAGCCGGGCGGCGGTCGCCGCCGGGCGCGATGACGAGGAGACGCAAGCGCCGGGAGAGCAGGCTGGCGCGCCCGATACCCGCAAGCGCTTCGCGCGGCGTGAGCGCGAGGAGGCGCCGCGCCGCGATCCGTTCATCCTCAACCGCTTCGAGAAGATCCTTGCGATGGCGGAGATGGTGAATGTCGATCGTCCCTCGGACGACACCGATGATGACGATGCGCGCAAGGCGGCTGACGATCTCGACGAGCTCGCGATCTCCAGGCGCAAGGGGCGGCCGGCGAGCAAGCTGAAATTCGATCTCGATCTGCCCCCCGAGGCGGTCGACGCGGCGCGGCTCGACGGCGGCCGGCTCTATCCCGAATGGAACTATCGCAGCGGTGCCTATCTGCCCGATCATTGCCGGGTCGTCACGGGCGATGCTGCTGAGACCGGCGACACCTGGACGCCGGATGCGGCGATGCGCCGGCGGATCCGCAGCGTGCGCCGCAAATTCGAGACGCTGCGGCCGCGCCATGAGGTGATGCGTGCGCAGACCGACGGCCACGATCTCGACATCGACGCGCTGGTGCGTGCGCGCAGCGACCTCAATGCCGGGCATGGTGCGCTCGACCGCGTCCATCTCGCGATGCGGCCGCTCGCGCATGATCTCGCGGTGACCCTGCTGGTCGATGTCTCCCTATCGACTGACGCGTGGGTTGACGGCGTGCGCGTGCTCGACGTCGAGAAGGAGGCGCTGTTGGTGCTCGCGCATGGGCTGTCGGCCTGTGGCGACAGTCATAGCATCCTCACCTTCACGTCACGGCGCAATTCCTGGGTCCGCCTCGAGACCGTGAAAGCGTTCGGCGAGCCGATGAGCGGGCAGGTCGAGCGACGCATCGGCGCGCTCCGGCCAGGCTACTATACGCGGATCGGCACGGCCGTGCGTCACGCTGCGCGCGAGCTGGCGGATCGTCCGGAGCGCAAGCGCCTGCTGCTGGTGCTGACCGATGGCAAGCCGAACGATGTCGATCATTATGAGGGACGGTTCGCGATCGAGGATACGCGCAAGGCGGTGCAGGAGGCGCGGCGCGCCGGCGTCGCCGTGTTCGGCGTGACCATCGATGCGTCGGCGCAATCCTACTTTCCGACGCTGTTCGGCCGCGGCGGCTATGCCATCGTCGGCAATATTCGCTGGCTGCCCGCCGCGCTGCCGGCGCTGTATCGGCAGCTGGCGCATTGAGGGCAGGTGGGAGCCCGGCCTGTGCAAGCCTATGCAGGCAGTCCGGGCCTCATGGGGTGAGGGGCGCCGAACAGCGGCGCTCCTCAGCACGAGGGTGGAGATTGTGGCCGCAGGCCGGCGCTCATGTCGCCGGCTCGCGCAGGTTCCGCAACGGCACCGGCAGATGTCCCATCAGCTTGTCGAACTCGCCGGGGTCGAGCTTCTCCCAGAGGATCTCGAAGATGCCGCGCGCGGCCGTGAGCGGATCGACCGGGAATTGCGGCGGCAGCTGTTGAAAGATGCTGTCGACAAACTCCTCGAGGTGTCGGTCTTTGGTCGGCGTGGCCGCGTGGTGCCAGCCCTCGTAGTAGATGCCGCGGATGAGCAGCGGCAACTGGGCACCCAGGTTCACCGCGGTCGCCAACGGTACGCGATCGCGCAGCACATGCAGCACCGCGCGCAACGCGTTGTAGGCTTGCTGCCGGCTCGCAATCCCGAGCCTTTGCTCGATCGCCTTGAGCCAGATATTGGTTTCCTGGACGGTATGGTCCAGCGCTTTGACGCCGATCTCACTCATCTCAGTCTCCGTGACAGCTGTCTCCGATCGTCCGCAAGGCAACGAACGAGGCCGCAGCAATGCTCGAGTCGATTGGACACGCGTCGAGTAGGCGCGTCTCCTGTCGCGGAATATTGATCTGCATCAACGCCAGTGTGGAATGCGCGATCGCGGGGTAAACGGACAGTCAATGACCAAGACGTGCGTTCACGCTGGCGAAGCCGCCGTCGTCATCCCGCTGCAGGGATACCGGCGGCAGCGGAGATCGTGGGTCGTCACAGGCATCGTGCCAGGATTCGCTCGGGTTCGGCAACGGGGGGCCGGGCCACGCTGATTCGAACGGAGATTGGAAACGACATCCTCAAGTGATTGTGCGGTGTCAGTGCGCTGTCAGGTTGAACCGTAATCGTCCTGCTTGTGCAGAACGCGTCTTCGCTTGCCCGTCGCGACAGACTCACCTTACATCGGAGTCGCACGAGGCGGAGAGATCGCGCACTCGGCAGTCCCTCAACTCACCAATCGACGTCGGCTCGCAATGCTCAAGTCTGCCCAAGAGAAGTCTGTTCACAACAAGCCTGCTCAAGACAAGTCCGGCAAAGACCTGCCGCTGACCGGCTACGCCGTCGTGGTCGATGGTCAGATCAAGACCGAGTTCAAGACCAAGGAGGGAGCCCATAACGGGGCGCATGATCTCAAGCGTCGGTTCCCGATGTTGCAGATCAAGGTGTACGACGCTGAGACCAAGCAGACGCACGATATCGAGCTGGCGCGGGCGTAATGGTCTGTTCGACTGACTTTGGTGGTTGAGATCATTGCCGCGGATCCGGGTCTACTGAGAAGCATATCCGATCGAGCTGTCCGCCGGCCTGCAAGCAGGCTGGCGAGAGCGGCGGCATCGTCAGCGGTTTCGGGAGAGCTCAAAATCGAAGCCCATCGAGATCAGGCCGCGCAGTTGAACGGCGAGCGATGGGTCGCAGCATCCATAATCTCAGGTTATGGCTTCGAACAAAATATCATAGCCAAAGCCTGCTGGGCAGATTGCAAATCCATCCCCGGTTTCGCTTAATAGCCTCCGTTTCGATGCGCATCTCGCTGATCGCGGAGCCGGGCGCATAGACCGGAGGCCATGATGAGTCGTAGTTTTCGCGCCGCCGCCGCCCAGATGGGGCCGACTCAGCGGGCTGACAGCCGCGCGCACACGCTGTCGCGAATCATCGCGCTGCTCGATCAGGCCGCTGGCGAAGGCGCAAAGCTCGTGGTCTTTCCCGAGCTCGCCTTCACGACGTTCTTTCCGCGCTGGATTCTCGAGGGCGACGCGCTCGATCAATATTTTGAGCGCAGCATGCCCAACCCATCCGTCGCGGCGCTGTTCGATCGCGCGCGCACGCTCGGGATTGGCTTCTATGTCGGCTATGCCGAGCTGACGCCGGATGGGCGGCGCTTCAACAGCTCAATTCTGGTTGACCCCGACGGGGAGATCATCAGCAAGTACCGCAAGGTGCACCTGCCGGGCTCCGTCGAGCCGCGCGCGGATGCTAAATATCAGCAGCTCGAGAAGCGCTATTTCGGCTATGGCGATCTCGGCTTCCCGGCGGTGCGCGCCGGCAGCGACTGGGGCGGCGCCATCCTGGGCATGATGATCTGCAACGACCGGCGCTGGCCGGAATCCTGGCGCGTGCTCGGGCTGCAGGGCGTCGAACTCGTCTGCGTCGGCTACAATTCGGCGGCCTATGATCCCAATGGTGGCAACACCGAGGATGCGTCGCTGCGCACCTTCCACTCTACGCTGGTGGCGCAAGCCAATGCCTATATGAACGCGACCTGGGCGATCGCGGTGGCCAAGGCCGGTGACGAGGACGGCAGCGGCCTGATCGGCGGCTCCTGCATCGTCGACCCCAATGGCTGCATCGTGGCGCAAGCCAAGACGCTCGGCGACGAGGTCATCGTCGCCGACATCGATCTCGATTTGTGCCGGCAGGGCAAGGACAAGATGTTCAATTTCGCCGCACACCGCCGGCCGGATCAGTACAAGGTCATCACCGAGCGCGTCGGCGTGGTCGAGCCGGTGGCGGTGGAGTAGCGATATCGATGAAGGACCGTTTCCGGATCGGCCATCACGGATCCCGCTGCGCGGTCGTCATGATGCGAGAGCCAAGCATCGCGAATGAGGAGATGCACACGCGCAGACAGCCTTACCTTGTCCCGTAGGCGCGGTCGCCGGCGTCGCCGAGGCCGGGGACGATGAAGGCGTCGTCGTCGAGGCTGTCGTCGATCGCCGCCGTCCACAGCGCGACGTCGGGATGCAGGCCGCGGACGCGCTCGACGCCTTCGGGCGCGGCGATCATGCAGACCATGCGGATGTCCTTGGCGCCGCGCTCCTTGAGCCGGTCGACCGCGGCGACCGCGGTGTTGCCGGTCGCCAGCACCGGCGTCACCACGACGGCGAGGCGTTCCTGGAGGTCGGACGGCGCCTTGAAGAAATATTCGACAGCCGTGAAGGTCTGCGGCTCGCGGTAGAGGCCGATATGGGCCACGCGCGCGGTCGGCACCAGATCGAGCATGCCGTCGACGAAGGTGACGCCGGCGCGCAGCACCGGCACGAACACCAGCTTCTTGCCGGCGATCTTGGCCGACTGCATCCGCGCCAGCGGCGTCTCGACCTCGACCTCGGTCAGCGGCAGATCGCGCGTGACCTCGTAGCAGAGGAGCATGCCGATCTCCTTGAGGAGCTCGCGGAACGACTTGGTTGAGATCGACTTGTCGCGGATCAGGGTCAGCTTGTGCTGCACCAGCGGATGATCGACGACCGTGACGCCTTCCATGGCTTTCTCCTCCGAAGCGTAGGGTGGGCACAGGCACGAAGCGCCGCGCCCGCCTCATACCAGCTCAGCGTGGAATGGTGGGCACGCGGCGTTTGCCCACACGACGAGCAGCTGATCAGTTTCGTCATTGCGAGGAGCGAAGCGACGAAGCAATCCAGACTTCCCTTATTGGCCTTGGATTGCTTCGCTGCGCTCGCAATGACGGAGTCCGTTAGCACGCGAGCTTCCCTCGTATGTCTTAAAACACGGTGCCGTCGCTGACGATGGTCAGGGGCGGGGAGCCGTCGGGGCGGAGGGCGAAGGCGAGCTTGCGGCCGGCGGCCCAGCTGCCGCCTTCGAGGATGCGCGCCAGCGGCAGCTGTTCAGGCGTCTGCCCGGTGCGCTGGCGGATCAGTTCGGCCAGCCGGTCGAGCAGGGCGACGGTCAGCGCGCGCCATTCCACGACCAATGGGGAGCCGACCTCGTGTGCGCGCGCGGCATCGGCGGGATCGCGCAAGCTTAGCACGCCGCCATCGACGAACAGGCCGCCATTGCGGTATTCGGCGAGGCCGGTCAGGCCGTCGATCTCAGACACCGCAAAGCCGGCGCGCTGCAGCGGTTCGATCAGCGAATAGCTCAGCCATTGCGACAGTTTGTGCAGCGGGACGAGACCGGTGGTGGCATCGTCGGTGACAACAGAATCATGCCGCCAGCAATCGCCGAGCGCAATGCCCTGCAGCGTGAGGCGTGATGGCCAGATCGGGCCGAGCTGTAGCAGGACCTGCTGTAGGATATCGGCCGCTTCAATGCGGGCGTTCGCGGCGCCAGCGGCGAGCTGATCGAACAGGCCGCCGGGACGCGGGCTGTCCTTCGCACCGAAGATCTCCGGCTTCGCCGCCACAACCTCGCCCAGCCGGCGCAGCAGCGCGCCGCGGCCCTCCAGCCCGACCAGCGGATTGTCAGGCCCGACCTGAAAGCCGCGTTCGAGATCACCAATGGTGAGTTGCTGCAGCTTGGCCGCATCGGCGCGCAATGGATTGGGCGCGTCGGCGGAGAAAGCTCCGCTCGCGAACATGTCGAGGCTCGCCAGCGCCAGCCCCTCGGAGCGGGCGATCTGAGTGCCGGTCACCGCATCCTGATAGCGCCAGGCGGCGCCAGCGCCGGCGTCGAGCAGTACGCTGGTGATGGCGAGATCGAACTCGGCGCGCGCGCGTGCGGCGGCGTCCGGCCAGCTCACTCTGCCGGCAATGTCGATCCAGCGATCGACGCCGCCGACCACGAAGTGCCGCCAGCGCGAATGAAATGGCACCGCGCCGCCGGGATAGGCCTTGCCGGTCACGTCCAGTACGAGATCGGCGATCGTATCGAGCTTGCCGAGATCGATCCGGAAATGCGGCAGCTTGTCCGCAAGGCCGAGTGCAAGCAGCTGATGCGCCCGCTCGCGCACGGCTCGGGCGGACAGGAGGTAAGACATTTCAGTCATGATCTGCCGTGACGCTCAGTACTTCTCGAGCGGACGGCCGACCGTGTCGCCGAGCTCTTGAGGCTTCTGCGGCTCGAGCGAGAAATAGCCGGCAGCCTTCTTGGCCGCGATCTCGACATGTGCGTCGGCCGGGATCAGTTCGTCCGGGATCGGCACGCGCTCGACGATGTCGACGCCCTGGCCTGTCAGCGCATCATGCTTCATGTCGCTCATCGAGATGAAGCGGTCGATGCGCGTGATGCCGAGCCAGTGGATCACGTCGGGCATCAGCTGCTGGAAGCGGGCGTCCTGCACGCCGGCGACGCATTCGGTGCGTTCGAAATAGGCCGCCGCGGCGTCGCCGTCCTCCTGGCGCTTGCGCGCATTGTAGACCAGGAACTTCGTCACCTCGCCGAGCGCGCGGCCTTCCTTGCGATTATAGACGATGATGCCGAGCCCGCCGTTCTGTCCCGCCGCCACGCACTCCTCGATGCCGTGGATCAGATAGGGGCGGCAGGTGCAGATGTCGGAACCGAACACGTCCGAGCCGTTGCATTCGTCATGCACGCGACATGTGATCTTGGTGCGGCTGTCATTCAGCTTGGTGACATCGCCGAACAGATAAACGGTGGTGCCGCCGATCGGCGGCAGGAACACCTGCAGGTCCGGACGTGTCACCAACTCCGGATACATGCCGCCGGTCTGCTCGAACAGGCCGCGGCGCAGATTGGTCTCGCTGGTGCCGAAGCGCGCGGCGACGCCGGGCAGGTACCACACCGGGTCGATCGCGATCTTGACCACCGACACGCTGCCATTGGCATGCACGACATTGCCATCATGGACGAGGCGCTTGGCGGCGAGCGCGGCATGCAGCTCCGGCAGCTCGATCCGCGCCTTGGTCACCGCGATGGTCGGCCGGATATCGACGCCTTCGGCGATCTCGCCGCCGAAATTCTCGGCCACCAGATGGCCCCACGGGTCGAGGGCGACGATCTTGGCCGGATCGCGCCACTGCCCGAACGGGCCGATCGTGGCGGCGGGATGGGTGTTGGTGAGATCGGGACGGCGGATCGGATCCAGCGCGCCGGATGATACCGCGAGCGCGCGGTAGACCGTGTAGGAGCCGCCATGGCTGCCGATCACGTTGCGGTCCTGAGGCCGCGACACCGTGCCGATGATCGGCCCGCGCTCGCGCGCGCTTGCAGCGCCCCATTGCAGCGGGAAATGATGCTTGGCGCCTGGCACCGGGTGCGAGGTCAGGCGAATGTGATCCGTGCGGTTGGAGCGAGTCATCGGACGGCCACCCCCAAAACAGCAACGGCCCGCCTTGACGACGGGCCTGAGCACAACGAGTTCACGTTTTCCATGCACCAATATAGCAGTTTTTCCACAGCAAACAAGTGGTCCAAGGCCGCCTCCTATTTGTAAACGAATGGTGACGAAGCGGCTGGCGTTGCAGCGTGGTTCGCCACCCTGGCATGGCGCTTGCCTTTTGGGTGCGGGGCCGCCAGCTTGGCGCGCAGGGATTCCTCGACGGCAAAGGCGGCATGGACCTGATCATTCGCAACGCGGTGCTGGCGCAGCAAAGCGAGCTACGCCGCGCCGATATCGGAATTTCCAAAGGCCGCATCGCGGCGATCGCGCCGTCGCTGCCGGCCGGCGGCGCGGAGCGCGACGCCGAGAATTGCCTCGTCGTGCCCGGCTTGATCGAGACGCACATCCATCTCGACAAGACTTGCATCCTCGACCGCTGCACGATCCGGGAAGGCACCGTGGCGGAGGCGGTGCGCGAGACCGCGGCCGCCAAGCGCAATTTCACCGCCGAGGATGTCTATGCCCGTGCGAAGCAGACCGTGGAGCGTTGCGTCAGCCACGGCACGATGCGCATGCGTACCCATGTCGAGCTCGATCCTGGCATCGGCTTCGTTGCGTTCGAGGCGATCCAGCAGCTGGCGCGCGACTATGCCTGGGCGCTCGATCTGGAGATCTGCGTCTTCCCGCAGGAGGGGCTGACGAACTATCCGGGCACCGAGGAGCTGCTCATCGAAGGCCTGCGCCGCGGTGCGCGCACCATCGGTGCCGCGCCCTATTTCGACAGCGACCCGCCGGCGCAGATCGACCGCATCTTCGCCATCGCGCGCGACTTCGATGTCGACATCGACATGCATCTCGATCTCGCCGAGACGCTCGATCACATGCAGATCGAATATGTCTGCCGCAAGACCGAGGACTATGGCTGGGGCGGCCGCGTCGCTGTCGGCCATGTCACGCAGCTGTCACTGCTGCCGCCCGAGCGCTTCAACGCCATCGCGACCCAGCTCGCCAGGGCCGGCGTCGCGGTGACGGTGCTGCCCTCGACCGATCTGCACCTGATGGGGCGGCGGCACGATCACGCGATCCCACGCGGCGTGGTGCCGCTGGAGCCGTTGCGCGAGCGCGGCGTGACCTGCTCGCTGTCGACCAACAATGTGCTGAACCCGTTCACGCCCTATGGCGACGGCTCGCTGATCCGCATGGCCAATCTCTACGCCAATGTCTGTCATGTGTCGCGTCCCGATCATCTCGCCGGCTGCCTCGACATGGTGACGCATGATGCGGCGAAATTGATGCGGCTCGGCGATTACGGCATCGCCGTCGGCGCGCCGGCCGATCTCGTCTGCATCGATGCGCGCGATCCGACCGAGGCGGTGGCGACCCTGGCGCAGCCGCTGTGGGGCCTCAAGCGCGGTCGGCCGTCGTTCTCGCGCACGCGGCCCGTGCTGCATCGGCCGGGGTGAGGCGGACCGTTCTCAGATGAAGCTCTTTCAACGCGTCATTGCGAGCGAAGCTAAGCAATCCAGGGCCGCGCAAGGACTCTGGATTGCTTCGCTTCGCTCGCAACGACGGCGTGTCTAACGCCGGAGACTTACCATGCGCGTCTTCAACATCGCTGCAGCCCAGATGGGACCGATCCAGCGGGCCGAAAGCCGCGAGGTGGTCGTCGCGCGCATGATTGCGCTGATGGATGAGGCCAAGCGCAATGGCGCCGATCTCATCGTTTATCCCGAGCTGGCGCTGACGACGTTCTTTCCGCGCTGGTACATGGAGGACCAGGCCGAGGTCGACAGCTGGTTCGAGCTGACGATGCCGAATGCGGCGGTGCAGCCGCTGTTCGATCGCGCCGCGCGGCACGAGATGGCGATGTATCTCGGCTATGCCGAGCTGACACCGGATGGGCATCACTACAACACGGCTGTTCTCACTGACCGCACCAGCAAGATCGTCGGCAAGTACCGCAAGGTGCATCTGCCGGGTCATGAAGAGTTCGAGGTCGCGCGTAGCCACCAGCATCTCGAGAAGCGCTATTTCGAGCCCGGTGATCTCGGCTTTCCGGTCTGGCGCAATCTCGGCGGCATCATCGGCATGGCGATCTGCAACGACCGCCGCTGGCCGGAGACCTATCGGGTGATGGGCCTGCAGGACGTCGAGCTGGTGCTGATCGGCTACAACACGCCGTCGGTGAACTCATTGAAATCGGCCGAGGGACTGCAGCAGCGGCTGTTCCACAATCGGCTCTCCGCGCAGGCCGGTGCGTATCAGAATTCGTGCTGGGTGGTGGCGGTGGCCAAGGCCGGCGTCGAGGACGGCCATCATTTGATCGGCGGCAGCCTGATCGTCAATCCCGATGGCGAGATCGTGGCGGAGGCGGCGACCGAGGGCGACGAGGTGCTGGTCGTGCCGTGCGATCTCGATGCCACGCGCTTTGGCAAGGAGACGATCTTCGATTTCGCGCGGCATCGCCGGGTGGAGCATTATGGGCTGATCACCAGCAGGACGGGGGCGGTGCCGCCGGAGTGAGGCGTGAGATTGGGGCGGACTAAGCTGCTAGCGCGCGTTGTCAGGCACGAGCGGCGCTACAAAAACGGTGTCGTCCCGGCGAACGCCGGGACCCATACCGCGGAAGCTATCGAGGAACGGAACCGGCAGTTGCCTGTCTCAGCACGGCCGGTGGTTATGGGTCCCGGCTCAAGGCCGGGACGACAGCGGAGTGTGAGGTGGGCAGCTGGGTAGATCCGTGCAGGGGTGATCGCGAGACGCAGCCAGATATCACTCACCCCGCAAACGCCACCGCGCCCAGCGCCATCGTCACCGCGGCCTGGGTCGGATCGATCACCGGAATGCCCAGCGCATCCTCCAGATTTTTGCGATGCCGCGCCATGCCGGCGCAACCCATGACGATGGCGCCGGCGCCGTCCTCGTCTCTCAACGCGCGACCGACCGCGATCATCTTCGCCAAGGTGCCTTCGCCCGAGGCCGTCTCCGCGACTGTCATATCCAGCGGCCGCTCGGCGGCGAGGCGGTCCATCAGTCCCATCTGGCGGAGATAGCGGATGTGGCGGCGGATCGAGCGCTGCGCGATGGCGAGCACGCCGAAGGTGTCGGCGCGGGTCAGCGCGGTGAGCACGCCGCATTCGGCGATGCCGAGCACCGGCCGCGTCGTCGCTTCGCGGCAGACATGCAGGCCGGGATCGCTGTAGCAGGCGATGACGAAGGCGCTCGACGCATTGTCGCCCTCGACGAAGCGCCGCAGCGGCAGGGTGACGCTGTCGGCATCTTTCTGGCTCTCGATGCCGTAAGGTCCTTCCGTCAAGGTCTCGCAGACGATCTCTGGACCCTCCGCGAACATCAGCGGCTGCAGCGCAGCGGCGAGACCGTCGGTGACCACCTGGTTGGAGTTCGGGTTGATCACGGTGATGCGCGGGCGGGACATGGGAGCTACCTGCTTCTTCAGTGTTGACGGCGCGTGACAGGCAACCACTATGCCACGGTTGACGCAATGGGGCCGATGCGGCTGCCTCGCGTTCACGGCGTTCCATCTGGCAGAACTGAGGAGATCGCGATGACCGAGCCGGCCTATGACCTGATCATCCGGGGAGGGCGCGTCGCCACCACCACCGACACGTTCGAGGCCGACGTCGCCATATCAGGCGAGACCATCGCCGCGATCGGCCGCGGGCTGGGGCCCGCGAAGCGCGAGATCGACGCGCGCGGCAAATATGTGCTGCCCGGCGGCGTCGACAGCCATTGTCATATCGAGCAGCTCTCGGCCGCCGGTATCGTCAATGCCGACACGTTCGAGAGCGCGACCACCTCGGCGGCGTTCGGCGGCACCACGAGCGTGATCTCCTTCGCCGCGCAGCATGTCGGTATGCAGTTGCCGCAGGTGGTCGAGGAGTATCACGCGCTGGCGCGCAAGGGCGCCGTCATCGACTACGCGTTCCACATGATCGTCGCCGATCCCACCAAGGAGACCTTGGAGCGCGACCTACCGGCGCTGATCCGCCAGGGCCACGGTTCGATCAAGATCTTCATGACCTATGACCGGCTCAAGATCGATGACGAGCCTCTGCTCGACATTCTCGTCGCCGCGCGCGAGGGCGGCGCGATGCTGTGCGCGCACGCCGAGAACCACGGCATCATCTCCTGGATGGTGAAGCGGCTGCTCGCGCGCGGCTACACTGCACCGAAATACCACGCCATCAGCCATGCCCGCTTCTCCGAAGCCGAAGCGTTCAATCGCCTGATCGGCATGGCGGCGCTGGTCGATCAGCCGATCATGATCTTCCACGTCTCGACCGCCGAAGGCGCCAAGGTGATCCGCGATGCGCGCGGGCAGGGGCTGAAAGTGTTTGCCGAAACCTGTCCGCAATATCTGTTCATGACGGCTGACGATCTCGACAAGCCGGGCATCGAGGGCGCGAAATGGATGTGCAGCCCGCCGCCGCGCCGTGCGCCGGATCAGGAGGCGCTGTGGCAAGCGCTGTCGCTCGGCGATCTACAGACGATCTCCTCCGACCACGCGCCCTATCGCTTCGACGAGACCGGCAAACTGCGCGCTGGTCCCAATCCCAACTTCAAGCAGATCGCCAATGGCCTCCCCGGCCTGGAGCTGCGGCTGCCGCTGTTGTTCGACGCGATGGTGTCGAAGGGCCGGCTCGGGCTCAACAAGTTCGTCGAGCTGACCGCGACGGCGCCCGCCAAGGTCTACAATCTGCATCCGAAGAAGGGCGCGATCGCGATCGGCGCCGACGCCGATATCGCGCTGTGGGATCCGGACAGGCGCGTGACGATCAGCGACGCTGCCATGCACGATCTCGCTGGTTACACGCCGTTCGCCGGGCGTAGCGTGCAGGGCTGGCCGGTGACCGTGCTGTCGCGCGGCCGCGTCATCGTCGATGGCGGCAGGCTGTCGGCGCAGCCCGGCTCCGGCCAGTTCCTGGCCCGTAGCGGCGGCGAGGCGGCGAAGCCCACCGGGCGGCTGGTGCCGGACATGGATCCCGAGCAGAATTTCGGGGCGAAGCTGCTGTGAGCTGGCGAGCCTCCGTCGACCGATGGCCTCGTGCTTCGAGACGGGCGCTTCACGCCTTCCTCAGCATGAGGAGCGACAGCGAGGCTCGCGGCGCGCGAGCTGTTTTTCCTCATGGTGAGGAGGCTGCGTCAGCAGCCGTCTCGAACCATGAGGCCTCCAGAGGTTCGGATCGGAGTGTCTCATGCATGTCCTGATCTTCGGCGGCGCCGGCTTCGTCGGGCTCAACATCGCGCAGGGGCTGCTCGAGCGCGGCCACGCCGTCACCATCTTCGATGCGGCGCCTCTGCCGAATGCTGCGCAGCGCGCCTTTGCTGGTCACGGTGATCGGCTGCACGTGATCACGGGCGATGTCACTGACGAGCGCGCCGTTGCTTCTGCCATTGTCGGCGGCGGCGATGCCGCCGTGATGGGCGCGGCGATCACCGCCGGACCCGAGCGCGATGCGGCGGACCCCGAGCGCATCCTCGCGGTCAACCTGCTGGCGCAGGTGCCGATCCTGCAGGCGGCACGGAGCAGCGGCGTGCGCCGCGTGATCAACCTCTCCTCGGCGGCGTCCTACGGTGCGAGCGGCCAGCGCTTCGCCGTGCTGGAGGAGACGACGCCGTGCGAGCCGGTGTCGCTCTATGCGATCACGAAATTCGCCTCCGAGCGCGTCGCGGCGCGGGTAAGCGATCTGTGGCAGACCGACGTGATCAGCGTGCGCCTATCGGCGGTGTTCGGCCCGTTCGAACGTGGCGGCGGCGTGCGCGACACGCCATCGCCCCAGGCGCTGATCGCGGCCTGCTGCGCGCACAACGAAGCGGCGCTGCTGAGCGAGCCCGGTGAGAAGGACTGGGTCTACGCCGTCGATGTCGCCGACGCGGTCTGCCTGCTGCTCGAAGCCGACAAGCCGCAGCATCGGCTGTACAACATCTCCAATGCGGCGACCTTCACGGCGGAAGCGTGGGGACGCTGCTTCGCGCAAGGCCGCCCCGGCTTCGTCTGCCGCCTCGCCGTGCAGGAGGAGATACCGACCGTGCCGGTGTTTGCGCCGAACCGCGGCCGGCTGTCGACGACGCGGCTCGCGGACGAATTCGGCTGGCGCGCGCGTTTCGACTGCGCAGGCTCCGCCGCGCATTTTGGCCGCTGGTTCGATCAGTATGGGAGAGACTGAGATGAGGCTCGCAGACAAGGTCGCGGTTATCACCGGTGGCGGCTCGGGCATCGGCCGCGCCAGCGCCGTGATGTTCGCACGCGAGGGCGCGTCGGTGGCGCTGGTCGATCGCGATGTCAAGGGGGCCGAGGAAACGCTGGCGCTGGTGCGCGGCGCAGGCGGTGGTGGCAGCGTCCATCTCGGCGATGTCGGCGATGCCGACTTCGCCAGGGCGACCATCGAGAGCGTGGCCGGCGCGCGGGGGCGGCTCGATGTGCTGATGACCGCGGCCGGCTTCTCCTGCGGCGGTACCGTCGTCACCACCGATCCTGCCGATTGGGACGCGGTGTTCCGCGCCAATGTCGGCGGCACCTGGCTGTGGGCGAAGGTCGCGGTGCCGATCATGCAAGTCCAGAAGTCTGGCTCGATCATCACCGTGGCGTCGCAGCTCGCAGTCGCCGGCGGAAAGGGCAACAGCGCCTATATCGCCGCCAAGGGCGCGATCATCAGCCTCACCCGCACGATGGCGGTGGACTTCGCCACCGACGGCATCCGCGTCAACGCGCTGGCGCCGGGTGCGATCGACACCCCGCTGCTGCGCCGGAGCTTCGCCCGTCATGCCGATCCCGACCCCGTGCGCGAAGCCTCGCGCCAGCGCCACGCCATGAAGCGTTTTGGTGAAGCCGACGAGGTCGCCGCCGCCGCGCTGTTCCTGGCCAGCGACGAGGCATCGTTCACCACCGGCATCGTGCTGCCGGTCGATGGCGGCTGGCTGGCGGCTTAGGGATCGGGTGATTGAGCCGCGCTATCGCCGCGACGGCAGTCGGCTCACTCTCCCCGCAAGCGGGGCGAGGTGAGGACTGAGCGAGCCTCGCGTTTGTGCTCATCAGCGGCACTGAGGTCGGTTGACCCCTGCTCAACGAGCGAGCTGGGTTCGTTGGCCGTGTCGACCGTATAACAATGCCCAGCAGCTCAGCGTTTCGCCGTCGCCTTCCGATCACGTCCCCGCAAGATATCAGCCAGCGCCGCAGCGTTGCGCGACAGCGGCTCGAAGCGTGGCGTCAGCAGATAGGCGCGCATCGGGATCTTCGGCGCGAGGGGACGGGCGGCGAGGTCGGGCCAGGCGCGGTCGCGCAGTACGAATTCGTCGACCACCGCAAGGCCCGCTCCGGCGCGGACCATGGCGCAGGCGTCGGGCGTGTAGCGCACGATGGTCGTCGGCTCCGGGCCGCCCGCCAGAGCGGACGTGACGATGTGGCCATAGGGCGTCTGCGGGCCGAAGCCGACCAGCGGGTAGGGCAGCATGTCCTTGGGCCGGATGCTGCGCAGCTTCGCCAGCGCATGATCCGCTGGCATGATCACGTGCAGCGCGCCCTCGGCGATCGTTTCCACCGCGACCGTCGGCTCGTCGACCGGCAGCACGGTGATGCCGAGATCGGCGCGCGCGGTGCCGACGCGGCTGACAATCTCCAGCAGCGTCAACGATTCGAACTCGACACGCAGATCGGGAAACCGGCTGCGCAGCCGCGCCAGCGCCTCCGGCACCATGCTGTGGCCCGCGCTCGGGCTGGCGACGACGCGGATCGTGCCGGTGCCGCCGGCGCGCAGCTCATCGGCGAGATCGTTGATGCGCGCGACGCCGCGATGGATGTGCTCGACCTCGGCGAACAGCCGTTTGGCCTCCGGCGTCGGCTGCACCCGGCCGCTGATGCGCTCGAACAGCTTCAGCTTGAGGCCATCCTCGGTATAAGCCAGCAGCCGGCTGATCGCCGGCTGCGACACCGACAACAGCCGCGCGGCGCCGCTGATCGAGCCTGATATCATGATGGCGCGGAACACTTCGATCTGACGCAGATTGAGCGGCATGCGACCTCTTGTCTCGCTGCGGACAGCAACGGACTTTAGCCGCGACGGCGATCCCATAACAAGCTGTTATGGGCGGCGGACAAATCGGTATGGTCGGCTGCAGGCGTGCTTTGCTAAGCTTCGCGCGCCGAGTGACATGACTGATGGAGAGAGCGTGAGCGACAGCGGGCGTGTCGATCGCGATTGCGCGTGTTTCATCCGGTGGGCGGCATGAGCGACGGTCTCGCCGCGCTGACGGCCCAGGTTCGTAGCGACCTCGCCAGGATCGCCCATCCCAGCATGCCATGGCTGACGCCCGTGACCGCTCCCGATGGCCGCCCTGCGCTCGACGTCCTGATCGTCGGCGGCGGCCAGTCCGGGCTCGCGACGGCGTTTGCGCTGCTGCGCTCGCGAGTCAGCAACATTCTCGTGCTCGACAAGGCCGAAGCCGGCCGTGAAGGGCCGTGGCGCACTTATGCGCGCATGCCGACCCTGCGCAGCCCGAAGGACTTTACCGGGCCCGATCTCGACATTCCCAGCCTGACCTATCAATCCTGGCACGAGGCGACATTCGGTGTTGACAGCTGGCGCGAACTTGACCTGATCCCGCGCGAATATTGGGCAGACTATCTCGCCTGGTATCGCGAGGTGCTCGATCTTCCCGTGCGCAATGGCTGCGAGGTCGTCGACATCGCCGCCGCTGCTGACGGCTTGCTGCAGGCGACCGTGCGCGGCAAGGACGGTGAGACGACGATCCATGCGCGCAAGATCGTGCTCGCGACTGGACAAGAAGGCATGGGCGACTGGAGCATTCCGGAGCCGCTGCGGCAGCTTCCGTCGACGCGTTGCGCCCATTCCGGCGCGGAGATCGATTTCGCGAGCCTGCGCGGCCGCCGCGTCGCCGTGATCGGCGCCGGCGCGTCGGCCTTCGACAATGCGGCAGTAGCGCTCGAGACCGGGGCGGCGCGCGTGGATCTCATGTGCCGCCGTGCGGACATCCAGCTGATCCAGCCCTATCGCTGGCTGACCTTCCGCGGCTTCCTCAGGCATTTCTCCGAGCTCGATGATGCCTGGCGCTGGCGCTTCATGCGCGCGGTGCTGGAGCTGCGCGAAGGCTTTCCGCAGCACACTTATGATCGCTGCGCCCGCCATGCCGCGTTCCACCTGCACGAAGGCGCGCCCGTGCTGGCTGCGCGCGAGACGCCCGACGGCGTCGTGCTGCAGACGGCGAAAGGCGAGGTCACCGTCGACTTCGTGATCAGCGCCACCGGCATCACGATGGATTTCGCTCAGCGGCCTGAATTGAAGCGCTTCGCCGCCAACATCGCGCGCTGGTCGGACCGCTACACGCCCGATGCGAGCGAGCGCAATGATCGGCTTGGCGCCTTTCCTTATCTCGCCGACGACTATGCACTGTGCGAGCGCAACGCGGGCGAGACGCCGTGGATCAGCAATATTCATGTCTTCGCCATTGCCTCGACGATGAGCTTCGGCGCCTCGGGATCGTCGATCAACGCGATGACGACGGCGGTGCCGAAGCTGGTGCATGGGATCACCCGCGGCCTGTTCAAGGCCGATATCGACAAGCATTGGGCGAGCTTTCAGGCCTACGACGTGAGGCAGGCCGAAGTGCGCCGCGACCGTGCCGGCGAGCGCGCATGAGAGTTCGCGCGGCGCCATGCGGCACTGCGCCATCAGGATTCGCTCGTCATCTCCGGTGGCACGTGATTTGCTGCTGCGCAGGCGTCGCGATGACCGCTGGCAGGCTGTTTTGAGTGCCGGATTTTGAGACTGATGAAGGAACAGGGGCGATGAGTTTCGAAATGTCCAAACGCTCGTTATTCGCGGCGGCCGCGTTGCTCGCGGTGACGCTCGCAGCGCCGTCAGCCGATGCGCAGAGCCGCGCGGAGACCCTGCGCTACGTCACCGGCGCCACCGTGAACACGCTCGATCCGAATATCCCGGGGTCGACGCGCGAAGCCTTTGCGCTGTCGATGTCGAGCTATGACCGGCTGGTGTCGTTCGGTCGCAAGCAGCTCAATGGTAAGTGGGTGTTCGATCTCGACACGATCACCGGCGAGCTCGCCGAATCCTATTCGGTCAGCGCCGACGGTCTGAAGATCACCTTCAAGCTGCGCGCCGATGCGAAGTTCCAGGACGGCTCGCCGGTCACGGCCGAGGACGTCAAATGGTCGCTCGACCGCTGCGTCACCGCGCCAATCCTTGGCAAGGCCCAATTGCTGACGGGCTCGCTGACATCGGCCGATCAGTTCAAGGTGATCGACCCGCTGACGATCGAGGTGACGCTGCCCAAGCCGGACAAGCTGGCGCTGCCGAATCTGGCGACCGTCTATCCGATCATCATCAACTCCAAGCTCGCCAAGGCGCACGCGACTGCCGAGGATCCCTGGGCGCTGAACTGGACCAAGGAGAACGCGGCCGGCAGCGGCGCCTATATTGTCGAGACCTTCAAGCCGGGCGAGCAGGTGATCGCCAAGCGCAACGAGGCCTGGAACCGCGGCACGCCGGACAAGCCGGCGGCGTTCAAGCGCCTGATCATCCAGTCGGTGCCGGAGCCGGCGACGCGCGCCAATCTCGTCGAGCGCGGCGACGCCGATCTCGTCATCGACCTGCAGGCGAGCGACGTGCAGTCGCTGGAAGGCAAGGGCAAGCTGAAGGTGATCTCGACGCCGCAATACAATGCGGTGACGTTCATCTCGATGAACAACACCATCCCGCCGTTCGACAACGTGAATGTGCGCCGTGCCATCGCCTATGCGCTGCCCTATGACGACATGTTCAAGGCGGCGCTGTTCGGCCGCGGCGCGCCGCTCTACGGCGCGACCTGGGCCGATGGCAAGCCGCCGAGCGGCGGCTATCCGATTCCGCAGCCGATCAAGCTCGATCTGGAGAAGGCCAAGGCCTATCTGAAGGAGGCCGGCATGCCCGATGGCTTCTCGACCACCTTCAGCTTCAATGTCGGCCAAGCGGCGACCGCCGAGCCGATGGCGGCGCTGGTGAAGGAGCAGCTCGGCAAGATCGGCATCAAGGTCGACATCCAGAAGCTGCCCGATGCGCAGATGTCGACGGCGATCAACGAGAAGAAGCTGCCGTTCTTCATCGAAGGCATCGTCGCCTGGCTGCCCTCGACCGACTATTTCTACCGCAACTTCTACACCGGCAAGCAGCGCTGGAACTACTCCTCGACCGACAATGCGGAGCTGGAGAAGATCGCACAGGAGGCGCGCTTCGAGGCCGACAAGGCGACATATGAGGAGCAGGGCAAGGCGCTCAACGCCATCCATTTCGACCAGATGTTCCAGATCCCGATCTGGCAGGCGGCGCAGGACGCGGTGATGCAGCCGACGGTGGACGGCTATGTCTACCAGTTCACGCGGCAGGTCGATTATCGTAACCTGAGCCGCAAGTAGGACGACCAACGCAGTTTGGGCCGATCTCGTGAGGCCAACTCGGTTCACCTCTCCCATAGGGAGAGGTCGGATCGCATCGCCAGATGCGATCCGGGTGAGGGGAGCCGGTTGATAGTTTCGGCCGTGGCGCCCCTCACCCGCGCCTGCGGCGCGACCTCTCCCCGCCGGGGAGAGGTGGGGAGATCGTGGCGGGCGGCGGGATTCGATGGCGATGGCTTGGGACAGAAGGTAGATCCATGGGCACGATCGGCGCAACTTTGCTGCGGGCAGGACGACGCTTCGTCTCGTCGCTGCCGGCGCTGTTCGGTGTCCTGGTCTTCACCTTCCTCTTGATGCGCGTGCTGCCGGGCGATCCGGCCGTGTTCTTCGCCTCCGGCCCCAATGCCGGCAAGGAGGAGATCGAGGTGATCCGCCGGCAGCTCGGGCTCGACAAGCCGCTGCCGAACCAGCTCGCGATCTATCTCTATGACGTCGGCCGCGGCAATCTCGGCCGCTCGATGATGACCGGGCAGGCGGTCGCCAAGGACCTCGAGGAGCGGCTGCCGGCCTCGCTCGAGCTGACCTTGACGGCGTTGCTGATTGCGCTGGTCTCGGCGGTGCCGCTCGGCGTGCTCGCTGCGCTCCGGCCGGGCTCGCTGGTCGACCACGCCGTGCGCCTGTTCTGCTCGCTCGGTGTCTGCGTGCCGACCTTCGTCTCCGGCCTGCTGCTGATCTACGTGTTCTATTATCTGCTCGGCTTCGCGCCGGATCCGACCGGGCGTATCGACATCTTCGCCACGCTGCCGCCCTCGCGCACTGGCTTCCTGATCATCGACTGCCTGCTCGCCGGTGATCTCGACGGCTGGTGGGCGGCGGCGCGGCAGCTGATGCTGCCGGCGCTGACCATGGCGCTGTTCGTGATCGCGCCGCTGGCGCGCATCACCCGCGCCTCGATGCTGGTGTCGCTCGGCAGCGATTTCGTCCGCACCGCGCGCTCGGTCGGGCTGTCCTGGTGGCGCATCGTCGTGACCTATGCGCTGCGGAACGCGATCCTTCCCGTCATCACCATCGCGGGCATCGTGTTCTCGACCATGCTGGGGGCAAACGTGCTGGTGGAGAAGGTGTTCTCCTGGCCCGGCGTCGCCTCCTACGCGCTCGATGCGCTGCTGGTTTCGGACTATGCGCCGGTTCAAGGCTTCGTGCTGCTGATGGCGACGATCTTCGTGATCGTCAATCTCCTGGTCGATGTGCTCTACGGCATCGCCGACCCCCGGGCGACGGTGGCATGAGCACCATCGAGACCCCATCCACCTTGCGCCACACCGCCTTCGTGCTGCGCGGCAATCCGGTCACCGCGATCGCGGCCGCCGGCGCGCTGCTGCTGGCGCTGCTCGCGATCTTTGCGCCATGGCTGGCACCTTATGATCCGATCGCATCCGAAGTCTCGGCGGCGCTGCAGCCGCCGAGCGCGACGCATTGGTTCGGCACCGACCAGCTCGGCCGCGACGTGCTCAGCCGCCTGATCGTCGCTAGCCGGCTCGATCTCACCATCGCGGTGACCGCGGTCGCCGTGTCCTTTGCGCTCGGCTCGGTCGTCGGCGCGCTCTGCGGTTATGCCGGCGGCCGGCTCGACAGGGCGGTCGGCCGCTTCGTCGACGTGCTGATGGCGTTCCCGCTGTTCGTGCTGGCGATGGCGATGGTCGCCGCGCTCGGCAACCGGGTCGAGAACATTGTGATCGCGACCGCGATCATCAACTTGCCGTTCTACATCCGCTTCGCCCGCGCCGAGGTGAACATCCGCCGCAATCTCGGCTGGGTCGAGGCCGCCCGCGCCTGCGGCGAAAGCCACGTGGCGGTGGTGTTGCGCTTTCTGCTGCCGAACGTGCTTCCAGCGATGGCGGTGCAGATGTCGCTCAATCTCGGCTGGGCGATCCTCAACGCCGCGGGCCTCTCCTTCATCGGCCTCGGCGTCAAGCCGCCGACGCCGGAATGGGGCATCATGGTCGCCGAGGGCGCCCGCTTCATCTCGACTGGGCGCTGGTGGCTGGTGGCGTTTCCAGGCCTGGCGCTGATGAGCGCAGTGCTGTGCTTCAACCTGCTCGGCGACGGCTTGCGCGACATCCTTGATCCGAGGATGAGAACGTGACCGCCCCGGAACGCACCGCGCCGCTGCTCGAAGTCGAGAACCTCAACGTGACCTTCTCGACCCGCCGCGGTCTCGTCGAGGCCGTGCGCGGCGTGTCGCTGTCGCTGCAGCCCGGCGAGATGCTCGGGCTGGTCGGCGAGAGCGGCTCGGGCAAATCGGTCACCGGCTTTGCCATCACCCATCTGCTCGACAACGCCGGCCGCATCACCGACGGCCTGATCCGCTTCAAGGGCCAGGACATCACCCGCGCCGGCGGCGCCGATCTGCGCAGCCTGCATGGGGCGGCGATGTCGATGATCTTCCAGAATCCGCGCGCGGCGCTCAATCCGATCCGCACCATCGGCCAGCAGATTGCGGACGCGATCCTCGCCCATCGGCGGCTGTCACGGCAGGAGGCGCAGGCCGAGGCGCTGAGCCTGCTCAAGGCCGTGCAGATCCGCGATCCCGAGCGGCGCATGAGCGCCTATCCGCACGAGCTGTCGGGCGGCATGTGCCAGCGGGTGATGATCGCGGTCGCGATCTCCTGCAATCCATCGCTGCTCATCGCCGACGAGCCGACCACCGGCCTCGACGTCACCACGCAGAAGGTGGTGATGGACCTGCTCGCCCGGATCGCCGCCGACCGCGGCATGGCGACGATCCTGATCACGCATGATCTCGGGCTGGCCGCGCGCTACTGCGCGCGCGTCGTGGTGATGGAGCAGGGCCGGCTGGTCGAGGAGGCCGCGCCGCTGACGCTGTTCCATCGCCCGCAGCATCCCTACACCAGGCGCCTGGTCGCGGCATCGCCGACGGCGACCTCGCGCATCGAGGATCTGGTTCCTGATGGTGAGAGGATTCCGCTGGTCGCGGTGACGGAGCTGCCGCCGCCGCCGCACGGCACGCCTCTGCTGCTCGATGTCAAAGCCGTCAGCAAGCGTTTCGACGACGGCACGGTCGGCGTTGCTGATTTCTCGATGACGATGCGCGGCGGCGAGAGCGTCGGGCTGGTCGGCGAGAGCGGCTCCGGCAAGAGCACGACGTCGCGCATGATCTGCCGCCTGATCGACGCCAGCGCCGGCGAGATCCTGTTCGACGGCCAGTCGATCGGCCAGATCCCTGCGCGCGACTTCCACCGTTCCGAGCTGCGCAGGGACATCCAGATCGTCTTCCAGGATCCGAACGACAGCCTCAATCCGCGCTACACGGCGTTCGACTGCATTGCGCATCCGCTGCTGCGGCTGATGAATATGCGCAGCGGCGACAAGCTGCGCCAGCGCGTCGAGGAATGCGCCGACCGCGTTGGGCTCCCGCGCGAGCTGCTGTCGCGCTTTCCACATCAGCTGTCAGGCGGCCAGAAGGCGCGCGTCGGCATTGCCCGCGCCATCGCCTGCAAGCCGCGGCTGCTGGTGCTGGACGAGCCGACCGCGGCGCTCGACGTCTCTGTCCAGGCGGTGGTGCTGCAGCTCCTCAACAAACTCCGGCGCGAGGACAATCTCGCCTTCCTGTTTGTCAGCCACGATCTTAACGTCGTGCGCATGATGTGCGATCGCACCATCGTGCTGCGCACCGGCGTCATCGTCGAGCAGGGCGAAAGCCGGGCTTTGTTCGCCAATCCGCAGACTGACTACACGCGCGAGCTGGTCGATGCGGTTCCGCATATCGCCCCGACGCTGGCCTGAGCGTACCCCATAACAATCGATTATGGACGGCGGACAACTTGGTATTGGGGCCGCGATCGGTGGAGCTGTTAGTTTACGGCCGTCGCCATCCCACCCGCTCGAAAGGCTGAAGCGCTGACCATGACGGAGCTGATTTCCAGGCTGCAGGACGCCGTCGGCGCCGCGCATGTTCTCGTCGCAGCCGAGCATCAGGCGCCTTATCTGCGCGATTGGCTCGGCAAGTATCATGGGGCGGCGTTGGCGGTGGTGCGGCCGGGATCGACCGAGGAGGTCTCGGCCGTGATGGCCGCCTGCGCGGCGGCCCGTGTCGCCGTGGTGCCGCAAGGCGGTCACACCAGCCTGTCCGGCGGCGCGACGCCGGATGCGAGCGGCCGGGCGATCGTGCTGTCGCTGTCGCGGCTGAACCGGATTCGCAAGATCGATCCGATCGGTCAGACCGTCGTCGTCGATGCCGGCGCGGTGCTGGCCAAGGTCCAGGACGCCGCGCGGGATGTCGGCCTGCTGTTTCCGCTCAGCCTCGGCTCCGAGGGCAGCTGCACCGTCGGCGGTAATCTCGCGGCGAATGCCGGCGGGGTCGCCGTGCTGCGCTATGGCGTGATGCGCGAACTGACGCTCGGCCTCGAAGTGGTGCTGCCGGACGGGCGGATCTGGGACGGCCTGCGGGCCCTGCGCAAGGACAACACCGGCTACGCGTTGCGCGATCTCTTTATCGGCTCGGAAGGGACGCTGGGCATCATCACGGGCGCCGTGCTCAAGCTGTTTGCGCAGCCGACCGCGCGCGCCACCGCGTTTGTCGCAGTGGCCGATGCGGCGGCCGCGCTCAAGCTGCTGCGGCTGTCCCGCAGCCATTGTGGCGACCGCCTCACGGCGTTCGAATTTCTGACGGCTGCCACCCTCGACATGATCTTCCGCCAGATACCTGATGCGCGGCTGCCGTTCGCAGCGCTGCCTGCTGCAGCGGTGCTGATCGAGCTCAGCGATATCGGCGACGAGGCCGCGTTGACGGCGCGGCTGGAGGCCACGCTGGCCGACGCGATGGCGGAGGGGCTGGCCTCCGACGCCGTCGTGGCGCAGGACGGCACGCAGGCTAAGGCGTTCTGGCGCGTGCGCGAAAGCGTGTCGGACGCGCTGGTGCGCGAGGGTAAGGCGCTCAAACACGACATCGCCGTGCCGGTCGCCGAGGTCGCCGATTTCGTCAAGGTGATGGATGCGTCTGTCGACGCCGCGCTGCCCAGCATCCGCCCCATGGTGTTCGGCCATCTCGGCGACGGCAACCTGCACTACAATCTGATGCGCCCGCTCGCCATGACGGAGGACGAGTTCTACGGCCACGGCCCGCGCATCACCCGCATCGTCCACGACGAGATCACCCGCCGCCGCGGCTCTATCAGCGCCGAGCATGGCATCGGCCAACTCCGCACCGCCGAGATGCCGCTGTGCAAGCCGCCGCTGGAATTGGAGCTGATGCGAGGGCTCAAGCGCGTGCTCGATCCGCATGGGCTGATGAATCCGGGCAAGCTGCTGCCGAACGTGTAGTTCGCGACGGAGGTCGCGCGTTCGTCCCGTCAAAGCCGGCGTGACGTCAGCCTGCGTTTTGCAGGATCTGCGCGACCGTCGCACGGGTTCCATTCAGGAAGAGGCGATCGAGCGCTGCCTGAACCGTACGCGCGAAACGAGGATCGTTCGGTAACTCATTGCCGAACACCGACGTGACCGATAACAACGCCGGCGCGAGCCGGTTCGCGACCGGTCCGGCTTCATCGGCCAGCGCCCGCAGCTTTATCGCCAGCGGGTCACACAGCGCGATCGGCTGGCCTTGTTCGTCGGTGCCGCTGACATAGCGCATCCATCCGGCCACGGCGAGCGCGAGGCGGGTGATCGGCAGGCCGCGGCCGAGGCGGTCGCTGATGGTGCCGAGCAGGCGCTGCGGCAGCTTCTGCGAGCCGTCCATCGCGATCTGCGCTGTCAGATGCTTGAGCGCGGGATTGCGGAACCGCTGCAGCAGCGCGGCGCGATAGGCTGTGACGTCGAAGCCGCCGAGCGCGGGCAAAGTCGGCGTGACCTCCTCGCGCATCATGTCCTCGACCAGCCCGGCGAGCTCAGGCTCGGCCATCGCCGCGGCCACGGTCTGGCAGCCCATGAGATAGCCGAGATAGGCGATGGTCGAATGCGCGCCGTTGAGCAGCCGCAGCTTCATCAGCTCGAACGGCGCCACGTCGCGCACGAATTGCGCGCCACTCGCGTCCCAGGCCGGACGGTCGCCGCCGAAATCGTCCTCGATCACCCACTGGCTGAACGGCTCGGTGACGACAGGCCATGCATCGTCGAGGCCCAGCGCGGCGCGGACCTCCTCGCGGTCGGCATCGGTGGTGGCGGGCACGATGCGGTCGACCATGGTCGAGGGAAAGTGGACCTCGTCCGCGATCCAGCGGGCGAGATCGCGATCGACCAGCTCGGCGAAGGCGATGGCGAGGCCGCGCAGTGTGTGACCGTTGGCCGGCAGGTTATCGCAGGCCAGCACGGCATAGGGCGGCAGACCCTGTTGCCGCCGCAGCCGCAGGCCGCCGACGATGAATCCGAGCGTGCTGCGGGGATGCGTGAGATTGAGAATGTCGTGACGGATGTCGGGATCATCAGCGCGCAGCGCGCCGGTCGCGGGATCGTGGCTGTAGCCCTTCTCGGTCACGGTGGTGGAGACGATGCGCACGACGGGATCTGCGAGGCGTGCGAGTAGGCCGGCCGGATCCTCCGGCGCCACGGCAAGTCCGGTGAGCGTGCCGACGACGCGCCGCTGCTGTCCGCCGCCGTCGCTCGCCGTCACGCTGTAGAGGCCGGCCTGCGGCTGCAGCGCGTCGCGCGTATCCGGCGAGCGCAGGGAGACGCCGAGGATGCCCCAGCGCGGATCGTCCTTGAGCAGGGCGTCGGTGTAGACGGCCTGATGGCCGCGATGGAACGCGCCGAGGCCGAGATGGATGATGCCGGTCGCGACCGCCGCGCGATCGTAGTCCGGCTTGCGGATGCCGGCGGGCAGGCGGTGGAGCGTTGAGGGGCTGAGGCGGTCCATGTCGGGACTTCAGAAGATCAGCTGCACTTTGCAGCATTCGGTCTGATTGTGCTCGAACGTGTCGAAAGCGGTCGCGTAGTCATCGATCCCGAAGCGGTGGGTGATCAGCCGCTCCGGCTGCAACGTGCCGCTGGCGAACCAGTCGATCACCTTGGCGAACTTGCCGCTGTTCAGCCGGGACGCGTGGATCGCGAGCTCCTTGGCGGTAACCTTCTGCTGCACGATCGTCGACGGCTCGGCCGAGAAGCCGAGCAGGCCGATCCGCGCCGCGGGCGAGGCGATCTCGATGGCCTCAGCGAGAATGGACGGATGGCAGGCGGCATCGATGATCAGGGTCGGCTTCACGCCGGCGTCCACCAGCGCCGCGGGCAGGGCGGCCTGTGCGGTGTTGATGACGCGGTCGGCGCCATTGTGCCGCGCGGCGTCGAGCCGTGCATCGATGCGATCGGTGACGATCAGCTCCTTCACGCCATAGACGTGCTTGAGCACCTGGATCACGGTCAGCCCGATCGGTCCCGCGCCATACACCAGCGCAATATCGGCGGCGAACACGCGGGCGTGGTCGGTGATGTTGGCGGCGATCGAGAACGGCTCGACCAGCGGCGCCTTGTCGTCGCCGACGCTGTCAGGCAACAGATGCGCGTTCTCGGCCGGCACGCAGGCATATTCAGAGAAGCCGCCGTCGCGGTGGACGCCGAGCACCGCAAGATCAGCGCAGACATTGGGGCGGCCGACCGAGCAGGGATAGCAATGACCGCAGGCGACCACGGGATCGACCACGATGCGGGCCCCGAGCCGCGCCTGCACGCCGTCGCCCAGCTTGTCGATGCGGCCGAAGAATTCATGGCCGATGACGCGTGGATAGCGCGCGAACGGATTGCTGCCGTGAAGGATGTGGATGTCTGATCCGCAGATGCCGGCGCGTTCGACCTTGATGCGGATCTCGCCGCTCGCAGGTTCAGGGATGGCGCGGGTTTCGATCGACAGGCGGCCGGGCCGCTCCACCACCAGGCTCTTCACACGTTCCTCCATCCCTGAGGCTCATCTCGACCGTGAGCGGGCGTCGTATAGCAACCTTAAAACTTGGATACAAGTTATCTATTGAAACGTATTTTGGTATCCATTATAGGCTGAGAATATTGGAATGACATACAAAAGGCCCCCAAGCGGGCCGGCAGGGGAGGTTTGCCAATGTCTTCAGTCACATCCATGTCCCGTCGCCGCTTCGTCGGCTCCGCGCTCGCAGGGGCCTCGGTTCTGGCGCTCGGGTCCGCGCAAGCGCAGTCGGCCAAGTATCGCCTGCGCTACGGCACGGCGTTTCCCGCCACCCATCCCGGCGTCATCAGAATCATCGAGGCGTCCGAGCTGATCAAGAAGCAGACCAACGGCCTGGTCGATCTGCAGGTCTATCCGAACAGTCAGCTCGGCAGCGAGCCCGACATGTTCTCGCAGGTCCGCAGCGGGGCGCTCGACTTCATGTCGACGTCAGGCGTGAACCAGACGGTGGTGCCGATCGGCGGCATCAATGCGGTCGCCTTCGCGTTCGAGAGCTACGACCAGGTGTGGTCGGCGATGGATGGCGATCTCGGCAACCATGTGCGTGGCGAGTTTGCCAAGGTCGGTCTGCACGTGCTGCCGAAATGCCTCGACAACGGCTATCGCAACATCACCTCCGGCGCCAAGCCGATCACCTCGCCTGATGATCTCAAAGGCTTCAAGATCCGCGTGCCCGGCAATCCGCTGTGGGTCACCTTGTTCAAGACGCTGGGCGCCGCGCCGACGCCGATCAATTTCGGCGAGCTCTATGCGGCCTTGCAGACCCGCATCGTCGATGGTCAGGAGAATCCGCTGGCGCTGATCCAGAGCGCCAAGCTCTACGAGGTGCAGAAGTTCATCGCGCTGTCCGGCCACATCTGGGACGGCCATCACATCTTCGCCAATGCGACGCGCTGGAATGGTCTTCCGGCCGATGTGCGTGATGCCGTCACCGCTGCATTGTCCGACGCCGCCGTCAAGGAGCGGCAGGACATCCAGAGCTTCAACGAGAAGGCGCAGGCCGAGATGCAGGCAGCCGGGATCACGTTCAACAAGGTCGATACGAAACCGTTCCGGGACGCGCTGCGCACCGCTGGCTTCTACACCGAGTGGAAGACCAAGTTCGGTGCTGAGGCCTGGGGGCTGCTCGAGAAATCGGTCGGCCAGCTCTGAGACCGTTACAGCGCGCGGATACGCTGCCTGCAGGAGTACACAATGGCCGTTGACATCACAGCGACGACCTCCGTGCCGTCGCATGGCGCGTTCGCGCGGTTCGACCATTTGCTCGGCCGGACGGTCGAGGCGCTGGCGGCTGCGCTCGTCGTCGCCGAGCTGGTCCTGCTCGGCGCGGCGACGGCCGCACGCTACGTCTTCAACGCGCCGCTGATCTGGTCGGACGAACTCGCCACCGTGCTGTTCGTGTGGCTGGCGATGCTGGGCGCGGTCGTGGCGTTGCGCCGTTCCGAGCACATGCGGCTCACCGCTTTCGTGCGCAATCTCGCGCCGGAATGGCGGGCGCGCACCGACGCGCTCGGCTTGATGCTGGTCTGCGCCGTGCTGGTCGCTCTGGTGATGCCGTCCTGGCATCACCTCGAAAGCCATATGATCAGCCAGATGCCGGTGCTGGAGATCAGCGAAGGCTATCGCGAATCGGCGATGCTGGTCGGTGTGCTCCTGATGCTGCTGACCGCGGTCGACCGGCTGATCCAGCAGGCGAGCCTCACGCAGATCATCGGCGCGCTGGCGCTGGTGCTTGCCGGCGCAGGTGCGCTCTCCGCGGCCGCGCCGGTGCTGGAAGATCTCGGCAACATCAATCTCGTGATCTTCTTCTTCGTGCTCGTCGCCGGCGCCATGGTCATCGGCACGCCGATCGCCTTCACGTTCCTGCTCGCCACTGTCGCCTATCTGCATTTCAGCACCACGGTGCCGGTGTCGATCGTGCCCGGCCGCGTCAGCGAGGGCATGTCGCACATGGTGCTGCTGGCGGTGCCGATGTTCGTGCTGCTCGGCGCGCTGATCGAGATCGCCGGGCTCGCGCGGGCGATGATCCTGTTCCTGGTCTCGCTGATCGGTCATCTGCGCGGCGGCCTGCAATATGTGCTGCTCGGCGCGATGTACCTGGTCTCCGGCATCTCCGGTGCCAAGGCCGCGGACATGGCCGCGGTGGCGCCAGCGCTGTTCCCGGAGATGAAGCAGCGGGGCAGCAACGAGGGCGATCTGGTCTCGCTGCTGTCGGCCTCGGCCGTGATGTCGGAAACCATACCACCCTCGATCGTGCTGATCACGGTGGGATCGGTGACCGGCGTGTCGATCGCCGCGCTGTTCACCGGCGGGCTGCTGCCGGCGGTGGTCGGCCTGCTCGCGCTCTCGGTCGTGGTCTACATGCAGACCCGCAAGGAGGATATGACCGGAGCCCAGCGCTTCGACGCCAGGACGCGGCTGCGGCTGTTCGCGATCGCCATTCCCGGCCTCGGCCTGCCGATCGTGATCCGCTCGGCGGTGGTCGAGGGTGTCGCCACCGCGACCGAGGTCGCGGCCATCGGCGTCATCTACACGGTGCTGGTCGGCATCTTCTTCTATCGCCAGTTCGACTGGAAGCGGGTCTATCCGATCCTGGTCGATACCGCCTCGCTGTCCGGCGCGATCCTGCTGGTGGTCGGCGCTGCCACCGGCATGGCCTGGGCGTTGACGCAATCCGGCTTCTCGCAGCAACTCGTCGACATGATGGTCGCCGTGCCCGGCGGCCGCTGGGGTTTTCTGCTGATCTCGGCGCTCGCCTTCGTGGTGCTCGGCAGCGTGCTCGAAGGCGTGCCGGCGGTGGTGCTGTTCGGGCCGCTGTTGTTTCCGATCGCGCGCATGATGGGCGTGCACGAGGTGCACTACGCCATCATCGCGGTGTTCGCGATGGGGCTCGGCCTGTTCACGCCGCCATTCGGTGTCGGCTTCTACCTCGCCTGCGCCATCGGCCGCGCCTCGCCGGACGAGGTCATTCGCCATGTCTGGCCGCACCTCGCCGCGCTCCTGGTCGCGCTGTTGCTGATCGTGTTCCTGCCATGGATCTCGATCGGTTTCCTGTGAATCGGATAGGCTGCCGCCATGGATGACGATCTGACACCGTTGACGCGACTGGACGGCAAGGCCGGGCGGCGGCTCGCCGACCAGGTCTATGAGCGGCTGCTCGAGGACATCGTCTCCGGCGCGCTGCCGCCGGGCACGCCGATGGCCGAGCTCGATTTGTGCGAGCGTCTCGGCGTCAGCCGCACCCCCGTGCGCGAGGCGCTGATCAAGCTCGCCGACGTCGACCTTGTGCGCATCTATCCGCAGAGCGGCAGCGTTGTGGCCCCCGTCTCGCGCGAGGCCTTTGGCGAGGCGCAGTTCATCCGCGAGCATCTGGAATGCGCGCTGGTCGCCGAGGCCGTGCGCTACATGGATGCGACCTCGTTGCGCGAGCTGAATGAGCTGATCGAGAAGCAGAAGGCCGCAGCGACGCCGGGCGAATTCTACGCCCATGACGAGGCGTTCCACCAGACCATCGCCCGCACCAGCCGGCATCCGCATGTCTGGCAGGTGATCCGCCAGACCAAGATCCATTTCGACCGCGTCCGCCATCTGACCCTGATCGAGGACGCCGGCCATATTCCGCTCCTGATCGCCCAGCATCAGGAAATCCTGGACGGGCTCGCGGCCTGCAACGAGGCGCAGGCGGTCGCGGCGATGCGACGGCATCTGCGCGAGGTGTTCCGCCGCGCCGACGGCATCTTTGCCCGTCAGGAGGAGATGGCGCAGGCCGAGCCACGGACACGGGCCCGGCGGCGGCGCTGATCGCACCGGCTCAGTTTTGAGAGGTAAGAGACATGGAACAGACGTGGCGCTGGTTCGGACCTGATGATCCCATCACCTTGCCGCAGGTCCGCCAGACCGGCGCGACCGGCATCGTGACGGCGCTGCACCACATTCCCTATGGCGTGGTGTGGAGCACCGACGAGATCATCAAGCGCATCGGCCTGATCGAAGGTGATTCATCGCTGCGGCTGCGCTGGAGCGTGGTCGAGAGCCTGCCGGTGTCGGAGGCGATCAAGCTGGGCGAGGGCGATCTCACCACCCTGTTCGAGAATTATCGCCAGTCGTTGCGCAACCTCGCGGCATGCGGTATCACCACGGTCTGCTACAATTTCATGGCGGTGCTCGACTGGACCCGCACCGAGCTCGCGTTCCGGCTTCCCGGCGGCGCCACCGCCCTGCGCTTCGACCAGGACCGTCTCGCTGCTTTCGATTGCTACATCCTGCAGCGTCCGGGGGCCGAGGCGGAGTTTTCCTCCGATGTGCTCGACCGCGCCCGCGCCTGGGTGGCGCAGGCGTCCGAGTCCGATAAGGACCGGCTGCTCGCGACCATCATGGCGGGACTTCCCGGCGCCTACGACCGCTACGACGTGCCGGGCCTGCGCCGCATGCTGGAGACCTATCGCGGCATCGGCCATGCCGAGCTGCGTGCCAATTACGCGCGTTTCCTGCGCGAGGTGGTGCCGACGGCCGAGGAATGCGGTGTGAACCTGTGCGTCCATCCGGACGATCCGCCGCGCGACCTGTTCGGCCTGCCGCGGGTGGTGTCGTCGGCCGAGGATCTGCAGTTCATCGTCGATGCCGTCCCGTCCAAGGCCAGCGGCATCACCTTCTGCACCGGGGCGCTCGGCGCCGGCGGGCACAACAACGTCCCGGCATTGGCCGAGCGTTTCGCCCCGCACATCCGCTTCGTGCACCTGCGCAACGTCACCAAGATGCTCGACGGCTCGTTCATGGAGGCGGAGCATCTGCGCGGCGATGTCGACATGGTTAACGTCGTCACCACGCTCCTCAAGGAGCAGGCCCGCCGCAAGGCTGAGGGCGAGCCGGATTGGCGCATCCCGTTCCGTCCGGATCATGGCCATGAGCTCGCCGATGACATCGGTCGCGGCACGCATCCCGGCTATCCCCTGGTCGGGCGGCTCAAGGGCCTGGCCGAGATCCGCGGCGTGATGACCGCAGTTGCCGCCATCAACCGCTTGCCGGTGTGAGCCAGTCGTGATCTAGGATCGGAGCACAAGGCGAGACAGGGAGACCCGGCCCCATGCGTGCGGTCGTCATTCACGCGCCCAAGGATCTGCGCATCGATAGCTTTCCCGATCCGGCGCCGGGGGCCGGCGAGGTCCGGGTCAAGATCGAGGCCGGCGGCATCTGCGGCTCCGATCTGCATTACTACCATCATGGCGGCTTCGGCACCGTTCGCATCAAGCAGCCGATGGCGCTGGGACACGAGATCGCCGGCGTCGTGGCCGCGGTCGGCGCCGGCGTCCAGGGCCTGTCGGAGGGCACGCGCGTTGCGGTCAATCCGAGCCTGCCATGCGGACAATGTGCGTATTGCCGCGAGGGGCTGCGCAACCAATGTCTGGACATGCGCTTCATGGGCAGCGCGATGCGCGATCCCCACGTCCAGGGCGGCTTCCGCGAATATGTCACCGTCGATGCCGCGCAGGCGGTGCCGATCGCGCCGTCCTTGTCGCTCGGCGAGGCGGCGATGGCCGAGCCGCTGTCGGTCTGCCTTCATGCCGCGCATCAGGCCGGCTCGCTGCTCGGCAAGCGTGTGCTGGTGACGGGCTGCGGCCCGATCGGCGCGCTGTCGATCCTGGTTGCGCGGTACGGCGGAGCAGCCGAAATCGTGACTACTGATGTCGCCGATGCCCCACTCGCGGTTGCGGGCAGGCTCGGTGCTAGTCACGCGTTCAATGTGGGGACGGAGCCGTCCGCGCTCGATCCCTGGCGGGCCGGCAAGGGCCAGTTTGACGTGTTGTTCGAGGCGTCCGGCAACCAGGCCGCGCTGCGGTCTGCGCTCGACGTCATGAGGCCCGGCGGCGTCATCGTGCAGCTCGGGCTCGGTGGCGAAATGACTCTGCCGCTTAACACGCTTGTCACGAAGGAGCTGCAATTGCGCGGCACTTTCCGCTTCGACCGCGAATTCGAGCTGGCGCTGCGGCTGATGGGCGAGGGGCTTCTGAATGTGAAGCCGCTCATCTCCGCGACGCTGCCGTTCCAGGAGGCGATTGCTGCCTTCGAACTCGCCAGCGATCGAAGCCGGTCGATGAAGGTTCATTTGACGTTTTGATGGATGGATCGACGCCGATGAAAGTCGCCTGCATCGGAGAGTGCATGGTGGAGTTTGCGCAGGAGGACGGAAGTCTGTTCCGGCGCGGTTTCGGCGGCGACACGCTCAACACGGCGCTCTATCTGGCGCGGCTCGGCGTGCCCACCTCCTATGTCACCGCGCTCGGTGACGATCCGTTGAGCGCGATGATGCTGGCGGCATGGCAGGCGGAGGGTATCAACACCGCCGAGGTGCTGCGGGTCGATGGCCGCGTGCCCGGCCTCTATATGATCGAGCGCGACGCCAAGGGCGAGCGCAGCTTCCTCTATTGGCGCGACCGGGCGCCGGCGCGCGAATTGTTCGACCGCGCTGATCCTGCGATGCTCGACCGGCTGTCGCGCTTCGACCTGATCTATCTCTCCGGTATCAGCCTGTCGCTGTACAGCGAGACCGGCAAGGCCAAGCTGCGCGAGCTCCTGACGGTGGCCCGCAAGCGCGGCGCGCGTGTCGCGTTTGACGGCAATTACCGGCCCCGCGGTTGGCCCAGCCGCGAGGCGGCGCAACGCGCGTTCCGGGCGATCCTGCCGCTGGTCGATCTGGCGCTGCCGACGCTGGAGGACGAGCAGATGCTGTTCGGCGATTCCGACGTGTCGGTCAGTCTGCGCCGCTTCAAGGACGCAGGGGTCCGGGAGATCGTCATCAAGCGCGGCGCGCGCGGCTGCCTGATCGACGCCGATGGCGTGCTGGTCGACATCACGCCGCCGCAGGTGATGCAGCCCGTCGATACGACCGCGGCCGGCGATTCCTTCAATGCGGCCTATCTGGCCGCGCGTCTCAATCGGGTGCCGCCGCGCAAGGCTGCGCTCGCAGGCCACCGGCTCGCCGGTGCCGTGATCATGTCGCCGGGCGCGGTGATCCCGCGCGCGGCGATGCCGAAGGACATTCTGGCGCAGAGCGAGGCATGATGAGCAGTCCGGACAAGCGCGCGAAGCTCGCTGGCATCTTAGCGCTCGCGCCGGTGATCCCGGTGATCACGATCGAGGACGCGGCGCAGGCGGTGCCGCTGGCACGTGCCCTCATTGCCGGTGGTCTGCGGGTCATCGAGATCACGTTGCGGACGCAGGCCGGTCTCGATGCCGCGCGCGTGATCATCGATGAGGTGCCGGACGCTGTGGTCGGCATCGGAACGGTGCTGACGCCTGCGGACTATGAGCGTGCCGCCAGGCTCGGGGCCGCCTTTGCGATCAGTCCGGGCCTGTCGATCGACCTGCTGGACGCCGCGAATGAAGGCGAGCTGCCGTTTGCGCCGGGCGTCCAGACCCCGTCCGATCTCATCGCCTGTGTCACGCGCGGCTACGAGCTGGTCAAGTTCTTCCCCGCGGTGCCGGCCGGCGGCCTCGCCGCGCTCGATGGACTGGGTGGGCCGTTCCCGACCGTGCGCTTCTGCCCGACCGGCGGCATCAATGCCGGCAATGCGGCGCAGTGGCTGGCGCACAAGAAAGTCGTCGCGCTCGGCGGCTCCTGGATTGCGCCTGCGGCCGACATCACGGCCGGCGCCTGGGCCGCGATCGAACAGCGTGCCCGCGCGGCGGCGGCCCTGCGCTGAGGGGCTGGTTACAACTTCAGATTTTGCTAGAGTGGCCTGCCATATCTTGGCGGGCTTTTCTTGTGCGTTTGCGCGTTCTTTCAGCGTCCGCCAAAAAGTATTACAGTAAAATAATATGACTAGTCAGGCCTGATGTTCCGTGGAATAACGAGCACGTCGGCTGTTGCGGCCGGCTCAAAAGGTGCGTCGACACCGCGTGCTGCGGCGGCGCACCCAGAATCGATTATTGTGGGAGAACGCCTGATGACCCTGAAAGCCCTCTTTGCGGCGTCCGCGACGGCCGCCTTGTTGCTTGCCAGCTCCGCCAGTGCCGCCGAATTGACCGTCGGCTTTTCGCAGATCGGATCCGAGTCCGGCTGGCGCGCTGCGGAGACCTCGGTCTCGAAGTCGGAGGCGGCCAAGCGCAAGATCAACCTGAAGATCGCTGACGCCCAGCAGAAGCAGGAGAACCAGATCAAGGCGATCCGCTCCTTCATCGCCCAGAACGTCGACGCGATCTTCCTCGCGCCGGTCGTGGCCTCGGGCTGGGATGCCGTGCTGAAGGAAGCCAAGGAAGCCAAGATTCCGGTCGTGCTGCTCGACCGCGACATCGATCCCTCGGGCAAGGACCTCTATCTGACCGCCGTCACCTCTGACAGCGTGCATGAGGGCGAAGTGGCTGGCGAGTGGCTCGCCAAGACGGTCGGCGGCAAGGCCTGCAACGTGGTCGAACTGCAGGGCACGGTCGGCGCCAGCGTCGCCACCAACCGCAAGAAGGGTTTTGATGCCGTCGTTGCCAAGAACGCCAATCTGAAGGTTGTGCGCAGCCAGACCGGCGACTTCACCCGTGCCAAGGGCAAGGAAGTGATGGAAAGCTTCATCAAGGCCGAGAACGGCGGCAAGTCGATCTGCGCGGTCTATGCCCATAATGACGACATGATGGTCGGTGCGATCCAGGCGATGAAGGAAGCCGGCCTCAAGCCCGGCAAGGACATCCTGACCGTCTCGATCGATGCCGTGCCGGATATCTTCAAGGCGATCTCAGCCGGCGAAGCCAACGCCACCGTCGAGCTGACGCCGAACATGGCGGGCCCCGCTTTTGACGCCATCGTCGCCTTCAAGGAGAAGGGCACCGTGCCGCCGAAGTGGATCCAGACCGAGTCGAAGCTCTACACCGCTGCTGACGATCCGCAGAAGGTCTACGACAGCAAGAAGGGTCTGGGCTACTGAGTCGCACGATACTGCCGTCGTCCTGGCGTTCGCCGGGACGACGACTGTCGAGGCGCCCAGCCAGATCGTCCGCAAAGTAGTCAAGTCGTTCGTCATGTCTGATAGTTCAGCTCCACCGGCAGCGCGGCCCTCCCTTCTGGAGATCCGTGGCCTGACCAAGAGCTTCGGTGCGTTGAAGGCGCTGCAGGATGTCGACTTCACGCTCGGTGAGGGCGAGATCCACGCGCTGCTCGGCGAGAATGGTGCCGGCAAGTCGACCTTGATCAAGGTCGTCACCGGCGTGTTCGCGCGCGATGCAGGAACTGTCCGTCTCGCCGGCGATGAGATCGCGCCGCGCTCGGCCAAGGATGCCGTCGATGCCGGCATCGCCACCGTCTATCAAGAGGTGAACCTGCTGCCGAACCTCTCGGTGGCGCAGAATCTCTATCTCGGCCGGCAGCCGACACGCTTTGGCGTCGTGCGGCAGGCCGAGATGCGGCGGCGCGCGCATGCGCTGCTGCTCGACTACGGCCTGGATATCAATGTCGGCGCGCCCTTGGCGAGCTATTCAGTGGCGGTCCAGCACATCACGGCGATCGCGCGCGCGGTCGATCTGTCGGCGCGCGTCCTCATTCTCGACGAGCCGACGGCAAGCCTCGATCGCCATGAGGTCGAGATTCTCTTCAGGGTGATGCGAAAGCTCGCTGCTGATGGAATCGGCATCGTCTTCGTCAGCCATTTCCTCGATCAGGTCTATGAGATCTGCGATCGTGTCACCGTGCTGCGCAATGGCCGCCTGATCGGCACGCGCGACATCACCGATCTGCCTCGGCTCGATCTCATCCGCATGATGCTGGGGCGCGAGCTCGCCGAGACCACCCACGAACGCGCCGCGAGCCAGCCCGATACGGCGCGCGAGGTCTGCGTCAGCTTCAAGGGCTTTGGCAAGCAGGGGTACGTGGCGCCGTTCGATCTGGAGCTTCGCCGCGGCGAGGTGGTCGGGCTGGCCGGCCTGCTCGGCTCGGGACGAACCGAAACGGCAAGGCTCGTGTTCGGGGCCGAGCGCGCCGACAGCGGCGAAGCCAGTGTCGCGGGCAAGGCTGTCAGGCTGAACTCGCCGCGCGACGCCGCAGGCCTCGGCTTCGGCTATTGCCCGGAGGAGCGCAAGACCGAGGGCATCGTCGCCGATCTCACTGTCCGCGAGAACATCGTGCTGGCGCTGCAGGCGCGGCGCGGCCTGCACCGTCCGCTGTCGCGGCGTGAGCAGGACGAGATCGCGATGCGCTACATCCGCATGCTCGACATCAGGCCGCCCGATCCGGAGCGTCCGATCGGGCTGTTGTCCGGCGGCAATCAGCAGAAGGCGCTGCTGGCGCGCTGGCTCGCCACCTCGCCGAAGCTGCTGGTGCTCGATGAGCCGACCCGCGGCATCGATGTCGGCGCCCATGCCGAGATCATCCGTCTCGTCCGCGACTTGTGCGAGCAGGGGCTGGCGCTGCTGGTGATTTCCTCGGAGCTCGACGAGATCGTCACTTATTCCAACCGCGTGGTCGTGCTGCGCGACCGCGCCCATGTCGAGGAGCTGAAGGGCGACGCCGTCGAGGTCTCCAGCATCCTTGCGGCGATCGCGGCCGATGGCGCGCCGGTGCACGAGGCTGCATCATGACGCTCCGGATCCCCCGCCGCGGCCTCGCGCAGGCGTTTGCGCTGATCGTGATCCTGATGATCGATCGCGCGGTGTCGCCGCAATTCTTCAATCTGCATCTGCAGGATGGCCGGCTGTTCGGCAGCGTCATCGACGTGCTCAACCGCGGCACGCCGGTGGCGCTGCTGTCGCTCGGCATGGTGCTGGTGATCGCGACCGGCGGCATCGATCTGTCGGTCGGCGCGGTGATGGCGATCGCGGGCGCCACCGCGGCGAGCCTCGCCGATACCCATTCGCTGCCGGTGGTGATCGCCTCCGCGCTCGCCGTCGGCCTGGCGTGCGGATTGTGGAACGGCATTCTCGTCGCCGTGCTGCGCATCCAGCCGATCGTGGCAACGCTCATCCTGATGGTCGCGGGCCGCGGCATCGCGCAGCTCATCACCGAGGGGCGCATCGTCACCTTCACCTCGCCCGACCTGGTCTGGATGGGCAATGGCGCCGTGCTCGGCCTGCCGACGCCGATCGTGATCGCCATCGGCATGCTGCTGCTGACGGGAGCGGTCGTGCGCGGCACCGCGCTGGGGCTCTTGATCGAGGCGACCGGCGGCAATGCCCGCGCCAGCGAGCTGTCGGGCGTCGGCACCCGCGCGATGATCCTGTCGGTCTATGTCTGGTGCGGCATCTGCGCCGCGCTCGCCGGTGTCATCGCTGCCGCCGACATCATGGGCGCGGATGCCAACAATGCCGGCCTCTGGCTCGAGCTCGATGCCATCCTTGCGGTGGTGATCGGCGGCACCTCGCTGTTCGGCGGCCGCTTCAGCCTGGTGCTGGCGGTGGCCGGCGCACTGATCATCCAGGCCATGAACACCGGCATTCTGCTGTCCGGCTATCCGCCGGAGCTCAATCTCCTGGTGAAGGCCGTCGTCGTGCTCGCCGTCCTCCTGGCGCAGTCGCCGCGCCTTGGCGATCTCTCGCGCTTCACCGCGCGCTGGCGGAGGAGCAAACCATGAAGGCCTCGACCTCGGTCGCCATCACCGCCGCCGTGCTCGTCGCCGGTTTTGCGCTGTGCGCGCTGCAATTTCCCAACATCGCCTCGACGCGTGTGGTCGCCAATCTGCTCACCGACAACGCCTTCCTCGGCATCGTCGCAGCCGGCATGACTTTCGTGATCATCTCCGGTGGCATCGACCTCTCGGTTGGCTCGGTGATCGGCTTCACCACGGTGTTCGTCGCGCTCGCCGTCGAGCGCTGGGGCATCCCGCCGTTTGCGGCCTTTGCGCTTGTGCTCGTACTGTGCGCGCTGTTCGGCGCCGCGATGGGCGCGGTCATCCACGTGTTCGATCTGCCGCCCTTCATCGTGACGCTTGCCGGAATGTTCCTGGCGCGCGGCATCAGCTTCCTGCTCTCGACCGAGTCGATCCCGATCACCGCGCCGATCTACAGCGCCGTCTCGGACTTCGCGATCCGGCTTCCTGGAGGAGGGCGGCTCACCGCGATCGCGATCGCGATGCTCGCGATCCTCGTGCTCAGCGCGCTTCTGCTTCACCTCACCCGCTTCGGGGCCAATGTCTACGCGCTCGGCGGCAGCCGTGCCGCGACGGCTTTGATGGGCATCCCGGTGGGATCGATGACCATCCGGATCTACACGCTGTCGAGCGTGCTCGCGGGCCTCGCCGGCATCGTCTTCTCGTTCTATACGGCGGCCGGCTATTCGCTCTCCGCGGTCGGCGTCGAACTCGACACGATCGCGGCCGTCGTGATCGGCGGAACCTTGTTGACGGGCGGCCAGGGCTCCGTCATCGGCACCTTCCTCGGCGTCCTGATCCAGGGCATGATCCAGACCTACATCAATTTCGACGGTACGCTGTCGAGCTGGTGGACCAAGATCGCCACGGGGGTTCTGTTGTTCGTCTTCATTGCGCTGCAGCAAGGTCTGATGGCGCTCGCGCGCCGCTCGTCCGTCAAGCCCGCAGGGGTCAAACCCGTGGGGGTGAGCACGTGACCACGTCGCATATCGTCTCGATTCCGACGCGACGCGCCCATTCCAACCATGCCGAGGTCGCCCGCAGCATCGGCATCGATATCATCTCCGGCCGTCTGGCCGAGGGCGCGCGCCTGCCGGGGGACGCCGAGCTAACGGCGACGTTCGGCGTGTCGCGCCCGGTGCTGCGCGAGAGCGTCAAGACGCTGGTCGCGAAGGGACTGCTGTCAACCAAGGCCCGCGTCGGCACCGTGGTGCGCGGGCGCTCGGACTGGAACATGTTCGATCCGGACGTGCTCGCCTGGCACCTCGACGCCGGCATCGACAAGCGCTTCCTCGCCGACCTCGCCGAGATCCGTCTGGCGATCGAGCCGCGGGCGGCGGCGCTGGCGGCCGAACGGCGCAGCGACGACGACGTGGCGGCGATGCGCATGGCGATGGCGCAGATGGAGCGTGAGCCGTCGACCTCGGTCGCCTTCGCCGATGCCGACCTTGCCCTGCACATCGCGATCGCCAATGCCTCCGGCAATCCGTTCATGCGCTCGATCGGCGCGGTCATCGAGGCGGCGCTGCGCGCCTCCTTCGTGCTGAGCGCGCCGGTGGAGACCGCCGATCGCGACACCGTGCTGGTCTGGCACCAGCGCATCATCGACGCGATCGCATCGCGAGAACCCGAGGCCGCCTCCGAGGCCATGATCGAAGTCATCTACAACGGCCGGCGGCGTCATGCGCAATCGGTTGCACGAACGGACCAGGAATGAGCAACGATAAATCAGACAAGCAGCTGCGCAGCCAGGCGTGGTTCGGCCGCCAGGACAAAATGGGCTTCTATTATCGCTCATTCCTGAAGAACAGCGGCACGCCGCAGGACCGCTTCGAAGGCCGCCCGGTCATCGGCATCTGCAACACCTGGTCGGAGCTGACGCCGTGCAACGCGCATTTCCGTGTCATCGCCGAGCATGTGCGTCAGGGCGTGCTCGATGCGGGCGGCTATCCGCTCGAATTCCCGGTCTCCTCGCTCGGCGAGGTGACGATGCGCCCGACCGCGATGCTGTTCCGCAACCTCGCCTCGATGGATGTCGAGGAGGCGATCCGCGCGCATCCGCTCGACGGCGTCGTGCTCTTGATGGGCTGTGACAAGACCACGCCGGCGCTCCTGATGGGGGCGGCCTCGGCCGACCTGCCGGCGATCGGCGTCTCCGGCGGCCCGCAATTGCGCGGCGTCTATCGCGGCCAGATCATCGGCTCCGGCACCAACATCATCTCGATGAGCGAGCAGCTGCGTGCCGGTGAGATCACGCTGAAGGAATTCCACGAGGCCGAAGCGGGCATGAACCGTTCCGCCGGCAGTTGCATGACCATGGGCACGGCCTCGACAATGGCGTCGATGGTCGAGGCGCTCGGCATCGGCCTGCCGGAGAACGCCGCGATTCCGGCCGCGGACGCGCGGCGCAACCTGCTGGCCCGCATGGCCGGGCGGCGCATCGTCGAGATGGTCGGAGAAGATCTGAAGCCGTCGGACATCCTCACGCGCCAAGCCTTCGAGAATGCCATCCGTACGCTGGCGGCGATCGGCGGCTCGACCAATGCGGTGGTGCATCTGCTCGCCATTGCTGGCCGCGTCGGCGTCGAGCTGACGCTCGACGATTTCGATCGTCTGTGCCGCGATGTGCATTGCCTGGTCGACCTGATGCCCTCGGGCCGCTTCCTGATGGAGGACTTCTACTACGCCGGCGGCCTGCCGGCGGTGCTGCGCGCGCTCGGCGAGCGCGGCCTGCTGCACAAGGATGCGCGCACCGTGAATGGCAAGACGCTGTGGGACAACGTCGCCGACGCGCCCAACTACAATGCCGAGGTGATCACGCCGTTCGAGACGCCGTTCAAGTCCGAAGCCGGCATCGCCATCCTCACCGGCAACCTCGCGCCCAATGGCGCGGTCATCAAGCCGTCGGCGGCCTCGCCCGAGCTGATGAACCACACTGGACGCGCCGTCGTGTTCGAAAGCGTCGAGGAGATGCATGACGCCGTCGACGACGACACGCTCGACATCGATGCGTCCTGCATCATGGTGCTGAAGAATTGCGGGCCGAAAGGCTATCCCGGAATGGCCGAGGTCGGCAACATGCCGCTGCCGGCCAAGCTGCTGCGCGAGGGCGTGCGCGACATGATCCGGATCTCGGATGCCCGGATGTCCGGCACCGCCTATGGCACGGTGGTGCTGCATGTGGCGCCGGAGGCGACCGTCGGCGGACCGCTGGCGCTGGTGAAGAACGGCGACATGATCACGCTCGACGTCGCCGCGCGCCGGCTGCATCTGCATGTCAGCGACGAGGAACTTGCCACGCGCCGCGCCGCCTGGACGCCACCGAAGCCGCACGCGTCGCGCGGCTATCAGAAGCTCTACATCGATCACGTGCTGCAGGCTGATCGCGGCGTGGATTTCGACTTCCTGGTCGGCCGCACCGGCTCGCCTGTGCCGCGCGACAATCACTAAGAGGTGCAGCATGACCGCATCATCCAGAAAGCTATACAAGGGCGTGTTTCCAGTCGCGCCGACGATCTTCGACGCCGACGGTCGCCTCGACCTCGAGGGCCAGAAGCGCGCGATCGACTTCATGATCGACGCCGGCTCCCACGGCATCTGCATCCTCGCCAATTTCTCCGAGCAGTTCGTGCTGACCGATGACGAGCGCGACCTTGTCATGACCACTGTGCTGGAGCATGTCGCGGGACGCGTGCCGGTCATCGTCACGACCACGCATTTCTCGACCTTCGTCTGCGCCGAGCGCTCGCGCCGCGCGCAGGAGAAGGGCGCCGCCATGGTCATGGTGATGCCGCCCTATCACGGCGCCACCTTCCGTGTGCCTGACAGTTCGATCTACGAATTCTATCGCGGCGTCTCGGATGCGATCTCGATTCCGATCATGGTGCAGGATGCGCCGGTCGCCGGTACGCCGCTGTCGGTGCCGCTGCTGGCGCGCATGGCCAAGGAGATCGAGAACCTCGCTTATTTCAAGATCGAGGTGCCGCGCGCCGCCGACAAGCTGCGCGCGCTGATCGAGGCGGGTGGCGCGGCCATCGAAGGCCCGTGGGACGGCGAGGAGGCGATCACTTTGATGGCCGATCTCGACGCCGGCGCGACCGGCGCGATGACCGGCGGCGGCTATCCCGACGGCATCCGCAAGATCATCGATCCGTATTTCGCAGGCGATCGCGACGCCGCGGCCGCGGCCTATGAGCGCTGGCTGCCGCTGATCAACTACGAGAACCGGCAGTGCGGCCTTGCGACCTGCAAGATCCTGATGAAGGTGGGCGGCGTGATCCGCCACGATACGCTGCGCGCGCCGCAGCCGCCGATTCATCCGGCGACGCAAAAGGGCCTGCTCGAGATCGCGCGCCGGCTCGACCCGGTCGTGCTGCGCTGGGGACGCTGAGATGAGCGCGCTTCGTGTCGCCATCGTCGGCTTCGGCAAGATCGCACGCGACCAGCACGTGCCGGCCATCGCCGCCACCGAGGGGGTGACCTTGACGGCGGTCGCAAGCCGCAACGCCTCGTTGCCCGGCCTGCCGCATTTCGGCTCGATCGAGCAGCTGCTGCGCGATGGTCCCGAGATCGACGCTGTCTCGTTGTGCACGCCGCCGCAGGTGCGCCGCGCCCAGGCGCAGGCCGCGCTTGAGGCCGGCAAGCATGTGATGCTGGAGAAGCCGCCGGGCGCTGCGGTCAGCGAGCTCGATCCGCTGATCGCGCTTGCGAGCGCCAGGCAGCGCACGCTGTTTGCGACCTGGCACTCGCGCTATGCGCCAGCGGTGGAGCCGGCGCGCGCGTGGCTGTCCTCGCGGCAGATCCGCAGCGTCCGCATCGACTGGAAGGAGGACGTGCGCGTCTGGCATCCGGGACAGGCCTGGATCTGGGAGCCGGGCGGGCTCGGCGTGTTCGATCCGGGGATCAATGCACTGTCGATCCTGACGCGCATCCTGCCCGAACCGGTGTTCCTGACCGAGGCGGAGCTGTCTTTCCCGTCGAACCGCCAGGCGCCGATCGCGGCCAATCTGTCGCTCACCACCGCCAGCGATCTGCCGATCGCGGCCGAGTTCGATTTCCGCCAGAGCGGGCCGCAGAGCTGGGACATCCGCATCGAGACCGACGCCGGGCAGCTGAAGCTGTCGCTAGGCGGCGCGCGCATGGCTGCCGACGGCCAGGTGATGGTGGACGAGAAGGAGCGGGAATATCCCGGCCTGTATCGCCGCTTTGTCGCGCTGACGAAGACCGGCACGAGCGACGTCGATCTTGCGCCGCTGCGGCTCGTGGCCGACGCCTTCCTGCTCGGCCGCCGCAACTTCGTCGAACCGTTCGAGGACTGAGCCATGGCGGAGGCGCGGATTACCAAGGATGTGTTTGGCAGCCTGCCGGACGGTCGTGACGTCGAGCGCGTCACCCTGCGCGGCGCTCACGGTTTCGAGGCGCGGATCATCACCTACGGCGCGGCGCTGCAGGCGCTGCTGGTGCCGGATGCACAGGGCCGCGTCGACGATGTCGTGCTCGGCCATGACGACCTGCTGAGCTATCTCAAGCTCCGGAAATATTTCGGTGCGACGGTCGGGCGCTACGCCAACCGGATCGCCAAGGCACGCTTTTCGCTCGACGGTCAGGACCTGCGCCTCGACGCCAACAACGGTGCCCATGCATTGCATGGTGGCCCCGACGGCTTCGACCGCAAGCTCTGGCAGATCGTCGCCACCGAAGATGGCGCCCAGCCCTCGGTCACGATGCTCTATGTCAGTCCCGACGGCGAGGCCAACTATCCGGGCCGGCTCGATGTCCGTGTCACCTATCAGCTGACAGGTCCGATGGAGCTGGCCGTCAGCTTCAGCGCCCGGACGACCCGCACGACGGTCGTCAACCTGACCAATCACAGCTTCTTCAATCTCGACGGCGTGGCCGCCGGCACTGGTATTCTCGATCACCGTCTGACGGTCGAAGCCGACCACTTTCTGGCGATCGACGAGACCGCGATCCCGCTGGAGGGACCGCCGCAATCCGTTGCCGGCACGCCGTTCGACTTCCGCGAGGCCCATCCGGTCGGCGCGCGCATCCGCGCCGACGAGGCGCAGATCAGATGCGGCCGCGGCTATGACCACAATTTCTGCCTGCGCGACGGCGCTGGGGTCCGTCTGGCGGCTCGGCTGGAGTCGCCGCGTTCGGGGCGGGTCATGGAGTTGCACACCGACCAGCCCGGCCTGCAGGTCTATTCCGGCAACTATCTTGATGCCACCGTCAGCGGCAAGGGGCGGGTGTATCGCCAATCCGACGCCATCTGCCTGGAGCCGCAGGTCTGGCCGGACAGTCCGAACCGTCCGGATTTTCCAAGCCCCCGCCTTGGGGCCGACGACGTCTATAAGCACGAGACCGTGTATCGCTTCTCGAGCAGGGGAGCGTCCGCATGATGGAGCAGGTGCCGACCACCGTGCTCTGCGCCGAGCGCTGCCATCTCGGCGAGGGCCCGACCTATGATCCCGCGACTGACACCGCCTGGTGGTTCGACATTCGCGAGGGCCTGCTGTTCGAGGCCAGGATTGCCAGTGGCGAGGTTCGCCGCCATGCCCTGGGGAAGATGGCGAGCGCGCTCGGCCGCATCGATGCCGCGCGGCAGCTGATCGTGGCCGAGGATGGGCTGTACGTCCGCAGCATCGCTGACGGGGCGTTGTCGCTCTATCTGCCGCTCGAAGCTGACAATCCGGCGACGCGGTCGAACGATTCGCGCGTCCATCCCTCCGGCACGTTCTGGATCGGCACGATGGGCCGCAAGGCGGAGCGCGGGCTTGGCGCGATCTACGCGCTGCATCGCGGCGAGATCATCCGTCTGTTCCCGAACATCACCATTCCCAACGCGATCTGCTTCGCGCCGGACGGATCGGTCGGCTATTTCGCCGATACGGACGAGAACGTGCTCTATCGCGTCGTTCTCGATCCGGAAACGGGCTTGCCGCGCAGCATGCCGGACGTGCTCTTGCGCCGCCGCGGGCCCGGCGGCATCGATGGCGCGATCGTCGATGCCGAGGGGCTGATCTGGCATGCCTGCTGGGGCGCCGGTTGTGTCGATGTTTATAGCTCGTACGGCGAGTGTTTGCGCAGCATCGCCGTGCCGGCCAGCCAGGCGAGCTGCCCGGCCTTCGTCGGCCCGGACCTGTCGCGCCTGCTGGTCACCTCGGCGTGGCAGGACATGGACGCGGCCGCCAAGGCGGCCGATCCCGGCCATGGCCAGACCTTTCTGCTCGATGTCGGCGCCCGCGGTCGTGCCGAGCCTGACGTCAAGCTGTCGATCTGAGAGGAGGAACAATCAGTCAAGCGTCGTTCAGCCTAACAGCTAACTGGTATCAACATACGCAATCGCGTATTCATGGTGAAATTCGAAAATCCAAAGGGAGTGAAGCATGCTGAATTTGAAGACCATCATGGCCGCCGCGTTGGCCGGCCTCGGCGCCCTGGCGCTGTCCAGCGCCGCAATGGCCCAGAGCAAGGGGACCGTCGGCATCGCGATGCCGACCAAGTCGTCGGCGCGCTGGATCGACGACGGCAATAACATCGTGAAGGTGCTGAAGGATCGCGGCTACGTCACCGACCTGCAATATGCCGAGGACGATATCCCGAACCAGCTCTCGCAGATCGAGAACATGGTCACCAAGGGCGCCAAGGTGCTGGTCATCGCCGCGATCGACGGCACCACGCTGTCCGACGTGCTGAAGCAGGCCAAGGCCAAGGGCATCACCGTGATCGCCTATGACCGCCTGATCCGCGACACGCCGAACCTCGACTACTACGCCACGTTCGATAACTTCCAGGTCGGCGTGCTGCAGGCGCAGTCGATCGTCGACAAGCTCGGACTGAAGGACGGCAAGGGTCCGTTCAACATCGAGCTGTTCGGTGGCTCGCCGGACGACAACAACGCCTACTTCTTCTACAACGGCGCGATGTCGGTGCTGCAGCCCTATCTCGACTCCGGCAAGCTCGTGATCGGCTCCGGCCAGAAGGGCATGGACAAGGTCGCGACCTTGCGCTGGGACGGCGCCACCGCCCAGGCCCGCATGGACAACCTGCTCAGCGCCTTCTACGGCAAGAAGCGCGTCGACGCGGTGCTGTCGCCCTATGACGGTCTGTCGATCGGCATCATCTCATCGCTGAAGGGCGTGGGCTATGGCAGTGCCGATCAGCCGATGCCGGTGATCTCGGGTCAGGATGCCGAGGTGCCGTCGGTCAAGGCGATCCTGCGCGGCGATCAGTACTCGACCATCTTCAAGGACACCCGCGATCTTGCCAAGGTGACCGCCGACATGGTCGATGCCGCGCTGGCCGGCAAAGAAGTCCCGGTCAACGACACCAAGACCTACAACAACGGCGTGAAGGTCGTTCCGTCCTACCTGCTCAAGCCGGTCGTGGTCGACAAGAGCAATTGGGAGAAGGTTCTGGTCGACGGCGGCTACTACAAGAAGGCCCAGTTCCAGTAATCCTGGTCGAGGACTTAAGCTCCCTCTCCCCGGTCTCGGGGAGAGGGACATATTTGCTGAAGCTCGCGCGGCGGGGGCGAGTTGGCGTCATGAACAGAGACACGAGACGATGACCGCAATCCTGGAAATGCGCAACGTCAGCAAGAGCTTCGGCAATGTCCAGGCCTTGCGGGACGTCAGCTTCGCCGTCGCACCGGGCGAGATCCACGCCTTGGTCGGCGAGAACGGGGCCGGCAAGTCGACCTTGATGAAGGTGCTGAGCGGCGTCTATCCGCATGGCCGCTACGAGGGCCAGATCATCTTCGAAGGCGAGGAGCGGCGGTTCCGTGACATCAATGATTCCGAGGCGCTCGGCATCATCATCATCCACCAGGAGCTCGCGCTGATCCCGCTGATGTCGATCGCGGAGAACATCTTCCTGTCGCATGCGCCGTCGCGCTTCGGCGTTATCGATCGCGACGAGGTCTACCGGCGCACCCAGCAATTGCTCGCCCAGGTCGGCTTGAAGGAGTCGCCGGATACGCTGATCACAGACCTCGGCGTCGGCAAGCAGCAGCTGGTCGAGATCGCCAAGGCGCTGTCCAAGCGCGTCAAGCTCCTGATCCTGGACGAGCCGACCGCCAGCCTCAACGAGGCCGACAGCCAGGCGCTGCTCGATCGCCTCGTCGCCTTCCGCGAGCAGGGCATCTCCTCGATCCTGATCACGCACAAGCTCAACGAGGTCGCCCGCGTCGCCGACCGCATCACCGTGCTGCGCGACGGCCGCAGCGTCGACGGCATCGATTGCCGCGCCGAGCCGGTCCTGGAGGACCGCATCATCAAGAGCATGGTCAACCGCGACATGGCGCATCGCTTTCCCGAGCGCCAGCCGAAGATCGGCGAGCCGGTATTCACGGTGGAGAACTGGTCGGTGTTCCATCCGCAGCACCCGGACCGCCGCGTCATCAAGAACGTCGATTTCCAGGTGCGCCGCGGCGAGATCGTCGGCATCGCCGGGCTGATGGGCGCCGGCCGCACCGAGTTCGCCATGAGCCTGTTTGGCCGGTCCTGGGGCGTCAACATCTCTGGCCGCGCCCGGCTCGAGGGCAAGGACGTCAATCTCACCAGCGTGCCGGCGGCGATCGATGCCGGGCTTGCCTATGTCACCGAGGATCGCAAGCAGCTCGGCCTGATCCTGGCCGACGATGTCCGCAAGAACATCACTTTGGCCAGCCTCTCGCAGGTCGCGCCGAAGGGGGTGATCGACGACATTGCCGAGCTCAAGGCGGCGTCCGGTTACCGCGGCCGCATGCGCATCCGCTGCTCCGACGTCTATCAGGAGGCCGGCCAGCTCTCCGGCGGCAATCAGCAGAAGGTCGTGCTGTCGAAATGGCTCATGACCGATCCCAGGGTGTTGATCCTGGACGAACCGACGCGGGGCATCGACGTTGGCGCCAAATACGAGATCTACTGTATCATTCAGGAGCTTGCGGATGCCGGCCGCGGTGTGGTGGTGATATCGTCGGAAATGCCGGAGCTGCTCGGGATCTGCGACCGCATCTGTGTGATGAATGACGGCGCCTTCGTCGGCGAGTTCGCCGCCCAGGAGGCGACACAGGAAAAGATCATGCGCGCGATCATGCGCAACGAAGCCATCAAGAACGAGGAGACGGCCGCGTAAGCGGTCGGGAGGACGCCAGCCATGACCGACAAGACGGTTTCACTCCCGGAAGAGAAGTCGCACGCCGGCTTCCTGAAGAATAATCTGCGCAGCTACGGCATGCTGATGTCGTTGTTCGTCATCATGCTGTTCTTCCAGTTCATGACCGACGGCACCCTGCTGCAGCCACTCAACCTCACCAATCTGGTGCTGCAGAACAGCTACATCGTCATCATGGCGCTCGGCATGCTGCTGGTCATCGTGACCGGGCATATCGACCTGTCGGTCGGCTCGGTAGCGGGCTTCGTCGGAGCGGTCGCGGCCGTGCTGATGGTGCGCTATCACATCGACTATCCGCTCGCGATCATCGCCTGCCTGATCGTCGGCGCCGCGATCGGCGCGGCCCAAGGCTATTGGGTAGCGTATTTCGGCATTCCCTCCTTCATCGTCACGCTTGCCGGCATGCTCGTGTTCAAGGGCCTGGCGCTGGCGCTGCTGCAGGGACAGTCGGTCGGTCCGTTCCCCTCGACGTTCCAGAAATTGTCGTCGGGCTTCATTCCGGAGCTCATTCCCAGCTCCGGCAATCTCAATCTGACCTCGCTCGCCATCGGCGCAGTGCTGACGCTCGTGCTGGTCTATGCCAGCGTCAAGGGACGCGCCCGCGAGGTCGAGCATGGCATCGAGGTCGAGCCGTTCGGCTTCTTCGCCGCCAAGAACGTCGTGCTGGCCGGCGCGCTGATGTATTTCACCTATCTGATCGCCTCGCATCGCGGCCTGCCGAACGTGCTCGTGATCATGACCGCGCTGATCGCGCTCTACGGCTTCATGACGCGGCGCACCGTGGTCGGCCGGCAGATTTACGCCGTCGGCGGCAATGCCAAGGCGGCGAAGCTGTCGGGCATCAAGACCGAGCGCCTCGTGTTCCTGACCTTCGTCAACATGGGCGTGCTGGCGGCGCTGGCCGGGCTGATCTTCGCCGCGCGGCTCAACACCGCGACGCCGAAGGCGGGGCTCGGCTTCGAGCTCGACGTCATCGCGGCCTGCTTCATCGGCGGTGCTTCCGCCTATGGCGGCGTCGGCCGGGTCGGCGGCGCGGTCGTGGGCGCCATGATCATGGGCGTGATGAACAACGGCATGTCGATCCTCGGCATCGGCATAGATTACCAGCAGGTGATCAAGGGGCTCGTGCTGCTCGGCGCCGTCTGTATCGACGTCTACAATCAGCGTCGCTAAACGGCAGCCGCCGCGCCGCCGATCCTGCCGCGGCGCGGCTTGATCATCTCAGCGTGCATAGAGACTCCCGTAAATCACCGGCCCGGCCCCTGCGCCGGGCCGTAGTGTTCCGGGCCCCGACTACGGCAATCGGCGGAGAGTCTCTTAACTGACACGTTGCTATCAGCGCTGGTGTATTCGCCCAGCCGATAGCACATGTTCGATCGTCTCCACATCAACACCGATGTTCCGATCGATCGCCGGGCCGCAGTGCCGCTCGGAACGGCGGCTGCTGTCGTGCCGGTCGCTCTCTGCAGGTCCGTCGGCGATAGCAGCGAGCTGAGCAGCTCATGAGACGGAGAGCGTCTCGCAATTGTGGCGGAGCGCGCGGGCATGCCTTGCGGAAACGGCGCCTGGTGGGCGACATCTCAAGGTAGAGCGACCGTACTATTACGGCTCTCATCTTTAACAATACAACAATCGCTTTCCACCCAATTTGATCGAGTGACGGCGGCCGCGTGGGGGCCGTCGGTGGGCTTGAATTCAACTTCGGCAAGGTTGCCTGAGGGCGTCGAGCGCAACGGCTCGGTCGCCGCAGCGCACGGATGGTTCAACGATGGCGGACACCACCCCGAGCATTGAGACGTGCGCTGAAGCCGCTTCCGCGACAGCCTATCCTCTGCCGCAGATGCTGGACTTGATGCAGGCGTCGCAACTTCGTGACGAACTGATCAGGCTGTCGGGGCGCGAGAGCATCCTGCTCGATGCGAGCGGCGTCGAGCGGATGTCGACGCCATGCGTACAGATTCTCCTTGCCGCCGGTCACGGGGCGAAGGCGGCCAACAAGCTTTTCAAGATCACGCAGGCATCCGAGTTATTCAGGACGGCGATCGCCGATCTCGGACTCCGGCATGAGTTTGACAATTGGATGGAGTGACATGACCAAGCGAATTCTGGCAGTCGACGATTCGAAGACCATGCGTGACATGGTGTCCTTCACGTTGAAGAAGGCTGGCTTCGACGTAGCAGAAGCCGAAGATGGCAAGGCAGCCCTGAACGTGCTGACCGGCGGCAAGTTCGACTTGATCATCACCGACCTCAACATGCCGAACATGGATGGCATTTCGTTGATCAAGAGCGTGCGGGCCGGCAGTCAGCACCGCACGGTGCCGATCCTGATCCTCACGACCGAAAGCGATGGCGCGAAGAAGGCCGACGGCAAGGCGGCAGGCGCGACGGGGTGGCTGGTGAAGCCGTTCAATCCCGATCAATTGATCGCGACGGTCAACCGCGTATGTCCGTAGCATCCGAGCAAGAGGCCTATCCGGTCGCGCAGTTCCGCAAGACCTATTTCGAGGAATGCGCCGAGCTGCTCGACGCCTTGCAGTCGAATCTCGAACTGTTGTCCAGCGGACAGGAGGACGACGAGACGCTGCATGCGATCTTCCGGTCGGTGCATTCCATCAAGGGCGGAGCCGGTGCATTCGGCTGCACGGACCTCGTTGCTTTCTCGCACACCTTCGAGAGCCTGCTCGACGCGTTGCGCGATCACAAGATCGCGGTGACCAACGAGATCAAGCAATTGCTGCTTCGGGCCAGCGATGCGCTGGCCGACATCGTCAATGCGGCGCGGCTCGAGCTGCAGCTCGCGCCGAGTTTCGCCGTCGACATCCGCACGGCCATGCAGCATGTCCTGCAGGGCGCAGGCCCCTCGGCCGAGCCTGGCCCTGCGGCCGCCGCGTCCGACGCGAAGCCGCTCCATGAGCAGACATATCGCATCAGGTTCCGTCCGCATACGGAGATGCTGAAGAAGGCGAACGAGCCGCTGCTCCTGATCCGCCAGCTGCGCAAGCTGGGCGCGCTTGCGACCGAGGTCGATTGTTCGGCGCTTCCGGCGCTCGACGCGCTGGATCCCGAGGCGGCCTATTTCAACTGGACCTTCACGCTCGAAACGGCGGTGCCGCGCAGCGGCATCCAGGACGTGTTCGAGTTCGTCGAGGATGACTGCGACCTTCAGATCGAGCTGCTCGAGGCGGCCACGGCCGCGGTCGAGGCTGCGTCCGGCGATACCGGCAGCGCGGCGGCGCCCGTGGTCGCTGCGGTCTCCCTGGCACAGTCGATCCGGGTCGACGTCGACAAGGTCGATCGGCTGGTGAATCTCGTCGGCGAGCTCGTGATCAGCCAGGCGATGCTGACGGAGCAGGGACTGGCGTTGCCGGCCGACAAATATCCGCAACTCATTCAGGGCATCGAGGCGCTGGCCCAGAGCGCGCGTGAGCTGCAGGAAAGCGTGATGGCGATCCGCGCGCAGCCCGTCAAATCCGTGTTCGCGCGGATGCCGCGCATCGTGCGCGAGCTGGCCGCCGTGCTCGGCAAGGAGGTGCGCATCGTCACCTCCGGCGAGATGACCGAGATCGACAAGACGGTCATCGAGCAGCTCAACGATCCGTTGACGCACATGATCCGCAACGCGCTCGACCACGGGATCGAACCGCCGGCCGAGCGGCTTGCCGCAGGGAAGCCGCGGCAGGGCACGATCAACCTCTCGGCCGCCCAGCGCAGCGGCCGCATCGTCATCGAGGTCTCGGACGACGGCCGCGGCATCAACCGCGACAGGGTCCTGGCCAAGGCGCGCGCGCGCGGCCTCGTGCCTGCAGGCGCCAATCTCAGCGATGACGACATCGACAATCTGATCTTCCTGCCGGCCTTCTCGACCGCCGAGGTGATCTCGAACATCTCGGGGCGCGGCGTCGGCATGGACGTCGTGAAGCGAAACGTGCAGGCGCTCGGTGGCCGGATCTCGGTGCGCTCGCGCTTCGGCCATGGCTCGTCATTCACGCTGTCGCTGCCGCTCACCTTGGCGGTGGTCGACGGCATGGTGGTGTCGGTCGGGCGCGAGACGTTCATCATTCCGCTGGTTGCGATCGTCGAGAATCTACGTCCGCTCCCCGCCGACATTCATCCCGTGGTCGGCCGCGGCCATGTTCTGGCGCTGCGCGGCGAGTATCTGCCGCTGGTCTATCTGCATCGCGCGTTCTCGATCGGCGATGCGATCGGCGATCCATGCCGGGGCATCGTGATCATCGTGCAGAGCGAGAGCGCCGGCCGCGTCGGCATCGTCGTCGACGAGCTTCTCGGCCAGCAGCAGGTGGTGGTGAAGAGCCTCGAGGCGAATTACGAGCCGGTGGACGGCATCAGCGGCGCCACGATCCTCGGCAATGGCCGCGTCGCGCTGATCCTCGACGTTGCGCGCCTGCACGAAATCGACATGCGCGGCACGCCAGAACGGCTGCCGTCCCCGGAGCAATCGAGACCAGAATCCGCAAAGGACCTTACCCATGCAGCCTGACAACAAGCCGATCGCTCCGTTTGGCCAGGAAGCGGCGGTCAGCGAGAACGCGCAGCAGTTCATCACCTTCACGCTGGGCGCGGAGGAGTATGGCATCGACATCATGGTAGTCAGGGAGATCAAGGGCTGGACCGAAACGACCATGATCCCGAACGCTCCGCCCCATGTCCGGGGCGTCATCAATCTGCGCGGCATCATCGTCCCCATCTTCGACCTGCGTGCCCGGTTCGGCACCGGCGTGACCGTGCCGACCAACATGCATGTGGTGATCATCGTCGCTGCCGGCACGCGCACTGTCGGCCTGCTGGTCGATACCGTCTCGGACATCATCTCCGTCGATCCGAAGGAGATCCGCGACGTGCCGGACATGGGCATGCCGACCGAGGATCAGTTCCTGGAGGGGCTGGTCGCGATCCAGAACAGGATGGTGACGCTGGTCTCGCTGTCCGGTCTGTTCGGGATCCCGGCTTCGTCAATGACGCGTACGTCTGCCGCAGCCGATGCGGCGGCCGCCTAACCCCTACAATTTACGAGATCGTCATGAGCGACACTTTCGAGGAGAACATCATGCAGGACTTCACCACGGACGGCGCTCCGGGCGATGGCGCGTCCAAATCGAAGGCAAGGTCGCGTAGCAGTCGTCCGCGGCCGTCCGCCGCGAAGGTTCCGGCGGCAGCGCCCCGCGCAGCGAGCCGTGACGATCAGATGACGGCCGTCGTCGAAAAGGTCACAAGCGCCGTGATGCTGGTCGATAACGATCTCAAGATCACATACCTCAATCAAGCCTCGAAGCAGCTGTTCGGCCAGCACCTCACGGAGTTTCGCAAGGTCTGGCCGACCTTCGATCCCGGCGCCATGGTCGGGACCTGCATCGACGTCTTTCACCGCAATCCAGCGCATCAGCGGACGATGCTTGCCAATCCGGCCAATCTGCCGTTCCGTACCGACATTTCCGTCGGACCGCTCAAGATCTCGCTCAGCGTCAATGCGATGCGCAACGCGCAGGGCGTCAACCAGGGTTTCATGCTGGAATGGGCGGATGTCACCGAGATCCGCAGCCAGGCGTCGCAACTCGCGGCCATCGATCGCTCGCAGGCGATGATCATGTTCTCGCTCGACGGCAAGATCGAATATGCCAACGCGAACTTCCTGCTGACGCTGGGCTACTCGCTCGACGAGATCAAGGGCCAGCACCATTCTATGTTCGTCGATCCCGTCTATCGCCAGTCGACCGACTATCGCCTGTTCTGGGACAAGCTCGGGCGGGGCGAATATGACGCCGGACAATACAAGCGCATCGGCAAGGGAGGCCGCGAGGTCTGGATCCAGGCGAGCTACAATCCGATTCTCGATCAGTCCGGCAAGCCCTTCAAGGTGGTGAAATACGCGACCGACATCACCAGCGATGTGATCCGCAACGCCGACTTCGCTGGCCAGATCGACGCCATCAACAAGGCCCAGGCGGTGATCCAGTTCACCTTGGATGGCAAGATCCTCGACGCCAACGACAACTTCCTCAATACGCTGGGCTACTCGCTGGCCGAGATCAAGGGCCAGCATCACTCGATCTTCGTCGATGTCGCCTATCGCAGCTCGACCGAATACCGCATGTTCTGGGACAAGCTCGCGCGTGGCGAATATGAGGCCGGTCAATATCGACGGATCGGCAAGGGCGGCCGCGAAGTCTGGATCCAGGCGAGCTACAACCCGATCATGGGTCCCGACGGCAAGCCGTTCAAGGTCGTCAAATATGCAACCGATGTCACCGAGCAGGTCAAGGCGTCCGAGGCGCTGCAAACGGCGGTGCGGCAGACCCAGGCGGTGGTCGACGCCGCCAAGAACAATGATCTTCGCGAGCGCATCCCGACGGACGGTAAGTCGGGTGAGATCGGCCAGCTCTGCGATGGCGTGAACGGCCTGCTCGACACGATGTCGTCCATCCTTGCCGACGTCCTTGAAAGCTCGCAGACGCTGTCGAGCGCTGCGCGCGAGATCGCGAACGGCAACACCGACCTGTCGCAGCGGACGGAAGAGCAGGCGGCCAGTCTGGAGGAGACGGCGGCCAGCATGGAGGAGCTGACCTCGACCGTCCGGCAGAACGCCGAGAATGCGCAGCAGGCCAACAAGCTCGCGTCATCCGCATCCGACGTCGCGATCAGGGGCGGCACCGTGGTGGCCGAGGTCGTGCAGACCATGGAGGGCATCACCCATGCGAGCCGCAAGATCGCCGACATCATCGGGGTGATCGACGAGATCGCATTCCAGACCAACATCCTGGCGCTCAATGCCGCGGTCGAAGCCGCGCGCGCCGGCGATCAGGGCCGCGGCTTCGCGGTGGTCGCCGCCGAAGTGCGCAACCTCGCCCAGCGCAGTGCCAACGCGGCCAAGGAGATCAAGGGGCTGATCTCGGACTCGGTGTCCAAGGTGGAGTCGGGCTCGCGCCTGGTCGACACCGCCGGCAAGACGATGGAGGAGATCGTCCAGTCCGTGAAGCGGGTCACCGACATCATGGCCGAGATCTCGGCGGCGTCGCAGGAGCAGCGCGGCGGCATCGAGCAGGTCAACAACGCCGTCACCCAGATGGACAAGGTGACCCAGCAGAATGCCGCTCTGGTGGAGGAGGCTGCTGCGGCGGCCAAGTCGATGGAGGAGCAGACCGAGACGATGTCGGAGATGGTCGGCCGTTTCATGGTGCTGCCCGAATTCGAGCGTGGCCGGCCCTATGCGGCAAAGACCGGCAATCCGGTCGTCGACCGGTCGCTTGGCAAGGACAAGCTCGCGGCGATGCGGGCACCCGCCGGCAAGCCCGCGCCTGCATCCGCCCCGCGACCTTCGCCAACGCCGGCGCGCGCCACCGAGATGGAGCCGGTGCGTCGGCGCGTGGTTGGGGCCGGCGACGTCGATTGGAAGGAATTCTAGGCCGCGACGCGGCGTCCCCGTTGGTGCGGGGGCGCCTCTCTGGGGTGCCGGGAGACCATGGTGCAGGAACAGTTCGCGCTTGAAGACAAGGACTTTCGCAAGCTGTCCAAGCTTGTGATGGATACGGCCGGCATCGTGCTGAGCGAGCGCAAGCGTGCCTTCATCCATGGACGGCTGGGGCGGCGGCTGCGCGCGCTCGGCCTGGCGGACTTCTCACAATATTGCCGTCTGCTGGAAACGGATGATGGTGACGATGAGCTGCGCAATTTCATCAACGCGGTCACCACCAATCATACGAGCTTCTTCAGGGAAGCCCACCATTTCGATTTCCTTTCGCGGGTCATCATTCCCGAATTCCTCAGCGGGAATTCGACGCGCCTGCGGATCTGGTCTGCGGGCTGCTCGACCGGGGAGGAGCCCTACAGCATCGCCATGACCTTGGCCGCCGGCCCGACGGCGCTGATGGAGCGCGACGTCAAGATCCTCGCGACCGATCTCGATACGAATGTGATCGCCCGTGGGGCCGAGGGCGCATACGAGCTGGAGCGGGCCGAGGGTATCCCGGATGCCTATCGCAAGCGGTTCACCCGGCTGCGCGACAGCGAGGTCGTCATGAACGATGAGCTCTGCAGGCTCATCACTTTCGCCCATCTCAATCTGCTCGGGCCCTGGCCGATGTCGGGGCCCTTCGACATCATCTTCTGCCGCAACGTGGTGATCTATTTCGACAAGCCGACCCAACGTCGCTTGTTCGACCGCTACGCCAATCTGCTCAGGCCCGACGGCTGGCTGATCGCCGGGCACTCCGAAAACCTGCTCGGCGTCTGCGAGCGTTTCGATCTGGTCGGACGAACGATCTATCGGAGGCGCAGATGATCAAGGCGAAGAGCAGGCGGCGTCAAACGACGGATGCTTCGGTCACCGACGACCTTCTGACCTGCCCTCGGAAGTATCGCGACGAGCGCTTTGACGCGATCGCGGTCAAGCTATTTCCGGGAGAGCACTATGTCACCGACGCCGTGGACGAGATGCTCGTCACCGTGCTCGGGTCCTGTGTTGCAGCCTGCATCCGTGACCCGCAAACCCGGGTCGGCGGCATGAACCATTTCATGCTGCCGGAGAGCTTTGGCGGTTGGGGCGACGTGTCCGACGGGATGCGCTATGGCAATGTCGCGATGGAGCGGCTGATCAACGATATTCTCGCCCGGGGCGGCGCCCGACGCCGCCTGGAGATCAAGGTGTTCGGCGGCGCCAATGTGCTGAATGGCATGGCGAAGATCGGGCATCGTAACGCCGACTTCGTCGAAGACTATCTGGCGGCGGAACACCTTCCCATCGCGGCGTATCACCTGCGCGGCTCGCTGCCGCGCCGTGTTCACTACTTCCCGGTGACCGGCCGCGTGATGCTGCTCGAATTGCCGCGCGCCGATCATGATGCCGTTGTCCGCAACGAGACGTCCTACAAGACACGAATTCAGGTCGAGCCCGTGGCCGGGTCGGTCGAGATTTTTTGAGGCAGTAAGAGATGAGTGCCATTCGCGTTCTGATCGTCGACGACTCCGCCTTCGTGCGGCAGATGTTGACGGATCTCCTTTCAAGTGATCCGGGAATCGAGGTCCTCGGCGCCGCGCCCAATCCGATTGTGGCGCGCGATATGATCAAGTCCCTCAATCCTGATGTGCTCACGCTCGACATCGAGATGCCGCGTATGGACGGCCTCGCTTTTCTGGACAAGATCATGACCCTGCGTCCGATGCCGGTGCTGATGATTTCATCTCTCACGCAAAAAGGTGCGGATACGGCCGTGCGTGCGCTGGAGATGGGAGCCTTTGACTGCGTGGCGAAGCCCGTCATTGGCCTCGTCGAGGGACTGCCGGCCTTGCGCGACGAGATCGTCAGCAAGGTCAAGGCGGCCGCGGCGGCGAAGATCCGGCCGCGCTCTGGAGACGCGGTCCGCCCGCTACAGCGGCCCGGCGTGTCGTATAATTCGTCCGAAAAGATCATTGCGGTGGGCGCGTCGACCGGCGGCGTCGAAGCGCTGCAGGAGCTGTTGATGGCTTTTCCGGCGGATGCGCCCGCCGTCGTGATCACGCAGCACATGCCGGCGATGTTCACGGCGTCCTTCGCCAACCGCCTCAATCAGCTGTGCGCAGTCACCGTCAAGCAGGCCGAGAGCGGCGAGCGGGTGCTGCCGGGCCATGCCTATATCGCACCGGGCGGCTGCCATCTGGAGCTCGCCCGCAACGGCGCGAACTACGTTTGCCGGGTTCACGACGAACCGGCCGTGTCGGGACACCGGCCGTCGGTCGACGTTCTGTTCCGGTCCGTCGCCCACGCCGCGGGGCTCAATGCGATTGGCGTCATCCTCACCGGCATGGGCCGGGACGGTGCGCTCGGGCTGTTGGAAATGCGCTCGGCCGGAGCGTCGACCATCGGCCAGGACGAGGCGACATGCGTGGTCTACGGCATGCCGAAGGCGGCGCGGGAATGTGGCGCAGTCGAGATCGAGCTGCCGCTCAACAAGATTGCCGATCAGGTCCTGAAGCGGTGCGAGTCGCTCGCTGCGCGCGGCGTCAGGGTGTAATCCATGTTCGGTTGGAAACAGAGCAGCGCGGCCGCAGCGAAGCCGCCCAGTCCGGAGCCATCGCCGGCGCCTGCGCCGGTTGCACCTTCGCAGCAGGACGAGTTGATGCGCCGGTGGATCGCGTTCGCCGGCATGCAGCAGCGCGTGATCCGCACGCTTGTCAGCGAGATCCAGCAGACCTCCGCCGTGGTGGAGACCGAGGCGGACAGTCTGAGCAGCCGGTTTCAGCGTCTCGCCGTCTGCGCGGGGCAGCAGACCGAACGCGTCGAAAGCCTGAGCAAGCTCGCGATGGGCATCGAGGTCGATGGCGAGGCGATCGCGATCGATCGCATCGCGGGTCTGCTCGAGGAGACATTGAGCGACGTCGTCGAGAAGATCCTGCTGCTGTCGAAGGATGCGATGTCGATGGTTTATGCGTTGAGCGAGCTCAACGGGAACGTCAACCGCGTCGACTCCTGCATGGAGGAGTTGAACAAGATCAACCGCGTCACCAACATGCTGGCGCTCAATGCCAGGATCGAGGCGGAGCGGGCTGGAACGGCGGGCGCAGCGTTTCGTGTGGTCGCCGGCGAGGTTCGCGAGCTGTCGAGCGCCACGCAGCGGTTGTCCGTCGACATGGCGACGGAGCTGCATGCTGTCACCCAGGGCATCGAGAACGGCCACGAAACGCTGCAGCGCGTCGCGACCATCGATATGTCGCAGAACCTGATGGCGAAGGACCGTCTCGAGCGGCTCATGAATGCCCTGATCGAGCGCGGCGGCAACCTGACCGAAGTCGTCAATGAAGCCATGAAGGAAGCCGAGGTGATCTCGGCCGACGTCGCCGGCATGATCACGGGCATCCAGTTCCAGGACCGAACGCGGCAACGGCTCGAACACGTGGTCGACACGTTGCGCGTGGTCGACGAGGCGCTCGACGAGCTCAAGACGACGACGGCCGATGTCCTGGATGAACCGGTCGTGGAGGTGACGAGCGACAATGAATGGGTCAAGACGCTGCTCGATCGCTTCACGCTCGGCGAATTGAGGTCGCGCTTCGTCGCGCAGATTCTCGAAGGCAAGCAGCCGGCCGATCCGAGCGAAACGGAGGCCAGCCCTTCGCAAACCGGGACCATTGAGCTGTTTTAGGAGAGACAAGCATGCAGATCCACATGGACAACGCAGGTGGTCCGATCGCGATGAGCGGCGAGTTCACCTTCAGCGATCATGTTCCGTTCAAGCAGATGGTGACGGAAATCTTCGCCGCTCCCGGCCGGTCGGTCGTGATCGATCTTTCCAAGCTGGACTTCATCGATTCGGCCGGTCTCGGCATGCTGTTGCTGGCCCGGGACGAGGCCAAGAAGAATCATCGTGAGCTCATCCTGCGGCGGCCGAGCGGGCAGGTGAAACGCATGTTCGCGGTCACCAAGTTCAACACGCTCTTCACCGTGGAGGAGTGATCCTCGATGTATGTGTCGGTCGACCGGCAGGTTCCTGCAGACGCGTTCCTGTCCTGCTGGAACGGCGCTTCGGAACAGACGCTGCAAGCTGCCTTGGCGCGGCCCGCGCGTCGATGCATCGAAGCCGGGCTTCTCGACCGCTCCGCTGAGACTTACGAAGGCGCGGATCTGTCCGCCGACAAAGTTCTCAGTCTCGTCATCACGACGCGCTCCGCGTATCGCCACTCTGTCGTGAAGACCTATGTTCAGGCGCTCGGCGAGCGTCTTGCGCTCACCGAGGATCTGCGGATCAGGGTTTATAGCGCCGTGCAGGAGGCGCTGATGAACGCGGTTCTGCACGGCAATCTCAGGATCGACGGTGGGCTGCGTGGCAGCCTCGACGGCCTGATCGCCGCCCAGGCGATCATCGAGACGAAGCTCGAGTCTCCGGAGGTCGGCAGTTCGATGATCTGGTTGGACGCAGATTGGACGTCGTCCGCGCTCGCCATCACGGTCCGCGACAGTGGCGATGGTTACGATTACAGCGGCGTGCGGCCCGCAGCCGAAGATGGCATGTCGGGGCGTGGGCTCGAGATTCTCCAGGTGTTCTCCGACCGGGTGACCGTGCTGAACGGCGGTACGACGGTCAGGCTGGAGTTTCAGCTATGCCCTTGAGCGTACAGGGGAGCGAGGTGACCTCCGAGGACAGAATCCTGAGCGACGACATCACCGGCGCAAAGATCCTGATCGCGGATGACGATCCGCTGTGTCGCCAGCTCGTCGCCGGCGTCCTGCGGCAGCAGAAATTCACCAGGCTGGAATTCGCCGATGGCGGCCGCTCCGCCCTGGAGCAGGTCAGGAGCTTCCGGCCGGACCTGGTGCTGCTGGACATGCAGATGCCGGATCTGAACGGACTGGACGTCTGCGGCCAGTTGCGCGCCGACCCCGACTTTGCCGACGTTCCGATCCTGCTGCAGACCGCGACCGTCGACCGCAAGAAGATGGGAGAGCTGTTCTCCGGCGGTGCCTCTGATTTCCTGTCCAAACCGGTCAATCCGTCCGAGCTGATCGCACGTGTAGTCGCGCATATCGAACGCTGGAACTCGTTGCGCGAGTTGCGCTTCTATCGTGAGCGCATCTCACGCGAGCTCGAGGCGGCGCGGCGCATGCAGTTCGAGCTGCTGCCCGAGCCTGCGGCCTTGCAGGAGGCGGCGCACGCGCTCGGTCTGCGGATCGCGTCCTATAATCGGCCGTCCTCGGAGCTCGGGGGAGATCTCTGGGGCGTGCTCCCGATCGACGACGGATCGTTTGGAATCTTTCTGGCTGATTTCACCGGCCATGGCGTCAATGCCGCTCTCAACACCTTCCGCCTGCATGCGCTGATCCACGAATACAAGGAGCTGCACGGCGATCCGGGCGCGCTGGTCTCGATGCTCAATGAGCGCCTGGTCCGGCTGCTGCGCATCGGGCAGTTTGCGACATTCCTCTACGTCGTCGTGGATCATCAGAAAGGCGAGATCAGGTTCGCGTCCGCTGGCGCGCCGCCGGCGATCCTGGTTCAGGGCCCGGCGGCGCGAGCCCGGCTGTGCGATACGAGCAGCCTTCCGCTCGGCATCGAGCGAGGCGTGCAATATCTCACCTCCAAGCGCAGATTTCCCGCCGGCTCGCTGCTTCTGCTGTTCAGCGATGGCCTGCCCGAATTCCCGAATGCGAAGGGCCGCAGGATCGGCGACAAGGGGCTGGTCACGGCGCTGAATGCCTGTCCTGCCGGACTGACGCCCAAGGAGGTGATCGACCAGCTCTGTGCCGCTGCAGGCATCACAGCGACCAGCCCGCTGCCCGACGATACCACGATCGTCTGCCTTGACCGTCGCATCGCGCTGCAGGCAACGCCGTGCGATGACGGCAGGGCCGTCCGCGCGCCGGCGGCCAAGCAGGTGCCGACGAACCCGTCGAACGGAGCGCGGTGAGATGATCGCGGCCCATGATCAGCCGCTGCTCGATCAGGATCAGCTCGATCTGCTGCGTGCGGCGCTCGACCCTGGCGCGCTGCGGGCGATGTTGGCGCAGCTGCCTGCCGCGGCCGCGGCCGCGCTCGCCGCCATCACGGCGGCGCTTGCGGCAGGCGATCTCGACGGTGCGCGAAAGGCTGCGCATGTGCTCAAGGGATCCTGCTCGAGCCTCGGCGCCGCGCGGCTGGCTGAGATCGCGCGGGACATCGAGCTTGATTGCGCGACCACGGCCGAGATGGCGGCATGCCTGCCGCTGCTGTCGGAGACCATCGAGGCGACCGCGGATGCGCTGAGCAGAGTGGCGGAGCGCGCATGACGCCGCCGATGCCGAACCCGACGGGGGCGTCGTCCGGGACGCTGCTTGAAGCGATGCAGGTGCAGGCGCCGTCGGCCGCTGCGGGCGCACCGTCCTTCCGCATGTTCCTGGCGTCGGTTCTGGCCGCTGCGGCGACGGTCGTGGCGGTCGAGCTGCTGACGGATCTGCAGAAGGATCGTATCGTGTCGCTGCTGATGCTCGCCTTTGGCGCCGTGGTCGTCATGATCGTCCTGACATCGATGCTGATCCGCAAGAGCCGGCACGCCATCGCGCTCGCGAACGCACTGGCCAGGCAGAACGATCAGCTGGCGCAGACCACGCGGCTGCTGAGCGATGCGCAGCGGATCGGCAGGCTCGGCCATTGGGTGACCGATCCCAGCGGCGAGTTCGCGGTATGGTCCGATGAACTGTTCGAGATCGTCGGACTGGAGCCGGTCGATCAGGTCGCCTTCGCCAAGATGCTCGAGATCATCCACCCGGATGATGTCGGAGCCTATGTGCGCGCGAGAGACCGGTCGCGCGCGACCGGCTGCGCCTTCATCCAGGAGCTTCGCTTCGTCACACCGAACGGCCAGGTCCGCTGGGTGAGGATCGAGGCCAATGCCAGCGACGAAGCCGACGGCGTGTTTCGCGAGCGCTTCGGCATCGTCCAGGACATCACCGAGCGCAAGCTCGCCGAGATCAACGCGGATCAGGCCCGGCTGCTGCTGATGGATGCCATCGAGTCGCTGACCAATGGCTTCGTGCTGTTCGACAAGGACGATCGCTTCGTGATGTCGAATACGACATTCCGCGAAATGTTTCCGGCTTGGACCGTCCTGATGAAGCCGGGCATCTCGTTCACCGAGCTGATGCGACGGGCTTATGAGCACGGGCTGATCCGGTCGAAGGGCGATCGCTTCGAGGAGTGGCTCGCGCGCAAGACGGCCTGGCATCTCGGCGGCAGCCGGATGATCGAGCACCGCGAACTCAACGGCCGCTGGATCCAGAGCGTCGATCATCGCATCTCCGATGGCGGAACGGTCTGTCTGGTGACCGATATCACCGCCTTCAAGACGGTTCAGGCCGAGCTCGAACAGAAGCTTGCCTATGTCGAAGCCATCCGCTCCGACCTCGAGCAGCAGACGCAGGAGCTGGAAGCGAGAGGGGCCGAGCTGCGCGCGGCGCGTGATGCCGCTGAAGCCGCCAATCGGGCCAAGTCGGATTTTCTGGCCATCATGAGCCACGAGATCCGGACGCCGCTGAGCGGCATGGTCGGCATGGTCGATCTGTTGCGCGGCACCTCGCTCAGCGAGGAGCAGAAACGGTACACGGCGCTGGCCAAGGAATCGGCGGACCTGCTGCTGGAGGTGATCAACGACATTCTCGATTTTTCGAAGCTCGAAGCCGGGCGGCTGCAATCGGAATGCATCGATTTCGACGTTCCGAATCTGGTCGAAAGCGCGGTCTCGTTCATGGGCGAGAAGGCCAGGAAACGCGGCCTCGATCTCAAGGTCAGCCTCGCGCCGGGCCTGCCGCAATATCTCGAGGGCGATCCGACCCGCATCCGCCAGGTGATGCTGAACCTGGTCGGCAATGCGATCAAATTCACGGAGCACGGCTCGATCGAAGTGCGCGCCTCGCATCGCGAACTGGATGGCGGCGTCGTCGACCTCAGGATCGAGGTGATCGACACCGGCATCGGCATGTCGCCGGAGATCCTGGCGCAGATCTTCGATCCGTTCGTCCAGGCCGACACGTCGATCTCGCGCAAATATGGCGGCAGCGGCCTCGGGCTTGCGATCTGCAAGCAGCTCTGCACCATCATGGGCGGCAGCATCGGCGTCGACAGCGAGCTCGGCCGCGGCAGCCGCTTCTGGTTCGAGACCAAGTGCCGGTGCGGCGAGGCGCTGGCGCTGCCGGCCGAGACGGTCGTGACGAGTGTCGACCGCCCGCTGGACATTCTGGTCGCCGAGGACAGCCCGATCATCGCGACCCTGATCCAGAGTCTGCTGGTGAAGCAGGGGTTCAGGCCGACGATGGTGGTCAATGGCGCCGAGGCGATCGTCGCCATCTCCGACAAGGTCTACGATCTCGTCCTGATGGACGTGCAGATGCCGGAGATGGACGGCATCTCGGCCACCAAGGCGATCCGTCAACTCCCGGGTCCCGAGCGCTACGTTCCGATCATCGCGCTGACCGCGAATGCGCTGGTCGGGCAACGCGAAACCTATCTGGCGGCGGGCATGAACGACTATGTGACCAAGCCAATCCAGCCGCCGCTGCTGTTCGCCGCGATTCGTCGCTGGGCGCTGCCGCAATATGCCGACGCGCCGCCGCTGCAGGCGGGCGGCAACGGGCAGCTTGAGATGTTCGTCTCCTGACCCTGTCGCCGCAAGCGGCGATCGCCGGCGGCTTGGACCATCCGGGGCCGACGCCGGCGCCCGCGCACGTGCAGCCGCGGCGCCCAATGAGAATGGTCCAAAGCAGGATTTGCTACGGTGGACCCAGCCGGCAGCAGGACTGTGCCTTCGTCGCAGCAAGCAAAAAAATTCTGTGAGATTGCGACTTGCTCACGACACGACTTTGATGGCGCATCATTGGCGCTGGCCGCGCGGCGTGTCGCGCGGGAGGAAAGATCGATGTCGGACGTTGCAATCAACTCGGCCAATCAGGCCGTGACCAAGGGAAACCTGACGGAGGACTGGCCGGCGCTGGTCATCGGCTGATCGGCTATAGTCTCGGCCTCGGCATCATTCTCTTGGTGATCCTGGTGGCGATTAATCACCTGTTTCCCGTGCAGCTGTAAGGACACCGCCACACGCGGCCGTCATTGCGAGGTGCCCCAAGGCGACGAAGCAATCCAGAGTCCCTGTGAGGCCCTGGATTGCTTCGCTGCGCTCGCAACGACGCAGTCATGCAGTGGGACGAGCGAAGAGTGGGCAAAGCGGCGCGTGCGTCCACCCTGCGTCGACGGTTCCGGCCAACTACACCACGTGGAAATTCGACACCGAGTCGTTGGCGAGCTGGGCGACCAGCTGCAGCTCCCAGTCGATATAGGCCTGCATCGCTGCGGTGGCGTTGTCAGTGCCCTCATAGGGGCGCTTGTAGACGTCGTCAGGCGTGGAGATCCATGACTGGCGCTCCGTGTCCAGGGCGTGTCCCGCATCCGTCCAGGCGCGCGTGCCGCCCGAGAGCACGCGGAGCTCCCGCTCGGTGGCCGCCCGGGCGTCGGCGAGCGCAAAAGCAGCCTCCGCGCCGTCGGCGCTGACGAGCACGATCGGGCCATCACCGGGCAGCCTGGCGAGATCCGTGGCAAAGCGGGACGCCAGCACGAAATGCGCGGCCGGAATGTGCCCGGCCTTGTAGGCCGGACTGCGGGAGAGGTCGACGATCGTCCAGGACGCGGTGTCGGCTGCGAGTTCTGCAACATCGATCGCGGCGCCGCCAAGGTCGGGCAGCGCCGGCCGTCGCGCGGCCGGGATCACGGTTTCGGTCGGCGCAACGACGTCAGGTCCGATGATCGATGCATCCCACCCCATCTGTGTCAGCCAGGAGGCCGTCATGCGGGCGCGCACGCCGTCATCATCGAACAGCACCAGCCGCGCGCCGCGGACGCCGACCCATTCGTCGGTCGCCTGCACCAGCTGGCCGCCGGGCGCCAAGGCGAAGCCGGCCGGATGGCCGGCGGCATATTCCTCGGGCGTGCGGACGTCGAGGCAATAGAGCGTGCGCGTGCCGGCCTCGGCCTGGAAGCGCGCGAAGGTTGAGGCATCGAGCTCGCCGACCCCGACGCGCGCGGCCCAGGCCTTGGCGTCGGCCAGCGCCGCCGCGTAGCTCGCCTGCGGCCGATCCAGGACGCGCGCGGTCCTGCCGCGCTCGACCTGGTGGCCGGCCAGCGTCCAGCCGATGGTGCCGTTGCGCAGCGCATAGATCTTGTTCGGCAGCCCGGCATTGATCAGCGATTGCGTGCCGATGATCGAGCGCGTGCGGCCGGCGCAATTGACGATGATGGTGGTGTCGGGTGAGGGCGCGATCTCGCGCGCCCGGAATGCGAGCTCGCCGCCGGGCACGCTGACCCCGCGCGGAATGCTCATGGTGCGATATTCCTCGAACCGCCTTGCGTCGAGGACGACGAGATTGGACTCGCGCTCGATCAGCGCCTTGGCGTCGTCGGCGGACAGTGACGGGGTGTGCCGGATCGCCTCGACCAGCTCGCCGAACGCCTTGCTCGGCACGTTGACGTCGCGGAACACTTCGCCGACCCGGGCATAGCCCGCGAGCCCGCCGTCGAGGATCGACACGTCGCGATAACCCAGTGCATGGATACGCGGCACCGCGCGCGCCGCATGGCCTTCGCCGTCGTCATAGACCACGACCGGTGCGCTCAGCCGCGGGATCAGGTCGTGAATGCGCAATTCGATCTGCGACAGCGGCAGCGACACGGCGAAGAACGGATGCGACAGCGAGTAGGGGCCTTCCTCGCGGACGTCGAGCAGCGCCACCTCCTCCTGGGCTCGCCACCGCCGACGCAGCTCCGTCGGGGTGGTGAAGCGGACCTGGTCAGGCGGCGTTGCGGTCGGGCCAGAGGTTGGGGACGGTGTCATTCGAATATCCGGAGATGAAGTCCTTGGCGGCGCCGGTCTCCGCGTCGAACACCGCGCGGCGGATGCGGCCGATATTGCCGCCATAGACGTGGATGCTGATCGAGGAGCGGTCCGCCAGACCGTTGCTGATGGCGTGGATGTCGCCAATCTGTGGCGATACCGCGGCGGTTTGTCCAGCCCGCAGCCGTTCCGGCGGACCAGCGCGCAACGTCCCGTCCGGCAGCCGGTCATAGCTCACCGAGAGCTCCTCGCCCCTGAGCACGCCGACCAGGCCCCAGACGCGATGATCGTGCACGGGCGTACCTTGGGCCGGACCCCAGACGAAGCTGACGATCGAGAACCGCTCCAGCGGATCCGCATAGAGCAGATATTGGCGGTACTTCTCGCCGCCGGCCACGGCATAGGCCTCGGGCAGCCAGTCGTCATGTCCGACCAGCTCAGCAAGCTTGGGCGCGAGTGCGGCGAGCAGCGTCGCCTCGTCTGCGGTGCCTGCAATCAGGCGTGCGGTAGCGGCGACGAAGTCGCGGAACCGCGCGATATCAGTCATGGTCGACTCGTGGGATTGGACGGAGTGTCGAAGCCGAGGCTGCTTCGCTCACACGTGAGGGCCGAGCATCGCGATGTAGAACAGATCCTCGTTCGACAGCTCCGCCGCAGGACGCCGGATAAGAGGGCCACCAGCAACGGCACGGCTATCAGGCTGCCATTGCGCCATCAGATGGCCGAGCAAACTTCCGAGCCAGCCTTCAAGCCAGCTTTTGAGCCATGAGACGTAGCGCACGATCGCCTCCGCTTCGTTTGATCATGAGTTTGATATCATGCCTCGATCGGGATCGAACAGGGCCGGTTGCAGCCCTGCATCAATTTGGCAGATCATGCCTGCTGAAGCGCGTCGTCTGCAAATTCCTTTTCCGTGTCATGTGACTCGCGCTCGTCTGCTTCTCCCAATCCTGAGTCCGCGTCGGCATTCCGGCCCATGAGGCTCGCATGCCAATGGGTCCGGAACGCCATCCACGAGGCGTGATCTTGAAACGCGACCTCGGCGAACCATTCTACGGTCACGGCGCCGCTCGGCCAGTAGCGCTCCTGATCGTGCCAGCACACCACCGGCCAGCGCGGATTGCGGTAGGAGCGCCCGCTCTCGTCATGCAGCGACGGCCGGCCGAGATGATCGATCAGCCATGACATGACCTCTGGAAGAAAGGTCGCGGCGAACGACACGCCGTGGCGGCCGAGCCGTTGCGGCATCCGCATGACCCGCTGATCGATGATCGCGAAGGCCGGTGGCACGGCGCCGACATTGAACTGCCGGATCATCAGCAGGCGGAAACCGCATTCGCCGAGTTCGGCGGGAACGGCGTGGATCGCCGTCGGCTGCAGGGGAGCCGTCATGTTCATACCAGTGCTCCTTTCGCCTGTTCGAGCATCTCGTCGGGGGCAAGCTCTTTGCCGTCGCGCAGCACCAGCGCGCCGAATTTCGCGGCGAGCGCAGCGCAGATCGCAAGCGCTACTGCCTCTTCGCGCGGATCGCCGCCCCATGAGAGCGTCATCGCGACATCGCGTTCATCATGACGCGGCGGCGTGACCTCGGTGAAGCGCAGTCCGAATCCGGCGTCCTCGCCATCCAGCGTGCAAGGCAGGTAGCTCGCGCTCTGCAGCGGCGCATAGGTCTCATCGAGTGTCAGTGTGAATGAGAAGCGATCGATTGCCTGCTGCAAAGATGCGCGCGCAGGCACCTCAGCGCGCTTCAGATAGGCGGTAAGAACGCGGGCCATCCCATCTCTCCCGTCGGCATGCGCACGATGCCGGGCGCACAACCGTCACCTCAGGCGTGGAGACGGGCATCTGGCCCGAATCCGACGCGACGACATCAACAATCTCCGACATTGCTGCCGGTCAGGATTGTCTGATCAAGTTTCGTGCCAGTTGCCGGAGTCTCAATGCAGACGATGGCCGTCCGGGTCGTCCTGCGGAGATACGAATTGCGCAATCGCACCCGATTGATGGTGCACCATCCGCCAGACGCCGCCGATGCGTGCGAAGTGATTGGCGGCGGCGAGCGCCGCCCCATCCACCAGCTCGATGCAGAGAACGTGGCCGTGGTCGCCGTCGACGATCGCGTGCGGATCGGCACAGACGATCTGCGGCCGACCCGGATGGTTGATGATATCGCGCCAGGTTCTGATCACGGCGGCGCGGCCAACGATCGGCGACCATCCCGGATGGATGCAGGAGATGCCGTCGCGATCGGCCCAGAGCGCCGCAAGCGCGGCAAAATCACCGGCCGCGAAGGCTGCATAGAAGGCCGCGTTGGCCGCCAGGAGGTCGCTCTCGTCACTCATCTAGATGAGGTGGGCCAAGCCGCTGGTAAAATCAAGCGATGTTTGGAACCTCACAACGCTGGCTCGCAAAAACTTGCAAGCTTTTTGCAAGACCCGCTTGCAACGTCCTTGCAACGCATCAGCCGAGGTCCTGTCATGCTCGAAACGGCCATTGTCGGGGGTGGATTGTGCGGAATCGCACTTGCACGCAGCTTGCGACAACGCGGTGGAAGCTTCGCCTTGTTCGAAGCCCGACATCGCTTGGGAGGACGTGTCCTCTCTGCGCGCAGCAGCACGGGACTGGCGCTGGATCTCGGCCCGACCTGGTTCTGGCCCGACACCCAGCCGCTGCTGACCGGGCTGATTGCGGAGCTTGGCCTGTCTGATTTCGCCCAGCACGACGACGGCACGGTTCTGCACCTGAAGGAGGCGGACAAGAGCCCGGAGCAGATCAGCGGGCCGCCGCTCCACCAGGGAGCGCGCCGGCTCTCGGGCGGCATGACGAAGCTGATCGAGGCGCTCGTCCGTGATCTCCCGCCATCCAGCAGCCATACTGGCCACGAGCTGATGCGCGTCATCGATTGCGGCACGCATGTGCGACTGATCTTCGCGACATCGACAGAATCGGTCGCCATCGAGGCCAGGCGTGCCGTGCTGGCGCTGCCGCCGCGGCTGCTGATCGATCACGTCGGTTTTCTTCCCCGAACTCGACGATGCGACCTTCGAGGCGATGCGCAGTACGGAGACCTGGATGGCGGCCCAGGCCAAGGTCGTGATCGCCTATGACCAGGCGCATTGGCGTGACAAGGGCCTGTCTGGCAATGCTTTCGCGAGCCACGAGCAGGCTGTCGTCGGCGAGATATTCGATGCCTGCGATGAAGGAGGTGACAGAGCTGCGCTTGGCGGCTTTCTCGCCTTTGCGCCCGCTCTGCGCGGGACTTTCGCCGTCGGTCTTCCGATGTTGATGGACAGCCAGATGGTGCAGTTGTTCGGCGCGGAGCTGGATGGCGGCGAGCAGCATTATCAGGACTGGGCGACGGAGCGCTTCACCTGCAGCGCACTGGACCGCACCACGCCGCGCGGCGAGCACAGCGAAATCGCCAACCCGATGCTGCGGCGGCCGCTATGGGACGGGCGGCTGCATCTCGGCGGTGCCGAGACAGCAAGCCATGCGGCCGGTTATCTCGAAGGCGCAATCAATGCGGCCCGGCGCATCGAGCGCGCGATCGCCCGCGCCGCCGACGCGCCGGTCGGCGCGCGCGCCGGCATGGCCCTCGACGAGCCACTGACCGGCAATGAGGCCAGCCTCGCCTGGTTTGCCGCCTGGGTCGCCGCGCAGCGTGATGCGGCCTTCGACGACTACCGCCAGCGGCTCAACCGCAGCCTCGCGACGCAGCAGCGCGAGCAACTGACACAGCTCGCGGTTCTCGGCGCCATCGAGCAGGTGTTCGCAGCCGCGCTGCAGGTGCTCGATGCCCTGACCTTCGACATGCGCAACGTGGCGGTCGAGCGTGGGCGCTCGGCTTTGATGCCGGAAATCCAGAAGCCGTTCCGCGATGTCATGCAGTCGCTGCTCGACGACGCCATCGCCTTCAACCGCACCTCCTGCGCGCTGTCGAACTTTCCGTTCGAGCACAGGCCGCCGAAGGATTATGTGCAGACCATCCTGCGCGACATCGCCGCCGCCTGGCAGGAGTTCTCGCTCGCCGCCAATCGCCTGCTGCTGGCCAAGGCTGACGCGGTGCGCCAGCCGAGCGGGGTGTCGTCGTGACACCGGAACCGTCGGGTGACGACCGATGAAGCTGCAGATCGAACGTCCGACCATCGAAGCCATGGCGGCGGCCTTTCCGCACCTCACCCCACTCAAGGAGCAGCTGCGGTTCGGTGACAAGGTGGAGGTCAACGTCGCGCAACTCGCAGGCGCCGAGCTGGAGTTCTTGCGCGACGTCTATCAGAAGGCCGGTCCCGAATGGCACGCCCGCGCGGCGCATATTACGACCCTGCAGCGGGCATTCAACGATGCCGGCGCGCGCTTTGCCGAGAACGAGCTGGAGCAGGTTCTGCCCGCGATCGCGCGCTATCTGACCTCAGGTGCCATCCGCGGCTGGATGTTCACGGCCAACGTCGCCAGCCGGCCGCTGCCTTATGTCGTCACACGGCTCGACTACACCGCGCCGTCCAACGACGAGGCCGGCCGCGTCTTCATCGAGCTGAAGGCCAACGCCAAGGGATCGATCACCACGGCCACCTTGCGCATTTCGGCTGGTGACATCGTCGGCCGGACCGTCGCCGAGATCTTCGCCGCCAAGGGGGTCCTCAAGGAGACGCCGGAGCTGATCGCTGCCTATGATGAGACCGCCGAGCGCTATTTCGCCTGGCGCGGTCGCTATGGTGCGCAGTTTTCCGGCCGCGGGACCGGCTTTTTCGCCGATGATCCTAACGCCTCGCATCGGGACTTGGACTGGTCGCGAAAGGACGTAATCGTGCTGTCGTCCGGTGGCGGCAGCGCGCGGCTGGTCAACGACGAAGGGATTCTGACCGAGCGTGCGCTCACGCTCGAGGTCACCGGCGACATTCTCGGGCAGTATTTGCGCAAGGCCGCCAAGAGCAATCTCTACGATGCCGAGCAGGAGGTCGAGGACTCCAAGGCGGCGATCCCGAAGGGGATGTTCTGCAAGATCCCCGTTCATCCCTACATGCTGATGTTCCACCTCGATCTGCACCATTATCTCTGGGTGCATGCCGACGATATGACGCCTTATGCCTATCAGCCCGAGCTGAAACAAAAGCTGGTGCTGCCGGAGGAACAGACCGACCTGATCGACATCCTCACGGCCGAGATGGATCTGTTGATGGACGATATCGTGGCGGGCAAGTCGGGCGGGACCACGGTGCTATGCGCGGGGCCGCCCGGCGTGGGCAAGACGCTGACGGCGGAGGTCTATGCCGAGATCATCGGCCGGCCGCTCTACCGGGTACATTCCGGGCAGCTCGGGCTCAGCGTAGCAGCGATGGAGACTGCGCTGAAGGATGCGCTGACGCGGGCGCAGCGCTGGGGTGCGGTGATGCTGATCGACGAGGCGGACGTCTACATCAAGCGGCGCGAGGACGACATGACCATGAATGCCGTCGTCGGCGTGTTCCTGCGCGTGCTCGAATATTTCAACGGCCTGCTGTTCCTCACCACCAACCGCATCGACGATATCGATGAAGCCATCGTGTCGCGCTGCATCGCGCTCATCAAATTCCAGGCGCCGGACGCCGCAGCGCGCCGGCGGATCTGGCAGGTGATGTGCGAGCAGTTCGGGCTGAAGGTCGAAGCCGGCCTGGTCGAGTTGCTGGTCGAGACGTTTCCGGGCGCCTCGGGGCGCGACATCAAGGGGCTGGCCAAGCTCGTCGCCAAATATTGCCACCATAAGAGCGTGCGCCCGACCATCGACGTGTTCCGCCGCTGCGCGATCTTCCGCGGCATCGATCTCGGTGATCATACATTGGTGGCGGAGGCGGCGGAGTAGAACGCCACTCTGCTCGCCTCCGACTGGCGAGAGGTGAGACCCTGGCGTCGACGCCAACGGCCGAAATCCCGTTGGCACGTCATTGCGAGGAGCGGAGCGACGAAGCAATCCAGGGCCGCACGCGTGGCTCTGGATTGCTTCGCTGCGCTCGCAATGACGCCGTCGCGTTGATGGAGCTCACAAGCTCCAGAGTTGGCTGCCTGGCACCAGCAGTGCCTGTGCGTCGGCCGTGGTCGAGAAGGACCTATAACTCTCGCACGAGTAGGAGCTACTCGGCACTCTTCCCCAGCGTCGCCGGATTATAGCCCTCTTCGCGCAGCACGCGCTGCACGACGGGCCGTGCCAACATCCGCCGGTAGTGTCCCAGCAGATTGGCCGGCAGCGCGATGCCGGTCTTGTCGGCCCAGAACGCGACATAGAACAGGATCGGATCGGCAACCGAGAATTCGCCGCCGAGATAGGGCTGGTCACCAAGCATATTCTTCAGGATCGCAAAGCCTTTCACCACGATGTTGCGGCCGAGTGCGCGCACCGACTCCTGGTCGGCCTCGTTGCGGCTGAAGGAAGGCGTGGCAAAAATGCGCGCGAAGCCGTGGCCATGCACGGTCCCCGCGATGTAGGTCATGGCTTCGAGCAGCCGCGTTTCGGTTTCGACATCTGACGGCCAGAGTTTCGCCCGAGGCCGCGAGCGGCCGAGCCAATAGGCGATCGCTGGCACCTCGGTCAGCACGCTGCCGTCGCTGCGCACCAGGGCAGGGATCGTGGATTTTGGATTGATGGCGACGTAGTCCGGCTTGAAATTGTCGCCCGCCGGGAGATTGACGATATAGGCCTCGAACACCTCCTCGAGCTCCTCCAGAATGATGTGGATGCCGGTCGAACACGAGCCCGGCGTCATGTAGAACTTCATCGCGGCCATCATTGTCTCCAACGCGACATCGCACATGCCTTGGATGCACTCGGCACGCTTCATGCAAGGATCGGGACAATTTCGAGAGGGACGTGCCGTGGCTCGGCAAGCCGAGCTGCCGTCGTCGGCTTTGCGACAGGAGACGACATCACGGTCCCGCTGCTGCCGTCGTATCGATCAGGGAGCGCCGTGCATGACCGAACGTGAGCCGGAAGTCTTCGTCATCTGTCCGACCACGAGCATCGCGAAGGGCGAGGCGAAGGCGTTCAGCCTGTCGCGGATTGGCGACAATGGCGAGGCGCGGCCGTTTCCGATCGTGATCGTCCACACCGCGTCGATTGGCTTCGTCGGCTATGTCAATACGTGTCCGCACGAGGGCAAATGGCTGAACATCGGCAGCGGCCGGTTCTTCAACGCTGACCGGACGCTGCTGCGCTGCGGCCGTCATGGCGCGACGTTCGAGATCGACACCGGCCTGTGCCACGCCGGGGCCTGCGAAGGCCAGAGCCTCGAGCCGATCGCGCTCGCCGTCATCGACGGCGACGTCTGCCTGTGCGGCGTCGCGCTGGTCGAGGACGTCAACTATCCCGATCCGTTCGATGATCTCGATGAGACCATGGAGATCATGATCCACCCGGATTGATTGACGGATGCTGCCCGCCGTCATTGCGAGGAGCGAAGCGACGACGCAATCCATAGTCCTGGTCCAGCTCTGGCTTGCTGCGCTTCGCTCGCAATGACGCTCATTGGGTCAACGGAGTTCGACGCATCATCTCAAAACCCATCCGCCTTCTTGCCCCAGGGATGGCTGCCGCGCACCAGCTGGGCCTTGATTCCGGCCTTCTCGACATCGGCTTGGGATTTGAAGAACGTCGCCTCGTGCACCAGTGTGCCGTTCTTGGTGGTGACAGCGACATAGCGCGCCACCGTGTCGATGTCGCAGAGATAGTCGCCGCCGGGATCGGCGGCGCTGCGCAGATTGCCATCCCAGTCCACGAAGAAGCCGTCGCTCATGTCTTTCTCCACCTTCGTCTATTCAAGTCTCGGGCTGATCGGCGACCAGTTGCGCATAAGCGCGCGCGACGATGGCCCGGCATTGCAGTAGGCGCGCATGCTCGGCCTTGCCGATGCTCACCGTCTCGCCGTCGCCGTCGGTCGCGGCCATTGCCGCCTGCCATGCCTCGAACAGCGCCTTCTCAAGCTGATAGATCCGCTCGCTCGCCCGCTCCAGATAAGGGATCGGATTGGCGCGGACATTGGCCTCGTGCAGCGCGTCGAGGCTGAGCAGCGTCCGGAACCGGCGTTCAACTTGGCGCTGCTGTCGTCCGAAATCGTGCTCGATGACGGTCATGGTCTCACCTCCGGCACCGGACCGGCCGAGGCCTTGGCCGCCTGACGCAGCAGGCTGAGGCATTCGAGCGAGGCGGCCATGTCGAGCGCCGTGAAGCCGTCCAGCGTCTCGGCGCTGACATCGGCGCCCTTGGCGAGGAGATGTGCGACCACGTCCGCTCTGCCGGATGACGACGCATACATCAGCGCCGTCGCGCCATTGTCGTTGCAGTTGTCGAGCTCGATTCCGGCCTCGACCAGCGCATCGATGGCATCCAGGTGCTGGCCGACGCAGGCGAGCCACAGCGCGTTGTTGCCGTCGGCGTTGGTCGCAGCGACCGCCGCGCCGGCGGCGAGCAACTCGCGGATGATGGCGACATTGCCGAGATGGGCTGCCTTCATCAGCGGCGTGGTGCGATTGGCGATGCGAGCGTCGACGTCATCAGCGGGAAATCCCTCAGCGGCGAGCCAGGCCGCCAATGTCGGGCCGACATTCGCTGAGCCGTTCCGCGCCGGGACGCGCTGCCGCCAGGCTTCGTAGCCGCCATCGAGGCTATAGACCTCCGCGAAGCCGAAATCGGAGAAGGTCTGTGCGTACTCCTGGCTGGCATGGCCGTGATAGCAGTAGATCAGGATCGGCGTGCGCCGGGTGGTGCCGGAGATCAACGCCGAGAGATTGCCCTGGGTGAGATGCTGCGCGCCGGTGATGTGGGCGGCGTTGAACGAGGCCCGGTCGCGCACGTCGAAGCGCAGCACGTCGTCGCGCTGCAGCAGCTCGGCGGCCTGACCGACATCGATGCGTTGGAACGGGATACGCGGTCTCATGTCAGGACTCCCGCTTCGTTGCGCGTGCGGCCGGGATAGGCCGGCAGCGTGGTGATGCGATCGTCGGTCAGGGGGCGGCCGACGGTGAAGTGGTAGAGCGTCTGATGATCGGTGCCGGCGACGCCGAGCATCTCGTGCACGGACTCGTCGAAGAAGCAGCCGATCCCGGTGCCGCGCAGGCCCGCCGCCTCGGCTTCGAGATACAGCACCTGGCCGATCAGGCCGGCCTCCCAATGAAGTTGGCGATAGCGCCAGGGACTCTCGCGGATGAGCGGGGCGAACTCGGCGAGCATGGCCACCGCAAAGCAGCTGTCGCCGGCGATGGCCTGATGACAGCTCGCGGTCCGGATCACGCCGCGGCTGTCGGTCGGCAGCAGTTGAAACAGCGGCAGATCATCGTGCGTGCTCGCGACGCGTTGCCAGTCGAACTCGGCACGCAGCGCACGGCGCAGATGGCTTTCGGCGTCGCCGCTACGCGGCAGCGCATAGAGGCCGGGCGTGAGACCATCGACGCGATGCACGAACAGGAGTGGATGCAGCCGGGGCGTGAACGGCCAGGCCTCCCAGGGCGGTGCGGCGCGCGGCAGCAGCGCGGCGAGCAGCTGATGGAATGCGGCGAGCGCCATCGTGAATTTCGCATCGAAGCGCTGGGCGCTGCGTCGGCTGAGAATGAGGTCGGCTGCGCGCGACCGCGATGAAGCGGCGCGCGGTGGGTGGGATGGCGGCGCGGGGGCCGCATCACGACCGTCGCCGCTCGTCGCGACGCTCACCTCGGCGATCACCGGCCAGCGATAGAGCGGGTGGCGGTCGAGCCGATTGGCCTGTCCCGTCCAGTCATCGTCGATCGCGGCAGCAGAGGGCAGTGGCGGCCGCGCGCCTGCGGTCGCGTCACGCGGCGTGATCGTGAACAGCACGTCGGCATCCTCGGCCTCGACACCGGCGAAATCGCCGGCGCGATCGAGCCCCATGATCGCGGCCAGCCTGCTGCCGTCGAGGCCGTCGACGATTCGGGCGGTCCAGCCCAGCGCGGCGGCCGCGTAGCAGACAGCGCCGATTGCGTGTCCGATGTCGAGCTGGCAGTAGCGGAACGCGCGCTCGCCATATTTCCACGCCTCGCGCCAATGGATCGAGGACAGGCCGAGCCACAGCCGCGGCTCGCCTGATGATGCGGTGATACGGCGGCAGCGCTGCTCCAGCACGTGATCGCGGCTGACATAATGATGCAGGCCATCGCTGAGGCCGTTCACATGTTCCGCGATCACATAGGCTTCGGTCGGGTGCAAATTGCCGCTCGACGGATTGCAGCGCAGCGCCCAGCGATCCGGGCCGAACTCCTTCCACGCGCTGAGCCCGAACGACAATTCCAGCACCAGCGCGACACTATCGATGGTCAGCGGCTGCACGGGGGCGCTGCCGCTGCAGGCGTCGGCGAAGCTTGTGACGAGACGGTCCGAGGTCAGCGGCAGCGCCGTGCGCGGGCTGCCGGCGAATTCGCGGAACGGATTGGGCTGCGCATCCCAATCCAGCGTCTCCGGTCCCGCCGCATAGCGCTTTAGGCTATGCCTGGTGCGGGCATGGTAGGCGAGCACGATGTCGGCGGCAGCCGGGAGCCCTGCCGCGCTGGACGGTGACACGGACATGATCCCTCACAGGGCGCGACGCGTGCATTCGCGCATGGTGGATGGTCGCTGGGTGACCGGATGCGACGGAGCAAAATCCGTTCCGACGTGGTGCGGCTGTCTCGACATCGTCATTCCGGGCTTACCGCTGCGCGTCGCCGCGCAAATCGTGTGCGACTCCGGACAGAGCCATCCGGCTCTGTCCGTTTGTCGACATCAGTGCCGGTGCACACTGCGCGACGCCGTGGCGTCGATCAGCACGGCGACCTTGGCTGCGATCGACAGCCACGCCCGGTGCGCGTCGACCTTGTGGCCCAGCTTGAAGCTGTCGGCCATGCGGGTCGCGAAGGCCGGTCCATCGCTGCCATGCTGGTGCGCGATGATCCATGCCGTGCGCCAGAGGTCGCTCTCGGTGGTCACAGCGCTACAGATCCAGCACCAGCCGGTCGCCCTTGGCGCGCGACACGCAGGGCAGGAAATAGCCCTCGGCGCGCTGCGCCGCCGACAGGCGCTTGTCGCGATGATCGATCTCGCCCTCGACAATCCTGGTCTTGCAGGTGCCGCAGAGGCCCTGTTCGCAGGAGGTCGCGATCTTGACGCCGTTCTCCTCGAGAAATGCGGTCACGGTCTTGTCGCCCGGGATCTTGAACGTCGCGCCGGTGCTCTTGATGGTCACATCGAACACCTTGTCGAGCAGCGCGGCGGCCGCCTTCGCGGTGAAGCGCTCGACATGGATACGCTCCTCGGCGAAGCCCTTCTGCTTGGCCTGCGCGATGATCGGATCCATCCACCAGTCGACGCCGCAGATGAACAGCTGGGTGTCGTCGGGACGGTCGGCGAGCAGTTCGGCCGCTTTCAGCAGCTGATTGTCCTCGCTGGATTCTTTGTAGTACCTGGCATTATCGGCGAAGGCCGAGCCCTCGATGGTGCCGCGAAACGAATCCGGCGACATCAGCGCGAACACGTAGTGCAGCTCGAACGGGATGGCCTTGGCCTTCAGCGTGTCGGCGATCGACAGGATCGGCGTCACGCCGATGCCGCGCGCCAGCAGCAGCGCGCGCTTGGTGTCCTTGGGGATCTTGAAGCGGTTGCGCGGCCGGCTGACCTGCAGCCTGTCGCCTTCATTGATGTCGAGATGCAGCGCCTTGGAGCCGCCGCGGCTGTTGGCGTCCTTCCAGACGCCGATGCAATAGCGGTTGCGCTCGGCGGCGCTGTTCAGCAGCGAATATTGCCGCGTCAGCCCGTTCGGCAGGGTGACGTCGATATGGCTGCCGGGGGTGAAGCCCGGCAGCGGCTGGTCGTCCGCCGGGACGAGCTCGAACGAGGCCATGTTGTGCGCCTCGATGGCCTTCCTGGCCACGACGACGGTGTGCAGGGTGTCGGACATCTGACAACTCCATCTTGCGACCCGGCTCATGAGCAGCCGATGCAAAGGGAGGGCCAGAGGTCGGGCGTGCGTCACTGCGCGTCGATCGCGTCCGCCTTGGCGCCGCCGGCGACCGAGTAGCGCATCGGCACCTTGCGCGTCTTGAGGAAGGCCTCGAGGGTCTCGCCGCGGAACGCCGCATAGACCTCCGGGTTGGAGACGCCGATCACGGCTGCCATCTTTTCCAGCACGAAGAAGCTGACACCGCGTCTGATCATCTCGATCCATCTGCGGTTCCGGATCAGCTCTCGCTCCTCTTGCGAGAGGCTGTATTCGTCCGCCAGCGCGTCGAATTCCTCAATGAATCTCTTGCGATGCGCCGGGATGACGAGCCGGTGCAGGAAGTCGTTGATGCGGAAATTGGCCTGGCTGCGCGCGTGAGTGAACGGGTAGGTGCCGGGCAGCGTCTCCGCGCCCTGCAGCTCATGGGCGATATGCGCGCGATAGGCCGCGACCTCCTGCGGGGCGGGTAAGGCGCCGAGATCCTCGAACACCAGCGTCGCGATATTGGTCACCGATGGCGCGTAGGTCTGTTTGTGGACCAGGCGGACCTTGTCGGAGAGCGCGCCGCGCATGATCAGCCACATGATCACCTCGGCGCCTTCCATGCCGCCCTTGAAGGCGTAGTCGGCGATCCGCATCGCCGTCAGCTTCTCGGGCTCCTTCTCCAGCAGATCGAGGAATTCGTTGTCCCAGTCTTCGTTGAGGAAGCCGGCGCGCTCGCCATGGACCTGGTGCGACAGTCCGCCGGTGGCGAAGATCGCCACCTTCAGATCCTCCGGATAGCTCTCGATCGCCTTGCGCAGCGTCCTGCCGAGCTTCCACATCCGCTTGGCACTGGGAATCGGCAGCTGCAGCACGCCGACCTGCAGCGGGACGACGGTGCCCGGCCATGGATCGCTGGCGTCGCCCATCATCGACAGCGGCGACAACAGGCCATGATCGACCGGCTTGCCCTGGAAGAACGACAGGTCGAACTCGTCGGCGACCATCGCAATGGCGATGTGCTGCGACAGGCCGAGATGGCCTCTCGCCGGCGGGACGTTGCGTGGTCCGCCGCCTTCGTCGGCCGCGACATAGCTGTCGTCAATGCCGAGCGCGAAGGCCGCGTAATGGTCGAAGAAGAAGGAGGTGACGTGGTCATTGTAGATCATGAACAGGACGTCGATGTCCTTCTTCCTCACCCAGTTGCGCACTACCGCGAAGCCGTCGAAGATCGGCTTCCAGGCGGGGTCGCTCTGCTTGTTGGTGTCGCGTGCAAAGCCGATGGTGGGCGAGTGCGACGCGCCGATGCCACCGATGATCCGGGCCATGTCTCCCTCCGCGAAATGCGATGCCGCCTCTGGCTGACGCGCGGCGGCACGTGGGCGGCGAGCCTACGAAGTTTCCCTGGCTAGACAATGATGCTATTATGCACGGATCGTTTCTCTGCATGGACGCGTAGACCGAAGATGAAGTGGCGGATCGAGGACATTCCCGTGTTCCATGCCGTGGTGGCCACGGGCGGCATGACCGGGGCGGCGCGCTCCCTGGGCATGCCGAAATCCTCGGTCAGCAAGTCGGTCGCCCGCCTGGAGCAGGACCTCGGCATCCGCCTGTTCGACCGCAATTCGCGCCGCGTCCGCGTCACCCGTGAGGGCGAATTGTTCTTCCAGCAATGTCAGAAGATTCTCGACCAGGTGTCGGAGGCCGATGCCGTCATGACCGGGCTGGTCGGCGTGCCCAGCGGCCGGCTGTCGGTTGCCCTCCCGCCGGCCTTCTGCGAGGAGATCCTGGCGCCCAAGCTCGCCGAATTCCACCGCCGCTATCCGCGCATCGAGCTTGATGTCGAGGCGACCACGCGGGCGATCGACATGCTGGCCGATCGCTTCGACATCGCGGTGGTGGTCGGGGTGCAGGAGGATTCCGAGCTGGCGCAGAAGGTCTTGATCGGCGGCCGCCTGATCTGGGTGACGAGCCCCGCCTATCTCGCCGCGCATGACATCGGCGACGATATCCGCGCCTTGGAGGCCCATCTGATGATCTGCGAGCGCCGCTACGGCGACCGCACCTTGACGATCAAGCAGCACGGCCATCTCGTCCGCTTCGACGTCGGCCCGCATGTTGCCCGCATCAACAATCCCCTGGCGGTGCGCCGCGCGGTGGCGCATGGCGCGGGCATCTCGTTCCTGCCGGAGCATTATTGCGTCGAACTGCTCGACGAGGGCCGGCTCGTCGAGATCGGCAAGGAGGTCGTGTTCGACACCCGTGCCGCCCAGCTCACCGCGATCTTCCCGAGCCGCAAGCTGATCTCCTCGCGCGCCCGCGCCTTCCTGGATTTTCTCGAGGAGATCTGCGCCGAGCCCCGCAAGCCTTGATCGCTCGGGCCGCGAATGCGCCGGCCGCCGCCTTCACGGCAGCCGGTGGAAGGATGGCGGCAGCGGCGCGCGGACCAGTTGGCTCAGGTCCAGGGTTTCGCCGCTCTCGGCGATGTCGGAGAACAGCACGTCGACGAAGGGATGCTGGCGGTTGGCCGCCGCGCCGCGCTGATATTTGGCGCTCACGATCCGTGCGAGGGCCGCGAGGTTCCGTTTTCCGAGCGCGTTGTACTGGCTGCGAAACAGGCTCTGTCGTCCGCCCGCATGCTCGATCTGCTCGGCCCAGATGTCCATCACCTTGCGGCTGATGAAGGCCTCGACGCCCGTGGTGCCATCCTGGGCGAGAAGGCGCAGTCCGTCCATCGTATGCGGCTGCTCGTCGACGCAAAATTGGCTGAGTGACATCTGCGGTCCTCGTCTGTTGTCGTGCACCGGCGGTCTTGCCGGAGAATTGAGCGCGGTGATCGGCGCATCGAACGTGTAGCAGAAGCCCGTCGGCGCATAGCTCAACTGTACCTCGCCGCCGAACTGCATGCCGAGCGTTTCGATCAGCCGGGTGCCGAAGCTTCGGCTGGCGGGCTCTTGAACCGTCGGGCCGTCGCGTTCGGTCCAGACGAGATGCAGGTGCTGCTTCGGCCGATCGATGGTCCAGACGAGATCGATGCGTCCCGCGGGGACCGACAAGGCGCCGAACTTCAGCGCATTTGTGCATAGCTCGTTCAACGTCATCGCCATGACCACGATGGCATTCGACGTCACCGGGACCTCGGGGCCCGAGATTGAAAAGCGCGAGACGTCCGGGTTGTCGAAGGCCTGGATGGAGTTGCGGATCACCGTGCCGAGGTCGGCGCTGGACCATCGTGCCTGCAGCAGCAGGTCGTGCGCGCGCCCGAGGGCCTGGAGCCGCCCCGAGATGGCATGCTGGGCGTCCTTGGCTGCCGGCAGGCCGGCAAGGCTCTGCGAGACGATGGCGCCGACGGTTGCGAGCGTGTTCTTGATGCGGTGTTGCAGTTCCTCGAGAATGAGCCGTTGCAGCCCACCGACGACCTCGCGCTCTCTCGCCTCGATCTCAGCCTTGTCGAACAAGGCCTTCGCGTTGCTCTCGGCCTCGGCGAGCAGCCGTTTCAGGCCGCGAATTTCCTTCATCAGAAAGTCCGGGTCCACGACCGTGCCGTGAGGGTGCGCCTTCGTCGTGAGATCGATCGTGAGCATGGGCCGATATGTCCTTGCACTGGATGCCGTCATCTGAAGATGCCGATCAGCGCGCGAAAGAAGACCGCGGCTCCGGACCTCACTTCGTCCGCAGGCCGATCCGTCCGCTGAAATGCCTGAGGATTTCGGCGGCGTTGGCGAGGACCTTTGCCTTCCTGACGGCTGCGGCGCGTTCCCCGCCGGGTTGCATCAGGCCGGCTTTCTCCAGCGCGCTCTCTGCCTGCAAACTGAGCGCCGTATCCAGCGCCGAGGGATCTCGTTGATCCGGCGCGGAGGAGCCGTTCGGCTTGGCCGGCATCGGCGGCCCGCCACGGGGGGCTACCATCGGACGAGCACCGCAACGATGATCAGCAAGCCGAAGAAGATCGGCACGAGGATGGGCGGCACCAGCCATTCGCGAATACCGGCCTTGGTGCTCAATTGCGGGATGTTCGACATGCTGTCCGCCTTCTGGTCGCGGCGGGAGCGCAGGGCTCTCAGTCACCGATGGCAGCCAGGGGGACGCGCGGTGATGACCTTTATGTAGTGCGTGCGCCCGCAATAGCGAGGCCTGGCTGAAAACTATTATCTCGATGCGACGTTCGCAGTGTCGTTGCCTCACCTGCGAACGTCGGCTTGCTCGAATTCCTACTGATTTGTCGTCCTGATCAGCCGGCGCTGATCAGGACGCCGATCGCGTCAGTGTCAGTAGCGGCCAATTCCGACGCTCACGCCGGGGGCACGGATGCCGATGCCGCCACGGTCGTCATCATCACGACGCTCGCGCCGGCCGTAACCGTAGGCGCCGCGATCTTCGCGGACGATCGTGCGGTGTCCGCGGTCTTCGCGCCAGCAGCGGCCGTTCTCGGTGCAGACCATGCGAACCTGCTGGACGCTGTTATCTGGGACACCCGACAGGCCCGCTGTGAGTGGCGCAGCCGAGGCGGCTGCAGTCAACAATGTCGTCACAGCGGCGGCGAGAGTGATTGTGAGAGCCTTGATGGCCATGATGGATCTCCAGGGGGGGGGACGTGTCACAGGGGTGATATGTCATGGAGCCAATAGGCTCGCGGCCGCATGGTTCCCTGGGCCCGGAATTTCGTCGTCGCGCAGGTCAAGCGCCGATGCGGCCGCGCTGCCGCTGGCCGATGCCTGCGCCGATCTCGTCATCGCATTCATGTCGCTGCAGGATGTCGATGGCATGCCGGCCGCAATCGGCGAAGCGGCGCGGGTGCTCCGGTGCGGCGGCCGGTTCTGCATGGCGATCGTCCATCCCTTGAATTCGGCCGGACGGTTCGAGAGCCTGGCGCCGGATGCGCCCTTCGTGATCAAGGGGAGCTATCTGGAGGCGTTCACATCCAGCGATACGGTCGAGCGCGACGGGCTGAGCATGACCTTCCACAGCGCGCACCGCCCGCTGCAGAGCTATTTCGCGGCGCTGGAGAGTGCCGGCTTCCTGATCGAGGCGCTGCGCGAGCCGTCGACACCCGAGCAGATCATCACGCGTGACAGCAGCCGGCGCTGGCTACGGGTGCCGCTGTTCCTGCATCTGCGCTGCCTGCGCCCGTAAAGCCGGAACGCCGCCGCGCGTTCCGGCTGGATGGCGATTTCAGCCTCGCCGGGCCGCCTCGATCGCGGCGACGTCGATCTTGTGCATCGTCATCATCGCGGCGAAGACGCGCTTGGCGACGTCACCGCCTTCGGTCATGGCGTTGGTCAGCGCGCGCGGCGTGATCTGCCAGGAAATGCCCCATTTGTCCTTGCACCAGCCGCAGGCGCTTTCCTTGCCGCCATGGCCGACAATGGCATTCCAATAGCGGTCGGTCTCGGCCTGGTCGTCGGTCGCGATCTGGAACGAGAAAGCCTCGTTATGTGTGAAGGCGGGTCCGCCATTGAGGCCGAGGCAAGGGATGCCGCACACGGTGAATTGCACCGTCAGGACGTCGCCGGCCTTGCCTGATGGGTAATCGCCAGGTGCGCGATGGACGGCGGTCACGCGGCTGTCGGGAAACACCTCCGCGTAAAAGCGTGCCGCGGCCTCGGCGTCCTTGTCGAACCATAGGCAGATCGTGTTCTTGTCGTTTGCCATCGGGCTTCCTTCTCTCGCAAATGCAGGCCGCACGTCACGCTGGATGCACAGCCGTTTGGATAGGCTCAACGCCAGCTCATCTTGCCTGGCTGATCCAAGGACGGTCCTGCCGGACACAGCCCGACACATCGCTCGCCTGATACTGCGTATTTTTTCAGAGTCTGCAGCTTGGCGGCGTGGATGACCAATCCGGAAAGCCGCGCCTGGTGCATCGCTTATCGATCGCGCCTGGGTCACGCCCCAAGGCCAGCCCAATGCCGCGATCGTAGCAGTTCGCCGCGCGGTGGACGCCACGCCAGCAGGTGCGCCGCGTCCGGATGGAACGGCGCCCGCACGCTCAGGATCCCGGGCAAGGCAGGCGATCGAGCGCAGCCGGCGGGTGGCGCGCGGCAAACATTTGTATTGCTATTTTTCCGAAATCATGGTCTTCTCGGCCCATCCCGCCTCGAGCAGAGGGACGGACGCGTCGTCACGAACGTGGAGGTGGGCTGCGATGGACGTGACGGCTGCGCCGGACGAGCGCGGGTGTGACGGACGGCGAAGTCGTGTGGTCCTGGCCTCTCGACGCTGAGGTCTGCGCAACGCGCCACAGGCGCGTTGTCGCAAATGGGGGCAAGAATGCCGATCCCCAGGGAGAGCACGAAGGACACCGTTAAAACCGTCGCGCGGGGAAGGCCGGGTCTGTCCGGCTGTACCTGTGGTGACTGCAGCCTGCTTTCTTTGTTGCAGGCGGGCCACGGGCCTCAGCCGAGGCCCGGCCTTCCCCGCGCCCTCTCATTGTTCAGGAGGGACATGATTGCCGCATCACTCGGGCACGAAGTGCCGCGGGATCATGAGATCGTGTCTTGATGACGAAAAATCCGCCAACCAACCCCTCAGTGTCGTCCCGGACAAGCGCGCAACGCGCGCGCCGATCCGGGACCCATAATCCCAGGGAGATGTGCGAGGCACGATGTCCGCCCCATCCCGCCCAGCCACGACGCCGCGGCGTATAGGTTCCGGGTCAGCGTCCGCCGCCGCTGCCGCGTCGCCGGACTTGCCCGGGACGACAGCGGACATCAGGCGAGTTCCGGGGCCGCCATGACCCAGCTGCGGGTTTTGCAGCGTTCACTTGATCCATGTATCCAGCAGCCGCACAACCAGGAGGAATATCACCATGACCAAGACCGCCGCCGAGATCGAGGACGACCGCCTGATCCGCGAGCTCCTGCAGAACTGGGCGATCTGGCGCGACGCCGGCGACTGGGAGCGCTTTCGCACGGTCTGGCATCCGGACGGACGGATGATGGCGACATGGACGCAGGGGACGGGCGACGAGTTCATCGAGATCAGCAAGGCGGCCTGGGCCAAGGGCGTCAACATCCTGCACTTTCTCGGCGGCATCTCGGTCGATCTCGCAGGACCCCGCGCGATCGCGCAGACCAAGATGACGATCTCGCAGCGGGCCGAGGTCGAAGGCGTGCTCTGCGATGTGCTCTGCACCGGCCGCTTCTACGACTTTCTCGAAAAGCGCCAGGGCAAATGGGGGATCGTGCTGCGCCAGCCGATCTACGAGAAGGACCGCATGGACCCGGTGACCCCCGGCGCCGTGCCGGCGCTCGATGATGTCCTGCTCGAGCAGTTTCCGGTCGGTTATCGCCATCTCGCTTATCTGCAGACCCGGATCGGCTACACGGTCAAGCGCGACATGCCGGGATTGAAGGGGCCGGAGGTCGAGGCGCTCTACGCGCGAGGTGCGGCCTGGCTCAAGGGCGACCCGTTCTGATCAATCCGCACGGCGCAACCGGACACGCTCGCGACGTGCTTCCGATCGGCGCCGCCAGCCGAGCCCAATTGGCGTTCTAAGCCCGGCAATGTGAGGGGAAATGTAGGAGGTGGCGCGGAGGCCGATCAGGGTCCAAAGCCGCCCGGCTTGAACGGCGGCGCGCTGAGCCAAGACCGCCGGCGGCCGATCGAGGCTGCCGCTAGGGATGAAAATACCCGGCCGAGAAGTGGATTGTATACAGAAAGCGGTGGCGTAGAACGAAATTACGAGAGAACTTGCCCGAATGGCGCGTCTGATGTATACAATTTATGGCGGTTGAGTATACCGACCTGCCAGCATACTAATATATCAGCGAGGAAACGTGATGGCTGCTTCGTTCCCCATGAACGCCTGGTATGCCGCTGCCTGGGATGCCGAGGTCAAGCAGGCTCTGCTGCCGCGCACCATCTGCGGCAAGCATGTGGTGATGTATCGCAAAGCTGACGGCTCCATCGCGGCCCTCGAAGACGCCTGCTGGCACCGGCTGGTTCCGCTGTCCAAGGGCCGCCTGGAAGGCGACACGGTCGTCTGCGGCTATCACGGCCTGAAGTTCAGCCCGCAGGGCCGCTGCACCTTCATGCCGTCGCAGGAAACCATCAATCCGTCCGCCTGCGTGCGCGCTTATCCGGCCGTCGAGCGTCATCGTTTCATCTGGCTGTGGATGGGCGATCCGGCACTGGCCGATCCGGCCACGATCCCGGACATGCACTGGAACCACGATCCGGCCTGGGCGGGCGACGGCAAGACCATTCAGGTCAAATGCGACTACCGCCTGGTGGTCGACAACCTGATGGACCTCACGCACGAGACCTTCGTGCATGGCTCGTCGATCGGCAATGATGCGGTGGCGGAAGCGCCGTTCGATGTCACCCATGGCGAGCGCACCGCGACCGTGACGCGCTGGATGCGCGGCATCGAGCCGCCGCCGTTCTGGGCCAAGCAGCTCGGCAAGCCCGGTCTGGTCGACCGCTGGCAGATCATCCGGTTCGAGGCGCCGTGCACGGTGACGATCGATGTCGGCGTCGCGCCGACGGGGACGGGCGCCCCCGAAGGCGACCGCTCGCAGGGCGTCAACGGCATGGTGCTTAACACCATCACGCCGGAGACTGACAAGACCTGTCACTATTTCTGGGCTTTCGCCCGCAACTACCAGCTCACCGAGCAGCGGCTGACGACCGAGATCCGCGAGGGTGTCTCGGGTATCTTCCGCGAGGACGAGCTGATCCTGGAAGCACAGCAGCGCGCCATGGACGAAAATCCGGGACGCGTCTTCTACAATCTCAACATCGATGCAGGGGCGATGTGGGCGCGGCGGATCATCGACCGGATGATCGCGCGCGAGACACCGCTGCGCGAAGCCGCGGAGTAATCGGACATGGCAGAGCGTGAGAACGAGCGCTCGATTTCCCAGACCGTTCGTGCGCAGCTCACGCTGCGCGACCTGATCCTCACCGGCGCGCTGCGGCCGGGCGAGCGCATCTCGGAGCTGCAGGCGGTGGAAGCTGCCGGCGTCTCGCGCACCCCGGTGCGCATGGCGCTGGTGCGGCTGGAAGAGGAGGGGCTGCTGGAGGCGATTCCGTCCGGCGGCTTCATGGTCAAATCGTTCTCCGAGCGCGACGTGCTCGATTCCATCGAGATTCGCGGCACGATGGAAGGTCTGGCGGCGCGCATCGCCGCCGAGCGCGGCGTCTCCGTACGCGATACCGAGCCGATGCGCGAATGCCTGGCGCAGATCGACGAGCTGATCGCGCCGGCCGAAATCTCCTTCGACGCGTTCTCGGCCTATGTCGCGCTCAATGCGCGCTTCCACGCGCTGCTGGCCGAGCTGTCGCGCAGTCCGCCGGTGATCCGGCAGGTCGATCGCGCCAGCGCGCTGCCCTTTGCCTCGCCGAGCGGTTTCGTGATGGCGCAGTCGGCGCTGCCCGAGGCGCGCCACATCCTGGTCGTGGCCCAGGAGCACCATCGCATCGTCGTCGATGCGATCGAGAACCGGGAAGGCGCGCGCGCCGAGGCGATCATGCGGGAGCATGCCCGGCTTGCGGCCCGCAATTTGCGCCTGGCGGTGAGGACGCGCGGCCCCATGGACCTCATCCCGGCCGCAGTGCTGATCAAGACGCAGACCGAGAGCTGAGGAGACCATCATGCGCTTCCAGGACAATTGGTCGCCCGCCACGCTAGTGGCGACGCGCGATCTCGCGCCGGGCATTCGCGAGTTCATCCTGCGGCCGGACGGCTATGCCTGCGCGCCCTATCCGGTCGGCAGCCATATCAAGGTCAGCGTTCTCATCGCGGGTCAGGCGGAGGTCCGCTCTTATTCACTGGTCGGCGAGGCCGACCCGCGGGGCTACCGGATCGCGGTGCGCTTCGCTGAGGATTCGCGCGGCGGCTCACGCTATCTGTGGTCGCTGCAGCCGGGCGCCCGGCTCGACGTGACCAGCCCGAGCTCGTTGCTGCAGGTCGACTGGCAGCGCCAGCATTATTGCCTGGTCGCCGGCGGCATCGGCATCACGCCCTTGGTCGGTGCCGCGCACGCGCTGATGCGCAAGACGCAGAACGTCACGCTGCATTATGCGGTGAGATCGCACGCCGATGCGGCCTATCTCGATGAGCTGTCGCCGCTGCTCGGCGACCGGCTTGCGGTCTATGCGGCCGACCAGGCGCAGCGGCTCGATCTGGCAGGCCTGTTCGCCGGCTTGCCGGCCGGCACCGCCGTCCTGTTCTGCGGGCCGATGCGGATGCTCGACGCCGCGCGCGCGGCCTGGGCCGCATGCGGCCGGGCGTCGTCCGACCTCAATTATGAGACGTTCGGATCATCAGGTCGTCTGGCGACCGAGCCGTTCAAGGTGCGGCTGCGCGGCAGCGGCGAGGAGATCATCGTGCCGCGCGATCGCTCGATGCTCGATGTGCTGAATGCGGCGGGACACGAGGTCATGGCCGATTGCCGCCGTGGCGAGTGCGGGGTCTGCGCGGTCGACGTGGTTGCGGTCGAGGGCGAGATCGATCATCGCGACGTGTTCTTCAGCGAGGAGCAGAAGCACGACAATCGCAAGCTCTGCGCCTGCGTGTCCCGCGCCCATGGCGTCGTGACAATCGACACGTTGGAGCGCGCTGACGCGTTGTGAGGTCTGTTGTTGTGAGCTCGGCCTGAGGTCAGCTTCTATTTGTCGGCCAGGCTGACCGGCGTTGGCATTTGTGTTCCGGCCGACGACCTCCGGCCGCTCTGCTCGGCGGCCAGCGCGGCGCGGGCTGCCTTGAGTCGCGCATCGGCATCCTTGTCGGCGAGCAGCGCGTCGGTGAGGTTGGCGTCTGCGGTGTGCGCCGCCTCGGTCGCCGCTTTCGCGGCGGTGATATTGGCGGGGCTGGGATTGGCCTTGGCCAGCGCGTCGGCCGCGTTGCGATCGGCCACCGCCTTCTCATTGGCCGCCAGCGCGGCATCGAGATTGGCGTCGGCGACGGTCTCCGCAGCCTCCGCGGCGGCCAGCGCCGCGGCGGCGGGACTGAGTGGCGGACGTGGCTTGGCCGTGCGGTCCGGCGCTGGCGCCGGCGGCCTCGCGCTCGGCTGTGGGGGCGGCAGCGGCTGCGCGGCCACCGGCGGCGAGTTCGGGTGTTGGATTGCAGGAGGTTGCAGCGACGGCATCGCTGGGACGAGGTCGAGCGGCACCATGCGCGCGAACGAGCTGCGCGCGTCGCGCATCAGGCCGCCCATGACGTCGTCGAGCGGATCGGCCATTGCAGTCCCGCTTGACGCTGCGCAGCCCAGCACGGCGATTGAGCCGAGGACGTGTCTTGCGGTGATGCAAACGGTCATCCGAGCCTCCATATCCGAAGAGGTCGGCCCAGCCGACCTCGCGGCGCTCGCCGTCTGCCTTATTCCGAAAATGCGGGCGCAGGGTGGTGTGATCATGGAGGACGCTGCCCGACATGCGCCGCTTCTGCCACATTGGTTTCAGGCGAGCTCCTCGCGGACCTGCGCTGCCGCCGCACACATCGCCTGCAATTTGCCGAAGGCGGTCGCGCGCGGCAAATACTTCATGCCGCAATCCGGCGCGACGACGAGACGCTCCGGTGCCACGATGTTGAGACCGCTGCGGATGCGCGCGGCGATCACGGCGACCGGCTCGACCTCGGGATCGCCAAGATCGAGCACGCCGAGCACGATGGTTTTGGCTGAAAGATCCTTGAGAACGCCGAGATCGAGCCGCGGCTGCGCCGACTCGATCGCGATCTGCTTCGCGCAGCAATCAGCGAGTTCGGAGAGGAACGGGTATCCGGTCGGTTTGCTGGAGCCGGGCACGATGGCCGCATAGCCGAAGCAGACATGAACGATGGTGGGAACCGTGATATGATCGAGCGCCCGGTCGATGGCCTTCACCGCATAACGCCGCGCAGCCGGGGGATTGTTGCGCACCCAGGGCTCGTCGAGCTGGATGACGTCGGCGCCGGCCCGCTGCAGATCGCGCGCTTCGGCGTTGACGACCTCTGCGAAGGCCATCGCGAGCGCCTCGTCGTCGCGGTAGAAATCATCCTGCGCCTGCTGGGCCAAGGTGAACGGTCCGGGCAAGGTGATCTTGGCCGCGCGGCGGGTGTTGCGGCGGAGGAACTCCATGTCGCGCAGCTCGATCGGATACTTTCGCCTGATCGGCCCGACCACGCGCGGCACGGGCGTCTTCAGTCCCGAGGGCGAGACGATGATGGCGGGATTGTCGGCATCGATGCCGTCGAGCGCGGTGGCGAAACGGTTCGAGTAGCTCTCACGCCGGATTTCGCCGTCCGACACGATGTCGATCCCGGCTTGCTCCATGTCATGGATCGCGACGATCGTCGCATCGTCCTGAGCGTCGTCGAGCTGCGGCCGTTGGATCCGCCACATGCCCTGCATGCGAATGCGGGGAACCGATTTTGCGAGCATGGCGCGATCGACCAGCCAGTCCGGCTGCGGGTAGCTTCCGACCACGGTGGTCGGCAGAAGATGTCGAGGCATGGTCACCGCGATGGTCCTCCGCGCAATCCGGCTCGCTTGGGCCCAACGTCAGCATACGATATTATCGGGCTGGCGATACAACCTGGCGTTTTATTTGTTTTTGGATCGTCATGAAAACGGATCGTATTTTCCGCAGTTTGCGCGCTGGCGCGCGGCCAGAACAAGGACCAGCGGCATGACGATGCGCCACATCCTGCCCCTCAATGCCGGCTCGTCGTCGATCAAGTTTGCGCTGTTCGAGGACGCGGCCGGCCCGGTCGAAATCCTGCGGGGCCAAGTCGAAGCGCTCGGCACCGCGACGCCGCATTTCGAAGCCCGCTCGAGCAGCCGCATTTTTGCTGATGAGCGGCTCGATCCGGAAAGCGCGACCGATCATGAAGCGGCCATCGCCGTGGTCATCGATGTTCTGCAGCGCGCCGCCGGTCGCGCCACCGTCGATGCGGTTGGTCACCGCATCGTCCATGGCGGGCTTGGATTCACACAGCGCGTCGTCATCGCCGATGATGACGTGACGCGTATCGAGGCGCTCAATCCCCTGGCGCCGCTGCATCAGCCGCATAATCTCTCCGGCGTCCGCGCGGCTCACCGGGCTTTTCCCGGCGCGCTGCAGGTGGCTTGATTCGACACCGCCTTCCACCGCTCCCATCCCTGGGTCAATGATACCTACGCCTTGCCGCGCGAGTTCTATGAGCAGGGCGTCCGGCGCTACGGCTTTCACGGTCTGTCCTATGAATACGTGATCTCGCGATTGCAGGAGATTGCACCGCAGGCCGAGAAGGGGTGCGTCGTCGTCATGCATCTCGGCAATGGCGCGTCGATGGGCTTCACCGCGCTCGACGGATTGCCGATGGGCACGCGCTGCGGGCAGTTGGATCCTGGCGTCGTTCTCTACCTGCTTCAGGAAAAGCGGATGAGCGCCGCGGCGGTCACCGATCTCCTCTGCAATCATTCGGGTCTCAAGGGCCTGTAGGGACTGTCGCAGGACATGCGTGAGCTGGAGGCGGCGGATACGCCGGAAGCCCGGCAGGCTGTCGATTATTTCGTCGACCGGAGCAGGCGCGAGCTCGGCGCCATGGCGGCGGTCCTCTCCGGCGTGGATGCCATCGTGTTCTGCGGCGGTATCGGCGAGCACGCCTGGCGCGTTCGGGAGCGCGTCTGCCGAGACTTTGAGTGGCTTGGCATCGCGCTGGATGAGCGCCGGAACCGTGCGAGCGACACCGTGATCTCGTCGGAGGGCTCGGATGTCAGCGTGTTCGTCATCAACACCAACGAAGAGCTGATGATCGCGCGGCGCACCGCACATTTGCTAGCAGCAGGAGGGACGACCTGATCCGGCCGGCCAGCCCTGTCGATTTGCCGCTTGCATGTCCCGGTTTTTTGGTATCTCCAGGATGAAAGAACAAGAGAGCCAGGGCGGGGAAACGATGGAAGGCAGCGTGGCGTTACGTGGGGCAGACCTGGAGTTCGACTACATCGTGGTCGGGGCCGGCTCGGCCGGCTGCGTGCTCGCCAACCGCCTCAGCAATGACGGCAAGCATACCGTGCTGCTGCTCGAGGCGGGCCCGAAGGACACCAATATCTGGATCCACGTCCCGCTCGGCTACGGCAAGCTGTTCAAGGACAAGACCGTCAACTGGATGTACCAGACCGAGCCGGAGCCCGGGCTCGGCGGCCGTTCCGTGTTTCAGCCGCGCGGCAAGGTGCTCGGCGGCTCCAGTTCGATCAATGGTCTGCTCTATGTCCGCGGCCAGCACGAGGACTATGACCGCTGGCGGCAGCGCGGCAATGTTGGCTGGGGCTATGACGACGTCCTGCCTTTTTTCAAGCGGGCGGAAAATCAGTCGCGCGGCGGCGATGATTACCATGGGGTCGGTGGCCCGCTCCCGGTGTCCGACTGGAGGCACGAGGATCCGCTTTCGGAGGCGTTCGTCAAGGCAGCTGGCGAGACCGGTCTGCCGTTCAATGCCGATTTCAACGGTGCGAGCCAGGAAGGCGCCGGCTTCTTCCAGACGACGACACGGCATGGCCGGCGCGCCAGCAGCGCGGTATCCTATCTGCGGCCGGCGCTTGGTCGCAGCAATCTTCACGTGGAGACCAACGCGCTGGCCCGGCGTATCCTGTTCGACGGCCGCCGCGCGTCCGGCGTCACGTTCAGCCAGCGCGGCCGGCTGCGGACGGCCCGTGCCCGCAGAGAAATTCTTGTATCCAGCGGCGCCTACAATTCGCCACAGCTGCTGCAGCTGTCCGGCGTCGGTCCGGCCGATCTCTTGAAGCAGCATGGCATCGACGTCGTGCTCGATGCGCCGGGCGTCGGCAGCGACCTGCAGGATCATCTGCAAGTGCGCATCGTGATGCGCTGCAGCCAGCGCGTTACGCTCAATGATATTGTCAACAACCCGGTGCGCAAGCTGCTCGCCGGCGCCCGCTATGCCGCCTTCCGCAAGGGGCCGCTGACGATCGCGGCCGGCACCGCGGGCGCCTTCTTCAAGACCGATCCGCGGCTGGCGAGCCCGGACATCCAGATCCATTTCATCCCGTTCTCGACGGACAAGATGGGCGAAAAGCTGCACGCCTTTTCCGGCTTTACGGCCTCGGTGTGCCAGCTGCGGCCGGAAAGCCGCGGCTCGCTGCGGATCAGGAGCGCCGACCCGGCAACAGCCCCGGAAATCCGCATCAATTATCTGGCCAGCGAGACCGATCGCCGCGCCAATATCGACGGCCTCCGGATCCTGCGAAAAATCCTGGCGGCGCCGGCCCTGAAGCCGTATGTCTCGGATGAAGCCTATCCGGGGTCCAAGATCGTGAGCGACGACGATATCCTGGCCTATTGTCGGCAGACCGGCAGCACGATCTATCATCCAACCTCGACCTGCCGGATGGGGACGGATGACTTGGCGGTGGTCGATCAGCGTCTGCGGGTGCGAGGCATAGACGGTCTGCGCGTCGTCGACGCCTCGATTATGCCGGATCTGGTTTCGGGCAACACCAATGCGCCGGTCATCATGATCGCGGAAAAGGCCTCCGACATGATCTTGCAGGACGCGCACTGACGCAGGAATAAATTCGTGACACGTTTCCGGATCGGCACCCGCAAGAGCACGATGGCGTTGGCGCAGACGGAGGAAATCGCACGCCGTCTGCAGGCGGCAATTCCCTCGCTCGACATCGAGATCGTCAAGTTCGAGACGACAGGAGATTCCGACCAGACCAGCAAGCTCTTGACCCATGGCGGCAAGGGCGGGGCGTTCGTGGCCGAAATTCGCCGTGCGATGCTGGACGGCAGACTGCATGCGGCGATGCATTCGTTGAAGGACATGCCGGGCAATGAAGAGACCCCGGGCCTGGTCATCGCGGCGCTGCTGTCGCGTGATCCGCCAGGCGACGTGCTGGTTTTGCGGCGTGGGCTGTCGTTGGACGAATTCCGCAAGGATGGTGGCCGGGGCTTCAAGATCGGCACCAACGCCGTTCGACGCGCCGCCTATGCGCGGCGGCTGTTCCCGCAGGCCGAGCTCATCCATTTCCGCGGCGCGGCCGATACCCGTATCCGCAAGCTCGACAATGGCGAGCTGCAGCGGCTTCCCGATGGCGGGGCGGTCGGTCCGGCGGATGCATTGATCATGGCGCGGTCCGGCCTGGAGCGTGTCGGTCTCTCCGACCGCGCCTCGTTCGACTTCGCAGCCGCCGATATGCTGCCAGCGGTTGGGCAGGGCATCGTCGCGGTCGAGTGCCCGTCCCTGGACTGGGAGACGCGGCGCATCCTCGCGACGATCGACGATGGCGCGGCGCGAAGCTGCGCCGACGCGGAGCGCGAGGTGCTGTGGGTGCTCAATGGGCACTGCAATTCGCCGATCGCTGGCTTCGCGACCATCGACGGGGATCAGATGACCTTGACCGCCTCAGTGCTCGACGAGGATGGCGGCCGCTTCATCGAAGCCCAGCGCGCCGGTCCCGCTGATCGCCCCCGCGAGCTTGGCCGCGCGGTCGGGCTCGAGCTGCTTGCCAATGGCGCGGCCGAGCTGATCGAGCGCAGCCGGCCGCGTTAGAGCATGATCCGGAAAAGTGGAAACCGGCTTTCCGAAAAGATCATGCTCAAACAAGCAGGAAAGATCATGATGCGTTTCCGTGGAAACGCATCATGATCTAGTGCGTCACCCCTTGTAAGCGCGGACGCGCTTGAGCATCTGCTCGACATGGGCGATCGGTGTCTCCGGCAGGATGCCGTGGCCGAGATTGAAGATGTGGCGGCCGCCCGCATAGCTCGCCAGCACGTCGTCAACCGCCTGGTCGAGCGCCGCGCCACCGGTCATCAGCGCCAGCGGATCGAGATTGCCCTGAACCGCGACCTTGCTCTGCACCCGTTCGCGCACCAGGCCAGGCTCGGCGGTCCAGTCGATGCTGACGGCGTCGACGGCAGTGTCGGCGACATAGCCCGGCAGCAGCGCACCGGCGCCGCGCGGAAAACCGATGATCTTGGCGTCGGGTCGCGCCTTGCGGACACCCTCAACGATGCGGCGCGTCGGTGCCACCGACCAGCGCGCGAACTCGCGCGGTGACAACACACCGGCCCAGGTGTCGAAGATCTGCAGCGCGTCGGCTCCGGCTTCCAGCTGCTTGAGCAAATAGGCGACCGAGCTCTCGACCAGCGCGTCGATGATCCTGCTGAAGGCTTCCGGATGGGCATAGGCGAGCAGCCGCGCCGGTGCCTGGTCGGGCGTGCCTTGACCTGCAACCATGTAGGTGGCCACTGTCCAGGGCGCGCCACAGAAGCCGATCAGCGCGGTGCTCTTGGGGAGCTCTGCACGGACGCGGCGCAGCGCCTCGAACACGGCGTCGAGCTTCGTCAGGTCCGTATGTCCTGCGAGCGTGGCGATCTTCTCGGGCGTATCGAGCGGATCAAGCCGCGGCCCTTCTCCGACCTCGAAGCGCACGCTGCGGCCGAGCGCGTGCGGGATCACCAGAATATCGGAGAAGATGATCGCGGCGTCGAAGCCGAACCGCCGGATCGGCTGCAACGTGACCTCGGCCGCCATCTCGGGGTTGAAGCAGAGATCGAGGAAGCCGCCGGCCTTCGCGCGCACTTCGCGATATTCGGGCAAATAGCGGCCCGCCTGTCGCATCATCCAGACCGGAGGCGCGCTTTGCCGCTGACCGGCCAGCACATCGATGAAAGGCTTGTTCACGGCAGTCTCACTCACGCTGGGGCTCCGCAACCTCGGGAACAGTATACCTCCCGTGATACATGGCCACGCGGTTCCGGCCAAGCTCCTATCGGTCGCAGCTCGGCGGTTGGCGAGGATTCTGGTTGCCGCGCGGCAGGACCTCCCGATCTCGGCTACGGAGGGCGGTCCCAGCTGGCGGGGAACACCGCCGATCTCGCTGCGTTGTCCCCAGACAGGGAGACAGATCATGGCCGAGAAATTCAATCCCGCACCGCCGGACAAGCATGCGGTTGATCCGCGCGAAGCCGCCCGTCTCGATCGTGAGATCAAGACGCAGCTCGACAAGGGGCTGATGGACACGTTTCCGGCGTCCGACCCGGTGAGCCTGCAACAGCCTTCGACCACTCGCGTGAAGGATGATGACGCAGACCCGCATGGTCATGGGCGAGATGCGCCGTCGCTGTGGGAAAAGGTGCGTTCGGTCTTCGCTCGCTGAACTAACAGAAGAGGTCATCCCGGTGTGTGCGTTGTATGATCCCGTAATTGTACGGTGGATGCCGTAGTCTTACGGGGCGCTGCAGACGCCGGCGGACCAGCCTCATTTCAGAGTTAAATAAGATGTTCCATGGGACTCTCTCCTGGTCCGGAGAGTCCCGCGGAATGGACGTTGTTGCGACCAGAGTTGATCCCAGCCGCTTGCCGATGTGGGCTGCTGGCATCCTTGCGTTTGTGTGCGGGGCGATCCTCGCATTCAGCGGCTGGAGCGAATGGGAGTCGCGCAACAACGAACTGCGTAATGCGGAAGTCGAGCTCGGCAATTTGACCCGGTCGCTGACGCAGCATGTGGAAGACACGTTCGAGCTGGCGGATTCGCTGATCAGGGGCGTGATCACCGCTCTGGAGAGAGACGATGGCAAGCCCGGCGGTATCGAACGGCTTCAGGCGTTCCTGACCGCGAGAAAAGCCAATCTCGGACGGGTCAGAGGAATCTTCGCCTACGACCAGAGCGGAGCGTGGCTTGCGACGACCGAGGACGTCAATCTGTCCAATTACAACAACGCCGATCGCGACTACTTCGCCCGTCACAGGATCTCGGCTGACCGCTCGCTTCTGATCGGCCGTCCGGTGCGGAGCAAGTCCGGAGGGCAATGGGTCATCACATTGTCGCGGCGCTGGAATCATGCTGACGGTCACTTCGGCGGCGTCGTGGCCGCGACGATCGAGGTCGCTTACTTCGCTCAGTTCTATCGTCAGTTCGATGTCGGACACCGCGGCACCATCAGTCTGATGGGGCGCGACGGTGCCCTTCTCGCTGACAACTCGATCCCCAATCCGCAGGAGCTTGGACGTCCCATCCTGGAAACCATTCCCTATCACCCGTCTTCGGGCGTCTTGCGCTTTCGCCTGGCGGACGACGATCTCGATCGCATCGGGACCTATCAGCATGCCCAGCGCTACCCGTTCCTGGTGCTTGCAACAAGGACGCAGGCCGACGTACTTGCGGTGTGGAGACACGATGCGCTGATCCGGGTCGGGGTGCTGGTCTGCCTTGTTGCCCTTGTCGTCGCGATCGGCGCCTTCCTCGTCAAGCAGTTGCTGCAGCGGCAGCGCCTGGCCGCCGCCTTGGCCGCCAAGGAGGAGAACTTCCGGCTGCTGGCCGAAGGCTCCAGCGACATCGTGACTCGGATCGAGTTGGACGAATGCATCGGCTATGTTTCGCCCTCCACGATGCGCGTTCTTGGCTGGCATCCCTCGCAACTGCTCGGTAAGCGCGCGATCTCCGGCGTGAATCCGCTGGATCGTCCACAGCTGCAGGAAATGCTGGATCAGATCAAGAAGGGCATCGTCGACGAGGCGCGCGCGACCTATCGCATGCGGCGCCGGGACAAGTCCGAGATCTGGGTCGAAGCCACGATCCGCGCCACCCGCCGGCCGGACGGTACGCTCGACGGCTTCGTCGCGGTTACCCGCGACGTGACGCAGCAGAAGGCCTTGCAGGGCCGGCTCGAGACGCTTGCGATCGAGGATGGCCTGACCGGCCTGGCCAATCGCCGGCGCTTCGACGAGCGGCTGCTGGAGGAGTGGGGCAGGGCGTATCGCGACAAGACCTCGCTCGCATTGCTGATGATCGACATCGACCATTTCAAGGCCTTCAACGACAATTACGGCCATCCGGCGGGTGACGAGTGCCTGCACACCGTTGCCGGAATCCTTGCCGACGAGGCGCAGCGCAGCTCGGATCTCGCGGCCCGCTATGGCGGTGAGGAGTTCGCGATTCTGCTGCCGAACACCGATGCTGCGGGATGTGCCCGGCTCGGCGAGCGCATCAGGCGGGCCCTGCACGAGGCCCGCATCGCGCACGACCACAATGCGCCGGGCATCGTGACGGCGAGTATCGGCGGCGCGGTGTGCCGTCCCGGCTTCGAACGCTCGGCCGGTCCAGCGTCGCTGATCGAGGCGGCGGACCGCGCTCTCTACGCCGCCAAGGATGGTGGCCGCGACCGCGTGGTCATGGCCGGCGAGGTCATCGAGCTGCCGTCCGGCAAGACGCCGGCGACAGTTCCGGCGTGATGGCGCTTCGCCGTCAGTAATGCGGCGGCCGCTCGTTGCGCGGCCCGTCGGCGGTGTTTTGCGCATCTTCGAGCCGCTCGACGAGCAGGGCGATCTGCCGCTTCAGCGCATCGATCTCGCGCCACTGCGCCGTGATGGTCTGGTTGAGCGTCTCGATCGTGTCGTCCTGGAACGTCAGCCGCATCTCCAGCCGGTCGATCCGCTCGCCGAACTCCTGGTCCGGCTGCTCAGAGCTGCTCATCGCGGGGCCTCCGGGACGTTGGGCTGCGTCGCATGGCCCTGCTCGCGCAGGCCGTGACCGAGCGTGCCCCGATCGTCGAAGACGAAGCAGCCGCCACGCCAGCGGCTCTCGGCTTCCGGGATCTCCTCAAGATAGCTGAGGATACCGCCCTTCAGGTGGTAGACCTCGGAGAAGCCCCGCGCGAGCAGCAATGCACTGGCCTTTTCGCAGCGGATGCCGCCGGTGCAGAACATCGCGATCCGTTTGTGCCTCGCCGGATCGAGCGCGCGCGCCACGAAATCCTTGAACTGGCCGAAGCTCTTCAGCCCGGGATCGATCGCCCCGTCGAAAGTACCGAGCGCGACCTCGAATGCATTCCTGGTGTCGAGGACGACGGTATCCGGCGCCGTGATCAGCGCGTTCCAATCGGCGGGACTGACATAGGTCCCGACCTGCCGGGTCGGATCAGCGGCCGGATCGCCCAGCGTGACGATCTCGCGCTTCAATCTCACTTTCAGGCGCTGAAAGGGCATCGCCGTAGCCGAAGAGAATTTCAGCTCCAGATTGTGCAGCCGGCCGGCAAACAGCGGCCCGTGGCGGAATTCGTCCACCAGCGCGGCGATCGCCTGGTCGGTCCCGGCCACCGTGCCGTTGATGCCCTCCGCGGCAAGCAGGATGCTGCCCTTGATGGCGCGTTCGGCGCAGAAGGCATGAAGCGGCGCGCGCAAGTCACGGAAATCCGGCAGCGCGACGAATTGATAGAAGGCAGCGACGCTCAAGGGCATGCGGCCGTTTAGCAGCAGACCTGATCATAGAAAAGCTGGTATCCCCGGCCATTGCCGAGGCCGGAAGGAATATGCCATGTAGCCGACCAGCCCCTGGCATTCCAGCCACCACCCGATCATGCAGCGAGCCACGATGAGAAGCTTCCATTTCCCTGGCAGGTCCACGGTTCACGCCCAGAACGGCATGATCGCAACCTCGCATCCACAGGCTGCGCTGGCCGGCATCGAGGTGCTGCGGGCCGGCGGAACGGCGGCGGACGCGGCGGTCGCGGCCTGCGCCCTGCTCGGGGTGATCGAACCGCAGTCGACCGGAATCGGCGGCGACTGTTTCGCTTTGGTACAGCCCAAGGGTGAGGGCCGGATCACGGCCTACAACGGTTCCGGCCGTGCACCGATGGCCGCAACGGTGGACTGGTACCTGGAGCGCAAGATCCATTCGGTGCCGCTGACCTCGGCCCATGCCGTGTCCGTTCCCGGCGCGATCGATGCCTGGGACCGAATCCTGCGCGACCACGGCCGGCTCGGGCTCGACCGTCTGCTGCAGCCTGCGATCCGCGCCGCGGAGGACGGCTATGTGGTGGCGCCGCGCGTCGCCTTCGACTGGAACAATCAGTTCGAGAAGCTCAGGAACGGCACCAACACCGCCCGCTATTTTCTGCCGCATGGCAAGGTCGCCGCGGTCGGCGATGTCATCCGCCAGCCGGAACTGGCGCAGACGCTACGCATCATCGCCAAGGAGGGGCCAAAGGGCTTCTACACCGGCGCGGTGGCCGAGGACATCGTGCAGACCTTGCGCGGCATCGGAGGCCTGCACACGCTGGAGGACTTCGCCAGCCACCAGACCGAGGTGACCGCGCCGATCGGCACCACCTACAAGGATTACGACGTCTGGCAGTGCCCGCCCAACGGCCCGGGCATCACCATGCTGGTGATGCTCAACATCCTGTCGCGTTTCGACCTGACACGGATCGCGCCGCTCAGCGTCGAGCGCTTCCACCTCGAAGCCGAGGCCGCGCGCATCGCCTACATGATGCGCGAGCAGCACATCGGCGACCCCGCGCATATGACGACCGAGGTCGCGAGCATCCTCGCCAAGGAGTTCGCGGACGAGTACATTTCGCAGATCAGCCTCGACAAGCTGCTCGACCTGCCGAACGTCGCGCCGCCGATGAATCCGGAGACGGTCTATATCACCGTCGTCGACCGCGACCGCAATGTCTGCTCGTTCATCAATTCGATCGCGCATTCGTTCGGCTCGGCGATCGTCTCCAACGAGACCGGCGTTCTGCTGCAGAACCGCGCCGGCGGCTTCCGCATCCAGCCGGACCATCCGAACTGCATCGGGCCGGGCAAGCGTCCGCTGCACACGATCATCCCGGCGCTCGCCACCAAGGCCGGCCGCGCCCAGATGTCGTTCGGCGTCATGGGCGGCCAGTATCAGCCGGTCGGCCAGACCCATGTGCTGACCAACATCCTGGACTATGGTTGCGACGTGCAGGAAGCGATCGATATGGCCAGGGGTCTGCACTACGAGGGCGTCTATCAGCTCGAGGACGGCGTGCCGGCCGACGTGGTCGAAGGGCTGCAGAAGATCGGCCACAAGACCACCAAAGTGGTCTCGCCGCTCGGTGGCGGCCAGGCGATCTGGATCGACTGGACCAAGGGTACGCTCACCGGCGGCTCCGACCCACGCAAGGATGGTTGCGCGCTGGGGTATTGAGGCGGGCGCGCCATCGCTGTTAGCTCCATCGCCGCGCGCCGGCCCGTAGGGTGGGCAAAGGCGCGCGCGCCGTGACTGTGCTGGCGCGCGGCACGGCTTGTCCGGGACGACAGCGCCTTGCGAGGTGAATGCACGGCTCAAACAGCGCAAGCGTGGCCATCCGGGCACGAGATCATGTTCCCGCGGCACAAGGCGCCCGAGGTCATGATCCGCTTGTCCCTCTTGAAAATGCAGAGGGCGCAGGGAATGCCGGGTGAAGACCTCACCCATGGCCCGCCTGCGAACAAGAATGCAGGCGGCAGGTACCACAGGCAAAGCCGATCATCCGGCATTCCCTGCGCGGCGGTCTTCACGCTTATACGCAGTCTCCCTGGTGCGCCGGGCTTGTTGGCCACCATAGCGGCAATGCGCTTCAAGCGCACTGCGCGTGATACCAGCATCGGGGTATCAGGACGCTGCGACTTCACGTCCGCAAGCAATCGTTCGTCCGCGCATCGGAAGACACGCTGCGATCGCTCGCGGCCGCCGCTCCCCGCCTCGCGTGTCGTGACGATCGCGATGCGCCCCTCCGCAGTGAGGCGGGATGCAGGTAGACAAACATGATTTCTGAAAAAACGCAATAAAATTATTTAATTCAGAAATCGATCGCGGAGGTCCGCATCCTGCATCGGGAGATGCGGAGGCGCTGGGCAGGCTGGTCACCGGCCTCGCCATGCGCTAAACCGCGGCTCCCCGTGAACGAGCAGAGGCAGTCTGAAGCATGCGGCGTCCGATCGATCGAAGAGTAGCGCTGATGGCAGCGGCCGGCCTGGTGCTGGGCTCGCATGCAGCTTCGGCACAGACCCGTCCCGCAACACCGACAGGAAAGACCATGACGACTCCCTCCGGACTGCAGATCATCGACACCAAGGAAGGCAGCGGCGCAACGCCGACCCGCGGTCAGACCTGCGTGATGCACTATACGGGCTGGCTGTATGAGAACGGCCAGAAGGGCAAGAAATTCGACTCGTCGGTGGACCGCAACGAGCCGTTCGAGTTTCCGATCGGCATGAAGCGCGTGATCGCGGGGTGGGACGAGGGCGTCGCCACGATGAAGGTTGGCGGCAAGCGCACGCTGATCATTCCGCCCGAGCTTGGCTATGGCGCCCGCGGCGCCGGCGGCGTGATCCCGCCGAATGCGACGTTGCTGTTCGATGTCGAGCTGCTGGGTGTGAAGTAAGTCCGCGCTCGCCGCGGCTCGGAGCGCCCATTGCGAGGAGCAGCGGCCACAACGACGTGATCCAGAGCCGCATCGCTCTGGATTGTGTGGCCTTAGATCCGGTCGTTTTGGATGTCGTGGCCCTGGATCGCGTCGCTTCGCACGCGATGACGGTACTCATGGATGCGCCTTTTTCCACGAGGTGGGAGGGCGCCCTATGATACACCCCAGTCTCTGCCACTTCGGCAGATCAACTGACAGCAATGCAAAAACCCGGCCCCGCAAGGGGCCGGTTCTGTGATCATCATCGACCATCATCGGCGTGCCGCGCCGATCCCGTTCAGAGATTCTTGTTGGCCGCGCCGGCGGCACTGTTCACGGCGTCTTTGGTGGCCTGCTTGGCATCGCCCATCGCCTGCTGGCCCTTGCCCTTCACTTCCTGAATGACGCCTTCGCCCTGCAGACGCTCCGAGCCGATGGCTTCGCCGATGCCCTGCTTGGCCTTGCCGATCGCCTCGTTGGTCGCGCCTTTGATCTTGTCCGTCGTCGAACCCATGATCCGTCTCCATTGTCTGTTTGAACAGCACCTGACCAACGCAGGCGATACGAAAAGGTTCGGCCCGGAACCGGAATGGCGCCGGCGCGGGAGTTGGATTAGGATGGCCGGGTTCCACAGCACACGAGCAAACACGAGAAGACGAGAAGAAGAGAGACATGTCAGGTTCTCACGATCACGCCCACGGCCATTCCCATCACAGCGACGAGCGCTGGAAGCACGACGGCGTGCGCGTCATTCCCGGCAATCAGCTCGATTCCAACGTACCGTCGACGCCGGGAATGGACCGCAAGGCCGCGATCAATTTCGCGCGTGTCGGGGCGCAGAAGCTGTGGGCCGGCACCGTCACGATCAGGCCGGATGCCAAGACCGGTGCGCACCATCACGGCCATCTTGAAAGCGTGATCTATGTGGTGAAGGGCAAAGCGCGGATGCGCTGGGGTGAGCAGCTGCAGTTCACCGCGGAAGCCGGTCCTGGCGATTTCATCTTCGTGCCGCCCTACGTGCCGCACCAGGAGATCAACGCCAGCCCCGACGAGGTGCTGGAATGCGTGCTGGTGCGCAGCGACGGTGAGGCCGTGGCGATCAATATCGACATCGAGCCTGTCGAAAAGCCGGAGACAGTGCTTTGGATCGACCCGGTACATCGTGATCCGGCCGAGTCGCAGAAGCCTTGATCGCAAGGGCAAGTGGCGGAGCCATCTTGCGATGGCTCCGCCGGCCGGGAAGCGGCTGCACCGCTTCCTTCACACGCGGAGCAGGGGCGACTGCACGCGTGTCTCTGGATCTTTGCAGGTGAATTTGCGGGTGAGCTGAACCGTTCGACCTCCGCCGTGATCAGGCTGCCTCATTGGCCCGCCGCCAGACGGGAAACGGATCGGACAATCTGGCCCAGGCGGCGACATCCATCGCCGGCTTGCCGGCCAGCAGGCAGGCGTCCAGGCGCGCACGCAGCCCAGCCTCGTCCATGTTGCTGCCGATGAAGACAATCTCCTGACGGCGGTCGCCGTAGATGTCGTCCCAGCGCTCGAGCATGCGTGCGCGCCAAGCGGGGTCCTCCGGCCATAATTTCTGCGGCACCGCAGCCCACCAGAAGCCGAGCGCGCTGGTGCGCACGATGGCACCGGCCTGGCTGATCTCGCCGAGCCATTGCGGCCGCGTGGCCAGCCAGAAGTGCCCCTTCGCGCGGATGACCCCAGGCCATTGCTCGCGCAGGAACTGATCGAACCGAACCGGGACGAACGGACGCCGGGCGCGATAGACGAAGCTGGTCACGCCATAGGTCTCCGTCTCCGGCGTGTGCTCGGCAAAGCCGTAGAGCTCATTGTACCAGAGCGGATGCTGCTGAGCGCGCGCGAAGTCGAAACGGCCGGTGGCGAGCACGCGCTCCAGCGGCACGCAGCTATGGCTTGCTTCGATCAAATCGGCATCGGGATTGAGCGAGCGGATGATCTTGCGCGCCGCCTCGCGCTGATCCTCGCTGGCGTCGTCGACCTTGTTCAGCACGACCACGTCGGCGAACTCGATCTGCTCGACCAGGAGATCGACCAGCGCACGCTGGTCGCCGTCCAGTGCCTCGCCGCGCTGCGCGAGGAAATCCGACGAGGAATAATCCTTCAGCAGATTCACCGCGTCCACGAGCGTCACCATCGTGTCGAGGCGTGCGACGTCCGACAGGCTCGCGCCGTGCTCGTCGCGGAAGTCGAACGTCGCGGCGACCGGGAGCGGCTCGGAGATTCCGGTCGACTCGATCACGAGGTAATCGAAGCGGCCGCTTTCGGCGAGCGCGCGAACCTCCTTCAGGAGATCGTCGCGCAGGGTGCAGCAGATGCAGCCATTGGTCATTTCGACCAGCTGCTCATCCGTCCGCGAAAGATTGGCACCGCCATCGCGAACGAGGTCCGCATCGATGTTCACTTCGCTCATGTCGTTGACGATCACCGCCACCTTCAGACCCTGGCGGTTGTTCAGGATGTGGTTGAGCAAAGTAGTCTTCCCAGCCCCAAGGAAGCCGGACAAGACTGTGACGGGGAGTTTGGGCATCGAGATCGAACAGCCTCTTCAACGGGAGGGGGCGGTGCCGGCGAGCGGGCATGCAGCCTCATGTGTTATGTTATAACATAACATCATCTGAAAAGACTGTGCGTGTCAAGGGAGGAGCGGTGACGAAGGCGTGAGCCGCACGCCCGGATTGCCGAAACGGGCCTACAATTAAGATGAAGGCGAGCGCTCTCCGCACCTTTTGTCGATGCTCCATTGCGGGCGCAGATGCGCAAGCCGGTTATGGTGGCTTTGCAAGCCGGAGGACTGCTCGCGTCGGGCGGCAGTCGCCGAGGTACAATTCCCGTGATGGGCCCAGCAGTGCTGGTGGCGGCGGCTCAGATGCATGATGCAGGAGCGCAATTACCTCGACAGATACGCCGTGCCGGCGGGACCGCTGGCCACCGACATCGATAGCGCGCCCGGCGCGATGCTCCAATTGGTCTGGTTGAGGATCAGTGTGTTGAACACCATGGTCACGCTGTTGCTGCTCATGGTCGACACCGAATTGATGGTGACGTTGCGGCTCGGCAGGTAGATCAGGCCGGTGTAGGACGAACTGCTGGTCCCGTTGATCGGAAGCTGCGAGGTCGAGAGACCGTTGGGCTCGAACATCAGGATGTTGGCATAGGTGCCCGTGGACGGCGCGGCGAGCGTGGCGTTCACATTGCCGTTGAAGGTGAGGGTTGCGTTCTGATCCACGAGGTAGAAGGTGACGCCGCTGCCGGTCACCGTCCAGCCCGAGTTGAAGGTCATGGCGCCGCCTTTGATGATGTAGAGGCCGGGATTGAGCGTCAGCGTGCCGGAGCCGTTGAAGTTGGTCGCGCCGCAATAGACGCCGGGATTGAGGGTGACCGCGCCCGGATCGAAGACCTTGTTGTTAGTGGTGCATGATCCGACCGTGACCGCGGGCAGCTTGCCGACAAAAGGATCCGATATCGCTGCGCAGCCGGTCTCGACCGGCGGATTGACACCGCCATTCTTGGTGATGTTGCTGCCCTTGATGCAGATGCGCTTGGCATTGAGCGTGGCGTTGAACATCGCGGCCGGGCTCTGTGTCGAGAGAACGTGGATCTCGCAAGACGGCGCATTGAGTTGGGCCCCGGAGTTCACCAGCAGCGATTGCGCATTGACGGTGCTGACCAGCAGGATGCAGACCGGCGACTGGACCTGGGCTCCGGCCTTGGCGGTGGCGGACGCGGTCACGCCGAGTGCCGAGGTGCCCATCACGTTGAGGAACGACGTCTTCACCGACGTCGTCGCCGTCCCGGTCAGCGAGCCGTCAGTGTTGGACGCGAAGCTGGCGGTCGCGGCGGTGTCGAACCGGCCTCGATAGGCGCCCGAGAACACGGCGGCCGCGGTCGAGATCTGCTGGTCGTTCGGCCGGACGACGCCGGCCAGGACGGCAGCATCGATCGACTTCTGCAACTGCGCCTTCACATCGCTCGACTTCGCGAAATCCACGGCGGCGCCGACCGACACCAGGATCGGAATGCTGGCGATGGCGAAGATCATGCTGATCTGACCGTCGCTGGCCCACCCGAACCGGCGACAGAGATTGCGAAAAGTTGCGAGCGAGATCATTGCAGCCATTGCGACGCTCCTGCTGATGGCTCTGGCTCAGTGCCAGCGCGTTCTCGCAGAAAGGAGCGCAAGATGTTACCGCACGCTGAATCGGGTTCCGTAAAGGGAACTCCATTCAAGCGGGGGCTGGCCGAAGGTTATCAGTCTGTTTTTTGATTCGATGAGAGCTGGGTGTTGGCACATCTCGCGAGTAGTGCTTGCGCCGATTTCTTGTATTTGGTGGTGCTCAGCTCTGCCGCTTATTAGTTGTAAAGCGGCAGGCTTCGCCAATCGATGCGAGCTATCGGGCCGCACGCCAGATCCGGTCGGCCCACAATATGGCACTGCAGATCAGCGCATAGGCGAGGAGCGACAGCGTCACCATCGCGGCGAGCGAGGCCATGCTGCCGCCCATCATGGTGGTGGCGACATAGCCGCCGCCGGCGGCGATCAGGATGCGCAGCACGGACGCCACGAACGGCCATAGCACATGGCCGGCGCCCTGGCCGGCAAAGGACAGCACGAAGCCGAAGCCGAGCGCGGCGTAAGCGGGCGCGACGATGCGCAGATAGATCGCGCCCTCGCGCAGCACGTCGGGATCATGGCTGAATAGCCCGAGCCATAGCGGCGGATGCACCGCCGCGATCGCCCCGATCGTTCCGACCAGAATTGCCCCGGTCAGGGCGCTGAGTCCGGCAATGCGGCGGGCGCGGGCGCTCTGGCCGGCGCCGACATTGATGCCGACCATGGTCAGGGTCGCCGTACATAGGCCGAACAAGATCGGGATCATGATGTAGTCGAGCCGTGAGGCGCTGCCGTAGGCGGCGAGCTCCGACGTGCCGAAGCGGCCGGCCAGCGCGGTCACCAGGATTACGGTGAGATTGACTAGCACGGCGTTGAGCGCCGTTGGCAACCCGACCTTGAGAATATCGGCGAACAGACGCCACTGCAGCGGTGCGAGACGGACATGCAGGCTGGAGCGGCCGGAGGCCATGTAGCGCAACAGGATCAGCATGGCGCCGCAATAATACAGCCCGAAGGCGATGCCGGCGCCGGCGATGCCGAGACCCGGCAGCGGCCCGAGACCGAAGATCAGCAGCGGGGACGCCGGAATCATCACCAGGGCGCCGACCAGGGTGACGAGCGCTGGCACCCGCACATTGCCCGCGCCGCGCAGCGCCGCCGCCTGCAGATTGACGATCCACACCGGGATGGCGCCGGCGAACAGATAGTTGGAGTAGCGCAGCGCTGCCTCCAGCGCGTCGGCGTGGCCGCCGAGGGCGCGATACAGCGCCGGGCCGAGCAGGGCGGTGGCGAGCGTGAACATGCCGCCGGCGACCACCGCCACCACGATGGCATGGAAGGCAATCGCCTCCGCATCACCATCCCGCCCGGCCCCGATGGCGCGGGCCACCGCCGAGGAGACGCCGCTGCCGATGCCGCCATTGGACATCATCGTCATCAGCATGAAGATCGGAAAGACGAGCGCCGCGCCGGCCAGCGCGTCGGTGCCGAGGAAGCCGACATAATAGGCTTCGGCGATATTGACTGCGGTCTGGGCGACCAGCACCGACATCGTCGGCAGCGCCAGCCTGAAGAGCGCTGGAAGGATCGGGCCGGAGAGCAGCGCCGCGCGCGCGGCCGCGGTCCTGCGGCGCGTGGGGGCCGGACGCGGCGGGGAAGAAGGCAGAGCCGCCGGAGCAGGGCGTGGCGCCAAGCGGGTTGCCCGCGTCGAGACGTTCATCCTGCCTCCGGGCGACGGACGATATCATCGCGTTTTAATGATGAGCGTCATTCAATATGACCGTCGATGCACGGGGGTCAAGGAGACCCGGGCGCAGGTCGATCATGAATAATTGAGGGAGCACGGCGCCCAGGCTGGCCGGGCCGTGTCCCGGGCTCACGGCTGGCGCAGCCAGGAATGTGACCCTCGACCGGCTGTCGTGACGTCGGAGGACGGACTTCTGGCAGTCCGGAGAGATGCGGGGGGCTCCGATGGGTCTTCATCACGAGGCCGGCGCGCGACAGCGGCGCGAAATGCTGTAGGATGCAGCATCTTCGTTTCAAGGCGCTGGGGCGGTTGCGCGCATGCACACGAAGTCACCTGCTGCGCGCCGCGACGATGACGACGGCGCCGACGAGGCGATGCCGGAGGGCGTGCTGTCCGTCCGACGTTCCGTGCTGACGGCGCTGCTGATCTTCGCGATCACGCATGTGCTGCTGATGGTCGGGGTGGCCGCGCCGTCGAAATTCGTATTCGACGAGGTCCATTACGTGCCGGCGGCGCGGCAGATGCTCGGGCTTGCGCCGGCGGCCCCGCAGCTCAATCCGATGCATCCCTCCCGCTCGCCAAGGAGTTCATCGCGCTGTCGATCAGGACATTCGGCGACAATGCCTTCGCATGGCGCTATCCCGGGACGGTGCTCGGCGCCCTGGCCGTCGTCGCGATCTATCTGTGCGGCCTCGCCCTGTTCGCGGCGCAGCCGGCGGCGCTCGCCGCCGCGCTGCTCGCCCTCATCAATCAGATGCTGTTCGTCCAGGCGCGCACCGCGATGCTCGATATCGGCGCGCTCGCCTTCAGCCTGCTCGGGATTGCGGCGTTCCTGTTCGCCTACAGGCAGCGGCGGCCGCAGCTTCTGTTCGCGATGGCCGGCGCCCTGTTCGGCCTTGCCGTCGCGTGCAAATGGAGCGGGCTGTTCCCGCTTCTGACCGTGCTCGGGATTGTGGGCGTGATCAAGCTGCTGCAGCATTGGCAGACGGCGTTCGGCGACCCGCAGCCGACCGACTGGTATCGGCCGGAGCAATGGCCGGAGTTGAGGGGATGGCATATCCTTCTCTGCCTAGTCGCGATCCCCGCGCTGTGCTATCTTGCCACCTTCGTTCCGCTGCACGGCATGTCGATCCCAGGGATTTTCGACGCGCAGCGACGGATTTTTGCCGACAGCACCACGGCGGCGATCGCGGGCCACACCTATATGAGCGCCTGGCCGAGCTGGCCCTTGCTGATGCGTCCGGTCTGGTTTCTGTTCGACAAGGCCGGAGACAGCGACATCGCGGCCGTGGTGCTGCTTGGCAATCCGCTGGTGCTATGGCCGGCGCTCGTGGCGCTCGCCGTCTGTGCCAGGGATGTCGTGGCGGCGCGCAGCGCGCCGGCGTTCCTGATTCTGGCGTTCTATCTCGGCTGCTATCTGCCCTGGGCGCTGCTGCCGCGGGCGTTGAGCTTTCTGTATTATTACTTGCCGTCGGCGACGCTTACGAGCCTTGCGCTGGTCCATGCGCTGACGCGACTGCCGCGCTGGGCCATCTGGGCCTATGTCGCCGTCGCGACGATCGGATTCCTGGTGATGCTGCCGATCAGCGCCGCCTTCATCGGCACGACGATGCAGGGCTTCAGCCGCCTGATGCTGTTCCAGAGCTGGATCTGACCGCCAACGATACGCTCCGCCTGCCCGGGGGACCATCGGCAGGCGGAGCGCTCTCACTTCGCCGCGGTTTTGGTGTCCATGTTGACGACCTGGACCCGGCGGTTGACCGGATCGGCGGGGTTCGCTGCATCCTTCAGCTTGGTCTTGCCGTAGCCGACGGTCACGAGGTCCTGCCCGGCCAGGCCGAACTTCTCGACCAGATAGCGCTTGAGGGTGTCGGCGCGGCGCTCCGACAGATCCTGATTGAAGCCGTCGCTGCCGATCCCGTCGGTGTGGCCGGCCACCATGAAGGTCGAGCCCTTCAGGTTCGGATCGGACAGCGCCTTGCCGAGTTCCTGCACCGCCTGGATCGAGGTCTTGCTGATCGCGGCCGAGTTGTAGTCGAACTGGATCTCGAGATCGATCTTCGGCTTGGTCGCGGCGATCTCGGCCAGCTGCTCGCGCTCGCCGAGCGACAGCGACCGGGTCTTGCGGTTGCGCATGCTGTCGATGAAGGTCGACTGCTTCGCCTGGGCGGTCGCGTCGATTGGCGGGGCGGCCTGCGGCCCGACGGACAGGCCGCGGGTGGCGGGTTTCGGTTTCAACGCGTTCAGGATCTGATCGGCGGACACGGCTTCGCCGGCGAGAGCGGCACCTGCGCCCATGGCCAGCACGGCAGCCGCCGCGGTCGCTCGCATGGCAAAACGTCCAAAAAATGCGGTCATCGTGGTCATCCTCGGGTGTGCCCTCTGGGCATTGGATGGGGCGACGATAGAATCGGTTCAAAGTTTCGAATGTGATTGATGTCACCCGCCGGCTGGCCTCACGGCCGTGGCCGGGCCGCCGGGCTTGCAAGTTTGTCGCAAAGCGATCGGCCCGGGGCCGGTCCACGAACAACAAATCGGCAAGATGCGGTTCTACCGGATATCCATCGCCGGAAAAAAATCGCAAACCATGGAAAGCGAGGTCGGCAACAAGCATCGAAACAAGAAACGCAACAGAAAAGCAAAGCGCAGCCGTGTTCAACTCATCCCAGAGGCGCGACTATCAATCCCATCGGCCGAGCGGCCAGGACCACGCCGGCTCCACCGGTTCCATGTCGACCCTGATCGGCGCCGGCATCATCGCCGCCGCCATTTTATTGTCGACCCTGATCTCGGCCGTCGGCAATCGCTATATCGGGCTGGAAAGCCCGTCCGAGGACACAGCCTGGCTGGTCGACCGGCTCACCGGCCGCATGTACAAATGTCGTGCGCCCGATCCGGGGCGGGCCAATTGCCGAGCCGAGATCGCCACCGGCAGCATTCCGGACAAGCCCAAGCCGTAGGGGCTGGGCGGATCCGGCGGACGGATTGGACGTTGCGCGGACGCCGCCGAATCTCGCACGATCTCGTGGTCATGCCCGCGCCTTCCTCCCACCATCCGCTGTCCAACACCGCGGCGCGCCGAATCTGGCTGCGCGCCCAGCGCCTCGATACCGAGGCGCCGTTTGGCGCCGGCCCTGCGGCCGTGGCGGCCGCGGTCGCCCATCTCGGCTATGTGCAGATCGACACCATCAACGTGATCGAGCGCTGCCATCACCATATCCTGTTCAGCCGGATCCCCGCTTATCGCCGCGCCGACCTGCGCCAGGCCCAGAGCGCGGACAAGACCGTCTTCGAATATTGGACGCATGCGCTGTCCTACGTTCCGGTGCAGGATTTCCGCTATTTCGTGCCGGCGATGCGGCGTTATCGCCGTGAGGGGCATGGCTGGTTCAAGACGGTGAAGCCCGAGGATATGCGCAAGGTGATGCGCCTGATCCGGCAGGGTGGGGCGCTGACCATCCGCGACATCGACGACGACGTGCTGCAGGAGAAGGACCACGCCTGGGCCAGCCGCAAGCCGTCGAAGCGGGCGCTGCAGCTCGGCTTCTACGAAGGCGTGCTGACCGTGGCGGGGCGCGACGGCATGCTCAAGACCTATGACCTGACGACCCGGCATTTCGGCTGGGAGCGGCTGCCGAAGGGCGCGAGCGAGCGCGAGATCGCCACCTATCTGCTCGACCGCGGCTTGCGCGCGCAGGGCGTCGTCAGCCTCGACTCGCTGTGTCATCTCAACGCCGCGCGCAAGGCCGACGTGCGGCGGGTGATCGACGGCCGGGTGCGGCGCGGCGAGCTGGTGCCGGTCGCGCTGGAGGGCGGCGGCAGACAGGAACACTGGGCCACGCCGGGCGCCTTGGCGGAGGTGATCGAGATCTCACCGGAGCGGGTCCACATCCTCTCGCCGTTCGACCCGCTGATCATCCAGCGCAAGCGGACGCAGGCGATCTTCGGCTACGATCACCGCTTCGAGGCCTATGTCCCGAAGGACAAGCGGCTGTTCGGCTATTTCGCGCTACCGGTGCTGGTCGGCGAGGAGATCGTCGCGGCACTGGACCTCAAGACCGACCGGCAGAACGGCAGGCTGTTGATGCAGCAATGGAGCTGGGTCGGCGCGGGGAAATCGGCGCGGGGCGCCGGACGCAAGGATATGAAGCGGCGCATCGAGGACGAGCTGCACCGGTTCCAGAAGTTCCAGCTTGGAGATTGAGGGCCCGCGCGACGCGCGTTGACGATACCTTCGATGCTGATGCCGAGCAAAATGCCTGCCGCATAGGCCACGATGTTCCACAGCGAGAAGATCCGGCCGAGCAGCAGCGCGCCGGCGAGCGTCGGGCGGAAGCTATCGAGCTAAAGCGAGATGAGATTAAGTTCGATATCCTGAGTTTTTGAGGTAGTTGGCACACTCTTCTGCGGAGAAGGCGTCGAGGGCACCAGCAATTGCGGCGCAAACCGTGTCGACGGTTCGCGCCGCGGCTTTGCGTAGAAGGTGCTTGAGCTTGGCAAAGACCTGTTCGATTGGGTTCAGGTCGGGCGAGTATTTGGGCAAGAAGAAGATCCTGGCTCCTACCGAGCGGATCAATTGGCGGACGGCTTTGCTTTTGTGGCTGCCGAGGTTGTCCAAGATCACGATATCGCCCGGATGAAGGGTCGGCAAAAGAACGTGCTCTACATAGGTGCGAAAGCTTTCGCCGTTGATCGGCCCTTCAATGAACCATGGTGCATCAATGCGGTCGTGGCGCAGTGCCGCCAGAAAGGTCATTGTTTTCCACCGTCCGTGAGGGACTTTGGCGGTCAGCCTGCTACCACGCGGGCTCCATCCTCGCAACGGCGCCATGTCTGTCCTGGTCCAGGTTTCGTCGATAAAGACAAGGCGCGTGGCGTCGATGCGATCTTGATATTTCCTCCATTGCTCTCGTCGCCGCGCCACGTCAGGACGATCGCGTTCGCCAGCCTCCACGCTTTTTTTTGAAGCTGAGCTTCTCGGCATGAACGAATTCCCAGACCGAACGGTAGTCGACTTTCAACCCGCGTTCGGCGAGCTCGGCCACCAGCCCTCTTAAGGTGAAGTCGCTCGCTCTGATTCGCTGTTGCAGCCACGTGGCATGCTCACCCGAGATCGCCTTGGGCTTATGGCCGCCCATCTGGCCAGGTTCGATGCTGCCTGTCTCCTTCTCAAGCCTGGCCCAATTGATCGCTGTGCTGATCGCGACCCCAAACTGCTTGGCCGCCTTATTGCGAGACATCCCGCCCTTGATCGCGGCGACAACCCGCTTTCGAAGGTCCAGAGAATATGGTGCGCCCATCCGTGCTGGCCTCCTTCCCAGCCAACACGGTGAATCAGAAACACGCTGATTTGGGAATCCCAAATCGATTCAGGCTATTCTCATCCCGCTTTAGGGCGTGTGGATCAGCCGGCTGGCTTCGACGAGCACGGCGACCGCAAGCGCCAGCAGGCCGAGCCGGCGCCAGGACCCGCGCGGCAGCAGCGCGACCAGCAGCAGATAGACCATCGCCGCCCACAGCACCGAGCCGCCATATTTGACGACAAAGCCGGGCAGGCCGAGGCCGCGTCCGAAAAAGCGCAAGGCGAGGCCGAGCGCGATCACCAGCAGCACGGCGCCGAGCGCAAAAGCCGGCGCGGCGGCGCGTGTCAGCGACGATCCCGGCCAATGCCAGCGTCATGCGTGCGCCGCGCCCCGGCAATGCGCCCTCGAACTGTGGGATATCGGGTTTTCCGATTGACTTGCCACGACCGATGCTCAACACCGCCCATCAACTACCAAATCCTGCAATGCTCCGGGGAGGAGATCGATGAGTTCGTCCGCCAGCACGCCGGCCGCGCCGGGCCGTTCCGACATCGAGAGCTCGACCATCCGCGCCATCTCCTGGCGGCTCATTCCGTTCCTGGTGCTCGCTTATTTCTTCTCCTATCTCGACCGCGTCAATCTCGGCTTCGCCGCGCTGACCATGAATGCCGAGCTGAAATTCTCGCCGCTGGTGTTCGCCTGGGGCGCCGGCATCTTCTTCATCGGCTATTTCATCTTCGAGGTGCCGAGCAATCTGGCGCTGGAGAAGTTCGGTGCGAGCCGCTGGATCGCGCGCATCATGGTGACCTGGGGCATCATCTCGGCGCTGATGGCGCTGGTCTCGGGCCCGTGGAGCTTTTATGTGCTGCGCTTCCTGCTCGGCGTCGCCGAGGCCGGCTTCTTTCCGGGCATCATCCTCTATCTCACCTACTGGTACCCGGCGCAGTATCGCGCGCGCTTTCTCGCCGCCTTCGCCGTCGCCGTTCCCGTCTCGACGGTGATCGGCGCGCCCGTCTCGGGGCTGCTGCTCGGCATGCACGGCCTGCTGGGGCTGCAGGGCTGGCAGTGGCTGTTCATCATCGAAGGCCTTCCGTCGATCCTGCTCGGCGTCGTCACCTGGTTCTATCTGACCGACCGGCCGGAGCATGCGAACTGGCTGTCGGCGGAGCAGAAGGCCTGGCTCGCCACGCGGCTCGAGGCCGAGACGGCAGCGAAGCAGGCGGCGGGACACATGACGCTCGGCGAGGCGCTGTCGTCGCCCAAGGTGATCGTGCTCAGCCTGATCTATTTCGGCTTCGTCGGCGCGCTCTACGGCATGCAGTTCTGGCTGCCGCAGATCGTCAAGGCGTTTGGCCTGACCAATGTGCAGACCGGCTTCGTCACCGCGATTCCTTACGCGTTCGGTACCGTCGCGATGATCCTGTGGGCGCGGCATTCGGATGCGACGCGCGAGCGCGTGGTCCATGTCGGCGCGCCGCTGATCCTGATCGCGGTGGCGCTGGCCGCATCCAGCATGATCGGCGATCCGACGCTGACCATGGTCGCGCTGACCGTGGCGGCGATCGGCGTGTTCTGCGTGTTCGGTGTGTTCTGGACCTTGCCGACGGCGTGGCTGTCGGGCACCGCCGCGGCCGGCGCCATCGCGCTGATCAACTCGATCGGCAATCTCGCCGGCTTCGGCGGCCCCTATCTGGTGGGCTGGATCAAGGACACGACCGGCTCGACAACGCACGGGCTGCTCGCGCTGTCGGTGCTGCCGCTGATCGCCGGGCTGCTGGTGTTCTTCGGCCGTCACGAGAGCAAGGTCGAGTTCGCCGGGCAGGCCCCGGCGGAGTGAGGCGGGCCCCGAGGCTGCCTGGAGGCGGCCAGCCGGGCCGCGGAGCATGCCAATGATCGCATGTGCTGGGGCCCAGCGGCCGTTGCGGCCGGCTCTCCCATGACCAACTGCGCAACGATTGAGCAGCTGCGGCAACATGTCTTAACGTTCACGAAGTCATGATTGCTGATGATTATTGACAATCGTCACTCGACAATCGACACTCCTTCGCAACAGCAGCAAGGGGTTATATGATGCTCGTTGATCAGGTTTTCTCTAGCTTTTCCAAGCTGTTGAGTGGCGTGGCGCTGGCCGCGATGGCGGTCTCGCTCGCCGGCTGTGACGAAACGGTCGCCCAGAAAGCCGAGCCGATCCGGCCGGTTCTGGTCGCGTCGGTTCATTACGAGGCCGAAACACCGGAGCGCAGCTTCGTGGGCACCATCCGGCCGCGGCGGATCGAGGCCGATATCGGCTTCCGCGTGGCTGGCAAGGTCGCCAGGCGCCTGGTCGAGGTCGGCCAGACCGTGGAGGTCGGCCAGCCCTTGGCCACGCTCGACGAAGTTGATCTCAAGCTGCAGGCCGAGCAGGCCGAGGCCGAATTCCGCGCCGCCACCGGCGTGCTGGCACAGGCTTCCGCTGCCGAGACCCGCGCCAAGGAGCTCCGCATCAAGGGCTGGACCACGGATGCGCAGATGGATCAGGCCAAGGCGTCCGCCGACGAAGCGCGCGCGCGGCTGAACCGGGCCGAGCGCTCGGTCGAATTGACCCGCAATTCGCTGTCCTATGCAACGCTGGTCGCGGATGCGCGTGGCGTGGTGACCGCCAGCATGATCGAGCCGGGCATGGTGGTCGCCGCCGGTCAGGCTGCCATCCGGGTCGCGCGCTTCGCCGAGAAGGAAGCCGTCGTCGCCATCCCGGAGACCCTGCTCGATCGCGCCAAGAACGGGGTCGCGACCGCGTCGCTGTGGTCCGAGGCGGGCAAGACCTACACGGCGCGGCTGCGCGAGATCGCCCCGGCCGCCGATCCCGCGACGCGCACCTATCTCGCCAAATTCTCGCTGCCGGAAGCGACAGATAATGTCTCGCTCGGCATGACCGCAACGCTCACGCTGTCTGATCCCGCCACCACGCGCGTGGCGCGGCTGCCGCTGTCGGCGCTGTTCAGCGACGGCCGCGATCCCTCCCTCTACGTGGTCAACGACAAGGGCGAGGTCACGCTGAAGCCGGTCAAGGTGAAGGCCTATGACAGCAAGGACGTGCTCGTCACGTCAGGCGTCGACGAAGGCGAGAAGGTGGTCGCGCTCGGCGTCCAGAAGATCGATCCCGCGCAGAAGGTGCGCGTCGTCTCTGCGCTGACGTTCTAGCCGATTGCCGCTCCGGGGTAGATGCTCCGCATCTCCCCGGAATGAAGGAAGTAGCTGTCGTCATTGCGAGGAGCAAAGCGACGAAGCAATCCAGACTGCGTCTGCGGAAAGTGTCCTGGATTGCTTCGCTTCGCTCGCAATGACGATCACTGAGAGTGGACTGGACTAGCGATTTTGGATCATCGGGAGCGTGCCATGAAGCGGTTCAACCTGTCGGCCTGGGCGGTCAGTCATCCGCCACTGGTGCTGTTCCTGATCGTGGCGCTCGGCCTGTTCGGGTTCATCTCCTATGAGCGTCTCGGGCGCGCGGAGGATCCGTCCTTCACCGTCAAGGTGGTCAACGTCTCGATGATCTGGCCCGGCGCGACGGCGGCGGAAATGCAGAGCCAGGTCGCGGATCCCATCGAGAAGAAGCTGCAGGAGCTGCCTTATTTCGAGAAGGTGGAGACCTATTCCAAGCCCGCCTTCGCCGCGATGCAGATCACCTTCCGCGACTCGACGCCGCCGAAGGAGGTGCCCTATCTGTTCTACCTCGTCCGCAGGAAGCTCGCGGATGTGCAGGCCTCGCTGCCCTCGGGCGTGCTCGGGCCGTTCGTCAATGACGAGTTTTCCGACGTCGATTCCATCCTGTTCATGATGACCGGCGACGGCGCCGACTACGCCCAGCTGAAGAAGGTCGCCGAAGGCCTGCGCCAGCGCCTGTTGAAGGTCAACGGCGTCACCAAGGTCAATCTCTACGGCACCCAGGACGAGCGCATCTATGTCGAGTTCAGCCATGCCAAGCTGGCGACGCTCGGTCTCACCCCCCAGGCGCTGTTCGACTCGCTCGCCAAGCAGAACAATGTGACGCCGGCCGGCACGGTCGAGACCTCGTCTCAGCGCGTGCCGCTGCGCGTCACCGGGGCGCTCGACGGCGCCAAGGCCGTGGCCGAGACGCCGGTCGAGAGCAATGGCCGCGTGTTCCGGCTCGGCGACATCGCCACCGTCACGCATGGCTTCGTCGATCCGCCGACCTACAAGGTGCATCAGGAGGGCAAGCCGGCGCTCGGCCTCGGTGTCGTCACCGCCAAAGGCGCCAACATCCTCGAACTGGGCAAGGACGTTCACGCCGCCTCCGATGATTTCATGAAGGCGGTGCCGCAGGGCATCGAGCTGAAGCAGATCGCCGATCAGCCCAAGGTGGTCGAGACCGCCGTCGGCGAATTCGTGCATTCCTTTGTCGAGGCGCTGGTCATCGTGCTGTTCGTGTCGTTCCTCGCGCTCGGCTGGCGCACCGGCATCGTGGTGGCGCTATCGGTACCGCTGGTGCTCGGCATCGTCTTCATCGTGATGAGCGCGATGGGGCTCGATCTGCACCGTATCTCGCTCGGCGCGCTGATCATCGCCCTCGGCCTCCTGGTGGACGACGCGATCATCGCGGTCGAGATGATGGTGGTGAAGATGGAGCAGGGCTGGGACCGAGTCCGCGCCGCATCGTTCGCATGGGAGTCCACTGCCTTCCCGATGCTCACGGGAACGCTGGTCACCGCCGCCGGCTTCCTGCCGATCGGCTTCGCCAATTCGGCGGTCGGTGAATACACGGGAAGCATCTTCTGGATCGTCGCCATCTCGCTGGTGGCATCCTGGTTTGTCGCTGTCATCTTCACTCCTTATATCGGCGTGAAGCTGCTGCCGGACATGAAGGCCCATCCTGGTCACGATGAGCATGCGGTCTACGACACCCGCATGTATCGCGGCCTGCGCGCCGTCGTGCGCTGGTGCGTCACGCATCGCATCACCACCGTGGCCGCGACCGTCGGCGTGTTCGTGGCCTCGATCGTCGCCTTCGGCCATGTCCAGCAGCAGTTCTTCCCGCTGTCGGAGCGGCCCGAGCTGTTCCTGCAGCTGCGGCTGCCGGAGGGCACCGCCTTCAACGTCACCGAGAAGGCCGCGCGCAAGGCCGAGGGGTTCTTGAAGGACGACAAGGACATCGAGACCTTCACCTCCTATGTCGGCCAGGGCTCGCCGCGGTTCTGGCTCGGCCTCAATCCGCAACTGCCGAACGAGGCGTTTGCCGAGATCGTGATCGTCGCCAAGGACGTCGCTGCGCGCGAGCGGATCAAGGCCAGGATCGAGGCCGCCGCTGCCAATGGCGAGATCAACGAGGCGCGGGTGCGCGTCGATCGCTTCAACTTCGGCCCGCCCGTCGGCTTCCCCGTGCAGTTCCGGGTGATCGGTCCCGACACCGCCAAGGTTCGCGAGATCGCCTATCAGGTGCGCGATGTCATGCGCCAGAATGCCAATGTGCGGGACCCGCAACTCGACTGGAACGAGCAGTCGCCCTATTTGAAGCTGGTCGTCGACCAGGACCGCGCCCGCGCGATCGGTCTGACGCCGCAGGACGTGTCGCAGTCGCTGGCGATGCTGATCTCGGGCGTGCAGGTGACCACCATCCGCGACGGCATCGAGAAGGTCGGCGTGATCGCGCGGGCCGTGCCGTCCGAGCGGCTCGACCTCGCGGGCGTCGGCGATCTCACCATCACCTCGCGCAACGGCGTCGCCGTGCCGCTGCAGCAGATCGCCAAGATCGAATATTCGCATGAGGAGCCGATCCTGCGGCGGCGCAACCGCGACATGGCGATCACAGTGCGGTCCGACGTCGCCGACGGCGTGCAGGCGCCCGACGTCACCAACCAGATCTGGCCGAAGCTCGCCGAGATTCGCAGTCATCTCGATCCAGCCTACCGCATCGAGATGGGCGGCGCGATCGAGGAGTCGGCCAAGGGCAATGCGTCGATCTTCGTGCTGTTTCCGCTGATGGCCATTGTCATGCTGACCCTGCTGATGATCCAGTTGCAGAGCTTTTCGCGCCTGTTGCTGGTGTTCCTGACGGCACCGCTCGGCATCATCGGCGCATCGTTTGGGCTCAACGTCGCCAGTGCGCCGTTCGGTTTCGTGGCGCTGCTCGGGCTGATCGCGTTGGCCGGGATGATCATGCGCAACACCGTGATCCTGGTCGACCAGATCGAAACCGACGTGGCCTCGGGCCTGACCCGGCGCGAGGCGATCATCGAGGCCACGGTGCGGCGTGCGCGTCCGGTGGTGCTGACCGCGCTGGCCGCGATCCTGGCGATGATCCCGCTGTCGCGTTCCGCGTTCTGGGGGCCGATGGCCATCACCATCATGGGCGGCTTGTTTGTTGCAACCTTCCTCACGCTGCTGTACTTGCCGGGCCTCTATGCCCTATGGTTCCGCAAGAGCCTCGACGAGCGTGGGGCAGCTGCGCGGGATCATTCTGCAGCGCAGCACGTTGATGGACCGGCCCCGGAGCTTCCCATCGCCCAGGCGGCTGAATAAGGACCGACAAGATCGCGAGCATCATGACGCTGGTTTCCGAACATATCGAGCCCGATACGCGCGAACGCATCCTCGTCGTTGCCGAGCGCCTGTTTCGGCAGATCGGCTACCAGAAGACCACTGTCGCCGACATCGCCAAGGAGCTCCGCATGAGCCCGGCGAATGTCTACCGCTTCTTCGACTCCAAGAAGGCCATTCATGAGGGTGTTGCGCGCACGCTGATGAGCCAGGTCGAGGCAGCGGCTCTCGTGATCGCCGATCGGCTCGGCCCGGCCGCACCGCGGCTGCGCGAAATGCTCGGGACCATCCATCGCATGAATACCGAGCGCTATGTCGGTGATTCCAAGCTGCACGAGATGGTCATGGTGGCGATGGAGCAGAGCTGGGAGGTCTGCGAGGCGCATATGCTGCGGATCACCGAGATCATCGGCCGGGTGATCGGGCAGGGCGCCGCGTCGGGCGAGTTCGCGGTCCGCGAGCTGGAGCTGGCGGCAAAATGTGCAACGACGGCCATGATGCGCTTCTTTCATCCTCAGATGATCGCGCAATGTGCGACAAAACCGGGTCCGACGATCGACGAGATGATCGATTTCGTGCTGGCGGGGCTTGGTTCGAAGGACGCCGCAAGCTAAGTTCTGCGTCATTGCGAGCGAAGCGAGGCCATTCAGGATGGCGTTCGCAGCCTGGATCCTTCGTCGCTTGCACTCCTCGCGATGGCGGAAGGGACGGCTGCGTGACTGAACGGGACCTGCATTTCTACGAACCGAAGAACGGCCACGGCCTCAGGCACGATCCCTTCAACGCCATCATCGCACCACGCCCGATCGGCTGGATCTCGTCGCGCGATCCGGACGGTCACGTCAATCTCGCGCCCTACAGCTTCTTCAACGCCTTTAACTACACGCCGCCGATCATCGGCTTTTCGTCGACCAACATGAAGGACTCGACCGCCAATATCCGGGACACCGGCGAGTTCGTCTGGAATCTGGTGACACGCGATCTCGCCACCCAGATGAACGCGACGGCCGCCCATGTTGCGCGCGATGTCGACGAGTTCAAGCTGGCCGGCGTCACGCCGCTGCCGTGCAAATTCGTCAATGTGCCGCGCGTCGGCGAGAGTCCGGTCGCCTTCGAGTGCAAAGTGACGCAGATCGTTCAGCTGCAGGGCGCCGACGGCGCCAAGACCGAAGCCTGGATGACGTTCGGCGAGGTTGTCGGCGTGCACATCGACAAGTCCCTGATCAAGGATGGCGTCTACCAGACCGCGCTCGCGCATCCGATCGTACGCGCTGGCCGTCGCGGCGATTATTTCGAGATCAAGGACGAAGACATGTTCGAGATGATCCGGCCGGACTGACGCCGTCATCGGCGCGCTGCATCCCGACTGAAGTGGAGACCACCTGACGTGACCGAAGCGACCGTCCATGCCGCGTTGTCTGCGCCGACCGAGCCGCGCGGCGATCTCTGCATCCGTACCTTGGCGATGCCGGCCGACACCAACGCCAATGGCGACATCTTCGGCGGCTGGCTGCTCAGCCAGATGGACGTGGGCGGCGGCGTGTTCGCGGCCAAGATCGCGAAGTCCCGCACCGTCACGGTCGCGATCGAGGCGATGAACTTTCGCAAGGCGGTCTATGTCGGCGACCTCGTCTCGGTCTATGCGCATCTGGTCCGCGTCGGGCGCACCTCGCTGACGGTGCGCCTGGAGGCCTGGGTGCTGCGCCGCAGGGAAGAGCAGCCGATCCTGATGACCGACGGCAACTTCACCTACGTCTCGATCGATGATGACGGCCGGCCGCAGCCGGTCAAGCGCGACGGCGCGGCGACGTCGGCTCAGACATGATCCGGAAAGTGGAAACCGGCTTTCCGAAAAGATCATCATCGCGGCGTGCGGCCAATTGACCGAAGCAGCAGCCGCTGTTTCGGCCGGGTGCGTTGCGAGATCATTCAGTCAACAGTCGTTGTCACGAACCGGGCGTCGATCAAACATAGGATCGACAGAATCGCCTGTTGAATTCCGCGTCATGGACCTCCGCTACGGAGCATCGCAGGAACATTCCTGGTCGGGCTCCGTTATACGCCCCGGAATGAACGACGGGATTTCGCAATGTCCGACACCTATATCATCGAGGTCAGCTCCCAGGCGGCGGGGATCGTCGTGCGGGATCGCGGCGGCTTCCGTTTCTTTGCGGCGTCGCACCGTTTCAATGCGCTCGAGGGCCAGGTGTTTCGCAACGCGCGCGAGGCCGAGCGCGCCGCGATTCGTCTCGTCAGCGGCGAGTTGAGCGCGGCCGCCTGACCTGTCGCGTGACGGGCGCGTCAGTCTTCCGCTGACGACTCGTAGGGAATGCCGCGTTGCACATGCGTCAAGCCGTCATTGCTGCAGTGCGCTTGAACGCCTCGCCGATTGACCCTTGACTCGATCACCATCACCATGGTGCAGCTTGTCCTGAAAGCTTGCCATGGCCGTTCTCTCCCAGCGCCAGACCGACATTCTCAACATCGCGCGCGCCTCCGGCCGCGTCATGGTGGAAGATCTCGCGCGCCGTTTCGAAGTCTCGGCGCAGACGATTCGCAAGGATCTGAACGATCTCTGCGAGCAGCGCGCGCTGACGCGCATCCATGGCGGCGCCATCATCGCGTCGGGGGTCGAGAACCTCGCTTATGAAGCGCGGCGCTTCGTCGCGGCGGACGAGAAGAAGGCGATCGGGACGGTTGCTGCGGCGCGCATTCCCAACGGCTCGTCGCTCTTCATCAACATCGGCACCACCACTGAGGAGGTGGCGAGCGCGCTGTCGTCGCATCAGGATCTGCTGGTCATCACCAACAATCTGAATGTCGCGATGCTGCTCTATCCGCATCCGCGCATCGAGGTGATCGTGGCTGGCGGCACAGTGCGGCGCTCGGATGGTGGCGTGGTCGGCTCGACGGCGACGCAACTGATTGGCCAGTTCAAGGTCGACTACGCGATCATCGGCGCCTCGGCGATCGACGAGGAGGGCGCGCTGCTCGACTTCGACTATCGCGAGGTGCAGGTGGCGCAGGCCATCATCGCCAATGCGCGCAGCGTGATGCTGGTGGCGGATTCCACCAAGCTGCATCGCAGTGCCCCGGTGCGCATCGCCCATCTCAGCCAGATCCAGACCTTCGTCACCGATCGTCCGTTGCCCGATGGGCTCGCCAGCCTCTGCCACAGCCGCGGCATCGAGGTGGTCTCGGCGATGCCGGCCGACGAGGCGGAGGAGGCCGCAGACGCGGCCGAAACAGCCAACCCGGCGGCACTCCGCCGCGCCTGACCCCCGCGCTGATTCCGCTGATTCCACAGGCTGTTTGGGCCGAGATTGGGCACGTTATGCCCAATCTCGGCCCAATATGCGTTTTTCGATTTGCTTTCACTTTCGTTTGTGTTTAACTCGAAAGCGAAAGTGAAATCGCCGCGGTCAAGGCGATTGACGGGGGATGCGTCTGTTGGAGCGGATCTACGACCTCGCCATTGTCGGAGGCGGCGTGAATGGCTGCGGCATCGCGCGCGATGCGGCCGGACGCGGAAATTCCGTTTTTCTGTGTGAGATGAACGATCTGGCGAGCGGAACCTCGTCCTGGTCGACCAAGCTCGTGCACGGCGGCTTACGCTATCTCGAATATTACGAATTCCGCCTGGTGCGCGAGGCGCTGATCGAGCGCGAGATCCTCTGGCAGATCGCGCCCCACATCATCCGCCCGCTGCGTTTCGTGCTGCCGCATCATTCCGGCCTGCGCCCGGCCTGGCTGCTGCGGCTCGGCCTGTTCCTCTACGACCATCTCGGCGGCCGCAAGCTGCTGCCTCCGACACGCTCGGTGAATCTGCGCAGCGATGAGGTCGGCCGTCCGCTGATCGCCGGACGCTATTCCACCGGTTTCGAATATTCCGACTGCTTTGTCGACGATGCGCGTCTGGTCGTGCTGACCGCGCGCGATGCTGCCGACCGCGGGGCCGTCATCCGCACGCGCACGCGGGCGACCGCGATCCGGCAGGACGGCAGCAACTGGCTTGTCACAACCGAGAACACCCAGACCGGCGAGCGCGAGACCATCAAGGCGCGTGCGCTGGTCAATGCCGCCGGCCCGTGGGTGGAGCAGGTGCTTTCGACCGGCGCCGGTGTCAATGCAAAAGCGAAAGTGCGCCTGGTGCAGGGCTCGCATATCGTGGTGCGCAAGCTCTACAATCACGACCGCGCCTACATCTTCCAGAATGCCGACGGCCGCATCATCTTCGCGATTCCGTACCAGCAGGATTTCACGCTGATCGGCACCACCGATCGCGACTATCAGGGCGATCCGGCCAAGGTGAAGGCGACCGACGAGGAGATCGCCTATCTCTGCGCCGCGCTCGGCGAGTACATCGCCAAGCCGGTGGCGCCGGCTGACGTGGTGTGGAGCTATTCCGGCGTGCGCCCGCTGTATGACGACGGCGCCAGCGAGGCCAAGGCGGCGACGCGCGACTACGTGTTCGAGCTCGATACGCCCGGCGGCCTGCCGCTGCTCTCGATCTATGGTGGCAAGATCACCACCTACCGGCGACTGTCGGAAGAGGCGCTGGAGCGCCTGGCGCCGTATCTGAAGGGCGCGAAGGCGGACGAAGGCTGGACCGGCAAGGCCGCGCTGCCCGGCGGCGACATGCAGGTGCAGGCCGTCGCCACGTTGGTCGCCGATCTCAGCAAGACCTATCCGTTCCTTTCGGATGCACATGCGAAGCGCATCGCGCATGCCTATGGTACGCGGGCTAAGACCATGCTCGCGGGTGCGACATCTTTGGCCGATCTCGGCCAGGACTTCGGTGGCACCTTGACGGAGCGCGAAGTCAGGTACCTGATGACGAATGAGTGGGCGTTGACGGCCGAGGACATTGTGTGGCGGCGATCGAAGCTGGGGTTGCGAATGTCGGCGGCTGAGATCGCAGCGCTCGATGCGTGGATCACAGCCCACCGCGAGCGCACTGCCGTGACGGCGCGTGAAGCCGGGGGACGCGCATGAGCGTCACGCTCGATCACGTCTCCCGGGTCGTCGACGGCGTCACGACCATTCGAGACGTTGCGCTGACCCTGGAGCGCGGCACGCTGAGCGTGCTGCTCGGCCCGACTCTGTCCGGCAAGACCTCGATCATGCGTTTGCTCGCCGGGCTCGACAAGCCGACCACCGGCCGCGTGCTGGTCGACGGCAAGGACGTCACCGGGGCCGACGTGCGGCAGCGCTCGGTCGCGATGGTCTATCAGCAGTTCATCAACTATCCCTCGCTCACGGTGTACGAGAACATCGCCTCGCCGCTGCGCGTGCAGGGCAAGCCGCGCGAGGAGATCGAGAAGCGCGTGGCCGAGGCCGCGAGGCTGCTGCGGCTCGAGCCCTATCTGAAGCGCACCCCGCTGCAGCTCTCCGGCGGCCAGCAGCAGCGTACCGCGATCGCCCGCGCGCTGGTGAAGGGCGCCGATCTCGTGCTGCTCGACGAGCCGCTGGCCAATCTCGACTACAAGCTGCGCGAGGAGCTGCGCGCCGAGCTGCCGCGCATCTTCGAGGCGTCGGGGGCGATCTTCGTCTATGCGACCACTGAGCCGTCGGAGGCGCTGCTCCTGGGCGGCCGCACCGTGTGCATGTGGGAAGGTCAGGCGCTGCAGGCCGGCGATACCGCCAACGTCTACCGCCGTCCGGACACGTTGCGCGTCGGGCAGGTGTTCTCCGATCCGCCGATGAATGTCGTCGAGATCCAGAAGCGCGGCGACAGCGTGCATTATGCTGGCGGCGTCAAGGCGCCAGCGGCCGGCCTCTATGCCGATCTGCCGGAGGGCTCCTATCGCGTCGGCTTCCGGCCGCATCAGCTCGGACTGGCCAAGGGCGACGGCAGCCATGGCCGTCATGCCTTTCCAGCGACCGTCTCGGTCACCGAGATCACGGGATCGGAGAGCTTCGTGCATCTGACCCGCGACGGCATGAACTGGGTCGCCGTGCTGCACGGCGTCCATGAATACGAGCCCGGCGAGATTCTCGATGCCGTGCTCGATCCCGCCAATATCTTCGTGTTCGACGCCGGCGACCGCCTGGTCGCGGCACCCAGCAGCCTGTGAGGGAGATGCCGCATGGCCCGCATTGACCTCGTCGATCTCGCGCAATCCTATCACGGCAACGACGCCGACATCGAAAGCTTCGCGCTGAAGCCGGTGACGATGACCTGGCGGCAGGGCGGCGCCTACGCGCTGCTCGGTCCGTCCGGTTGCGGCAAGACCACGCTGTTGAACCTGATCTCCGGGATCCTGACGCCATCGCGCGGCAAGATCCTGTTCGACGGCACCGACATCACCCACCGCACCACCCGCGAGCGCAACATCGCCCAGGTGTTTCAATTCCCGGTGATCTACGACACCATGACGGTCGGCGAGAATCTCGCATTTCCGCTGAAGAACCGCGGCGTGCCCAAAGCCGAGATCGACAAGCGCGTCGCCGAGATCGCGCGGTTGCTCGATCTGACGCCGGACCTCAACCGCAAGGCGACGCGGCTTACCGCGGACGCCAAGCAGAAGATCTCGCTCGGCCGCGGGCTGGTGCGCTCGGATGTCGCCGCCGTGCTGTTCGACGAGCCGCTGACGGTGATCGATCCCGAGCTGAAATGGCAGCTGCGCTCGAAGCTCAAGGCGCTGCATCGCGAGCTCGATTTGACGATGATCTACGTCACGCACGACCAGACCGAGGCGCTGACCTTCGCCGACACGGTCGTCGTGATGCATGACGGCCGCGTCGTGCAGAGCGGTACGCCGGCCGAGCTGTTCGACAAGCCGGCGCACACGTTCGTCGGCTATTTCATCGGCTCGCCCGGCATGAACATTCTCGCCGCCGAGGTGAAGGGCCGTGAGGCCCGCATTGCCGGTCACACGCTGTCGCTGGCACGCAGCTATGATGCGCTGCCGGCCGGCGCCAAGATCGAGATCGGGGTGCGGCCGGAATTCGTCGATGTCGCAGAGCCGGGACCGGGCCTGCTCGATGCCAATATCGAACGCGTCGACGATCTCGGCCGCATCCGCTTCGCGCGGGTCCGGGTCGGCGATGTCAAGTTTGCCGCGCGCCTGCCGGCCGGCGTCTCGCCGCAGGGCTCGGCGATCGGGCTGAAGTTCAACCCGGCCTATGTCCACGTCTATGCCGACAGCCGTCTCGTCGAGGGAGCCTGAGAGATGGACAAGACCATCAACAACAAGGCCTGGTTCCTGGTCCTGCCGGTGTTCCTGCTGGTCGCGTTCTCCGCGATCCTGCCGCTGATGACGGTCGTGAACTATTCGATGCAGGACACGTTCGGCAACAACCAGTTCTTCTGGAACGGCGTCGGCTGGTTCAAGGAGCTGCTCGATCCTTCGACCGATCTCGGCGGCCGCTTCCTGGCCTCGCTCGGCCGCAACCTGATCTTCTCGCTCGCCATCCTGGCCATCGAGGTGCCGCTCGGCATCGTCGTGGCGCTGTCGATGCCGCGCGACGGCTGGACCGTCGCCTTCTGCCTCGTCGTTCTGGCGCTGCCATTGCTGATCCCGTGGAACGTGGTCGGCACCATCTGGCAGATCTTCGGCCGCTCCGACATCGGTCTGCTCGGCTATACGCTCAACGCCATCGGCCTGGACTACAATTACGTCTCCAACGACGCCGATGCCTGGGCCACCGTCATCGTCATGGATGTGTGGCACTGGACCAGCCTGGTGGCGCTGTTGTGCTATGCCGGCCTGAAATCGATCCCCGACGCCTATTACCAGGCGGCGCAGATCGACGGCGCGTCGCGCTGGGCGGTGTTCACCGCGATCCAGCTGCCCAAGATGCATCGCGTGCTGCTGATCGCCGTGCTGCTGCGCTTCATGGACAGCTTCATGATCTATACCGAGCCGTTCGTCGTAACCGGCGGCGGGCCGGGCAATTCGACGACCTTCATCTCGATCGAGCTCGTCAAGATTGCGCTCGGCCAGTTCGACCTCGGCAAGGCGGCCGCGCTGTCGCTGGTCTATAATCTGATTATCCTGATCGTGTGCTGGGTGTTCTACACCATCATGACCAATGCCGGCGCCGAGCGCCGGCCGGCCGAAGGGGGCGCGTGATGAACACGATTCCGGGCCGTCGCGTCATCATGGCGGTGTTCCTGGTCTTCCTGCTGTTGCCGATCTATTGGCTCGTCAACATGAGCTTCAAGACCAACAACGAGATCGTCACGACGATGACGCTGTGGCCGCATCAGCCGACGATCGCGAACTACATGCGGATCTTCACCGACGAGAGCTGGTATTCCGGCTACATCAACTCGCTGAAATACGTCATCCTCAACACGGTGATCTCGATCCTGGTGGCGCTGCCGGCGGCCTACGCGTTCTCGCGCTACCGCTTCCTCGGCGACAAGCATCTGTTCTTCTGGCTGTTGTCGAACCGCATGGCGCCGGCCGCGGTCTATGCGCTGCCGTTCTTCAACCTCTATTCGGCGATCGGCCTGTTCGATACGCCCTGGGCGGTGGCGCTGGCGCATTGCATCTTCAATATTCCCCTGGCGGTCTGGATCCTCGAGGGCTTCGTGTCGTCGGTGCCGCGCGAGATCGACGAAACCGCCTTCCTCGACGGCTACTCGTTCCCGCGCTTCTTCGTGAAGATTCTGGTGCCGCTGATCGCGAGCGGCATCGGCGTCGCCGCCTTCTTCTGCTTCATGTTCTCCTGGGTCGAGCTCTTGCTCGCGCGCACGTTGACTTCGGTCGATGCCAAGCCGATCTCGGCGGTGATGACCCGCACCGTCTCGGCGTCCGGCATGGATTGGGGCCTGCTGGCGGCCGCCGGCGTGCTCACGATCATCCCCGGCGCGCTCGTCATCTGGTTCGTCCGCAATTACATCGCGCGCGGCTTCGCGCTGGGACGGGTGTGATGATGGGGGGCGGTCGCAGCCACGGCTTCGCTGTGCTCCCTCCCCCCTTGCGGGGGAGGGGCGGGGAGGGGGATACCCCTCGGGCGGTCTTCGTGCGGACCCCCACCCCCGACCACTCCCCGCAAGGGGGAGGGGAGTGCATCGTTTTCGGCGCTGCAGCTCGGTCATCATTCTTCGCTTGTGAACCCTGGAGCTGATAGCCATGGACAGCATCGCATGGATGGCCTGGACCGCGCCGACGGCGATCTTCTTCGCTGCGCTGGCGTGTACGCTCGGCGTCATGACGCTCTTGGCCGCGCGCTATCCGGAGGCGGAGCGCGTCGGCGTGCTGCGCATTCCGACCACGCGCGGCGACCGCCTGTTCATTTCGCTGATCACGGCCGCCGTGATCCATCTCGCATGGATCGGCCTGGTCGGCACCGATACGATTGCGACCTTGCCGATCGGCGAGGAAGGGTTTGAGGTTTCGAGCCTGTGGCTCGCGACCGCAATTTCGCTTGCGTCAGCCGTTGCGATCTTCCGCACCGTCTGACGCAGGTGAAAAGGGGCAGATCCGGGGGCAACCCGGACCTGGATACGTCTGTCGCTGCAAGGAGGAAACCATGCGACACTTGAAACCTAGGAAGCATCACCTGAACAAGGCGAGCTATCTTGCGATGACCAGCGCTGTCGCGCTGTTCGCCGCGACCATGACGCTGTCCGCGCCGGCCCGTTCGGACGACGCCACCATCCAGAAATGGATCGACAGCGAGTTTCAGCCCTCGACCCTGTCGAAGGAAGAGCAGCTGAAGGAACTGCAGTGGTTCGCCAAGGCGGCCGAGCCGTTCAAGGGCATGGAGATCAACGTCGTCTCCGAGACCATCACCACCCACGAATACGAAGCCAAGACGCTGGCCAAGGCGTTCAGCGAGATCACCGGCATCAAGCTGAAGCACGACATCATCCAGGAAGGTGACGTCGTCGAGAAGCTGCAGACCCAGATGCAGTCCGGCAAGAACGTCTATGACGGCTGGATCAACGACTCGGACCTGATCGGCACCCACTTCCGCTACGGCCAGACCATCGCGCTGTCGGACTACATGAAGGGCGAGGGCAAGGACGTCACCGATCCCTATCTCGACGTCAACGACTTCATCGGCAAGTCGTTCACGACCGCGCCGGACGGCAAGCTCTATCAGTTGCCCGACCAGCAGTTCGCCAACCTCTATTGGTTCCGCTACGACTGGTTCACCAACCCGGAGTACAAGGCGAAGTTCAAGGCCAAGTATGGCTACGACCTCGGCGTGCCCGTGAACTGGTCGGCCTATGAGGACATCGCCGAGTTCTTCACCAACGACATCAAGGAGATCAACGGCGTCAAGGTCTATGGCCACATGGACTATGGCAAGAAGGATCCCTCGCTCGGCTGGCGCTTCACCGACGCCTGGCTGTCGATGGCTGGCAACGGCGACAAGGGTATCCCGAACGGCCTGCCGGTCGACGAATGGGGCATCCGCATGGAAGGCTGCCGTCCGGTCGGCTCCTCGGTCGAGCGCGGTGGCGACACCAACGGCCCGGCCGCCGTCTACTCGATCACCAAATATCTCGACTGGATGAAGAAGTATGCGCCGCCGCAGGCGCAGGGCATGACCTTCTCCGAGGCCGGTCCGGTTCCGGCGCAGGGCAACGTCGCCCAGCAGATCTTCTGGTACACCGCCTTCACCGCCGACATGGTGAAGCCCGGCCTGCCGGTCGTGAATGCGGATGGCACGCCGAAATGGCGCATGGCCCCGTCGCCGCACGGCGCCTATTGGAAGGAAGGCATGAAGCTCGGCTATCAGGACGCCGGCTCGCTGACGCTGCTGAAGTCGACGCCGCCGGATCGCCGCAAGGCGGCCTGGCTGTACCTGCAGTTCATCGTCTCCAAGACGGTGTCCTTGAAGAAGAGCCATGTCGGCCTCACCTTCATCCGTGAATCCGACATCTGGGACAAGTCGTTTACCGAGCGTGCGCCGAAGCTCGGCGGCCTGATTGAGTTCTACCGCTCGCCTGCGCGCGTGCAGTGGACCCCGACCGGCAACAACGTGCCCGACTATCCGAAGCTGGCGCAGCTGTGGTGGCAGAACATCGGCGATGCCTCGTCCGGTGCGAAGACCCCGCAGCAGGCGATGGATGCGCTCGCAGCCGCCCAGGACTCCGTCCTCGAGCGTCTCGAGAAGTCCAAGGTTCAGGGCGAGTGCGGTCCGAAGCTGAACAAGAAGGAATCGGCCGAGTTCTGGTTCAACAAGTCGGCGAAGGACGGCAACATCGCTCCGCAGCGCAAGCTCGCGAACGAGAAGCCGAAGGGCGAGACGATCGACTATGACACGCTGATCAAGTCGTGGCCGGCCAGCCCGCCGAAGCGCGCCGAGGCGAAGTGATCGCACACCACCGTGACCGCCCGGCTTGACCGGGCGGTCCAGGACACCGCGGCGTTACGGCGCGAGCACGGCCGCCGATGTGAACTGGATGCCCCGCGTCCGCGGGGCATGACGGCGGAGCGGGTCAACACAGTGATCGAAAGGCCGGGAGCGATCCCGGCCTTTTGTTTTGCCCGCAGCCGCGCATGGTTCCGTCCGGGAATTATTCCCGATTAACCAGGGACATATTCCACGGCGCAAGTGCCTTGAAGGCGATGAGGACAGGCTGCACTCTTCCGCAGCGGAATTGTTGCGGTGTTCGCCGCGACTTTGCCCCAACGACGCGAAACAACAAGGCCACGACTGATCCGGCGTCGCGCGATGCGATCGCACGTCCGGACTCGGGATCATCAAACCACGCGGCCAGCGAGGGAGTAGGACCATGGACCAGGCGAATATCGCCAGTCTCGCGAGCACGCTGCCGGAAGCGCTGTCGCCCTGGACCATGTTCCTGCAGGCCGACATGGTCGTGAAGGCCGTCATGATCGGGCTGGCGCTCGCGTCCGTCGCGACCTGGACCGTTCTGGTCGTGAAGACGATTCAGCTCCGTGCGGCGCTCCGCGTGGCGCGCGTTGCGCTCGGCACCGCGGTCACGGCCCACTCATTGGCGAATGCGGCGGGATCCGAATCCGCGCAAGAGGGGGTGGTGGGGCGCCTGCTCGCCGTCGCAGAGGACGAGATCGACAAGTCACGCGGCCTTCCGGCTGATGGCATCAAGGAGCGCGTCGCGTGGCAGTTCGAGCGGGTCGAGGCGGCTGCGGTGGCCCGGATCGGCCGCGGCATCGGCATTCTCGCCACCGTGGGCGCTGTGGCGCCCTTCGTGGGCCTGTTCGGCACCGTCTGGGGCATCATGAACAGCTTCATCGGCATCTCGCATGCCCACACCACCAACCTCGCGGTGGTCGCGCCGGGCATTGCGGAGGCGCTGCTGGCCACCGCCTTCGGCCTGGCGGCCGCGATTCCGGCCGTTGTCATCTACAACCTTTTCGCGCGCGCAACCGGCGGCTATCGCGCGGTCATCGCCGATGCGTCCGTAGCGGTGATGCGGCTCTTGAGCCGCGATCTCGATCGTCAGCACGCGGCCTCGACCGAAGCGCGGCGCGGCGCGATCCGCGCGGTGGATACGTCGCTGCTGTCGATCGCCAATCCGGCGGAGTGAGCGATGGCCGTCAAGCTCGCCAGGCGTCCTGATGAGTTCGAGGAGACGCACGACATCAATGTGACGCCGTTCATCGACGTCATGCTGGTGCTGCTTATCATCTTCATGGTGGCCGCGCCGCTGGCGACCGTCGATATCCCGGTCAATCTGCCGGCGATCTCGGCGGAGCCGCAGCCGCGCGCGGAGACGCCGGTTTTCGTGACTTTCAAGGCCGACCGTTCGCTTGCGGTCGGCGATCAAAGCGTGGCGCAGGCCGACATCGCCGCCGCGCTCGATGCCGCCACGAAATCCGACCATGGTCAGCGCGTGCTTTTGCGCGCCGACCAGACGCTGCCCTATGGCGAGGTGATGGCGCTGATGAACACGCTGCGCCGTGCCGGCTATACCAAGGTGGCGCTGGTCGCATTGGAAGACCGGAGCGCGCAGTGAGCGTCCTGACGCTCGATCCGTTCACGGATGAAGAGCGCCGCGAGCGCACGTTGTGGACCATCGCCGCGCTGGCCGTGGCCGTGCTGCATGTTGGGCTGGCGGCGGGCTATTTGCTGCTGCGTCCTGCGGCCCAAGGGCGCGCCGAGGCGCCGGCCTTCGATGTGGTTTTTACGCCGGCCGTGGTCAGTGATCCCACGCCCGCGACCAATGATGCGCCGCCGGCCGATCCCACGCCGCCGGTCGAGCCACCGAAGGAAGAGCCGGTCAAGGAGGAGCCCGTCGCGCGCGAAGCCGTGGCCGAGCCGGTCCCACAGCCTCCGCCTGATCCGGAGCCGCAGGTCATGGCTCAGCCGGAGCCGGTGCCCGAGGTCGCTCCTGCGCCCGAGCCCACGCCTCAGGTTGCGCTGGCGCCCGAGCCGCCACGCGTCGATGACATCGTGTTGCCGTCGCCGCCGCTGCCAAAGCCGGTCGAGGCAAAGCCGCCGGAGCAGAAGCCCGCCCCGGTGCCCGAGCGCGTCGAGCGCAAACCGGTCGAGAAGAAGGAAACGAAGGAGAAGGCCGAGAAGAAGCCCGCACCGCCGAAGCTGGCTGCGGCGCAGGCGAACCGTCCGTCGCGCGTCGCATCTGCTCCCAACCCCGGCGAGGACAGTGTCGGTGCGCGTGAGGGGCAGGCAAGCTGGAATGCCGAAGTGGTGGCGCATATCCGCCGCTACGTCGCCTATCCGTCCGACGGCAATGGCGCCAGCGGAACCGCGATCGTCAATATCGTTATCGATCGCAACGGGCGGTTGGTGTCGCGCCGGCTCGCTGGCAGCTCGGGCTCGCCGGCGCTGGATCGCGCGGCGCTGTCCATCATCGAACGCGCGGCACCGTTTCCGCGCTTTCCGCCCGTCATGAAACAGGCGCAGGAAACGCGCTCGGTGCCGTTACATATGAGGCCGCGCTGAGCGGCCTCACGATCGTCTGCTCACTTCGAGCATTCGGTGAGATCGGTATCGCGCACCACGAACTGCGCGCCTTCCTTGAGCTCGATGTTCTTGGCCACGCAGGTGCGTCCGGCCTTGTCGGCGAGCTTGATATCGTAGCGGCCTGATTTGACACCGACCAAGGTCATGCGCTCATTGTGGTCGACCTCGCCCTCGTCGTCGTTCTTGCACTGATCGGCGCCCCAGCTCTTGGTGCCGACAGCCGCCAGGTACATCTTCACGATGGTCTGGCCGGTGCGGTTGAGAAAGCGCGGACCGTCCTCGGCAGCGGCGGCCGAGCCGGCCAGCATGAGAACAGCGCAGGTGGTGACGAGACGACGCATGATGAGCTTCCTTGTGTTGAGATCGAAGATGAGTTGCAGCGGCACATCAGGTCCGCGTCAGAAATCCTTGCCGATGCTGGTCTTGACCGCGAGGCCGCGCGAGGCGTTGGTCAGGCCGTAGCCGACGCCGAAGCTGAATTCGAAGCCTTTGAACTTGGTGTCGGCGACCGCATAGAGCGTCTGCATCTGCTGGTTCCATGGCAGGATATGGCCGATGGGTCCGAGATTGGAGAAGTGCTCGATGCCGACGGTCCAGCGGTCGTTGAGGCGTTTGACAAAGCGGACCGACGGCTCGAAGGCCGAGCCGGCGCCATCGATGCCGAAGGTCATGTTGGCGTTGAAGATCAGCTGATAGTCGTTGGGCAGATTGACGCCGATGATCGGCGTGAACATCTGCGCCACCCGCGGCGTGGCTTCCTGTACGAAGCGCGGCGCGCCCGGCTGGCCCGCGCCGGCCTTGTTGGCGACCCATAGATCCGGCGTGAGTCCTCCCTGTGGCGCCAGGATGGTGCGCGACACCAGGCCGAGAAAGACCGTGCGTTCGAGGCGATCACCTTGGATGAAAGTCTGCCTGATCGTCACGCCGCCGGACTGGAATGAGTAGCCGGGCACGCCATTGTCCATCACATTGCCCAGCGTCATCGGCACATTGGCGCGCGCGAAGGCGTAAGGCGAGGTCAGCGCGATCTCATACCATTCGGTCGGCGAATAGCCGATCTCGGTCTCGCCGGTGATCGCGCGCTGCGGCACGCGCTGGCCGCCATTCTGCTGCTGCGGATTGAATGTTGTGACATAGCCGAAGCGCTGCTCGATCTGGAAATGCCCGGGCGAGGCGGGGTCGTTGCCCTGGATCTCCTCGGCTGATGCGCCGAATGGCATGAGTAGGAGGGCAGCAGCGGTCACGCACCATCGCGATTGTCTTTGCTGTCTTGCGATGCCGGCCGACTGCATATCCTTGTGCTCCCCTGCGACGAGGAGCTATCGAGTCGGCGCGGCGAAAACATGCGGGGCGACCGGCTGAAAGGTGACACAATCGGGAAACGATGAGCTGCTGTGTGCCCCATTTTGTCAGCTGCGTTCTTGTATAGCCGCCAATAGGGATGTTTTGGCAAGGTAAGCAGGACTTTTTGACCGGCGCAATGTGGCAGCTAACTCGCGAACGAATCGCAGGGCGGCAATGAATGTGGCGCGGTGCAAACACATTGAGGTCATAGAGCGGGGAAAACATGCATGACCGCATGCATGCTGACTGCCAAATCAGCCAGAGAATGGAGCCTTCCGTGCTCAAAGCTATTGTTCATCGCCGCCGATCTTCCACTCAGTGTGGAAGGCTGGGCGGGATCACAATTCTCTTGCTGTCCTTCATGCTGCTGTCGGATGGACGTGCATTCGCGCGAGAGCAGTCACTGCGCGACGAATTGGAAGCTTGGTGGAAACGTACCCATACCGGCACGAAGGCTGTAGACAAGACCTGCGTGACATCCGAGGCCGGCTGCACGAGGCGCAGGATCGTTCGGAGAAGCGGCGGGAGAGCGACGGCGGCGGATGCGGTGGAGACTGGAGGTCATATCGCACGAGCCAGGCATGTGTCGTTTGGTCGTCCCGTCAACCCGGCCGCGCAGCTCAAGGGCAGTATGGATACGACGACGCGCAGCGAGACGAAGCGGCGGCGCGCCGCGAAGCGAGGACGCGACGTCGCCGCCAACGCCCGCGCCGAGGCCCGAGGGGCGGCCGGCTCCGACCTGGAGCCCCGTCGCGACCGCCCTGGGCGGTATTTCCTGCATGGCCCGAGGTTCTAGTCCCGGCACCCCGCTGGGAAATTCCCGAACGTCTCCCTATTGCACTTGCGAAATCGGAAACTGTCTCATAGGTCAGGGGCATGCGTCCCGCGTCGTCTGCGAAGCCGACGATGCTCGCATGAGTTGTTACTGCGCCATTCATCGCCGCCCCGGTCGGACGGCGGAGACAGAGGATCAATTCGATGAATTGGAAACTGATGATGACGGCGGCCGCTGTGGCCATGACGGCGATGGTCGGCACGGCCACGATGGCGGCCAGCGCGCCGGCCACCTCCAAGCTGCTCATCTCGATCGACCCGGACAAGGACGGCACTGCCGACATGAACGAGGTTCGTGCCGCGGCGGGAGCACTGTTCGATCGTCTCGACCGCGATCATGACGGCACGCTCGATGCCAGGGAGCTCCGCGGCCGCGTGTCGGCCAAGGACCTGAAGGCTGCCGATCCCGACAAGGACGGCACGCTGACCAAGGACGAATATCTCGCGCTGGTCGAGGGACGCTTCAAGGCCGCCGATCCCGACAATGACGGCACGCTCGATTCGAAAGAGTTGAAGTCGGTGGCCAAGCTGCTGAAGTGAGGCGCGCGGGCCGCCGCGAGCCGACCAAACCTGATCAGGAGGGCCTGCGATGGCAAACCGTCGCGGGCCCTTTTTTTCTGAGGCGGATGCGCGACGCGGATTTGAACGCGTATGCGTGTCGTGGGCCGGCAAGTCGCGCGAACAATCCGGTCGCTGAGGTTGTCACAGCCTCTTACAGGCCCGGGCGCGACATCTCGACCGCCAGCCGAACCAAGTCCGGGAGGCTGCGCGCCCCGAGCTTCTGTCGTAGCCGGTAGGTCAGGTTGATGACGGTCTTGTAGCTGATCCCGAGCTGATCCGCGATCGCCTGATAGGATTTCGCCTGCCCGAGCAGCGCGAGCGCCTGACGCTCACGCTGCGTCAGCGCTGTTGCTGCAGTGCCGTCGGCCTCCTTGCGCAATAACGCAATGCGCTTGGCAAGCTGCGGATCGAGATAGGTGCCGCCCGATCGGATCTGATCCAGCGCCTTCGGCAGTTCGTGCGGCGGTGCATCCTTGAGCAGATAGCCGCTCGCGCCGGCGTCGATCGCCGAGCGGACGATTCGCGGGTCGGCGAGCATGCTGAAGACCAGGATCCTGGCCCCGGGGTCGTGCGAGCGCATGCGCTGAATTAGGCCGATCCCGCCCAATTCCTGGCTCTGCAGGCGAAGGTCGACCACCGCCGCGTCCGGGCGCTCGCGCACAAAGGCCTCATAGGCGCTTTGGGCATCATGCGCTTCGGACAGCTCCCCGATCCCGGCCTCGCTCAGCAGCCAGCGGCAGGCCGCAACCACGACCGGGTGGTCGTCAACGAGCAGAACGCGATACATCCGATGAAGGTCTCTTCCTTGGCTACCGGTATCCCCCGGGCGTTCGTCCACCATGCAGGTTCCGTTGCAAACCGGACCCGCGGCGACAATGCGGCCGCTCCGTGGAGACGGCTTGGCAAAATGATTGCCCATCTAAGGTTACGGGAAGATTGTCCCTATGGGGCGAAGAATATTGCCCGTTGCGAGGAACATGGCCGCTATTTACCAATAATAACGTTTGTAATCGTGTCATCCGACCGGCTTCACGTGCTGGCCGCCCAGGGGCGTGGGCGTGCGTGGAAGCGGGAGACAAGAAACTGGGGGACGTCTTGACCAGACTGTCAGCGCTGAAGAGCGCGCTTCTTGCCACGTGTGCGTTGCTACCTGCGGCTGCGTTCGCGCAGCAGACACTCCAGACCATCGAGGTTGTCGGTGTGGCGCCGGTGCCGGGCGCCGAAATCGACCGTGACAAGGTCCCGTCCAATGTCGAGACGATCGGCGCGCGCGAGCTTGATCACAGCCGCGCGCCATCGCTGCTCGACAACATTCTGCGCTCGGTGCCGGGCGTCTCGCTGAGCGACCAATCCGGCAACGCGTTCCAGCGCAATCTGGACTATCGCGGCGCGACGGCATCCCCCGTGCCGGGCACCCCGCAAGGCATTGCCGTGTATCAGAATGGCAGCCGCATCAACGAGGCGTTCGGCGACGTCGTGAACTGGGACCTGATCCCGGAGATGGCGATCGCGCGCATGACCCTGATGCCGAACAATCCGCTGTTCGGTCTCAACGCCACCGGCGGCGCGCTGTCGATCGAGATGAAGAACGGCTTCACCTATCAGGGCACCGAGGCGCAGCTCTGGGGTGGCTCCTATGGCCGCATTCAGTCCGGTGCGCAGACCGGCTGGACCAACGGCAATGTGTCGGCTTACGTCGCGGCGGAAGGCGCGTATGACCGCGGCTGGCGCGACCACTCTTCCTCGTCGCAGGTCCGGCGTATGTATGCCGACCTCGGTCTGCGCGGCGATACGACCGAATTCCATCTGTCGTTCACCGGCGCCGACAACAAACTGGGCTCGGTGGCGGCGACGCCGATCCAGATGCTCAATCAGCGCTGGTCCAGCGTCTACACTTGGCCGCAGTCGACCCGTCTGCAACTCGCCTTCCTGCAGGCAAGCGCCAAGTGGACGCCGACCGATGCCTGGACCGTCCAGGCCAACGCCTATTACCGCGCTTACCGCGCGTCCCATGTCGACGGCAACGGGACTGAGGCCCAGGCCTGCGACGACAACGGGGCGTTTCCCGGGGAATTCTGCTTTCAGGATGATGCCACGGGGGGGGAGTTTCCGATCAATCGCAATAGCGCGTCTGTGAATAACCTGCCGGCCAACACGGCGCTTGGCGCGATCGATCGTAACTGGACCAAGTCGAACAGCTATGGCGGTTCGCTGCAGGCGGCCAACACCGCCCAGCTGTTCGGACATGACAACCATTTCGTGGTGGGCAGCAGCGTCGATCACGGCCGCTCCAACTTCCAGGCGACGTCCGAGCTCGGAACCGTCGATGGCAACTTCTTCGTCACCGGCACCGGCGTCTTCATCGACCAGCCGCAGGCGAATGTGGCGCCGGTGAACCTTGGTGCGAAGAACACCTATGTGGGCGTCTATGCGACCGATACGTTCGATATCACGTCGCAGCTGGCGTTCACCGCCGGCGGTCGGTTCAATTACGCCCAGATCAATCTGCAGGACGAGACCGGGCTCAATCCGGCGCTGAACAGCCGCAATAATTTCCAGCGCTTCAATCCGGTGGTCGGCTTGACCTACAAGTTCACGCCCGGCCTCACCGCTTATGCCGGCTATTCGGAGGCCAATCGGGCGCCGACGCCGCTCGAGCTCGGTTGTTCTGATCCTGCCAATCCTTGCCTGATCGACAACTTCCTGATCGCGGATCCGCCGTTGAAGCAGGTGGTGTCGCGCACGATCGAAGGTGGCCTGCGCGGCGAGATCTCCGGCGGTCGCTCGGCCTATGCGGCGGTTGCTCCCTATCGCAAGGCGCCGCCCTTGGTCGATCATGACGGCTGGCGGCTGCGCTGGGGTATCAGCCTGTTCCGGACGCAGAACTCCGACGACATCATCAATGTCGCCAGCCTGGCGCGTCCGAACGCCGGCTACTTCACCAATGCCGGAACCACCCTGCGTCAGGGCGTCGAGGCCAAAGTCGACCTGACCTGGGACCGTTGGGCCGCCTACGCCAACTATACCTTCGTCGACGCCACGTTCCGCAGTTCGTTCAGCGTCAACGATCCGAATCTCCAGGCCGTCGTCGCCGTGCTGCCCGGCAGCCACATTCCGGCCATCCCCGCGCATCGTCTGAAACTCGGTGCCGACTATGCCGTGACCGACGCCTGGAAGGTCGGCGCCGACATGAACTATATCGGCAGCCAGTATCTGCTGCGCGACGAGGCCAACACCTATCCCAAGGTGCCGGCTTACTGGGTCGTCAATCTGCACACGTCCTATCAGGTGACGAAGAACGTGGAGCTGTTTGGGATGGTGCAGAACCTTTTCAACAAGCGCTATTATTCCGCCGGCACGGTGTTCGATCCGAAAGGCTTCAACAATTCGACGCAGGGAGCCGCCAACCTGGTCAGCTTCACCGATCCACGCAGCATGCTGCCGTCCATGCCGCTCGCCGTCTATGCCGGCATCAAGGCGACATTCTGAAGCGCGGGTGCGCGCAGGGATAACCTGCGCGTGTTCGCCGCCGCGGCCGATCCCCACCGTGGCCAAAGGGCCGGGAGCAATCCCGGCCTTTTTTATTTGTGCCGAAGTTGTTGATGAGCTCTCGGAGCGCTGCCGGTCCGCGAGATGGTGGGCGTTAGCGGGTATCAAGAACTAATTAGTCGCGCGAGATCCTGTCTGTGATCGTGTTTTGCGAGTGGGACAATTTTCGCCCCGAGATGGATTTGATCCCTAGCCCGTCGAGAATAATTCGCCTTGCTCATGCACGGCATTGTTCAGATAAATTCAGAAATAAATAGCTAATCAGTAATTTTGCGTAGCTCGGGGGACGGCAGTTGGATTCGAGGATCAGGAAGCGCAGCGAAGCGGCTGCCGCAGGCGTTGTGCTGCTGTCCGCATGGATGACGACCGGCGGCGCAAAGGCCGAATGTACGACGCCTGGTGTTACCGTCAGTTGCAGCGGGAGCATCACAACGGCCGTCACGGTGTATGACGCGGCAGCGGCCACCGCGACGCCCGCGAGCGGCAGCAACGCCTACACGCCGGCGAACCCGGCTTTCCCCGCAAGGGGCTACAATCCAAATCCGCCGACGGCGATCATCACGCTGGACGCGACGGCCAACCGCAACCTCGTCACTAACACCCAGGCGGGGCTCGCCAATCGCGGCATGATCGCCGCCAACTTCTCCAATGCCGAGAACCCGGCCGTCAACAACGTGGTGATCAACAATGCCGGCTGGCTCAGCCTCACCACCAGCCAGCTGAGCGCCGGCCGGCTGCACGTCGTCGTCGCCGACAGCCAGGTCAACCGGTTTACGGTCAACAACACCGGCACGCTGGCGGCGACGCAGAATGTCTTCAGCACGTTCGATCCGGCCAGGCTCACCGTCTCGACCGGCGCCACCGCGACGGCGCGCTATAACGGCACCAATCTGGCGATCATCTCGGCCCTCTATTCCGACGACAACACCAACAGCTTCGTGCTGAACAACCGGGCCGGCGGGACTGTGTCGGCGACCGGCCATTTTGCCGCCGCCTATTACGGCCGGGCCGCGACGATCATCGCCAACTCCGGCACCATCGCCAACACGGACTGGACGGCGGCGAGCCGCTTCTACGACGGCCATTGGGCGATCGCTGCCTTCGCCGGCGCCGAGTTCAGGACGGTTCCCGGCAGCAACCCGGACACGCCGCTCTATGCGTTCGACAACAATGGCAATGTGACGGTGAGTGAAACCAAGACGCTGAACCTGACCAACACGGCAGGCGGCGTCATCAAAGGCGACATCCTGGCGCTGGATACCAATCCGTTGACCACCGCGGCAGGACGAGCGTCGGGCCAGACATTTCCGCTGACAGGCAGCGGCTCCAATTCGGGTCCGCGCGACAGCGTCATCGCCAATGCTGGGCTGATCCAGGGCAACCTCTATCTCGGTTCGGGCGCGCACAACGTCACCAACAGCGGCACGATCTCCGGAAAGATCGAGGTCGACCAGAGCGCTTCGCGCGGGTCGTTCACCAAGGGGATCGCAGGCACGGCGCCCGGCACCTTCAGTAGCTCGGGGACGGGGACCGATGCGGGCGGCAGGGCCTGTCCGGCCGCCGGCACCAACATCACCGATCCGCTCTGTGCCGCGACCACCGCCCAGGCCGCCAGCTTTTCTGGCGCGCGCAATGTCAGGCTGGTCAACAGCGGCAGGCTGGATGGCGATATCACGATCATCGATCAGAGGGGGGCGTCCAACACCATCCTGCTCAGGGGCACCGGTTTCAGCGGCAATGTCGTGGCTCGGAACGGCACCGGCAGCAACGCGCTGACGCTGGACGGGGTGACGAGCCTCGCCAGTGTCGTCAATTTCGGCATGCTCGATCTGATGAAATCGCAGGTGACGGTCAGCGGCGTCAACGGCGTGCAGCTCGTCGACAATGCCGTGCTGCGCACCACGATCTACGGGCCGGGCGGCACCGCGGCCGTGCCGTCGACCAATCTCGGCAACATCAGTGGCAGGCTGGCCTTTGCAGGCACCGGTACGATTGCCCCGCGGCTTCAGGGCATTGTGCGCGATGGCGATGTCTACCGTGTGGCGACCTCGGTCTCGACAGCGCCGCTCAACGTCGATTTTTCCGGCGCGCTCGTGAGGTTCAATGCGGATAGCGCGACCGGTGCGCTGTTGCTGAAGGCCAATGTGCGGTCACCGGCGAGCATCGCCGGCCTCTCGCCGAGCAGCCGCGCGACACTCGATCATCTGGTCGGCTATAGCGGCGGCAACGCGCAATTGCAGGCGCTGGGCGGCGCGGTCCAGAGCCTGCGCAGCGACGACGAGGTGCGCCGCGCCGGCGACCAGCTGCGCCCGTTCGTCAACGGCGCGCAGATCGAGGTCCCGCTGGCTACCGCCGCGCTGCTGCAGAGCCAGATCGACAACCGCTTGACGGCTGCGGCGGCCGGCGCATCGCCGAACGCGCGCGTCGCCTCGGCCTTCGCCGACGACACCGATCCGCTGACCTCGGTGCTGCTGGCCTTTGCCCCAACCAAAGCGCGTCCGACCTTGAAGGCGCCGGCCGTGGTGCCCGAGCCCGAGCGCACCGTGTGGGGCAGCCTGATCGGCACCAACATCTCGCAGCGCGAGGTCGGCGGGGTCGCGGGCCATGCCGGCAACACCGGCGGGCTGGTGGCGGGCATCGATCAGCGGATCGGCAATGCGTCACGCATCGGCGCGGCGTTCGGCTACGCCTCCAGTGCGATGGACGACAAGACGGCAGCGGGCGATTCGGTCGGCATCCAGCATTATCAGGGCACGGTGTACGGCGCCTATGTTCTGCCGTCCTGGTACGTCAGCGCGTCCGCCGGCGTCGCGCTGCTCGACTACACCACCACGCGCCGCATCGGCTTCGCCGGCTTTGCTGACAGCGTGTCGGGCAGCCACACGGGGTGGCTGACGGTCGGCCGCGCCGAGTTCGGTGTCCCCGTGAAGGTGGATCAGGCCGTGCTGACGCCCTTCGCCGGGGTCACGTTCGCTCATCTCGACCAGCAGGGCTACACCGAGGCCAGCGCGGCCGGGGCTGCGCTCACCATCGCCAAGCAGACCACCAACTCGGTCCGCTCCAATCTCGGCCTGCGCATGACGATTCCGCTTCTGGTCACGTCGACCTACGGCTTCGGCCTGGAGACGCTCGCGGCATGGCGGCACGAATTCGGCGACACGGCGCAGACCATCACGGCGGGCTTTGCCGGAGGCGCCGGCACGTTCTTCGCCGCCGGACCATCGCCCACGCGCGACACGGCCGAGCTCGGCGCCGCGCTGAAGCTGATCGCGTTCGGCGACCGCCAGTCGCTTTCGCTCGGCTACAATGCCGTGGTGGGAAGCGCCTATCTTGAGCAATCGGCGGTGCTGAAAGTTCGCGCCGAGTTCTGAGCCCCCCGCACCGGATGGACGTGCGCGGGCAGCTCGCGAAGAGGCCGGGAGCAATCCCGGCCTCTTCGTTCGTCGTGACGATGCCTGTCGAACAGCAAGCCTGGAGGTTGATTCGTTGCGCCTCTTCGTCCGAAGACGACCGCATGTCGTGATCGGCCATGTTCATGGTGGATGTCGGGAGGTTCTCCCGTGCGTCTCGAGAACAGCTCAGCGCCTCGCATTGGAATTTGCGACGACGGCGCGATGCATGCCGATCGTCATCGTCAACTACGAACTTCCGCCATGAAGCTCGTCGAACTGTTGCGCATCCTTTGCAGCGAGCAACGAGGTGCAGACATGTCCGACCGGCCGTCAACATTCGAACCGATCAACGCATCAGGACCGATGGCCTCGCGTCGGCCGCTGGTCCTCCGTCGCACGCTCGGAGTCATGGCCTTGCTCATTCTCTCAACCGGTCTCGCGATGTGGTGTCCGCTGCGATGCGACGCGACGGCGCGCGATCTCGATGGGCGTTATGCGAACTCGCCGCTCAAGGCCTGGTTCGAAAGTCTTCGCTCGGCCAAGGGGCCGTGCTGCTCGGATGCGGACGGGACCGCGCTGTCCGATATCGATTGGGACATGCAGGATGGCCGCTATCGGGTGCGAATTGAAGGTCTATGGTGGGACGTTCCGGAGGATGCCGTCGTCGCCGGGCCCAATCGCGCCGGCCGGACGATGGTCTGGCCGGTCTATTATCGCCAGCTCGACAGGGGGCTGCGCATCGAAGTGCGTTGCTTTCTGCCGGGAAGCATGACCTGAAGCTGACATCCCAAGCGGCGGTGAGACCGCGAAGCAGGCGGTCTCACCGGGGTTGCGAGGCGCGGGCGCGCGACGCCTGGCGCTATTCCGCGGCCTCAGAGGCCTGCAGCGTCGGATAGTCGGTGTAGCCTTTGACGCCGCCGCCATAGAGCGTCGCGCGGTCGAGCTCGTTGAGCGGCGCGTTCTGCTTGAGCCGCTCGACGAGGTCCGGGTTGGCGATGAAGGGACGCCCGAACGCGATCAGATCGGCGGCGTCGGCATCGAGCTGCTTGTTGGCCAGCGCGAGGTCATAACCATTATTGGCGATGTAGGTGCCCTTGAAGCGCTTGCGCAGCGACGCATAGTCGAACGGCGCCACGTCGCGCGGACCGCCGGTCGCGCCCTCGATGACATGAATATAGACGAGCTTCAGCGCATTGAGCTGGTCGACGATGTAGTCGAACAGCGCCTGCGGATTGGAATCGGAGATGTCGTTTGCGGGGGTCACCGGCGACAGGCGAATGCCGGTCTTGTCGGCGCCGATCGCCTCCGAGACCGCCTTGGCGACCTCGAGCATCAGCCGGGCGCGGTTCTCGATCGATCCGCCATAGGCATCGGTGCGCTTGTTGGCGCCGTCCTTGGCGAACTGGTCGAGCAGATAGCCGTTGGCGCCATGAATCTCGACGCCGTCGAAGCCGGCCTCGATCGCGTTCAGCGCGGCCTGCTTGAAGGCCTGGACGATCCCCGGGATCTCCGCGAGCTCCAGCGCGCGGGGCGTCGAGACATCGGTGAAGGTGCCGCCGACGAAGGTCTTGGTCTTGGCGGCAATCGCCGAGGGCGCGACCGGCGCGCCGCCATTCGGCTGCAGCGAGACATGCGAAATGCGGCCGACATGCCAGAGCTGGATGAAGATGCGCCCGCCCTTGGCATGCACCGCGTCCGTCACCTTGCGCCAGCCGGCGATCTGCTCCTTGGAGTAGATGCCGGGCGTGTCCTGGTAGCCCTGGCCCTGCTGCGAGACCTGGCTGGCCTCGGAGATCAAGAGGCCGGCGCTGGCGCGCTGACCGTAATAGGTGGCGGTCAGCGGGCCGGCGGCCAGGCCTTCGACGGCGCGGTTGCGCGTCAATGGCGCCATCACGACACGATTGGCCAGCGTAACCGGACCCAGCTTGTACGGCTCGAACAGTTTGGATGTGCTCATTGGGTTCTTTCCAGAAGAGAGAGAGGGAGTTGTGGTCATTTGTGCATTGCGGAGGACAGCGCAATGTCATCAGCTATCCGCCGGACGCAGACGAGGCGCGCAACCTTGCCCGGGCGGGCGATCTGATCGTTAAGGAGGCTTCGATCAAAAACCGAACGACGCGTCAGGTGACGCCGAGGAAGTCGCGCTTGCCGATCTCGACCCCGTTGTGGCGCAGAATGCCGTGGGCGATCGCGGCGTGGAAATAGAAGTTCGGAAACGAGACCCGGTTGACGAAGTCCTGGCCCTTCAAGGTCGTACTGACGCCGCCCGCGGCCGGGAACGTGACGTCACGGCCATCGGCGCCCTCGAATTGCGCCGGCGCGAACGTCTTCAGGTAGTCGATCGTCTTGGAAAGCCGCTGGCGCAGCTCGGCAAAGCTCGTCTCGGTATCGGGGGTGCTCGGGACCTCGCTGTGGGTCAGCCGCGCGCAGCCCTTGGCGGCAAAGTCGCAGGCGAGCTGGATCTGCTTCGAGAGCGGCAGCATGTCCGGATACAGCCGTGCGCCAAGCAGCACCTCCGGAGCGATCTTCCTGGCCTCGCAATGGGCTTCGGCCTTGCTGAGCAGGCCCGACAGGCTGCCGAGGATCTGGAGGTAGGCCGGCACGGTCGAATCGTAAAAGGACATGATGCTCTCGCTGAGGGAGGAGACGGCGCAAACGATGCGTGTTCCCGAGATGGTGCGGCGCCCAAGAGAATGCAACTGCATCTTTATCGCGATTTTGGGTGTCGTGCGATTCACCTTGGCGCCCGTCTTCTTCTGGATGGAGCGCGCGCGTCAAAGCCGGCATCGATCAGCCGCGGCTCACCCGGGGGGGGGGGACGAATCTTAATAACTGTCAGTTGTGCAGCCCGGCTGAATGGTTTTTAAGAGGATTGATTCACGCGAAAATTCGTCTGCGATGAGTTGCCCAACCCGGACCGCCGCTTCTTCCTCACTGCCGCGGCAGCGACGGGCGCAACGATTGCAGCGGGTTTTTCGACGCAAGCCGCGAATGCAATGCCGGCCGGCAATCCGAAATTCATGGAGGAAGCGACCCGGCTTGCCATCGAGTCGGTGGAGAAAGGGTGGGGTGGCCCATTCGGCGCCGTGATCGTCAAGGACGGAGAGATCATAGGGCGGGGTCAGAACCGCGTGCTGCTGACCGGCATTCCCGTCTTTCACGCTGAAGTCACGGCGATCATGGACGCGTCCGCGCGTCTCAACCCAAAGGCGCTGCTCGGTTCTGATTATGGGGCCGGCACGATCCTCGAAACGATTCCGCGTGAAGCCGGTTCGCCCGATCCGGTTGAGCATCGCGCACGCATGTTGAAAGGGTGCGAAATCTACATCAACGGCGCGCCGTGCCCGATGTGCATGAGGGCGATCTATTGGTCGCGCATCGACCGCGTCTATTTCGCCGCGAGCCTGAAGGATACGAGCGCTATCGGATTCGACGATGCCTTCCAGTATGAGGATTTCGCCAAGCCGTGGGCGAAACGGCGGATCGAGGTCGCGGAGAACTTCGAGCGGGAGACCGGCCTCAAGGCGTACAAGGCCTGGATGGATAAGAAGGACCGGCATCCCTATTGAGGAAGGGATCAAGGCGACGGCTCGTGTCAGGCGGAGTCTCCGAAAGACGCCTCCTTTTAGCGCGTCGCTGTCGCGGATGCGGGCGCGGCCTGAGCGCGCGGCGTGTTGCCGCGCATCCGCGCCAGCAGCTCTGCCGTCGGCCAGGAATCTGCCGGCAGGCCGAGCCGCAGCTGCATGGTCTTGACCGCGATGCGGCTCTGCTGGCCCAGCACGCCGTCGACCTTGCCGACGTCGAAGCCGGCCTTAATCAGGAGCTGCTGGAGCTCCTTGATTTCGTTGAACGGCAGCTGCGCGACCGGGCCGCTGGCTTTGCGCATCGGCGCGGCGCCGGCGATGCGGGTGGCGAGATAGGCCGCGGTGGTCGAATAGATCAGCGAGTTGTTCCATTCGGTGTAGGCGGCGAAATTGGCATAGGCCAGGAACGCCGGGCCATTGCGGCCCATCGGTAGCAGCACAGACGCTTCCAGCGCATCATTCGGCAGCGGGCGGCCGTCGGCATAGGTCACGCCGAGACCGGTCCATTTGCTGCGCGCAGCCTTGACGGTGAGATCGGCCTGCTCCCAGGGGAACGTCTGCGGCACGCGGATCTCCTCCAGCCAGGGCTCGCCGCGGCGCCATTTGAGGCCGGTGGCGATGTAGTTGGCGGTCGAGCCGATCACGTCGGGCGCGCTGCGCAAGAGGTCACGGCGGCCGTCGCCGTCATAATCGACGGCATAGGTGACGTAATGCGTCGGCAGGAACTGGGTCTGCCCGAGCTCGCCAGCCCAGGAGCCGATCATCTCCGTGGGCGTGAGGTCGCCGCGGTCGATGACTTTCAGGGCGGCAATGGTCTCGTTCTGGAAGCGCTCGCTGCGGCGGCAATCATAGGCCAGCGACACCAGCGACGGCAGCACCGGCAGGTTGCCCATATTGGCGCCGAAATCACTCTCCAGGCCCCAGAACGCCGCGATGACCGCCGGCGGCACGCCATAGTCCTTCTCGGCGCGGGCGAATGCCGCCGCATGCATCTTGATGTGCTGTTGGCCGTTCTGCATCCGGTAGGCTGCCGCCATACGGCCGGCGAACTCGGTGAACAGCTGGCCGAAAACGCGCTGGCCGCGGTCGCGGTTGACGATGCCCTGGTCGTAGGTGAGGTAGTGCGAGGCGGAAGCGATCGCGCGCTGCGACACGCCTTCGGCCACGGCGCGCTGCTTCAGCTCGGCAAGAAAACGGTCGAAGCTCTGGCCGTTATGGCAGGACGCGGCGCGCATGGATGGCGCCGGCTTCGGCCGGGGCGCAGCCGCCTCCGGCACCATTTGCGCCGACGCGCTGACAACCAGCATGAAGGAGGTCGCGAGCGCGCTGAAGGTGACGCGCAAGGCAGTCGAAGAGCTTCGCATCCGGTCTCACCGATGGCTGTCTAATTCCTTGTCGGATGATCGATATCCGATCCGGGGGGCGGCAGGGAAGGGGGCGGGCTGGGCGAATAGCGAATAGCAAGACCCCTATTCGCCATTCGCTACTCCCCATTCGCCTCTCACGACACCTTGGCCAGCGCCGCCTGCGCCTCGCTCTGGATGCGCTTGAGATGCTCGGCGTCGCGGAAGCTCTCGGCATAGAGCTTGTTGACGTCCTCGGTGCCGGACGGCCGCGCCGCGAACCAGCCATAGTCGGTCTCGACCTTGATGCCGCCGAACGACTGGCCGTTGCCGGGCGCCTTGGTGTGCACGACGCGGATCGGATCGCCGGCGAGCTCGGTCAGGTTCAGCTGCTCCGGCGTCAGCGCCTTCAGCGCGGCCTTCTGCGGCGGGCTCGCCGGGACGTCGATCCGCTCATAGACCGGCGCGCCCAGCTCCGACGTCAGCTCCTTGTAGAGCTCGCTCGGATCACGGCCGCGCTTGGCCATGATCTCGGCCGCGAGCAGGCCGAGGATGAGCCCGTCCTTGTCGGTGGTCCAGACTGTGCCGTCGCGCTTGAGGAACGAGGCGCCGGCGCTCTCCTCGCCGGCAAAGCCGAAGCTGCCGGAGTGCAGGCCGTCGACGAACCATTTGAAGCCGACGGGCGTCTCGACCAGCTTGCGCCCGAGCTTGCGCGCGACACGATCGATCAGCGAGCTCGACACGATGGTCTTGCCGATCGCGGCGTCGCTGCGCCAGCCGGGCCGGTGCGCGAACAGATAGGAGATCGCGGTCGCCAGATAATGGTTCGGATTCATCAAGCCGCCCGAGCGCGTCACGATGCCGTGACGATCCGCATCGGTGTCGTTGGCGAAGGCGACGTCGAAGCGCTCGCGCATGCCGATCAGGCTCGCCATTGCGTAAGGTGACGAGCAGTCCATGCGGATCTTGCCGTCCCAATCCGCGGTCATGAAGCGGAAAGTGGGATCGACGAGATCGTTGACGATGGTGGCGTTGAGCCCGTAGCGCTCGATCAGCGGCGCCCAATAGGCGATCGCGGCGCCGCCGAGCGGATCGATGCCGATCTTGACGCCTGCGGCCTTGATGGCGTCGAGGTCGACCGTGTTGGCGAGGTCGGCGACATAAGGCGTGATGTAGTCGTAAGGATGCACCGAGCCGCGCTGCATGGCCTTTTTGTAGCTGATGCGCGATACGCCATCGAGCTCGTTGGCCAGATAGATATTGGCCTGCCGCTCGATCTCCCCGGTGGCATCGGTGTCGGCCGGGCCGCCATGCGGCGGATTGTACTTGTAGCCGCCATCCTCGGGCGGATTGTGCGACGGCGTGATGACGACGCCGTCGGCGAGGTGCTCCGTGCGGCCCTTGTTGTAGGAGATGATGGCGTGCGAAATCACCGGCGTCGGCGTGTAGCCGCCGTCCTTGTCGACCATCACGTCGACGCCATTGGCGCCGAATACTTCGAGCGCGCTGGCGAGGGCCGGCTCGGCGAGGGCATGGGTGTCGATGCCGACGAACAGCGGACCATCGAGTCCGCGCTGCCGTCGGTAGTCACAAAGCGCCTGCGTGGTGGCGAGAATGTGGTTCTCGTTGAAGCCCGTCTTGAGCGACGAGCCGCGATGGCCGGAGGTGCCGAACGCGACCCGCTGGGTCGGCTCATGCGGATCGGGCTTGAGCGCATAATAGGCCGTGATCAGCCGCGGAATGTTGGCGAGCGCGGCATTGGCGAGCGGCTTGCCGGCAGCGGGGTCAATCTTGGCCATGGAGCATCCTTCGCAGGTTCGAAAAACGGCAGCGGCGGCGGTTCGTTCCGCATGGCAGGGCTTGCGGCCACGATTGCCTCCGCTGTCCCGACAACAAGCGCACCATGGCTGCGGCGGGCGCTCCGATCAACGGCGAAAATCAGCCGGCATGGCCGGATAGGCTCCTATCGGCGCGGTGCAGCCCGGCCGGATCCGCCGCTTTGTGCGCGGGCTATTAACCACGCGGCGCTGTCCGAGCCGCCCGCGGCCGCCGCTTAAGCGTGAGTTTAACGCATCCCGATCGAGATGGTGAGCAAAGCAGACGCCCACAGGCGCGCTAGGAGAGTCGTCAGGAGCGGAAAAGTGAGAGCGCTTTGTATCGGCGCGTTGGCCGTGGTGTCAGCGTTGGCCCTCGGGGGCTGCAGTCACCCAGCGACGCCGCAGTTCGCGGTGCCATGTGTGGATCTGACCGGCAGAGCCTGCGCGGACAGTCCGCCCGCCGGCGAGCCGATCGTGCTGGCGCCTGCCGAAATCGCCGGCCAGTCGAGCCATGAATCCGCTCCGGCCGTGGCGCGTCGGGCGAAGTTGCAGCGCAAGCATGCGCGCGCCGCCAAGCGGCGGGCCGCGTCTCACGCCATCGCGGCCAATTCTGCCGGCAAGCCTGCCGCCAAGACCAGTGACAAGACCGCTGACAAGCGGACCGAGACATCCGCGGACAGACCGCTCAATACGCCGGCGCGAACAGCCCGCCCGGAGCCGACGCTGCCGCCTGCAGCCGGCGAATCCGGCGCCAAGCCGCCGCCTGCCGTGTCGGATGTTCTGCCGAACCCCGCCAAGGTGCAAAGCGAGGTCACCGTCGCGGCCGAACTGGCCGAACGGATGACGGCGTTGCGCGTGCCTGAGGTGCCGGCCGACACGCATCTCGTGGCTGTGCTCATGGCGCGTCCGAACGTGCGCGCACTCGCCGATCTCAGCGGCAAGGTGATCGCGATCGACGAGCGCTATGCCAAGTCGAACGCCAAGATCACCGCTGCGATGAACGCGGCCGGGGCGTCCGAGGTTCTGCTGCTGGAAGGCCAGGCCACTGCGATCACCCGGCTGACCAATGGCGAAGTGAGCGCGGCCGTCGTTGCTCTGGCCTCGCCCGAGGCAGCCGAGGCCTTTCCGAAGATCGCAGGTTTCCGCCTGTTCTCGGTCATGCTGACGCCGTAGCCAGGCGCGGCGCGCGAACTACGTCGTGGCCGTGCTGCTCGCGGGACGCGGTAGCGCCGCGCCCTTGACGGCCGCGATGCCTTTCGGGAAGCCGCTGCGGTCGCTGTAGAGCCGTTTGCGGCCGCGCTTCGGATCGTGCTGCGCGGCGACGTCCTTGGCGGCCAGATAGTCCAGCACGGTGATTCCGCCCACCATCACCAGCGCCGCCATCACGGTGCCGGCGCGCGGATTGCTCGGCCTGACCTCGCCGAGCAGGGTCGCCATGTCGAGTCCGTCGCCGGCGACGCGGCTCCACAGGCCAGCCTTCTTCTCCACCGACAGCGTCATCACGCCGGCGAGCAGCTCGCGCACGCCATAGGCGCGCACCAGACCCTCGTGTTCCTCCATGCCGAGCGCGTTGGTGACGCGATGCGGCGCCAGCAGTTCCAGCGTACCGAGCGCGATGCTGAACCAGCCGAGCCCGCGGGCCAGCCGATCCGCCGCCGTCAGCGAACTCGGGCCGGTGGAGATGATCTTGGGGGTGCCCTTGGAACGAACGAGATTCGAGACATGAAACATGCGATGCGATCCCTTATGGTTTCAGCACGACCTTCCCGCAGCTGTCCTGCTTGTCGCGGAAGGCGCGATACATCTCAGGCCCCTGCGCGAGCGGCACGGTATGGGTGATCACGAAGGACGGATCGATCTGGCCGTCGGCGATGCGCTGCTTGAGGTCGTCGGTCCAGCGGTTGACGTGGGTCTGGCCGGTGCGGATCGTCAGCCCCTTGTTCATCAGCGCGCCCATCGGCACCATGTCGGAGAAGCCGCTATAGACGCCGGGGATCGAGACGACGCCGCCGGGACGGCAGACATAGATGATCTCACGCAACGCGTGGGGCCGGTCGTTCTCCAGCATGAACGTCTGTTTGGCCCGGTCGAGCACGCTGTCGGGTTGCGCCATGCTGATATGGCTCTCGAAGCCGACGCAGTCGATGCACTTCTCCGGGCCCTTGTTGTCGGTCAGCTCGTTGAGCCGTCCAACGACGCTCTCCTTGTCGAAATTGATGGTGATGGCGCCGCCGGCTTCGGCCATGGCCAGCCGCTCCGGAATCCGATCGATCGCGATCACCTTGGTGGCGCCGAGCAGGATGGCGCTGCGGATCGTCATCTGTCCGACCGGGCCGCAGCCCCACACCGCGACGGTGTCGTCCGGCTCGATGTCGCATTGCGCGGCCGCCTGCCATCCGGCCGGGAAGATGTCGCTCAGGAACAACGCCTGTTCGTCGGTCATCCCGTCCGGCCCCTTGATGTGGGTGGCGTCGGCAAACGGCACGCGGAGATATTCCGCCTGACCGCCAGGATAGCCGCCGGTCGGATGCGTGTAGCCGAACAGTCCCGCGGTCGTGTGCCCGAACACCTTCTCGGCGAGATGCTTGTTGCGGTTGGTGGTCTCGCACACCGAGTAATTGCCGCGCCGGCACTGCTCGCACTCACCGCAGATGATGGTGAAGGGCACGACGATGCGGTCGCCCTTCTTGAGCTTGCCATTGACGCCGGAACCGACCTCGACGACCTCGCCCATCGTCTCGTGGCCCATGATGTCGCCGGGCATCGTCGCAGGGATGTAGTTGTGAAACAGATGCAGGTCCGACCCGCAAATGGCGCAGCTCGTGACCTTGATGATCGCGTCCCTGTCGTGCTCGATTTCGGGATCGCTCACCGTGTCGCAGCGGATGTCCTCTTTGCCATGCCAGACCAGTGCCTTCATTCCCATCTCCGCGTCCTGAACGGCCCTCGGAGAAAGTCGGTCATGCGCGGATGGTTGCTATGGACCAGGGATTTTTCGCCAGGCGCTGCCCTGCGCCTCCGAGCATGCGGCTGCGCGCTTCGGCAGCACATGGCAGCCGTGATCCGGGCCGCTGATATCGGACATTCGTGTCGTGTCGAAGCGCCCCGTCAGGCTGCGGCTTTGCCGGTTTTCCTGCCCGCGGCCTTCGCGGGCTTGCTGACGGACTTCTTGCCGCTCTTGCCGTCCGGCTTTGCGGGCGCTGCCGCGGCTGACTTTTCGGACTTCTGCGGCTTTTCGGGCTTCTTGGGCAGCTCGGCCGCGGCGGCCTGACGCATCGCGCGGGCATAGCTGTCGGCGACGTTGTCCGCCGAGATCAGGAGCCGGCGCGCCGCGGCATTGGCCTGCTCGGCCACTTCGCGGGCGAGCATCTTGTAGCGCTCCTTGGCGTCCTTGTCCTTGGCCTTCATGGCCAAGCCGCTGAAGCGGTCCCGCCGCTTCTTGGCCGCCGCCAGAATGGTCTTGTTCTGCTGCTTGGCCAGTTGCCGGATCACGGCATCAAGATCGGCATCCGCCATCGTCGTCCCCAAACTCCCGAGAATCAGCGCTCCAGGCGCCCCGGAGCGCGCGGACTATGCTATCGGCGCTGCCGCTTTGCAATCGGGGCTGAACAGCTGCGCGGCACCCGGCGCCTCGCGCCGGCCGACCAGACCGGCCGCGGCCGATGCCTCCGAATTCTGAAAAGCGTGAGATCGACTTGCATAGCGGGCGGCGGCAACGTCCGCCGCGGGCAGGCCCGCGGCACGGCGTTCTCCGGCGTTCGACCTGGACCTGCCGACGGTGTCATGTGCAGGGGGAAGCGCTGTCATATCGCTAAGGACGGACTAACGGGGCCTGCGAAACCTCGGTGGAAACGCCTGGTAACGAATTCTCGGCAATTGCGTCAATTCGGATGAAAGGGATCATCAGCAATATGGCCCGCATCAGAGTTCTGCGTTTGGAGTGTTGCGGTGCTGTCCGGACATCGATACCTCGGGCTCCTGTCGCGGTTTCGCCGCAACGAGAGCGGGAATATCGCGATCATATTCGCGCTCGCATTGTTGCCGATCCTCACCTTCGTCGGCTCCGCGATCGACTATTCGATGGCGGTGCGTGCCAAGGCCAAGCTGTCCGCCTCGCTCGATGCGGCGATGCTCGCCGCAACCGGCTATACCGCGATGCGCGGCACGGCGGCGGACGCCAAAACATCTGCCACCAACATGTACAATGGCCAGATGTCGTCGCATAAGCTGACCTCGAACTCGCTGAACATCACCGTCACGGACAGCGTGACGGCGCGAACCGTGACGGGCACGGCATCGGTGGTCGTCAATACGGCGTTCATGTACATGTTCGGCTTTCCGACAATGACCGTGACGGCCTCCTCGTCGGCGTCGGCGTCGTTTCCGACCTATATGGATTTCTACGTCCTGGTCGACAACTCGCCGTCGCAGGGCCTCGGCGCGACCACGACCGACATGACGACGCTGCAGAACGCGACCTCGGACAAATGCGCCTTCGCCTGTCACGATACTTACACGTCGAGCACGAAGAAGACGCTGCAGACCAACAGCTACTACCAGATCGCCAAGAACAAGGGCGTGACGATGCGGATCGACGTCGTCAGGTCGGCAACCCAGTCGCTGACCGATACGGCCACGGCCAGCCAGGTGGTCAGCAACCAATACCGCATGGCAGTCTACAGCCTGGGGAGCGATTGCGGCTCGCTTGGCCTGACGACCGTGGCCAGCCTGTCGTCGAGCATGTCGTCGGTGAAGTCCTCGGTCGGCGCGCTCGACCTGATGACGATCCCCTATAGCGGCTACAATAACGACATGTGCACCGATTTCGATGGTGCGATCTCGGGCATGAATGGCGTCATCCCGGCCCAGGGCGACGGATCATCGACCAGTCCGCAGAAATGGCTGTTCTTCGTCTCCGACGGGGTCGCCGACTATTCCTATCCGACGACGTGCAGCAAGACCGTGCTCTCGGGCGGGCGCTGTCAGGAGCCGTTGAACACCACGACATGTGATACCCTGAAGGCCCGTGGCATCAAGATCGCGGTGCTCTACACCACCTATCTCGCGATCACCAACAACAGCTGGTACACGACCTACATCGGGCCGTGGCGGGATTCGATCGGCGGCATCATGAAATCCTGCGCCAGCCCGGGCTATTACTACGAGGTCGATTCCTCGGGCAGCATCGGTAAGGCGCTGACCGCGCTGTTCCAGCAGGCCATCGCGTCGGCGCATCTGACGAAGTAGCCGAACGCTTGCCGAGCATTCAGGCCGGCAAGGCGAGCAGGTGCTGCAGCGCCGCGGCATCCTTGAGCACGGCGAGCGTTTCGCGGCGGGACAGGTAACCGATCGCCTCAGCGAAACCGCCGGCCTGGGCGATCCGCGCCCGGGCGGTGGCGAGATCGATATCGATGTCGCCGGGCCTGCGCTGCGGCGACGCGGGCAGGGCACTGACATGCTGGCGGCAGAGCTCGGCGTCCTGCCGGAGCGCGTGCAGCGCGGCGTCGCGCGGTCGCCGCGGCGCCTCGCCAAGCTCCCTGGCGCGGATCAGCACCGGCGCCGGCTCCCGGTCCTCCGGCGTGGTGAACAGGCGCGCGCCGCGGCCGCGGCCGGCGGTCAGCAGCCCGATCGGGATGGCGAGCACGAGTCCTGCGATCACGGGCGACATCCAGGCCAGCAGCGGGACGGAGACCGCATAGGCGGCGGCGGCCATGAACACGCCGCAGACCGAGGGCAGCGCGAATTTGCGGAAGATCTCCTGCCGGCTGACGCCGCCATCGCTGCGTCGCTGCACCTGCCAGCCGGCGTCCCGGCCGAGCAGAATGTCGATCACGGCGACCGACTGGAAGATCATCATCGACGGCGCGATCAGCGCCGACAGCAATGTTTCGGTCAGCACCGCGGCGCAGAGCCGGAGACCGCCACCAAAGCCCCGGCGCCTGTCCGCCGTGAACAAGGCAGCCAGGCAGGCGAACAGCTTCGGTATCATGAGCAGGCCGAGCGTCGCGCCGAACACCTGGGCGGCGAGCACCGGATCCTGGGCCGGCCAGTTCGGAAACAGCGCAAAGCCTTTCGGGAAGTATTCGGGCCGGACGAAATTGGCCTGCAGCGAAATCAGGATGCCGAGCACCAGGAAGGCGAGCCATAGCGGAGCGGTGACATAGGCGCCGATGCCGATCAGCAGATGCAGCCGCGACACCCAATGCAGCCCGCGGGCCGGCAGCACCGCCAGATGCTGCAGATTGCCCTGGCACCAGCGCCGGTCGCGCGCGGCATAGTCGATCAGTGACGGTGGCACCTCCTCGTAGCTGCCGCCGAGAGTCACCGTCATGTAGATGCCCCATCCGGCGCGGCGCATCAGCGCGGCCTCGATGAAATCATGACTGAGGATGTGTCCGCCGAACGGCTTGCGGCCGCGCAGCTCGGGCAGGCCGGCGTGCTGCGCGAAAGCGGCGACGCGGATGATGGCGTTATGGCCCCAATAATTGCCTTCGGCGCCGTACCACCACGCATTGCCGGAGGCGATGACGGGCCCGTAGAGCCGGCCTGCGAATTGTTGCAGCCGCGCGAACAGGCTGCTGCCGTTGACGATCACCGGAAGCGTCTGGATCAGCGCGGCCTGCGGCGCCTGCTCCATCGCATGGGCGAGCCGCACCATTGTCTCGCCGCTCATCAGACTGTCGGCGTCGAGGATGATCATGTGGTCGTAGGCTGCGCCGAACCGCCGCACCCATTCGGCGATGTTGCCGGATTTGCGCGCGAGATTGTTGGCACGGTGCCGGTAGTAGACGCGATGGGCGGGGCAGGCGTCGCGCAGCGCCAGGAACGCGGCCTCCTCTCCGATCCAGATGTCGGGGTCGGTGGTGTCGCTGAGCAGAAACCAGTCGAAGCGATCGGCCGCGCCGGTCGCGGCCGCGGATTCGATCATCGCGCGCAGCCGTACCATCACCGCGTCCGGATCTTCATTGTAGGTCGGCAGCAGCATCGCGGTGCGGCTCGACAGCGCGGGCAGGGGACCAGCGAGGTCGATCGAGATCGTCTCCCGAGGCCGTGCCAAGGTCACGGCAAAACCGGCCAGCGCCGTGATGAAGGCAAAGCTGATCCAGGCGATCAGGATGCAGAACAGCACGAGCACCAGGCCTTCGAGCACGGTCACGCCGCCGACCTCGACGACCTGGTACATCTTGGCGCAGCCCACCGCGGTCAGCGCGGCGGTACCGGCCAGAACCAGCGCGCGACGGACCGCGACACCCGGCCCGCTGCTGAGCGCAGGACGGCCCGGCACGGGCTGATCGAGCGGCGCAGCCACCATCTCGCAGGGCGCCTCGGAGGGCAGGAAATCCGTTCCCGTCTCGTCACGAAGCCTGTGCGATCGTCTTGAGCTTACGGCGTCCATCGATAGATCCAGCTCTCGGAAATGAGCTTGTCGCTCGCGAACAGCTCGGCCCGCAGCTCGACCGGCGCGTCCCTGGCGGCGCATTGAAAGCTCAAGCGCCATCCGCCGGTCTCGGGATTGGGCTGGGCGACCACGTTGGTCACGTCGGTCTTCTCGGCGCTCAAGACGCCCTTGACGGTGCCGGGATCGAGCCCCTTGAGCGCATCGCCTGCGAGTTCGAGCACGAACAGCCGTCCCTCGCCCAGCGCGGCCACGCCGGTGCGGGTGAAGCGCGCCAGCGCATGCGGTTTCGGCACGTCGGGGCCCCAATGCAGGCGATAGGTCATGTTGTGCTCGCCCTTGGCGGCGAGCGGCGTCTTCGGCCGCCAGAAGGCGGCGATGTTGTCATGGATCTCCTGCCTGGTCGGGATCTCGAACAGCACGACGGCGCCTTCGCCCCAATCGCCGATCGGTTCGATCCACAGGCTCGGTCGCCGCTCGAACCGCGATTCCAGATCCTGGTAGGCGGCGAATTGCCGCTCCCGCTGCATCAGGCCGAAGCCGCGCGGATTGAGATCGTTGAAGACGCTGACCTGCAGGTCGCGCGGATTGCTGAGCGGACGCCAGAGCTGCTCGCCCTTGCCGTTGAACATCGCAAGCCCGTCGGAATCATGCACCGTGGGCCGGAAGTCGTCGCTGTCGCTGCGATCGTTGGGCCCGAACAGGAACATGCTGGTCATCGGCGCCAGCCCGGCATGACCGATCTCGACGCGCGGATACAGCGACGCCTCGACATCGAACACGGTGGTGTCGCCGGGGCGGATCGTGAAGCGGTAGGAGCCGGTCGCGCTCTTGCTGTCGAGCAGCGCGTGCACCACCATCGCAGTGGCGCCGGCGGTCGGCTTCTCCAGCCAGAACGCCTTGAAGACTGGAAACTCCTCGCCCTTGGCCTCGCCGGTGTCGATCGACAGCCCGCGCGCTGACAGCCCGTAGATCTCGCCTTTGGCGACCGCGCGAAAATAGCTCGCGCCGAGGAACACGGAGACCTCGTCATAATAGTCCGGCCGGTTCATCGGCGTGTGCAGCCGAAAGCCGGCGAAGCCGAGATCGGCCGCCGGAAACGCCGGCACTTGCGGGCCGAACGCGAAGTCTTCCGGACGATAGGTCACCGGCTTGGCCTGGCCGTCCGCGACCTCGTAGATGTCGACGCGGTCCTTGTAGATGAACCCGCGATGAAAGAACTGCGCCTGGAACGGCAGCTTCTCGTCGCGCCACAGCGCGTGCTCCGGCAGAAAGCGGATCGAGCGATAGGCATCGTAGTCGAGCTTCGCCAGCGCATCCGGCAGCTTGTCGTCGGGCGCGGCGTAGGGCTTGGCCGCGAGGTTGCGCGCGAGATCGCGGACATAGGCGGCGCTGAACGGCTGGCCCGCAGGCGCCGCGACCGCGACGCTCCGCGCGACAGATGCGGCGATTGGGATCGCAGCCGCAGATTGAATGAACTGACGGCGATTCAACTTATTCTCACTTTGCTGCGTGGGCGCCGAAGCAACCGTTCAGGCGACGTCGGGTTCCACCGGAGTCGGCGACCTGCCGCTCTCACCAATGGATCATCGTTGCCGAACGGCACATGAACGACGACAGCGCGGCGCGTCAGGCGCGGATAGGATGCGCTCATGAGCAGGGCGTTGAGCCGCAGACTCCTGCTTCAGAGGTGCTTCGTTGTCAGACGATACCGATCCGGCGCGGGGACCGGTGAGGCGCGAGCCCGGCCTCGCCCGATCGCCGGCGCAGCCAGTTGCGAAGGCTGACGATCTCCGGACAATCGGCCGTCCCGTCGGGAGCGATCAGCCAATCACCCACGCCAGTTTCCCCGCGAATTCGGTCGCAGCGGTAGCCCGGATGGTGACCGAGGCTGCGGGCAATCAGCACGTCGACCTTGCCCTCGACCAGCTCATGCAAGCCGGCGGGCTGCAGCACGCGCAAGCCGATCTCGGTATTCCCGGCCCGGAATGCGTCCAGCTCGAGCCGGCGCAGGTCGAGGCCGCCATGGACGCCCAATTGCAGCAGCACCGCGCCCTGCGGCTTTAGTTGCGCAGTCGCGTCGGCGATGCGACGAAAGCCGTCCGAAATTCCGGGCAGGTAGCTTTGACCGGCTGCGGTCAAGATGAGTTGTTTGTGCAATCGCTCGAACAGGCGGACGCCGAGGCGAGCCTCCAGCGCCTTGACCTGCTGGCCCACGGCCGCGGGAGTCACATGCAGATCCTGGGCGGCGCGCTTGAAGCTGAGATGTCGCGCGGCAGCTTCGAATGCGCGCAACGCGTTGAGCGGCGGAAGCGTATAGGTCATCGCATCGAGTTTGACACTGATCGGCCGTGGCTTTGCAATAGATTTTCTACGGCGGGACCACAGCAAATCTGCTTTGAGCCGGCCCGGCCTCCACAGCTACGTTCCGCTCCTCATGTCATTGGTGCCTGCAGAGCGAGGCGCGAGAGCCTCTAGAGGAGAGATACGCCATGGTCGAGACCATTCACTGTTTCTACGAGGGGCATCGCGATGCGATGGAAGCTGTCATGCGCCATCGCCTCGACCTCGCCGAACCGCTGCTGCGCGACCGCGCGCATGTGTCCGGCATCGCGCAGGTGAGGCAGGAGGTGATGGACGAGTTCGATGTCGTGCTCACCCAGATGCCCTATGTCGGCGGCACCGCAAGCCGCATGACCGACTTCTTCATGCGCCTGATCGGCTTCATCGCCATCAGCCGCGTGCTGCGGCGGCACGGCGTGTCACCCTCCCTGATCGGCGACATCGAACGGGAAACCTACAGGGCGCAACTGCTCATCGAGCCCGCAGCGGATCGCCTTGCCGAAGGGCGTCAATTCATGTCGCCGGAGAACCGGAGACGTTTGCGGGAGCAGGCCGCACACAGCGCTTCAGAAGCTCATCAGCGCGAATTTCCCGATGATTTCGTCTATGAGTTTGTCGAGCCTGGCCCGGGCGACCGGTTCGAGTTCGGAATCAATTACAAGTCATGCGGCTTCTGCAAGTTCGCGGCGCGTCACGGCGATCAGGCGATCCTGCCGAACATCTGCGGGCTCGATGTCGACGCCTATGCCGTGCGCGGCATCCATCTCGAAAGGACGCAGACGCTGGCTGGCGGGGCGAGCCATTGCGATTTCAGATTCTCGTCATTGCAGTCGGACGAGAGCAGGGAGCAATGACGCGGATGGCAGGGCGATCGCATATGGAAAACTGACATCGTCTCTGCGGCCATCCTTCGAGACACCCGCCTCCGGCGGGCCCTCAGGATGAAGGCTTGGTTTGCGGCACGAGATTGGCCCCTCATGGTGAGGAGCGCCTCTTCGGCGCGTCTCGAACCATGAGGCCCCGAACTGCTGCACAATCATATGCAATAGCCCTGACGTGGATGGGGGCCGCAGAGCCAGTGTCGTTCCGGAGCGCGCTCCAGAAGGAGGGGCAAGACAGCGTCTGCCCTACAGCTCCCTTGCATTGCTGAACGCGAACGAACTCACGCGCCGTGTCGTCTCGTCCAGGATCAGCGTCCGGGTGATCGGCGGCTCCGCGCGCTGGGCGCAGTTCTCGCGCTCGCACAGCCGGCAATTGACGCCGATCGGCGTGCCCTCGGTCTTCTCCAGGTCCATGCCGGCCGCATAGACGAGACGTGAGGCGTGGCGGATCTCGCAGCCGAGTCCGATGGCGAAGCGCGGCTGCGGCAGCGGATGCGGCGCGACCGGACGGCGCACCATCTGCGCGATGGAGAAATAGCGCGAGCCGTCGGGCAGCTCGATGATCTGCTTGAGAAGGCGGTCCGGCGTGTCGAAGGTCGAATGCACATTCCACAGCGGGCAGGTGCCGCCGAATTTCGAGAACGGGAAGGTGCCGGACGAAAACCGCTTGGAGACGTTGCCGGCATTGTCGACGCGCAGCATGAAGAACGGAATGCCGCGCGCATTGGGGCGCGACAGCGTGGTCAGGCGATGGCAGACCTGCTCGAAGCCGGTGTTGAAGCGCTGTGCCAGCACGTTGATGTCGTAGTTCAGCGCTTCGGCGGCGGCGAGGAAGGGCCCGTAGGGCATCATGACGGCGGCGGCGTAATAGCTGGCCAGCGTCATGCGGTAGAGCCGGCGCGATGTGTCGTCGAGCGCGCCGGCGCGGCCGATGATGATCTCGAACTGCGGCAGGCATTCAGCCATGCCGAGCTGGACCGCGAGCTGAAAGGTGCGGCCGGGTCCGTCGACAAGTTCCGAGATCAGCAATTGGCGGCGATGTCGGTCATAGCGGCGCAATGTCTCGCGCATGACGTCGACCGGCATCACCCGGGTCTGCACCGAATGCTTTTCGCGCAGTCGCGCCGCGAGCGCCGCATAGAGTCCTTCGGCGGGCACGTCGAGCGCGTCGCGCAGGCCTTCTGCCTGCTGCTCGAGCTCGGCGAAGTAGTTGCGGTTGGCCTCGATCAGGTCGCGCACCCGCTCGATCGGGTTGGCCTCGAAATGGCCGCCGCCCGCGTTGCGGTCGGCCATCTGCGCCGCCACCAGCGTCTCGCCGCGGCGCGCTTCGGCATAGGCGGCATACAGACGCTGCAAGGCGTGGGTGATGCCGGGGCACAGCTCGGCGAGGTCGCGCAACTCCTGTTTCGGCAGCTCGATCTGGCGGAACAGCGGGTCGGAGAAGATCTCGTTGAGCTCGGCAAAGAAGCGGTCCTCGTCGGCGGTCGCAAGATCGCGCAGGTCGAGGTCGTAGGTCTCGGCCAGCCGGAGCAGGATCTGGGCGCTGACCGGCCGCTGGTTGCGCTCGATCAGGTTGACGTAGCTTGGCGAAATGCCGAGCCCCTCGGCGAGCTGGGTCTGCGACAGGCCGAGCTGCTGGCGAATCCGCCGGAAGCGCGGCCCGACGAACAGCTTCTTTCCGGATTCACCCGGCATCGTGATCTCCTGACAGGCCGGAAGACCCAGTTTTGTGACAAGATTTACAAAATGACACTTATGACAAGTGATGATGTTACATGACATCACCATTCAAAAACAAGGGGACTAGCTCTGGAGGTCGGTTTCGCGTTTATCTGCTGTCACGCAATTCGCAATGCACTGTCAAAGTTGTGACGTTGAAGGAGGGTCTCATGACCAGCAATTTCTGGGTGATCGGCGGCGAGTTCGGCTCGATGAATTTCCACAAGCTGGTGGAAGGCTCGGCCCAGGTGAAGGGTCCGTTCAAGTCGCGCAAGGAAGCCGAGGACTGCTGGCGCGAGGTCTCCGAGGAGAACCGGCATAAGGCTGGCGTGCGGTTCTCGATCGTCGAGGAACCGCAGCGCGCCCCCGCGGCCTGAACCGACGCGAGGCATTGCCAGGTATTTGAATAAGCTCGAGGAAGAGCCCAAGGACGGGGCGGTCTCAGCCGGGTCACCGGAGGAGGCCGCCCACGTCCGTTCTGGTTACGATGCTGTGCTTATAACCCATTGAAGATCAAAGGGGATTGCAGAATACTGGGTTACTGCTAGGTTAACCGGGTGGGAACCTGGCAGAACCAGGGCCAAACTGTGAAAGCGTCAGCGATGTCCGAGGCCCCCGAGAGCAGCACCGAACCGCGTCCCGTGCGCCTGCGCGAGGCGCTGCGACAAGCCCGGATCGAGGCCGCAGACCGCACCGGGGTGGTGGTCGATCTGCGCGATGCCGAGGTGGCGCGGCTGGAGATTCTCAACGACGCGCTCGATCCGCTGTTCAATGAGATCCCGGGCCAGATCGATTTGTTCGATCGCGGCATCAGCCAGGGCGAGACGCCGCGCTTGTGGATCGACATTGTCGCCCATGTCGTGATGGGCCGCGACAAGCGGCAATATCGCTTCGTGCAGGACACAAGCAACGGCCGCATCGTGCTCGCCGAATCGCACGAGGCCGGCGCCATTGTGAAGGCTGTGACCGACTATGTTGCGCGCCGCATGGTCGAGCGCGAGCGCGCCTTCAGCCTGGCTCGCGCGCAGGCTCCGATCGCCGAGGAGAAGCCGCGCCAACGCAGCAAGGTCTGGACGTTTGCGCTCGGCTTTGTGCTCGGCGCGCTGTCGCTGTTCGGCGTCGCGCTTTATGAGAGCCTGAAACCGATCTATTTCTGAACCCGCGTCAGAGCAGCCGAACCTGCCGGATCTCGCGCACCCGCAACGCATCGTTGACGCTGCGGACCGTCATGTCGCAGCGCCAGTGATTGCCGGCGCGGGAGATGGCGAAGATGTTGTAGGCGGCGGCCGGATAGTGGCCGTGTGCGATGGAGGAGGCCGACGGCACGCCGACGGTCGGAATCTTGCGCTCGGGGCCGTCGATCCAGATCGTCGAATGCACGTGGTCGTGGCCGTGCAGGATCAGCTCGACGCCGTGGCGCGCGAGCAGGGCGATGAGATCCTTGGCGTCGGTCAGCCGCTTCATGCGATTGGCCGAGCGCAACGGATGATGCACCAGCAATACCCGGAACAACTGCTCATGGCCGATCGACTGCAGCAACTGCTCCAGCGCGGCGAGCTGCGCGCTGCCGAGCCGGCCGGTCGCCATGAACGGGCCGGAGGGCACCGCGGATGACAGGCTGATCAGCGCCAGCGGCCCGCGCCGGCGCAGCGAGGGAAAGGTCGCCGGTCCCTCCTGCGGGGCATCGCCGCCGAAATAGGCGGAAAAACTCTCGGCGAAACGCAGCCGGGTCGAGCGCACATAGGCGTCGTGGTTGCCGGGAATGGCGGTGACCTTGTCCGGCGGCCCGACCGTCTTGAGCCAGGCCTGGGCGAGCGGGAATTCCGACTCCAGGGCGAAATTGACCAGGTCGCCGGTGACGGCGATCTGGTCCGGCATCTGCGTATGCAGGTCCGACACCAGCAGATCGAGAATGTCGCGCCGGTGATATTTGTAGCGGTTGCGGGTCCAGTTCAGATAGCCGAGCGCGCGCTTGCCGGCGAGCTCCGACAGCCGCGGCCGCGGCAGCGGCGCGAGATGCGGGTCGGACAGATGCGCGAGCGTGAACGCGGCCATCACCGGCCTCGGCGCCGAATGCGGATGCGAGCGCGCCAAATCGTCATGTCGTGCTATCCCTCATGCTGCCGGCTCTCATGGCAAGCCCCGCGGGGAAGCGCAAGGACAACCAGGACTTCGAATTCTGATGACAACACATCTCAGCAGCTTGCGGATCCGGTTCGAGCCGCTGCTCCGGCGCGGCTTTCACCTGTATTGGCGGTTCGCGCGCGGCATGACCCTGGGCGTGCGCGGCGTCGTGCTGGATGCCGACAATCGGGTGTTCCTGGTCAGACATGGCTATGTCGCCGGCTGGCACCTGCCGGGCGGGGGTGTCGAGGTCGGCGAGACCTTCATGGAGGCGCTGACGCGGGAATTGTTCGAGGAGGGACGGATCAAGCTCTTGGCTGAGCCGGAGCTGCACGGCATTTTCCTCAACAGCCACGTCTCGCCACGGGACCACGTCGCCGTGTTCGTTATCAAAAGGTTCACGCAGGACCGGCCGCCAACGCCGAACAGCGAGATCGTCGAGACCGGCTTCTTCGCCCGCGATGCGCTGCCCGAGGGAACCACTTTGGGGACGCTGTCCCGCCTGCGCGAGGTGCTAGACGGCGTTAAGGTCATTCCCACCTGGCGGCCGGAACAGCCCGCTCAGGCCGGCTCATTATGAAATTCTGCACCGAATGCGGGCAGTCTCCCCGGGGTGGGAGAGGGGTCTATGATATCACCATCGATGCGGATCGCGGTGCTGGTGCCCTGCTATAATGAGGAGGCGGCCGTCGCCGCCGTGGTCAGGGACTTCAAGCAGGCGCTGCCGACGGCGACCGTCTACGTCTACGACAACAATTCGAAGGATCTCACCATCGAGGTCGCGCGCGCGGCCGGCGCCGAGGTGCGCAGCGAGCGGCGGCAGGGTAAAGGCCATGTGGTCCGGCGGATGTTCGCCGATGTCGATGCCGACATCTACGTGCTGGTCGATGGCGACGCCACCTATGATGCGCCGAGCGCGCCACGCATGATCGAGCGGCTCGTGGCTGAGCATCTCGACATGGTCGTGGGACTGCGGGTCGACCAGGAGCAGGCCGCCTATCGCATGGGCCATCGCACCGGCAATTGGATGCTGACGCGCTTTCTCGCCGAAGTGTTCGGTCAGGCCTTCAAGGACATCCTGTCCGGCTACCGCGTGTTCTCGCGGCGCTTTGTGAAATCATTTCCCGTTCTCTCCGACGGTTTCGAGATCGAGACCGAACTCAGCGTTCATGCGCTGGAGCTGGCCCTCCCGGTGGCCGAAGTCGCAACGCCGTATTATGCGCGGCCAGAAGGTTCGGTCTCCAAGCTCAACACCTGGCGCGACGGCTTCCGCATCCTCGGTACGATCCTGAAGCTCTATCGCTCGGAGAAGCCGCTGCGCTTCTTCACGGCGATCGGCATCTTCTTCGCGCTGGTCTCGATCGGGTTCGCGATCCCGGTTTTCGTCACCTTCATCGAGACCGGGCTGGTGCCGCGGCTGCCCACGGCCGTGCTGTCGATGGGCCTGATGATCATGGCGCTGCTGTCGGCCTCGTCGGGCCTGGTGCTGGATACCGTCACCCGCGGCCGTCGCGAGATGAAGCTGCTGGCCTATCTGTCGCATGCGCCGCTCGGGCGGCCATCCGCCTGAGGCCGCTTCATCACATCCCCTCACGTCGCATGGCGGACGCTTGTATCCGCCCGCCAGTCCCGTCATGGTTCGGGCTCGCTCAACGCCCTGCAAAGAGATCATTGCTTCCATGCCCATCCTCAACAGCATCGCCGCTCTCGCCGACGATATGGCCGCCTGGCGCCACGATTTTCACGAGCATCCGGAGTTGATGTATGAGGTGCACCGCACGGCGGGCATCGTCGCCGAGCGGTTGCGTGAATTCGGTTGCGACGAGGTCGTCACCGGCATCGGGCGCACCGGCGTGGTCGGCGTGATCCGTGGCCGCAAGACGGAGTCGGGTCGCATCATCGGCCTGCGCGCCGACATGGACGCGCTGCCGATCGAGGAGGCCTCGGGCGTTCCCTATGCTTCGAAGACGCCGGGGCTGATGCATGCCTGCGGCCATGACGGCCACACCGCGATGCTGCTCGGCGCTGCCAAGCATCTCGCCGAGACCCGCAATTTCGACGGCGCCGCGATCGTGATCTTCCAGCCGGCCGAGGAGGGTGGCGCCGGCGGCAAGGCGATGGTCGATGACGGCCTGATGACCCGCTGGGGCATCCAGGAGGTCTACGGCCTGCACAACGCACCAGGCGTGCCCGAGGGAGTCTTTGCGCTGCGGCCGGGCCCGATGCTGGCCGCGTCCGACGAACTCGAGATCACCGTTCATGGCAAGGGTGGCCATGCCGGTGCCGGCGTCCACAAGGCGGTCGACAGCGTGCTGATCGCCGCGCACATCATCACGGCGCTGCAGTCGATCGTGTCGCGCAACGTCGATCCGATCAAATCGGCGGTCATCTCGATCTGCATGGTCGAGGCCGGCAAGGCCATGAACGTCATTCCCGAAACCGTCGAGCTGAAGGGCACCGTGCGCACGCTCGATCCCGAGGTGCAGGACCTGGTCGAGCGCCGCATCGCCGAGGTCGCCGATGGCATCGCGCGGACTTATGGCGGCACGGCCACCACGAAATACACCCGGCTCTATCCGATCACGATGAATCATGCGCGTGAGACCGTAATCGCTGCCGACGTCGCGCGCGACGTGGTCGGGGCGGAGCGCGTCGTCGATCAGGCGCCGCCTCTGATGGGCGCCGAGGATTTCGCCTTCATGCTGCAGGCCCGCCCCGGCGCGTTCGTGTTCCTTGGCATGGGCGACGGCAAGGACTGTCACCATCCGGCCTACCGCTTCAACGACAACATTCTCGGCCACGGCGCATCCTATTGGGTGCGGCTGGTCGAGAAGACGATGCCGGCGGAGTGACGCCGGCCTCGTTGCCTCAGAGCATGATCGGGAAAAGTGGGAGCCGGCTTTCCGAACTGATCAGAATCTAGCGGCGGGCCGTTAGCTGCCTGGACGACTGCCGCCACTGCCGCGGGCTGCAGCCGGTCCAGCGCGCAAAGGCGCGGGAGAAGGCTGAAGCTTCGGAATAGCCGAGCAGGAAGGCGATGTCGCCCAGCGGCAAATGGGCCTGGCGCAGATAATGGCGGGCGAGATCGAGGCGCGTCGCCTCGATCAGATCGGAGAAGGTGGCGCCGAACTCGGCAAGGCGGCGCTGCAAGGTCCAGGACGTGGTCGACAGCGCCTCGGCGACCTCCTCGAGATGCAGCGCGCCGGCGGACAGCCGCCGCCTGATCTCGCCGCGAACGAGGTCGAGAAATGCCGGCGTGCCGCACGAGCCGGCCACGCCGGCAAGATCGGTGGTCAGCCGCTGCAGGCGCGACAGATCGGCCTGCGGCATCGCGCGGTCCAGGCCGCGGTCGCGAAACACCAGCGCGTTGGTCGCTTGCGACCAGCCGACGTCGGCATCGAACGCCGCTTCATGGTCGCGCCAGGACGCGGGACGGGCATGCTCGAACAGCACCATCTCGGGCGCCCAGCCCGACGGCAGGCAGGCGCGGAAGACATTCGCGAACATGCCCATGGTCAGCTCGGCATCCTGCCGGCGATCGACGATCGAGCCGTCGAGAATGCGATATTCGAGTCGGAGCAAGCCGTCACGTCGGGTGAGCCGGGTCTCGGTCGCCTGCTGATGCCAGGGAAACCACAGCGCGAGGTGCTCGATGGCCGAGCCGAGCGTCGGGGCCGCAAGCGCGATCTCGCCGATCAGACCGAGCATCTGCGGCCGGTAGCGCTGGCCGAACCACAGTCCGAAATTGTCGTTGCCGGTCTCCTGCGCGGCGTCCTCCATCATCGCGACATAGTCGGCGAGGTCGAGCGCGCGGCGGGTCTGGCCAAGGCAGTCCGCATCGATGCCGATTCGCTCGAACACCGCTTCGGGGCGACCTCCCGTGCGGGCGATGAAGTCAGCCACGCCGGTCGCTGCGGCGGCCAGAATGTTCCGGCTCCGATCCCGTGGAAGCTGGCTGTCGGCTGCAAGATGCTGGGCCATGAGATCCTCGCCTTTGAGGAAATGCGCCGTCGGTTCACACCTCGTAGTTATGCAAGTCACATGCCTGCCGAAGCAAGCCCTCAAAGGAGCCTCCGCGCGAGGACATCGCGCGGAGTTTTGTTGGCGACGACCTCACGAGGCGGCCGGATCAGTCGGCCAGGGCGCGGGCCTCGTTCAGGGCGATGTCGAGCAGATTGTCGTTGGCCGCGCTGCTGCGCTTGCCCGCCGTCAGACGATAGAGCAGCAGGCCGGCGGCGAACAGCACCACGAAGGCCGCGAACACCTGCAGGTTGAACCAGATCATCGTGAGCAGCGAGAGCGTCGCGCACACCAGCGCCACGGCCGGAAGCACCGGATAAAGCGGCGCCTTGAACGGCCGGACCAGGGTGGGCTCGGTCGCGCGCAGGCGGAACAGCGCGGCCATGCTCATGATGTACATCACGAGGGCACCGAACACGCTCATGGTGACGATGTTCGCCGTCAGCGTCTGCCCGGCGAATTGGATCAACTCGTCGGAAAAGATCGCGGCGATGCCGACCACGCCGCCGGCGAGGATCGCCCAATGCGGCGTGCGGCAGGTCGGATGCAGGGCCGCAAGCTTTGCCGGCAGGAAGCCGGCGCGCGACAGCGCGAAGATCTGGCGCGAATAGCCCATGATGATGCCGTGAAACGAGGCAATCAGGCCGAACAGGCCGATCCACACCAGCATGTGCAGCCAGCCCGAATTCTCTCCGACGACGATCTTCATGGCCTGCGGCAAGGGATCGTTGATGTTGGCGAGCTTCGACCAGTCGCCGACGCCGCCGGCCATGATCATGGTGCCGAAGGCGAGCACGACGAGCGTCAGGATGCCGGCGATATAGGCCAGCGGGACGGTCTTGGTCGGATTCTTGGTCTCCTCGGCCGCCATGGCGGCGCCTTCGATCGCCAGGAAGAACCAGATCGCGAAGGGAATGGCCGCGATGATGCCGCCGATGCTCGTCAGCGAGAACGTGCTTTCACCGGCCCAGCCATTGGCGGCGAAATTGGCGAAGGAGAAGCCGGGCGACACCACGCCCATGAATACCAGGAGCTCGGCGATCGCCAGGATCGTGACGAACAATTCGAAAGTCGCGGCGATCGAGACGCCGGCGATGTTGAGCGCCATGAACACCACATAGGCGCCGAGTGCGGCGGCTTTCGGCGACAGCGCCGGAAACTGGACGTTGAGATAGGCACCGATCGCGAGCGCAATCGCGGGCGGGGCGAACACGAACTCGATCAAGGTCGCAAAGCCCGCGACGAAGCCGCCGAGCGGGCCGAAGGCGCGATAGGAATAGGCGAACGGGCCGCCGGCATGCGGGATCGCGGTGGTCAGCTCGGTGAAGGAGAAGATGAAGGTCGTGTACATCACCGCGATGAAGATCGTGGTGACCAGGAAGCCGAGGGTGCCGGCCTTGTCCCAGCCATAGCTCCAGCCGAAATATTCGCCGGAGATCACCAGCCCGACCGCGATGCCCCAGAGATGGAGGCCGGTCAGGCTCTTCGAAAGCGTCGGTTTGGTCTCGTCACTCATGTCCACGCGCTCCTGTCGGTTTGTGATGGGTGATCTCTGTTGTCGAGTGTGTCGTCTCGATCGCGCTGTCCGGCGCCGCTTCCTTGAGGCCGATGCCGGTGACGCCGATCCGCAGCGCTTCGCGCACCAGCCAGGCCAGTCTGTCCGCGGCCCGCTGCGCTGACAGGCCGTGGCCATGAATGTTCGAGATGCAGTTGCGCGCGCTGTCGCGCAGGCCGGGCGCCGGATTGAGGGAGAGATAGACGCCGAGCGAGTCGGCCGCCGAAAGCCCCGGGCGCTCGCCGATGAGAACGGCCACGAGCCGGGCGCGCATGGCGGCGCCGACATCGTCGCCCAGCGCCACGCGCGCCTGCGAGGCCAGCACGATTGGACCGATCGTGAGGCCGGCAAGACGCGCCTCGGTCGCGATCACCACGTTGGCTGCGTGGCGTTCGAGCGCATCGGCGGAGAGCCCGTCGGCGATGACGAAGACGAGATCGAACGGGCCTGATGGCAGCTGTGAGGCTGCGCCTGTAGCGAGGCGGCGTCCGAGGTCGGGCCGGCGCAGATAGCTGGCGCGGTCCGGCGCCGCGCTGGCCACCTTGATCACCTCGCGCGGCGCCAGCGCGCCGGCGATGCCGTCGAAATTGACCTTGCCCCACACGGCGTCGCGCGCGAGCGCATGCGCCATCTGGAATTCCAGCCTGGCCTGCGTCGGCAGCCCGTCTCCGCAGCGTCCGAGCGCGACGCGGGCGCGTGTCATCCGGCGCAACATGGCGAACGCATCGTCCCTCATGCCCGCGCTCCGTGTCCGATCAGCCGGGTTACGGCCGGGGCGCTGCCCGGCAGCGGCGGCACGCGGCCGTGCTCGTCGAGCAGGCCCATGCGCGCCAGCCAGGCCTCGAACTCAGGTGCCGGGCGGCGGCCGAGCAAATGCCGCAACCGCATCACGTCGTGATGCGACAGGCTTTGATAGTTGAGCATGATGTCGTCGGCGCCGGGCACCGCGATCAGGAAATTGACATTGGCCGCCGCGAGCAGCAGCGCCAGATCGTCCATGTCGTCCTGATCGGCTTCGGCGTGGTTGGTGTAGCAGACGTCGCAGCCCATGGGTACGCCGAGCAGCTTGGCGCAGAAATGATCCTCCAGCCCGGCGCGGATGATTTCCTTCGCGTCGTACAGATATTCCGGACCGATGAAGCCGACGACGGTATTGACCAGCAGCGGCGAGAAGGCGCGCGCGACCGCGTAGGCGCGGGCTTCGACGGTCTGCTGGTCGAGGCCGTGATGGGCGTCGGCGGACAGCGCCGCGCCCTGGCCGGTCTCGAAATACATGACATTGCTGCCGATCGTGCCGCGCTTCAGCGACAGCGCGGCGTCCTGCGCCTCCGCCAGCAATGCGAGCGTCACGCCGAAGCCGGCATTGGCAGACTCGGTGCCAGCAATCGATTGAAATACGAGATCCAGCGGCGCGCCGCGCTCGATCGCCTGGATCGAGGTCGTGACATGGCTGAGCACGCAGGATTGCGTCGGCACCTCGAATTTGCGCCTGATGTCGTCGAGCATCGTGAGCAGGCGAATGCAGGCCTCGACATTGTCCGTCGCCGGATTGATGCCGATCACGGCATCGCCCATGCCGAACAGCAGGCCGTCGAGGGTGCCGGCTGCAATCGCCTGGGGATCGTCGGTCGGATCGTTGGGCTGCAGCCGTGACGACAGCCGGCCGGGCAGGCCGATGGTGGAACGAAACGCGGTCACCACCCGGCACTTCGCCGCGATGGCGATCAGATCGCCATTGCCGCACAGCTTGGAGACGGCCGCGACCATTTCCGGGGTGAGGCCGGGCGCGAGCGTGGCAAGCCGGTCGGCATCCGCCTCCCAGGACAGCAGCCATTCGCGAAACTGCCCGACGGTCAGCGCGGCGACGGCCGCGAATGCTGCCGCATCGTGGCTGTCGAGGATGAGGCGCGTGACCTCGTCGGTCTCGTAGGGAATCAGCGGCTCGTCGAGGAAACGTCGCAGCGGCACATCGGCCAGGGCCATCCGCGCCGCCACCCGCCGCGCGGCGCTGTCGGCCGCGACGCCCGCCAGTTCATCGCCGGAGCGGCGGGGCGAGGCGCAGGCCAGCAGCGTCTTGAGATCATCGAAAACATGAGTTTCGCCGCGATGGCGCGACCGGAATGCACCCGTCATCTTCGACCTGCCGCTGTGTCAGAGAGATCCAAAGCGACCGGGATGGCGGCCGCAGCGCTCATGACGGGGCGAGGTTAGGCGATGGCGGCTCCGGAAACTTGACATCTCAGCACAATCTTCGATCATACCGTCTAAATGCTCAGAAATTCAGCAGGTGATCTGGAGGGCTGAGCGAATGCGGTGAAAGCGACGGCGCCACGGCATGGACCGCGCCGCGCCGGGATGCTATCTCGCCACCCCACATGAGTGACCTCTCCATCACGATATCAGCCGAGAAGCCGGGCGATGCGCAGGCGATCGAGCGGCTGCATGAGCGCACCTTCGGCCCCGGCCGCTTCGTGCTGAGCGCCTATCGGTTGCGCGAGCACGTCGATCATCTGCTCGAATTGTCGTTCACCGCCCATATAGGCACCTTGCTGGTCGGCTCTGTGCGGCAGCTGCCGATCTGCGTCGGCGACACCAAGGCGCTGATGCTTGGGCCGCTGACGGTCGAGCCGCCGTTCCGCAAGCACGGCATCGGCCGCATGCTGATGGAGCGCTCGATCGCGGATGCGCGCGTGCAGGGCCACCGCCTGATCCTGCTGGTCGGCGATGCCGCCTATTATGCGCGGGTCGGCTTCAAGCCGGTGCCGAAAGGCCGCGCGACGATGCCCGGGCCAGTCGACTACAACCGGTTGCTGGTGAACGAACTGGTCGAGGGCGCCTTCGACGGTGTTTCGGGAGAGATCCGTCCCGATTGGGATTACGCGCGCTAAGATCTTCCGTCATTGCGAGCGAAGCGAAGCAATCCAGGGCCGAGCGAGGACTCTGGATTGCTTCGTCGCTTCGCTCCTCGCAATGACGAAGGAGGGAGCGCAGGTTGGTCGGCTTCTGCGCTCCTCCGAGTTCGTGATCAGAACTTCAGATTGGCAAATATCCGCACCCCGATGCCGGGCAGCAGAACCTGATCCTTGGTGTAGGACACGGAGTTGCGGATCTTCTCGTTCAGCAGGTTGTTGCCGACCAGGCCGACCAGCATCTCGCGCGCGCCGAACATGTTCGGATCGAGCTTGGTCCGGTAGCTGACCTCGGCCTTCAGCAGATTGTAGCCCGGAGTTGGCGTTTCCGCGATCGGGGCGACCTCGTTCTGGGCGAAGGCGTGCAGCAGGTTGACGCGTGTCAGCCAGTTCGCATCGCGCCAGAACAGGCCGCCGCCGATGCGCAGCGGCGGAATCCGCGGCACGTTGGTGCCGTCAGGGAATGTCGCCCGGACGACGTCGAACTGGTTCTCGATGCCCCAGATGCCGGTGCCCAGCGGAGCGACATCGAACTGGCTCTGGAACTCGGCGCCGCGGAACAGCGCGTTGCGCTGGGAATAGACCGCCTGGTTGAGATTAGCGCCCGCAGTGCCGCAGGAGTCGAAATCGTCACTGCACATCACGCCGGTGAGACGGCGATAGATGAAATTGCTGAACTGCGTGTAGTAGGCGGTCGCCTCGAAGCGGAACGGACCGGTGGCCTTGCGCAGGCCGACCTCGACGGTCTTGGCGGTCTCGATCGTCAGGTTCGGGTTGCCGATGTCGAAGGTCGCGGTTGCATCATGACCGCCGCGCGAGAACAGTTCGGCCGCCTTCGGCGCACGCTCGACATATTGGGCCGTGATGCTCGCCACCAGATCGCCCGGCAGATCCTGCAACAGGCCGACGCTTGCGCTCTTCGGCGTGTAAGACGGGTTGCGGGCGATGTTGGCTTGCGGCACGCCGTTCGGAAGAAAGTCCGCCGGGAAGTCGGGCGTGGAGCCGTTCAAGGAGACGTGCTCGATGCGGCCGGCGACCTGCGCCCTCGTCGTCGGCGTGAAGGCGAGCTCATTGAAGACGTAGCCGGCGACGCGGTTGTTGGTGTTGGGCCCGAACAGGCCGTTGAACACGGTGCCCGGATTGTCAGGGCTCGGCGCGTTGAGCTCCTGGTGACCGGCCTGTATGCCATATGCCGTCGTCAGCGTGGCGAAGCGCAGATTGACCGGCATCATCTGCATTTCGACGCGGATTTCCTGCTCGCGGTTGGTGAAGGTCTGGCGGACGCCGTCGGTCGCCGGATTGGTGACATCGGCGAGTCCGATCTCATTGTGCCGGTAGTCGGTTGCACCGGCCCAGAAGCGGATCGCGTCGATCGCCGCCGAGTCCGGCCGGTACTCGCCCTTCGCGGTGATCTTGGTCTGATGCGCATCGATGCGCGTCCGGTTGTCGGATCCGTCGGTTCCCGGAATGTGATAGAGTGCGTCGGTCTGCGTGATAGCCGCGCCGATGAAGCCGCCGCTGAAGAAATAGCTGCCGCCGATCGATGCGCCGTCATTCTGCACGGCTGAATTGGGCTGCCGGCCGTTCACCGGGCGGGTCTGGTCAAACAGGTACGGATAGCCCGGAATGGAATAATCACCGGTCTTGCGGCCATAGGCGTCGGCGTGAAGGGCAAAATTGCCGCCGCCGGCATCGAGCAGCACGCCGCCTTCCACGCCGCGATCGACCGAGCTGAAGGAGGTGCGCGTCTCGGCCGTGACGCAGGGCGCGGCACCCGCGGCCGGGGCATTCGCCGGCAGGCCGTAGGTCTGGAACGGCGTGGTCGAGCACGTCGGCAGCGCCTGTGGGACGCGATTATTGGTGGCGCTGACGACGCCGCCGATCGACGTCGAGCCGTAGCGCAGCGCCGCCGGACCGCGAACGACTTCGATCTGATCGCTGGTGAGCGGATCGATCGGGACGAAATGGTCCTCGCCGAGATCCGAAGCGCCGCCACCGCCGATGCCGTTCTCGACGATGCCGACGCGGTTGACATCGAGGCCGCGGATGATCGGCCGGCTCGATGCGCCCGGTGCGAAGCTGGAGCCGGTGATGCCCGGCTTCGAGTTCAGGAGATCGCCGAGCGTGGCGGCGCCGGAGCGGCGGAGCTCCTCGTTCGGCACCACTGTGACGGTGGCGAACTGATCCGTCACGACCGGCAGCACGCCCTGCTGGGGTGGCGGCGGGGCGGCTGGTGTTTCGCGCGCGGGCGCCGGCGTACGGGTGCCGCCGCGCGCCACGCGCGTGGTCGGATTGGGCCGCGGCACGACCGGCTTGCGCGCCCGGATCGGGCTCGGCGCGGTGACATTGACCTCAGGCAGTTCGGCCGCCGGCTTTGGATCATCGGCGCGCGCGGAGGCGCTGAAAAAGCACAAAATGGCTGCGGCGCTGCAGCCTGACATCAAAGCTCTCGGCAACATTTTCCATTCCTGATTCTGATCAGGCGTCCCACATCGTCGCTGGTGGGATGCGCCTGTCGCCGGCTTGCGCCGGCCCCATTCGTGCATGCTGTCGCTGCGCGCGTGCGCGCAGCGGTGGCGATGTTTCGCGTGGCTGAGATCAGGTGGTGGGAGGGGCGCGCGGCTGGAACGCTGTGCTGACCGGCACGGCCGCGAGCGGAACGGTGATCGCGTCGGGCAGACGAAATGCGACGGGGTCGGGAAGGTTGAGAACCGGCGTCGGCGACAGCAGGATCGACTGCGCCATCGCCATGACAGCGCAGATGGCGCAGCTGTCTGCGGACGGCTGCTGATCGGGATCTGGACTTGCGGGCGAGCCGGTGTGAACGCTGGTGATATTGACCGCTGCGGCATCCTGAGCCTGCGCCGCGAGCCAATGAACATGACCGAAGGCGAGCGCGAACTGCAGCAGCAGCGCACACAGCGCCAGCCGCGAGCCATGCTTGATGTTCGCGCGAAACCAGCTCATGGCCAGCGTTGGCTCATGTCGATCAGCCACCCTATTCAGCCGAGAGGCTCAGCCGTTGTAATAAAGTAACATCGCAGGGGGGATCAGGAACTGTCAATCAGCCGACGACAAATGGCCACTGAATCGGCCTAGCTGTGCCTTCAGCGCCACGCTGAGGCGTCCGGATGCGCATGAGGAAGTGCACCCGAACGGTTGGCCTCAGCGTCCCTCGCGGACCCAGGTCGCGGCGAGCGCGCCGAGCAGCAGCAGGAGGCCGATGACGCCGGCGAACATCGGCAGCACGCCGACGCCCTTGACCACGCTGGCATCGCGCATCCGCACGCCCATCCAGCCATCGCCGCTGAACAGCGTCGACGAGCGGACCGGGACGATGCGCGGCATGTCGATGCCCGATCCATCGCCGATGCGGCGGGCGTCGCCGCCGGTCGCCTGCGCCAGCGGCTTCAGCGTCTCGGTGGTGGAGGTGACCTCGGAGAACTCCTTCGGATTGGTCGGCCCGACATTGATCAGCGCCTTCAAGGTGCCGTCGGTGGCCTGCCACAGGCCGAGCTCGTTGGCCGGCAGGGTCGCGCGCCATTCGCCGGGGTCGCCCTGGCTCAAGGTCAGTTCACGGGTCTGGCCCGACGGCGACGTCACGGTCACCGGCGGCACGGTGTCGCCCATGGTCTGGCGGATGACGGCGAGGTCCTTGCCCTGGATCTGCAGCCGCAACGCCTCCTCGTCGAGGTCCGGCTGCTGCATCAGCCAATGCGACATGCGCCGGAGCAGATCGAGATGCGGACCGCCGCCTTCATAGCCGCGCGCCCATAGCCAGATGTGGTCGGACAGCAGCAGCGCGACGCGGCCGGCGCCGAAGCGCGACAGCAGCAAGAGCGGCTTGCCATCGGCGCCGGTCATGACCGGCGGGCTGACCGCATTGCGGGTCTCGACGGTGCGGAAGAAGCGGCTCCAATGCGGTGGCTCGGAGGCCGAGCCTTCGAGCCCGCGCGTCACCGGGTGGCGTTTGCCGGCGTCGGAGAGATGCGCATAAAACGGCTTCTCGGTCACGCCGACCGGCTCGGCCGGGAGCACCGAGTCCAGCGGCGTGCGCCAGATGCTGGTGTTGGAGGCGTAGTCCGGCCCGGCCGAGACCAGCACTGCGCCGCCATTCCTGACGTAGCGCGCGATATTGTCGAAATAGGCGATCGGCAGCACGCCCTGGCGGGCGTAGCGATCGAAGATGATCAGCTGGAATTCGTTGATCTTCTGCTGGAACAGCTCGCGGGTCGGAAACGCGATCAGCGACAGCTCGTTGATCGGCGTGCCGTCCTGCTTCTCCGGCGGCCGCAGGATGGTGAAGTGGACGAGGTCGATGCTGGCGTCCGACTTCAGCAGGTTGCGCCAGGTGCGCTCGCCGGAATGCGGCTCGCCCGACACCAGCAGCACGCGCAGCTTGTCGCGCACGCCGTCGATCGACACGACAGCACGGTTGTTGACGAGCGTGAGCTCGTTGTCGAGCGGGGAGGCCTCGATCTCGACGATGTTCTGGCCTTCATGCTTGATGTCGACGTCGACATTGGCGGCCTGACCGCTGGTCAAGGTGCGCTCGCTGATGACCTCGCCGTCGCGGCGGATCACGACCTTGGCGCTGGCACCGCTGACGCCCTGATCGTCGAGCCGGAAGCTGATCGTCTGCGGCTGGCCGACGATGCCGAAGCGCGGTGCGGCGGTGATGGCGATGCGGCGGTCGCGCTCGGCCTTCTGTCCGGTGATCAGCGCCTGCAGTGGCGCCTGGAAGCCGAGGGCCGCGACATTGCCGGGAATGTCATGCACGCGGCCGTCGGTGATCAGGAAGGCGCCGGCGACGCGATCGACCGGCACGTCCGACAGCGCCGAGGTCAGTGCGCCGAACAGATGCGTGCCGTCGGTCTCGCCATCGGCCTGGCCGGCATCGACGACGCGGACCTCGAGGCCCTTGATCTTCTTCAGGCTGTCGACCAGCGCCTCCTGGGCCGCCTGCGTCTGCTTGTTGCGGTCGCCGAAATTCTGGCTCGGGCTCTTGTCGACGACGACGGCGGCCACCGAGCTCAACGGCTCGCGGTCCTCGCGCGTGAACTGCGGATTGGCGAGCGCCAGCGCGATCAGGGCGAGCGCGGTGACCCGGATCCAGGCCGAGCGCGAGCGGCCGAGCAACAGCAGCGCCGCGATGACCACGATCGCGCCGATCGCGAGCCACAGCACCAATGTCGGAACCAAAGGCGTGAACGCGATGCCGTAGTTCATGAGGCAAACTCACAATTGTCGCCATGCCCGGCTTTATGCCGGGCATCCACGTCGTGCGGCACCCGCGACCCGCCATGGATGGCCGGGACAGGCCCGGCCATGACGGCGAAAAGCATCGAACGACGGGTCTGCATCTCCTGCATCCTACTGTCCGAGCCGTTCGATCAACGCCGGTGCGTGCACCTGGTCGGCCTTGTAGTTGCCGGTCAAGGTGTACATCACGATGTTGACGCCGGCGCGGAAGGCGAATTCGCGCTGCCGCGGCTCGCCCGGCACCATCGGCAGCATGGCCTGGCCGTCGGGACGGAGCGCCCAGGCGCCGGCGAGATCGTTCGAGGTGATGATGATCGGCGACACGCCGTCGCCGCCGCGTGCCGGGCGGGCCGCGCTGTCCTCGTCGTCGTCCTTGGGCAGCGCCTCGACCCAGGTCTGCCCTGCGGTGAAGCGGCCGGGGAAGTCGCGCAGCAGATAGAACGTCTTGGTCAGCACATGCTCGCGCGGCACCGGCTCGAGCTCGGGCACATCCAGCGAGGACAGGATGTCGCGCAGCGACTGCATGCCAGGCGTCTGCTGGGCACCGTTGTCGCCGGGAGGCGCCTCGACCGCGTCGCGGGTGTCGAAGATCACGGTGCCGCCTTGCTTCATATAGGCGTCGATCTTGTTGATCGCATCCTGCGGCGGCTTCGGCGCGCCCGGCACGATCGGCCAATAAATCAGCGGAAAGAAGGCGAGTTCGTCATGGGCCGGATCGACGCCGACAGGGTCGCCGGCCTCCAGCGCGGTGCGCTGCGCCAGGAACAAGGTCAACCCGGTCATGCCGGCCTTCACGATCGCATCGACATCGGCATTGCCGGTCACGACGTAAGCGAGCCGCGTCTGCGACACCGCACGCATGGCGAAATCATCGCTGACCGCATCGGCGCGCGCGGCGGTCGGCAGCGCGACCGCGAGCAGCGCGCCGGCTGCGAGCATCACCAAGGCGATCGCCGCGGGCGCGGCGCGCCGCCGGCGTGCCAGCGCGGCCAGCCCGCCGCCGAGCAGCGCGACGATCACCGCGTCGATCAGGAACAGCAGCAAGGCGGTCGACAGCAGGATGCCCCGGAGATCCCGCGGCTCCGCCGTCGTGTAGCTGGCACGCTTGGCGCGCAGCGCAGAGGTGTCGAGCTGCAGGATGCGATCGGCGGGGCTGAGCGTGTTCACTGCGGTGGGTCCCTCGGCTGGGCCGTAGAAGCCGGGTGGATGATCGAGCGAAGCCCGGTCGTTGAAATCGGCCGGCAGCGGCTTGGCCGTCGAAGGCGGCGGTCCGAAGGCACCGAAGCCGTCGAGGATGTGCAGTGGCGCCAGCGTCGCCTTGGCGGTCTCGCCGGCAGGACCCGGACCCGGCGTCGAGGTGTAGCCGGACATGTCGACGATGCGGCGGAGCATCTCGACCATGGCGCCGGACATCGGCAGATCCGACCAGCGCATGTCGGCGCTGACATGGAACAGCGCGATCAGGCCCTTGCCGCGATGTTCGCCGGTGACCAGCGGCGTGCCGTCCTCGAGCGAGGCCCAGCTCTTGGTCGCGAGCACGGCGTCGGGCTCGGCCAGCACCTGACGGCTGATCGTGACGTCCTTTGGCACGCTGATGCCGGCGAACGGGCCATCTGCCGCGAACGCGGCGAGATGCTGCGGCTTCTCCCAGGTCAGGCTGCCGCCGAGCGTGCGGCCGCCACGCCGCAGCTTGACCGGCACGAGGTCGTCATCGCCTTGCGCCAGCCGGGGGCCGGCGAAGCGCACCAGCACGCCGCCATTCTCGATCCAGCCATTGAGGCGATTGCGCAGCTCCGGAGACAGCGTGCCGACATCGGCCATCACGATCATCGGCACTTTCTGGTCGAGAAACTGCGTGATGATCTGCTGCGGCGCGCCGCGGTCACCCAGCCTCAGATCGGCGAAGGGCGACAGCGCACGGGTCAGATAGAAGGTCGGTGCGAGCAGCGGCTGGGCGGTGTCGCTGGTGGCGCCCGAGACGATGCCGACGGCGCGGCGGCGCCAGCGCTTGTCGAGCAGCTGCACGGCGCCGGCCGAGCGCTCGCCCGCGATCTCCAGCCGGGTGATGTCGTTGCGCAGCTCGACCGGCAGGTCGAAACTGGCTTCCGCGTCGTGCGCACCGGCGGCGAAGCTGAATTGCGCCTCGCCGAGCGGCGAGCCCTTGGCATCGAGAGCGCGCACCACGCCTCCGGGGATCGAGAGATCGGCGCGCAGCACCTTCACGGTCATCCGGGCGGCGGCATTCTCGGCGCCGGCGAGCGCCAGCGGCGACAGGGTGCCACCTTCGAACACGGTCAGGCTGCGATCGCCGATGGTCTTGGCGAGACCGGTCACGAACTCACTGCCGCGGCCGGGATCGACGCCGTCCGAGAACCACAGGATCTCGGCGTCGCCCGTCGCCTTGAGAAAGCGATCGAGCTGCGGCAGCGCGTCGGCGCGCTCGGTGGTATAGGCCTTGGGCGCAATCTGGCGCAGCGCGACGCGGGCCGCGCCGGCCGGCATCAGCGTGAGATCGCGCGCGGGCTCCGACAGCGGCACGAGGGCGACACCACGGCGGTCGGCATCGGCATTGGCGATGATCTCATCGGCCGCCTTGATGCGCGTCTCCCAGCTTGCGGCGGCGCTCCAGCTGTCGTCGAGCAGCAGCACCAGCGGCGCTTTGCTGCCGACGGCTTCGGTGCGTGGATTCCAGATCGGGCCGGCCGCCGCAAAGATCACCAGCGCCGCCGCGATCAGCCGCAGCAATGTGAGCCACCACGGCGAGCGCGACGGCGTCTCTTCTCTCGGCGTGATGTCGAACAGCAGCCGTGTCGGCGGAAACTCGATGCGCCGCGGCCGCGGCGGCATCACCCGCAGCAACCACCACAGCACCGGCAGGCTGATGAGGCCGGTCAGCAGCAACGGTTCGGCGAATGACAGCGGCAGTCCCATCATGCGCCGAGCCCTCTCGTGCCTGCGCCCACTTTGACGCTGCCGCGGGTGCCGACCTTGCTCGTCGTCATGCCGGCGTGCAGGAATAACAGCAACTCGGCCGCCGAGCGGCTGGTGGTGTGCGTCGTGAACAGCCAGTCGAGCTTGGCGGTCTCGGCGCGGATCTGGTCGCGATGCAGCGCGACGCGGGCGACGTAGTCCTGCGCCCAGCTCTCGGCGCGGCCGGCGGTGATCACCTCGCCACCTTCGGGCTCGACGAACTCGACACGCCCGGAATAGGGAAAGGTCTCCTCGGCGGGATCGACCACTTGCACCATCGTGCCATGCGCGCCCGACGCCGACAGGCCGGCGAGCATCGTGCTGATCTCCGGGATCGGCGACCAGAAATCCGACAGCACCACGATCTCGGCTAGCGCCGATGGCACGAAGGAGGGCGGCAGGCTGGGCCGCGCCGTCTCATCATGCAGCATCGCCTGCGCGATGCGGTCGATGACGCTGCGGCTCCCGGTCGGATTGAGCAGGCCGGGAATGCCGACGCGTTCGCCACCGGCGACCAGCAGTTCGGCCAACGCAAACGTCACGATCAGCGCACGTTCCAGCTTGCTGTCGCGCGCGCCCTTGGAGGCGAAGGCCATCGAGGGGGAACGGTCCGGCCAGATCCACACCGTGTGCGCGGCCTCCCATTCCTGCTCGCGGACATAAAGATGGTCATCGCGTGCGGAGCGGCGCCAGTCGACGCGCTGCGACGGCTCGCCGGAGACGAAGCGGCGATATTGCCAGAAGCTTTCGCCCGAACCGGCGCGGCGTCGTCCGTGCAGGCCGTGAATCACGTTGGCGGCGATCTGCCGGGCTTCCAGGACCAGGCGCGGCAGCGAGGACGCCAACGTCCGGCTTTCGCCGTCGGCGCGCCGGATTGCGAGGATCTCCTTGTCGGCGTGCCCTGTCGCTGCGGCCATCAACCAATCCGGCTCTTCAGTTGCCGGATCACGTCCGGAATGGTGCGGCCTTCGGCGCGGGCGGGGAAGGTCAGCGCCATGCGATGCTTCAGCACCGGCTCGGCGAGATCGAGCACGTCATCGATCGACGGCGCAAGGCGGCCGTCGAGCAGCGCGCGTGCGCGCACCGCGAGCATCAGCGATTGGCTGGCGCGCGGACCAGGGCCCCAGGCGATCATCTTGCCGGCATCGCCGGCCTCGGCGCCGGGACGCGCCGAGCGCACCAGCGTCAGGATCGCCTCGACGACGGAATCGCCGACCGGCAGCCGCCGCACCAACCGCTGCGCCGCGATCAGCGCATCGGCGGTCATCGCGCCCTTGGCCGCGCTCTCCTCGGCGCCGGTGGTCTCGAACAGGATGCGGCGCTCGGCGTCGCGGTCGGGATAGTCGACGTCGATCTCCATCAGGAAGCGGTCGAGCTGCGCCTCCGGGAGCGGATAGGTTCCTTCCTGCTCCAGCGGGTTCTGCGTCGCCAGCACGTGGAAAGGCTTGGGCAGATCGTGCCGCGCGCCTGCAACCGTGATGTGCTGCTCCTGCATGGCCTGGAGTAGCGCCGATTGCGTGCGCGGGCTGGCGCGGTTGATTTCGTCCGCCATCAGGAGCTGCGCGAACACCGGTCCGGCAATGAAGCGGAACGAGCGCTTGCCCACGGTGCTCTCGTCGAGCACCTCGGCGCCGAGAATGTCTGACGGCATCAGGTCGGGTGTGAACTGAACGCGCTTGGCGTCGAGGCCCAGCGTGACGCCCAATGTCTCAACGAGCTTGGTCTTGGCCAGGCCGGGTACGCCGATCAGCAAAGCGTGGCCGCCGGACAGGATCGTCACCAGGGTGTTTTCCACCACGCGGTCCTGGCCGAAGATGACGCCGGAGATCGCCTCCTTTGCCGCGCGGACCTGACCGGAGACCTGTTCGGCGGATCGGACGATCGCATCCTCGAGCTTCTCGGCACTCTCAGCCATTCCCGTCGCTCCTTCTGCCCCGCATTTTCAACCGTCCGGCGGTTGTTCCGCTCCAATTTGTCAGGAGGCGGCTGCCAATCTATGCGAAGGCGCTGTATTCGTTGAGTTAAACTATCCCCATATTATCGGCATTACGGGGTATTGACGGCATCACGATATGGCGACCTTACATGACGTGCACGGCCGCCAGGAACTTTTGCACAGACGAGCGCGATGAATTCTTGCACCAATCGTGCCAAGGCGAACGCAAACTCGGGGCAAACCATGGCGAAGCAAGGGCAGAGTACCGATAATGGACTCGATCGGTTGACCTCGGCCGTGACACAGGCCGGCGCATCGGGAAAAGGCCTCCCGCCGGTGCATCTGTGGAATCCGCCATTCTGCGGCGATATCGATATGCGAATCGCCAACGATGGTAGCTGGTACTACATGGGCACGCCAATCGGCCGTCAGGCCCTGGTGCGGCTGTTCTCGACCATCCTCAAGCGCGAAGGCGACCGTTATGTCCTGGTCACGCCGGTCGAGAAGGTCGGCATTCGCGTCGATGACGCGCCCTTCATGGCCGTAGAAATGCGGAAAGAGGAGCATGAGGGCGGCGCGCGGCTCCACTTCCGAACCAATGTCGACGATTGGGTCGTCTGCGACGCCGAGCACCGGCTGCGCTTCGAGCCGGGCGAAAGCGGCGGATTGACGCCCTATCTGCACGTCCGCGCCGATCTCTGGGCCAAGGTGACGCGGTCGCTCTATTATGAGCTTGTTGACATGGGTCAGGAGCGGATGATCGATGGTGATGTCATGTTCGGGGTGGAGTCGGGCGGTGCGTTCTTCCCCATGGCCAACGCAGAAGAGGTGAGGGCGGCGCTTTGAACGAGCCCATGGTGGTGAGGACGACGACGGTCGAGGTGAATTCGGCCGAGTTCTTTGCGCGTGGCCGGGAGCGGCTGCGCTTCGACGTTCCAAAAGCCCTGCTTGATCCGGACGTCATTCCGACCAGCGGCGATTCCGGCACCGATCGCATGCTCGAAATCATCGCTCGCGAGCAGCCGATCCGGCCCGCAGCCGTGCTGATCCCCGTGGTCGATCATCCCGAGCCGACCGTGCTCTTGACCCAGCGCTCGCCGAATCTCAGCAGCCATGCCGGCCAGATCGCGTTTCCCGGCGGCAAGATCGACGTCACCGACGCCTCGCCGCTCGATGCGGCCTTGCGCGAGGCGGAGGAGGAGGTCGGGCTCGACCGCAGCTTCGTCGACCCGATCGGCTATCTCGACGTCTACGGCACCGCGTTCGGCTTCCGCATCCTGCCGACCGTGGCCCGCGTACGGCCCGGATTTACGCTCAAAATCAACGAAGGCGAGGTCGACGATGCGTTCGAAGTGCCGCTGGCCTTCCTGATGGACCCCACCAATCATCAGCTGCATTCCAAGGAATTTCGTGGCATGGAGCGCTCGTACTACGCGATGCCGTTTGCCGAGCGCTACATCTGGGGGGCGACAGCGGGGATCCTGCGCGTGCTCTACGAACGGATTTATCTGCCATGATCCGACCCGTGTTGACGGAAGTCGGAATCTTCCTCATTCCTTTCGCAGTTTATATTGTGTTTTTGATCGCGACCCGGTCCGGGCTCCTGGTGCCTGCCTCATGGCCGCTGCACCTGGTCGCAAAATTGACGGTGGCGGCGTTGTTGCTGGTGATTGCAAGTCTGGTCCTGCTGGCGGAATTCTCCGGCGCGCCGCCGCATTCGACCTACGTCCCCGCCCATATCGAGAACGGCAGGCTCGTTCCCGGAGCTGAGAAATGACCGAGGTGCGGGTGCTGAGCGCGCCCTGGCTCTCGTCCGGTCCGGCCGCGCGCGTGCTGGCGCTGCTCAACAGCGACGGCGAGGAGGCCCGGGTGGTCGGCGGCGCCGTTCGCAACGCGCTGCTCGGCATCGATATCGGCGATATCGACATCGCGACCACGGCCCTCCCGGCGGAGGTGATCCGCCGCGCCAAGGCCGCCTCGATCAAGAGCGTGCCGACCGGTATCGACCATGGCACCGTGACCTTGGTGCTGGAGGGGCATCCATTCGAGGTCACGACCCTGCGCGAGGATGCTGAAACCTTTGGCCGCAAGGCCAAGGTCGAGTTCGGCCGCGACTGGATCGGCGATGCGCATCGGCGCGACTTCACCATCAATGCGCTGTCCGTGGGGCCGGACGGCGTCGTGCACGATCATGTCGGCGGGCTCGCCGACATCGCGGTGCGGCGCGTGCGATTCATCGGCGATCCGGCACAGCGCATCGCAGAGGATTATTTGCGTATCCTGCGCTTCTTCCGCATCCATTCGGCGTTCGGCCATGGCGTGCCCGACCGTGACGGCTATCTCGCCTGCATCGCCGGCCGGGCCGGGCTCGCCACCTTGTCGGCCGAGCGCGTGCGCATGGAGATGCTGAAGCTGCTCGTCACCGAGGGCGCGGTCGGCGCGGTCACTGCGATGACCGATGGCGGACTGCTGACCGCGATTCTCGGCGGCGTCGCTTATCTGGGCCCGTTCGCGGCGATGATCGAGATCGAACGCACGCTGGCGCTGCCGCCGAGCGCGGTTCGGCGCCTTGCGGCCCTCGCCGTCGCCGTCACCGAGGATGCGCGCCGCCTCGGCGCGCGGTTGAAGCTCTCCAATGCCGAGACCAAAGCGCTCGACGGCATGGGTCACCGCTGGTGGCGGCTTGCGACCGCCGACGAGGCGCGCGCGCGGCGCCTTCTGTATCGTCTCGGTGAGACCGTCTATCGCGACCGTCTGATGCTGGGCTGGGCTCGCGCCGGGCGTGATCTCGATGCGCAACGCTGGCGCGAGCTGGCGCTGTTGCCGCAGCGCTTCACGCCGCCGAAGCTGCCACTGAAGGCGGCCGATTTCATCGCGCGCGGCGTCGCGGAAGGGCCGCTGCTTGGCCATGTGCTGACGCTTGCGGAGGATGCCTGGCTCGCGGCCGACTTCCCGCTCGACGACGCCTCCCTGAATGCGATCGCCGATCAGGCCGCGGCGCGCGTCAACCGCGACGGGCGCAACTGAAGGTCGGGCACCGGGGTTTGTTGCTGCACAGCAGCGGCGTCACGGCTCCCGGCTCTGACAGCGGCTGAAGCCGTCGCGCAGAATATCCTCGGGCAGATCGCGGCCGATGAACACCAGCCGGCTGCTTCTCGGCTCGCCGTCCTTCCAGGGGCGTTGATGATCGCCTTCGAGCAGCATGTGAATGCCCTGCACGACAAAGCGATCGGGATCGTCGCGGAAATCGAGGATGCCCTTCAGACGCAGGATATCCGTTCCGAACAACTGCACCGTCTGCTGGATCCACGGAAAGAATTTCTCCGGTACGAGCGGGATGTCCGTCATCAAGGACAGGCTTTTGACGTGGGAATCGTGCTCATGGTCGTGCTCCTCGGCGAGGAAGTTCGGCTCGAAAGCGAGGATCCTGTCGAGGTCGAACGCGCGGCGATCGAGGATCTGCGCGAGATCGAGCGCGCAGCGCTGGGTGCGATGCAGGGTCGCGTAGGGATTGATCGAGCGGATGCGGGCCTGGATCGTATCGAGCTCCGCCTCCGAGGCGAGATCGGTCTTGTTGAGCAGCACCACGTCGGCGAATGCGATCTGCTCCTGCGCCTCATGCGCGCGGTCGATGTCTCCGAGCAGGTGCCTCGCGTCGATCACGGTGACGATGGCATCGAGCCTGGTGTCGCGGCGGACGTCCTCGTCGACGAGGAATGTCTGCGCCACGGGGGCCGGGTCGGCGAGCCCGGTGGTTTCGACGATGATGCCGTCGAACTTGCCGCGCCGTTTCATCAACCCCTGCAGGATCCTGATGAGATCGCCGCGCACGGTGCAGCAGATGCAGCCGTTGTTCATCTCGAAGATCTCTTCCTCCGCGTTCACGACCAGATCATTGTCGATGCCGATTTCGCCGAACTCGTTGACGATGACGGCGTAGCGCCTGCCATGCGTCTCGGTCAGGATGCGGTTCAGCAAGGTTGTCTTTCCCGCACCGAGATATCCGGTGAGGACGGTGACGGGAGTCTGTTTGAGGGCGGCGGTCATGTTCGTCTCTTCGGCGTCTGGGGTCGTTGGCGTCTGGGGTCGTTGGCGTCTGAGGTCGTTGAAGTCTGCGTCGCAAGCGAGCCGTCCGGTCGTGACGGGGCCATCGCAAGCGAGCCCCCGCTGCTGTCATCGCGATCCGGTGCCGACCGCTCGCTGGCCGGAGGGCCGGGTTCGGTCCCGCCGTTGCTCGCCCGGGGGACGGCGCGGCTTTCGCTTGACGTTGGTTATGTTATAACATTACAAATTCTCCCGCCAGAGAGGATCCATGAGCAAATCCGAAATCATCCGCAGACCTCGTTTTGGAAGTGTCGGCGTTGCGAGCGACGGCCCGCGCTCGCCCAAGGGGACGGGTGAGGTCGTTCGCGGGATTGATTTCCGATCGAAGCGGCGCGAACGGATCTATGATCCGGACAAGATCTGGTCGGGCGAGCACACGATGCAGGACTTCATCGAGGTCTGAAGCGGATCGGGGTGCATGTCGCGGGGGCGTCCTTCGCTCGCGCGTCGTTGCCGTGGTGCACGACTCGGCGGCATTGCCGTCGGGAAGCGTCGATTTGATCGCGCGCGGGGTTGCGGCGGCAGCGCTTCTCGGTCATGAACTGGCTCTCGCAGAGGATGCTTGGCGTACGGCGGATTGTCCGGGCGAGGAGGCATCGCTGATCGCGACCGCCGGTCAGGCGGCGGCGCGTGTCAACCGCGACGGACGTGCATGAATTTTCTCGCAGGCTTTGCCGATATCTCGCTGCTGCAGCTCCTGCTCGTTGCTTCCGTCGCTTTATTCGCTTCGATCATCGGCGGTCTCGCCGGCTACGGCACGGGCGCCCTGATGCCGCTGGTGCTGGTGCCGATGGTGGGCGCCGAGCCGGTCGTGCCGATCATCGCGATCTCCGCGATCCTCACCAATCTCAGCCGCGTCGTCGCCTATATCAGCCATGCCGACCGCACGCGCGCCGGCATCGTCATCGCCGCGGCCGCGGTCACCACGGCGCTCGGCGCCTACGGCTATACCCGCCTGACCAATGCCGGCGCGGCCTTCGTGATCGGCACGATGCTGATCATGAGCGTTCCGCTGCGCCGAATTCTGCGCAAGCGTGAGGTCAGGATCGGCAATGGCGGGCTGGCTGCCGGCGCTGTCGGATATGGGGTTCTCGTCGGCGGCACGTCCGGCTCCGGCGTGATCCTGCTGTCGCTGTTGATGGCGGCCGGCCTCGAGGGCGCCGCGGTCATCGCCACCGACGCGATGATTTCGGTGGCGACCGGCGTCATCAAGATCTCGGTGTTCGGCCTTGCCGGCGTCGTCACCGCGCAGGTGCTGGCGTTCGCGCTTCTGATCGGCGCGATCGCGGTGCCCGGTGCCTTTCTCGCCAAGGCCTTCGTCGCGCGCATGCCGGTGCACATCCATGCCGCGATCCTCGACGCCGCCGTCATCACCGGCGGCGTCGCGATGATCGCATCGGCGCTGCGGCACCTGCTTCCCGCAGCATAGCCGTCCCGTCGTCCGGGCCGACCGAGTTGGCCCGGACGATTGTGCTCAGCTTCGGATGAAAGCGAGCAGATCCGCGTTGAACGTGTCAGGATCGACCTGGGCGAGGCCGTGGGCGCCGCCCTTGTAGATCTTGAGCTGTGCGTCCTTGACGATCTTCGCAGTCTTCGCCGCGGAGGCCGCGATCGGCACGATCTGATCGTCGTCGCCGTGAATGACGAGCGTCGGCTTGTCGATCTTCTTGAGGTCGGCTGTGTAGTCGACTTCCGAGAACTCGTGGATGCAGTCGTATTCGCCCTTGATGCCGCCCTGCATGCCCAGCCGCCAGAACTGTTCGCGCAGCCCCTCGCTGACCTTGGCGCCCGGCCGGTTGAAGCCGTAGAACGGGATCGTCAGATCTTTGAAGAACTGCGCGCGGTTGGTCGCGGTGCCCTTGCGGATGTCGTCGAACACCTGGAGCGGCGTGCCTTCGGGATTGGCCTCGGTCTTGAGCATCAGCGGCGGCACGGCACCGACGAGGACGACCTTGGCGACGCGCTTGGAGCCGTGACGGCCGATATAGTGCGCGACCTCGCCGCCGCCGGTCGAATGACCGACCAGCACGAGGTTGGTCAGATCGAGCTTCTCGATCAGCTCGGCGAGATCATCCGCATACTGATCCATGGTGTTGCCGTCCCACGGTTGATCGGAGTTGCCGTGGCCGCGCCGGTCGTGGGCGATGACGCGAAAACCCTTCTGGCCGAAGAACAGCATCTGGGCGTCCCAGGCGTCGCCGGCGAGCGGCCAGCCATGCGAAAACAGAATCGGCTGGCCCTTGCCCCAATCCTTGTAGGCGATCCTGGTGCCGTCCTTGGTGGTGATGAAGGAAGGCGTGCTGGCGCGCTGCGCGCCGCGGTCGGCCGAAGACTTCGCCGTTGCCGGGGTCGATGCCAGCAGCGGTGCCGTCGCCAGCGCCGCGCCGGCTGCCAGTGCCCCCCGCCGGGATAGCGATGCTTGATCGGATTCCTTGAAGCTCATGGCCGTACTCCTAAATATCGTTCACGATTAAATCGTGCACGATATTCATGGGTGAATGAGGGCTTGATGTCAAGCGCTTGCGATTAGATCGTGTACGATATAAATCGAGACGGGGAGACCAAGGTCGCGAGGCACGATGGCTGGCAAGACGATGGAGCGCCCGGACAGCCCGGAGGTGAAGCTCGACGAGCTGCTGTGCTTCGGCATCTATGCCGCAGGTCACGCCTTCAACCGCGTCTACAAGCAACTGCTCGACGATCTCAACGTGACCTACCCGCAATATCTGGTGATGGTGCTGCTGTGGGAGCGGGACGACCAGACCGTGGGTGAGCTCGGCTCGCGGCTGTTCCTGGAATCGAACACGCTGACGCCCTTGCTGAAGCGCCTCGAGGCGCTCGGCTACATCGCGCGGCGACGTGATCCCTCGGACGAGCGCCAGGTGCGGATCAGCCTGACGCCGGCAGGCGCGGCGTTGCGCGCCAAGGCCGCGACCGTCCCGGCCTGCATCCAGGCCGCCTCCGGATTGACCGCAGCGCAGGCGCGCCAGCTGCTGATCGGCGTGACGGCGTTGCGCGCGGCGCTCGACAGCTACAAGCCGGAGTGACAGTCCGCCAAGCGGCGCAGACGGGGCCGGAGATCGCCGATCACCGTCGGTATTGCGCGTCGCTCACATGCTCCATCCAGGTGACCGGACTGCCATTCAGCGACTCCTGGATCGCGATGTGGCTCATCGCGGTGGTCGCCGTCGCGCCATGCCAGTGCTTGAGCCCCGGCGGAAACCAGACGACATCGCCGGGACGAACCTCCTCGATCGCGCCGCCCTCGCGCTGCAGCCAGCCGAGCCCGGAGGTGATGATCAGCGTCTGCCCGAGCGGATGGGTGTGCCAGGCGGTGCGGGCGCCGGGCTCGAAGGTGACGTGGGCGCCATTGGCGCGGGCCGGGTCCTGGGCCTGAAACAGCGGGTCGATGCGGACCGCGCCGGTGAACCACTCGGCCGGACCTTTGCCGGAGGGCCGCGAACCGGCGCGCTTGATGTCGATGTCCATGATCTCACTCCTGCTGGGCCGCGGGCGCGGTTGCGCCCTTGGCGGAGATGGGTGCGGCGATGGCGCTGGCAATGCCTACTCCGCAGCGATCGTCACCTCGACGGATCCGGGGACGTCGAGCGCCGCCACGCTGCCGTCGATCCTGCCGAGAACGATGATGCCCGGCGACGGAATTGGTTTCCCGTCGTGGCGATAATAGATCGCGATGTCCGGTCCCGGCGACCAGTAGATCAAGTCGCCGATGGCGTAGTCGCTGCGCCGCGCACCGCCCTCGGCGAGGGTGCGGGGCAGGCGGGCGAACTTCTCGCGGCCGAACAGGTCGTTCATGGTGAAGGACAGCGGCAGCAGCGCGAGAAGGTTCCGCGCCGTCGGGCTGTCGACCAGCGTGGCCGAGACCGTCTTGCCGTTGATGGTCAGGCGAAGCGTCATGGTTTGTCCTGTCGGGCGCGGTGGTTTGTCGCCGCCTCTGCCGCGGCGCGGTGCGTGAGCGCCAGCGCGAGGCTGGCAGCGAGCAATGTGGTCGTGAGCGCCCGGATCATGTCAGGGCTGCAGCAGCACCTTGATCGTGCGGCGCTCATCCATGGCGCGATAGGCGTCCGCAACCTTTTCGAGCGGCAGCGTGAGATCGAACACCTTGCCGGGGTTGATCGCGCCGCTCATCACCAGGTCGATCAGTTTCGGCAGATATTTGCGCACCGGGGCCGGACCGCCATGCAGGTGGACATGTGCGAAGAACAGCTCCTCGCCGTTCAGCTCGACACCGTGCGGGACGCCGACATAGCTGACATGGCCGCCGGGACGCGCGGCGTGGATCGCCTGCAGCATCGATTGCTGCGTGCCGACGCATTCCAGCACCGAGTCGGCGCCGATGCCATCGGTCATGTCCATGATTTCAGCCACGCCCTCGTCGCCGCGCGCGGTGACGATGGCGGTCGCCCCGAATTCCACAGCGAGCTTCTGCCGGCTCTCATGCCGGCTCATCGCGATGATGTGCTCGGCGCCCATCTGCTTGGCCGAGAGGATGCCGAGCAGGCCGACCGCGCCGTCGCCGACCACGGCGACCGTCGCTCCTCGCTTCACACTGGCGGCATCGGCCGCGAACCAGCCGGTGCCGAGCACGTCGGAGGTGGTCAGGATGCTCGCCAGGTGCTCGGGCGAGGGGACGCCGGGCGTCGGCACCAGCGTGCCGTCGGCCTGCGGCACCCGCAGGATCGGCGCCTGGGCGCGGCTGATGAACTCGCGCTTCACGCAGGACGATTGATAGCCGAAATTGCAGTGCGGACAGGTATTGTCCGACGTCGCGAACGAGCCGACGACGAACTGGCCGGGCTTGATCCTGCGCACGGCACTGCCGACCTCCTCGACCACGCCGCAATATTCGTGGCCCATCGGCGTCGGCCCGTTGAGCGCCTGCAGGCCGCGATAGGGCCACAGATCCGAGCCGCAGAAGCAGGTGGCGGCGATGCGGATGACCGCATCCTTCGGCTCGATGATATCCGGCGTTTCGCGGTCCTCGAAACGCAGGTCACGTGGACCATACAGAACAGCGCCGCGCATGGCTTGGTCTCCTCACAGGGGGCTTGCCGCCATGGCTCATTTAGCGCGCGCCTCGACCGGCACTAGCCGCTATAATCGGTATGCACTTATAAGCAGGATTGATGAATGCAGGGCGGCAGACTGGACGATCTCCTGGCCTTCGTGGCGGTCGCGCGCGAGCGCAGTTTCACCAACGCGGCGGCCAAGCTCGGCGTCTCGCAATCGGCGCTGAGCTATACGATCCGCGAGCTCGAGGCGCGGCTCGGCGTGCGGCTGTTGACGCGCACCACGCGCAGCGTGGCGCCGACCGCGGCAGGGCTGCGTCTTCTCACCATCGCAGGCCCTCGCCTGGAGGAGATCGAGGCGGAGCTCGCGGCAATCCGCGAATTGCGCGACAAGCCGGCCGGCACCATCCGCATCACGGCCACCGAATATGCTGCCGAAGCGATCCTGCTGCCGAAGCTCGCGAAGCTGTTGCCGGCCTATCCAGATATCAAGGTCGAAATCGTTGTCGACTACGGCCTCACCGACATCGTGGCCAAGGGCTTCGATGCCGGCGTCCGCAGCGGCGAGCAGGTCGAGAAGGACATGGTGGCGGTGCGGATCGCGCCGGATATGCGCATCGCCGTGGTCGGCGCACCGTCCTACTTCAAGGCGCGCCCGATTCCGAAGAAGCCCCAGAACCTGATCGGCCACAATTGTCTGACGCTTCGTCTGCCCACGCATGGCGGCCTGCATGCCTGGGAGTTCGAGAAGGGCGGCCGCGACCTGCGGGTGCGCGTCGAGGGGCAGCTGACCTATAATGCGACCTCGCAGATCATGAAGGCGGCGCTCGCAGGCCTTGGCCTGGCTTATGTGCCTGAAGGCTGGGCGCAGCCGCACATCGCCAAAGGCCGCCTCAAGCGGGTGCTCGAGGATTGGTGTCTGCCTTATTCAGGCTATCATCTCTATTACCCAAGCCGCCGCCAGCAGTCGGCGGCCTTCGCGCTGCTGGTCGAGGCGCTGCGCCATCGCGCCTGACACCATCATAAATAGCTGCGGTATTTCGTCTCGATTAATCGAACTGGCTCATAGGTGCATGCGAAGCCGGACGGCTAATGCGAGGCGGACGCAGGCGATAGATGTTGCGCCTCATTTGAAGTCCGTCCGCGCGGCTGTGGTTGCGTGCTGCCCGGACGATCCCGAGGAGCGATGCAATGGAAGTGAACATCAACGGCAAGCGCCATCAGGTGACGATGGCCGACGACACGCCGCTGTTGTGGGTGATCCGCGACGAGTTGGGCATGACCGGCACGAAATACGGCTGCGGCATCGCGCAATGCGGCGCCTGTACGGTGCTGATCGACGGCCAGGCGACACGCTCCTGCGTCACGCCGGTCGGCAGCGTCGCCGGGCAGCAAGTCACCACGATCGAGGCGATCAGCGACGACGCGGTCGGCCGCAGTGTCGTTGATGCCTGGGTCGCAAACCAGGTGCCGCAATGCGGCTATTGCCAGTCCGGTCAGGTGATGGCCGCCACCGCGCTGATCAAGCAGACGCCGAAGCCGAGCGAGCAGGACATCGCCGCCGCCATGGTCAATCTGTGCCGCTGCGGCACCTACAATGCGATCGCCGCCGCCGTGCGGCAGGTCGCGCAGGGCTGAGGGCAAGCGCACGTGAACAAGATCATTCGCGATCACTCCTCCACCACGTCCGCCGGTCGCCCGGTCAATCTCTCGCGCCGCGGCTTCCTCGGTGCCGCCGCCGGCGCGCTGGTGCTCGGCTTCGATCTGCCCGGCACCAAGGCCGTCGCGCAGGGCGCGGCGCCAGCGGCCAAGGCGCCGAACGTCGCGGCGTTCCTGGAGATCCGTGCCGACAGCACGATCCTGCTGCGCAGCCCGTTCATCGAAGGCGGGCAGGGCATTTCGACCGCGATGGCTCAGATCGTCGGCGAGGAGCTCGATGCCGATCCGGCGGTTTTTACGGTGGAATGCGCGCCGCCGGGCGCGGACTATCTGGTCGTGGGCGGCGCCCGCTTCACCGGCGGCAGCTTCTCCGTACGCTCGAGCTACGCAACGATGCGCCGCGTCGGCGCCTCCGCGCGCCAGATGCTGCTGCAGGCTGCCGCCACGCGGTGGCGCGTGCCGCTTGATACTCTGACCACCGAGCCGGGCCGCGTGCGCCACGCTGTCTCGAACCGGACGCTCGCCTATGGTGAGCTCGCCGCCGACGCTGCGGCGCTGCCGGTGCCGGAGACGGTCGCGCTGCGGGCCGAAAAGGACTTCCGCTGGATCGGCAAGCCGTTCGCGCGGCTCGACGCGCGCGACAAGTCCACCGGCAAGGTGACCTATGGCATCGACCTCAAGGTCGACGGCATGCTGCAGGCCGCGGTCCAGCACGCGCCCCGCCGCGGCCTCGAGCCTGGCGCCTTCGCCAATGAGGCCGAGGTGAAGGCGATGCAGGGCGTGCATTCGATCCATCGCCTGCCCGGAGCGGTCGCCGTCGTCGCCGAGCGCTGGTGGTACGCGCGGCGCGCGGTCGAGACGCTGAAAGTGACGTGGACGGAGCCCGCGGCCGGCGCGCAGGGCGTGGTGCCCGCGAACTTTTCGTCGGAAGGCCGCAAGGCGCAGCTCGCGGCCACGCCGGGGCCGGGCTTCGATGCGGAGAAGGTCGGCGACGTCACGGCTGGCCTTGCGGGAGCCGGGCGCGTCATCACTGCGAGCTACGACGCGCCTTATCTGGTGCATGGCCAGCTCGAGCCGCCCTCGGCGATCGCGCGCTGGAATGCCGACGGCACGCTCGATCTGTGGCTGCCCAACCAGGCGCCGGAGATGTTCCAGGCTGCCGCGGCGAAAGTCGCCGGCATCACGCCCGACAAGGTCAAGCTGCACTCGCCGCCGCTCGGCGGCTTCTTCGGCCGTCACTTCGTCTATCCGCCGGCCAATCCGTTCCCGCAGGTGATCCAGCTCGCCAAGGCCGTCGGCCGTCCGGTGAAAGTGATCTGGAGCCGCGAGGAGGAGTTTTCGCGCGATGCCATGCGCCCGCTCGGCTTCGCGCGCTTCAAGGGTGGCCTCGACAAGGACGGCATTCCCGTCGCGATCGAGGCCGAGGCCGTCGGCGACGGCCCGCTGGCGCGCTGGTTCGGCCGCAAGCCGGATACGGCGGATTCCTCAGCTGTCGAAGGCATTGCCGAGAAGCCCTACGCGATCCCGCACCGGCGCGTCGCCCATGTGCTGGTCGAAGATCCCAACGTGCTCGGCTTCTGGCGCTCGGTCGGGCATTCGATGAACGACTTCTTCTACGAGACGTTCTTCGACGAGCTCGCCGATGCCGGGCGGCAGGATCCGTATCAGTTGCGGCTGCGCCTGCTCGCTGACAAGCCGCGCCACAAGACGCTGCTCGAAGCCGTGGGCGAGCTCTCCGGCGGCTGGAAGCGCGGCCCGTTCACCGCCGCCGACGGCAGCAAGCGGGCGCGCGGCGTGGCGATGGCCTCGCCGTTCGGCAGCGAGGTCGCGACCATCGCCGAGGTGTCGCTGAAGGACGGCGCGGTGCACGTGCACGACGTCTGGGTCGCGATCGATCCCGGCCGCATCGTCAATCCGGCCGTCATCGAGTCGCAGGTGAACTCGGCGGTCGCGCTCGGCCTGTCCTCGGCGCTGCTGGAGGAGATCGTGTTCGTTGAGGGCGCGCCGCAGGCGCGGAATTTCGACGCCTATCCGATCCTGCCGCCGGACCGGATGCCGCGCGTGCACGTCCGCATCGTCGAGAGCGGCGCGCCGATGGGCGGCATCGGCGAGCCTGGTTTGCCGGGCGTGCCGCCGGCCGTGGCCAATGCGGTGGCGGCCCTGACCGGGCAGCGCATCCGCAGCCTGCCGCTGTCCAAGGTGAAGTTCGAGGAGGCCGCCGGGCGCACGTAAGGCAACGCTGGAGCTGCGTAGCCGGTGCGCTCCCTCTCCCCGTTCTTACGGGGCGCGACGAGCTTCGCTCGCGCTGAGAGGGGCGGGGTGGGCAGCCACACGGGTGGTGCATCTGGGGCCGCCGACGCATGACTCCGATGGAGCTGCGACTGTCACGTCGTATGTGCCATGCCCCTCACCCGGATTGCTGCGCAATCCGACCTCTCCCCGCGAAGGGCGGGGAGAGGTTGCGCAGGCAGCGCCGGTTTTTTCACTTGGCGTTTGCTCGATCGGTGCAAGCTCGTCTGAGCGGAGTCCATTCATGCAGCGCGGCTATCTCGATCACCTCAAGGCCTTCAAGGCCGTCGGCCGCGAGCGCTCCTTCACCAAGGCCGCCGCCAAGCTCGGCGTCTCGCAATCCGCCCTCAGCCATACCATCCGCGAGCTCGAGAGCCGGCTCGGCGTGCGGCTGCTGACGCGCAACACCCGCGGTGTCAACCCGACCGAGGCGGGCGAACGCCTGCTGCGCACCGTGGCGCCGCGGCTCGACGACATCGAAGCCGAGCTTGCGAGCCTCAGGGACTTCCAGGACCGGCCGGCCGGCACCATCCGGATCAGCGCCGGCGATCACGCCGTCCGCGCCATCCTGTGGCCGAAGCTCAAGCGGCTGCTCGCGGCCTATCCGGACATCAATGTGGAGTTGGTTTCGGACAACAAGCTCGTCGACATCGTCGAGGAGGGTTTCGATGCCGGCGTGCGCCTCGGCGAGCAGGTTGCCAAGGACATGATTGCGGTGCGCATCAGCCCCGACATCCGCTTTGCTGTGGTCGGCGCGCCGTCCTATCTGGATGGCCGCTCTCCGCCGGAACGGCCCGATGATCTCGTTGGTCACCGCTGCATCAATCTGCGGCTGTCGACCCATGGCGGTCTTTACGCCTGGGAGTTCGAGAAGCGGGGCAAGGAGCTGAAGGTGCGGGTGGAGGGGCAACTCGCCTTCAACAGCATTTTCGAGTTCTATGAGGCGGCACTCGCCGGTTTCGGCCTGGCTTACGTTCCGGAAGACATGGTGCTGGCGGATGTTGCCGGCGGCCGACTGCGACGCCTGATCGAGGATTGGTGCGTGCCCTGGACCGGCTACCATCTCTATTACCCGATCAGCCGCCAAACCTCGGCCGCGTTCGATCTGGTCGTCGATGCGCTTCGCCATCGCCGCTGAGGCCTGTCCGCCGGTCTGATGATGGTCACGCCACGCGGGCGCCGCTCTCCGGATCGGCGGGCGCGATCGGCCTGGTCTCGGCGCGCGCGACGATGGCGTCGAGCGTCGCGACGGCCCGGCTGGTCATCTCGTCGATCGGCGGGACCATGCCGCCCGAGGCGAGCTCGACCCGGTTGCGGCCCCTCTGCTTGGCACGGTACAGCGCGCCGTCGGCGACGCGCAGGATCTCCGGCAGATCGATGCCGGCCTCGGGATAGGCGGCGACGCCGACCGAGATCGTCACCCGCGGCAGCATGCCGTCACCATAGCTGATGTTGAGCGCCTCGACGCGGGCGCGCAGCTCCTCGGCGCGCAGCGCGGCTTCCTCGATGGTGCAGTTCGGCAGCAGCACCACGAACTCCTCGCCGCCGAGGCGGCACGGCACCTCGCCGTCGGCGAACGTCGCCTTGAGGATCTCGCCGATGTGGCGCAGCACGGTGTCGCCGGCCTCGTGGCCGTGATTGTCGTTGAACGACTTGAAGTGATCGATGTCGAGTGTCACGACGCTGACCGGCGTGCGGCTGCGCGCGGCGCGCAGCAATTCGCGGCGAGCGGTCTCGATCAGGTAGCGGCGGTTGTTCAGCCCGGTCAGCGCATCGCGCAGCGACTGATCGCGCAGGCCCTCGCGCAGCTTCACGTTGGCGATGGCGATCGACAGATGCTCGGCGCAGGCGAGCCCCAGCCTTGCGCGATCGGCAAAACGCGCCTTGGCCTCGGCCTCGGTCTCCTGGCCCGTGGAGTTGTATTCGACATGCAGCAGGCCGACGGTCTCGCCATGGGCCAGGATCGGGATGCAGCAATAGTTCTCGTTGACGCCGTCATGCACGTGGTCGCAGCGGAATTCGACCTCGCTGGTGCCGTGGATGTAGACGTGGCCGCGGCGCAGGCTCCAGCAATCGTCCGGATGCAGCGCGCGCGTCGTCGAGCTGCCGTTCCATTCGGCGGCGATCTCGAGCACGTCGCGGCTGTCGGCATAGATGTAGAGCGCGCCGGTGCATTCCGGCATCAGGCCACCCAGCACTGTCGAGATCATCTGGTACAGCTCCGGCTCGGACTTTGCCGATTGCAGCCATTCGCTGAGCTCCGACAAGGTCCGTGTCGCTGCGTTGAGCCGTTCGTTCTCGACCAGACTCGCGCGGAACACCGCCAGCGCCCGCGCCATCAGGCCGAGCTCGTTGGTGTGATCGGCATAGGGGATCTCGGTCTGCAGCTCGCCCTTGGCGATCGCCTCCATGCTGCGCGTGATCCGGAAGATCGGCATCGAGACGTCGTGAATCACGAAGAGCAGCGTGGCAAGCCCGATCATGATACTGACGCCGTTGACCGACCACAGCACACAGCGAAAGATCTGCGCGTCCAGCGTTGCGCTGTTGATCGCGCTGTCCGCGCGGTGATCGGCGAGCCTGATGCCGTGCTCGACCGCATCGACCACGGCCTGGAAGAGCGGGGGCGTCTCGATGTTGACGACACGCTCCAGACGGTCGCGGTTGGCGCCGACCTCCGGCTCCAGCATGACCGCCTGCTGCTTCTGATACATGTCCCATTTGTTGACGAACTGGTCGAACGCCATCCTCATCGGCGCGTCGTCGCCGATGCTCTCCTTGAAGCGCGCGATCTTCGCATCGACCTCGGTGGTGCGGCGGCGGAGCTCCTGCTCGGCCGCGGCACGCGGCTCGGCCGCCGTGGACAATGCGGCGCGGATCGCGACGAGGTGGGTGTGGGCGACATCGACGTTGAGATCGGCGAGGGCGCGGATCTCCGGCAGCCGGTCGCGGTTGATGCTCTCGACCGCGTCCTGCAGCGCCGACAGCCGCATCGTCGCCAGCACGGACACGCCGGCCAGAATGGCCAGCAGCAGGAAGACCGAGGTCAGGAGCGAGTTCCTGATCGACACGCTCAGGGAGATCTGCGGCAGATTGAGAGCCATGACACCGACGCTGCACCAATGGCTTGCGATCGGTCGAAGCGGCGCGCACGGACTGGCGCCTTTCCCCTCCAAGCCCCGCAGCAACTACACCCGGGGGCGGATTGCGATTGGGTTACGGCGGCTCCGTAGAGCACCGGGGGGCGGTACCAATGGCGCGGCTGGTTAAGGTCGCGTGTCGCTGCAGAGTGAATTTCGTACTAACGATGCAGCCGGGCACGGGGATCGGTGATCGATTCTGAAGAGATGGGCAATCGCGGCACGGTCGTCTGCTAATGAGTTCCTCCATCATGCCCGGGCTTGTCCCGCCTGCGCGGCCGAAGCCGCTCCGGCGCGGCGAAGGCGGGACAAGCCCGGCTATGACGACGTGAAAACAGACCAAAGCCATACGCAGAGCGCCTGATACGACAGTCCTAAGGCGCGGGGCGGATGCCCCGGGCCAGGTGCAGCCTTGTCGTGCTTGCTACGATGATCGCGCCGTCCGAGTCAGCCCCACTTCATCTCGCCCTTCGCCACCTTGGCGCCGATGTCGAGGGCGACGCCCATGCCGAGGCCCGGGAATTTCGCCTCCATCGCGGCCTTCAGCGCCGCGGCGTCCTTGGCCTTGGCGAGTTCGTCCTCGAACGCGATGAGATAGGCCTTGGTGTGCCGAACGCCGGACAGGTCCGTTGTGGCGTCCGCGACGGCATGGCCGGCGACCACAATGGCCGGAGCGCGCGCGGCGATTGTGTCGAGGGTCGCGATCCAGGCGGCGCGCTGCTCCTTGCTCGGGGTGTCGGCGGTCCAGACATGGACGCCCGAGAAGATCATGACGCCGCCGAACACGGCCTTGAGCGAGGGCACCCAGAGATAACGCCGGTTGGCGAGCCCCTCGGCAGCGACGATCTCGATCGTCTCGCCATCGACCGACAGCGACGGGCCATCGAACGGCTCGGGCAGAACGATGTCGGCCATCGTCTGCGGGCCGTTCTCCTTTAGCTGCGGACCCCAGACGGCGAGCTTCTTCTCGACGTTGCCCTTGATCGCCTCGACGGTCGCCGTGGCGGCGATCACCTTCGCGCTGGGAAAAGCCTCGCGGATCGGCTTGAGGCTGAAGTAGTAGTCAGGATCCGACTGGCTGACATAGATCGCGGTCAGCCTCTTGCCGCTCGTCTTGATCGCGGCCGCCACCGCGCGGCCATCCGGATAGCTGAAGCCGCCATCGATCAGCAGCGCTTCGGTCGGGCCCGACAGCAGCACGGGCGCGCGGAAGAAGCCGTTCGGGGCGGCCGGAAAATGCGTCCAGCTCAGCTTGCTGTCGGCGGCATGGCCCGTCACGGACGCGTCGAGAATGGTTGCGGCGGTCCCTGCAAGGGCTGTCGTCATGATCTGTCTCCGTGTCGGCATCTCAGTCTCCTTGGTGTTGTGAAAGGATGAAGCCAGGCGGCAGACCGCGCTCCGGCCGTGGACGACGGCCGGGTGATTTGTGCCGGGCGTGGGCTGGTTGGCTCAGGCCGCTCCGAGCTGCGCGAGCAGGCCGTCGATCGGCTGGTACAAGACGTTGCCGGGCAGGGGCTTCTGATCCGTGCCGTCCCCGGCCAGCAGGGCCGGTACGCCTGAGAAGCCGTGGCGCCGCATCAGGGCCTGCGCGGTCTGGATGCGGCGGCCATAGGCTTCGAGGAGCAACGGGTCGCGCGCCAGCATGCGTTCGGCGGCCTCTGCGAAGCCGAGCGATCGAAGGAGCTCGCTGACGCCCGCGGCGCTCACGATGTCCTGGCCCTGCACATAGCGCGCGAGCTGCAGCTCCTTCAGCGCCGTGAGCTCCCGGGCGGGCTCGGTGACGTGGACCGCCGTCAGGCCGAGGGACGCGGCGGTCGAGTCGAACGCGCCGCCGGCGCCGAGAATGCGGGTGCGGTAGGCGTCGGTAAAGCGCTGCCCGGTCAGCTTGGCGATGCGCTGATCGTTGCTCCAGGCATATTCGGCAAATTGCGTATCCATCCGGCCGGCGCCCCGGCCCGCGAACAGGCCGGTGGGCAGCAGCTCAAGCGCAACCGTATCGCGGGCGGCGAGCTTATCGAGCACCGGGCCGGCCCCGTAGCACCAGCCGCAAAGCGGGTCGAACAGATAGGTCAGTCGCATCTCCAGAACCCTGTCTCGGATCGCCATGGCGCTCACATAGCCCGATCTGCTTTGTTGAGAAAGGCAGCATAATCGGACAGACTGTATGCTAAAGGCTGACAATCACATCGGGGCAACATGGAGCCGATCAATCTCAACCGCCTCGTCTATTTCGCGGCCGTGGTCGATGCCGCGTCCTTCACCCGCGCGGCCGGCCGGCTTGGGATCAGCAAGGCCGTGGTCAGCCAGCAGGTCGCCCAGCTCGAGCGCGAGCTCAGAACCGACCTGCTGGTGCGGACCACGCGCCGGGTCGAGCCGACCGAGGCCGGCCGTCTGCTGCATGCCCGATGCGCCGCGATCCTGCGCGAGGCGGAGAGCGCGATGGCCGAACTGGCGCAGACCAACGCCGCGCCGATGGGCCTGCTGCGGATCGCCGCGCCGAACGACTACGGCACCTGCACGCTCGCGCCGATCGTGACGGCATTCTCGCGGGCCTATCCGGCCTGCCGGGTCGAGCTGATCCTGTCCGACAGCAAGATCGACCTCGTCGCGAGCCAGATCGATTTCTCGATCCGCGTCGGATGGCTCGACGATTCCACCCTGCAGACCCGGCGGATCGGCAGCTTTCGCCAGTTGCTAGTGGCCGCTCCGAACGCAATCAAGCGCGTCGCGCATCCGCGCGACCTGGCCGCGCTGCCCTTCATTGCGAATGCGGCGCTGAAGGAACCGCTCACATGGCAGTTCACGAAAGGGAGTGCCACGCGGGAAATCGTTCAGATGAGCCAGACGCTGACCATCAACACGACGCCGGCCGTGCTCGCCGCGACCCTGGCCGGCGGCGGCCTTGCGGTGCTGCCCGATTTCCTGATCGGCGACGATCTCGCGGCCGGTCGCCTCGTGCCCATCCTGCCGTCCTGGACGCTGCCGTCCGGCGGCATCCATGCGGTGTTTCCGGCGGCGCGCTTCCGTGCGCCGAAGGTGACGGCGTTCGTGGCGATGCTGATGGACGAGCACAAGCGCCAGGCTGCAAAACGCCCAAGCCCGCGATGAGCGCGGCGTGCCGGATCACCGCGCCGGCACGAGCTCTGTCAGCGAGCGGATGATGCGGTCGGGCTTCACATGGGTGCCTTCGGGCAGGCCGTCGCCATGGACGTCGATCCAGATCGAATAGATGCCGAGCCGCTGCGGCGCCTCGATCTCCCATTCCAGATTGTCGCCGATCATCCAGGTGTCCTCGGGACCGACGCCGAGCCGCTCCATCGCGTGCAGATAAGCGCGTTCCTCGGGCTTGCCGAAGCCGTGCTCGCCCTCGATCTGGATGTGGTCGAAGCGGTGCGCCAACGCGAAGCGCTCGATCTTGGCGCGCTGCTGGTCGGCGGCGCCATTCGTCACCAGTGCGAGCCTGACGCCGCGCGCCTTGAACGTATCGATCGCCTCATGAGCGCCGGGGAAGATGAACATCTGCTCGTCGCGATAGGCGGTGAAGCGGTCGGCGATGCGGATCGCAAGCTCGTTCGGCAGTGCCGGGCCGTGGCTTGCCAGCGCAGCGAAGCCGCCCTTCACGACCTCCTGCCGCGCCTGGATCAGCTTCATCCGCCATTCGGCGCCGGCGACCGACCAGAAGCTGCGCGCCGAGCCGACGATGGCCGCCGCCACGGCCTGTGGCGCGTGCGGCAGGAGTTCGTCGGCGAACTCGGTGGCGACGATATTCCAGGCGATCTCTGGCCGGCCATAGGCCGAGAGAATTGTGTCGTCCATGTCGATTAACATGGCGCGGGGGAGGGGAGCGGTCATATCGGATTTACGCGTCGAGAGAACGAGAGTTTCACGGCCATTTCACCTCGGGGGGCATCGAGGACAGGATCGACTCGACGTTGCCGCCGGTCTTCAACCCGAAGGTGGTGCCGCGGTCATAGAGCAGGTTGAATTCGACGTAGCGGCCGCGTCGGATCAGCTGCTCCTCGCGGTCCGCCTCGGTCCATGCTGCGCCGAAATTGCGCCGGACCAGCTCCGGATAGACCTTCAGGAAGGCGCGGCCGACATCCTGGGTGAAGGCGAGATCGGCCTCCCAGTCGCCGGAATCATGATGGTCGTAGAAGATGCCGCCGATGCCGCGCGGCTCCTTGCGATGGGGCAGATAGAAATATTCGTCGCACCAGCGCTTGTACTTGTCATACGGGGCCACCGTGGCGTGCGCATCGCAGGCGCCCTGCAATGCCGCGTGGAAGGCGAGCGTGTCCGGATCCTCTTGATTGCGGCGGCGGTCCAGCACCGGGGTGAGGTCGGCGCCGCCACCGAACCAGGCCTTGGTCGTGACGACGAAGCGGGTGTTCATGTGCACCGCCGGCACGTGCGGCGACCACAGATGCGCGATCAGGGAGATGCCCGAGGCCCAGAACCGCGGGTCCTCGGACGCGCCGGGAATCTGGCTGCGGAATTCCGGGGCGAACTCGCCATGCACGGTCGAGCAGTGCACGCCGACCTTTTCGAACAGCCGCCCGTGCATCATGCCCATGACGCCGCCGCCGCCCGGCGCGCCGCTATGGTCGGTGCGCTGCCAGGGCGTGCGCACGAAGCGGCCGGGCTGGCGCGGATGGAGCGCGGCCGGCGCCTCGTCCTCGAGCTGTTCGAACGCGGCGCAAATCTGGTCGCGCAGGCTCTCGAACCAGGCGCGGGCGCGGGCCTTGCGATCCTCGATGGCGGCAGTGGTCATGAACCTTCCCCTGGCACATTGTCGTTCACGCTGCTGTCAAGAGAGGGTGACAGCTGTTGGTGACAGCGCTGTTATCGCTGCAGGTGAAGTCCTACCACAAGTGATCAGGCCTGCGGACCGAAATAGGTGCAGGTCTCGCGGCAGCTGTCACGGTGGACGCTGACCTTGGTGACGTGGCCGATGGAGCGGACGCGCTCATAGATGAAGCGTGACAGGTTCTCCAGCGTCGGCAGCCCGATCGCCTCGATCTTGTTCAAGAACTTATGGTCGAGCATGGCTTGGATCTCGCCCAAACGCTGTGTCAGCAGGCCGAAATCGACGACCATGCCGGTCGTCGGGTCCGGCGTGCCGCGCACCGTGACCTCGGCGCGGAAGGAATGGCCGTGGATCTCCTGGCTGGCTTCCCCGAGCGTCGTATGCGCCAGCGCATGCGCGGCCTCGAAGGTGAACGATTTGGTCAATTCCCACATCGGAAGGGTCGAAGTCCTCTATCTGATGCCGATCATCTTGTGCGTCTGCAGGCTGAGCCGCCATTGCGGATGATGCTGGCAGTATTGAATCGCGCGAGCCGTGTTCGCAGCCGCCTCCGGCCCGTCCATCGGCTGCAGCGAGAAGCGCTGAAAGGCGAGGTCGACGAACCGCTCCGGCTCGGCGCCGTCCTGCGGATAGACCAGCTTCAGCTCATGGCCCTGCTGCAGCTTCAGCTCTGCGCCGGCTTTCGGGCTGACGCAGATCCAGTCGATGCCGTCCGGCGGAATGAGCGTACCGTTGGTCTCGATCCCGACCGCGAAGTCCAACGCATGGAGTGCCGCGATCAGGTCCGCATCGACCTGCAGCAGCGGCTCGCCGCCGGTGAGGATCGTATAGCGGTCGGCCGCACCGCCTGTCCATTGCCCGGCGATGGCCGCGGCAAGTGCAGCGGCATCCTCATAACGCCCGCCGAACGTTCCGTCGGTACCGACGAAATCGGTGTCGCAGAACCGGCACGTCGCGGTTGCGCGATCGGCCTCGCGCCCGCTCCATAGGTTGCAGCCGGCGAAGCGGCAGAACACGGCGGCGCGCCCCGCCTGGGCGCCTTCGCCCTGCAGGGTCATGAATATTTCCTTCACCGCGTAGCTCACGCTCACGCTCCTTCAGATTGCAATTGGACGAAATGTCCAACCTGGCGCAGTGCTTCGCCCGCGGCCATCGCGGCGGCCATGGCGACGTTGAGCGAGCGCAGGCCGGGCCGCAGCGGAATGCGCAGCCGCGCGTCGGCGATCTCCACCACCGTGTCGGGCACGCCGGCGCTCTCGCGCCCAAGCAGCAGGATGTCGTCCGCCTTGTAGCTGAAATCCAGGTAGGAGGTTGCCGCCTTGGTGGTGAACAGCAGCAGCCGGTGGCCCTGCGCGGCCCGCCAGTCCTCGAAGGCGCTCCAGGAATCGTGCCTCCGCCATGCGAGATGATCGAGATAGTCCATGCCGGCGCGGCGAAACTGCCGGTCCGAGACGGCGAAGCCGGCCGGCTCGATGATGTGGGCCGCGAGCCCGAGGCAGGCGCACAGGCGCAGAATCGTTCCGGTGTTTTGCGGAATGTCGGGCTGATAGAGCGCGATCTGCATGCGAATTGGTCTTAAGAATTGGGCGGAACATCCGCTTGGTGAGCGGGAATTGGTGCATGGCGTGCTGCGGGGCCGATAGCGGGCTTGCGCTCGTATCGCAAGGGTGCCAATAGAACGATTCTGGACGGCTTGTTCCCCACCAGGGGCGGTGGCATGAGCTGTTTTCTGCCGCCGCGGGGGACGCGGGCGCCGGCAGGCATCTCCCGATCACGTGCATTCCAACGTCGAGCGGGGCGGTTCCACCGGCTGCAACGAAGAAAGGGTTGGAATCGTGACAGCGTCTACTGCGGATCATCCGACACGCCGGGATTTTCTTTATGTCGCCACGGGCGCAGCCGCGGCGGTCGGTGGCGTGGCCACCCTGTGGCCCTTCATCTCTCAGATGAATCCCGATGCCTCGACCATCGCGGCCGGTGCGCCGATCGAGGTCGATCTTTCGCCGATCGCCGAAGGACAGGACATCAAGGTGTTCTGGCGCGGCAAGCCGATCTACATCTCCCACCGCACCAAGAAGCAGGTCGAGGAGGTCCGTAAGGTTCCGGTCTCGAGCCTGATCGATCCGGCGACCGACCAGTCCCGCACCAAGGACGGTCATGAGCAGTGGCTCGTCGTGATCGGCATCTGCACGCATCTCGGCTGCATCCCGATCGCCCATGAAGGCAATTACGACGGCTTCTTCTGCCCCTGCCACGGCTCGCAATACGACGCCTCCGGGCGCGTCCGCCAGGGACCGGCGCCGCTCAACCTGCCTGTCCCGCCCTATCAGTTCGTTTCCGACACCAAGATCCAGATCGGCTGAGCGGACGTTACGTCCGCAAGCTCAAGCTCGATCGTGCAAGATAATTCTTTCAGGAACGCATCATGAGTGGACCTTCGAACTATCAGCCGAGCCATCCCGCCTTGAAGTGGCTCGAGCAGCGACTCCCCATCATCGGCCTGGTCCACTCGTCCTTCGTTGCCTATCCGACGCCGCGGAACCTGAACTACTGGTGGACGTTCGGCGCGATCCTGTCGATGATGCTGGGCGTGCAGATCATCACCGGCGTCATCCTGGCGATGCATTACACGCCGCACGCCGATCTCGCCTTCAAATCGGTCGAGCTGATCGTCCGCGACGTGAACTATGGCTGGCTGATCCGCAACATGCATGCCTGCGGCGCATCCATGTTCTTCCTCGCCGTCTATATCCATATGTTCCGCGGCCTCTATTACGGGTCGTATAAGGCGCCGCGCGAGGTGCTCTGGATCCTCGGCGTCATCATCTATCTCCTGATGATGGCGACCGGCTTCATGGGCTACGTGCTGCCGTGGGGCCAGATGAGCTTCTGGGGCGCCACCGTGATCACCAATCTGTTCTCGGCCGTGCCCTATTTCGGCGAGAGCATCGTGACCCTGTTGTGGGGCGGCTATTCGGTCGGCAACCCGACCCTGAACCGCTTCTTCGCGCTGCATTACCTGCTGCCGTTCCTGATCGCCGGCGTGGTCGTGCTGCACGTCTGGGCCCTGCACGTGGTCGGCCAGAACAACCCGGCCGGCGTCGAGCCCAAGACCGAAAAGGACACGGTGCCGTTCACGCCCTACGCGACGATCAAGGACTTCTTCGGCGTCACCTGTTTCCTGATCTTCTATGCCTGGTTCATCTTCTACATGCCGAACTATCTCGGCGAGGCCGATAACTACATCCCGGCCAACCCGGCGGTGACGCCGGCGCACATCGTGCCCGAATGGTACTACCTGCCGTTCTACGCGATCCTGCGCTCGATCCCGAACAAGCTCGCCGGCGTGGTGGCGATGTTCTCCGCGATCATCGTGCTGGTGTTCCTGCCCTGGCTGGACTCGGCCAAGACCCGTTCGAACAAGTACCGTCCGCTCGGCAAGCAGTTCTTCTGGATCTTCTTCGTCGTTTGCATCGGTCTCGGCTATCTCGGCGCGCAACCGCCGGAGGGCGTCTATGTCGTGCTCGGCCGCATCCTGACGGTGCTGTACTTCGCCTACTTCCTGATCGTGCTGCCGCTGCTCGCCCGGATCGAGCGGCCGCGGCCGCTGCCGAACTCGATCGCCGACGACGTGCTGGCGAAGTCAGGCCGCAAGGCGGTGGCCACGGCGGCGGTTGCACTGGTTGCCGCATTGTCGCTGCTCGCCGGCAGCACCGGCGACGCCCGCGCCAGCGAAGGTCAGGAGAACCCGCCGTCGGCGAAGTGGTCGTTTGCCGGTCCGTTCGGCACCTTCGATCGCGGCGCCGTGCAGCGCGGTCTCAAGGTCTATAAGGAAGTCTGCTCGAACTGCCACTCGCTGCAATATGTCGCGTTCCGCAATCTGTCGGAGCCCGGCGGCCCCGGCTACACGCCGGCGCAGGCGGCGGCCTTCGCGGCCGAGTACAAGATCAAGGATGGTCCGAATGATGCCGGCGACATGTTCGAGCGTCCGGGCCGTCCGGCGGACTATTTCCCGTCGCCGTTCCCGAACGAGCAGGCGGCACGTGCGGCCAATGGCGGCGCAGCTCCGCCGGACCTGTCGCTGATCGCCAAGGCCCGTTCCTACAAGCGCGGCTTCCCCTGGTTCCTGATCGACTTCTTCACCCAGTTCCAGGAGCAGGGCCCGAACTATGTCAACGCGTTGCTGCAGGGCTATGAAGAGACCCCGCCGCACGGCGTCACCATCCCGGAAGGTTCGTACTACAACAAGTACTTCCCCGGCCATGCCATCAAGATGCCGCCGCCGCTGTCGGACGGTCAGGTAACCTTCGATGACGGTTCGCCGGCTACCGTGAAGCAGTACGCCCACGACGTATCGACCTTCCTGATGTGGACCGCGGAGCCGCACATGGAAGCCCGCAAGCGGCTTGGCTATCAGGTGTTTGTGTTCCTGATCATCTTCGCCGGTCTGATGTACTTCACCAAGAAGCGCGTCTGGGCCGCCGCGCATTAGAGACGCACGGGCCATCGCGGCATGAGATCGAAAAAGCCCCCAGCTGGGGGCTTTTTGTTTTGGCGGTCGGCTGGTCGCCGCCAATTGCGTGACCTGGCGGAGGAGGGACGCATGACATCATGGCTGGCCTTTGCAGGTGCGGCAGTGCTCGAGATCGCCGGCTGCTTTGCGTTCTGGGCGTGGCTGCGGCTCGGCCAGTCGCCGCTGTGGCTGCTGCCGGGCCTCGCTGCGCTCGCCGGCTTCGCCATGCTGCTCACCATCGCCGACAGCCCGTTCGCCGGCCGCGCCTATGCCGCCTATGGCGGCATCTACATCACCGCGGCGCTGCTGTGGGGCTGGCTGGTCGAGGGCCATCGCCCGGATGGCTGGGACGTCACCGGCGCGGTCATCTGTCTGATCGGCATGGCCGTCATCCTGTTCGCCCCGCGCGCGATGCCGACGTAGCGTGCCGATGTTGCGACCCGGATGTCGCCCCACTCATCCGGCTCTCGATATGCTCACGTTCCAGCGAAGCCGACCGGCTGCAGTCGCGCGCGACACATATTTGCGGTAAACCGCATTCCCAACACCCCAACAGAAAATGCGGAGGACCACATGGGCACACTGATCAGCTTCAAGCGCCCCGACGGCCAGGAGGCCAAGGGCTATCTCGCCAAGGCCGCGCAGGCCGATGCGCCGGGAGTCGTCGTCATCCAGGAATGGTGGGGCCTGCAGGACCAGATCAAGGGGATGTGCGACCGCTTTGCGATGGCCGGCTTCAACGCGCTGGCGCCCGATCTCTACAAGGGCACGGTGGTGCCGTATCACGACACGGACGCGGCCGGGCGCGAGATGAACTCGCTCGATTTCATGGATGCGACCACGCAGACCGTGCGCGGCGCCGCGCAATATCTGGCCCGCAATGGCGCCAAGGTCGGCCTGACCGGCTTCTGCCTCGGCGGCGCGGTGACGATCATCGGTGCGACCAAGATCGATGAGCTCACGGCCGGCGTCGTGTTCTACGGCATTCCGCCGGAGCAGGCGGCCAAGCCCGCCGACGTCAAGATCCCACTGCAGGCGCATTTCGCCAATAAGGACGATTGGTGCACGCCGGCGCTGGTCGATGGGTTCGAGGCGGCGATGAAGGCGGCCGGCAAGTCGCTCGAGCTCTATCGCTACGACGCCGAGCATGCCTTCGTGAACGAGCAGCGCATGACCGTGCATGATCGCGCCGCCGCCGAGCTTGCCTGGGGCCGCGCCACGGCGTTCTTCCACAAGCATCTCGGCTGAGCTGAACGCGGCGGGCCACGCCCATCGGAAAAGATCGCGCCGCGTGGCTCAGACCGCGCGGGCGGTCTAGATCTCGGTCGACGACGGCTCGGCCTCGTCGGCAGCCGGCACGGTGTCTGTCGGATCGAGCGGGTCAGCGATGGTCGGCCCGTCGACGGAGCGCCGCCGACGCTTCGTCCGCTTCGCCTGCGCTTCGAGGAAGCAATCGAGCAGCGTCTGCTGCTTCGGGAGCGCATGCGACACTGAAGGCTGTTTGCCGCGGGCCATGTTAACCAAGGTAATTCAATATGGTTAACCAATCATTGCCATACTATTGCAGGGAAACAACGGTGCTGCCCCCGGGCCCGGCCAAGTTATGTAACTTTTTCGGCTCACGGCAACCAAGAGTGGGTGATTTATGCTCGCTGCACGCGCGCAACATGAGGTTGTGAGGTACGTCACACCCCTTGGCTGCAGCTTTCGCGCCGTCGGAACCCGCTTTATGCCCGCGAATCACCATTGATTCGCGGCCGGCTGAGCGCCGACCATCATCGCCCGGAATGGGGCTCGTTCGTTCAATGGGCGCGATCGCCTCGTCTCCGTTGCGTGGCTGAAACAATCTGAGGTAGTAGTTTCTGTCCTTCTGCTGACGGAGAGAGGCGTGCGTGTGGCCTTTGCGCTCGCCGGGCTGGGCGGCCTGAACGCCCATGGCGCCGGCTTTCTCGACACCGCCCGGGCCTGGGGCGTCGCGCCCGATCTGGTCACGGCGACCTCTGGCCAGATCCTGGTGCTGTCGGCCTGGCTGCAGGGCCTCGATCTGCGCCAGCAGCTGATCTCCACGGATCGCCTCCGCGATCAGACGTCGCAGCTGCGCACCTTGATGTTCGGCTATCCCGGCGTGTTCCGCCCGGCCTATGCTGAGGCACTGGCGCGCTTCGTCGCCTGGCCGGACTGGCGCGACGGCCCGTTCAACGTCCTCGCCGACCGGCTGCTGCCGGCGCAGCAATATGTCCCGGTGCGCAGCGAGGCCGACTTCGCGCAGGCCGCCGCGACCTTGAACGGGACGTCGATCGGCGTCGTGTTCAACACCTACGATCCCGAGGCCGGCACCGGACTCCTCTACGGCAACGACGCCGCGCGCGCGCTGCTGCCCTCCGAGAAGTCGATTGCCAACACCCACGCGGCGCAGGCGCGGCAGTCCGCGGCCAAGCTTGACCTGCGCTACGCCTCCGATGTCGCGGCCGAGCGCGCCATCCATCTGATCACGCCGGAGGCGATCAAGGCCGCGCTGTGGCTGTCGCTGTACGGCTTCACCAGGCTGCCGCAGGGACAGATGGACGGCGCCTATCACCGCGCCAGCATCATCTCCGAGTTGCACGGCTTCGACCGCGTTTTCGCCGTGCGCCCGCTCGCCAATGGCTGGCGGGGCGAGGCGCCGCAGAACTGGTTCGAGGTGCAGGACTGGACCACCGAGATGTGGTTCTCGGTCGGCTACAAGGCGGAGGTTGATGCGCTCAAGCGCATCAACGACCTGATCGCGGCGGGCGTCATCACCGATCCCAAATACAAGCGCGTTGATCTGGTCGAGATCCAGCCGGAAACGCCGGCCGGCTATTTCAACTACTTCGTCGAGCGCGGCGAAGTATACGAGAATGCGGTCATCGCGACTGAGCTGAAGTTTGCGGAGCTCGGGCTGACGAAGCCGCGTCCGTATTAGTACGGTACGAAATCCTGCGCTACGTTCGTCCGAAAGGCGTTTCCGTTCAACCAAACTTAAGACGAAATTGATTGGCTGGACGCGTCACGCTTCTGCGCGGCGGTCTGCTCTCGCTCACGGTCTAAGCTCATCTCTATCCGGCTGATATGTGCGCAACGACGCGTTCGCTCTCGCGACATCTTGGTCTCGTGCAAGGGCGCTGTGAACGATCGCGCTCGCCGCTTTCTCCAGGATTCTGCAATGAACAATCTCAAGATCAGGTCAAAGATCATCGTGCTGTTGCTGCTGCTTGGGCTGGTGAGCCTCGGCAGCGTCGTCTATTCAGGCTGGTCGATGAAGTCGATCGACAATCACTACTCGGACTTGATCGATCATGAGGACAAGGCGGCCGTTCTCAGCTCCCGATCGGGCCGGGTGCTGATGGCGGTGCTGGCCAATGCCTATAGCCTCGCATTTGAGTCCACCGACGCCGGCAATGCGCGTGTGCTGAAGGAACTGCGAGATAATCAGAAGCTCTATCTTGATCAGCTGGACGAAATCGCCCGGCTGGTTCCGGCCGTTGCCAGCCAGGTGTCCTCGACGCAGTCGACTGTGCGATCAGCGTTCGATCGCTGCAAGCCGGCGATCGACCAGGCGGGGTCGACCACGGATGAGGCCGGGACCTACGCCGCCGGCGTCGCCTTGAAGAAGACCTGCGAGCCGACGATGCTCAGCGCGCTCGCGACGCAAGGGCAACTGACGGAAGTCTTGCGGAATCGCTCGGCCCAGGTGTCGGACGGACTGACGGGAACTACGCATCAGACGATTTTCATCGCATCGGCCGCAACGCTGGCCGGCCTCGTGATCGCGCTCGTGGTATCTTTCTGGGTGTCGACATCGACCATCAGCCGTCCGATGGCCGAGGTCACCGATGCCATCGTCCGGATGGCGGGGAATGATTTCAGCGTCACCCTGTCGCACAGTGGACGCAGCGATGAAATCGGCCAGTTGGCGAAATCCTCGCTCGAACTGCGCGAGACCCTGGTGCGCGCGCGAGAGATCGAGGCGCAGGCGGCGCAACAGAAGCAGGAGGCCGAGCAGCGGCGTAAGTCGGACATGCAGAAACTGGCCGCGAGCTTCGAGGCGGCGGTGGGCGACATCGTCCGCACCGTATCGACGGCGTCATCGGATCTCGAAGTCGCTGCGACCGGTTTGAGCCGCACCGCAGACAGCACGCAGTCGCTGTCCTCGGTGGTGGCCGTCGCTTCCGAGCAGGCCTCCGCCAACGTGCAGAGCGTGGCCTCTGCGACGACGGAGATGTCCACCTCGGTCGGCGAGATCGCCCGCCAGGTCCAGGAGGCGTCGCGCATCGCCGACGAGGCGGTGAAGCATGCCGAGAAGACCGACGGCCAGATCAGCGAGCTCTCCGACGCCGCCAACCGCATCGGCGACGTCGTCAAGCTGATCACGGACATTGCCGGCCAGACCAATCTGCTGGCGCTGAATGCGACCATCGAGGCGGCGCGCGCCGGCGATGCCGGCCGCGGCTTCGCCGTCGTGGCGCAGGAGGTGAAGGCGCTGGCGGCGCAGACTGCGAGCGCCACCGGCGACATCAGCGCGCAGATCACGGCGATGCAGGGCGCGACACAAAATTCGGTCGCGACCATCAAGGAGATCGGCGGCACCATCAACCGCATCGCCGAAATCTCCGCCGCGATCGCGGCCGCCATCGAGCAGCAGGGCGCGGCGACTCAGGAAATCGCGCGCAACGTCGATCAGGCCGCCCAGGGCACCACTCAGGTCGCCTCCAACATCACCGAGGTCAATCGCGGCGCCGGCGAAACCGGCGCGGCGTCCAGCCAAGTGTTGAACTCGGCACAATCGCTGTCGCGGGAGAGCAGCCGGTTGAAGAACGAGCTCGACCGGTTCCTGGGACAGCTCCGCGCGGCGTAGAAACCGGACCTCTGTTCGCCGCCTTGGCATCGACGAAAGGCTCCCGAGAGGGAGCCTTTCTGCGTTGGCGCAGCATGGTCTCTCGCGCGAGATCCAGTCTGAGACACCGCGGGCCTCCGCCGCCTTCGTGGCGCGCGGCGAGATCTGTGAGGCTGGCGTCGTGGCGATTGCGCTGAAGTTTGCCGAACTGGGGCTGGTGAAGCCAACACCGCCGGCTTAGCTCGCGAACAGACCGCGCCGAATGCGTCCGCCCCGTTAGAGCCGCGTGGAGTCTGCATCGGGACGATCCACGGCCGGATGTCCAAGCCTCTGCCGTGCTTTCCGCAGGGTCTCAGAGGGTAGCTCACCCATCTCCCGGCGATAATCCGAGGCAAACCGACCCAGATTGCCAAAGCCGCATTTGAACGCGACCGATACGACGCTCGTCTTTGCATCGGGCTTTCCGAGAAGTTCTGACGCGCGCCGCAGTCGCACGCGCTTGGCGAAATGGCCGGGTGATCCGCGTCCGGTTTCCGAAAACTCTCGAAAGATCGATCTGGCGCTGACGCTGGTGATGCGAGCGATCTTCTCCATGTCGAGCGGCTCGTTCCAATGAGCCTCGATATACGACTCGACCATGTCGACAATGCTGCGATTGACGCGACGTGGGACGATATGCAGCCGATCGCTGAAATTGTGCCGGTGGGCCAGGAGCAGGCGGGTCATCAAGCTCCGCTCGAGCTCTGCGATCGCGAGGGGGGAGTAGTTCTGCCCGAACTTCTGCAACTCGTCCGCAGCCTTGAAAACGTCCTGCCGAACGAAAGCCATGACAGCCGGATCCGGACTGTCCTCCTCGAAGACCAATTCTCGATCGCTGCCATCGCCAAGGATCGCTCTCAACAGTCCCTGCAGGGGAGCGAACTCGACCCTCAACACCAGCTGGCGATATCCTGCGGGAAACTCCAGATCCAGTCTCGAACGTCCAGAGACGATCGGACTCCAGGCGGCAATCGGGTGGCCTGCTTTACCTGTCCGATAGGCTGCTGTCCCCCGGATCGAAAAGAACTGCCTGACGATCGTCGATTCCGGAAATGACAGCGACGCAGCGCCGTCATAGGCGCAGAACGCCAGCCCCGTGGCGCTCAGGGCCGCGAGGTTGGCCGCAATGCCGAACTCGGCATCGTGAATGTCGAAGCGATCGACGCCGTAGATGCCCATCATACGATCGCGCGCGAACTCGCAGTCTCGCGATCGAAATAACGGATAGCGATCTAGATACGAGATGTCGCGCAATCGGCCCCGCCCAGTTTGCATCCTTACGCGGCGCCGCGATCAACGTCTGTGCGAATCGGCGGCGTTGCGTAAGCACATTGCTGTGCATAATCGCGAGGTTCTTGTTCCTCGTCAACGAGCCAGGGTGACGCAAGGTTCTACAGGAGATCGGGCTTCCATCCGTAGTTTCACGGATCGCTCCGTATGCGGAGGATCCGGCAGCTACACGACTGCGTGCAACGCTGGCGGCCGGCCGTGCCGGATGTTTGTACCGTCCGCGTGCACAACCGGCGGTACGCGCGATGCGAATGTGTCAGTGAAGTTAATGGCGCTGGCAGAAATCGGCCTTTCTGTCGGCGATCGGACAAATACTTTCATAAATTGAATCAAATAGGTTCCAGCTGTTCTGAGGTGGAGGCACGCTGTGGTGGCATCCATGATTCCAGAGCTTTGCAAGTCCGGATATCGCAGCCGCAGTGGCCGCGCCGGAGGACGGAGTGAAGATAATGTTCGGCCGCAGGACGATGAAGGGAGACGCGCAGGCATTGATCGATGCGATCAGCCGCTCCCAGGCGATGATCGAGTTCAACATGGACGGCAGCATCATCACCGCGAACCAGAACTTCCTCGATACGCTTGGATACCGGCTCGAGGAGATCCAGGGCAAACATCATAGCATGTTCGTCGCACCGGACGAACGGGACAACGCCGCCTATCGCGCGTTGTGGGCGTCTCTGAACCGCGGCGAATTCCAGGCCGGTGAGTTCAAGCGGATCGCCAAGGGTGGACATGATGTCTGGATCGAGGCGTCCTACAATCCCATTCTCGACGGCAACAAGCAGCCGTTCAAGGTGGTAAAATTCTCGACCGACATCACCGCGAAGAAGCTGCGCAGCATGGCGGAGTCGTCCAAGATCGCCGCGATCAATCGCGCCCAGGCGGTGATCGAGTTCAAGCTCGACGGGACGATCGTGACCGCCAACCAGAATTTCTGCGACGCGCTCGGCTATCGGCTCGATGAGATGCAGGGTCGGCACCACAGCATGTTCATCGAGGCGTCACAACGCGAAACCTCGACATATCGCGCGTTCTGGGCGGCTCTCAATCGCGGCGAATATCAGAGCGGCGAGTATAAGCGCATCGGCAAGGGCGGCAAGGAGGTCTGGATCCTCGCCACCTACAACCCTGTCCTCGACGCGTTCGGCAAGCCCTTCGGCGTCGTGAAATTCGCAACAGATGTCACCGCGCAGAAGCTGAAGAACGCAGATCTGGCCGGCCAGATCGACGCCATAGGCAAGTCGCAGGCCGTGATCGAATTCAACATGGATGGCACGATCATCACGGCGAACGACAATTTTCTACATGCGCTTGGCTACACCTTGGCCGAAATCAGCGGCAAGCATCACAGCATGTTCGTCGAGACCGCGGAGCGCGACAGTGCAGCCTATCGCGAGTTCTGGGCGGCTCTCAACCGCGGGCAATATCAGGCGGCTGAATACAAGCGAATTGGAAAAGGCGGCAAGGAGGTCTATATCCAGGCGTCCTATAACCCGATCCTCGACCTCAACGGCAAGCCGTTCAAGGTGGTGAAATATGCGACGGACGTCACTCGCCAGGTGCTGATCAGGATCGGCAACGAGCGCGTTCGCGCGATGATGGAATCCGTTGCCGCGGGCTCGGAGGAACTGAACGCCTCGGTGCGCGAGATTTCCGAAGCGATGACCAAGTCGCGCGAGACGGCGATCGGGGCGGTGGGGCAGGTGACTGCCGCAGACGGCCAGGCCCAGCGCCTGTCCGACGCTGCTCAGGCGATGAGCGGCATCGTCGAGATGATCAACAACATCACCGGGCAGATCAATTTACTCGCACTAAATGCCACCATCGAATCCGCGCGCGCCGGCGAAGCCGGACGGGGGTTCGCCGTGGTCGCATCCGAGGTCAAGAGCCTCGCCAACCAGGCCAAGCAGGCGACCGACAAGATCGCCCAGGAAATCGAGAACCTCAACGGCATCTCCGGAGACGTCGTGACGGCGCTCGGCTCCATCAAGCAGGCGATCACCAATGTCAGCGAATACGTCACCTCGACCGCGGCCGCGGTCGAGGAGCAGAGCACGGTGACGAACGAGATGTCATCCAGCATGGCCCGCGCCGCGGCAGAAGCGCAGGCCCTGACGGCCAGGGCCGTGGCCTAATAGCCGCCAACGGCGGATAGGCTGCGGAGCCGCGCTTCGCGCGGTGCTGGAAAGGCGAAGGGACGAGCTGCAACAATTGGCGCGCGCCGCCGCCAGTCCTGGCTGCGGCTCCTGCGCGAAATCCGGGCATGTTGTTCACCCTCCCCCTCCAGGGGAGGGTTGCAGTGGGGCGAGCCCTCGCGGTGCTCGGAGGTCGAGGCGGAGCAATGGCGGTGGAAGGTTTGCCACAGGAGTCAGCCCGGTCTGTGGCCCCGCCGCCCTTGACCCTGGCCGCCGGCCGTGGTCATTTCCGCCGCATGAGCACCCTCGTCCGCCCAGCCCGTCTCTGGTGGCGCACCTTGTAAAAGGTGGCCGGTGCGATTTGTCTGACATTCGATCGCAGAGGGGCCGCCACGCAGCGGCGGCTTCTGGTTGGTCCTGTGTGGCGTTTCCTCGGCAAGTTTCGTAAGAGAAGCTCCGAGAGGACCCATGAACAGGACCGTTTTCGCCCTTCCGGCCCGCAGTGACTACCGCACCTCTGGCGGGCTCGCGATCGCGCGCGCCGTTGAGCAGTTTTCCGGCGGCGCCAGCCGGCTCGACGATCTGATCGACCTGCTCGACCGCCGCCGCGGCGTGGTGCTGTCCTCCGGCACCACCGTGCCCGGCCGCTACGAGAGTTTCGACCTCGGTTTCGCCGATCCGCCGCTGGTGCTGGAGACCAAGGGGACCGATTTCACCCTGCAGGCGCTGAACCGCCGCGGCGAGGTCCTGGTTGCCTTCCTCAAGGACACCCTGCGCGAGCCCTGCGTGGTCATCACCGCGGCTTCGCCAGCGCGGCTCGCCGGCCACATCGTCCGCGGGCCGGCCCCGGTCGAGGAGGACCAGCGCACAAGGCGCGCCAGCGTGATGTCGCTGGTGCGGGCCATGATCGCGACGCTGTCCGCCAATGATGATCCGCTGCTCGGTTTGTTCGGCGCCTTCGCCTACGACCTCGTGTTCCAGATCGAGGATCTCGTCCAGAAGCGGCCGCGCGAGAAGGACCAGCGCGACATCGTGCTGTACGTACCGGATCGCTTGCTGGCCTATGATCGCGCCACCGGCCGCGGCGTCGTTCTGTCCTACGATTTTGCCTGGAATGGCCAGTCCACGGCGGGCCTGCCACGCGACACCGATGCCAGCCTCTATCTGAAGGAGCCGCGCCAGGGTTTTGCGGATCACGCCCCTGGCGAGTACCAGGCCACGGTCGAGAAGGCGCGTGCGGCGTTCGCTCGCGGCGACCTGTTCGAGGCGGTGCCCGGCCAGCTATTCGCCGAACCCTGCGACCGCTCGCCTGCGGAAGTGTTCCAGCGGCTGTGTCGCATCAACCCGTCGCCCTATGGCGCGCTGATGAATCTCGGCGACGGCGAATTCCTCGTCTCGGCCTCGCCGGAGATGTTCGTGCGCTCCGACGGCCGCCGTGTCGAGACCTGCCCGATCTCCGGCACGATCGCGCGCGGCCGCGACGCCATCGGCGATGCCGAGCAGATCCGCCAGCTCCTGAACTCGGAAAAGGACGAGTTCGAGCTCAACATGTGCACCGATGTCGACCGCAACGACAAGGCGCGCATCTGCGTGCCCGGCACCATCAAGGTGCTGGCGCGCCGGCAGATCGAGACCTATTCGAAGCTGTTCCACACGGTGGACCACGTCGAGGGCATGCTGCGGCCGGGTTTCGACGCGCTCGACGCCTTCCTGACGCACGCCTGGGCGGTGACCGTGACCGGCGCGCCGAAACTGTGGGCCATGCAGTTCGTCGAGGACAATGAGCGGTCGCCACGGCGCTGGTATGCCGGCGCCATCGGCGCGGTGAATTTCGACGGCTCGATCAACACCGGCCTGACCATCCGCACCATCCGCATGAAGGATGGGCTCGCCGAGGTCCGCGTCGGCGCCACCTGCCTGTTCGATTCCGATCCCGCGGCGGAGGACCGCGAGTGCCAGGTCAAGGCGGCGGCGCTGTTCCAGGCGCTGCGCGGCGATCCGCCGAAGCCGCTGTCGTCCACCGCGCCGGACGCGACCGGCTCCGGCAAGAACGTGCTGCTGATCGACCACGACGATTCGTTCGTTCACATGCTGGCCGATTATTTCCGCCAGGTCGGCGCCAACGTCACCGTGGTGCGTTATGTCCATGCCTTGAAGATGCTGGCCGAGCGCAGCTGGGATCTGATCGTGCTGTCGCCCGGGCCAGGTCGTCCGGAGGACTTCAAGATCTCGACGACGATCGACGCCGCGCTCGCCAGGAAGCTGCCGATCTTCGGCGTGTGCCTGGGCGTCCAGGCGATGGGCGAGTATTTTGGCGGCCAGCTCGGCCAGCTGGCCCAGCCGGCGCATGGCAGGCCCTCGCGGGTCCAGGTGCGCGGCGGCCGGCTGATGCAGGGACTGCCGAACGAGATCGTCATCGGCCGCTACCATTCCTTGTTCGTCGAGCGCGACAGCATGCCCGAGGTCTTGACCGTCACGGCGGCGACCGAGGATGGCGTCGCGATGGCGATCGAGCACAAGACGCTGCCGGTCGGGGGCGTGCAGTTCCACCCGGAATCGCTGATGTCGCTCGGCGATGCCGTGGGGCTGAGGATCGTGGAGAATGCGTTCCGGCTCAATCAGCCGGGAAGTTGATCACTGCCGTCATTGCGAGGAGCGCAGCGACGAAGCGATCCAGTTCTTTCTCGCGGCCCCTGGATTGCTTCGCTTCGCTCGCAATGACGGCAATCACATAGAGTGGATGAGAGCACGATGACGTTCGATCTGGACATCAAGAACACGGTCCGCACCATTCCGGACTATCCCAAGCCCGGCGTCCTGTTCCGGGATATCACAACGCTGCTGGCGGATGCGCGCGCATTCCGCCGCGCGGTCGACGAACTGGTGCATCCCTGGGCCGGGTCGAAAATCGACAAGGTCGCGGGCATCGAGGCGCGCGGCTTCATCCTTGGCGGTGCGGTGGCGCATCAGCTCTCGGCCGGATTCGTGCCGATCCGCAAGAAGGGCAAGCTGCCGCACAAGACGGTCAGCATGTCCTATGCGTTGGAATACGGCACCGACGAGATGGAGATGCATGTCGACGCGGTGCAGCCCGGCGAGCGGGTGATCCTGGTCGACGACCTCATCGCCACCGGCGGCACGGCGGAGGGCGCGGTGAAGCTGCTGCGGCAGATCGGCGCCACCGTGGTGGCGGCCTGCTTCATCATCGACCTGCCGGATCTCGGCGGCGCGGCCAAGTTGCGCGCGCTCGACGTTCCCGTGCGAACACTGATCTCGTTCGAGGGCCATTGAGCACGGCCGGCCTCACGACCGCTGCATCAGGACCTCCCTCTCGATCTCGCGCAGCGCATAGTAGTTGCGCCGGATCCATTGGTAGAGCTCGGTGGAGGGGTCCTTCTCCTGGCGCAGATAGCCGGTGAAGGAGAACGAGAAGCGCTCGACATAGGTCCGCAGGAAGGCGGGCAGCGCGCCGATGCGCAGATGCTTGCCGCGGCTGTAAGTGTCCGGAAGGTCCTCGCGCAGCACATGGTCGTTCTCGACCACGATAAGCTGGGGCCGCGGAATCTGCCGTCGCAGGGCCTCATAGGCGCGCACCGACACCCGGTCGCCCTCGGCGCAGTACAGCACGATCGGGACCACGCCCCGTCGCGCGGCCTCCTTCAAAAAGCCGATCTCCTCGGACATTTTGAAGAATTCCTCGAACGAGTAGTAGCCGAGGTCGATCACCTTGGCGATGCCGTCGTTGAGGATCACGCGATCCATCAGCTGGATCTTGCCGTAGGTGTCCTCGATGGTCGCGGTTTCGGTGACCCGGGGCAGGAAGTCGAGCAGCGACGGCTCACGCAACGTGACGTCGAAGGCGAGCACCTCCCCGTCCTTGAGCAGCAGGAACTCGCTCAGCACCCGCGCGAGCAGCGTCTTCCCGGACTGCGGCCGGGGCGAGCAGACGATGTAGACGGGCGTCGCGGGCATCAGACCTATATCAGGTCAAATGCGCTGGCGATAAAGTCCCATCGTTCACGGCCGCGCTATTTTTCCCCGGCCGGCCGCGGCGTCGGCGCCTTGGTCGATCCGACGATGTCGGTGAGCTTGATGCGGTCGTATTCGCTCCAGACATTGGCGAGCCAATGCCGGACATAGCCGCGCAGCACGAAGGAGTAGTTGGCGGCCTCGTCACGGGGACCTTTGTTGGCGACGAATTTGAGGAACGGCACCGAGGCGACCTCGACCTGCTCGAATGCCATCTCGTTGAGCTTGGGAATGGTCAGCTCAGTCGCGTCCTTGATGCGGTGGAAGTAGGAATTGTAGGTCGATTGGTCCCACTCGAAGAAGCTGGTGTTGTTGATGAAGTTCTTCACCAGGAAATATTTCGCGCCGATCATGTAGCTCGCGGTCTCGGCGATCTCGTCCAGCGAGGCGATCGACGAGCCCAGGATGTGGAACACCGCGAAGGTGATCTGGCCGGAGCGGGCGGCGTCGAGAAAGCCGATATCGCGCAGCGCCGCGAGCGTCGGCGACATCAGGCCGGCGCGGACGTCGATCACGGTCACCGAGGGCGCCACCGCGCTCAGCGTGTCGAAGATCTTCATCTGGTCCGGCGTCGAATTCATGTCGACGATCTCGGTGATTTCCGGGTGGAAGCGCTTCAGGGTGCCGCGCGGATGCTCGGTATCGAACGCCCGGGTGGGCACGTTGTTGGCGCTGAAATAATCGAGCAACGTCCGCGACACCGTGGTCTTGCCGACCCCACCCTTGTCCGCGCCCACCACAACCACTGCCGGTTTCGCCATGGAAAGTCCTTCAGCCTTGAGGCCGGCCAGCGGGCCGGCGCATTGCATTCTGCTTTGGGCGCGAACATGGCAGAAACGCTGAAGAATTCAAATTCATTGCAGCACGGGAGCGGCGAATTTTGCGCCTTTGCTGCAACAGACCGACGTAATCGGAAGCATTCCGGCCGAAATCGCGCTCCAGCTAGGACACACTTGAGAGGGAGTGGCAGGACAGCCGCACGCTGTGCGCGATCAATGTGCGAACCCTGCCTCGGTCCGCCGGGTCAATGTCTGCCCCAGGGGCCGGAGGCCGGCGTGGTCCAGGGACCCTGAGGGGCGTCTGCTGGCGCGGGAGAGCCGTTCGATTGGCTCGCATCGCCCCAGGGGCCTGATGGGGGCAGCGGAGGCGGAGCATTCTCGTCCGTCGGTGCAGCGTCCCCCTCAGGGGACTCGGACGGCAGCGCCAGCGGGCCCGGATCATGGCCGCCGGCGAATTTGATCAGCGCCTGGACCCGGGCATCGACCGAAGGGTGCGTGGCGAACAGATCGGAAAACCCCTCGCGGGGATTGTCGACGCACAATTCCATGACCGCTGAGGTCGCGCCGGGCAGCTCGCCGCGGCCTTCGATCTTGCGCAGTGCGCTGATCATGGCGTCGGGGTTCTTGGTGAGCTCGACCGCGCCGGCGTCGGCGAGATATTCGCGGGTGCGCGACAGGGCCAGCTTGACGACCTGGGACAGCAGCCAGGCCAGCACGATCAAGACGACGGCAACGATCACCACGATGATCGCACCCCCGCCGGAGCCCTTGCGATCGGAATCGGACGACGAAGAGGAGGAGGACGAGGAGGAGCGGCCCCAGCCGCCACCCCAGCTCATATTGGTGAACAGGCGGAAGAACAATTCGCCGAAGAAGCCGACCACGCCGGCGATGATCACCGCCACCACCATCAGCTGGACGTCGCCGTTGCGGATATGGGTCAGCTCGTGACCCAGCACCGCCTCGATCTCCTGGTCGTCCAACGCAGCCAGCAGGCCGGTCGTGACCGTGACCGCATATTGCCGCGGGTTCAGGCCGGTGGCGAAGGCGTTCAGCGCCGGGCTGTCCATGATCTTCAGCTGCGGCATGGTGATGCCACGCGAGATGCAGAGGTTTTCGAGCAGATTGTACAGCCGCGGCTGCTCCTGGCGGGTCACCGCGTGGCCCCCCGTCACCGCATCGATCATCTTCTGGTGGAAGAAATAGGCGATCACGATCCAGGCGGCCGCGCCGAGCGTGGCCCAGGGCAGCGCCTTGATCAGGTCGCGCGTGGCGGCGTTCGTGTAATAGGCGACGCTGCCATCGCCGTTGATCATCACCTCGGCGATCAGCGCGCCGGCGAACACCAGCACATAGATCAGCAGGAACAGGCCGCCGAGCAGCAGCACCGAACGGGTCTTGTTCGATGCGATATGGGTGTAGAGACCGTAGGCAGCCATGGCATCGGCCTTTCAGGCGCGAAGGTGCTGGCTCAGAACTTCACGCTCGGCGCGGCTTCGAGCTCCGTCCGGCTGGCGCCGAGGTCGAAGAACTCCTTGCGGGTGAAGCCGAAGGTGCCGGCGAACAGCGCCGCCGGCATCTGCTGGATCCCGGTATTATATTCCGACACCGCATTGTTGAAGAACCGCCGGCTGGCGGCGATCTTGTTTTCGATGTCGGACAGCTCGCCGGCGAGCTGCTGGAAATTGGCATTGGCCTTGAGGTCCGGATATGCCTCCGAGAGCGCGATCAGGCGGCCGAGAGCGCCAGACAGCTGGCCTTCGGCGGCAGAGACCTGGGCCGGGCCTTGCGCTGAGATGGCCGCATTGCGGGCCTTGATGACCTCGTCCAGGGTTCCACGCTCATGCGAGGCGTAACCTTTCACCGTCTCGACCAGGTTCGGAATCAAATCGTGACGCTGCTTGAGCTGGACGTCGATGTCGGCAAAGGCCTGGCTGACACGCTGGCTGAGCGCCACCAGACGGTTGTAGGCGCTGAAAGCGAACAGCACGAGAACGACGAGGATGCCGAGGATGATCCAGCCGGACATGAAGGGCTCCGAAGGCGAGGGCGGAAGGGCAAGGCGGCCGCCAGGCGGTGGCGCCGTCGGTCCTCAGGCGGACCGGCGTGCATTGGTCGCAGCAGGGGGCGCGACCGTTCAAGCGCCGCCGGGGCAGGGCGTCCGTTCGGTGGTCGCCCGCAGCTCCGAGGCCTCTGGCCTGCGATGCCGCCGGTTCAATAGGGGCGGGCGACGCGCCATTGCTGGGAGGAATCGGTGCCCTTGATGTCGCCGGGGGCGCTGTCGAGCTGCGACGTGTAGAGCGGGCGATAGCGATAGGCCCACATCTTCTTGCCGTCGCTGCGGGTGATGATGGTGAAATCGCCGCTCGCCACGGCGTTGTCGGGCGCGATCAGCGGCGGACGCTTCTGCGCGCATTCGCCGTCGCAGGTCGACTTGTTTCCGGTGTTGTCGCGCTCGGTATAATAGAGCGTCATGCCCTTCGGATCGGTCAGGACCGGGCCGTTCTTGCCGATGATCGCCTTGGCCGGCGGACCTTCCTGCTTCGGTGGCGGCGGTGCCGAGGACTCACCGCCATGGCCGCCGGCGAAGGCGGTTCCTGCCGAAACCAGCAGCATTGCAGCGATCGTCATCGTCCTGAACATCGACACGCGTTCCCTTGTGAGCAGCGCCTTCAGCGCCCGTTACAGCTCACCGTAGCAGGAACGGATTTCTCGCGGGTTTCGCGAAGTCGACAAAATGAGCGACCAACGCCATGCGACTTTAACCATGTCGGGTCGCGGATCTCGGGCTAAGGCGGCGTCACGCCGTCGCCCCAGTCCCAGCGCCGGGCCGCGGCAAAACCAGGCTTGTCGCGACGGGGAATGCTGACGGCGGCCGCGGTGCCATCCGCGCGGCACAGCTTGGCCGTTGCTCCGATCTTGGTGACCAAGGGCGGTGCGAGCACGCGGGCAGCGGGGCGATGTGCGACCGGTGCACGGGTCAGGGCGATGAAGCTGAACTTCTCGTCCTCGAACGGGACGTCAGCGCCTTTCAGTTCGCGATGCGCCCGCGAGCGTGCCAGCCGCTGGACGAAGTGGCACCAATCCGGTGCGATCAACGGGCACGCCGCCGCATGCGGGCAGGGGGCGGCGACATGGGCCCCCGTCGCGATCAGGCGGTCGCGCGCGGCGATGATGCGCTGATAGCCGGCGGGGGTGCCGGGCTCGACGATCAGGAGCGTGCTGTTGGTTCGCGTCCACAGCGCATCGATGGTCGCGGCGCGCTCGGCCTCCGTCAGCTCGCCGATCATGTAGCTGGCGATGACGAGATCGGCGCTCTCCGCACGGTCCAGCAGCGCCCGCGCCGGCCCCAGCGCGTAAGCGAGGGCGCGGAGGCGCGTCGCGTCGTCCGCGAGCGCCACGGCCAGCGAGCGCAAGGCGGGATTGGAATCGACGGCGCTGTACGACGACAGCGAGGAAAATGCTTCCGCCGCCGCGAAGCTCGCGGTGCCCGGGCCGGCGCCGACATCGAGCAGCGAGGTCGGGGCAAAGTCCGGGCTCACCTGCATCACGGCGTTCAGGCTGGCCGCGACCGCGGCATAGGTCGCTGGCATCCGCACCGTCGCATAGGCAATCGCGTCGGCCTCGCTCGTGATCGTTCCGGAATTGCCGCCGCTGCGATAGGCGTCCGAGATGCGGCCGGCGCGCTCTCCTGCGTCGCGGCGCGACTGCCCGTGCAGTCTGGCTTCCAAGGCGGACTTCAGCGCCGCCGGCAGATCAGGAGAGATCATCGGTGCTCTCCACGCGTCATCCCGGGCGCCGCTCGCGCGGCGATCCGGAACGACGGAGCAAGATCACGCCACCTGCTGGTCGAGGATCTTCACGGCCTCGTCGAGCGCGACCGAGACGAGCTGCGACACGCCGCGCTCGGCCATGGTGACGCCGAACAGCCGGTTCATGCGCGCCATGGTGATCGGGTTGTGGGTGATGATGATGAAGCGGGTCTCGGTCGAGCCCTTCATCTCATGCAGCAGGTTGCAGAAACGTTCGACGTTGTGGTCGTCGAGCGGCGCGTCGACCTCGTCCAGTACGCAGATCGGCGACGGGTTGGTGAGGAACACCGCGAAGATCAGCGCCATCGCCGTCAGCGCCTGCTCGCCGCCCGACAAAAGCGACAGCGTCTGCGGCTTCTTGCCCGGCGGCTTGGCGATGATCTCGAGGCCGGCCTCGAGCGGGTCGTCGCTCTCGATCAAATGCAGCGCGGCCTCGCCGCCGCCGAACAGCTCGGTGAAGAGACGCTTGAAGTGATCGTTGACGGTCTCGAACGAGGATTGCAGGCGCTCGCGCGCCTCCTTGTTGAGGCTCTGGATGCCCTGGCGCAGCCGCTTGATCGCCTCGACGAGGTCGTCGCGCTCGGTGGTCAAAGCGGTGTGCGAGCCCTCGACCTCGGTCAGCTCCTCCTCGGCGCGCAGATTGACGGCGCCGAGCCGCTCGCGGTCGCGCCGCAGCTTCTCCAGGGTCTCTTCGATCTCGTGTAGCGGCGGCAGCTCGGTGTCCGGGCCGATCTCGGCCATGGCGGCGACGGCCTGCGGCTCGCATTCGAGCATGTCGTGGATCTCGCGCTCGACGTCGGCGACGCGGCGCTTGGCGCTTTCCAGCCGCTCCTCGGCGCGGGCGGCGGCCTCGCGCGCCTTCGACAATGCTTCCAGCGATGCCTTGGCGGCGCGATCGGTGTCGCCCATCGCGGTCTCGGCCTCGGCCAATGCGTCGGCGGCGACCTGACGCTCTTCCTCGGCGATGGCGAGTTCGTCGATCAGGGCGCTGCGCTTCTCGGCGAAGATCTCCGGCGCGTTTTCCAGCTCGGCGCGTTCGTCCTTCACCTCGGCGATGCGCGCCTCGATGGTGGCGATCTGCGAGCCGGCGCCGCGGATGCGATTGAACCAGTCGTTGCGCTCGGTGATGATCGCCTGGACGCGGCGGTCGGCGAGCTCGGCTTCGCGGGCCAGCGCCTGCGCTTCGGCGCGGACCTGCGCCGCGGCGCGCCGCTTGGTCTCGATCTCGGCGCGCACGGCGGCCAGCCGGCCATCGGCCTCGGTGGTTGCCGGCAGCTCCTCGATCGCTTCCAGCGCATTCTGATGCAGCTCGGCGATCTCGGCGCGGTCATGGGCGAGGCGGGTGGAGGCCTCGACCAGCGCCGATTTGCGTGCCGAATGGCGGTTGATCTCGCGCTCGGCATTGGCATGGCGCTCGCGGGCGGAGTTCACCTCGCGTTGCGCGGCGCGCCAGGCTTCGCGCGCGGCGCTCTCGGCTGATGTCGCCGCCTTCACCTCGGCCTCGGCGCTCTCCAGCGCCTGGCGCTTGTTGGCGGCATCGACGCGCGCCTGCTCCAGCTCGGCCTCGATGTCGATCAGGCGGGCACGCTCGGCGAGACGGCGGGCCGCGCCGGTCGGCGCATGCGCCGCGGCGATGAAGCCGTCCCAGCGCCAGACGTCGCCTTCCGGCGACACCAGCCGCTGGCCGGTGCGCAGCTGCGACACCAGCTGGGCGCCGCGATCGCGCGACACCACGCCGATCTGGGCGAGGCGGCGCGACAGCTCCGGCGGCGCCTGGACATAGGCCGCGAGCGGCTCGACGCCATCGGGCAGCGCGGGGTCGGTGACCTCGGCGCCGGCGACCGTCCAGTGCATCGGCGCGGAGGCATCGACCGGCGCATCGAGGTCGTCGCCGAGCACCGCGCCGAGCGCCTTCTCATAGCCCTTGGCGACCGTGACGCCGTCGATGATCGGCGGCCACAAATTCTTGGTCTCGCTATTGACCATCTTGGAGATGGTGCGCGCCTCGGTCTCCAGCCGCTGCGCCCGCTTCTCGGCCTCGGCGAGCGGGGCGCGCGAAGCTTCGAGCTTCTGCCGCGCATTGGCCTGCGCCGACTCGTTGGTCTGCACCGCGGCCTCGGCCTGCGCCTCGGCTTCCTCGGCCGCTTCGAGCGCGGCCGCGAGGGTGTCGAGATCGCCGAGATGGGCGGTCTCCTGCGCCAGCCGCGCCTCGTCAGCGCGGACATTGGCGATGTCCTGGTCGAGGCGGGCGAGCCGGTCGCGATGGCTTCGGACGTTAGCCTCTAACTGGTTGCGCCGCGCGGTAAGATCGGCGAGCTGCGTCGTCAGCTCGGTGAACTGGCGCTCGGTCTCGGTGAGCAGGGCCTCGGCCTCGGCGACGCGCTCGTCGACGCCGCTGCGCATCTCGACGCGCGCCTTGATCTCTTCCTTCAGTTCGGCGTCTTCGGTCTCCAGGCGCTGCAGCGCGACCTGGGCGTCCTGGTTCTGCTGCTGCTCGCGCGCAACGTCGGCGGTGAGCTGCATCAGGCGGCGATCGAGCTCGCCGGCGCGCTCCTTGGCGCGCAGCTCCTCGCGGTCGAGCAGGTCGCGGGCATTCTTCAGCCGCTGCATCGTCGCCGCGGCGCGGGCCTCGGCCTCGCGCAGCGCCGGCAGATGCGCGGAGCGGATGGCCTGGATGCGGGCGGATTCGGCCTGCTCGCGGGTCCGCTCCGCCATTTCGCGGACGCTGAGATCGTGCACGCGCGCGGCGTCGTTGAGGTCGGCATGCGCGCCCATCCAGCGCAGATGATACAGCGTCGCTTCCGCCTTGCGCACCTTGGCGGCGACCTCGCGATAGCGGATCGCCTGGCGCGCCTGCTTGCGCAGGCCTTCCATCTGGCCGGAGAGCTGGCCGATGACGTCCTCGACGCGCAGCAGGTTGGTCTCGGCCGCCTTCAGCCGCAGCTCGGCCTCGTGGCGGCGCGCATGCAGGCCGGCGACGCCGGCGGCGTCTTCCAGCACGCGGCGGCGCTGCTCAGGTTTCGCTTGAATGATCTCGCCGATCTTGCCCTGGTGGACCAGCGCGGGAGAGCGCGCGCCGGTGGCGGCGTCGGCGAACAGGATCTGCACGTCGCGGGCGCGCACGTCGCGGCCGTTGATGCGATAGACCGAGCCGGCCTCGCGCTCGATGCGGCGCGAGATTTCGAGAATGTCGCGGTCGTTGACGGCGGCCGGCGCGGTACGATCGCTGTTGTCGATCGTCATCACCACTTCGGCGTGGTTGCGCGCCGGACGGGTGTTCGAGCCGGAGAAGATCACCGCGTCCATGTCGGCCGCGCGCAGCGATTTGTGCGAGGTCTCGCCCATCGCCCAGCGCAGCGCCTCGACCAGATTCGACTTGCCGCAGCCGTTCGGGCCGACGACGCCGGTGAGGCCGGGTTCGATCACGAAATCAGTCGGTTCGACGAACGTCTTGAAACCGTGAAGACGAAGACGCGTGAGTTTCATGCACAGATTCTCTGTTGGCGGGAGACGAATCTCCCAGCCCCGACAATACCATGGAAGGCAATGTCAATGTGGACTGAGTCGCCGGGGGCCGCCCGTTCTAGGGGCCGGACAATGGCGAGAGCCGCCCACGAGGGCAACCCGCCGGCCCTGCTTTTCCAAGGCTTTCTCGTGGCAATGGGCCCGCCAAACAGAAGCGGCCCCACGAAGGGGCCGCGTTGTGTCCTCCAGGACTCAGTCAGTCCTGCTGATTCGAATCAGCTCTTCAGAAGCGGGTTGATGCGCTTCTGAAACTCCTCGATCGAGGATTCGCCTTTGATCTTCTCGCCATTGATGAAGAAGGTCGGTGTCGAATCCACTTTAAGAATGTCGCTCGCGTATTTCTGGTCGGCGGCGATCTTGTCGAGCAGCGCCTGGTCCTTCAGGCAGGCTTCCACCTGCTGCTGGCTGAGGCCGGCCTGCTTGCCGATCCGCGTCAGGGTCTCGGTGGTGTTCTTCACCACCCAGTCGTTCTGCGAACGGAACAGCATGTCGGTGACGGCAAAATACTTCTGCGCGTCGCCATTGGCGATGCAGCGCGTCAGCATCGAGCCAGCGGCGGCCTTGATGTCCAGCGGGAACTCGCGGAAGATGTAGCGCACCTTGCCAGTATCGATGTACTCGGCCTTCAGCTTCGGGAACACGGTGGCATTGAACGCCGCGCAATGCGGGCAGGTCATCGAGGCGTATTCGGTGATGGTCACCGCGGCGTCTGCCGGCCCGATCGCCATGTCGGGCAGCGACTGCGGCTTGGCGACATCGGCGGCGCTCTGCGCGAGGGCGTCCGAGATCAGCCGCAGCGGCGACAGGCCGGCCAGCGCGGCGAGGCCGGTCAGGGACAGGGCAGCGGTGAAGGCGCGGCGGGTGATGATCAAGGCTCTGCTCCGGAAATGGGCGCATCTCGCGCCTGAAACGCTCGTAACTCGGCTTTTCGCTAGCTTGAAACCCCGTCTGAGGCAATGCCGGGCCGCAAGGCCGGATCAAACAGCGAACGTCAATTTCGCTTGATGGCGGCGCCGAGCCGCGCCAGCGCGTCGCGCAGCGCGTCGTCCTCGATCGCCGTCAGGGTTTGCGCCACTTTCGAGACTGTTGTCGGATCGGGCGGGGCCGGGCGGCGCTTCACCGGCGGCCGGGTCAACGGGCCCTGGCGCAGCGCCAGCTTGCCCACCGCGTGCCAGCCGAAGAAGCGGTTGACCCGTTCCAGGATGACATCCGACGAATGCTGGATCTCCAGCGCCATCGGCCCCTCGACGCGCAGGATCAAGGTCGCCGGCTCCTGCGGCTGGCCCTCGACCGGCCGCGGCCATTGCATCTTCAGCGGCTGGGCATGCTCGGCAATGTCGCGTCCCGCGATCTCCGGCCAGCGCGTCACCAGCTCGCGCGCGGCAAAGCCCTGCTTGGCATAGGCGGCCGACAGCACGTCGCCCATCATCAGCGACAGCGGTTTTGCGGTGAGGCGGCCGGGTCTTGCCATGGATGCGGGCTCTTGTGGTCTGCCGCCAGTCCGAACCGCCGGGGCTCGAAGAAAGCCGTGGATGCCGCAGACGAGACGACGGTCCAGCGGGGCGACGTTGGCCCCTGACGTACTAGATTAAGCCAATGGTGTCATCAGCCCTTCCTTCCAAGCGCAAGAGCCAGCCAGAGAAACCTGGTCCCGCCGAGCGCCCCGCGCAACTGCTCGCCTGGTACGACCGCCATCGCCGGCGGCTGCCCTGGCGCGCGCCGGTCGGGCAGCGCTCCGATCCGTATCGGGTCTGGCTGTCCGAGATCATGCTGCAGCAGACCACGGTGAAGGCGGTCGGGCCGTATTTCGAGAAGTTTTTGGCGCGCTGGCCGGATGTCTCGGCGCTCGGCAGCGCCGATCTCGACGACGTGCTCCGGATGTGGGCCGGCCTCGGCTATTATTCGCGGGCGCGCAACCTGCATGCCTGCGCCGTCACCGTGCTGCGCGAGCATGGCGGCGTGTTCCCGGACACCGAGGAGGGGCTGCGCAAGCTGCCCGGCATCGGTCCCTACACCGCGGCCGCCATCGCCGCGATCGCGTTCGATCGCCTGACCATGCCGGTCGACGGCAATATCGAGCGCGTCGTCTCGCGGCTGTTCGCCGTCGAGGAGGCGCTGCCGCAGGCCAAGCCGCAGATCCAGGCGCTGGCGGCGACGTTGCTCGGACCATCGCGCGCCGGCGATAGCGCCCAGGCGCTGATGGATCTCGGTGCCACCATCTGCACGCCGAAGAAGCCGACCTGCTCGCTCTGTCCGCTGAACGACGACTGCACGGCGCGCGCCCGCGGCGACCAGGACACCTTCCCGCGCAAGGCCGCCAAGAAGACCGGCACGCTGCGGCGAGGGGCGGCGTTCGTCGTCGTCAGGGGCGATGAGCTACTGGTGCGCTCACGCCCCGCAAAGGGCCTGCTCGGCGGAATGACCGAAGTCCCCGGCTCGGACTGGCACGCCGGCCAGGACGATGCCGACGCCCTGGCCCAGGCCCCGGAGCTGGCGAGCGTGAAACGCTGGCACCGCAAGCTCGGCGTCGTCACCCACGTCTTCACCCATTTCCCGCTGGAGCTCGTGGTCTACACGGCCAAGGTGCCGGCCCGCACGCGCGCGCCCGACGGCATGCGCTGGGTCCCGATCGCCACGCTCGACGGCGAGGCGCTGCCGAATGTGATGCGCAAGGTGGTGGCGCATGGGCTGGGTGAGTGACCTCCGATGCTGTTACAGGGCCGGCAGTCTCGCGGAGCGAAGGATAACGGTGGGGATGCCAGATCTCTCTTCCGTCGTTGCGAGCGCAGCGAAGCAATCCAGGGTGGTGTGCGGGACTCTGGATTGCTTCGCTGCGCCCGCAATGACGACCTGGCGAACTGATGAGCTGGAGCCACGTACGCCGCTGTCGTCCTGGCAAGGTGCTTCTCAGCAACGCGCAGGGGTGGATGCTGAAAATCCGTCCGTGAACCGGTCGTGCGCATCAGGCACCGAGGACCCCGCACGAGTGTGGGCACGCAGCCGCCCTGCCGGGCGGCTGCTTTGCGCACACTTGTAATAGCGACTACCGTCAATGCGGCTTTGGCGTCTCCACCACGAGCGCCACGATCCGCCGCACCAGCGGAAGCACGGCGAGCAGCGTGGGGAACGCAACGACCCAGGAGATGGCCCAAGCTGCGGGCCAGGTCGCGATGAATGCCGGGGTCGGCCCAAGGCTCCTTAGGGTTGCGATCGCCGAGACCACGAAGGTCATCAGCACCGAGAGCGTCAGCGGCATGATCACGGCCGCATAGCGCGCCGGCAGTCTTCCGCGCGAGCGCGGTTCGGCAGTTTGTTTCATGATGTCATTCTGGATTTCGATCGGTCGATCACGGGCAACGCATCATGCATTCCTCCGGATCGAGCCGATCCGTTGAATGCGTTGCCTGACGTGAGACGCTTACGGCGCGCAGGAGCGCAGCAGTGACTTGATAGCGCGACGACGGGCCGGGCGCCAGTCAAAAGTCCTTACGATTCGGGATCCGTACCGGCGGTGTTCGTATGACGGAAGGCCGTCTTTCCATGACGACCGTGAGCATGACGGTCAATTGTCTCGCACCGGCAAGGCCCCGGCCGATCGTCGGCAAGCGGCGCGTCGTCCGGCTCGACAAGACCATCGCTTCATCAAGGGAAGCCAGCTGTCTCGGAGTACGCAGCATCACGGCGAGCACGCCGCCGCTCTGCGCTCCCCCTATGCGACAACCCACGGCTGGCAGTCGTGCCGAGCTGGGGACAGCGTTGCGGACACCAAGTGTGTCTCCCGTCATTGTGAACGCAGCGACGCTGCGAAGCAATCCAAAACCTTTCAGAAGAATATGCCGCGCCGTCAATCGTGCTGCCGGCATCCCAAACCCGCCGCCCGTAACGTTTTCTTGTTCGGATAGTGAGCAGTAATGACCATTCATCCGTGGTGCGCTGCGAGTAAAGAAACGTAGACACCCATGCATCGTTTGATGACTCAGTTCTGAGGATGCCTTGGTTGAGCTCTATGGAGGATTCAATGACCGGTTTTGCTCCCGTACAAGAAAAGCTCGCCGCAATAGCCACTGCTCACTCCGATTATGCGAAGGCGGCTTTCGAGGCGAACAAAGCGTATTTCGAGAAGTTCGCCACTTTGAAGTCTCCCAATGACGCCGCGCAACTGACGTCTGATCACATCAAGTCGGGCTATGAGACGTTCGTTGCCGAGTCCAAAAAGATCGGCGACATGTACAAGGATTTCTTTTCATCGGCGTTCACGCCGGCAGCTCACTGACATCCTAGAATTTGCGACGAACTGCCCGCCGCGTTGGCGGGTTTTTCGTTTGGCTAGTCGGCATCGGGCTATCACGATCCGATCGAGCCAGAAGCAGGCCCGGCCATGTCAGCTTTCAGAATGCGCCGACCTTTCCCGTCATCCGATCCGTTGCTGCGCTCCGTTCTGGTTGCGTATTCCGTTTTTCAGAATTTTCCTTGACGCCAATCCCAAATCAGGTGTCTTATCCGCCCCGTTCCGTCCCGGCAGGAGGGGCGTACGCGTCGTCACGACACGCGGGGCGGGATGCGGTGGCTGCGACGGCGTCGTCGGACGAACGATGTCGATCGGTCTCGTGCAGCGCTGCGCCGGCTTGCCGGCGTCAAGCGGGTGCGAGGTCTTTCGCGGACGTTGAAATCGTGTAGTCCTGGCATCCCGATGCTGATGTCAACTCACGTTGAGGCTTCGCTTCGCGTGGGGATGGTGGCCAGAAAGCCCGGCGCACCAGGGAGATCACGTATAAGACGGTAGCCCATCGCGCAGGGAATGCCGGATGATCCGGCTGGACCTGTGGTGACTGCCGCCTGCTTATCTTTCTGCAGGCGGGCCATGGGTAGCGGCCAGCGCCCGGCATTCCCTGCGCCCTCCTCAATTGCGAGGGTCCTTTCCGGCAACAGCTCGGGCGCGTCGCGCCGCGAGAGCGCGAGATCATGTCTCTTGTCGCGGTGCGATCCATCATCGGGAAGTGTGCCTGTATCCATTCGGGTCAGGCGTGCGGCATGGAACCTCCGGCCCGTGCCGATGTGGCCCGCGAAGGCAGCGACGATCGCATGGCGACAGGCCACGAGCTGAATCCTTCCGCTTGGCTTGTCTTTTACGTTGCGACCGCATTGCAGATGGAGATAATCTTAGATTGTGTTGAGAGGTCTCGCGCAATCAAAGGTGCCGCCTTGAGGCTCGCTGCTGTTGCGCCTCACCCTCAGGAGCCCGCCGAAGGCGGGCGTCACGAAGGGCGAGGCCAGGATTTTGGCCTCATGGTTCGAGACGCGCCTGCGGCGCTCCTCACCATGAGGATGGAGTTCCGCGACCGGAGTCGTCCATTGGCCATGGGCTGCGTGTTCACACAGGGGGAGGCCTCAGCGTCAACTTCAACAGATTTTTCGCCTTCGTCAGCTCGGACCAACGCGAGCGAGAAACAAAAGCAGTTTTCGGGAGGGAGAGATGGCAATGCCTACAGGACTCTCACGTCGTTCGATGCTAGGTCTCGGCGCCGCTGCAGGACTATACGGGCTGTCCGGGATTACGAGCCCAGGTGCGCTCGCCAAGGGGCCATTCCTCAACACCCAGGCGCCGACCTTCTTCCGCTTCAAGCTCGGCGCGGCCGAGGCCACCATCATCTCCGACGGCGTGCTGCCGCTCGGCGATCCCCATGCGGCGTTCCTCGGCATCTCGCCCAGTGATCTCGATTCGATGCTGACGAACAACTTCCTGCCGGTCGGAGCGGCGACGCTCGAGCAGAACATTCTCGTGCTCAACACCGGCGACAAGATCATCATCTTCGACAACGGCATGGGCGTATCGAAACTGTTCGGCGACACCACCGGCAAGATGCTGCTGACCCTGAAGCAGGCCGGCATCGAGGCCAAGGACGTCGATGCGCTGGTGATGACGCATGCGCATATCGATCATTGCGGCGGCGTCATCGGCCCCGACGGCAAGCCGAGCTTCCCCAATGCCGAGCTGTTCATCTCCGAGGCCGACTTTATCTTCTGGACCGATGAGGCCAAGGTCGGCCCCAATTACAAGGCGTTCTACGAGCAGGCGGTGCGCAATCTTCTCCCCGTGAAGGATCGCATCACGTTCTTCAAGGATGGCCAGGAGTTCCTGCCGGGCGTGCAGGCGATGTTCACGCCGGGCCATACGGTCGGACATACGATCTTCCTGATTCAGTCCGGCAAGGACCAGCTCGCCTATATCGGCGACATCTCACACCATCCGGTGCTGCTGATCGAGAAGCCGCTGATCGAATTCGCCTATGACACCGATCCGAAGCAGGCCGCCAAGACCCGCGTCCGTGTGCTCGACATGCTCGCGGCCAACCGCACGCGGATTCTCGGCTATCACTTCCCGTGGCCGGGCATCGGGCATATCGGCAAGCTGGGCGATGGCTTCCGCTACTACCCGACGGCGGTGCACACGATGGATGTGGCGCCGATCTGAGCAGAGCTTTGTCCGTCGTCTCTGAAGCAGTGATGGAGTCCGCGTCATGCGGGCGCCCGCAACAGCTATGTTGCGACGTCGCGCGCAACGCTGCAAGGCACGAGGGAAGGCACGAGGGAGGGGAACCGTGCACGTCAGTCTGAAGTCTCGGAAGTCGGGTCGGCTTGGCGTCGCCGCGCTGGCCGGGCTCGGTCTGCTGGCCCAGGCCACGCTGGTGCAGGCCGGGGCAGGTGTCGATTGGCCCACCTACAACAACGACTACATGGGCCAGCGCTATCAGCGGCTGAAGCAGATCAACACCAAAAACGTGGCTGAGTTGAAGGAGGTCTGCCGGGTCCAGCTGCAGGAGGGCGGTCCGTTCCAGACCGGCCCGGTCGTGATCGACGGCGTGATGTATGTGACCACGGCGCGGCTGACGTTCGCGCTGGACGCCGCCACCTGCAAGGAAAAATGGCGGCACACCTACGAGTCCGCGCGCGAGGATGTCTGGCCGGTGAATCGCGGCGTCGCCGTCATCAACGGCCGCGTCATCCGCGGCACCCCCGATGGCCACCTGCTCGCGCTCGATGCGCAGACCGGTGCGCTGATCTGGCACAACATGGTCGGCGACTCCCTGCTGGGCGAGTTTCTGTCGGGGGCGCCGATCGGTTGGAACGGTCTCGTCTTCACCGCCACCGCGGGCTCCGACTGGGGCGTGCGCGGCCGCGTAATGGCGTTCGACGTGCTGACCGGGCGCGAGGTCTGGCGTTTCGACACCATCCCGACCGGCGACCAGCCGGGGGCCGAGACCTGGCAGAACAAGAAGTCGGCGCTGACCGGCGGCGGCGGCTCGTGGTCGACGCTGTCGCTCGACATCACCACCGGCGAGCTGTTCGTGCCGGTCGGCAATCCCGCGCCGGACATGTTCCCGGACTATCGTCCCGGCGACAATCTCTACACCGACTCGCTGGTCGTGCTCGACGGGCGCACCGGCGCGCTGAAATGGTATCATCAGGTCAAGGCCAATGACGGCATCGACCACGATCTCGGCGCCGCGCCGACCCTGTTCCGCTCGCCTGATATCCAGGACATCGTCGTGTTCGGCGGCAAGGACGGTTTTGTCACCGCGATCGACCGCGCGACGCGCAAGCCGATCTATCGCGTTCCGGTTACCACGATTGACAATGTCGCGGCGCGGCCGACGGATGCCGGCGTGCATGTCTGCCCCGGCCTGCTCGGCGGCGTCGAATGGAACGGCGGCAGCTACGACCCGGTCAATGGCGCGATCTATTTCGGCGCGGTCGATTGGTGCGGCACGTTCAAGAAGGGCGTCGCCAAATATGTCGCCGGCGAGTTCTTCTTCGGCGGCGAGCCGACACTCGATCCGCCGGACCAGGCCGCCGGCTGGGTGACCAGCCTGAATGCCGTCAGCGGCGAGGTGAAGTGGAAATACAAGGCGGCCAAGCCGGTCGTCAGCGGCATCACCGCGACATCGGGTGGGGTCGTGTTCGGCGGCGATACCGGCGGCAATTTCTTTGCGCTCGACAGTCAGACCGGCAAGCCGCTCTACACGCTGGCGACCCAGGGCATGATCGCCGGTGGCGTCGTCACCTACCAGGCCGGGGGCAAGCAATATGTCGCACTGACCTCCGGCAACGTCTCGCGCATCACCTTCGGCGAGCTCGGCAATCCGACGCTGATCATTCTGGGATTGCCGAATTGAGGGTGGAGACAGTTGTCGCGGTCGCCGCCATGCTCATCATCCTTGATGCGGCACCGGCCCGTTCAGGCGCCGACCTCGGCGAAGCCCAGTTCAAGAAGAACTGCGCGATGTGCCATTCGCTCGAGCCCGGCCGCAACCGGCTCGGACCGTCGCTGTTCGGCGTGCTCGACCGCAGGGCCGGCACCGTGGCCGGGTTCAACTACTCCTCGGCCAATAAGAGCTCCGGCCTGGTGTGGACGCGCGAGACGCTCGACGTCTATCTCGCCGATCCGCAGAAGATGGTGCCGGGCACGCTGATGGTGTTTCCCGGCGTGAAAAATGCCGGAGACCGGCAGGCGCTGGTCGACTTTCTCGCGAGCCAGCATGACTGAGGCGGCGCGCATGCATGGTCCAGGGTGGACGGCCGGGATCTGCGCGGCTAGGGTCGCCCATCATCTGTCAGGGATCACCATGCTCAAGCTCTATGTCGCGCCCGGCACCTGCGCGCTCGCCTCCCACATCGCGCTCGCCGAGACCGGCGTCGACTACGCGATCGAGAAGCTCAGCTTCAAGACCAACCAGCAGAACAGCCCCGAGTACCTCGCGATCAATCCCAAGGGGCGGGTGCCGGCGCTGGTGACGGAGCAGGGTATCCTGACCGAGACGCCGGCGATGCTGGCCTATGTCGCGCAGCGCTTCCCGCAGGCGCGGCTCGCGCCGCTCGACGACATCTTCGCCTTTGCCGAGGTGCAGTCCTTCACCAGCTATCTCTGCTCGACGGTCCACATCGCCCACGCCCACAAGATGCGCGGCCATCGCTGGGCCAACGAGGAGTCGTCGTTCGCCGACATGAAGAAGAAGGTGCCGGAGACGATGGGCGCCTGCTTCGCGTTGATCGAGCAGAAGATGCTGCGCGGGCCGTGGGTGATGGGAGAGCAGTACACGATCTGCGATCCGTATCTGTTCACGATCGCGCAGTGGCTCGAAGGCGATGGGGTCGACATCAACGCGTTTCCGAAGGTCGCCGATCATTTCAAGCGAATGGCGGAGCGGCCGGCCGTGCAGAAGGCGCTGGCGGAGCTGGCCTGACGGCCGCCGAGCTTCGTCCTGCTCGACGTCAACCTTGGCGGGGAAAGCAGCCTTCCCAACGGACACAGGTTGAAAGAGCCGAGTGTGGCGTTCATGTTCGCCACAGGCTGCTATCGGACAATATGAATCGGTGGACACGCCGCTCACATCCGCGTGTTGTCCCGACCGGGACGTTGCAGAACAGCGGCCGCCACGTGGGATATTCCAGCTGTTGCTGCGACAAAACAGCCCAAAAAAATTAGAACGCATCAAAAGGACACCGCCGTTCTAACATTGTTTCGACAAATGGAACCTCGGCAGCCTTATTCCGAACGAAGTCATCGTCGAAACGGCGCATCGGGGCGTGTTCAATCGTCGGAGGTCTGATGACGAAGCGAACGACGAGTTTGTTGCCGTGCGTTGCTGTCGCCGTGTTGGCGGGAGTGGCTGCGACGACAATCGAGTTTCAACCGGCATCGGCTGCTGACGAATGCCTGACCAAGCCGAAGGAGACTCCGGCAGGCAAGCATTGGTTCTACCGGATCGATCGCACAACGAAGAAGCAGTGTTGGTATCTTCGCGACGACGACCGCGCCTCACAGGGCGCCTCGCTCGTGACGCGGAAATTGGCCTCGCATCGCGATCGTACAGAGCTGTCGCAGTCGGCGGCCGACGCGCGGGCGGAAATCCAGCCGTCGCCGAGCCAGGCCGCTGACGATGTCAAGGTCACGTCGTCGACGCCGAGCGCTGCCGCCCGGTCTTCGGCAATGTTCCCGCCGGTTGCGGCGGCCGCTGCGCCGGCTGTCACGCCGCCTGCGGCAATGGCGCCCGCAGCCGCCGCGCCGACGAATGCTGCTCCGGCCGACTCGGTCGCCGGCGATTCGGCGCTCACATCGCGCTGGCCGGATTCGTCAGGCACATTGCAGGCGCAGCCGGCGCCGGCACCGCGTTCGAATTCCTATACGCTTGCTGCGGCGTCAAGCGACGCTGCTCCGGCCGAGACCGTCGCGCCCACGGCGTCGTCCCAGACCGTGGCCGAGGCTGCGCCGACGGCGTCGACCGTGGCGGGGCTCGACGACCCGGCGCGGACGCGGCTGTTCGCGTTCCTCGGTGCCGTCGCCGTCGCCGGCTTTTCGACAAGCGTTCTGCTCGCGCGCGCGCGTGCCAAGCGGCAGCTGCGCCTCGAGCCGGTCGCCGCGCGGCGCGTGGCCCGCTGGCCGGCCGAGCCGGAACTCGATCGGATGCATCTGCCGCCGGTGGATCGATTCCATCCGGCACTGGCGCGCGGCGAACAGCCGGTCAAGCGCGTATCGCAGGTCTCGATGGTGCCACGCGACGACGTTCGCTATGACGATCAGTACGAGGTCGAGGATCTCCTGGCGCGCTATTCCGGCCAGGCACGCCGGAAGTCTTGAGCGTCAGGCCGCGGACATCTCGGCGCGAATCTCGGCGCGAAGCTCGTCGATCAGCTTCAGGCCGCGCGTCGTCTCCACGTGCCAGAACGTCCAGCCGTTGCAGGCCGGCAGCCCCTGGGCGACTGCGCCGATGCGGTGGATCGAACCGACCTTGTCGCCGAGCATGATGGCCCCATCGGCGCGCACCAGCGCGCCGTGGCGCCGCTTGGAGTCGACGAGTTTCGTGCCCGGCGAGATCATGCCGCGCTCGATCAGCTCGGAGAAGGCGACCCGCGGCGCCTCGCGCGCGGTCATGAACGGCGCCAGCGTCGCCTCGGGCAACGGCTCGACGGCGGCGATGCGCCGCTCGGCAGCCTCAGCATAGGTCTTGTCGCGCTCGAAGCCGATGTAGCGGCGACCGAGACGTTTTGCCACGGCGCCGGTCGTGCCGGTGCCGTTGAACGGATCGATCACGAGATCGCCGGGCTTCGAGGATGACAGCAGCACCCGCGCCAGCAGGCCTTCCGGCTTCTGCGTCGGATGGACTTTCTTGCCGTCCGCATCCTTCAGCCGCTCCTCGCCGGTGCACAGCGGGATCAGCCAGTCCGAGCGCGCCTGTACGTCCTCGTTGGAGGCCTTCAGCGCTTCGTAGTTGAACGTGTAGCCCTTCGCCTTCTCGTCACGCGCCGCCCAGATCATGGTCTCATGCGCATTGGTGAAGCGGCGGCCGCGGAAGTTCGGCATCGGGTTCGATTTGCGCCACACGATGTCGTTGAGGATCCAGAAGCCGAGATCCTGCATGATCGCGCCGACGCGGAAAATGTTGTGATAGGAGCCGATCACCCAGATCGTCGCGCTCGGCTTCATCAGGCGCCGCGCGGCGAGCAGCCAGGCGCGCGTGAAGTCGTCATAGGCGGCGAAGGAGGAGAACTTGTCCCAATCGTCATCGACTGCATCGACCTGCGATTCGTCGGGACGCTTGAGCTCACCCTTGAGCTGCAGATTGTAGGGCGGATCTGCAAACACCAGGTCGACGGACGCGCCTGGCAGTTTCGACATCTCGGCGACGCAGTCGCCGACGATGATTCGTTGCTCTTCAAGAGTCTGAAATTTAGTGCGGGGCGCCCTTGCAGACGCCCCGCGACGCGACTCAACCATGACTCAAGAACTCTGACTCAGGCGACGCTGTCGGCGACGCGGGACCTAACAACCGACTGCCCACACATTGACCCGGCAAAGTAAAAATGGACTTAATCGGGAAAATTTTTCGCATCTCAGCGCATGTTTTCATCACGTGCATTGGCGATGAAGAGCGCTTCGACGACGCGCGGCATACGCGGCGCAACGCGACGATCGCGAAGGGTTTTTCGCGATGCTGCGCGCGAAAGGCGGTGCCTGCGGGTGCGGCGCTTGCGCCGGTTTATTTGCCGGCGCTAGGCAAAATTTGCCGGCCGGGTTATTGATTAACACAGTGGAAATTTTACCTGTTTGCCGCGTTGGCCATTTCGCGCAGAGCCGCGCAAGAATCGTGAGGAAAAGCCGCCATGCGTTACGATGATTTCCGTCGCAGCGACGACATCGACGACCGTCGCGACGAAGGTGGCGGGATGGGCGGCGGTATGGGTCTGCCGATCGGCGGCGGCGGGCTCGGCATCGGCACGATCATCGTGCTCGGCCTGATCGGCTACGCCTTCGGCATCGATCCGCGTATCCTGATCGGAGGAGCCGAGATGCTGAGCCATGGCAGCGCGCCAAGCTATCAGGCCGATCGCCGCTCTCCCGGCAAGACCGGGGCGCCGAAAGACGAGATGGGCGACATGATCTCGGGCGTGCTCGGTGAGATCGACGATCGCTGGAGCGAGATCTTCCAGGCCAGCGGCCAGACCTATACCGGGCCGAAGATCGTGCTGTTTCGCAACAGCACCAATGGCGGCCGCTGCGGCATGGCGCAGTCGGCGATGGGGCCGTTTTACTGCCCGCCGGACCGGCAGATCTTTCTCGACACCAGCTTCTTCCGCGAGGTCGAGACGCGCTTCCGCGGCTGCTCGGGCAATGCCTGCAAGTTCACCGCGGCCTACATCATCGCGCATGAAGCTGGACACCACGTGCAGAACCTGCTCGGCATCCTGCCGCGCGTGACGCGGATGCAGCAGCAGGTCGGCAGCAAGGCCGAAGCGAACGCGCTGCAGGTCAAGGTCGAGCTGCAGGCCGATTGCCTCTCCGGCGTCTGGGTCAATCGCGAGGAGAAGAAGCGCCCGGGCTTCATCGAGGAGGGCGACATCGACGCCGCGCTGACCACCGCCTCCGCCATCGGCGACGACACGCTGCAGCGGAAGGCGACCGGGCGCGTGGTGCCGGATTCGTTCACCCACGGTTCGGCCGCGCAGCGCAAGCGCTGGTTCATGGTCGGCTACCAGCAGGGCACGGTGCAGGCCTGCAATACATTCGGCGCCAATTCGCTGTAAGGAGTCGCGTGATGGCGATCGACGAGAGCAAGAGCTTCATTCCCCTCAACATCGCCGTGCTGACGGTGTCGGACACGCGTTCGCTCGCCGATGACAAGTCGGGCACGACCTTGAGCGACCGCTTGACGGCCGCTGGTCACAGGCTGGCCGCGCGCGAGATCGTCACCGACGACGTCGAGAAGATCCGCACCGTGGTGCGGGCGTGGATCGCCGATCCCGGCGTTGACGTCATCATCACCACTGGCGGCACCGGCTTCACCGGTCGCGACGTCACGCCGGAAGCGATCGAGCCGCTGTTCGAGAAGCGCATGGACGGCTTCTCGATCGCCTTCCATCTGCTGAGCCACGCCAAGATCGGCACCTCGACCATCCAGAGCCGCGCCACCGCGGGCGTCGCCGGCGCCACCTATATTTTCTGCCTGCCGGGATCTCCCGGCGCTTGCCGCGACGGCTGGGACGGCATCCTCGCCGCGCAATTGGATTACCGCACGCGGCCCTGCAATTTCGTAGAGATCATGCCGCGGCTGGACGAGCATCTGCGCAGGCCGAAGGCCCAGGGCGCGACGGCGTAGGGGCGGGCCCGCCAGCACGAGATGGCCGGGCGGCGAGGGCCAATCAACGGCTCGGCACGAATTCGAACGCGCCACCGCCTTCGATCGCCGCGCCGACCAGTCCTCCGACCACATTGGCTGAGTAATTCTTTGTTCGCGGTACGACGACCATCTTGTAGGTCTTTCCCGGGACAGCGGTGAAGCGATAACTCGATGATCCCGGTGTGGACCAGGTCGACACCTTGATCTCCGTGGGGCCGGGGGCGATGGGACCGTTGAAGCTCTCGCCGCGGCCGAGGCTCGCCACCTTCGTGCCTTTGATTTCGATCGCCGCCGGCGCGGCCAGAAACAGCAGATCGGTCGAACGCGTGATTGCGACAGCCGCGCTGCCTTTGGGCGCGGCATGAGCGGCTGTCGAGGCGCCATCAAGCGGCGGCAATCGCTGCGACCACCAACAGCGCGGCCGGAATGGATCGACGCAAGAGTCCCATTGTTCAGATGCCCCCGTTCACATGCCTTCGAAAACACCGGGCACACTACGTCGATGTTGGAACTCATCAATCCCGAGATGAGTGTAGTTGCAGTCGGTGCGTTGAATTGCCTGCGGTTGAGCTCGTCGCCGGCGGCGCGGCGCTACAGTGTCAACGTCCAGGTCTCGCCGATGAGCTCGACGCCGAACCGAGGTGTGCGGCTGCTCCGCGATCTTGCGGAAGCCGGCCCGCGCGTAGATGTCACGCGCGGTGGTGAGGATGCTCTGCGTCCACAGCTCGATGACCTTGTAGTGCCTGTCCCGGGCGAAGCGGATGCATTGTTCTGTCAGCGCCCGGCCGACGCCCAGCCCGCGGGCCTTCTTTTCGACCAGCAGCAGCCGTAGCTTGGCGATGTCGTCGCTGCCCTTGACCAGGAAGATCGAGCCGACCGGCTCGCCGGCGAGCTCGGCGATCCAGCAGTGCTCGCGGTCCGCATCGTAGCACCGGATGAACTGCGCGCCGATCTCGGCGACCAGCGCCTCGAAACTGGCGTCCCAGCCATATTCCTCCGCATATACGCCGCCGTGCCGCGAGATCACCCAGCCGATGTCGCCGGGGCGATGGCTGCGCAGCAGAACGGCTGGACGCGTCTGCGACGGCGGCTCCAGCAGGTCTTCGATCGTGGCCATTGCGCCGACGAGCCGCGCGCGCGAGGGCACCGGCAGGTCTGCGAGCATCGCAGCGATTTCCTGCTGCGAGCTGCGGTCGAGCCTGGCAAAGGCCTGGCGGCCCTTGGCGGTGAGGCTGAGCTGCTGCTGCCGGCGGTCCGATGGCAGCGGCGTGCGGCTGATCAGGCCTTTCTCGTCGAAGCTCTGCACGATGCGGCTGAGATAGCCGGCGTCGAGACCAAGGAGAACGCCGATCTCCTTGGCCGTGGTCGTCTCGCGATGGGCGAGCTCATAGAGCACCCGCGCCTCGGCAAGCGAAAACGGACTGTCGAGCAGGTGCTGGTCGAGCGCCCCGAGCTTTCTTGTGTAGAAGCGGTTGAACGCGCGAACGGCGGCGACGGAGTGGTCGGTCGGCAGAGCAGGCATGGCGCACCCTTTTTCAATACTTGCCATTGTCAACAAATTAATTGACTTTGGCAAGTATCGTTTGGGGCTAGACCATGACGATCCGGCTGCGTAGCGTGGTGCGGGAGGCGCGGCCGAGCTGCCGCAACAGCAACGTTTCGGCGCGCTTGGATTCGGGCCTGTAGCCGCCGACCTGGCGGTAATGCTCGCGCGCGATCAGCAGGCCCTGGTCGCCCAGCGGGCCGATCACGACCCGTGCGACCGCCCGCAGGCGGTCGCGCAGGCTCATATTGGCGTAGGGGGAGCGGGCATAGCGGAACACGCCCGCTCGCGGCCGTCCGGCCGCTGCCACGCTCTGCACGAACTGCATGGTCTCATCGATCCAGCCGGGATCCAGCACGGCGCCCGCCGGCAGAAACATCAGCCAGGGCGCGCGCGCCTGCGCGGCACCGGCAGCGAGTGCGGCGGCGGGCGAGCCCAGGAACGTCATGAAGTGGCAGCCGGCGACGTCGGCGACGCGTTCCATGACGCTGGGGTCGGGAGAACGGTCGACCAGCAGCACCTCGCTGACCACGCCAGCGGCTGCTCCCGGCACCAGCGCGGAGAGGGTCGCGACCACCGGCTGTTCGGCTCCCTCGGTCGGGATGATCACGCTCAACATCGGCCTGGCATCGTTGTTTTCAGCACCTCTGCCAGAGTTGTTATCACTTTGTCATATGCAAATCAGCCCGTTGCGGTGCGGAATTTTGCGGCACCCCGGCAGTAGGTACCGCACGGAGCGGATGTCAGGCCGACAGCCGTCGGCCGGGCTGCAGGTCACCGTGGCGCCAGGCCACGACCTCGGCGAGCTCGGCGTCCGGACGCGCAGTCACGATCTCCAGGCGGTCGCAATAGACGCGGCCCTGATCGCCGTCGATCGTGACCCAGTCGCCGCTGGCAATCCAGGTCGAGCCGAGCAAGGCACGCTCAGCGTCGCCGCTGATCGTCAATGCGTGACATCCGACGATGCAGGGCCGGCCGAGTTGGCGCGCCACCAGCGCCGCATGTGCGGTGCGCGCACCGACCGTGGTCACGATGCCCGCGGCCGCCGCGAAGCCGGCGATATCGGCGGTCGAGGTGTCCGGGCGCATCAGGATGACCGGCTCGCCGCTGTCGGCCAGACGCTTTGCGGATTCCGAATCGAAGGCCGCGCGCCCCGCCGCGATGCCGCCCGAGGCCGCAATGCCGGTCGCGGCGGGTTCGCCGGCCGCGACCAGCGATGTCTCGACGAGTTGCTCCAGATCGATCTCGCCCAGACGCTCCAGCGCCTGCTGCGGCGAGATCACCCGCTCATGCACCAAGTCGACGGCGATCTTGAGCGCCGCACGGGGCGTGCGCTTGGCGGCACGGGTCTGCAGAATCCACAAGCGGCCGTCTTCGACGGTGAACTCGACATCCTGCACGTCGCCGAATTCCGTTTCGAGCCGTCGCAGCACCGCGACAAGCTCCGTCCGCAGGTTCGGCAAAGCGCGCGCGATGGTCTCCTCGCTGTCCGGCGTGCGGCGTCCGGACACGACATCCTCGCCCTGGGCGTCGAGGACGAGGTCGATCATCGGCAGCTTGGCTCCGGTCGAGGGATCGCGCGAGAACGCGACGCCGGCCCCCGAGGCGAGGCCGCCATTGCCGAACACCATCGCCTGCACCGTGACTGCGGTGCCCGGCAGGTGCTCGAGATTCTGCAGCTTGCGATAGGTCTGTGCGCGTTCGCTGGCCCACGAATGATACACGGCGCGGGCTGCGGCATGGAGTTGGCCTTCGGCATCCTCCAGCCAGCCGTCGTTGCCGGTCTCGACCAGCGCCTGCTCGTCGGCGGCCAGCCGCGCGATGGCTTCGCTGTCCAATTCGCGGTCGGTGGCGACGCCCTCCTGCGTCACCAGATCGCGGCACAGCGTCGCCAGTCTCGTGGCCTCAAAGCCGAGGACGGTTTCAGAGAAGCTCTCGATCAGCCGGCGCCGGCAGTCGAAGGCGAGGCGCGGCCGTCCGGTGCTGCGGATCAGGCCGCGCGCGGCGGCTGACGTGCAGCCGACATTGAGGACGGTGTCGAGCATGCCGGGCATCGATCGTGCCGCGCCGGAGCGGACCGAGACCAGCAAGGGCTGGCGATGGTCGCCGAAGACGCGGCCGGTCGCCTGTTCGAGAAAGCGAATGCCGCGGCGCAGGCCGTCGCGCAGCCGCTGCTCGGCGTCGGCCTGATTGGCGATGATGTCGGCACAGAGATCCACGGGAAGCACGAAAGCGGGCGGCACCGGCAGTCCGAGCGCGGCCATCCGGGCGAGATTGGCAGCCTTGGCGCCGACCGTTTCGGCCGAGCAGGGGACGGTGTCTTTGCCGAAGATGCGGACGATGGACATGGCAGTTCCTAACCTGCGAGATCGATCAAGATGTATTGGCGCAGCAGATGTCCGAAGCTGGCCATGCGGTCGGTGGCACGCTCGACGGCGCGCGCCAGCTCCAGCGCGGCCAGCGACGTGGCGACATCGAAAGCGCCGGTGAAGACCAGGGTGGTGATCCTGCGCTCCTGTGCGTCGGCAGCGTGCTCGGCGTCCATCAGGCGCAGCACGGCGGCGAGCGCATCGTCGGAATCGACGCGCCGGCCCTCGGGCACGTCGGCAGCCGCAGCGAGGCCGCTCGCGGCCGCTTCGATCGCGCCGGTCGCGACCTTGCAGAGGTCGGCCAGTGCGGCCAGCAGGTCCGCCGGCATCGCGGCCGGGGCGAGCGAGGCGATGAAAGCCGCCTGTTCCAGTTCGTCGACGGTCTCCTCGACCCGGTCGACGAGCTGCGCGATCAATGGCTCGGCGTTGAGGCGCGCAATTTCCTGGCGGGCCTCGATCGCAATGCGGTCGGCCTTCTGCTCGATCCGTGCGGCGCGGGCGGCCAGCAGCTCGCGACCGCCGGTCAGCCCGGACTGAAACGCCCCGAGATCGCGGCTCAGTGCGGCGGCGATGTCATGCGCGAGCCCAAGCTGGCGCAGCACGATGCCGAGCAGCGCGCCGTCGGCCCGGTCGAGATGCCGCACCAGATCAGCCTCGATCTGGCCGCGGACCAGACGCACCGAGCGGCCGGCGAGCAAGCCCTCGGTGGCGTCGCGCAGCGCCGCCTTGAGAAATTCGATCGCGGTGGTGCGGCCCAGGGCGCGGTCCAGGCGTTCGCCGAAGCCGATGCGGTTGGGCGCCGCGTTGCGCACCGCGCCGCCCAGCAGCTCGTTGCCGCCGAGTTCGAGGAATGCGCGATGGCCGATCCGGTTGCGGGCCGCCCAATCGAGGATCTTGAGAGCGTCCTCCTTGGAGACCCACGTGCGCAGCAATTTGCGCGCCTTGTTCCAATCGATCAGAAACACCAGCGCGGCGCCGAGGGCTGCGAGGAACTCATCGCGCGCCTGCAGATCGCCGCCATGAAATTGGCCGGTGACCAGCACGAAGGCGTTCTCGTCGGCCAGCCCCGCCCCGGTGCGCCGATCGAGGCCGCTCCAGCTCGCCGCGAACGCATCGAACAGGCGAATGAAGAACTTCGCGCGCGCCTGATGCACGTCGGTGTAGGTGATGGTGACAGAAAGTCCGTCGACCGTGATGACCATGACATGGGCGTCGGTGGTGCCGATATCGTTCTGAATGACGAGCCGGTCGCCGGAGCGGGTCGCCATCGTATCAAGGCCGGGATGGTCGAATTTGAGGGCGCGCGTCGCGTTCAGGCCGCGCATGAAGGCGACAATGGCACTCCTGTCTTCGGTCGCGACGCCGTACACATGGGCGCCGTCGATGGTTTCCTCGGCGCAGTCGGCCGCGATGCGGTTGAGGGCCTTGTGCAGATCCATCACCAGCCGGTGCAGGCTGTCCGACTCGTCCTGAGCGGCGGTCAGCCGCGCCACGCGGTCAAACGCGATATCGTCGCTCGCCGTCAGCAGACCGGCCTGCTGCATCGTGTCGAGCCGCCGCTCGGCCGCGTCGCCCTCGGTGCTCCGTCCGGCTTTGACCGCGCGGATCATGGCCCGCGTGTCGCTTTCGATGTCCTGGACCAGCCGGGCGAGACCGGGCGCCGCAAAGCGTCCGGACGCGGTGGCGTGTGCACCGCCGATCAAGCTCGCGAGCTCGGCCGGTGCGATGTTGGCGGCACGGCACTCGGCCGAGAGATCGGTGGGCCGCGACTCCGGCGCATGCGCATGTTGCGCGGCGGCTTGCAGTGCGCTCAGGCGCACCTTGACGCGGTCGTTGGCGGCGAGTCCGTCGGCGATCAGCGACGGCAGCAGGATGTCGGCTTGGCCGAGCTCCTTGATGATCTGAGATTTCATGACGACATCGATCAGGTTTCGATGTCGCCATGATGTCGCAACGCCGCAGCGCCGGCATTGCGTTAGATCATTCATGAAACCGTCACATCAGCAAGCGCTGCTACTCAGTCGCCAGCCTACGCCGGAGTCGTTCCGCCTAGACTGTTGGGCCAGACCCAATCGCGGATCGCAGGCATGTCCTCGCCGTGCTCGCGGACATAGCGCGCGTGTTCGATCAGCGCGCCGCGGAATGTCTGCTTCACATGGGCGGCCGAGACGCTGAGCCCCGGCACGCGCTCGATGACTTCGATGGCGAGATGGAAACGATCGAGCTCGTTGAGCACCACCATGTCGAATGGCGTCGTCGTGGTGCCTTCCTCGATGAAGCCGCGCACATGCATGCCGGCATGATTGGTGCGGCTGTAAGTGAGTCGATGGATGAGATGCGGGTAGCCATGATAGGCGAAGATGACAGGCTTGTCGGTCGTGAACAGGCTGTCGAAATCGCGGTCGCTCAGTCCGTGCGGATGCTCGGTGTCGGGCTGCAGCGTCATCAGATCGACGACGTTGACGACGCGGATCTTGAGCTCGGGCAGCGCCTTGCGCAACAGGTCGACGGCGGCGAGCGTCTCCAAGGTCGGGATGTCTCCGGCGCAGGCCATCACCACGTCGGGAGCCGCGTCGGCCGGCTCGGTGCCGGCCCATGACCAGATGCCGATGCCGGCATCGCAATGCGTCGCCGCCTCCTGCATCGTCAGCCATTGCGGTGAGGGCTGCTTGCCGGCGACGATCACGTTGATGCGGTCATAGGTGCGCAGGCAATGGTCCGCGATCCACAGCAGCGTGTTGGCATCGGGCGGGAAGTAGATGCGAACGATGTCGGCCTTCTTGTTGGCAACGAGGTCGACGAAGCCGGGATCCTGATGGCTGAAGCCGTTATGGTCCTGACGCCAGACGTGAGAGGTCAAGAGATAGTTCAGCGACGCGATCGGCCGGCGCCACGGCAGATGGCGCGACACCTTCAGCCATTTGGCGTGCTGGTTGAACATCGAATCGATGATGTGGATGAAGGCCTCATAGCACGAGAACAGGCCGTGGCGGCCGGTGAGCAGATAGCCTTCCAGCCAGCCCTGGCAGAGATGTTCGCTCAACACCTCCATGACGCGTCCGTCATGGGCGAGGTGGACGTCGTAGGGCTCGATGCCTTCCATCCAGACCCGCGCGGTGACGTCGAACACCGCATCCAGCCGGTTCGAGGCGGTCTCGTCCGGGCCCATGATGCGGAAGTTTCTCGCATCCGCATTCAGCGTGATGACCTCGCGCAGGAATTTTCCGAGCTCGCGCGTCGCTTCCGCGATGGTCTCACCGGGGGCGCGCAGCGCGACGGCGAAAGCGCGGAAGTCCGGCAGCTTGAGCTCGCGCTTCAACAGCCCGCCATTGGCGTGCGGATTGGCGCCCATGCGGCGCGTGCCTTTCGGCGCCAGCGCCTGCAGCTCCGGCACCAGCCGGCCCTGCGCGTCGAACAGCGTCTCCGGCTGATAGCTCTTCATCCAGGCTTCGAGCAGCGACAGATGCTCCGGCTTGCCGCGCGGATTGGCGATCGGCACTTGGTGCGCGCGCCAGAAGCCTTCGACCTTGAGGCCGTCGACCTCTTTCGGCCCGGTCCAGCCCTTCGGGCTGCGCAGCACGATCATCGGCCAGCGCGGGCGGTGGATCACCGCATCCGGCAGCCGCGCATTCTGCTGGATCGAGCGGATGCTGGCGAGCGCGACATCGAGCGCGTCCGCCATCTGCCGGTGCATCGCCTGAGGCTCGTCACCCGCGACGAACAGCGGCGCGTAGCCATAGCCTTCGAACAGGCATGTGATCTCGGCGTCGCTCATGCGGCCGAGCACGGTCGGGTTGGCGATCTTGTAGCCGTTGAGATGCAGGATCGGCAGCACCGCGCCGTCATGGGCCGGGTTGAGGAACTTGTTCGAATGCCAGGACGCGGCGAGCGGGCCGGTCTCGGCCTCTCCATCGCCGACCACGCAGGCGACGATCAGGTCGGGATTGTCGAAGGCGGCGCCATAGGCGTGGACCAGTGCATAGCCGAGTTCGCCGCCTTCATGGATCGAGCCCGGCGTCTCCGGCGCCGCATGGCTCGGGATGCCGCCGGGGAAGGAGAACTGCCGGAACAGTTTTCGCAAGCCGTCCGCGTCGCGCGTGATGTCCGGATAGATCTCGCTGTAGGAGCCTTCGAGATAGGTGTTGGCGACCATGCCCGGGCCGCCATGGCCGGGGCCGCAGACATAGATGACGTTGAGATCCTGCATCCGGATCGCGCGGTTGAGATGCGCGTAGATGAAGTTGAGGCCCGGTGTCGTGCCCCAATGGCCGAGTAGCCGCGGCTTGATGTGCTGCGGCTGCAGCGGCTCGCGCAGCAGCGGGTTGTCCAGCAGGTAGATCTGCCCGACCGAGAGATAATTCGCCGCGCGCCAATAGCGGTCGAGCAGGTCGAGGTCGTCGGCCGTGTGGGTCTGCTGGGGAGAGGTGGTCTGCATGGGAGCTCGCTTGCCATTCGTTTCGCGCCTGCGGGAGAGTGCATTAGAGTAATGCCGCACCGTCCTGTTCCAGCGTGGCTGCAGGATAGAACGGGAATGTGATGGCTGGCGTTGCGCAGCCTCAGACGTCGGCTGCGGGGATTGTTCTTTATTGTTCTTGTAATGTTCCTCTTGTGTGCTATGTCTTGGCCATGAGCCGAGCATCTTCACATGCCCTCAAGCGCCCGCCGGTCCCGGTGCCCTCCGAGCCGGTGGGCGCGCCTTCCTCGGGTCTTGAAAAAAGCAGTCCTGAGAGGGACTTTCCCGAACTCGCGGTCGCCATCGAACAGGGCCGGCGCCGCGGTCGGGGAGCACAATCCAATGCGAGCGGCCGCTATGAGGCGGAGGCCCGTGTTGTGTTCGACGATGGCTGGCAGAGTCTCGAGGACTTGCCGCCGTTCAAGACGACGGTCGCAACCGACACGTCGCGCAAGGTCATTACCCGCAACGACTCGCCGGACATCGGCTTCGACCGCTCGATCAATCCGTATCGTGGCTGCGAGCATGGCTGCGTCTATTGTTTCGCGCGGCCGACCCACGCCTTTCTCGGCCTCTCGCCAGGCCTCGACTTCGAATCCAAGCTGTTCGTCAAGCCGGATGCGCCCGCGCTGCTGGAGAAGGAACTCGCCGCCAGCGGCTATGAGCCGCGGATGATCGCGATCGGCACCAACACCGATCCCTATCAGCCGATCGAGCGCGAGCGGAAGATCATGCGCGGCATCCTCGAGGTGCTGGAAAAGGTTGGCCATCCCCCGTCGGGATCGTGACCAAGTCGGCGCTGGTGATGCGTGATGCCGACATCCTGGCGCGGATGGCCAAGAAGAACCTGGCGAAGGTTGCGATCTCCGTGACCACGCTGGATCCGAAGCTGGCGCGCACCATGGAGCCGCGGGCCTCGACACCCTCGAAGCGACTGGAAGCGCTGCAGGCGCTGTCGAAGGCGGGCATCCCGACAACCGTGATGGTGGCGCCGGTGATCCCGGCGCTCAACGACAGCGAGATCGAGCGCATCCTCGATGCCGCCGCCCATGCCGGCGTCAAGGAAGCCGCTTATGTGCTGCTGCGATTGCCGCTGGAGGTGCGCGACCTGTTCCGGGAATGGCTGCTCGAGCATTATCCGGATCGCTACCGCCACGTCTTCACCTTGATCCGCGACATGCGGGGCGGCCGCGACTACGACTCGCAATGGGGCACGCGGATGAAGGGGACGGGGCCGATGGCCTGGATGATCGGCCGCCGCTTCGAGATCGCCTGCGAGAAGCTCGGCCTGAACAAGCGCCGCACCAAGCTGACCACCGATCACTTCGTGCGGCCGAAGGGCGGCGGCCAGCAGCTGAGCCTGTTCTGAGGCGGACGGAGGTCGAGCCCATGAGTGCACTGTCCGTCGTCCCGCGGTTCACCGTCATCACGCTCGGTGTGGCCGACATGCGGCGGAGCATCGCCTTCTACGCGTCGCTTGGTTTCGCCAGGAAATTCCAGGCGACGGGCGAGGCGGTGGCCTTCTTCGACACCGGGGGAACGGTGCTGGCATTGTACCCCTGGGACGCGCTGGCCCATGATGCGGGCGTGCCGGACGCGCCGCGGCCGCAGGCGTTTCGCGGCGTCACGCTCGCCTGGAACTGCCGCTCGGAGGCCGAGGTCGATGCGGCGCTCGCGTCGGCGGTGGAGAAGGGCGCGAGATTGCTGAAGCCGGCACAGCAGACCGATTATGGCGGTTACAGCGGCTATTTCGCCGATCCGGACGGTCATGTCTGGGAGGTGGTGACGGCGCCGGGGATCGATGTCGGCGAGGATGACCGGGTGTATCTGCCGCCTTAGCCGGTCGCCGGCCAGGTTGCGAATAGCGGGGAATTGAGCCCCGTTCGGGTTGCGTCGCTGCGGGCTGTTCCGCACCATGCCGGCCATGATTCGAGACCAAGCCAAAACACCGGGCAGGGCGAAATCGGCCACTGCTGCCAAGACCAGCGCCACTGCGAAAGGCGTCGGCAGGAAGGCCACCGGAAGCGTGGCGGGCAAGGCTGCGGCAAACCCCGCCACCAGCAAGTCCGGCAAGGGCGTCATCGCGGTGGCGCTGCCGAGCTTCCGGCGCGAGCGCGCGCTGTTGAAACAGGGGATCTGGCCGGTGGCCGGGTGTGACGAGGCTGGCCGTGGTCCGCTGGCCGGCCCCGTGGTCGCGGCCGCGGTGATTCTCGATCCCAACCGCATCCCGAAGGGGCTCGATGATTCGAAACGGCTGAGTGCGGAGCAGCGCGAGGCGTTGTTCGACAAGATCTGCAAGACATCGGCCTTCGCGGTCGCCTTCGCCTCGCCGGCGCGAATCGATCGCGACAACATCCTGCGCGCGTCGCTATGGGCGCTGTCACGCGCGGTGAAGGCGCTGCCCGAGACCCCCAGGCACGTGTTCGTCGATGGCCGCGACCGAATCGATGTCGACTGCAATTGCGAGGCGGTGATCGGTGGGGATGGGCTGGTGATGTCGATCGCGGCGGCCTCGATCGTCGCCAAGGTCACGCGCGACCGTCTGATGTGCGCCTTGGCGCAGGATTGCCCGGGCTACGGCTTCGAGCAGCACAAGGGCTATGGCGTGCCTGAGCATCTCGCCGCGCTGGATCGGCTGGGTCCCTCGGTGCATCACCGCAGCCTGTTTGCGCCTGTGGTGGCGGCACGGCGCAAGCATCAGCCCTGGACCGACGTGCCGGAGCCCGATCTCTTCGCGGACGTGACGGTGGTGACATCCAGCGAAATCGCGCTCGGCGCCTGATGCCGGTTGCCTCGACGGCGCCGCGGTCTTAATAGTTTTGCCAGCCAACCAGCACGAAGTGTCACTCCTCGCAGCGGGGGCGGTGTTGTGCGCCTCGATCATGCGGTATCGATTGCGGGCGTCGGACAACGCGGCTGCGGATGAGGGACGGTCCTGCCGGCCTCCTCGACGTCCTCAGCGATCCAGCTAAGCGATCCAGCCGTTCATGCGTTTCACGTCACTGGTTGTCGAACTGATCCGTGCGCGGCCTCGGCTGGTCGTCGTCATCGTGGTGCTGTGTCACGCCCTGCTCTGGCTGGGCATCGCGCTGGTGTTCTACCGCAGCCCTCCCGGCCAGCTCGCGATGTCGATTGCCTTCGGACGGGAGTACCAGGTCGGCACCGATCTCGGGCCGCCGCTGCCGTTCTGGCTTGCGGATATCGCCTATCGCTTCGCCGGCAACCATCTGTTCGGCGTGTATGTGCTGGCCGCGCTGTGCTCGGCCGTGACCTTCTGGGTGATCTATCTGCTCGCTCGCGCCATCGTCGGCGGCCAGCAGGCGGTGCTGGCGGTGCTGTTGACGATGACCGTCACGGCGTTCGGGGCACCGACGCTTGAATTCGGGCCGGACGTGCTCGCGCGCCCGCTATGGGCGCTGCTCCTGCTGCATAGCTGGCGGATCCTCGGAGAGGGCCAGCGCAACGCCTGGTTTGCATGGTCGATCGAGGCGGGTCTGCTGCTGCTCACCACGCCCGCCGCAGCCGGCCTGCTGCTGCTGATCGCAGGCTTCACGGTGTCGTCCGCCGAGGGCCGGCGCGTGCTGCGATCATTCGATCCGCTGTTCGCACTGCTGGTCGTGCTGGCGCTGGCGCTGCCCTACGTCATCTTCGTGCTGCGTTCCGACGGCGTCGGGCTTTCGGCCTTGCCGGTGCTGGCGGAGCTCTCGGCGCGCGCTTGGCATTGGCTCGCTTTGGCCGGCGGATTGCTGCTGGCGATCTCCGCCATGCTGTTTCTCGTGGCGCTCGACGCCGGCTGGTTCGCCCGCGGTGAAGCCGACGCTCCAATCATCTACCGCCGGCCGGTGCCCGCGCTGGCCCGCGACTTCGCTTATTGCTTTGCGATCGCCCCCGCTTTGCTCGGCAGCGTGATCTCGGGTCTGTTCGGCCTTCCCACCGTGTTCGGCGGCACCGCCGTCGCGCTGACCATGGTCGGCCTCGCCATGGTGGTCGCCTCGGGCGATCTGATCTATCTGCGGCGCCAAAGGCTGCTGCGCAGCGTGTGGGCCGCGGCCGTGGCGGCGCCCGCCGTCCTCGTGGCTGGCAGCACGGTGATTGTCCCGTTGCTCGGCGATGGTGAGGTTGCGACCGCGATGCCGGCGCGCGACATCTCCCGCTTCTTCGTCGAGAGCTTCGAGCGCCGCACCAATCAGCCGCTGCAGGCGGTGGCCGGCGATCCGCAGCTTGCCAGCCTGGTTGCGCTCGGCCGCCGCCGCGCGCATCTGTTTCTCGACGCCGCGCCGCAGCGGACGCCCTGGATCAGCCCAGCCAGGTTTGCCGAAACCGGAGGCGTCGTGGTGTGGCGTGCCTCCGACACAGTCGGCACGCCGCCGCCGGAGCTTGCCCAGCGCTTTCCAGGCCTCGTGCCGGAGGTGCCGCGCAGCTTCGACTGGCTGATCAACGGCCGCCAGCCGCTGCTGCGCATCGGCTGGGCGATCATGCGGCCAAAGGCGCCGTAGGCTTTCCACCAGCGACGTCCGGCGAGCATACCGTAACGCTCTCCGCGTCATTGCGAGGAGCCCTTACGACGAAGCAATCCAGAGTCGCGGGCGGGACTCTGAATTGCCTCGTCGCTTCGCTCTTCGCAATGACGGCGAAGACGGTCGTCAGACCGCCATCACCTTCGCGATCGCGCGCAAATCCTGCCAGGACAGCCGCTTGTAGGACGGCGAGCGCAGCAGATAGGCCGGGTGGAAGGTGGCGATGGCGCGGATGGTCCGTTTGCCGGTGTCGTAGTCGCGCCATTTGCCGCGGCTGCGCATGATGCCCTCGGTCGTTCCGAGGATCGCCTGGGTCGACGGGTTGCCGAGCGTCACCAGCACGTCGGGATCGACCAGCTCGATCTGGCGGCGGATGAAGGGCAGGCAGATCTGTGTCTCCTGCGGCGTCGGCGTGCGGTTGCCGGGCGGCCGCCACGGAATGACATTGGCGATGTAGACCTTGCTGCGGTCGAGCCCGATCGCGCCGATCATGCGGTCGAGCAGCTTGCCGGAGCGGCCGACGAACGGCAGCCCTTCGATATCCTCGTCACGGCCCGGCGCCTCGCCGACCAGCATGATGCGCGCCTGCGGATTGCCGTCGGCGAACACCAGCCGCGACGCGGTCTGCTTCAGCGCGCAGCCGTCGAAATTCTCCAGCAGTTCGCGGAGCGCCTCCAGGGTCGGCGCCGTCAGCGCCGCCTCGCGGGCAGAGGCAATGGCGGCCTCCGGTGGGGGCGGCGGTTCGCCGCGTGGCGGAATAATCGCCGGTGCCGGCAATCGGCCGGCTGGCGACGCTGCCGCCGGACGCGCCACGGCAGCGGCCGGGGCCGGCGCCACCTCGGGCTCCACCAGGCGATTGATCGGCTCGTCGGCCAGCGCGCAATCGACCCCGGCCTCCAGATAGAAGGCGAGCAGTTGCCGGACGTCGGGGAGGGGCTCGGGAGTCATCATGATTTGCGACAGTCTACGCCGCCTTGGCGCATGGCGGAATGCATTTACGTGGTTGTCCTGCCCCGAAAAATCGGAAACAAGAGCTTGGAATAACCCAAAAAAAGGGACGGAACGCCCTAGTGTTCCGGCGCCGGCCTTCGCTCCCCTTCAGGATCACCTCCAGCGGACGGCCAACGCCTTCGGAACCCTAGTTAAGTCATTGTTGCTATTGCAGCTCTCCGGGTTTGACCTTTGCTTGCGCCAGGGGGCTGCAAAGGCCACATCCACTGCACCAGCCGGGCCTGAGATCGAGAGACATGAGCACCGAAGAATTACCTCCGCGCGAATCCATGGAGTTCGACGTCGTCATCGTCGGCGCCGGCCCTTCGGGCCTGACCGCCGCGATCCGGCTGAAACAGCTCAATGCCGACCTTAACATCGTGGTCGTCGAGAAGGGCTCCGAGGTCGGCGCGCACATTCTGTCGGGGGCCGTGATCGATCCGCTCGCGCTGGACAAGCTGATCCCGGACTGGCGGTCGGACGACGATTGCCCGCTGAAGACCCAAGTCAAGGACGACAAGTTCTTCTGGATGACCGAGAGCGGCGCGATCAAGCTTCCGGCCTTCGCGACGCCGCCCTTGATGCACAATCATCACTGCTACATCGGCTCGCTCGGCAATGTGTGTCGCTGGCTGTCGCGCAAGGCCGAGGCGCTCGGCGTCGAGATCTATCCGGGCTTCGCGGCGACCGAGGTGCTGTATGACGAGCAGGGCGCGGTGCGCGGCATCGCCACCGGCGACATGGGCATCGGCAAGGACGGCAAGCCGAAGGCCTCGTTCACGCGCGGCATGGAGCTGCTCGGCAAGTATACCCTGTTCGCGGAAGGCGCGCGCGGCAGCCTGTCCAAGCAGCTGATCGCGAAATTTGCGCTGGATGCCAAGAGCGAGCCGCCGAAATTCGGCATCGGCCTGAAGGAAGTCTGGCAGATCGATCCCGCCAAGCACCAGAAGGGACTGATCCAGCACTCGTTCGGCTGGCCGCTCGACATGAAGACCGGCGGCGGCTCGTTCCTCTATCACTACGACGACAACCTGGTCGCGGTCGGCTTCGTCGTGCATCTGAACTACGACGATCCCTATCTGTCGCCGTTCGAGGAATTCCAGCGTTTCAAGACGCATCCCTCGATCCGGGGCGTGTTCGAAGGCGGCAAGCGTCTGGCCTATGGCGCGCGCGCCATCACCGAGGGCGGCTATCAATCGGTGCCGCGGCTGTCGTTCGCCGGCGGCGTACTGATCGGCTGCGCGGCGGGCTTCGTCAACGTGCCGCGTATCAAAGGCGTGCACAATGCGATGGGCAGCGCCATGCTGGCGGCCGAGCATGTCAATGCGGCGCTCGCGGCCGGCCGCGCCAATGACGAGCTGGTCGACTACGAGAACGCCTGGCGCTCATCGCCAGTCGGCGAGGACCTGTTCAAGGTCCGCAACGTCAAGCCGCTGTGGTCGAAGTTCGGCACCGTGCTCGGCGTCATCCTGGGCGGCTTCGACATGTGGTGCAACACGCTCGGCTTCTCGCTGTTCGGTACGCAGTCGCACGCCAAGCCGGATCGCGCAACGCTCGATCCTGCCAAGGCGCACCAGCCGAAGCCCGTGATGAAGCCGGACGGGAAGCTGACCTTCGACCGGCTGTCGTCGGTATTCTTGTCCAATACGAATCACGAGGAAGACCAGCCGGTGCATCTGAAGGTCGCCGACATGGCGCTGCAGAAGAGCTCCGAGCACGACGTCTATGCTGGCCCGTCCAACCGCTATTGCCCGGCGGGCGTCTATGAGTGGGTCGAGGACGGCGCCAGCCCGCGCTTCGTCATCAACGCGCAGAACTGCGTCCACTGTAAGACCTGCGACGTCAAGGATCCCAATGGCAACATCACCTGGGTTCCTCCGGAAGGTGGCGGGGGGCCGAACTACGAAGCCATGTAGCGCAATTCACGCACGATTGCGTGAGGCGGTCGCCCCTGCAGGGGCGACCGGCCACGATACGGCCATACTGGCGCGGTTTGACGCAGGTCACCTTCGTCAAAGGGGTTCGCGGCTGACCCGAATATCCTGCAAATCCTTGCGGTTGGCCGCCAAACGCGGCATTGTCGGCGCCTTGAAGAGCGGCCGACCGGGGTCGCGTCCGATACGACCATTCCTTTCCAACAACCAGAGCGCACCGTGATGTTATCCATTCGCAATCGCTGGACCGCAATTGCCGTTGCCGCCGTGCTGCTTCCGGGCGCCGTTCTGGCTCAGACGCCAGATCACCCGTCGGATAACAGCGCGAAGTTTCCCGCCGGCGTCGATCTGAAGTCGCTCACCACCTCGGGCAGCTATCTGGCGGCCCGCCACGCCAGCGTCGAGCGCGATGCCGCGTCCGCCGCCGCGTTCTACCGTTCCGCGCTGCGCACCGACCCCAAGAACAACGAGCTGCTCGATCGCGCCTTCATCTCCTCGGTCGCCGATGGCGACATCGAAGAAGCGGTCAAGCTGGCGGAGCGCATCCTCACCGTCGACAAGTCGAACCGCATCGCGCGTCTCGTCGTCGGCGTGCAGGACATCAAGCAGAAGAAATACGCCGCCGCCCAGACCAACATCAATCAGTCGGTGCGTGGACCGATCACCGATCTCGTCGCGACCTTGCTGTCGGCCTGGGCCGCGGCCGGTGCGGGTGACGCCAAGACCGCGGTCGCCAATATCGACAAGCTGACCGGTCCGGAATGGTATCCGCTGTTCAAGGATCTGCATGCCGGCATGATCCTGGAGCTGGCCGGCAAGGAGAAGGAAGCCGGCACGCGCTTCGAGCGCGCCTACAAGCTCGACGATTCGATGTTGCGGATCACCGAGGCCTATGCGCATTGGCTGTCGCGCAACAAGGATGCCGCGTCCGCCACCGCGATCTATGAGGCGTTCGACAAGAAGCTTGCCCGTCATCCGCTGGTGCAGGAGGGCCTGCGCGACACCAAGGCGGGCAAGAAGCTGCCGCCGCTGGTCGATTCGGCGCAGGCCGGCGCCGCCGAGGCGCTGTACGGCATCGGTGCGACCTTGAGCCGCCGCGGCGGCGAGGATCTCGCGCTGGTCTATCTGCAGCTGGCACTGCACCTGCAGCCCAGCCATCCGCTGGCGCTGCTGTCGCTCGCCGATCTCTACGAGACGGTGAAGAAGCCGCAGATGGCGATCAAGGTCTATGAGCGGGTGCCGGCGAGCTCGCCGCTGAAGCGCAACGCGCAGATCCAGCTCGCCACCGATCTCGACAGCGCCGACCGCAGCGACGAGGCGATCAAGATCCTCAAGGACGTGATCGCGCAGGATCCGAAGGATCTCGAGGCGATCATGGCGCTCGGCAATATCGAGCGCGGCCGCAAGAAGTTCGCCGATTGCGCCAAGACCTATTCGCTCGGCGTCGACTCGCTGCCGGCGAACAATGACAAGGCCAACAGCGTCTATTACTACTATCGCGGCATCTGCCTGGAGCGCTCCAAGCAGTGGCCCAAGGCCGAGGCCGACATGCGCAAGGCGCTTGAGCTGCAGCCCGACCAGCCGCATGTGCTGAACTATCTCGGCTATTCCTGGATCGACCAGGGCGTCAATCTCGACGAAGGCATGAAGATGATCAAGCGCGCCGTCGAGCAGCGTCCGGACGATGGCTACATCGTCGACTCGCTCGGCTGGGCCTATTACCGCATCGGCAATTACGAAGAGGCGGTGAAGCATCTCGAGCGCGCGATCGATCTGAAGCCCGAGGATCCGACCATCAACGACCATCTCGGCGATGCCTATTGGCGCGTCGGCCGCAAGCTGGAAGCGAAATTCCAGTGGGCCCATGCCCGCGATCTGAAGCCGGAGGCCGAGGAGCTGCCGAAGATCGAGGCCAAGATTCAGAATGGTCTGACCGACGATCCGGCGCCTGCGGCGGCGAGCGCGGACACCAAGGACACGCCGTCCGACGCCAAGAAGGACGACGGCAAGGGCGGTTAGTTCGTCCAATCACGGTTTGAGAGCGATTGCGGGCTCCTCGGTTTGCCGGGGAGCCCGGATGATTTTGATGAAGCATGTGGCGGTGCCGGCCACGTTCGTTTCGGCCGCGGGCTGACAGCGACACCGGACCCCGCCACCGAGTTGGGGGCATTGCGCCGATGTTGGCGTCCACGGTCACCGGCGCGCCGCTGCAGGAGCAGGGCCGCGCCAAGGTCAATCTGACATTGCGCGTCGTCGGCCGCCGCGTCGACGGCTATCATGATCTCGAAAGCGTCGTCGCCTTCGCCGATTGCGCGGACCAGCTCACCCTGGTCCCTGGGCCGGAGCTGTCGCTGACCACCACCGGGCCTCTTGCGGCGGCCTGCGGCGAGACCTCCGACAATCTGGTGCTGAAGGCGGCGCGTCTGCTGGCCGAGGCCGTTCCCGGCCTGAAGCTCGGCGCGTTCGAATTGGAGAAGGTGCTGCCCGTCGCGGCCGGCGTCGGCGGCGGCTCCGCGGATGCGGCGGCCGCGCTGCGGCTGCTCGCCAGGCTGAACGACCTTCCGCTTGATGATCCGCGTCTGCAGGCGGTGGCGCTGAAGACCGGCGCGGACGTGCCGGTCTGCGTGCCCTCGCGGGCCTGCACCATGACGGGCGTCGGCGAAAATCTGCAGCCGCTCGCGCTGCCCGTCCTGCCCTGCGTGATGATCAATCCGCGCGTGCCGGTGGCGACCAAGGACGTGTTCCAGGCGCTCGGTCTCAAGCCGGGTGATCTCTTGGTCGGCGTGACCGATGTGCTGATGGCGCCGTCCTGGCCAGCGGCCGGCGGCACCATCGCCGACTGGGTCGATGCGCTCGGCCAGGTGAAGAACGATCTGGAGCCGCCGGCGCTGCAGGTGCAGCCGATCATCGGCACCGTGCTCGACGCGCTGCGCGCCAGCCAGGGCGTGTTGTTCGCCCGAATGTCCGGCTCAGGTGCGACCTGCTTTGCGATCTACGGCAGCGAGGCCGATGCGAAGGCGGCAGGCGCTGCAATCGCCGCCGCGCACCCCGAGTGGTGGGTGCATGCGGGGACATTGAGTTAGCTTGCGCAGCCGTCATTGCGAGCGAAGTGTTCAGACCGGGGACATAGCTTACACCTGTTCGGAGACATAGTTGACACTTTTCGGGCAGCGCAAATCGATCGCTGCGATCTGATGCGCGGCAAAGAAAATTCCGAATTTTCCGTCGGAACTGAGCGGACGAATAGCGAGCCGCTCACCGCGAAAGGCTTGCGGGACTTTCCAGAGCCGTCCCTTGAAACTGACATAGGCCTTGGTGGTGGATACCGAACGGACGATCTCGCCATCGTCGTATTCCACCGTCGGAAGGCGATCCAGCATCGTGCGCTGGCTGGGTCGATAGCGGCTTGCGGGCACATCGAAGTCCAACGCCTCGTGCGGCCGGTCGAGATTGTAGACGGCCCGCCAGTCGTCGAACGCCCGCTGGACGTCGATCAGGTCGCGATAGCGCTTGAGGGCAAAGACCTCGGCCTTCAAGGTGCGGTGGAAGCGTTCGTTCTTGCCCCGGCTCTGAGGATGGTAGGGCCGGCTGTGGATCGTTCGGACGCCGAGCTTCAGAAGCCACACCGTCAGCGTGGTCCAGGGGTCTTCAAGGGTGAAGCCCCAGGGGCCGCCATTGTCGACGAACATCGCATCCGGCAGTCCGTAGCGGCGGAACGTCGTCTCCAAATGGCCTTGTACCGTAGAGCCTCGTTCGTTGTCACAGGCGGCCAGGCACAAGGAGAAGCGCGAGTGGTCGTCCAACGCCGTCAGCGGATGACAGGACACGCCGTTCTCCAGCGCGCTGTGCCCCTTGAAGTCCATCTGCCAAAGCTGATTGGGCGCATCCTTCTCGAAGCGCGTGTAGGGCTGCCCGGGCGTGCCTGCAGGCTCGCTCACGCGATCGTAACGGCGCAGGATGGAGTGCACGGTGGATATCGCCGGGACAGCTTGCCCATCGCGCTCGAGACGACGTGCGAGCTTGCGCGCGCCCCAGGCCGGGTGAGCATCGCGCAGCGCGACAATCTGCTGCTCAGTCGCAGCCGCCGTGCGCTCCGGACTCCGATGCGGCCGCCGCGATCGGTCCGCCAGCGTCGTATCGCCAGCATCATCCCGCTGGATCCACTTGTAGCCGGTCTGGGGGCTGATGCCGAACTGCCGACACAGCTGCCGCCGGTTTACTCCCTCCTGCTTGGCAAGCATCACAAACTCTCGTCGCTGATCCATGACAGACACCTCTCGCCACGGCATCGCTCGCCCCCTTGTTTGACGAATCGAGCCGATTTTGACGTGTCAAACCATGTCCCCGAACACCCGTCAGCCATGTCCCCGGGCTAAACAGAAGCGAAGCAATCCAGAATCTTTGTCGCGCCCCTGGATCGCTTCGTCGCTTCGCTCCTCGCGATGACGGTGAGTGGAGCTACGGTGCTCGTCAATCAGCCCGCGCAGTCATCGCCCGGCTTGACCGGGCGATCTAGTATTGCAGAGGCTGTCGTGTCGATCGCGACAGGGCGGCGTAGTGGATACCCCGTCTGCGCGTGGCATGATACCCGCGATGGAGCCGGCAGGCGAACGAACTAATGCGACCTCGCCAGACAGAACGCGACGACCTGCTCGAGCGCGGTCTTCATCGGCGAGGCCGGGAACAGCGCTAGCGCGTCGACGGCCATGGCGCCGTAATGATGGGCGCGGCTGATCGTATCCTCCAGCGCGCGGTGCTTGTTCATCAGGCCGATGGCGTGGTCGAGATCGGAATCGCTGATCTCGCCGCGCTCCAGCGACTTGATCCAGAAGGCGCGCTCGCTGTCGCTGCCGCGGCGGAAGGCGAGCACCACCGGGAGCGTGATCTTGCCTTCGCGGAAATCGTCGCCGACATTCTTGCCGAGCTTGGCGGCCTTGCCGCCATAATCGAGCACGTCATCGACGAGCTGGAACGCAATGCCGAGATTCATGCCGAACGAGCGCGACGCGGTCTGCTCGGCCTTGGGACGATCGGCGAGCACCGGGCCGACCTCGCAGGCGGCGGCGAACAGCTCGGCGGTTTTGCCGCGGATCACGGCCAGATATTCATCCTCGGTGGTCGCGGTGTTCTTGGCGGCGGCGAGCTGCATGACCTCGCCCTCGGCGATCGTGGCCGCAGCAGCCGACAGGATGTCGAGCGCGCGCAGCGAACCGACTTCGACCATCATGCGGAACGCCTGGCCGAGCAGGAAGTCGCCGACCAGCACGCTGGCCTCGTTGCCCCAGAGCATGCGTGCGGACAATTTGCCGCGGCGCATCTCGCTCTCGTCAACCACGTCGTCATGGAGGAGCGTCGCGGTGTGCATGAATTCGACCGCCGCGGCGAGTTTGACATGGCCGTCGCCAGCATAGCCGGTGAGATGCGCCATCGCCAGCGTCAGCATCGGCCGCAGCCGTTTGCCGCCCGAGGAGATCAGGTGGTTGGCGACCTCGGGAATCATCGTCACGTCCGAACCGGTACGTGACAGGATCGTGGCGTTGACCCGTTCCATGTCGGCTGCGACCAGGCCGACCAGCCCATCGATGGAAGCGCCCGATGGACTCTCGAAAGGTACGATAACCGCCACGCTGGTCTCCAATTTTGCTATTCTGGGTTCGACAATAGAAACTGCGGCCGCAGGCGGCAAGGGCGGACACGTAACCTTGACCCAACCCGCCCCTGCATGGACCTCAGCCTGCACGGAGACATAACGATTGAAGGAATTGGTTCGGACCAACGATATCGTGCTGGTTTCGGCTGTTGGCGCGCTGCTCGACGGCGCTGATATCCACCATCTCGTGCTCGACCAGAATATGAGCATCATCGAGGGCTCGCTCGGCATTTTGCCGCGACGGATCCTGGTTCACGAGGACGACAATCTGCAGGCCCGCCGGCTTCTCACCGACGCCGGGCTCGGGCATGAACTCCGTCCCGATGAGTGACGCGGTCGCGATCTCCGAAGATGCCGTGCTCGGCGGCCGATTGCGGTTGAGGCAGCCGACCTCGGGTCATCGCGCCGGCCATGACGCCATCCTGCTGGCCGCAGCAACCTCCGCGCGTCCCGGCCATCGCGTCGTCGATCTCGGTGCGGGCGTCGGAACCGCCGGGCTGGCGCTGGCATGCCGCATCGGTGGTGTAGCCCTGACGCTGGTCGAACGCGAGCCTGAGCTGGCGCGCTTGGCACAGGACAATGCACGCGCCAATGAATTGCCTGCTGATGTGGTCACGCTGGATGTCGGCGCGGACGCTGCGGCCTTTGCCGCGGCTGGGCTCGGCCCCGACAGTGTCGATGTCGTGCTGATGAATCCGCCTTTTCACGACGCCGCGCGTCACCGCGCCTCGCCGGACAGTGCGCGGGCGACGGCGCATATGGCGACGGCAACGACATTGGAGGTCTGGACCCATGCCGCGCGCCGGATGCTCAAATCCGGTGGCGTGCTGACCTTGATCTGGCGGGCCGATGGTCTCGGTGAGGTGCTGGCGGCGCTGGCGCGCGGCTTCGGTAGCCTCGGGGTGCAGCCGGTGCACGGGCAGGCCGGGAAGCCGGCAATCCGTATCCTGGTCAGGGCCGTTAAAGGAGGGCGGGCACCCCTCCAGATCTGGCCGGGGGTGATGCTCAATGAGGCAGCAGGTGTACCTCATGACGACGTTGTGCGCGTGCTGGAGGGGCAGGGGGCGCTGGCCTTGGCTGGCTCCGGGCACCCCCTGAACGGTTGATCGAGGCCGCGCGTTATTGCGTCTGCGCTTCGGATTGGCGTTCAGTTACCGTCGTGAAACGGATCGCAGTCAAGAGAGTACCGATCAGCAGCATCAACAGGTAGACCTTCATGCATTCCTCCGCCGCACTCTGCAACTTGGCTCGCCGTGCAATTGCCCAGGGGATTGCAAGGCTCGTTCCAGCCCATTGAATGGCAGTGCCACGATAAAAAGTGGTTAATCCGAGGTAACAGAATGGTGGACAATTTGACACAAGTCGGCGCTGCAGAGGGGCCTTTGGATCGGTTGAAGGCGCTGCTTCCGGCGCGGCTGCGCGGCGCACCGGTCGTGCCCGTTGTCCGCCTCTCCGGCGTGATCGGCGCGGTGACTCCGCTGCGTCCCGGGCTGACGCTGGCCGGGGTCGCCAAGATGCTGGAGCGCGCGTTCGCGATGCGCAACGCCAAGGCGGTGGCGCTGGTAATCAATTCGCCAGGCGGCTCGCCGGTGCAGTCGCGCCAGATCTATCTGAGGATCCGGCAACTCGCGGCCGAGAAGAAGCTGCCGGTGCTCGTCTTCGTCGAGGATGTCGCCGCGTCCGGCGGCTATATGATTGCCTGCGCGGGTGACGAGATCTTCTGCGATCCCTCGTCGATCCTCGGCTCGATCGGCGTGGTCGGCGGCTCGTTCGGATTGCAGGACCTGATCAAGAAGATCGGCATCGAACGGCGGCTGTATACGGCCGGCGAGCACAAGGCGATGCTCGATCCGTTCCTCCCCGAAAATCCCGACGACGTGGCGCGGCTGAAGCAGATCCAGCGTGAGATCCACGCGCAGTTCATCTCGCTGGTGAAGCAGAGCCGCACCGGCCGGCTGAAAGGCGCCGACGACGTGCTCTTCACCGGCGAGTATTGGGCCGGCGATACCGCGGTGACGCTCGGGCTTGCCGACGGCATCGGCGATCTTCGCGCCGTGTTGCGTGCCCGGTTCGGCGACAAGGTGGCGATGCCCGTGGTGGCGCCGGCCGCCGGATTGTTGTCCGGGCTGCTCGGGCGCCGGTCCCCGGGGGCCGGCAGCTTGGCCTTCGGCTGGGCCGGATTCGCCGAGGAGCTGATCTCGGCCGCCGAAACCCGGGCGATCTGGGCCAGATTCGGGTTCTAGGCCGTCGTCCCGCGCTGTTTTGCCCCCTGCGATCCGGATTGCAGGGGGAACCGGGATCGGCGAGAATACGAATCGGGGGTGGCACTCATGATGGACAAGGATCGACCAATGCCGCCGTTCGTTGCATTCGCAGGGTTGGTGGGCGGGCTTGCCGTGGTTCGCTGGGCCTACAAGACCGCGCAGAAGATCAACCGCGAGCTCGAAGAAGCGCGGCTGTCGCGCGTCGCCGAGGCGGCCCAGACCGCTGAGATCAAGACCCTGCGCCGCGATCCGGTCACGGGCGCCTATCGGCCCGGCTGACCTCACGACCTGAGCGTCGAACTGGCGGCACGCTGGCCGCCCGGCCGCGATTGCTATTGCCTTGATTCCTGGTGGCCTCGCCGATACGGTCCGCGCGCTTTTCCGACCCCCGCGCGAAAGACCGATACCGACGATGGATTCGCTGCCTCAGCACATGCGCCCCGAACGTTCGTTCCAGGGCTTCATCCTGGCCCTGCAACGGTTCTGGGCCGAGCAGGGCTGCGTGATCCTGCAGCCCTACGACATGGAGATGGGCGCCGGCACCTTCCATCCGGCGACGACCCTGCGCGCGCTCGGCCCGAAGCCGTGGAATGCCGCCTATGTGCAGCCGTCGCGGCGGCCGAAGGATGGCCGCTACGGCGAGAACCCGAACCGGATGCAGCACTACTACCAGTTCCAGGTGATCATGAAGCCGTCGCCGCCGAACCTTCAGGAATTGTACCTGAAGTCGCTCGGCGCGATCGGCATCGACGCAGCCTTGCACGACATCCGGTTCGTCGAGGACGATTGGGAGAGCCCGACGCTGGGCGCATGGGGGTTGGGCTGGGAGTGCTGGTGCGACGGCATGGAGGTGTCGCAGTTCACCTATTTCCAGCAGGTCGCGGGCTTCGAATGCGCGCCGGTTGCGGGTGAGCTGACGTACGGGCTCGAGCGTCTGGCGATGTATGTCCAGGGCGTCGACCGCGTCTATGACCTCAACTTCAACGGCCGCGACGGCGACGCCAAGGTCACCTATGGCGACGTCTTCCTGCAGGCCGAGCAGGAATATTCGCGGCACAATTTCGAGCATGCCGATACCGAGATGTTGTTCGAGCAGTTCAAGATGGCCGAGGGCGCCTGCCGCAAATATCTCACCGCCGGCTGGCAAGAAAATTCAAAGCTGGGCAACCGCAAGGAGCATCTGATGGCGCTGCCGGCCTACGACCAGTGCATCAAGGCCAGCCACGTCTTCAACCTGCTCGACGCGCGCGGCGTCATCTCCGTCACCGAGCGCCAGAGCTACATCCTGCGCGTCCGCGAACTCGCCAAGGCCTGCGGCGAGGCCTGGCTGCATACGGAAGCGGGCGGGGTGGGGGCTGGTTAGAACGAACACGGCTGCTTCCGGGCCTCATGGTTCGAGACGCGCCGCGTGCGGCGCTCCTCACCATGAGGGTTTCCGTATCCCGCCGCAAAATCAGACCTCGTCCTGAGGAGCCCGCCGAAGGCGGGCGTCTCGAAGGACGGTGGAGGGCGCGCTTCCTTCCACGAGTTTAGCAATTCGCGATGGCCTGTCCTTCCAGGGGAAGGTGGTTCTTCGTGCAGAGAGACCTGAGATATGCCCGACCTGCTTCTCGAACTGTTCTCCGAAGAAATCCCCGCGCGCATGCAGGCCAAGGCGGCCGAGGATCTGCGCCGCATGGTCACCGACAAGCTGGTCGCCGAGGGCCTGGTCTATGAGGGCGCCAAGGCGTTTGCGACGCCGCGGCGGCTGGCGCTGACCGTGCATGGCATTCCGGCGCGGCAGGCAGACCTGAAGGAGGAACGCAAGGGCCCGCGCGTCGGCGGACCCGATGCCGCGATCCAGGGCTTCCTGAAAGCGACCGGCCTGTCCTCGCTCGAGGAGGCGACGATCCAGCGCGATCCGAAGAAGGGCGACTTCTACGTCGCGCTGATCGAGAAGCCGGGCCGCGCCACGCTCGATGTGCTCGCCGAGATGCTGCCGGTCATCGTGCGCACTTTCCCCTGGCCGAAATCGATGCGCTGGGGCAAGCGCTCGGAAAAGCCGGGTGCGCTGAACTGGGTGCGGCCGCTGCATGCGATCACCGCGACCTTCGGTCTCGAAACCGAGGAGCCCGATGTCGTCAGCTTCGCCGTCGACGGCATCGAAGCCGGGCAGACCACCTATGGCCACCGCTTCATGGCGCCCGCGCCGTTCCAGGTGCGCCGCTTCGAGGACTATGAGGCCAAGCTGCTCGACGCCAAGGTCGTGCTCGATCCGCAGCGCCGGAAGGACACCATCGTCACCGACGCCAAACAGCTCGCGTTTGCGCAAGGCTATGAGCTGGTCGAGGACCCTGTCCTGCTCGATGAGGTCTCAGGCCTCGTCGAATGGCCCGTGGTGCTGATGGGCTCGTTCGATCCGGAGTACCTGAAGGTCCCCGGCGAGGTGATCCGCGCCACCATCCGCAACAACCAGAAATGCTTCGTGGTGCGCGACCCCAAGACGGGAGGCTTGGCGCCGAAATTCATCCTGACCGCCAACATCGAGGCGACCGACGGCGGCAAGACCATCATCGCCGGCAATGAGCGCGTCATCCGCGCCCGGCTGTCGGACGCGAAGTTCTTCTATGAGACGGACCTCAAGACCAAGCTCGAGGACCGGCTGCCGAAATTCGAGCAGATCGTGTTCCACGAGAAGCTCGGGACGCAGGCGGAGCGGATTAAGCGGATTGAACAGCTCGCAACGGAAATCAGTGAGGTTATCAGAGCGGACGACATAAAGGTCAAACGAGCTGCGAAACTTGCGAAAGCAGACCTGCTTACCGAGGTGGTTGGCGAGTTTCCGGAAGTGCAGGGCCTGATGGGCAAGTACTACGCGCTCGCCCAGGGCGAGGACGCCTCAGTCGCCGCGGCTTGCGAGGAGCACTACAAGCCTCAGGGACCAGCCGATCGGGTGCCAACCGATCCCGTCAGCGTCGCGGTGGCGCTCGCCGACAAGCTGGACACGCTAGTCGGTTTTTGGGGGCACGATGAAAAGCCGACGGGAAGCAAGGATCCGTTCGCACTTCGGCGGGCTGCGCTCGGCATTATTCGGCTCGTGACCTCAAACAATATTCAATTGCCTCTGCTCCGATTCATTCACGTTGCCTGGCAAGGATATGCAGCAAGCCATGCAGGAGTCATTGGTCAATCGGACAAGTTTGCCGCCGATCTTCTCTCCTTCTTCGCAGACCGCCTCAAGGTCCAGCTGCGTGAGCAGGGTGCGCGGCACGATCTCGTCGACGCGGTGTTCGCGCTCGGCGGCCAGGACGATCTCCTGATGGTCGTGCGCCGGGTCGAGGCGCTCGGAAAGTTCCTCGATACCGACGACGGCAAGAACCTGCTTGCTGGCACCAAGCGCGCCTCCAACATCCTCGCCATCGAGGAGAAGAAGGACAAGCGCAAGTTCGACGGCGCGCCGGATGCTGCGCTCTACAGGCTCGACGAGGAGAAGGCGCTGGCCAAGGCGATCGGCAAAGTTGCGGCTGACGCCGGCGCTGCCGTCGCCAAGGAGGACTTTGCCGCGGCGATGCGCGCGATGGCCAAGCTGCGTCCGGCGGTCGACGCGTTCTTCGACAAGGTCAAGGTCAACGACGACGATCCGGCCATCCGCGAGAACCGGCTGAAGCTCCTGAACGAGATCCGCAGCGCCACGCGCGCGGTGGCCGACTTCTCCAAGATCGAAGGCTGAGTTCGCAGACTGTCGCGGGGGCCATGACCGGAGAAACTGTCTGCGTGGCCCCTGGATCGCGTCGCTGGCGCTCGCGATGACGGCGGTGCGAGCGAACAGCGTCCGAAAAAAAGTAAGCCCCGCCCGGCGGGGGGGACCGGGCAGGGCCTTTACATCTGGCCGCTTGCGGGGGCGTTGGCGACCAAATGCAGCTCGATAACTATTCAACCACCTGAATGATCCGTCGCGATCGCGGTTCGACCAGAACAGTTTCGCCGTTCACCACCGTGTAGCGATAAGGTGTCGCACCGAAACGCTGCGGAACGTCGTAATATGTAACACCGGACTCCGGCAGAATGGTCCCAACAACCACGCGATCGGGGATCACATAGTTGGGAACACGCTCCCGCACGACATATTCGCGGAATTCCGGACGCCGCTCGACGGTGATGACAGGCGCGTCCTCCTCGACGACGACGCGCCCCACGGTGGTGGATTGCGCCTCGGCCGCCACCGGAATCACGAGTGCGGCCACGAGGCCTGCAAGGGTGAGATGGGTTCGCATGGACGGAGCTCCTCGCTGTTGATCCGCTGACTCTCGAGGCCGGCACAGGCCGGCACCTGCCTCCCAATGCCATCGGCCGCGCATCGGTCCGCGCCGGCGGGACCCAGGCCGGAGGCATTGTCCCGGCAGTTCCCGACGGCGGGGAACCGGAACCGGTCCTGTTGCGTCTCCTATTCCGCCACGATGAGCCGGGATAAAGTCCGGCCGCCTCGAATCGCTCACCTCATCCTTCCATCAATTCAGAGTTCGCCTATGACCCTGACCGTTGCCCATATCTCGCCGATCATGTCCGTGATCGCCGGCGTGCTCATCCTGATCATGCCGCGGCTGTTGAACCTGATCGTCGCGATCTTCCTCATCCTGAACGGCCTGATCGGCATGGGCCTTCTGAAGTGGCTCCATTTCTAGTCTCCCGGCCCTCTCGTCCCAAGTTTGGGAACCTCTGTGCTTGCGCCGCAGCGCCCAAAGTGGTGTAAGGCGCGCGATTTCTCCTCCCCATTTGCGGATCGAACCATCTCATGGCCAAAGCGGTAGCGAAGTCTAAGAAAGTTACAGCGAAATCAAAGCCTTCCAAGCCGGGCAAGGCGAAGGCTGCTCCGCTCGCTCCGCCGCGCAAGGCGCTGAAGACGGCGCCGAAGCCGGCGGCCAAGGCCCCCGCCAAGGTTGCTGCTAAGGCCGCGCCCAAAGCCCCGGTGAAAACAGCTCCGAAGAAGCCGGCCAAAACAGCCGCCAAGCCGGGGGCCAAGTCCGTTGCCAAGCCTGCCAAAGCCTCGGTTGCGAAGCCTGCGGCCAAGAGCGCGGCGACCGCGATCAAGCCGAACAAGTGGGTCTATACCTTCGGTGACGGCAAGGCCGAGGGCAAAGCCGGCCTGCGCGACCTGCTCGGCGGCAAGGGCGCCAATCTCGCCGAGATGGCCAATCTCGGCCTGCCGGTGCCTCCGGGCTTCACCATTCCGACCTCGGTCTGCACCTACTTCTACGCCAATGACAAGACCTATCCGAAGGAGCTGCAGGCACAAGTCGACAAGGCGCTCGACTACATCGGCAAGCTCACCGGCAAGACGTTCGGCGATCCGGAAAACCCGCTGCTGGTCTCGGTGCGCTCCGGCGCCCGCGCCTCGATGCCGGGCATGATGGACACCGTGCTCAACCTCGGCCTCAACGACCAGACGGTGGAGGCGCTGGCACAGCTGTCCGGCGACCGCCGCTTCGCCTTCGACAGCTACCGCCGCTTCATCACGATGTATTCGGATGTGGTGCTCGGCTTCGAGCACCATCATTTCGAGGACATCCTCGACAGCTTCAAGGACAGCCAGGGCTATCAGCTCGACACCGATCTCTCGTCCGAGGACTGGGAGATGCTGGTCGGCAAGTACAAGGAAGCCGTCGCGCACGAGACGGGCAAGGAGTTCCCGCAGGATCCGCATGACCAGCTGTGGGGCGCGATCGGCGCGGTGTTCTCATCCTGGATGAACGCGCGCGCGGTAACCTATCGCAAGCTGCACGACATTCCGGAGTCCTGGGGCACGGCCGTCAACGTGCAGGCGATGGTGTTCGGCAACATGGGTGACACCTCGGCCACCGGCGTCGCCTTCACCCGCAATCCCTCGACGGGCGAGAGCAAGCTGTATGGCGAGTTCCTGATCAATGCCCAGGGCGAGGACGTCGTCGCTGGCATCCGCACCCCGCAGGACATCACCGAGGACGCGCGCATCGAGTCCGGCTCCGACCGGGCTTCGATGGAAGTCGCGATGCCCGAGGCGTTCAAGGAACTGACCCGCATCTACACGCTGCTCGAGAAGCACTACCGTGACATGCAGGACATGGAGTTCACGGTCGAGCGCGGCAAGCTGTGGATGCTGCAGACCCGCAGCGGCAAGCGCACCGCCAAGGCGGCGCTGCGCATCGCCGTCGAGCTCGCCAATGAAGGCCTGATCTCGGAGAACGACGCCGTGCTGCGAGTCGATCCGGCCTCGCTCGATCAGCTCCTGCATCCGACCATCGATCCCGCCGCCAAGCGCGACGTGGTCGCCACGGGCCTGCCGGCCTCGCCGGGCGCGGCCTCGGGTGAGATCGTGTTCTCCTCGGACGAGGCGACCAAGCTGCAGGCCGATGGCCGCAAGGTCATCCTGGTCCGTATCGAGACCTCGCCGGAGGACATCCATGGCATGCACGCCGCGGAAGGCATCCTGACGACGCGCGGCGGCATGACCTCGCATGCGGCGGTGGTCGCGCGCGGCATGGGCAAGCCCTGTGTGTCCGGCTGCGGCACCATCCGCGTCGACTACGGCCGGGGCACGATGAGCATCGGCGGGCGCACCTTCAAGACCGGCGACGTCATCACCATCGACGGCTCTGTCGGCCAGGTGCTCGCGGGACGCATGCCGATGATCGAGCCGGAGCTGTCCGGCGAGTTCGGCACGCTGATGGGCTGGGCGGACGCCGTGCGCGAGACCGGCGTGCGCGTCAATGCCGACACGCCGGAGGATGCGCGCACCGCGATCAAGTTCGGCGCCGAGGGCATCGGCCTGTGCCGCACCGAGCACATGTTCTTCGAGGAGACGCGCATCCGCACGGTGCGCGAGATGATCCTCTCCGAGGAGGAGCAGGAGCGCCGCGCCGCACTCGCCAAGCTGTTGCCGATGCAGCGCGCTGACTTCGTCGAGCTGTTCGAGATCATGAAGGGTCTGCCGGTCACGATCCGCCTGCTCGATCCGCCGCTGCACGAGTTCCTGCCGCACACCCAGGCCGAGGTGGAGGAGGTCGCGCGCGCGATGAACACCGATCCGCGCCGGCTTGCCGATCGCGCCCGCGAGCTGTCGGAGTTCAATCCGATGCTCGGCTTCCGCGGCTGCCGTCTTGCGATCGCCTATCCGGAGATCGCCGAGATGCAGGCGCGCGCGATCTTCGAGGCGGCGGTCGAGGCCGAGAAGCGTACCGGCGAGGCTGTCGGCCTCGAAGTGATGGTGCCGCTGATCGCCACCAAGGCCGAGTTCGATCTGGTCAAGGCGCGCATCGATGCGATGGCGCAGGCCGTCATCCGCGAGACCGGCGCCAAGCTGGAGTATCAGGTCGGCACCATGATCGAGCTGCCGCGTGCAGCCCTGATGGCGGGCCAGATCGCCGAGGCCGCCGAGTTCTTCTCGTTCGGCACCAACGATCTGACGCAGACCACCTACGGCATCAGCCGCGACGACGCCGGCAGCTTCCTCGGCGCCTATGTCGCCAAGGGCATCCTGGAGATCGATCCGTTCATCTCGATCGATCGCGACGGCGTCGGCGAGCTGGTCAAGATCGGCGTCGAGCGCGGCCGCGCCACGCGGCCCAACCTCAAGGTCGGCATCTGCGGCGAGCATGGCGGCGATCCGGCCTCGGTCGCGTTCTGCCACAAGATCGGCATGAACTACGTGTCGTGCTCGCCCTATCGCGTGCCGATCGCCCGCCTCGCCGCCGCGCAGTCGGCGCTCGGCAAGGAGATCGCCAGCCAGGCGTAAGCCTGCTGCAACCGAACTGATCTGATGAAGGCCGGCAGATGTTGCCGGCCTTTTTCGTTTGAGGACCTGAGCTTGTCGATGCGGTGCGCGTCAGTGGATCGAGACGGTGGCTCGCCCCCACTGCCGTCATTCCGGGGCATTCGCGCGCAAATTGGCGCAGCCATTTTGAAGCAGCGCGAATGCGCCCGGACTCCATGGCCACGAACGGTCATTGTTGCGAAGACGAGCGCCGCGCACATCTCGCGTCTCATAGCGGCCTGTGGCCATGGATTCCGGGCTCGCGCTGCGCGCGCCCCGGAATGACGAGGAGCGAGCCTGCTTGGATCGATCGCAGCTCGATGTCTTAGATACCGCCGGCAGGAACCTCCGCTTCATATGCGGTTGATTTTCATTCACCGCCTTCGTTGACCGAATGTTCACTGCTCTTGTCGATGCGCCATTTACCACGCGCATCGATCACATCACGCTGTGCGACTTCACTGCTTGCATGTTTCGATCTTGCAACGCGGGTTAACTCCTCAGCAACCTAAACCCGATACGAAGATGACGGATCGAATTGCACGGAAGCACTGTCGTTCGGTCGAGTGAGTAGCGTAGCGTTGCGTTGAGCGTATCGATGGTAGTTCTGCGTCCCGGTCCGAAGGGCGCGCGGTTTGCGTCCTTCGGACTCGGTCTCTGCGTCTTCGCTCTGATGCCGACAGAGACCGGGTATCAAGATATCGCTTCCCTGCTCGCCCGCCAGCCAGGCGTCGCCGAGCGCTGGCAGAAGCGTGTTTTCTCGGCCGCTGCCTCGGTGCAGCTCGCCACCTACAGCTTTGGTCGTCCGATTGGAACCTCGGCGCCGCAGGCGTGGAGCATCCGCCTGGCAAGCCTGGACGGTCGGGATTTCGACATCACCGGCTCGACGCCGCGCAATCCGGCGCTGCAGGTCCCGCCGCGCTATCAGGCATCTGATTTTCCGAAAGTCGACCGCACGCTGAAAGGCGATCGCCTCGTCGTGCGCCCTCCGTCTCAGCCGCAGCCATCGTCGGTGCCGACCGAGGCCGCCGAACCGGCTCCCGCGCCGCTCGAGCCCGCGCCGGCGATGTCGCCTGCGCCGACGGATTCGAATTCGTCGGTGTTCGGCGCGAAGACCACTGAAGCGCCGGTGGTGCCGCTGCCGGCGCCGCGCGCTGCACTCGATCCCGAATTGCAGGAAGCTTTGAGCGCCCCGCCGCTCGCGCAATATGAGTCGGCGAAACCCGAGATCCAGCCCTCGGCTGAGCTCAAGCCCGCGACGGATGCAGCGGCCGTCGACAGCGCCGTCAGCTATGACGGCCTCACTATCAAGACCTCCAACCTCTATTTCGGCACGTCATCGCTGGGCGGTGAGGCTGGAACCATGGAGACCTGGCAGCCCGGCGAGGCGCCCTTGATCGTCATGCCGGATCCGGACCTCAAATCGATGGCGGTGCTGTCGTACCCGGTAGGCGAGAGCGCCAAGACCGGGGATGGCGGCGAGAGCATCGCGGCCAAGGGCGAGGTCAACACCGACAATCAGCGGGCGCGGACGCCGGCCGAGCGGCTGGGACTCACCGATGAGAAGTCACGCTTCAAATCGGAAAAGTGCCTGGCCGAGGCGGTCTATTTCGAATCCCGCGGCGAGGCTGTGCGTGGCCAGATCGCGGTCGCACAGGTGGTGTTGAACCGCGCCTTCTCCGGTTATTATCCGACCACGGTGTGCGGCGTCGTCTACCAGAACAAATACCGCCACTTCGCCTGCCAGTTCACATTCGCCTGCGATAACACCGCCGACGTGATCCGCGAGCCCGAAATGTGGGAGCGCGCCAAGAAGATCGCTACGGCCATGCTCGACGGACAGATCTGGCTGCCGGAAGTGGGCAAGTCGACCCACTATCACGCCTACTGGGTGCGGCCGTCCTGGGTTGCCGAGATGAAGCGCATGTACAAGTTCGGCGTCCACACCTTCTACCGGCCGAAGAAATGGGGCGACGGCAGCGACGCGCCGAGCTGGGGCACGCCGCAGCAGACGGCGGCCATTTCGGCCGAGCTGGCAGGGGCCGCCAAGAGCGAAGCCGAGATCAATCCGAACTGGACGCGGCGATAACAGCGCACGGCGTCTCGCGCTATGCGCTCAGCGGCCGCGGCAGCCGTGCCGACGGGCGATCGGCGAGCTGGTCGGCAATCTCGCGCGCGGCGGCCAAAGTCGTCATCGTGCGCTGTGCGAAGCTTGGATTCTCCGCAGGGCAATCGGCGCGGCAATGCGCCCCGCGACTCTCGCGCCGGCTCCAGGCCGCCGTCGCGATCAGCAGCGCCGCTGTGGCCATGTTGCGCAGCGTCGAGTTGCAGCCGTCACGCTCGAGCCTGGCAATGACGGCGATGGCATCGGCCAGCCGTTCCTCGTCGCGGATCACGCCGACCTGGCTGGTCATGATCTCGCGCAACGTGCCCTCGGTGAGCGTGGGGGCGGCGCCGCCCGGCTCGGCGAAGGCGATGCTCTGCAGGTTCGATGCGGGGGCGAAGGTTCGACCGGAGATGTCCGCGGCGATCCGGTTGGCGAAGACAAGCGCGGCGAGTACCGCGTTTCCGGCGATATGGTTGGCGCCGTCCGTCGCGGTCGCGGCAACCTCGCCCGCAGCCCACAGGCCCTCGATCGAGCTGCGGCCGCAGGCATCGATCGCGATGCCGCCCATGTGAAAATGCGCTGCCGGCGCCACCGGAATCGGCTGCCGGGTCGGATCCAGGCCGCGCGCGACACAGGCTCGATGGAGGATGGGGTAGCGCGCAGCGACATCGTCGTCGAGCACGTCGCGGGCATCGAGGAAGGCGCCGCGACCGGCCGAGATCTCGGCCATGATGCCGCGCGCGACGGTGTCCCGCGGAGCAAGATCCACCAGGGGATGTCGCGGCAGCATGAAACGCTGACCGCGCCGATTGACGAGGATCGCGCCGGCGCCGCGCAGGCTCTCGGTGACAACAGGTGCGGGATCCCTGCCGCCTGTCATCGCCGTCGGGTGAAACTGGACGAATTCAGGATCGGCGATGATGGCCCCGGCGCGCGCGGCAATCGCCATGCCGATGCCGTTGGCATGGGATGGATTGGTCGTGGTGGCGAACAGATGGCCGATGCCGCCGGTCGCGAGCACGACGGCGCCCGCTGCGATCAGCAGGGGCGCGGCAGATCCGTCCTCAGAGCTGCGCAATTTCAGGCCGCGCACGACGCCGTGTTCCGTCAGCAGCGCATCGACGACATGGTTCTCGATCACGCGGATCGAGGGCGTCGCGCGCACGGCGTTGGTCAGGGCCGTCACGATCGCCTGCCCGGTGAAGTCGCCGCGGACGCTCAGGATGCGTCGCACGGAGTGGGCCGCCGCGCGGGACGTCGCCAACTCCCCCTTGTGATCGCGATCGAACGCGACGCCGAGCCGGATCAGATCCTCGATCCGCGCCGCCGCATCAGTGGCGAGCTCCAGCGCCGCAGCCGCCTCCACCAGGCCACCCCCAGCCGCGATCATGTCGGCGGCGTGAGCTTGCCGACTGTCGTCGGCCGAAATGGCCGCCGCGATGTCGGCCTGCATGGTTGAGCCGAAGGAGTCCTCGCCGAGCGTCATTGCAGAGATCAGCGTGACAGGCTGCGGCGCGAGCCTCAGGGCGCAGAACAGTCCGGCAATGCCGGCTCCGACGATCACGACATGGCCGGACGTCTCGATCTGGTGGTGGTTCATCTGCTATCCAATTCCACATTCCGAGCATATGTCTACGGCGCGACTTGTTAGTTCTTCTTCAGGGACTTCCTTCGTTGTTTAGCGGTGTTTGGTGACAAATCGCGGCTGTTCTGAAAGTCACTCCCGCGGAGGCTGAAATGCCGTCGCTCACTCGCGTGAAAGGATGTTCGAGCGGTCGAACACATCATCTGTGAGACTCTCAAACGGAACTTGTTTCGCTGACCTTGTGCTCTGTCGGCATCTGCCACCTCGCCATCTGCCACTATTTTTTCATGGCTGGGTTCCGCTTTTGGACTTGGGATTTCAATGCAGATGCATTAATCCGTGAGCAGCGAACCGGACAACACGGCGCGCGTCAGGAGGACACCCATGTCGATTCAGGCAGGCGATCTCGCGGCCTCCCGTGCCGCCGGCTGGCGAACGCCGCTCGTCATCATCGTTTGCGGCTGCGCCATCGCGCTCCTGAGCTTCGGTCCGCGTTCGAGCCTGGGCTTCTTCGTGCAGCCGATGAGCCGCGAATTCGCCTGGGGCCGCGACGTGTTCGCGCTGGCGGTCGCCGTGCAGAACCTGCTGTGGGGGCTCGGCCAGCCGCTTGCCGGCGCCATCGCCGATCGTTTTGGCGTCATGCGCGTGATCTGCGTCGGCGCGCTGCTCTATGCTGGCGGCCTGCTGATGATGCGCTATTCCACCTCGCCGCTGTCGCTCAACATCGGCGCCGGTGTGCTCGTCGGCTTCGGCCTGTCGGGTTGCTCGTTCAATCTCATTCTGTCGGCCTTCAGCAAGCTGCTGCCGCCGGAGCGGCGCGGTGTGGCGCTCGGCGCCGGCACGGCCGCGGGCTCGCTCGGCCAGTTCCTGTTCGCCCCGTTCGGCGTCGCGCTGATCGATCAGTTCGGCTGGCAGAGCGCGCTGATGGTGTTCGCGACCTTGATGCTATTCATCGTGCCGCTGTCGCTCGCGGTCGCGACGCCGCCGGCCGCAGAGGCCAAGCCGACGGATGCCGAGCAGCAGTCGTTCACGACGGCGCTGATGGAAGCGTTCGGCCACCGTTCCTACGTGCTGCTGGTGCTCGGCTTCTTCACCTGCGGCTTCCAGCTCGCCTTCATCACCGTGCACCTGCCGGCGTTCCTGGTCGACCGCGGCCTGTCCGCACAGGTCGGCGGCTGGGTGATCGCAGCGATCGGCCTGTTCAACATCATCGGCTCGCTCAGCGTAGGCTGGCTGCAGAGCCGGCTGCCGAAGCGCTATATTCTGTCCTTCATCTATTTCACGCGGGCGCTGGCGACACTCGCCTTCATCTCGTTCCCGGTCACGCCGGCCACCGCGATCGCCTTCGGCGCGGTCTCGGGGCTGGCCTGGCTCTCCACGGTGCCGCCGACCTCATCGCTGGTCGCGATCATGTTCGGCACCCGCTGGCTCGCCACGCTGTATGGCTTTGCGTTCGTCAGCCACCAGGTCGGTGGCTTCCTCGGCGTCTGGCTCGGCGGCATCGTGTTCGAGCGCTATGGCTCATATACCCCGATCTGGTGGCTCTCCATCCTGTTCGGCGTGCTGTCGGCGCTGATCAACCTGCCGATTGTCGAGAAGCCGGTGGCGCGGGCCGTGCCCGCGACCTGAGTTGCGCTGCCGATCCGATCGGCTAAACATGGCGTGAGACGCAAAGAAAGCGCAGGGAGTGCCGCTGTGGGAACGTTCAAGGCGATCCGGATCGACAAGGCCGACAAGGGGACGACAGCCACGCTGACGCAGTTCGACGAAGCGGAACTGATGGACGGCGACGTCACCGTGAAGGTCGAATGGTCGACGCTGAACTACAAGGACGGGCTGGCGCTGACCGGCAAGGCGCCGGTGGTCCGCCGCTTCCCGATGATCGCGGGCATCGATTTCGCAGGGAAGGTCGAGCAATCGTCGCATCCGCAATGGAAGCCCGGCGATGCGGTGATCTGTACCGGCTGGGGCATGGGCGAGACGCATCTCGGCGCCTATGCCGAAAAGGCCAGGGTCAAGGGAGACTGGCTGGTCGGCCTGCCTCAGGGCCTCTCGGCGCGCGATGCGATGGCGATTGGCACGGCCGGCTTCACGGCGATGCTCGCAGTCCTGGCCCTCGAGAAGCATGGGCTGACACCGGCGAGCGGCCCGGTGGTCGTGACCGGCGCGGCCGGCGGCGTCGGCTCGGTGGCGACGGCGGTGCTCGCCAAGCTCGGCTACCATGTGATCGCTTCGACCGGACGCTTAGCTGAAGCCGACTATCTGAAGTCGCTGGGTGCGGCGGAAATCATCGACCGCAAAGAATTGTCCGGGCCGGCCAAGCCGCTGGCCAAGGAGCGCTGGGCAGGGGGCATCGACAGCGTCGGCTCCAACACGCTCGCCAACCTGCTCTCGATGACCCGATATGGCGGCGCCATTGCCGCCTGCGGTCTGGCGGCCGGGATGGATCTGCCGTCCTCGGTCGCTCCGTTCATTCTGCGCGGCGTGTGCCTTCTGGGCATCGATTCGGTGATGTGCCCGCTGCCGGCCCGGAAAGCGGCCTGGTCGCGCCTGGCTGCCGATTTGGATCGCGCAAAACTATCTGAAATCACTCATGAAATCGCTTTGGGTCAGGTCGCCGCGCTGGGGCCGCAGATCCTCGCCGGCCAGGTCCGCGGCCGCACGGTGGTAAGAATATCCTGAGGTTGTTCAGACTTTTCAAACCATGCTGCTCCATTGTTGCCATGGTTGGTATGGTAAGCATGGGGTAAAGATACCGCCTTACCCGCTGCGTGGGGTTAAGTGGAGTTTGATGCATGCTCGGGCGTTTTTTGCTGGGGACCGTGACGGCCGGAGCCGTGGTCGCTCCTGCGATCGCGGGATCGATGACGGCGGATGAGGCGCGGAAATTCGTCGCCGGGAAGGTGTTCGCCTTCACCTGTGTCGATGGGACCCGCGGTGCAGGACGGATTCTCGACGATATGGGGGCTGCCGGTGCGGTGCAGTTCTCGGGCTCGGGCCCGGTCCGTCACATCCGTCTGCCCGGCAACACGCTGCAGATCCGCGGACAGAATGTCTGTGCGTCGATCAAGGGCATGCCGTTCGAGCCCTGCTTCAACCTGGACAAGAAGGATGAGCGCAGCTTCCGTGGGTCTGTCTCCGGTCTCGGCGCCTTTGCCTATTGCGACTTCCAGCACCAGGGCGGCGCCACGATGCTGATGGCGCGTGCCGTGGCGCGGCCGCGTGCGACGCGTGCCGCAGCGCCTTCTGCCGATCCGTCGCACACCGAGGTGGCGGCGCGCGTCGAGACGCCGCGCGTGGAGCGCAGCAAGGTGGAACCCGTGAAGGCGGAGCCTGCGAAGGCCGAAGCGAAATCCGAGAGCGCAAAATCCGACGTCGCGCCGGAGCTTCGTCGTTCGACTGATTAGTTGTTCGCTCGGCGATCATTCAAGACGCCGGGCCCGATTAACTTAAAGCAACATTTCTCCTGGTGACCGCACGCTAGTGGTCATTGCGCCGTAGTCGTACGGACGGCTAGATTCATGCCTCGGTAGCGACTCACGATGCAGTTTGCGGCCGGGGGGTGGCCCACAGAAAGGGTCGGTTATGTCGCTTTATTTCTTCCGTATCAGCCAGGGTCGTTATTCCGGCGCGGCTGATCAGCCTTACGAATTTGCCAATCGGGAATCGGCCTGGAAAGAGCTGACCGCGGTCTGCTCCGATCTGATTGGTGGCATCTCGCGCACGCTGCAGCAGGGGACAGAGTGGCAGATGGAACTGCTCGACGAATCCAAGCAGCCGGTATTTCGAATCCGTCTGGTTTCGGAAGCGGTCAGCTGAGTTTCGGCCGCGCCATCGCGCCGTGTGGGCAACTCCGATTGCCCTGCGCTGATTGCAGATTGTTTCGGGGTCCTGAGAGCGCTCGATGTCATTACGTCGGGCCGAAGGTTCTCAAGCTCTCGCCCTGACCTGAAAGGCGTTCCATGCCTTCGGGCCGCGGCCGTGTCAGCCAGCTCCTGGACGGCCTCTTGCTCATCGCCTTGCTCCGCTGAACCTGGGCCGGCATCGGCGATGCAGGATCATGATGCCTGCACTTTTGGCGTGATGTTGCACAAAATACATGCACTGGTAGTAACTCGCTTTTAAGAGCCTCTGGCATACCAATAAAACTTACAGATGTGTCCCTGCGGCCTACAACATCAGGCCTCCAGCAGCATTGGGCGGTTGGCCCGCCGACACCCTTGTGCCCACCGGCGGCGCAGGGGCGATAACTACGTTCCGTATTAGTACGGGCCGTAAGTTTAACGGATGTTTGGCTTGTTTTTCCCCAAATGGTTCCGATCGGGGAACGATCTTTCGCAGCCCTGATCGAAGCACTGCGCAACGCCGCGCATTTACGGATTTCCGTTTTGAGCGTTGGCAGAGAGCGGCCAGAGCCGCACAGCCATCCGGGGTCACCAGTGTCCAAACTGTCCATCCGTACGAAGATCATATCAGTCATCGCCTTCATGCTCGTCACGATGTGCGGGCTCGGCGTTCTCGCCGTGGCCAGTATGCGATCGATCAACGCGAACACGGTTGACATTGCCACCAACTGGCTGCCGAGCGTGCGTGCGATCGGTGAGCTGCGCGCAGATATCAATCTCCTCCGCATCGCGCTGCGCGCGCATGTGATGGCGGAAACGGCGGAGGCAAAGCGGGCTGCGGACCAGCGCGTTGCCGGAATTCTCGAGACGATCAACAAGGACCGGAAGAACTACGAGCCGTTGATCACGTCGCCGCAGGAGCGTGCGATCTATGACAACTGGGTGCAAGCCTGGGAGAAGTACGTCGTCGCAATCAAGCAGGTGATGGACGCATCCAACAACAGTGTCGGACGGATTCCGCGCGAGGCGACCGATCTGCTGGAGAAGTCGGCAGCCGCGATCGCGCGCGATGCCGACAAGTACTTTGTCCAGGACATCGAGTTCAACAACAAGGGCGCCGCCGACGCGACCCGGCAGGCCGCGGACAGCTACTCACGCGCGATGTGGCTCGTCGTGTCGATCATCGCGGCGGTGGTCATCGCCGGCGTCGCCGTCGGCTTCTATCTGGTGCAGAACGTCTCGCAGGGGATCGCATCGATCATCAAGCCGATGCAGGAACTGGCCAAGGGCGACCTGAGTGCGGAGGTGACGCATCGCGGCGAGCCGACCGAGATCGGCGCCATGGCGGACACCCTGCAGGTCTTCAAGGAAGCCTTGATCGCCAAGAAGGCGGCCGACGAGCTCGCTGCGCGCGATGCTGAAGCCAAGATCGAGCGCGGCCGCCGCGTCGATGCCATCACGCGCCAGTTCGAGGCGACGATCGGCGAGATCGTGCAGACGGTGTCGTCGGCGTCGACCGAGCTCGAGCATTCCGCCGGCGCGCTGTCCTCGACGGCAAACCGCTCCCAGGAAATCTCGACCGCGGTCGCAGCGGCCTCCGAGGAAGCATCGACCAACGTGCAGTCGGTCGCCTCCGCCACCGAGGAGCTGTCCTCGTCGATCACCGAGATCAGCCGCCAGGTGCAGGAATCGGCGCGCATGGCCAATGAGGCGGTCGAGCAGGCGCGTATGACCAACGATCGCGTCGGTGAGCTGACCAAGGCCGCCGCGCGCATCGGCGACGTGGTCGAGCTGATCAATACGATCGCAGGCCAGACCAACCTGTTGGCGCTGAACGCGACCATTGAGGCGGCCCGTGCCGGCGACGCCGGACGCGGCTTCGCGGTCGTCGCGTCCGAGGTGAAGGCGCTGGCGGAGCAGACCGCCAAGGCCACGGACGAAATCGGCCAGCAGGTGTCCGGCATCCAGGCCGCGACGCAGGAATCGGTCGGCGCGATCAAGGCGATCTCGACGACGATCGAAAAGCTGTCCGAGATCTCGTCGGCGATCGCCGCCGCGGTGGAAGAGCAGGGCGCCGCCACCCAGGAGATCTCGCGCAACGTCCAGCAGGCGTCACAGGGCACCCAGCAGGTGTCGTCGAACGTGGTCGACGTGCAGCGCGGCGCCACCGAGACGGGAACGGCGTCGTCGCATGTGCTGTCCGCAGCGCAATCGCTGGCCTCCGACAGTGACCGCTTGAAGCGGGAGGTCGCCTCATTCTTGCAATCAGTCCGCGTAGCCTGATCTGCTGCGGGGTTCGGCGCTGCCGAGACCGTATTAGTACGAAGTTCAGCATTAACGGAACTTTGCGGACAAGGCGGCAGGCTGACGTTCGGCAGCTGCCGACCTTTTTCGTTTCGCTGCGGCGCACCGGCGCCGTAACAATGCTGTCGGCCGTGAAGATGCGACCGGTTGTGCGAGACATTTTTTCTCGGAGGATCAACGGACGTGTCCAAGCTTTCCATTCGCATCAAGATCATCAGCGTCATCGCCTTCATGCTGGTGGTGATGGCCGGGCTGGGCTTGCTTTCGCTGCGCAGCATGCGCGACATCAACGCGCGAACGGTCGACATTTCCACCAACTGGCTGCCGAGCGTGCGGGTGCTTGGCAACCTGCGCGCCGACATCAACGTCTACCGGCTCACGCTTCGCGCCCATGTGATGGCGCTGACCCCGGAGGCGAAAGCCAACAACGACAAGCGCATGGCCGATGTGTTCGACAAGGTGAAGAAGGACATCAAGGCCTATCAGCCGCTGATCTCGACGCCCGAGGAGCGCAGCATCTACGAGTCCTGGACGCGCGCCTGGGACAAATACACCGCCGAGGCCGAGAAGGTGCTGGAGGTCTCGCGCAAGAGCATCGGCAAGCTGCCCGACGACGTCGATGCCCTGTTCAAGCCTGCAAGCGCCGCAGCCTCCGCGCAGGAAGAGATTCTCAACAAGGCGATCGACTACAACGACAAGGGCGCGGAGAGCGCTACGCGCGATGCGGCCGACGGCTACAACAGCACCTTCTGGATCGTGACGACGATTATTCTCGGCGCCGTCGCTGCCGGCGTCGGCGTCGGCTTCTATCTCGTGCACGACGTCTCCTCCGGGATCGCCTCGATCATCAAGCCGATGCAGGCGCTCGGCGAGGGCGATCTCTCGGCCGAGGTGCCGCACCGCGGCGAGCCGACCGAGATGGGCGCGATGGCCGATACGCTGCAGGTGTTCAAGGAGGCACTGATCGCGAAGCGAGAGGCCGACGCGCTCGCCGCCCGCGATGCCGAGGCCAAGATCGAGCGCGGCCGTCGCGTCGACAACATCACCCGCCAGTTCGAGAATACGATCGGTGAGATCGTGCAGACAGTGTCCTCGGCGTCCACCGAGCTCGAGCATTCCGCCGGCGCGCTGTCGTCGACGGCGACACGCTCGCAGCAGATCTCGACCCAGGTCGCGGCTGCCTCGGAGGAAGCCTCGACCAATGTGCAGTCGGTCGCCTCGGCCACCGAGGAGCTGTCTTCATCGATCACCGAGATCAGCCGCAGGAATCGGCGCGCATGGCGTAGGAGGCCGTCTCGCAGGCACGCCAGACCAACGATCGCGTCGGCGAACTGTCGAAGGCCGCAGCCCGCATCGGCGATGTCGTCGAGCTGATCAACTCCATCGCCGGGCAGACCAACCTGCTGGCGCTGAACGCCACGATCGAGGCGGCACGCGCCGGCGAGGCCGGCCGCGGCTTCGCGGTGGTTGCCTCCGAAGTGAAGGCGCTGGCCGAGCAGACCGCGAAGGCGACCGACGAGATCGGCCAGCAGATTGGCAGCATCCAGGCGGCGACGCAGGAATCCGTCGGCGCCATCCGCGACATCTCCGGCACCATCGAGCGCCTGTCGGAAATCTCCTCGGCGATCGCCGCTGCCGTGGAAGAGCAGGGCGCGGCGACGCAGGAGATCGCGCGCAACGTCCAGCAGGCCTCGCACGGCACCCAGCAGGTGTCGTCCAACGTGGTCGACGTGCAGCGCGGCGCGGCGGAGACCGGCCAGGCGTCGACGCATGTGCTCGATGCCGCGAAGTCGCTGGCCTCCGACAGCGATCGTCTGAAGCGTGAGGTGGCGAGCTTCCTGGAGTCGGTGCGGGCAGCCTGATGTCTACGCCACCGGCGCAGCAGGCGGAGCCTGCTGCTGCCGGCGGAACAGCACCTTCTGGTACAGCCAGCCGATGGCGACCAGCACGAGGCCGAGGCCGATGAAGGACAGCGCGCGCCAGACCCCGGTGAGCGCTGACATGTCGACCAGGAAGGCCTTCAGGATCGTCAGCGCGATCACGATCGCGGACGCGAGGCGGGCGCGCTGCGACTGCACGATGACGCCGATCCCGAGCAGCGCCACGCCGAGGATGAGCCAGGCGATCGAGTAGGTGTACTGCTCGGCCGCGCTGGTCGGGCCGCTGGTCAGGTCGGGACCGTGATAGATCCGGCGGATCTCGAGGCTCACATAGGACAGCGCCAGGATCAGCGCGCCGGCTGCGAGCGTATTGCCGTAGGCCGGGGGGCGGCGCCCCGCCACCGCATAGGACAGCAGCAGCATCAGCACCGCCGGGAATGCATAGGCCAGGATCAGGATGTTGAGCAGGCCGCCTTTGATCGTGACGTCCGAGATCATTGGATTCTCGAGCAGCAACAATCCGAGGAGGGTGGCGCCGCCGGCAAAGCCGGTCAGGATCACGGCGCTGACATTGTGAACCACGCTGCCGCTGCGCGCGCGCAGCCGCTCCAGTCCGATCGCCAGCGCCAGCGCGACGCAGACATCCAGCCCGATCTCGGCGAGCGAGGGCACCGCCAGCATGTCGCCGTCATTGACCGCGTGGCGGATTTCCAGGAAGGCGAGCAGGGTGGTGAACAGGATCGCGGCGGCCTCGACGGCGCGCAGCGGCGCATCGTCGCCATGGCGGCGCATCAGATAGCTCGCGCCCCAGAACGACGCCGCTGGCACGCCATAGCCCCAGAGCAGCCAGTTCAGGATCGGCGTGGTGCCGACATCGGCGCCGACGATCCGCGGGTCGTAGCCGATGCGGAGCACCACGAGCCCGGCAAAGGCCGCAGCCAGGATGCGCAGGAACGGGATCGGCCGGTGTTCGAAGATCCAGGCGGTGCCGAGCGACATCAGGGCGAGCGCGATCGTCAGCCAGCCCTTCTCCAGCGCAAAGGTCAGCGCCAGCGCCAGTGCGCCGAGCGTGCCGGTCGCGAACAAGGCGATCGAGAAACTGAGGCCGGGCCGCTCCTCCCGCCGGGTCAGCGTCTCGGTCGCCACGGCCAGAGTTGCCGCGAGCACCACCGCCAGAATCGCGAACGGAATGGAGCGATCGAGATGGGCAATGCGCGCGTACAGGGCGACCAGCAGCGCGAGCGGCGTGAACACGCCGGCCGCCGACCACACCACCGGCACCACGGCATTCTCCGAGCGTCCCTGCGCCAGGAAGCCGGCGGCGCCGAAGCCGATCGCGAAGATCGCTGCCGTGACCAGATGCCACGACACCGAGGCGCCGAGCGGGTTCGGTCCCATCGAGGGCAGCGCGCCGCCGGGCAGCACCAGAAGGTCGGGATTGTCGCGCAGCGCCCATTCGGCGAACACCAGGAACACCGTGGCGGCCGCCGCGCCGACCGCGCCGCTCGCGCTCGGTGCGCGCCAGGCCACGGCGAGCGTCGCCGCCACAACAGCCGTGAAGCCGATCAGCGCCAGGCCATCATGGAAGCTCGCCAGCACGACCAGCATCGCGCCGAGCAGGTAGACGGCCAGCGCGGCTGATGAAATCGGCTCGGCGTCGTCGCTCTCGGCGGCCGGTCCGAACACGAAGCCGCAGACGACGATCAGCGCCGCCAGCGCAAAGCCGGCGATGACGTGGAACACGTGCGGCGCGACGGTCTCGATGCCCATGTCGAGCCCGGGCAGCGTCCACAGGAACGACAGCCCGATGGTGGTCATCGCGAGCCAGCGCCACAGCCGCACGCGGGCCAGCGCGAAGGCGGCGGCCGTGACGATGGCGAGATAGATATACAGCGCCCAATAGTTCGGCTCGCCGGTCGACACCAGCACCGGTGTCGTGAACGCCGCGACGAGGCCGAGCCCGGCCAGTGCCGGACCGTGCAGGAGCCCGGCCGCCAGCGTGCCCAGCGCCACCAGGCCGAGCAGCACGAAGGCGAAGGCGGGCGGCAGGAACCCGTACAGCGCATAGGCGGCGTAGACGGTGGCGAAGGCCACCGCGGTGCCGGCGGCGGTCAGGATCGCCGGAATATTGGCGATCGGCAGCGCGGCGATCTGCGAGATGCTTTCCTTGCGCCTGGTCCACTCGCCGGCGGCGAGCAGCGCGGCGGCGAACAGCGCGCCCAACGCGACGCGCACTTCGGGGCCGACCAGGCCGGCCTCGATCGAATAGCGCACCATGAAGAAGCCGCCGAGCGCGAGCGTCAGCCCGCCGATCCACACCACCCAGCGGGTGCCGATGCGCTCCTCGAAGCCGGCCACCGGCTGAGGCAGCGGCGGCACGGCCGGGGAGCCCGGATCGGCCGTTTGGTCCGCCGTGACGGCTGCGGGCTGCAAAGCGGGCTCCGTCACCTCCGGCAGTGGCGGCGGCACCGCCGGGGCTGTGGTGGGCTCCTGCAGCGGGCTCAGCGGCGGTGCGCCGGGGACCGCCGGTGCGACCGCAATCGGGCGCGCAGCCTCCAGCTTGGCCAGCCGGGCCTGCACCTCGGCCAAGCGATCGGAGGTCTTGCGGGCGAAGGCGAGCGCCGCGAACGCGACCAGCAGTGCAATCCAGTCCAGGGGCCAATCGAACATCACGCCGAGGAGTCCTTATGATCAGTGGCGCCCGCCGGCGTCGTGGAGAGGCAACAGGGCCAGGTCGGCCCGTGATTGCGCAGCTGGTCGCCAGGCGGCACGCGCGTGCCGCCACGATGGCTGCAGTTCCTTGAGTGTCAAACCGCGGAGCTGAAGTTCAAGCGAGGTGGCAGGCTACCCGGTACGCCGTCGCGACTGGCTCACTCCAGATCGATCCGAAACGGCACGCTGTCGACCATCATGGCGCCGGGGCCGATCGCATCCAGCGCCCGGACCATGCGGCCGTCGCGGCCCAGCGCCTTGTCGGCCAGGCTGACGATCAGGCGATTGGGCGAGGCGATCGGGGAGGCGGCCCGGATCGCCTGGGCGATCTGCAGTTCGTCGCGATGCGGATTGAGCGCGCAGGCGGCCGCGAAGGCGCTCGCGGTGGAGCGGCTGATGCCGGCATAGCAGTGGATGACCAGCGGCGCGGCCCGGTCCCAGCCGCGGACGAAATCCAGCACCTGCGTGACATGCTCGTCGCTAGGCGCCACGAAGCCCGCGAGATGCTCGGTAATGTCGTCGACCGAAACCCTGAGGTGGTTCTCGGGCCGGACCGTCTCCGGCCGTTGCACCTGCTCGACATTGGCCATGATCGTCAGCACATGGCTGGCGCCGGTGAGGCGCACCGTTTCGGGCAAAGCGGCAAGCGAGCAGACGTGGATCATATCGGGCCTTTGAAAACCCGATTATACGATCGCGGGCCCGCACACAAAAGCGGCTTTCGGGGGTCTGCGGCGTCGATCGTGCCAAGCGCGGGTTGGACCGCGGCCGGCACTTCGGAGGTGCAGAGATGGCGGCTCAGCGGGTGTTCTTGAACTGCCGCAGCTCCTGGCGGGCGAGGTGGGCCTTGCCTTCGATCTCGGCATTGATCCGGTCGAGCCGGTCCACCAGACTGTCGCGCAGACCGTCGCGACGGGACGGCGGCGGCACCGGACGCTCGACGGCCGGCTCCGACCAGGGGCGACGCAGGACAATCGCGTAGAGCCACACCATCGCGGCCACCGCGAGCGGCATGCTCAGAGCATAGATCTGACCGGTCGTCATCGGAGCCCTCCAAGGACCCATTGTCCTCCCAAATGTAGGAGCAAACCGGCACCGAAGCAAATCGGGGCGGACACATAGACCAGGGTCGGATCGGTATTTTGCGGCAGGAAGCCGTAGACTTCCTGCCCGATCGGCACGAAAACGCCGACCGAGACGATCGCGGTCGCGAGCGTATTGGCCCAGTTGGCCAGCAGTTTCAGCCGCTCGTTGTGGCGCTCATCCGGCGTCAACGGCATGGCTCAATTCCCCGAATGGGTTGCGTCCCCGAGCACCAGGTTGAAGCGGGTCAGGAACCGCTTCTCGGCCTTGGCCGCGCTCCACGGCGTCAGATAGTCCGTGACCGTGGCGTCGGAGAGGCCGGGATCGCGGCCGAACAGCTTCTTGGCCTCGGTCTCGGCGAAACCGGCGAGCCTCGTCGCCTCCAGGAAGGCTGCGCCGCGATCGGCGGCCTTGATCTGGCGCTCGATCTCGGGCGCGAGCTCCGGCGGCAGGCCGAAGCGGATGTGGATCGCGCCGAGCAGCCGCTTCTCGACGCTCTTGTAGCCGTCGCCCAGCACCGCCTTGAACGGCGAGATCATGTCGCCGATGACGTATTCCGGCGCGTCGTGCAGCAGCGCCGCGAGCCGCAGCCTCGCATCGATGTTGGGTTTTCGCGCGCGCATCACCGTCTCGACCAGCAGCGTGTGCTGCGCGACCGAGAAGATGTGCGCGCCCGAGGTCTGGCCGTTCCAGCGCGCCACGCGCGCCAGCCCATGGGCGATGTCGGTGATCTCGACGTCGAGGGGCGAGGGATCGATGAGGTTGAGCCGCCGGCCGGACAGCATGCGCTGCCAGACGCGGTCCTGCCCGTTCGGGGCGGTCTTGGTGGTCATTTGATCTTGAGGCGCGGGGCGCGGCGCTTGCCGCTGCAGGTCTCGTGGCAGAAGCAGGTGACGAGATGGTCGTTGACCATGCCGGTCGCCTGCATGAAGGCATAGACGATCGTGGGTCCGACGAATTTGAAGCCGCGCGAGGCGAGCTCCTTCGACATCTTGACCGACAGCGGCGTGGAGGCCGGCACGCTCGCGGTGGTCTTGAACGCATTGACCTTCGGCGCGCCGTCCATGAAGTCCCACAGGAACTTCGAGAAGCCGTCGCTCTCCTCCTGGATCTTCAGCCAGGATTTCGCGCTGAGAATGGCGCCCTCGATCTTGGCGCGATTGCGCACGATGCCGGCATCGTTCATCAGCGCGTGGATCTTCTTGTCGGAATAGCGCGCGATCTTCTCCGGCTGGAAGTCGTCGAACGCGCGGCGGAAATTGTCGCGCTTGCGCAGGATCGTGATCCACGACAGCCCGGCCTGGAAGCCGTCGAGGATCAGCTTCTCATACAGCGCGCGGTCGTCATATTCCGGCACGCCCCACTCCGTATCGTGATAGGCGACATAGAGCGGATCGCTGCCCGGCCAGGGGCAGCGCGTCAGACCATCCGGATGGACGACAGCGGCGCGACCCATCTCGCTACGCTCAGGCGACCGTCTGCTTGGGCGCGCCCTGCAGGGCCTCGAGATCCGCAACGCGCAAGGTGAGCCCGCCCGCCGTCAGCGGCGTGCCGGCCTCCATCGCCTCGGTGGCGCGGTCGATGCGCAGCAGCGCCATGCCTTTTTGCGCGGCGGCCGAGCCCATGGTGCCGACACTCTTCTCGCCGGCGGTGATCGGCGTGCCCGGCTCGGGGCTCGGGCCGTCGAGCAGCACTTGCGCGGTCCGCGTGCGGGTCGTGCCGCGATGATGCATCCGGCTCACGACCTCCTGGCCGACATAGCAGCCCTTGCCGATGTCGACGCCGTGCAGCCGGTCCATGTTGGTCTCATGCGGGAAGGCATCGCCATACATGAAGTCGAGCCCGCCGCGCGGCACCGCGCAGTCGATGCGATGCGCCTCGTAGGCGTCGGCATCGACGATCTCGGCGCCAAGCTTTGCCGCGATCTCCGCGAGCCTGTCCTGCGACGCGATGACGCGCAGGCCGAGGCTGTCGTGACGCGGATCAGTGAAGCCCAGCTCCGGCACCGTGCCGCTGGTACCGTCCCAGACCGCGATCACGCCGGCCTTGTCGGACAGGTTGCTGACCGCGACCTTGGCCCTGAGCTTGTAGACATTGAGCTTGTCGGTCAGCGCCTGCGCCAGCGCGCGCGGGCAGTCGAGCAGAAAGCGCTCGCCGCCGTCGTTCGCCGGCACCTGCGTGACCAGGAAATCGACGATGATCTTGCCCTGCGGCGTCAGCAGCGCGCCGAATCGGGCCTCGCCCGGATGCAGCTTGCCGACGTCGGTGGTGAAGAGCCCGTTGAGGAACCTGCGTGCATCGTCGCCGCTGACCTGGACTACGCCCCGGTCGTCGAGAAACGTCGCTTTCATTCGAAAAACCTCTTGCGACAGGCCGCACTGAAACGTAAGCCGCCCTGGCATAAACCACAAGGCTGAAACGCCCCCTGCGCGGTGGCTTCATTCTAAAGATCGAGACTTGCGTGCCGCCGGAGGCCAGCAAATGGGCAGGCGTGCAGCATGATCGATCTGCCTTGGGAGTGTGAGGAGAATGAAATCCTATGAGGGCTTCATGAGCGCGCGCTTCGACGTCATTCTGAAATCCGGCACCGTAGTCAATCAGGACGGCGAGGGCGTCCGCGACATCGGCATTTCAGGCGGACGTATTGTCGAGATCGGCGATCTCGGTGCCGCCTCGGCCGCCGAGATCATCGACTGCAAAGGCCTGCACGTGCTGCCCGGTGTGATCGACACCCAGGTGCATTTCCGCGAGCCTGGCCTCACCCACAAGGAGGATCTCGAGACCGGCTCGCGCAGCGCCGTCATGGGCGGCGTCACTGCCGTGTTCGAGATGCCCAACACCAATCCGCTGACGGTGACCGAGGAGGCGTTCACGGCCAAGGTCGAAGCGGGCCGGCATCGCATGCATTGCGACTTCGCCTTCTTCATCGGCGGCACCCGCGAGAACGTCGACCAGCTTCCCGTGCTCGAGCGCGCCGAAGGCTGCGCCGGCGTCAAGGTGTTCGTCGGCTCGTCCACCGGCTCGCTGCTGGTCGAGGACGACGATTCGCTCCGCCGCATCTTCCAGGTGATCCGCCGCCGCGCCGCGTTCCATGCCGAGGACGAATACCGCCTCAACGAGCGCAAGGGTTTGCGCGTCGAGAACGATCCGCGCTCGCACCCGGTGTGGCGTGACGAGGAGGCGGCGCTGCGCGCCACGCAGCGCCTCGTCAATCTCGCGCACGAGACCGGCAAGCGCATCCACGTGCTGCATATCTCGACCAAGGAAGAGATCGTGTATTTGCGCGACCACAAGGACGTCGCCACCGTCGAGGCGACGCCGCATCACCTCACCTTGGCGGCGCCCGAGTGCTACGAGCGGCTCGGCACCTATGCGCAGATGAATCCGCCGGTGCGCTCGGCCGATCATCGCGACGTGATCTGGTGGGGCGTGCATCAAGGCATCGTCGACATCCTGGGCTCCGACCACGCCCCGCACACGGCCGAGGAAAAGGACAAGACCTATCCCGCTTCGCCGTCCGGCATGACCGGCGTGCAGACGCTGGTGCCGATCATGCTCGACCACGTCAACGCCGGCCGGCTGTCGCTGCAGCGCTTCGTCGACCTCACCAGCGCCGGCCCGGCCCGCATCTACAACATCGCCCGCAAGGGCCGCATCGCCGCTGGCTATGACGCCGATCTGACGATCGTCGATCTCAAGCGCAGCGAAACCATCACCAACAAGTGGGTCGCCTCGAAAGCCGGCTGGACGCCCTATGACGGCGTGCGCGTGACGGGCTGGCCGGTCGGCACGTTCGTGCGCGGCCAGCGCGTGATGTGGCAGGGCGAGCTGCTGACGCCGGCGACGGGCGAACCGGTGCGGTTCATGGAGACGTTGCGGCCGTAACAGCGCTGCATATTCGTTTGCTCCGTCATTGCGAGCGCAGCGAAGCAATCCAGGGTGATGTGCGGGACTCTGGATTGCTTCGCTGCGCTCGTAATGACGCAGAGCGGGCATCACGCTTCGCGATTATCAGCTCGTAGTCCGGATGAGCGATAGCGACATCCGGGTTCACTGATACAGAACGTGAAACTGCGTCCGTAACGGAGCTGCGTGTTAGTTTGCTCGGCGTCATTGCGAGCGCAATGACGTGGAGCAGACATCAAGCTTCGTCACTATCACCGTCTGATTGTTGGCCGCGATGTCCGAGACCGTTCACGCGAACAGCTTGTCGATATCGTCCTGCGAAATCGCCACGCCCACGCGCTTCGGGCCCTCCAGCAAATCCGGCTCGGTGCTTGGGGCAGCGACCTCGGCGGCCAGCCGTGCCAGCTCCTCTTTTCCCCACATGCGGACCAGCCGGTTGATGTGGTCCTCCATGAACTGCAGCGACTTGACCACGCGCGTGATCCGCTGCCCTGTGAGGTCCTGGAACGCGCAGGCCTCGAACACCTTGTTCGAGCTATCGAGGATCTCGTCGGATACCGCCGCGGCCGTCGGGTCTTTGACGCTCTGCAACTTCGCGACGCTGGTGCCGATCGCCTCCATGCTTTCGAGGATCGCGTTCCCGGCTGTCTCCGTATTCTCGACGATCGCATCGAGGGTGTCGGCCATCGTCGCGAAATTGTTCTTGCTGTCGCCTTGAAGAGCGGCGAATTCCCGTCGCATGCTGCTGATGTGGCCGAACATCTCGACCAAGAGCGTTTTCAGCATCCTCTCTTCTTCTGGCGCGATCATCAGCAATCCTCAGCTTTTCTTTAACGTTTTCCTTACCAGATTCTTCACGCGACGGTTCCCAAACCCCGGCCTGCTCGTCTGCGATGGCAGTTCGGATTTCGGTTCGGCGGTGACCAGGTCGCGACACGGCTATCGAGATTTCGCGTCAGCTCGAAACGGTACTGTGGTCAGGTAGGTGAAGACTAGCTACCTATTTTTCCCTGTTTTCGTTAAGGGCGCATGTTCATTCCCGTCAAAAACCTCAAATTGTGAAGGGTTTCGGACGCGAAAGGTCCACCGCTCGGCAGCCGGCGGACGCCGCGTGACGGGCTGGCCGGCCGGAACCTTCGTTCGCGGCCAGCGCGTGATGTGGCAGGACGAGCGGCTGATCTCAACTTCATCGCGCCTGCTGCGTAACCTGCGCCCAAGATTCCGATTTTGCCTTTTCAGAATTCGCGCCGTTTCTCCCGCATCCCGCCCCAACGAGAGGGGCATTCGCGTGGTCGTCACGAGACGCGCGGCGGGGAGGCGGTGGACGTGTTGGGGTACAGCGCGGCTTTGCCGGCGCGGACGAACAACATCGATGCGGACGCGAAGTCGTGTGGTCCTGGCCTCCTGATGCCGGGGTCAAGCCTGCGGTTGACGCGAGAGCGCCGGCGCGGGCGACGGGGGCAAGACAGCCGGTCCCCGGAGAGCAAGCCCAGCCTTTCCTGCACCCTCGATTGTCGAGAGGGGAACGTCAGCCCATCGCTCGGACGCGAAACGCGCCGCGAGGACGATGAGGCGTGTCTATCGTTCTTTGACAGGTGTAGATGGACGCTGGGCTCGCAAGATAAAGCCCCGCGTTGACCAGCAATGGTCCGGTGTCCCGCGGGACTTTCTGCATCCACAACTGTCATCCCCGCGAAAGCGGGGATCCAGTACGCCGCGGCGTATCGAGGAAACACTGGCGTCTCTGGAATACTGGGTCGTCCGGTCAAGCCGGACGACGACAGCCGGTGTGCAACTACTGCGTCGCGCGTGACAGCGAGAATTCGCCGTTGCGGACGCGCTCCGGCATGCCTTCGACGAAGGTCGCGACGGCGTCCTCGCCATAGGTGCTGACGAGCTCGGCGAGCGCGGCAAACAGGCTGGCCTGCGCCAGGCAGTCGCCATCGACGCCGTCATGGCGCGCTTCCGCCCAGGCTTCGTTGAGGTAGCTGAGCGCGGCCTGCTTCTGCTCATGGTCGGGCAAGGCGGCGGGAAGGACGCTGAAGGTGACGGGATAGCTCATTGAATTCAGTCTGGCGGGGCCGCAAGGCGCGTGGAATTCCGAACGCGGGCGCGCCGGACGAATGAGGTTTACCACGCAGGGCGCGGACGCCTAGGCCAGTTCTTTAGGAAAGGTTAACAAGGTTAACACAATCGTGGATAACGCGATCGGCTCAGTTGGCGTAGCGCGCCGTGAGATCGCGCGAAATCTTCGAGCCTTCGTCGATATAGCGCCGGATCGCGACCATCGCCGCCGGCGTGCAGGTCCGGTAGGTCTGCTGGAAGCCGTTATAGCCGCGGTTGAAGCCGGCGATCATGCGGGCGCGGCGGTCCCCCGCCGGCGTCTCCGCGTCGATCAGAGCCTGCATCTGGTTGCGCCATTTGGCGCCTTCATTGCTGCCGCAGATGCCACGAAGGTAATGCAAGGTGCCGAGGATCTCGGCCAGGCGTTGCAGATCGCCATCGAACGGCGCAGCCGCGTCCTGCGCCCGCGCCGGGACGGCGGCGCAAGCTGCGGCGAGCATCAGAAGGGCGAACAGGCGCTTGGCGAAGATCGGGAACACCGGGGTGATATGCCTTTGTGCGGTGGCGGACGCAAGGCGGGCCTGGAGCATGATCCGGAAAAGTGGAAACCGGTTTCCCGAAAGGATCATGCTCAAACAAAGAGGAAAGATCATGATGCGTTTCCGTGGAAACGCATCATGATCTAGAGCAGCACCCGGGCGGCGGCAATGATCTCGGGCAGCCCGTCGGTGAGCTGCAGGCCGTCCAGCGCCGTGGGAACGCGCCACTGGGCGTCGTCCAGCTCATGGTTGAGCCGGGGCTCGCCTTCCTCCCAGTGCGCGGCGAATGGCAGGATGACGTAGTGGCCGCCGCTCCCCGCAGGGGGCAGCACCTCGCGCCAGCCGGCAAGGCCGATGACGGCGATCCTGAGCCCTGTCTCCTCCAGGACCTCGCGTGCGACAGCCTCGTGCAGGCTTTCGCCAAATTCCACCCGGCCCCCCGGCAAGGTATAGACGCCCCGGGCGGGGGACCGCGCCCGGCGCACCAGCAGGATCTTGCCCTCTCGAAAGATTGCGGCGCTGACGGCGAGCTGGGGATGGCGCGGAGGTGCTGGGTCGTTCATCGCAAGGTGGCTCCAGGAGGGGGCACCGTAACGCGAAGACCGTCACTCCGCAGCTCCGTTCTGCGGATCAGAAGCTCGCCATGATGGCGTCCACGGCATCGACCTCATCGACTTCCGCCACCGGTTCCGGATCGAACTCGATGTCGCCATTGATGATGCCGCCGGCCTGCGACACCAGCGGCTTGACCCAGCCTGCAGCCTGCTCGGCGAGCTTGGCCTTGGTGGCGTCCTGCTTGGCCTCGCGCATCGCGCTGCCCACCGCCAGCAGGATGTCGGTCATGGTCTTCGTGATATGGTCGAATTTGTCGCGAATTGACGGATCGGCCTGCTCATAGGCCTCGATGACGAGATCTCGGGCCTTGAAATTGGTGTGCGTGAAGTGTTCTGGATAGGTCAGCGGCGACCACGCCAGAAAATCCTCGGCGCATTCCGGAATATCGGGAATCATTTCGAGCAGCATCACGGCTTCGTTGAAATGATTCAGATAGTCGGTGGCGAGGCCGGTGCGTGGATTAATGTTGGCTGCGCGCAGGATCGCGGCGCGCGCCGGATCAATGGCGCTGCCCGCCGGTCGTTGGGTCGTGCGATCGGAAGGCACGGATTGGGTCGCCGCTGCAGTCATCGGCTGCAGTGTTCGCAACCGGAGTTAAAAGGTACTGAACACACGACGATTTGAGTGAGATTATGTGTGGACGTTTCGTGATCACTTCACCTCCGGCAGCGCTCCGGCAAATCTTCGGCTACGAGGAGCAACCGAACTTTCCGCCGCGCCACAATATCGCGCCCACGCAGCCGATTCCCGTAGTTTTGCTGGATCAGGACATCAGGCATTTTCGCCTGATGCGCTGGGGCTTCATGCCGGCGTGGGTCAAGGATCCCCGTAGTTTCACGCTCCTGATCAATGCGCGTTCGGAGACCGTACGCGAGAAGCCCGCGTTCAAGAACGCGATTCGGCGGCGGCGCGTTCTTGTGCCCGCTGATGGATATTACGAATGGCAACTGATCGACGGTCGCAAGCGGCCGTTCTTCATCCATCGTCGTGATCGCGCGCCGCTGGGCTTTGCGGCGCTCGCGGAAACCTGGATGGGACCCAATGGCGAGGAGGTCGATACGGTCGCGATCGTCACCGCGGCGGCGAGTTCCGATCTCGCGGCCTTGCACCACCGTGTTCCCGTGACGATCAGGCCGAACGATTTCTCGCTCTGGCTCGATTGCCGCGCGGATGATGCCGACGACGTGATGCATCTGATGGTCGCGCCGGAAGTGGGCGAGTTTGCGTGGTATGAGGTGTCGACGCGCGTCAACGCGGTCGCCAATGATGACGAGCAATTGTTGCTGCCGATGACCGACGAGATGCGCGGCGCTGAAGACGCGCAGCGCAAGCCGGCAAAGAGAGTTGCGTCTAAAAAAAATACAACCGCTATTGCCGATGATGGGCAGGGGAGCCTGTTTTGAGACAGGATGCACCGTGGAAGACTGGGCCCTTTGCCTTCGCGAAAAGAGCACAGCAGAGACCGTCACGTTCAGGTCGGATGCGGCCTATTTGAAAATCCTCAGCGCCGCGTGCTGCAGCAGCATGATGGTTTTGGCGTCCTGGATGCGGCCATCGCTGATCATCGCCAGCGCTTCATCGAGGGCAAGCTCGAGCACCTCGATCTCCTCGCCCTCATGCGCCAGCCCGCCGCCGGCGCTCACGCGCATCTGCGGCTCGTAGGCGGCGACGAAGAAGTGGATCTTCTCGGTGACGACGCCCGGACTCATGAACGCCTCGAACACGAAATGCACGTCGTGCAGCCGGAACCCGGTTTCCTCCTCGGCCTCGAGGCGGATGCGCTCCTCCGGCGCGGCGTCATCGAGCAGCCCCGCGGCGGCCTCGATGAGGAGATCGTCGTAGCCGTTGACGAAGGCCGGGTAGCGGAACTGCTTGACCAGGATCACGCTGCGCTGGGCGAGGTTGTAGGGCAGGATCGCCGCCGCGTTGCCGCGGTCGAACACGTCGCGGCTCTGCATCTGCCAGCTGCCGTCGTCGCGCCGCCACTCGAACCGGGTCGACGTCAGCGTGCCGTAATGGTCTGAGAGCACGCGCCGCTCATGCACGCGAATGCGGTCGGAGATGCTCATGCTGGGCCTCTATTTCATTCCGGGCGTCGGCGGGCGGCCGTCGAGCCATTTCGAGAACACCACGCTGTCCTGCACCGCATAATCGAGCGTCTGGTAGAACGCCTGCACTTTGGTGTTGTCGCCGCGCACCATCAGCATCAGCTTGGCGATGCCGCGGGCACGCAGCCAGTCCTCCGCGGCTTCCATGATGGAGCGGCCAAGATTGCGGCCGCGATGATCGGGATCGACGCTGACGTAATAGACCCAGCCGCGATGGCCGTCATGGCCGACCATCGCGGACGCCGCGATGGTGCCGCCGACGCGGCCGACCAGGACGGTGGCATTGTCGCCGCGGCGGGCGAGCGCGATGTCGGCAGCCGGATCGTTCCACGGCCGCGTCAGCTCGCAGCGCTGCCACAGCGCGATGATCGCGGGCACGTCGGTATCGGTGATGTCGGAGATCGCGAGAGCAGGGAGCGTATCCATAAGTGCACTGAGACCCTAGAGAACCTTGCCGGGGTTCATGATCCCCAGCGGATCGAACTGCGCCTTGATGGCGCGCATCAGCGCGATCGCAGTTGGATCCTTCACGTCCGGCAACTCGTCGCGCTTGAGCACGCCGATGCCGTGCTCGGCGGAGATCGAGCCGCCCATCCGCAGCACGATCTCGAACACGACCGCATTCACCTCGTGCCACCGCGCGAGATAATCGGCGGTGTCGGCTCCGATCGGCTGGCTGACATTGTAGTGGATGTTGCCGTCGCCGAGATGGCCGAACGGCACCGGGCGCGCGCCGGGCACCTTCTTGACGACGGCCTCATTGGCCTCGGCGATGAAGGCCGGCACCGCCGCGACGGGGACCGAGATGTCGTGCTTGATCGAGCCGCCCTCCGGCTTCTGCGCCCACGAGATGTCCTCGCGCAGCTTCCAGAACGCCATGCGCTGGGCGAGGTTGTCGGCGATGACGGCGTCGTCGACGATGCCGGATTCGAAGCCCTGCTCGAGGATGCTCTCGAGCGTCGCCCTGGCATCGTCACGCGACGACGACAGTTCCATCAGGACGAACCATGGATGCGGACCGGACAGCGGCGCGCGGTTGCCCGCGACATGGCGGATCGAAAAGTCGAGCGCGATATGCGCGATCAGCTCGAAGCTGGTCAGGCTGCCCGCGGCCTCGGCTTGCGCGATCGCGAGCAGCTTGAGCGCATCCTCCGGCGACTTCAGCCCGACGAACGCGGTCTCGATCGCGCGCGGCTTCGGAAACAGCTTCAGGCTCGCCGCGGTGATGATGCCGAGCGTGCCCTCGGCGCCGATGAAGAGGTTGCGCAGGTCGTAGCCGGTGTTGTCCTTCTTGAGCTTGGAGAGCGCGTTGAGCACGCGCCCGTCCGCCAGCACGACCTCCAGTCCGAGCGCCATCTCGCGCGCCACGCCATAGGCAAGCGCGGCGGTGCCGCCGGCATTGGTGGAGAGATTGCCGCCGATGGTGCAGCTGCCCTCGGCGCCGAGCGAGAGCGGGAACAGGCGATCGACCTCGGCGGCCTTCTGCTGCGCCACCTGCAGCACGACGCCGGCCTCGGCGATCATCGTGTTGGAGGCGGTATCGACGTCGCGGATCTTGTCCATGCGCTTCAAGGACACCACGACCTCGCCATTGTGCGGCGTCTGGCCGCCGACGAGGCCGGTGTTGCCGCCCTGCGGCACCAGCGCGATGCGATGCGCACTCGCGAGCTTGCAGATCTCCACGACCTCGGCGGTCGAGCCGGGGCGCAGCACCAGCGGCGAGCGGCCGTGGAACAGGTTGCGCTCCTCGGTCACGTAAGGCGCGACGTCGGTCTCCGCGGTCAGCGCCTGGCGCTCGCCGACGATGGCGGCGAATTGCGCGATCAGTTCGGGGGACAGCGGCGGCAAAGCAGGCTGGCTGATGTTCATCGTGGGTCGTTTCCAGTGTTATCGCGGCGCGGCAGCGCGGCGCAGCCGGTCGTTGATGGCCTCGCCCAGCCCGTCATCCGGGATCGGCATCACGGCGATGCTGCGCGCGCCCCTGGCGTCGAGGCTGCGAAGATAGCCGAAAAGATGCGTCGCCGCCTCCGCCGGATCGCCGGACGGCGACAGGTTCAGCATGGCCGCGGCGTTGGCCGCGCCGGGGATCGCCACCGGGCCGAAGGCGAGCAGCGCTTCGCCCGGCGCAACCTCGGTCGCGGCGAGGCGCACCGCGGCGCGCGGGGCGTAATGCGAGGCGAGCATGCCCGGCGCCAGCGGCTGCTCGGAGGCGGGCGTCTCCGCGGCGGCAGCCCGGGCCAAAGGGCGCCCGAGCACGGCCTCGATCGCCTCGCGCGGGACGCCGCCCGGGCGCAGCAGGACGGGTTCGTCAAAGCAGCCGATGATGGTCGATTCGACGCCGACCTCGACCGCGCCGCCGTCCAGGATCAGGTCGATCCGGCCGTCCAGGTCCGCCGCGACATGCGCCGCCGTGGTCGGCGAGACGTGGCCGGAGATGTTGGCCGAGGGCGCCACCACGGCGCCGCCGAAGGCCGCGAGCAGCGCGCGCGCAACCGGATGCGCGGGTACACGAATCGCAACCGTATCGAGCCCGGCCGTGGCGAGATCGGCCACCTTGCACCCCTCCGCCTGCGGCAGCACCAGGGTCAGCGGTCCGGGCCAGAACGCCTGGGCGAGGCGTTCCGCGACGGCATCGAAGCGGCCGATCCGGCGCGCCGCGGCGCTGTCGGCCACGTGGGCGATCAGGGGATTGAAGGCCGGCCGGCCCTTGGCCTGGTAGAGCCGGGCGATCGCCGCGGCATTGCTCGCATCGGCGCCGAGCCCATAGACGGTCTCGGTCGGGAACGCCACCAGCCCGCCGTGCGCGAACACCGCCGCGGCGGCGGCGATCCCGGTCGTGTCGGCGGGCAGGATCTTGGTGTCGATCGCGATGGTCTCGGGCGCGGGCATCAATGGTGCGGGATGATGGTGGTTGTCCTGTCCGGCTATAGCCGTCGGAGCGGTTCGAATGAAGCGCGCAAATGCGGCGCTGGGCTGCGCCCGCGCCATGTCCTTCCCTCAAAGTCTCGATGCCTCAAGCAGTTAACCGATCGTCCTGACATCGGCAATTTCGATGCGATTTCCTGCCTCGTGTGCCTTGCGGAGATGGAAACCCGACGCTATAAGCCGGCTTCCCAAGTCGGAGCGTGGCTCAGCCCGGTAGAGCACTGCGTTCGGGACGCAGGGGTCGCAGGTTCGAATCCTGCCGCTCCGACCATTGGTCTCATTGGCTTTTCCAGCCTCTATGAGATTTCCCGAAAATCACCCGGATGACAGGTTCGATCACAGATGGTCGCGTGTGCCGTCGTCCGTCGTTTCGACACGCCTTCCACTGCACTGGTCAGACATAATTTCGGATGTTGCCGATGCGTTGCGCGACCGTGTTGGTGCAGTCACGTCGCAGCTGGAACGTCGAGCGGGGGATCAGACGCGTGGAGCGGAGCCGAATACGATTCCAGCACCGGCAGCTGGCGGAGCATGAGATAATCGGCGTTGAAGCCCGCCAGCCGCACGAGGCCCGGCCAGTCGGTCACCGCGATCGTGCGTGAATGCCAATGCAGCAGCTCTCGGCGCCGGAGCTCCTGAATGGTGCGATTGGCATGAACCGGTGAGATGCCGCAGATCGCGGCCAGATCGGGTTGGGTGAAGGGAGATGGAAAGCGCAGATCGCGGCCGAGGCCGACGGCGCGCAGCCGCACTGTGATCTCGCAGACCAGATGGGCGACGCGGCTAAGGGAATCCCGACTCCCGAGATTGGTGAGCCATGTCCGCAGCGATCCGGTCTCCGCAAGCGTCATCAGCGTCAGGGCATGGGCGAGGCGCGCCGACTGTGCTGTGGCCAAGCGAAAGAACGCATGCGGCACGAACGCGGCCACGACAGGGCTCAGCGTGCAGAGCGTGCCAGTCACCGCAGGCGAGACCATGGTGTAGAGGTCCGGCACGTCACCGGCAACGTAGATGGCGGTAATCTGGCCGGCGTCGGTGTCCTTCCAGCACAAATAGCCCTGCAGGAGAACACAGCAGACGGAGGGTTCTTCGTTCTTGCGCCAAATGACCTGATGCGAGGCGAAGCTCCGGATCGAGCTGGGCATTCGCGCCAGCAATTCCAGATCGTCGCTCGACAGTTCCATCAGGCTCGTCAGCCGGTCGGCCAGCTTGGTAAACGCAAAACCTGCCTGCATCCCCCGCCCATCCTCAGCCCATCGGTTGCGGTGAATCTTGCGCCCGGAATTGATCTCAACATTCGCAAGTTCATATTGTTCCTCTTCGCGGGACGGGCAGGACGTTCCTTCACAGGAAACCTTCGCGCGGCCGCGCTTGCGTCGGACGCTGCTGTATTTCAGGCCCGGCGAGATCAAGCCGGATCAGGTTCACGCCCCATCATGGGATGGCGGCCGCTGCGTCTGTGGAAGCATTGGGGTGTTGTGACGAGTGCCATGTCAGGTCCCATCCAAGGCAGCTCGTGACCCAGCTTGCCGAGCGCTGCCGCCACCGCGAGGCCGCCGAGGAGGACATGTGCCGGGCCGGCGGACCGCGTTGCCGAGCGGTCTTCAGCTTGCTAACGTCATCTGGTTTGGGCCGAATGAGAGGCGCTGGTGACGGAGACGGAGAAGGCCGAGCAGGTCGTGGCGGCGCTGAGGTCGGCGCAGGCTGCGGCCCCGGATGCCGCATTGCAGATGTTGAATGGGTTGATGGGGCTGGTCCGGAGCCCGGGCGACGAGCAGCCGTTCGAGACCGAAGAGGCCCGCTCCTCGGCATTCCTGTCGATCTGCGAGGTCGGCAAGGCGCTGCACCGAGGATTGCCGACCGATGCGCTTTGGCCGGCGGCGATGTCGGCCAGCGAGCGATGGCTGGCGCTCGCCAGATGAGCGGACCTCAAGCCGGCGTGGCTGGTTCGAACTGGCGTGCCATGACGGTCGACGACCTCGCCAGCGTCGATGTGATCGCAGCCCGTGTGCACCCCTCTTATCCCGAAGATCAGGCCGTGTTCGCTGAGCGTCTGCGTCTGCATGCTGCGGGATGCCGCGTGCTGATGACGGGGGCCGGCGAGATCGCCGGCTATGTGATCAGCCATCCCTGGCATCTGGGCGAGCCGCCGGCGTTGAACGTCCTGCTCGGCGGCCTCCCCGAAGCCGCTGCGACCTATTACATCCACGATCTGGCGCTGCTGCCGGATGCCCGCGGCAGCGGTGCCGCGTCCTGGATCGTTGCGCAACTGGTCCGGCATGCGCGCGATCTCAACCTGCCGTCGCTCGCGCTGGTCGCGGTCAACGGCTCGACGCCGTTCTGGACGAAGCAGGGGTTTGCGGTGACGGCAGCCGAGAGCCGCGACAGCAAGCTCGCGAGCTATGGCGCGGATGCGCATCTGATGCGGCGTCTGCTGAGTTGAGCAGCGCAGGCCTTCCCGGACGCTTCAGGCCATGCGATCCAGTGGTCGTCTGAGGAGCGGCGACCACGCCGCCGCATCCATTCCTATCAATCGTGTCCTACAAGCGGTGCCGGAGGCGGGACGCGACCCGCGTTCAATAGCGAGGATAGTAGCCGCCACGCTGGCGGGCGTAGGCATAGGCCGGATTGATCCCGCAGCCGGCACTGGTGCCGGACGCGGCAGCCTGGCACTGCTGATAGGTGGCGAACTGACAATTGCCGGGATAACCCCAGCTTCGGCCCTGCAGACAATAGCGGTCCTGTGCGGCGGACGCGGGCGAGATCGCGGCGAACCCCGCCAGGACGGCGGCGGCGGACAGCGAAGCAAATAGCAGGCGGCGCATCGATTTATCCTTGCGTTGAAAGGTGCAGCTGCAACGCGGGGCCGTGCAAGCGCGTTCCTCACGCGCAACATTAACTGTTCTCTCCAGGTCACGTCCACACCTAAGGCCAATAAGCGCGCCTGCGCTCTGGCTCCGCTCCGGAACATTCGCGGACTCCCTCGGTTGCTCCACCCGGCAACAGCGGATGCTCCCATGTTCGGTCGATCGAAGAAGTCCCCGAAAGCACATCAGGAGACGCCGAGTGTGTTCGGCATGCGCGGACCGAGCACCGGAGGAATGCTTGCGCTGCTCGGCCTGGCGTTTCTGATCCAGTATTTCGAGCAGCGTTCCGAACAGATCAGGGACCAGAGATCGAGCACCGCATCGGAGGACGGCCGAGGCCGGCTGGCCGAAGCGCTGTCCGAGATCCCGGCGCGGGGGTGGAAGGACGTGCTGTATCGGGTCTATCAGAACATCACCGCGCACAGGATCGTGGCGCTGGCGGCGGGGATGACGTTCTACACGCTGCTCGCCATCTTTCCGGCGCTGGCGGCGCTGGTCGCGATCTATGGCCTGTTTTCCGATCCGGCAAGAATCACCGGACATCTGGAGCAGTTGCAGGGTCTGCTGCCGGGCGGCGCCATCGATATTGCGCGTGATCAGCTCACGCGGGTTTCCGCAAAAGGCAGCCAGGCCCTCGGTCTGACATTCGGGGTCAGCCTGGCGATTTCATTGTGGAGCGCGAATGCCGCCATGAAGTCGCTGTTCGACACGCTCAACGTGGTCTATCGCGAGCCGGAGACGCGCGGCTTCATCAAGCTCAACGCGATCTCGCTGCTGTTCACCGGCGGTGCGATCCTGTTCGCGCTGGCGGCGATCGGCGCGATCGTCGTAGTCCCGGTCGCGCTGCAATATGTCGGCCTGTCGGAGGCGGCCGGTCTGCTGCTGCGCATCGGCCGCTGGCCCGTGATCTTCGTCTGCGTGTCGCTCGGGCTGGCCCTGATCTACCGCTACGGGCCGGATCGCGAGGAGCCGAAATGGCGCTGGATCAGCTGGGGCAGCGCGCTGGCGGCGGCGCTCTGGCTCGGCGGATCGGCGCTGTTCTCCTGGTATGCGGCGCATTTCGGCAGCTTCAACGCCACCTACGGCTCGCTCGGCGCGGCGATCGGCTTCATGACCTGGATCTGGATCTCGGCCATCGTGATCCTGATCGGCGGCGAGCTCGACGCCGAGCTGGAGCATCAGACCCTGCGCGATACCACCACGGGCCTGGAGAAGCCGCTCGGCGCACGCGGCGCCACCATGGCCGATACGGTCGGTCACTCCACCTGAGCCAAGCCCGCGTACGAGCCGGCCGACCCCCGCCAAGTGTCAGGGATGCGCGACCGTCATGGCGGTGCAACGCGGTTCCTCCGGAACCTGAAACGGATCGGCCGTGTTCCTTGTGCGGGGAGCGCGGGGGCGTCGCGCGAAGCGATCTCCGCGGTGGCGACCGATGGCGCGTCTCGTGCTGACGACGGAGTGTTCGAATGACCGAGGAGCTGAGAGGCAGCCAACACGGCGGTGAGGCCAGGATGAGCGCACGCGTCTCCACCGGCAGTGAGGGTCTGGACGACATCCTCGGCGGCGGCTTGGACGCCAATCGGCTCTATCTCTACGAGGGACGGCCGGGCACCGGCAAGACCACCATCGCGCTGCAGTTCCTGCTCAAGGGCAAGAGCCTCGGCGAACGCGTGCTGTACATTACCCTGTCCGAGACCAAGCGTGAGCTGGAGGTCGTGGCCCAGCGTCACGGCTGGTCGCTCGACGGCGTCGACATGTTCGAGCTGGTGCCGCCGGAGACCACGCTCGATCCGGAGCGGGAGCTCACCGTGTTCCATCCCGCCGAGGTCGAGCTCAGCGAGACCACCGGCCTGATGTTCAGGGAGGTCGAGCGCATCAACCCGGCCCGCATCGTGATCGACAGCCTGTCCGAGCTCCGCCTGCTGGCGCAGAGCCCGCTGCGCTATCGTCGCCAGGTGCTGGCGCTGAAACATTTCTTCGCCAAGCGCAACTGCACGGTCATACTGCTCGACGACCTGTCGTCGTCGCAGGACGATCTGCAGCTGCATTCGGTGGCGCATGGCGTCGTTATCCTGGAGCAGCTTGCGATCGAATATGGCGCCGAACGCCGTCGCCTGCGCGTGATCAAGATGCGCGGCATCTCGTTCCGCGGCGGCTTCCACGATTTCACGATCAGCGAAGGCGGCCTGCGGATCTTTCCCCGCTTCGTCGCCTCGGAGCATCACCGCTCGTTCCAGGGCGAATTCACCTCCAGCGGCAATGCAGAGCTCGATCAGCTGCTGGGCGGGGGGCTGGAGCGCGGCACCAATGCGTTGCTGATCGGCGCGGCCGGTGTCGGCAAATCGTCGGTCGCGCTGAGCTACGCGATCGCGGCGGCCGAGCGTGGCGAGCACGCGGTGTTCTTCGCGTTCGACGAGGGCCGCGGCACCGTGGAAGCGCGCGCACGCACGCTCGGCCTGCCGCTGCAGCGGCACCTGGATTCGGGGCTGATCCGTTTCCAGCAGGTCGATCCGGCCGAGCTGTCACCGGGCGAGTTCGGCGCGATCGTCCGGCGCAGCGTCGAGCACGACAATGCGCGTATCATCATCATCGACAGCCTCAACGGCTATCTCAATGCGATGCCGGATGAGCGCTTCCTGATCCTGCAGATGCACGAGCTGCTGAGCTATCTTGCCCAGCAGGGCGTGTTGACCATCCTCGTGCTCGCGCAACACGGCCTGGTCGGGCCGATGGATACGCCGCTGGACATCAGCTATCTCAGCGACGCCGTGCTGATGTTGCGCTATTTCGAGGTGGCGGGGACCGTCCGCCGCGCGCTGTCCGTGGTCAAGAAACGGAGCGGGCATCACGAACATACGATCCGCGAGTTCCGGTTGAGCGGCGCGGGCCTCTCGCTTGGGCCGCCGCTCACCGAGTTCAGCGGGATCTTCACGGGCAACCCGCATTATGCGGGCAGCGTCCTCCCTGAGCGGGGCACGCGAGATGAGCATTGAGCGGGATCAGCGTGTGCTCGTCTTCGCTCCGATCGGGCGCGACGGTCCGGCGTCCGCGGAGCTGCTGCGGAGTACGAAGCTCGCAACCCGGGTCTGCGCCTCGCTCGCCGAGATGGTCGATGAATTGAGCGCCGGGGTCGGTGCGGTCGTGGTGGCGGAAGAGGGGCTGTTTGCCAAGGACACGGCCGGGCTCACGCAATGGGTCGCGCGGCAGGCCGCCTGGTCCGACCTGCCCTTCATCGTCCTGACGAGCCACCGCGAGCAGCCGGCGGTGGTCGCGTGGCGGCGCAGCCTCGTCGCCGAGCTGCGCAACGTTTCGCTGCTCGAACGGCCGATCCAGCCGATCACGCTGATGAGCGCCGTGCAGTCCGCTTTGCGGGCGCGGCGCCGCCAATACGAGATCCGCACGCTGATCGAGGCGCGCGAGCAGACGGCGCAGCAGCTCGAACGGCTGGTGGTGGAGCGGACGCGCGCGCTGGCCGAATCCAACGAGCAGCTCCGCGTCGAGATGGCGGAGCGGGCGCGCGTCGAGGAGACGCTGCGCCAGGCGCAGAAGATCGAGGCGATCGGCCGGCTGACGGGCGGCGTCGCGCATGATTTCAACAATCTCCTGATGGTGATCTCCGGCGGCCTCGACATGCTCGACCGCCAGGCCGATCCCGCGCGGCGGCGGCGTCTCATGGACGGCATGATCCAGGCGGCGCAGCGCGGCGCCAGCCTGACCCGGCAATTGCTCGCCTTCTCGCGCCGGCAGGAGCTGCGGCCCGAACCGGTCGACATCGCCCGCCAGATCGGCGGCATGCGCGAGCTGCTCGATCGCAGCCTGCGCGGCGACGTCCATGTGATGTTCGATTTTCCCGACACGCTCTGGCCGGTCGAGGTCGATCCCGGCGAGCTCGAACTCGTCGTGCTCAATCTCGCCGTCAACGCGCGCGATGCGATGCCGACCGGCGGCACCATCGTGGTCCGCGGCGAGAACCTGCCGAATTGGAAGGATGACGAGGTCGCGGGCGACTATGTCCGCCTGTCGGTGGTCGACACCGGCACCGGCATGACCGACGACGTCCGCCTTCGCGTCTTCGAGCCGTTCTTCACGACCAAGGATATTGGCAAAGGCAGCGGGCTCGGGCTGGCCCAGGTCTATGGCTTTGCCAAGCAGTCGCGCGGCTCGGTGTGCATCGACTCGGAGGTCGGTCGGGGGACCGCGATCGCCCTGTATCTCCCGCGCTCGGAGCACGCCGCATCCGGCCGTCAGCACCATCTCGTCGACCTGCGCCGGCCGAGACTCCGGCATCGCGACGAGGGCCGGATCCTGCTGGTCGAGGACGATGACGAGGTGGCTGCGCTGGTCAGCGAGATGCTGCGCCAGCTGGGCTATGAGGTGACCCGCGCATCCAGCGCTGCCGCCGCGCTCGCCGACGGACGCGCGGTCGACCTGGTGTTCTCCGACGTCATGATGCCCGGCGGCATGAACGGCGTCGAGCTCGCCCGCGAGATCCAGAAGCGGCGCGGTGACGTGCCGATTCTGCTGACCAGCGGTTATTCGGGCGCCGCAGTGCACGCCGCCAAGGAGGCGGGCGTCAGGATCCTGTCGAAGCCCTACCGGATCGACGAGCTGGCTGCGGCCCTCGATGCCGCCAAGGCCGAGACCGTCTGGTCTGGCACGGGCAGCTGAGCCTGCGGCTCACGACGACAGCAGGGGTGGGGCCTCGGCGGCGGCGTGTTCGACCGCGGTGGCGGCATCCAGCACGAGGTCCTCGCGGAAGCGCGGACCGACGATCTGGACGCCGATCGGAATGCCCTCATGCACGCCGGTCGGCACGCTGATCGAGGGCAGCCCGAGATAGGCGGTCGCGAACAGGAACACATGCGAGCGATACAGCCGGTCGACGCTGGCCTCGCTCTCGACGTCGACGCCATAGGGCAGGGCGGTCTCCATCGCCACCGGACACAGCAGCAGCGGATGTTCCTGCATGAACGACTGCCAGCGCCGCAGATAGGTCGCCCGCGCCGCCGACAACTGCATCAGCGAGGGGACGTCGAGCTCCGGCGTGCGATTCATCATCAACGCGAAGGCGCGCCGCGCCAGCGCGTCGCCATGCTGCTCGATCTGCGCCGACAGCGTCAGGCGCGCCTCGCCTTGCGCGAAATCATTCCACGCCTTGGCGGCCGCGGCGACGTCCGGCGGATCGCGCCAGCTCACCTCGTAACCGGCGCGATGCAGGATCGCCGCCGCCTTGCGCACGGCGGCCTCGACCTCCGGCGCGATGCCGACCCCGGCGGGATCGAGACAGACGGCGACCCCGGGATGATCGCGGCGCGGCCCGTCCAGCGGCATCGCCACGTGCCAGGGATCGCGCGGATCGGGTGCGGCCATCGCCGCGAGCGCGAGCCGCGCGTCGGCGACATTGCGCGTGATCGCGCCCTGCACCGAGATCAGCTGCAGCGACAATTGCCGCTCGCTCGGCGCGGTGCCGTTGAAGGCGGGGACGCGGCCGAAGGACGGGCGCAGGCCGACGGTGCCGGTGCAGTAGGCCGGATAGCGGATCGAGCCGCCGCCGTCATTGCCATGGGCGATGGCGCACATGCCGGTGGCCGCGGCCACCGCCGCGCCGCCGCTCGAGCCGCCCGGCGTGCGGTCGGGCCGCCATGGATTGAGCGTGCGCCCATGCAGCTCGTTGTCGGTGAACCAGCGCATCGAGAACGCCGGCGTGTTGGTGCGCCCGATGATGACCGCGCCGGCGCGGCGGAGATTGGCCACCACGGGCGCGTCGTCCTTGGCGATGTTGTCCTTGAACGCGACGACGCCATTGGTGGTCGGCAGCCCCGCCTGGTCGACATTGATCTTGGTCGTCACCGGCAGGCCGTGCAGCGGGCCGAGCGTGGTACCCGCCGCCACCATGCGGTCGGCGAGGTCGGCGGCCGCGAGCGCATCCTCGGCCTGCACCGACACCACGGCATTCAGCTCGGGATTGATCGATGCGATCCGGTCGAGACAGGCCGTCACCGCCTCGCGGCTCGTGATCTCCTTGTTACGGATGGCGGAAGCGAGTTGCGTGGCCGACCAGCGCCACAGCGGCATATCCATGTGAAAACGAACCTCTGCAATCAGACGAAGCGATGCCCCGCGGCATCAGCCGCGGAGCGTCTCACACTAAGTCCGAGTCGTCGTCATGGATAGCGAATCCGCTGGCCACGGCAGCCTGTCGCTGACCGCTGGGGTCTGCTTTGCAGCTGCTCCAACGCTCGCCTTGCGCGCTGCAAATCAGTTCTGCAAGAAACGCGGATCGATTTTGATATGCCGCAACAACAGCGGCTCTCCGTTCTGGAACATTGCCGTCATCAGAAAGGAGATGAGTCATGTGGCTCACCAAGGACGACTTCCGTATCAAGGCGGATAATTTTGATTTAACGAATGGCATGAACATTCTTCGCATCATTTGCGGGCTGTTTTTGTTTCCGCATGTTGCCGGAAAATTCGCCGGCGGTGCGGTGTCGGCGGCGACCGCCGGCTTCTTTGCCAAGGCTGGCTTTCATCCGCCGGAAGTCTGGGTGGTGCTCGCCGCAGCCTCTGAATGCGCCGCGGGGGTGGCATTGGTGCTCGGGATCTGCACGCGCTTTGCTGCGCTGGGGGCCACTGTGCTGCTGTTGTTCGCTGTCTATGCGTTGCAGGTGGTCAAGGGCTTCGGCTGGACCTGGAACACCGGCGGCTACGAATATCCCGTGTTCTGGGCGATCACCTCGTTCGTGGTCGCGATCGAAGCCTGGAAGGTGCATCTGGCACAGGCCAAGCCCCGTGTGCCCGCACTCCAGGCCAGCGCTGCGGCGTGACGGTGCGCTTTGCGATGACGAACTGACGCGGACAACATCTGCGCTGGACAGAACGGCCGCCTCATGGGCGGCCGTTTTGTTTGTCATCGCCGCTTGCTGCATGGCCCGAGCAGGCCGATCGGCGATAAGACCCAAACGCGCGAAATCCGAGGCGCCAACCGGATCGAGATCGCGTTGTCGACCCTCGAAATCGCCGGTTTGCCGCCGCTGTCCATCGAGCGGCACGCGATCATCTCGGAGCGCCGCACCGGCAACAGCAGCGGTGGCGATGGTCCGCGAGCGCGTGGTCCGGAATAATTGACAGCTTGAACTCGGGCCCACTTGCTCGCATTGTCTCCGCCGTCATGGCGGAGGCAACCCGCATGGAACGCTATATTCGCGACGAGAACATTCGTCGTTTCCGTGAGCTGCTCGAGGCTGAAACGGACCAGCAGAAGCGCAGGATCCTACAAGGGTTGCTTGCGGCCGAGGAGGACCGGCAGGTTCCCTCGGTTCCAGGCGGTCCGACCACCTGAGACGATCAGCGACCGGGTGGCAGCCAGTTGAGAGTTCCGCACGCGGAACATTTGAACATGCGCTCCGCCTCCCCGGTGCGGGGATTGAGGATGCTGCGGATGGAGCCCGCAGGACGACCGCAACTGCGGCAAGGCGGCAGATCGGTCTGATTGCCGCGTGAAGCGCTCTGGTTGGTGTTCGACACGTCTGACATCACGATCCCAAAACTGTCGAGATCAATCGACGGATCAGTCCGACAATACAATTCGGGACAATACGGAGCTCATTCGGCCAAACCGTGCCGACACGGCGGCGGTCCTTGGCTTCGTCATTCTTGGCCTCGTCATTGGTATCGCTGCCAGACAAAGCTATCATGGCGACATCCATTGCAGCGATGGTCGGGGGGACATGACAAGCTGTCGTATTCACATCACGGGCGCGTCGGGCTCGGGCACGACCACCCTCGGCCGGGCCGTGGCCTCGGCGCTGGCCGTCCCGCATCACGACACGGACGACTACATCTGGAGGCCGACCGAACCGCCTTATGCCGAATTGCGTCCCGCCGCCGAGCGGCTGCGTCTGATGACGGAGATGTTCCTGCCGCGGGCGCGCTGGGTGCTGAGCGGATCCTTGCAGGGCTGGGGCGATCCGCTGATCGCGCAGTTCGATCTCGTCGTTTTCATCACCATCGCGAAAGAGCTTCGGCTGCAGCGTTTGCGGGTCCGCGAGGTCACCCGCTACGGCGCGGAGGCGGTGGCGCCGGGCGGCGCGCGGCATCGTGAAACCGAAGACTTCGTCGCCTGGGCAGCAGCCTATGACGAGGGCGACACCGCCACCAGCCGCACCCTGGCGAAACATGAGGCGTGGCTGAGCGATCTTCCCTGTCCTGTGCTGCGTCTGGACGGAGCCAGGCCGCTGGACGAGCTGATCGCGCGGGTCTTGTCCTTCTCATCATCTCGCGTCTAGCGGCGTTGCCGCGGACGACATCGGCTGCTGCGGACAGTTCGCCAGCCGAGCCGGCGCGCCCACCGCGGTGCAGCCGGCCGGAACATCGGCGGTGACGAGGGCGCCAGCCCCGATCTTGGCGAAGTCACCGATCGTGACGTTCTGCAGGATGGTCACGTCATCGCCGATGGCGGCGAAGGCGCCGATGACGATGCCGGTGGCATGATCGAGAAACACCGACGTTCCGATCGTCGCCGAGGGATGGATGCTCACCTGCAGCGACGTCGAGGACTCGGCCTGAAGCAGCAGCGCGAGGTCGAACCGTTCGTTGCGCCAGAGCCAGTGTGCGACACGAAACGCCTGCAGCGCGACGTAGCCCTTGTAGTTCAGCAGCGGCGGCAGCAGCGCCGTGGTCGCCGGATCATGGGCCGCGATCGCGCCCAGATCACGGCTCGCGGCCTCGACGAGCGCTGGCGCCGCGGCATGGGCCTCGCGTGCGACCGACGCAAACCGGGCGCGCTCGGCTGCCGTCTTGCCGAGGCGGGTTCCGATCTGATGCGCCACCACGCTGCCGAGATCGGGATGATCGAGGATCGCAGCCGCCAAGGCCTGGCCAAAGGCGGGATCGCGCGCCGCCACCAGCTGCGCCTCGCGCCGGAGCGACGGCCAGAGTTCGGTGGGGATTGCGCGCGTGTTGGCCATGGTCCTGGTGCCCTCGTTGCGGAGCAAGCCGGCAGCATAGCAGATCGGGCCGCGGTTCTGAACCGGAAGTCTCCTGCGCGCTTCAAACCGGCCGCGGGCATGTTCGCCGTTCGCCCGTCATCCCTTGCGTGTCGCCCGATGCGCAGCTTTACTACGATGTGTTGGCAAGCTCGGCAAAGCAGGCAGGCGATGGAGCAGCGCTTCACCTTCGATCAGGTCGCCGATCTCTACACTCGGTCGCGTCCGCATTATCCCGCGGCTCTGGTCGACGACGTCATTGCGCTCGCGGGCGTGAAGCCCGGCGATCCCGTTCTCGAGGTCGGCTGCGGCACTGGCCAGGCAACCCGGAGTTTCGCGGCGCGGGGCCTGCGGATCACGGCGATCGATCCCGGGCCGGACATGATTCGCGCCGCCCGTGAGACACTGGCTGATCTCGACAATGTCGAACTGAGGGAGTCGACGTTCGAGGCCTGGCCGGAGGATGGCGCAAGGATGCGCCTGATCATCGCGGCGCAATCCTGGCACTGGGTGGCGCCGGAGGTGCGCTTCGCGAAGGCGGCACGGATGCTGTCACCGGACGGCTCACTCGCGGTCTTCGGGCATGTTCCGGTCGGACTTCCCGCGCCTTTGCTGGGCAGTTTTCGAGCGATCTCGCTCAGCCATACCGGCCGCTGGGGGCCTCCGCCGGAAGCCTGGTACCTGCCGAGCGGACCGTTCAAGGGCTGGTTCGCCAATTCCGGGCTGTTCGGTCCGGTCGTCCACCGCTGCTACCCCTGGAGGCAGCCGCACTCCGCGGCGAGCTATGTCAGCGTCCTGTCGACCCGCTCAGATATCCGCATGCTGCCCGCCGCGGTTCGCGATGCGTTGCTGGCCGACATCACGGCGGCGATCGTGGACTTCGGAGGCGAATTCGTGATGGATCATGAAACCCATCTCTACCTGGCCCACCAAGTTCAGCGGACCAGCCCGCTTGCTGCCGATCGTGCCGGGGGATTGCGGTGACGGCAAATTCCGGGTGACCGTGCACTCAACTTTGCTGGACAGCAGCCATTGCTCAGTTCTGCGCCGTCCGCGTCGCCACGGCGACGCCTGCGCCGATCAGGAGCGTGCCGCCCGCCTTGTTGAAGATGCTGATGGCCGTCGCGCTCTGCACGAGCGCTCGAGCCCGCGATGCGATCAGCGCGTATCCGATCGCGTTCGCGAAGGCGAGCACCACAAAGGTCGTCTCGAACACGATCAATTGTGGAAGCAGATCACCGACGGGGCTCAGAAACTGCGGCAGGAACGCCACGAAGAATGTGATGCTCTTCGGGTTGAGCGCCGTGACGAGCCAGGCATGACCGAACATCTTGAGCGCGGAGGCCCGATCGGTGCGAGGTGCCGCGTTCAATGTCCCGCCGGCCTGCCAGAGCTTAATGCCGAGCCAAACGAGATAGGCTGCCCCGATCCATTTGAGCGCGGTGAACAGTATCGCCGAGGTTGCCAATAGCGCGCCAACACCGAGCATTGACAGCGTCATGGCCGTGAAGTCACCGAGTGCGACGCCTATCGCGGTCGGCAACGCCGTTCGCCATCCCTGGCCGAGCGCATAGGAGACCACGAGCAGAACGGTTGGTCCTGGGATCACCAGGAGGACGACGGACGTTCCAGTAAATGCGAACCATGTTTCGATCATCCTGCTGACCTTCTCGTCCGCACCGAAGCCCGCTTAACGTCTGCCGTCAGTGCCAAACAGGCCTGCGACAGCAGCGCCAGCGTCTGAAGATCAGACATCCATCTTCCCCTGCGATGCAGCCCATGCGACACCTTGGTCGACTATTAGCATTCTTCACCGACGTCCGCACGCCCCGGGCCTTTCAGTGCGTTCATGAGTTGTGGCGATGGGTGTGAATGGAGATGCCTGGTTGTATGATCTTCATCCAACGACGGAGCGCCGATTCATGGGCCATCGTATCGAGATCGTGAGCGGCGAGCAGGGCAAGCCGCGCGCGCGCCAACTGCTGGACATCGTCTGGTCTGCGGACGTCCTGGCTGCCCTGCCGTGGAAGGAGGTGGTCTGGGCCAAGGCGCATAGCCGCATCCTCGTGTTCGACGGCCGTGACGACATCATCGCCCATGCCGCACTCCATCTGCGCGATGCAACGCTCGACACCAGCCCCGTCAGGATCTGCGGCGTCGGCGACGTGGCGACACGTCCGGACTGCCGGGGGCAGGGCCTCGCCGGTGACATGATGCGCCGTGCCGTGACCGAGATGCGGGACACGCATGGCGTCGATTTCGGCCTGCTGTTCTGCGAGCCACGCCATGCGGCGCTCTACGAAAAGCTCGGCTGGCGGGCGTTTCACGGCGAGGTGCATGCCGAGCAGCCGCGGCAGGGACGCATCCGGTTCAGCGTCATCGACCCCTTCGTGTTCGACCTCACGCTGGCGCCGCGCGCCGGCCTGCTCGATCTGTGCGGCCTGCCGTGGTGATCGCGCCGCCGGTTCGTTGCGATCCGGATCACGGCGGCTGACCATGCCCGGTAACGGGTCAGGTCGAATTGCGCGCTGTCAGCATCTCTCCCTTCTGCTATCAAGGCAGGATCGTCGGGGCCATGCGGGATCTTCCGGTCGTGCCAAATCGTCGTCAGGTCCTGTCAGGATTGGGAGCCTCGGCCGTGTCGTCGCAGATGTTTCCCGTCGCTGGACAGCAGAAATGGGACTTCCCTTCGGCCGCTGATGGCGACGCGTTCGCCGCGGGCGTTGCCCGGCGGCTCGATCAGGCGCTGGCCGAGCGGCGCCTCTGGAACATCCATGGGCTGATCGTGCTCCGGGATGGCAGGCGCATCATCGAGCGCTATTTCGAAGGCCAGGACCGCGCGCGCGGTATCGGCGACCTCGGCACGGTGACGTTCACGGCGGAAACGCCGCACGATCTGCGCTCCTGCTCGAAGAGCATCGTGGCGCTGCTCTATGGGATTGCATGCGCGCAAGGCAAGGTGCCGGCGCCCGAGGCGCCGCTGCTGGCGGCGTTTCCGGAATACGCTGATCTCGAAAGCCCCGAGCGCGCGCGTCTCACTGTTGCGCATGTGCTGACGATGACGATGGGCATCGACTGGGACGAGAGCAGCCTTCCTTACAGCGATCCGCGCAACAGCGAGATCGCCATGGACCAGGCGGCCGATCGCTACCGCTACATCCTGTCGCGCGGGGTCGTCGAGACGCCGGGGACGCACTGGACCTATTGCGGCGGAGCAACGGCGCTGCTCGCCCGTCTGATCGCGAAAGGGTCGGGCCAGTCGCTGCACGATTTCGCCCGCGCGCATCTGTTCGATCCGCTCGGCCTCGGACCGACGCAATGGGCCGGTGGACCAGATGGCGAGCCCTTCGCCGCCTCCGGCGCCCGCATGACGCTACGCGACTTCGCCCGGATCGGCGCGCTGATGCTGTCCGGCGGCCGATGGGATGGCCGGCAGCTCATCCCGGCCGATTGGATCACCCGCTGCACCACGCCGGCCGTCAGCGCCGACGAGTTCCGCCGCTACGGCTATCAATGGTTTCTCCTCGATGTCGCCTTCGGCAAGCCCAAGGGATGGGCCGCCGGCCGTCTGGAACGGATGTGGATGGCGCAAGGCGAGGGCGGCCAGCGCCTGTACATCGTTCCCGCCTTGCAGCTGGTCATCGCCGTGACCGCCGGCAACTACGAGCGCGACGATCAAAGCATCCCGCCGACGCGGATTTTGCGGGAGATCGTATTGGCGAGCGTTGAGTAGGGGCCGGAGAGTTGCCGGACTCTGCTGATCAGTATTTGGCATCAGGAGAGAAGCTTGAGAACGATCGTCGAACTTAAAGCGGCAGACCCGCTGATGTCGGACATCTACGCCTTGCGGCGTCGTGTGTTCGTGGTGGAGCAGGGCGTTGCACTTCAAATTGGAATCCGCCCCTTCGTTACTGAATTTAGTCCACTACAGTTACTCGAATTTGCAGGATCGAGACCTCCATCGTTTGCAGCACAAGTACGACGACTTCGGTCGAGCAAATGCTGATCGGCCTCTGCCTTTAAGGAGTACAGGCCATGAAGGTGAGCCCAAAGCAAATGGAGGCGGTGCTTGCGTTACCGGGCATCAAGCGCTTCGAACACTTCATCAAAGTCATCGCCGACTGGCAAGAAGTCTGGGGCTTGTACCAAGACGGATGGGCTCTTGCGGCGGCGGATGATGGGACGACCGTATTCCCGCTGTGGCCTGCCAAGGAATATGCGCAGGTATGTGCTGCCAACGAGTGGACTGGTTACGAACCACGTTCGATCAGCCTGAGTGACTTCACGGAAGTACTGTTACCCAAGCTGAAGTTGGATGGTGTCTTGCCAGGTGTGTTCTTCACGCCGACGAGCAAAGGGGTCACGCCTTCGGTAGATGAACTGAAGTCTGCTCTCGAGGCGGAGTTGCAGAACTACTGATCGAGGTGACGATCGACCCGACGCCCGCCCCGTGCGGGCGTTTCTACATCGGCGACTACCGCGCCGCCTCAATGAGTTCAAACTACGGTGACAGTGCTGGACTGCACCCCTCAAGTGAGACACGATAATCTCGGTGACAGGCATTCCGAGGATGACCTGTGGCAGCAAGAGGGAAGAACCGTCGGTTTCCGACGGCTTACAAGCTGAAGGCGATCAAGCGTGTCGAGCGAGGCGAAGGCGTTCTGCCTGTAGCCCGCGAGCTTGGGATATCGCGCAAGATCCTGCACGACTGGATCAAGGCCTGGAGGGCCCAAGGGCCCGACGGATTGAACCGCAGACCGGGGCCGAAGCCCGGCCCCCGGAAGCTCAAAGCTACAGCAACCTATGACGATAAAAGGTCTGCGCTGACGCGCGCAAATGCTCGTATCGCCGAGCTCGAACGGCTTGTCGGCCGTCAGCAGATGGATCTCGATTTTTTTCGGCAAGCCTTGCGCGCATTGGAGCGGCCGGCAGCGCAAGGCAAACCCGCACCCGCATCATCGAAGTCATCCAAGCCATGACATCGGAAGCAACGGAGTCCCACGCCGACGTGCAACGGCTCTGCAGTCTGGCCGGCCTGCCACGCGCGACCTACTACCGGCATCTCAACAAACGCAGTCGCGAGACGGCCGATTGCGAGCTGCGCGACCAGATCCAGCGCATTTGCCTCAAGCATCCATTCTACGGCTATCGGCGCGTGACGGCCACGATCCGACGCAAAGGCATGGTCGTCAATGCAAAGAAGGTGCTCAGGCTGATGCGCGAGGACAATCTTCTCGCACAGCGCAAGGCGCCATTCCTGAAGCCGCCGGCAGAGCGGCCAAGGGACATTGTCGTCGTCCCCAATCTCGTACGCGGCCTGGTGCCGTCCGCTCCTGACCAGATCTGGGTGGCGGACATCACCTATGTCCATCTCGCCACGACCTTCGCCTACCTCGCCGTCATCCTCGACGCTTTCTCGCGCAAGGCAGTCGGCTGGGCCTTCGACAACACGCTCGATGCCTCACTCGCGATTGCGGCTTTGGACAGGGCAATCGAGGCCCGCAAGCCGCAGCGCGGCAGCCTGATCCACCACTCCGATCGCGGCGTGCAATACGCCTCGATTGCCTATCGCCAGATCTTGGCGGATCGTGACATCACGATCAGCATGAGCAGGCCGGGCAACCCGTTCGACAACGCCAAAGCTGAAAGCTTCATGAAGACGCTCAAGGCCGAAGAGGTCAACGGCAAGACATTCTCCGACATCAGAGACGCGCGTCGCCGGATCGATAGCTTCATCGCGGACGTCTACAACAAAGAACGCCTGCACTCGGCACTCGGCTATCGATCGCCTCTTGAGTTCGAAGCCGTGTTCGCGCAAAACAACGCACGATAACACGTCGTGGCAACCGCACTGTCACCGAGATTATCGTGTCTCACTTGAGGGGTGCAGTCCAGTCTAGCACTGTCACCGTATTTTCGAGGCCATGAAGGCAGCTGTCGAGATGGTCCTCTTTGATGGTCTAAATTTATCGAACTAGCTTGTGCTTTCTATTAGTTGATTTACGTACTCAGAGAGTTCTTGAAGTGAATCGGGTTTGTTGGTGATCAGCCATTCGGTCAAGAATCTCGAATGATTTGGCTTGTCTAATCGATCGCCTGGGCCAGCAAGGTCCTCCAGAATGCATTTGAGAACTGACGGGGCGTGGACGTTCTTTAGCCAGTGTCGATTTGACCACTCGCCAGACGAGAACATGTTGGGCTTAAATTTCTTGTAGTTATCCTTGAGCCAGCTGTCGATTTGCGCGCGAGAAGGAACATCTCGATCGTGCTTTTCGCTAAGTTCTTCCAAGAGCGCCAAGATTGCGTCAGGGTCGAGGAGGTAATTTTCATACGTAAGTCGAGGCAAAAAATGTGCTCGGCCATTCGATTGACGCTTGAGGTCATCTATATCTGATTCTGTTCGCTCTTCCCGATCAAAGCTAAACGAAACCTTTGAGGGAAGCGACAAGTCCGCAACGATCCGCTTGAGCTTGGCGTTCTCCTCCTCGAGTTGGCGCAGCCGCTTCATCTCCGATGGCATCAGACCGGCATACTTCTTCTTCCAATTGAAATACGTCGCCTGGCTGATCCCGGCCTTGCGGCAAACCTCCGCAACCGCCGTACCGTCCTCAGCCTGCTTCAGAACAAATGCGATCTGAGCCTCCGAAAACTTCGATGCCTTCATGGAACTCTCCTCTGTCCCGGGTGGGATCATAAGTGGAAAATTCCAGTTCAAACTGGCCTAATTTGGCGGGGGCACGTCAACGAAGGGACGTTTAATCTAGTGCACTGTCACCTAAATCCTGCCGGACAATCTGGCTCGCGTTCGAAAACTTGGTGCACTGGCGCCGAAATACTGGAGGGCGACCAGCCAACCTTCTGCTTGGTCGCCTTCGGGTTCTCTCATCACGATCTCGCTCCGGCCCACGCCCTGGGCTATCGCATATGACGAATTGTTGTTTTTCTCCCGCGCTGCCCCGCGTCGTCATGCCCGGGCTTCGTCCCGCCTGCGCGGCCGAAGCCGCTTCGGTGCGGCGAAGGCCCAGGCATCCACGTCCGTCCCAGGATGCCGAACGGCGTGGATGGCCGGGACGGAGCCCGGCCATGACGATGTGGACGGAAGCCGAACTCAACTCTGATCATCATCTGATCATCATATGCGATAGGCTTGGGCCCACGCCGGAGCAGTCCGTCGGTCGTGGTCTCTTGTAAGCGGAATCTGCTCAATCGGCCAAATGGAGCGTCATCAACTGATTGTGCGGGCTTGCTTGGTAGCTTGCGAACGGCTCACTGGAAACGAAGCCAGCGCTGCGGTCGAGCGCGACGGCAGGAGCATGCAGCTCTGTAGTGCCGGTGTCCTGGCTGAGCCGTGTATACTTCCGTTTACGAGCTTCAGCGACGACGTGCTTTAGAATGGCGCTGTCGACGCCGGTGAACGTTGCATACGATTGGCTTGGCTGCGGCCGATGAGCCGGAGTCACGGCGTTTTCCGTTCGAAAATTTCTCTTTCGCTTTTCCAGAAACTATGCTCTACTCCCGCCATCCTGCTTCGCCACGAGGGGCGTATCGCGATCGTCACGACACGTGAGGCGGGAAGGCGATGGCCGCCTGTTGCCGCAGCGTGCTTGCACGCGGACGAACGGCAATCGGCGGGACAGGAAATCGTGTGGTCCTGGCGCCGCGACGCTGGCGTCAAGTCCGGGGGGGATGATGACCTCCTGGACGACGGTGGCTAGATGTGGTCTTCCAGGAGGTTGTCCATCCGGTCTGAACCGAGGAAGCTGAGGTTGCGAAGCTTCAGTGTTCCAAGGAGAGACCAGATGGACGTCCACAAGAATGCGCCTATGACACCGAAAGGTCGAGAGGCGATGGTGCGCAGTGTCGTAGACGGTGGGCTGAGCTATGCTGAAGCTGCTTACCAGTACAATACGACGCCGAAGACCGTAGCCAAATGGGTGATGCGGTTCCGCGAGGAAGGTGTCGAGGGATTGCTCGATCGCTCCTCCAGACCGCACTCATCGCCAGGCCAAACCACTGCTGCCACATGTACCGCTATCGAGGCTTTGCGCCGTCAGCGCCACACCGGCAAGCAGATTGCGGCTGAGGTTAAGGTGTCGCCGGCCACGGTCAGCCGCGTTCTGCGACGGCTGGGGCTGAACCGAATCCGTGATCTGGAGCCGATCGAACCGGTGCGTCGCTATGAGCACGCTGCGCCCGGCGAGATGATCCATATCGATATCAAAAAGCTCGGCCGTTTCGCGCAAAGCGGCCATCGCGTCACCGGTAATCGGAACGGTTATAGTCATTGTCGCGGTCTTGGCTGGGAGTACATGCATGTCTGCATCGATGACCACTCCCGTGTCGCTTTTTCACAGCTCAAGCCGGATCAGACCGCCGAGAGTGCTGTTGCGTTTCTCAAGGCCGCTGTCGCTCACTACAAGAGCTTGGGCGTTACCGTCACCCGCGTCATGACTGACAACGGAGGCTGCTATATCGGCTTCGATTTCGATAAGGCCTGCCGCGATATTGGTCTCAAGCATATCCGCACCAAGCCCTACACGCCCAGAACCAATGGCAAGGCTGAACGCTTTATCCAGACAGCGCTCCGGGAGTGGGCTTATGCACACACCTATCCCACTTCCGATCAGCGCGCCGCGCAACTGCCCATCTGGCTGCACCAGTATAATTGGCACCGGCCTCACGGCGGCATAAACTCCCAGCCGCCTATCAGCAGACTCGGTTTAACCGAGGACAACCTCCTGAGGCTCCACAGCTAGACAGCCGTACACCGGGGAGAGCACGTCATAACTGTGAAAACCATCGCGCAGGGAATGCCGGAGTTGGGCTGAACCTGTGGTGACTGCCGCCTGCTTTTTTTGCTGCAGGCGGGCCATGGGTTGCGGCCAGCGCCCGGCATTCCCTGCGCCCTCGTGATGTTGCGAGGGATCATCGATCTCACCAGCCCGGACGCATCGGCGTTGCGGGACTGCTCCGATGCGCGCCAGATCAGCAAACGCCAGATCAGCAGGCGAGCGAAGCTGGGCAACTCGGTAGACCAAGTCAGGTTTTCGCGCGAGAGGTCCGGTCGGACGCAGGGACGCCGCCCGCGGGGACGGCCGGGTGGCCGATTCGCCAGCCGCCTTGTGCTCGCGCTGCGGTGGAATTTGATCTACAGGGGTGGCGTTCCCGACGGACCATGACTAATCCTTACGCGCACCGGCGCGGCAGGCAAATTCGGAGTTGTAAATGTCCACCAGTCCAGCATCCTCCCTCTCGCTCGCTGTGGAAACCGCCGACATCCTGAGCGCGCTGGGCGTGGCGCCGGAGCGGCTGCGCGGCGGAGCGCGCGCGGCGCGCTCGCCGATCACCGGCGAGGTGCTGGCGCAGGTGCATGACGAGACCCAGGCCGGTGCGACCGAGGTGATCGCGCAGGCGCATGCCGCATTCTTGCAGTGGCGGCTGGTCCCCGCGCCGAAGCGCGGCGAGCTGGTGCGCCTGCTCGGCGAGGAGCTCCGCGCCAACAAGGCGGCGCTCGGTCGCCTGGTCTCGATCGAGGCCGGCAAGATCGTCTCCGAGGGTCTCGGCGAGGTCCAGGAGATGATCGACATCTGCGACTTCGCGGTCGGCCTGTCGCGCCAGCTCTATGGCCTGACCATTGCGACCGAGCGGGCCGAGCACCGCATGATGGAGACGTGGCATCCCCTGGGTGTCACCGGCATCATTTCGGCGTTCAACTTCCCCGTGGCGGTATGGGCGTGGAACGCGGCCATCGCGCTGGTGTGCGGCAACAGCGTGGTCTGGAAGCCCTCCGAAAAGACGCCGCTGACGGCGCTGGCGACCGACGCGCTGCTGGCGCGCGCGTTGGCTCGTTTCCGGCGCGAGGGCGGGGAGGCTCCGGAGGGGCTTGCTGGCCTGCTGATCGGCGGCCGCGCGGTTGGCGAGATGCTGGTCGACGATGTCAGGGTGCCGCTGGTGTCGGCAACCGGCTCGACGGCGATGGGCCGCGTCGTCGGGGCCTGTCTGGCCAGCCGCTTTGCGCGGGCCATTCTCGAGCTCGGCGGCAACAATGCCGCGATCGTCGCGCCCTCCGCCGATCTCGATCTCACGCTGCGCGCGGTGGCCTTCGCGGCGATGGGCACCGCCGGCCAACGCTGCACCAGCCTGCGCCGGCTGTTCGTGCATGCCGATGTCTATGAGCAGCTGGTGCCGCGGCTGACGCAGGCCTATGCCTCGGTTGCGATCGGCAATCCGCTGCAGCCGGGCACCTTGATCGGCCCGCTGATCGACCGCGGCGCCTATGACGCCATGCAGGATGCCCTGAGCGCGGCCCGGGATCAGGGCGGCCGCGTGTTCGGCGGCGAGCGCGTTGCGGTCGGGGGCTGCGAGGGCGCCTATTATGTGCGGCCCGCGCTGGTCGAAATCAGCTCGCAGGCCGGCCCGGTCGAGCGTGAGACCTTCGCGCCGATCCTCTACGTCATGCCGTATCGCGACCTCGACGCTGCGATCGCGTTGCATAATGCAGTGCCGCAGGGGCTGTCATCGTCGATCTTCACCAATGACCTGCGCGAGGCGGAATTGTTCGTGTCGTCGCGCGGCTCGGATTGCGGCATCGCCAACGTCAATATCGGCCCGTCCGGCGCCGAGATCGGCGGCGCGTTCGGCGGCGAGAAGGAGACCGGCGGCGGCCGCGAGTCCGGTTCGGATTCGTGGAAGGCCTATATGCGCCGCGCCACCAACACCGTGAACTACGGTCGCAGCCTGCCGCTGGCGCAGGGCGTCAAGTTCGACATCGGGTGATCGGCATGACGCATCTCTTCGGCCAGGCGAGACCCTGATGGTGAGGAGCCCGCCGCTGCCGCTCCGCGGAACTGCCCTGCGGGGTCGTGCGTTGCGCGCTGGCAAGGAGATGCATCATGGCAGCCAAGAAGAAGACCTCGACGGCAACATCCAGCCGCGGACGCAAGCAGGACCGTGCCCTCGTTGCGGGCGGCCAGGACTACGAAGTGCGCTACGAAGCCAAGAAGAGCGGACGCTCGGCCTCCGCCGTGAAGAAGGCAGTCAAGAAGGTGGGCAACAGCCGCAAAAAGGTCGAGCGCAAGCTCGCGCGCTAGGTCTCCTGCGGCCGCTTCGGCGGCCGCAGCGATCCCTTGGCCCAGCCGAGCGCTTTCGGCGAACGCAGCGGGTCGGGGCCGTCGCAGGCGGGACAGATCAGCTTGCAGCGCTCGCCGCTGCCCTCCCGCACGGCCAACGGGCGCCCGCAGGTCGGGCACGGCTTGCGCAGCGGGAGAGCGGGACGCCTCGACACGGTGATGTCTCCCGGTGGAGGCTTCAAGCTAGAGCACGCGCGAGTGAAGGGGAATCACTTATTTTAGTTGCGGCAAGTCCTGTCGCGGCAATTCTTCCAGTTCGCTCGGCTGCGCACAATCAGGGCAGGTATCGCCGATCCCGCCGAGAACATCCTCGATCGCCGCAACTGCTTCCGAGCCGCAAATGCCGGGCGGCGGATCGTCGCGTGCCGCGCCGAGCGCGCAGGCGAGCGCATGCGGGTCGCCGCGCTCGCGCATCCGGCCATGCGCCTCGCATGCGACGATCGCCCCGGCCTCGCGCAGGGTTGCGATGGCCCAGCGTTCGAGGCTGGCGCTGGCGGAGCGGCGTGTCATGGTCGTGGGCATCGGAAAAACTCTCCAACCGGGAGAATCCACGATTGGCCCGGCGTTTCCAGCTCCGCCGTGCAGGGCAGGGATTCCGAAATGGTGGGGCTGCCCCTCGGCTGCCGCCGCAGAATCTTGGGCTGGTCGGCTTGAGATCGCCGCGGGCCGAGGCCATCCTCGTGAGAGTCTGGTGAAACGGGTGCAGGATGCAGATCAAGACCAACGAGGATTTGCTGCTCATCATCGATGTGCAGAACGATTTTTGTCCCGGCGGCGCGCTCGCCGTGAGCGATGGCGATGCGGTCGTCCCGGTGATCAACCGGCTCAGCGGGCTGTTTGATCACGTCGTTCTCACCCAGGATTGGCACCCCGCCGGCCACAGCTCGTTCGCCGCCAGTCACCCGGGCAAGGCGCCGTTCGAGAGCGTGCCGATGGCTTACGGCCCGCAGACGCTGTGGCCGGATCACTGCATCCAGGGCACGTCGGGCGCGGCCTTTCATGCCGGTCTGGCGACCGACAAGGCGCAACTGATCATTCGCAAGGGCTTCCGTCCGGCGATCGACTCCTATTCGGCGTTTTTCGAGAACGACAAGACGACGCCGACCGGCCTTGCCGGCTATCTGCGCGAACGCGGCTTGCGCCGGGTATTTATGGTCGGGCTCGCGACCGATTTCTGCGTGCATTACTCCGCGGTCGACGCGCGCCGGCTCGGCTTCGACGCCGTCGTGATCGACAGCGCCTGCCGCGGGATCGATCTCGGCGGCTCGATGGCGGCCGCGAAGGCGCAGGGCGCCGAGGCGGGCGTGACCAGGATCGCCGAACTGGCTTGAGACGAAGCTACGCCGCCGCGCCGATGTTCGGCTCGGCAATCGCGCCGGCGACGCGGACGCGGACGCGGAGCGCGTTGCCGGGGAGGTAGGCGATCGGCATGTCCTCGACGTCGACCATTTTGAGCGCGTCGCGGTCGGCACCGGCCTGGATGGCGCGCGCTTCGGCAATGCCGCGCGCCGCCGCGATGGCCTCGTCGCGGGTCATGTCGCGGAACACCTGGTCGGCCTCGCCGGAGACCTGGGCGATGGCTGCGCCGACGGCGTTGGCGCAGTCGCCATGGTCGACGCGGACGATCTCCGAGATGCCGGCGAGGCGCTCCGGCACCAGGAAGGCGCCGCCGCCGACCGCGAGCAGCGGCACGTCGCCGGCCTCGGTCTTCATCCGGTCGATGTCGCTTTCGAGCTTGCGATGGGCATCCGCAAGTGCAGCCTCGATCAGGCGCCGCGGCAGATGCGCGACGCGGGCGCCGTCGCCGAGATCGATCAGTCCGGCCGCGACCGCGATATCGGTCGCCGTCAGGCGGTCGCCGCCGAACACCAGGGCCTCGGATGTCAGCCGGTACCCGACGCTGAGTGGGCCGACGCGGACGGGATCCTGTTCGACATGGCTGCCGCCGCCCAATCCGATCGAGAGCAGATCGGGCATGCGGAAGAGGGTGCGGACGCCGCCGACTTCGACGACCGCGTTGGCCTCGCGCGGAAAGCCGTGGCGCAACTGGCCGATGTCGCTGGTGGTGCCGCCGACATCGACGACCATCGCGTCGTCGAGGCCGGACAGATAGGCGGCGCCGCGCATGGAATTGGTGGCGCCCGAGGCGAAGCTCATGACCGGGAAGGCGGTCGCGGTCTCCGCCTGCATCACGGTGCCGTCGTTCTGGGTCAGGAACAGCGGCGCATCCAGGCCGGCCTCGGCGATCGCTTTGCGGAAGGCGGTGACGGTGGTGACGGCAAGGTCATGCAGGGCGGCGTTGAGGAGGGCGGCGTTCTCGCGCTCCAACAGGCCGATGCGGCCGAGGTCGTGCGACAGCGTGACCGCCACGTCAGGGCAGATCTCGGCGAAGATCTCCCGCGCGGTGATCTCGCAACTCGGGTCGAGCGGCGAGAACGACGAGGCGATCGCGACCGCGCGCAGGCCCTTGGCCTTGATTGCGCGCGCGGCGGCCTTCAGGCCGCCGGTGTCGAGCGGCATGAACGGGCGGCCGTCATAGTCATGGCCGCCCTCAAGCATGAAGATCTCGCCGCTGACCAGCGCGGCGAGATCGGCTGGCCAGTCGCAGAACGGCGGCAGCGAGGCGGAGGCCGGCATGCCGATCCTGACCGCACCGATCTGCTGCAGGTGCCGCCGCTGCACCACCGCATTGATGAAATGCGTGGTGCCGATGACGACCGCATCGACCGGCACGGCCGCTGCGGGATTGGCCCGCAGCGCTTTCAGCGCGGCGAGAATGCCGGAGGTGACGTCGGCGGTGGTGGCGCTTTTGACCGAGTGAATGACCCTGTCGTCGGCAATCAGAACCGCGTCGGTATTGGTGCCGCCGACGTCAATGCCAATGCGCTTCATTCATGGAGCTCCAGCGGTCGCGAACAGCGACCGGAAATCGAGGTCGTAGCCGAAGGCGCGGGGGCCGACGAAGTCGAGGCCGCGCGGACTGGTCAGCACGGCGGGGGCGGGCAGCGCGATCACGGTCACGCGCTGGCCGTAGCGCGCTGTCTCGGTGCCGATGCCATGGCCGTTGACGCTGTCGAGCACGCAGATCAGGTCGGGCGACATCGCGATCGCCTCGCCATCGCGCCAGGCGACGATCCATTCGTTCTGGAACGACAGCTTGAGCCGCGTGCCGCGATCGTCATCGCTGCCCTCCACGACGGCAGAGCCGCGCAAAAAGCCTTCGGTGGTGCGGCGTTCGACATCGACGATCTTGCCGGTGAACAGGCGCTGTCCGCCCTCGCAGGCGAGGATCGCCGCGATCGGGTCCTGGTGGCTCCTGTTGGCGGCCTCGACTGCACGGCCGATCTCAATCGCCTTGGTGGTGGTGAAATGGATGCCCCAGTCCTTGACCTCGCGTCCCGTGCGCGGCGCCTTGCTGGTCGAGGCGATCGAGCCCATCTCGACGCAGATCTTGCGGCTGGCGCGCTCCATCCACTTCCAGGAGGGCACCTTGGTCACGACAGCCTCGATGCCGCGCGGATCATACAGCGTGCAGGGATAGGGCTTGAGGTCGCCGATCGCTACCGACGTCATCTGTGCCTCCGGGAAGGCGCGGCCCATGCAGTCGGCGTCGACGACGGGAATGCCGAGATGCGCCGCCGCCATCAGCGCCTGCATGCCATTGCCGCCGCCGATCTCGACCGACATCACGGCGCGGAAGCTAATGCCGTTGATCTCTTCCTGCATACGCACCGCGCGCGCGATGCTGCGGCTGTCGGCGAGGCGCTCCTGGCCCACCAAGGGGGCGCCCATGTTGGACACCACGGCGACCCAGTCGTCGTCGGCGAGATCGAGCGGCGACATCAGCTGCACACGATGTCCCTCGGCATAGAGCCGGCGCAGATTGAGCAGCCCGAGATAGGGGCTGCCGCCGCCGCCGGTGCCGAGGATCCAGGCGCCGACCGCGAGCGCCTCGATGTCGTCGAGGCTGATCGTCGTCATCGCGCCCCCGGTCATGACAAGGGCTCCGCGATCGGAGAATGTGGTCTTGGTTCGCGGATGGACGGATCGGGCGCTGACGCGCGGATGACGTTCACAATATCAATCCTCGAGAATGACGAGATCGCCGGGCTGCCAGCTGAGCGTGACCGCCTGACCGGGCGCATGAAAAGGACTGGTCCCCGAATTGGGTTGCTGCGCGAGCACGCGCTGGCCGTCTTCGAGCACGATGCGGTACAGCACGGCGCCGCCGAGGAAGTTGGTGCTTTCGACCGTGCCGCGCGCCGAGCGGCCCGCGCTCCCGCCGTCGGCGCCGCTGCGCGGCGACACCACGATTTTCTCGGGCCTCAGCGCCACCGACAGGCCAGCTGCATGGTCGGCCGTCGCGACCGCCTTTGGCAGCGCCAGTATGAGGCCGCGGCCGACCGCGAGCCCGGCGCCGTGATCCATCATTACGTGCTGGCCACGAAAGATGTTGGTGTCGCCGATGAAGTCAGCCACGAAACGGGTCCGCGGCTGGTCGTAGATCTCGGTGGGCGTGCCGATCTGCTCGACGCGGCCGGCGTTCATCACGGCGATGCGATCGGACATCGCCAGTGCCTCTTCCTGGTCGTGGGTGACGAAGACGAGGGTCACGCCCAGGTTCTTCTGCAGTTGCTTCAACTCGAATTGCATCTGCTGGCGCAGCTTTTTGTCGAGCGCGCCGAGTGGCTCGTCGCACAGCAGCACGCGTGGCGAGATGACGATGGCGCGGGCGAGCGCGACGCGCTGCTGCTGGCCGCCGGACAGCTGTGCCGGCCGGCGATCCTCGAAGCCGGACAGCTCGACCATCGCGAGCGCGGCCTTCACCTTGGCGGCGATGGTCGCCTTGTCGATCTTGCGCATGCGCAGGCCGAAGGCGACATTCTCGGCGACCGTGCGATGCGGAAACAGCGCGTAGTTCTGGAACACCATCGCCATGTCACGCTTATGCGCCGGCACATGGGTGATGTCGGTCCCGTCAAGCCGGATCTCGCCGGCGCTCGGGCTGTCGAAGCCTGCGATCATGCGCAGCGTCGTGGTCTTGCCGCAGCCGGACGGGCCGAGCAGCGAAAAGAACTCGCCCGGCCGGATGTCCATCGCCACAGCATCGACGGCGCGGACGCCGCCGTCATAGACCTTGCTGACGCCGGCAATCTCGATGGCAGCGCTCATGCGCGGAAGATCCGGTTGACCCGGCTGTCGATCTCGTCCTTCTGCGCGTTGTACCACTTCCAATCGACCTGGATCAGCTTGCCGACTTTCTCCGGCGTGGTCAGCAGCTTCGCGTCGTACTTGGCATCGAGCTTGACCGTCTTGTTGGCGGGGGAATACCACACCGTCTCGGCGAGGCGCTTTTGAACTGCGGGGCGCAGCATGTAGTTGACATAGGCGTTGGCGAGCTCCTTCACCTTGCTGCCGGGGGTGATGCTGAGCACCTGCTCCAGCGACAGCACGCCTTCGCTCGGCGTCACGAAGTCGATCGGCTGGTTCTGGCCGTCATAGCGATAGATACCGGAATCGTGGATGATTCCGAGCCCGACCTCGCCGGACAGGATCTGCTTCTCCATGGCGCCGGTGAAGTCGACGAGCTTGATCGGCTTGAGCTTCTCCAGCGCCGCATAAGCGGCATCGAGATCGGTCTGCCCCTTGCCGTACAGGGTCCCGCACATCATCACGAATGCCTGTCCGAGGCTGTTGACCGGGATGACGTAGCCGCCGCGGGCGCCGTTATATTTGGCGTCCCAAAACTCCTTCCAGGAGGAGATGCTGGAATAGCCCTTGTCGGTGCGCATGCCGAGCCCGATGGCGCTTGTGAAGATGCAGACGCCGACAATCTTGTCGCTGACGGCATAGGGGTAGACGTCGGCGATGTTCGGCACCAGCCTGGGATCGACCTTGGGCTCGACGAGGCCCATTTCGACGGCCGCCCACTGCTCGTTGGAGTTGGTGTGCAGCACGTCATAGACCGGCGCAGAGCGCGAACTGGCCTGCAGCTTCGGCAGGAAGGGCAGGGCGGTATCGGTCTTGAGTTTGCACTTGAACTCGGTCTCGAAGGCCGGGCCGATCTCCGCCTTCATCACCTCGCCCCATTTGCCGCCCCAGCCCGTCACGTTCAGCACGGCCTCATCGGCCCGCGCGACGTAGGGCGCCGCGATCACGCCGGCGCCGAGCGAGGCCGCCGCAGTCAGCAAGCGCCGGCGGCTCAGGGGAAAGCGACGCGATGAGGCGGTCATCTCAAGGATCTCCGTTAGAGTTTGACGTAGGAGCGCAGGCCCACCGTGCGGTCAAGCGCGATGACCACGAGGAAGGCGAGCAGGATGGAGACGATCGAGGCGGCGCCGATCGTGCCGTCGAGATCGAACTTCAGATAGTTGAACAGCGTGATCGGCAATGTCTCGCGGCCGGGGGCAACGAGAAACAGCGACACGGGAAACTGGTCGAACGACACGATGAAGGCGAAGATCGCGCCGGCAAGCACGCCAGGTTTCACCAGCGGCAGGGTCACTTCGAAGAAGGTCCGGGCCGGGCTGGCGCCGAGATTTTGCGCGGCTTCCTCGAGCCTGACATCGAAATTGTGCAGCACCGCGAGCGTGGTGCGGACGACGTAGGGAATGGTCACCAGCGTGTGGCCGGCGACGAGGCTCCACAATGGACGGCCGACATCGAGCAGGACGTAGGACTGGAACAGTGCAAGTCCGGTCAGGATGGCCGGCAGCATCAGCGGCGACAGCATGGTCGCCATGATCAGCCGCGAGCCCGGCAGATTGCCCCGGGCAACGGCCAGCGCGGCAGATGCGCCGAGTACGGTCGCGGCGATCGTGGTCATCGCCGCGACCTCGAGGCTGAACACGAGCGCCTGCATGAAGTCGCGCGAGGCAAAGAATTTCTCGAACCAGCGCAAGGAGAGTCCGACCGGCGGAAACTGGATGAACGGCGTCGGATTGAGTGCGAAGACGATCACGATCGCGATCGGTGCCAGCAGGAAGACCAGAACCGCGATATTGACCGCCAGATAAAGCCTGCGGCCCCAGCCCCGAGGCGCGGCCCGGCGGCGAAGGCCGGTCGAGGTCGCAAGCTCGATCGAGGCCGTCAGCTGCGATGGTGGTGGGGACGAGAGGCTCGGCATCGCCACCCTTCATTGCAGCTCGCGCTGGCCGGAGACAAGGCCGAGCACATGGTTGTAGGCGATGACGAGCATGAGCGAGATCGCGAGCAGCACCATGCCCAGCGCCGCAGCGAAGCCGACATTGAAGTTCGCGGAGATCTGCTGATAGATCAGGATCGGCAGGGTCATGATCTGAAAGCCGCCGAGCAGGATCGGCGTGACATAGGCGCTGATCGCGAGCGCGAACACCAGCAGCGAGCCGGCGAGGATGCCCGGCAGGCTGAGCGGCAGGGTGACTTCAAGAAAGGCGCGCCACGGGCTGGCACCGAGATTCTCGGCCGCCTGCTCGAGCCGCTCGTCGATGCGGCCGATCACGCCCGTCAGGGTCAGCACCATGAACGGCACATAGATGTGGACCAGGCCGATGATGATGCCGGTCTCATTATACATCAGGTGCAGCGGGGTCGAGATCAGGCCGAGCGCGGCGAGGACCTGGTTGATGACGCCCTTGTCGGACAGCAAGGTCATCCAGGCGAAGGTGCGTACGACGATCCCGGTCAGCATCGGCGCCAGCACGGCCGTCAGCAGCAGCGCATGGCCGCTGCGACTCCTGATCCGTGACATCCAATGCGCGAGCGGATAGCCGATTACGAGCGCGACGATAGTCGTCCAGAGGCCGATCCGGAGCGTAGTCCAGATCACCTCGAGATAGTAGCTGTCGTTGCCGATGCGGGCGTAGTGCTTTGCAGTGAAGCCGACATGCGGCATGACGACCGGATTTCCGGTCAGCATGCTCATGACGGCCATCAGCCCGATGGGCAAAAAGAAGAACAGAGCAAACAGCAGCGCGCTGGGCAGGATCAACAGCGCGAGGCTGTTGACGCGCGGCGCGCCGGTGGCTGGCATCAGGAGGCCAGTCCGGCGAGCTGCTCGATGGTCTGGCCCAGCGGATCGCCGGTGATGCGACGCAGTCGCGCGGCCATCGCGCCGAGCTCGCGGCGGACATTGGCGCGTTCGATCTCGGTCGTGGCCTGCACCGAATAGGAGACGGCGATGCCGATCAGTTCGCCGGTTTCGCCGCTCGCCAGCGCAAAACCCTGCGATCCGACACCTTCGATGGCCTCATCCGCCGCGTCGGAGATGCCGGTGCGGCGGATTTCGTTCAGCCGTGCCATCAACTCGGTGAAGTTCTGCGGTGAATTGGCAGGCACCTTCGGATAGTCGAGCGGGACACGCGCCCGGATCTCCTGGTCTGACAGCCGCGCCAGCATGGCGCGGCCGTTCGAGGTGATGATCGCCGGCGTACGCTGGCCTGGCGGATTGACGACGCGCAGCGGGTTCGATCCCGTCACGATGCGCAACACGACCTGCTGATAGCCGTCGAGCACAGCGATGTAGCCGGTATGGCCGGTCCGCGCGCAGACGTCGCGCAGCTCGCGCTCGGCGGTCGCGATCAGATCGTCATGGGCGCGATGCAGGCGTCCAAGTTCGAAGGTGAGCAGGCCGGGACGGTAGCGGCGGCTGTGCGGATCCTGCTCGAGCAGGCCGCAATCGCGCAGCGAGCGGAGCAGGCGGGAGGTGGAGCTCTTCGGCTTGCCGGTCAGGACTTGCACGTCGGCGAAGGAGAGGTCGGGCCGCGAGGTCGAAAAGCAGCGCAGAATGTCGATAGCGTTGGTCAGGGCGCTCATGATGATACCGTTTGTTCCATTTTTTGGAACGTAGTCCCGAATTCTAGAAGCGGCAGAGTGCCTGCCGCAAGGCGAAATTAGGGGCAAAGCGATGCCCGAATGCGCGTCATGGTGGTGGTCGTGGTGCCCTCGGCAGCTGGAGCATCGCCGGTCCTAATGCGGCGTGGCCGACCGGATGCGGCTGACGGCGGCCTCCACATTCGTCCAGCCGGGCTTGTCCGGCGCGAACTGCCCGCGCAGATAGCTGACGAGCTCCGCAAGCTGCCTGTCGCTGAGATGGTCCCGGAATGCCGGCATGTAGCCGAGATCGGACGAGGCCGGCTTCATGATGCCGTGCAGGATCACCTGGATCAGGTTGTCGGGCGCGGCGCCGTGCAGGTTGCTGTTGAGCGCGAGCGAGGGGCGGCTGCCGAACAGCGGCAGGCCGCCGACCTCGTGGCAGACGGCGCAGGCGCCGAGATAGAGCCGCGCGGCTGGAGACGATGCCGAGGTCACCTTGGTGCGCGCTTCGAGCTCCGAGGCCATCGCCTCCAATGTCGCCGGCTCGGGCGCAGCCTCCTGGAAGGAGGCGAGATAGGTCGCCATGGCCCGGACATCAGCGTCGGCGAGCGTCGCGAGATCCTTGACGATCGGCGCCATAGGACCTGCGGCCACGCCGTGAAAGCGCGACTGGCCGGAGCGCAGATAGGTGTAGAGCTCGTCCTCCGTCCACGGGATCGGCGCTGATGAGAGCGAGGTCAGCGCCGGCGCCTCCCAGCCATCGGCAAATCCGCCTGCGAGATAGGCCTTGCGCTGCTCGGCGCCGAACGCATTGCGCGGCGAGTGGCAGGCGCTGCAATGGCCGAGACTCTCGACCAGATAGAAGCCGCGATTCCACTGCTTCGATTTCGTTGGATCGGGTTTGAACGGCTGGTTGTCGTGGAACAGGGCATTCCAGCCGGCGACCAGTGGCCGCAGGTTGAACGGAAAGCGAAGCTGATTGTCCGTCGCCTGCTGCCGCACCGGAGGCTGCGCCATCAGATAGGCGTAGAGCGCCTGCAGGTCGGCGTCGCTGGTCCGTGCGAAATGCGTGTAAGGGAATGCCGGGTACAGCTGTCGGCCGTCGCGATGTACGCCCTCCCGCATGGCGCGCTCGAAGGCGGGATAGGACCAGGCCCCGATGCCGGTGTCCACGTCGGGGGTGATGTTGGTGCTGAAGAGGGTGCCGAACGGCGTCTCCAATGCGCGGCCGCCCGCATTGATCAGGCCGCCCTCCGCGGTGTGGCAGACCGTGCAATTGCCGAGCGCGGCGAGCGCCCCGCCGCGCGCGATCGTCGCGGCGGAATAGACGGCGGGATCGGGCGGCGCGATCGGCGCGATCGTGCGCCAAGGCATGATCGCGTTGGCCACGCCGATTGCCGCGGCACAGGCTGCGACAGCGGTCGCGATCAGACCGCCGCGCGGGGCGAACGGCTTGAGCCATGTCTTGGCCGGCTTGTCGGGCGTGGGGAGGGGCTGCGGTGAGGGCCTCTCCGTCTGTTCGCCGCGCAGTCCCCTGAGAATGCGCTCCGGCGTGAATGGCGGCTCGCGGAAGCGCACGCCGGTGGCGTGATAGATCGCGTTGGCGATCGCGGCCGCGCTCGGAACCGAAGCGGACTCGCCGACGCCGAGCGGCGGCTGGTCCGGTCGCGGCAGCATCAGGACGTCGATGTCAGGCAAGTCCGGGAAGGTGATGATCGGATAGGCGCCCCATTCCCGCGCCGCGACTTTGCCGCGTGTGAACGGGACCTCCTCCATCAGCGCCCGGCTGGTCGACTGGATGACGTTGCCCTCGATCTGGTGACGCACCCCGTCCGGGTTGATCATCAGTCCGGAATCCTGGCCCGCGATCACGCGCGTGACGCTGACATCACCGGTCGTCGTGTTCACGGCGACGTCGGCGATCCACGCCGACCACGCCGCGCCATAGCCGGGAAACTTGCTGTGGACATAGAGCGCGTAAGCGAAGCCGCGGCCGTGCACGACGCCATCCACCGGCGTCTTCTCTTGCCGCGCCGGCCGCGGCGTCCAGCCGGCACGCTCGGCCACGGCGTTGACGAGGTCCCGCGCGCGTTCGTCCTTCAGGTAGCGCAGCCGGTATTCGATCGGATCGACTTCGGCCTCGGTGGCGAGTTCGTCGATATAGGATTCATGCGCGAAGGTGTTGGGCAGCGCCGAGACGCCGCGAAGCCATGATGCGCGCACGATCGGCGGCATGTCGTGCGCGGTGACGCGCATGTGGTCGTAGTCGTAAGGCGGGATCGCGGTGCGGTCGCCCATCTCGAACACGGCGGGCTCCGGCGCGACCCGGCCGGTGAGCAGCAAGGCCAGGGTCGGCGCGCCATTCGAGGGATAGCGGGTGGCGAACTCATAGGCCGCGACCGAGCCGTCGGTATTGAGTCCGCCATTGACGTCCATCAGTTGCGCCGTGCCCTTGGGCTCCCACAGGTGCTCCTGCTCGCGCGTCAGCTGCACACGCACCGGGCGGCCGACGGCGCGCGACAGCAGCAGGGCATCGGCGGTGACGTCGTCGGCGCAGTTGCGGCCGTAGCAGCCGGCGGCCTCGAGCCGGATCAGCTCGATCTGGTGCTCGGGGCAGTCGATCAGCTTGGCGAGATCGGCGCGCAGGATGTGCGGGTTCTGCGTGCCCGAATAGATGCGGATCTGGCCGTCGCGATAATCGGCCACGGCGCAGGACGGCCCGATCGAGCCGTGCATTTGATACGGCCAGACATAGGTCCGCCGCATCGGTTTGGCCGCGTCCGCGATCGCCGCGTCGACATCGCCTTTTTCGAGCAGCCGGCGTGGGCTCGACGGGTTGGCGCGCAGCGCGTTTGCGACATTATCGAGATCGCGCAAGTCCGGCACCGGTTTCCAGCTGACCTTCAGGCGCTCGGCGGCGAGGATGGCGTGCTCCTCGCGCTCGGCGACGACGCCGATGAAGTCGCCGATGACGACGACGTCGACCAGGCCGGGAACGTCACGCACCGAATCCTTGTCGACGCCGATCAGGCTGGTGCCGATGAACGGGCCGGCATCGATACCGGCGTAGGGCGGACGCACGACGCGGCCGTGCAGCATGCCGGGGACGCGGACATCGTGCACATAAGTGAGCTCGCCGGTGGCCTTCGCGGGCAGATCGACGCGCGGCACCGAGCGGCCGACGACCTGATAATTGTCGACCGGTTTGACGGCCACGTCGTCAGCCAGCGCGAGACGGATGGTCTCGTCGCCGATCAACTCGCCATAGCTGAGCGCGCGATTATTGGCACCACGGACAAGGCCATCCTCGACGGCGAGATCCTCAACGGCGACACCCAGTTGCGCTGCCGCCCGGGTCAGCAGAAAGGCGCGCGCCTGCGCGGCCGCCTTGCGCAGCGGTACCGCGGTGATCTGGATGGTCTCGCTGGCGATCGTCGCGCCCTGGTTGGGCACGATGGCGGTATCGCCGAGCACGACCACGACGCGGGCGAAGGAGACGTCGAGCTCTTCTGCGACGATCTGTCCCAGCGCTGTCCGGATGCCTGTGCCGAGATCGACATGGCCGTTGAAGGCCGAAACCTCGCCGGACGCAGTGATCCGGATGAAGGTCTCGAACTGTCGATCGGCGCCCGCGACGGGGCGTTCGACGACCAGCCAGCCGCGCGGTGCGTCGGTTTCGGGGGGCGTGCCAGCGCTCATCAATCCAACGCCTCGAGCGCGTGTCCTGCGGCGCGCATCGCGGCGCGGAGGATTTCGACATGGGCGCCGCAGCGGCAAAGATTGTAGCGCAGCGCCTGCTTGATCTCGTCGAGCGACGGATCGGGCTTGATCGCCAGCAGAGCCTTGGTGGTCATGATCATGCCGTTCAGGCAATAACCGCATTGCGCAGCCTGCTCGACGATGAAGGCCTTTTGCACCGGATCCGGCGCTTCGCGCGAGCCGAGGCCTTCCAGCGTGGTGACAGCGCGGCCGACGCAGCCTTCGATCGGAATGACGCAGGAGCGTGCGGCGCGGCCGTCGATCAGCACGGTGCACGCGCCGCACTCGCCAAGGCCGCAGCCATATTTCGGGCCGTTCAGAGCGAGATCGTTGCGCAGCACGTGGAGCAGGGGCGTGTCGGGCGCCGCGGCGACGTCATGCGTCTGTCCGTTCACGGTCAGCCGAATCGTTGCTGGCGTCATGCCCTTCTGTCGTCCGCTATGGTATCGTTAACGAGAATGCGATCGGGATCCACCCGGAGCCTATCGTTTGTGTACTAACATGCAAGTACCGCGTTTCGCGGTGCAGCGTATGCACGATTTGTCGTCATTGTGCAGGGCAAACTGATCGTTTATCCGGCAAACCTGCTTTTCGCCCACGGGAGCGCTTGACAGTCGGCGGAGGGGCGCGACATCATTCGTGTACAAACGAATTGCCGCGGCGCGCCGGCGGTCATCGCCGCCTCCGCTTCAAGATGGGCTCCTCTGCATGGTGACTGAGACGGCGAGCGACGGTGCAGGGGACAAGATCCGCTGCGATGCCTGCCCGGTGATGTGCTACATCAAGCCGGGCGCGGCCGGCGCCTGCGATCGCTACGCCAATCAGGATGGTGTGCTGGTGCGCGTCGATCCGCACATCCTGCTGGAGCGCACCGTGTCGCATGGCGGCAAGCTGGTTCCGTTCCAGGCCAGCGGCGACTGGGACGGCAAGATCGTGCATCAGCCGGAGCTGTTCGTCACCGCGATCGGTGCCGGCACCACCTATCCCGATTACAAGCCGGCGCCGTTCATCGTCTCGTCGCAAATCGAAGGTGTGGACATGGTCACGGTCGTGACCGAGGGCATCTTCAGCTATTGCGGTGTCAAGGTGAAGATCGACACCGACCGCTATCTCGGGCCCGAGGCTGCGACGGTGCGTGTCGACGGCGAGGCGGTCGGTCACGTCACGACCAGCGAATATGGCTCGCAGATGCTGTCCCTCGGCGGCGTGCATCATCTGACCGGCGGCTCCAAGAAGGAGGGGCGTGTCACCTGCGATGCGCTGATGGACCTCAGCAACCGCAAGGCCGTCGAACTCACCATTGATGGTGGCGCCAGCGTGATCGTGCAGGCGGGGCAGCCGCCGGTGGTCAACGGCGTCAGGGAAGAGCGCATGCGGGTCGGTTGCGGCTCGGCCACGATCGGCATGTTCGCCAAGCAGTGGCAGGGCAAGGTCGACGAGGTCGTCGTGGTCGACGACCACATCACCGGCGTGCTGTCGGAGCACCAGGCCGGCAAGCTGCTCGACATTCCCGCCACCGGCATCAAGATGAAGGGGCGGCGTTCGACGCCGGGCCGCTACTTCCAGGTGGCGCAGCCGGGCACCGGCTGGGGCGGCACCGACATCTCCGATCCGCTCGCGATTCTCGGGCCGTTCGATCCGAAGACGGCGAAGCCCGGCACGACGCTGCTGATGGTGTCGACCACCGGCGAGCATGCCGGCTACTATGTGCTCGACGAGGCGCTGAAGCCGGTCCAGCGCGACATGCCGCCGGAGCTGCAGTTCTCGGTCGAGCGCATCCAAGAAAATTGCGAGCCGGCGCTGTGCACCGTGCTGTTCATGGCCGGCGCGGGCGGATCTCTGCGCGCCGGCGTCACCGACAATCCGGTGCGGCTGACGCGTTCGGTCAAGGATGCGCTGACGCGCGTCACCTCGGGCGGCGCGCCGGTCTATGTCTGGCCGGGCGGTGGCATCACCTATATGGTGGACGTGACGCAGATGCCGGCCGGCGCCTTCGGCTATGTGCCGACGCCGGCGCTGGTGGCGCCGATCGAGTTCACCATGAAGCTGTCCGACTATGAGGCGCTGGGCGGCCATATGGATTACGTGCAGCCGCTCGCGTCGCTCAAGGATGTCAGCAAGGATATCCGCCAGTTGCCGTGGCCGGGGCAGGGCGCATGAGTCGTCAGCCCCAGATCGCGCTGTTGCCGGACCGTCGGCTGCATCTGCAGGATGGACCGATCGATCTGATCATCGGCGCCGAGGGAGCGGAGGCTGATATCCGCGCCGCCTATCAGGCGGCCGCGGAACGCTTCACCGGTCTGCTCGATGAGCTCTGCTCGGAACTGTCCGAACTGCGCAAGGCCGCGGATGAGGGTCGTTGTGTTGTGAATGGCGTCGTCGCCCGTCGCATGCATGCGGCCGTGGCGCCGTTCGCGGCCGGGATGTTCATCACGCCGATGGCCGCCGTGGCCGGAGCGGTGGCCGAGGAGATTCTCGGCGCGATGCGCGGCGCGGCGAAGCTTGCGCGGGCCTATGTCAACAATGGCGGCGATATCGCGCTGCATCTGGAAGGCGCCGCGACCTTCACGGTCGGATTGATGGACCGGCCGGATGCGGCCGGCGTCATGCGTCGGATCACGCTCCATGCTGCGGACGCGGTCCGCGGCGTCGCCACGTCGGGACGGCATGGCCGCAGTTTCTCGCTCGGCATCGCCGATGCGGTGACGGTGCTTGCGGCAAGCGCGGCGCAGGCGGACGCAGCGGCGACGGTGATCGCGAACGCGGTCGATCTGCCCGGACATTCCGCGGTGACCCGCCGTCCCGCCTGCGAGCTGCAGCCGGACAATGATCTCGGTCATCGGCTCGTCACATGCGATGTCGGCGCGCTGAGCGAAACCGACGTGGCAAGGGCGCTGGCCGCGGGCGAGCACTGCGCCCAGGCGTTGCTGTCGGATGGCCGGATCGAAGGCGCCGTGCTGCAGCTCCACGGCGCCATCCGCGCCGTCGGCGCGCGTCCGATCGAGATCATTCGTCCGTCCCGGTTGCGGGCCGCGGCCGCGTGAGGTTTGATGCATGATGGGCTGGAACATGAGGGACTGTCGTCGATGAGCGCCGTCATCCGCAAGATCGTGACCGTGGTCGAGGAAGTTCATCAGGAGATGGGCAAGCCGATCTCGCCGCCAACGCGGCGCGCTGCGGCGGTCGCCGTGATCGAGAACCCGTTCGCCGGGCGCTATGTGGAGGACCTGTCGCCGCTGATCGCGATCGGCGAGGAACTCGGCGAGATGCTGGCCAAGCGCGCGGTGGCTGCGCTCGGCATCGAGGGGCCGGCCGCGCACAGCTACGGCAAGGCCGCGGCGGTCGGCAGCGACGGCGAGCTGGAGCATGCCGCGGCCATCCTGCATCCGAAAATGGGCGCGCCGGTGCGCAAGGTGCTCGGCAAGGGCGCAGCGCTGATCCCGTCGTCGAAGAAACGCGGCGGCGTCGGCTGCACGCTCGACATTCCGCTCGGGCACAAGGACGCCGCCTTCGTGCGCAGTCATTTCGACGGCATGGAGGTGCAGATCAACGATGCGCCGCGTGCTGGCGAGATCATGGTGGCGCTGGCGGTCACCGACAGCGGTCGTCCCCTGCCGAGGGTGGGCGGGCTCACGGTCGCCGAGATCAAGGGCGACGACGGTTTAAGGTAGTTCGAGTCAACATTGGAGGCTGAAGGGATGCGACGGAGAACGATGCTTGCGGCAGGCCTGGGCCTTGCCGTCGCAGGACTTGCGGGCGCGGCGCGCGCCGAGGACGTCATCAAGATCGGCGAGATCAACAGCTACTCGCTGCTGCCGGCCTTCACCGAGCCCTATCGCAAGGGCTGGCAGCTGGCGGTCGAGGAGGTCAATGCGGCCGGCGGCATCAACGGCAAGAAGCTCGTCGTCGTTTCCAAGGACGACAGCGGCAAGCCGGCCGACGCGCAGACGGCGGCCAACGAGCTGGTGTCGAGCGAGAACGTCGCGATGCTCGCCGGCACCTTCCTCTCGAACATCGGCCTTGCCGTCAGCGACTTCGCCAACCAGAAGAAGGTGTTCTTCCTGGCGGCCGAGCCGCTGACCGACGCCATCACCTGGGCGAAGGGCAACAAATACACCTTCCGCCTGCGTCCGTCGAACTACATGCAGGCGGCGATGCTGGTGGAAGAGGCCGCCAAGCTGCCGGCCAAGCGCTGGGCGACGATCGCGCCGAACTACGAATATGGCCAGTCGGCCGTCGCGGTGTTCAAGAAGCTGCTCTCCGAGAAGCGCCCGGACATCCAGTGGGTCGACGAGCAGTGGCCGCCGCAGGGCAAGATCGATGCGGGTCCGGTGGTGCAGGCCGTCGCCGCCGCCAATCCGGAAGCGATCCTCAACGTCACCTTCGGCGCCGATCTCGTCAAGCTGGTCCGCGAGGGCAACACGCGCGGCCTGTTCAAGGACCGCAAGGTCGTGAGCTTCCTCACCGGTGAGCCGGAATATCTCGATCCGCTCAAGGAGGAGACGCCGGAGGGCTGGATCGTCACCGGCTATCCCTGGTACTCGATCAAGACGCCCGAGCATGATGTGTTCCTGAAGGCCTACCAGGCCAAGTACAACGACTATCCGCGGCTCGGCTCGATCGTCGGCTACCAGACCATCAAGTCGGCGGCCGCCATTCTCGCCAAGGCCGGTTCGACCGATGCGGACAAGCTGATTGCGGCGGCCGAGGGCCTGTCCGTGCCATCGCCGTTCGGCGAGATCACCTTCCGCAAGATCGACCACCAGTCGACGCTCGGCGCCTACGTCGGCAAGACCGCGCTGAAGGACGGCAAGGGCATCATGGTCGACACTGTCTATCGCAAGGGCTCGGACTATCTGCCGAGCGATGAAGAGGTCGGCAAGCTCAGGCCGAAGGACTGATCCACACGATCCTGCCTCCTCCTCCCGCGGAGGAGAGCGGGCGGGGTGAGGGAGCACGACGCCTGATCTACAGGTTCAGGCCGAGATCCCTCACCCCACGCCGGCTCGCTGGCTCTCCGCGAGGAGAGTAGTCCGGGCTCGAATGCGGCTCATCAAGACAGACGACCTCCTGACGCGGACCGCCCATGGCCTTCTATTTCGTCCAGTTCCTGACCGGCCTTGCCAGTGCAGCCTCGCTGTTCCTGGTGGCGTCGGGACTGTCGATCATCTTCGGCGTCACCCGCATCGTGAATTTCGCCCATGGCGCGTTCTACATGCTCGGCGCCTATATCGCGTTCTCGCTCACGGAACGTCTGTCGGGGGCTCTGGGCTTCTGGGGCGGCATCGTCGTCGCTGCGCTCGCGGTGGCTGTGATCGGGGTGATCGTCGAGATCGTGCTGCTGCGCCGGATCTATCACGCGCCCGAGCTGTTCCAACTGCTCGCCACCTTCGGCTTGACGTTGATGGTCGAGGATCTCGTCGTGCTGATCTGGGGCCCGGACGATCTGGTCGGCCGCCGCGCGCCCGGCTTCAAGGGCGCGGTGGATTTCTTCGGCCAGAATATCCCGAGCTATGACCTGTTCCTGATCGTGCTCGGTCCCGTCGTGCTCGGCGCGCTCTGGTTGCTGTTCCAGCGCACACGCTGGGGCATCCTGGTGCGCGCGGCGACGCAGGATCGCGACATGGTCGCGGCGCTCGGCGTCAATCAGAAATGGCTGTTCACCTCGGTGTTCGCGGTCGGCGTCTTCCTCGCCGCGCTCGGCGGTGCGCTGCAGATCCCGCGCGATGCCGTGCATCACGCGATGGACCTGCGCATCATCGTCGAGGTGTTCGTCGTCGTCGTGATCGGCGGGCTCGGCAGCATCCTCGGCGCCTTCGTGGCGGCAGTGCTGGTGTCCGAGCTCAACGCCTTCGGCATCCTCATCTTCCCGACGATCTCGCTGATCCTGGTGTTCCTGGTGATGGCCGTGGTGCTGGTGGTCCGTCCCTGGGGCCTGTTCGGCAAGAAGGAGGCGCCGGCGCGCCGCACGCCGGGGCTCACCGTCATTCCCTGGCGCCCGCTGACCTCCGCCGAGCGGCTGGCCTCTGTGGTCGCGCTGGCGCTGGTGGCGATGCTGCCGTTCATCGCCGGCAACTATGCGCTGACCGTCGGCGCCGAGATCGCGATCTTCGTGATCTTCGCGGCCTCCTTGCATTTCCTGATGGCGGTCGGCGGGCTCGCCTCGTTCGGCCACGCTGCCTATTTCGGCCTTGGCGCCTATGGCGTCGCCTTCCTCGCCAAGATGGCGGGACTGCCGATGATCGTCTGCCTTTTGCTGGGGCCGCTGCTCGGCGCGCTCGGCGCGGCCGTGTTTGGTGCTTTCGCGGTCCAGCTGTCCGGCGTCTACTTCGCGATGCTGACGCTGGCTTTCGCCCAGATTGTCTGGTCGATCGCGTTCCAATGGGTGGCCGTGACCGGCGGCGACAATGGCATTCTCGGTCTCTGGCCGGAAAAGTGGGCGGCCTCGCCGTCGCACTTCTATTGGCTTGCACTAGGCGTGTCGGCGCTCGTGGTCAGCGTGCTCCGGCTGATTACCTTCTCGCCCTTTGGCTACGCACTGCGCGGCATGCGGGACTCGCCGTTGCGCAGCGAGTCGATCGGCATCAACGGCAAGCGCATCCAATGGACCGCCTTCATCATCGCCGGCACCACGGCCGGCATCGGTGGCGCGCTGTTCGCTTACCTGAAGGGCAGCGTCTTTCCTGATAATATGGGCATCTCGCTGTCGGTCGATGCGCTCGTGATGGTGCTGCTCGGCGGCGTCGAGACGGTGCCCGGCGCGATCTTCGGCGCCATCGTCTACAAGGCGCTCAATATCTGGCTTGTCAGCCAGACCGATTGGTCGAAGCTCGTGCTCGGCATCTTCATCATGCTGATCGTCGTCGTCTTCCCCAAGGGCATCGTCGGCGTGGTCGAGAGCGTCATGCAGCGTCGGCGTGCGGCGGCGCCCAAGGCGCCCGCTTTGTCGGCCAAGATGGAGGGCGCCCAATGAGTCTCGGCGTGTCGCTGCTCTCGGTCGAGGGCCTGTCGAAATCCTATGGCGGCATTCACGCCGTGCGCAGCGTGTCGTTCATGCTGCAGGCCGGCGAGATTCTCGCGTTGATCGGCCCAAACGGCGCCGGCAAGAGCACCTGCTTCGACATGCTCAACGGCCAGAACGTGCCGGACAGTGGCCGCATCACCGTCATGGGCGAGGAGACCACCGGACGCAAGCCGCGTGAGGTCTGGCGGCTCGGGGTCGGCCGCACCTTCCAGATCACCGCGACCTATCCGACGATGACGGTGCGCGAGAACATCCAGGTCGCGCTGGTCTCGCATCACCGCCGACTCTACGATTTCTGGACGCCGATGATGTCGATCGAGCGCGGCGAAGCGGATCGTCTGCTCGATCTCGTCGGCATGGCCGGCTATGCCGAGCGCCCTTGCGGCGAGCTCGCCTATGGGGATCTCAAGCGGCTGGAGCTCGCGATCGCGCTCGCCAACCAGCCGAAGCTGCTGTTGATGGATGAGCCGACCGCCGGCATGGCGCCGCGCGAGCGTGTCGAACTGATGCGGCTGACCGCCAAGATCGCGCGCGAGCAGTCGATCGGCGTTCTCTTCACCGAGCACGACATGGACGTCGTGTTCGAACATGCCGACCGCATCCTCGTGCTCAATCGCGGCAGTCTGATCGCGCAGGGCTCGCCGGCCGAGGTGCGCGCCAACCGCGAGGTGCAGGCGATCTATCTCGGCGAAGGCCTGCTGTACGACGCGCGGCATCGCGATGGAGCCTCGGCATGAAGCTGTCCGTCTCCAATCTCAACAGTCATTACGGTCCGGCGCATATCCTGTTCGACATCGGCCTCGAGGTCGGCGAAGGCGAAGTCGTGGCGCTGCTCGGTCGCAACGGCGCCGGCAAGTCGACGACGTTCCGCTCGATCGTCGGCCTCGTCGCGCTGCGCGAGGGCCAGATCCAATTCGAAGGCAAGGACATTTCAACGGCGCCGACCCATGAGATCGTCCGCGCCGGTCTCGGTTACGTTCCCGAGGAGCGGCGGATCTTCACCGATCTGACGGTCGAGGAAAATCTCGAGGTCGGCTGGCAGAAGCCGCGGCGAGGTGCGCCGCAATGGACGCGCGAGAAGCTGTACAAGCTGTTTCCCAATCTCGGCGAGATGAAGAATAGGCCGGGCGGGCGCATGAGCGGCGGCGAGCAGCAGATGTTGACGATCGCCCGCACCTTGATGGGCAATCCGTCCCTGGTGCTGCTCGATGAGCCCTCCGAGGGCCTGTCGCCGAAGATCGTCGAGCAGATGGTCGACGCCATCCTGACGATGAAGAAGGAGGGCGTGTCGCTGGTCGTGTCCGAGCAGAACCTGCATTTCGCCAGGCTGATTTCGGATCGCGCCTATATCATCGAGCGCGGCCGCATCTGCTTTGCCGGCACCATGGCCGAACTCGACGCGCGGCCCGACATCCGCGACGCGCATCTGTCGATCTGAGGCAAGGGCTATCATGGCAAAGACCGCCACGTTGAAGCGGCCGGCAAAGGCAGCGAGCAAGGTCGCGCTGAAGCCGCCCAAGGCTGCTGCGAAGGCGGCCGCGAAGTCTGCGGCCAAGCCGGCGAAATCGAACTACGTGCTGGACGATCAGATCGGCTTCATCCTCCGCCAGGTCTGGCAGCGCCATACCATGATCTTCGCGCGCGACATCGGCAGCAATCTGACGCCGACGCAATGGGCGGCGCTGTCGAAGCTGGTCGAGACGGGTCCGTGCTCGCAAAACCAGCTCGGCCGACTCACGGCGATGGATGTCGCGACCATCAAGGGCGTGATCGACCGGCTGACCGCGCGCGGTCTGACGGAGACCAGCGCGGACCCGCAGGACGGACGGAGGCTGCTCGTGAGCCTGACGCGTGCCGGCCAGCAGCTCGCTGAAAAGACCGCGCCGCTGGCGCTTGCGATTTCGAAGGAAACGCTGGCGCCGCTGGATGCGAAAGAGCGCGAGACGCTGCTGGGATTGTTGAGCAGGCTCAGATAGTCGCCGCGAGCAGAGAGCTTGTGGGGTGGGCAAAGCAAAGCGTGCCACCCTGCGCAATCTTCGTCAAACTCACGTCGTCATTGCGGGGTGCCCTTGCGCCGAAGCAATCCAGAGTCGCGTGCGCGGTCCTGGATTGCTTCGCTTCGCGCTTCGTTCGCAATGACGGCGGAGAGAGCAGGGGAGGCCTACTTCGCCACGATCTCCGGGATCTTCGTCGCCGGCGGTGTGTTGCGGCTGCGCTGGGTGCGGACGATGCCGTCGATGATGGTCATGCCGATGCCCGGGAGGTCGCCGAGCTGGACGCTGTCGAGCAGCGTCTTGGCCGGCGAGTGCTGCGCCTTGTCCATGATGACGAAATCGGCGGAGCGTCCGACCTCGATCAGGCCGCAATCGAGCTCCCGCATCCGCGCGGTGTTGCCGGTGGCAAAGCAGAACGCGATCTCGGCCGGGACGTCGCCGAGCGAGGAGAGCAGCGACACCATGCGGAGGATGCCGAGCGGCTGCACACCGGAGCCGGCCGGCGCGTCGGTGCCGAGGATGACGCGGTGGAGATCGTTCATCTCGCGGACGGTGCGCAAGGTGAACAGGGCCGAGCGCTCATTGCCGTTGTGCACCAGTTCGAGGCCGGCCTTGCAGCCTTCGCAGATGCAGCGGATCTGATCGTCCGGCAAAGCGGTGTGGCCGCCATTGATGTGTCCGATGACATCGGTGCCGGCTTCCAGCACCACGTCCTTGTCGATCAGGCCGGAGCCGGGAATCGAGGGGCCGCCGGTGTGGATGGTGCTCTGGATGCCGTATTTGCGTGCCCAGCCGACCATCTTGCGCGCGGTCGGGCCGTCCTTGACACCGCCGAGGCCGACCTCGCCGAGCAGCTTGACGCCGGCGGCGGCGAGCTCCTTGAAATCGTCCTCCACCATCTCGCATTCGATGACAGGGGCGCCGGCATGCACCTTCACGCCGCCGGGGCGGAGCGTCCAGAACGCCCGCTGCGCGAAGATCGCCATTGCCTTCAGGCCGACGACGTCGCGTGGACGGCCGGGCATGTGCACCTCGCCGGCGGAGATCATCGTGGTGACGCCGCCGTGGAGATAGGAGTCGATCCAGTTGGTCTGGTTCTGCCGTGGCGTCCAGTCGCCGGCGACGGGGTGGACGTGGCTGTCGATCAGGCCCGGAGCGACCGTCGTGCCGTGGGCATCGACGATGGTGGTCGCGCCCGAGGTGTCGACGTCCTTATAGCGGCCGATGGCAGTGATCTTGCCGTTCTCGGCGACGATCGTATCGGCATCCAGGATCGGCCGTTCCAGCGCGCCGGACAGCATCAGGCCGATGTTGCGGATGACCAGCTTGCTGGGACCGGTCGCTTGCGGCGCGTCATGGGCCATCGGAATGTCCTTCTCTCCAGACGAAGCATTTGGCGGCAGTTTGCGCCGACATGCGGCGCAGCATCAAGCCGGTTATGGTCATTCGTACACGAATGATCTCGGTCGGCAAGCGGCGGTGTTGCACGAAGATTCGGCGGGGGTGCCTGTATCGGCTTCGCGAGCCTCATGGTTCGAGACGCGCCGCAAGGCGGCGCCCTCGCCATGAGGGTTGAGGTCTGGCCGCGAACTGATCCCTCGTCCTGAGGAGCCCGCCGCAGGCGGTCGTCTCGAAGGACGGGCAAGCAGGAGCTGTAGCTCCAGCGGTGGCCGAAAGACCTGTCTACCGCAGCGTCGGAATATAGAACGCCTGGCGGAAATAGGAGCGGAACACCTCCATCGCCGGCGTGAACTCGATGTTGCGTCGCCAGGCGAGGCCGACATCCATCGCCGGCACCGGATCGCTCAGCACGATGGTCTCGATCCGCCGGCCCTCCAGCGACCAGGGCCGCAGCACCATGTCGGAGAGGATCGCGACGCCCTGGCCGTTGGCGACCATCGACCGCACGGCTTCGACCGAGGACGTCCGCAGCACGACGTTCGGTTGGAACGCCGTCTTGTTCCAGTATTTGAGCGATGTGTGCGCAGCCTCGTCGACCGTCAGCATGATGTAGGGCTCGGCGGCGACGTCCTTCAGTGAAACGGATTCCCGCTGCAGCAGCGGGTGTTTCGACGGCACCCAGAGCCGCCTCCGCGAGCCGATCAAGGTCTCCATCGTGAGATCCGGGTTCTGCACGTTCGACGTCAGCAGCACCGCAATGTCGTAGCGGTTCGACAGCAGGCCTTCCTCGATCGCCTCGCGCGTCAGCTCGAACAGCTGGATGTTGAGCCGCGGATAATGCCGCTTCAGCCGCTCGAGATGGTTCGGCAGGAAGTAGCCGATCACCGTATAGGTCGCCGCCAAGGTGAGGCTGCCTTCGACGTCGCCGGCGGGGACCCGCAGCGACGTCGCTTCCTCGACCTTGTTGAGGATGTCATAGGCGTGAAACAGGAATTGGCGCCCGATCGGCGTCAGCTCCATGCCCTGTGGCGATCGGCTGAACAGCTCGGCGCCGACGATTTCCTCGAGCTCCTTGATCGAGGTGGTGATCGCCGATTGCGAGATCGACAGGGCCGAGGCAGCCTGGGTGATCTGGCCCTGTTCGGCGGTGGCGACGAAATAGCGGATCTGACGCAGGCTGATCGCCACGCAAAACTCCATTGAAAAATCAGATCTATGATACATCAATATTCTTAAAAACGAAATCGAACAAAGCTTGTGCATACTGCACTGCAAACGGGCGGCAGTATTTACGATGCAAAAACAGAAGGTTGTTCTGATGCGGCGCGTAATCGCTGTTCAATGGGTAATCTAAAAAACTGAAAATGAGTTTCCAACAATAATAATTTTCAATGGGAGATTGGACCCCTAACGTCCGGTTCATCGCCCGTCGCGGTTTCGCGTGATGGAGCGATGCCAGTGAGGGGAGCATCCGTGCCGCTGAAGACTGTCGATATCAATTGCGATCTGGGCGAAGCGTTCGGCTCCTGGCGGCTGAGCGACGCCGAGGACGCCAAGCTGATGGAGCTGATCAGCTCGGCGAACATCGCTGCCGGCTTTCACGCCGGCGACCCCAACCTGATGGACACCACGGTGCGGCTTGCCACCCAGCATGGCGTCGGCATCGGGGCCCATCCCGGCTATCGCGATCTCCAGGGTTTCGGCCGCCGCCGCATCGATGGTTCGGCTGACGAGTTGATCAACGACATCGTCTACCAGGTCGGCGCCATCCGCGAATTCGCCCGCCGGCACGGCGGCACCCTGCAGCACGTCAAGCCGCATGGCGCGCTCTACATGGAGCTCGCCGCCAACGAGCAGCTGTCGCGTTCCTTCATCAAGCTGATGCGCACCGTGGCGCCGAATTCCTTCGTGTTCTGCATGGACATCTCGGTGACCTATCGCGTCGCCGTCGAAGCCGGTCAGCCGGTCATCCGCGAGTTCTATGCCGACCGCGACTACGACCGCTCCGGCTCGATCGTGTTCACCCGCCACGGCAAGAAGCTCGATCCGCAGGGCGTCGCCGACAAGGTGCTGCGCGCATGCCAGACCGGCAAGGTCCGCACCATCGACGGCGACGACATCGACATCGCCTTCGAGTCAATCTGCTTCCACTCGGATACGCCAGGCGCTTTCGAGATCGCCAGCGCGATGCGCCAGAAGCTGATCGCCAACGGCATCCGCATCGCGCCCGTCTCCGACATCGTTCCCCAGAAACCGCAGAGCGAATCCTGACCCATGAGCATCGAGATCAAGTCCCCGCTGCCTGGCGTGTTCTACCGCAAGCCCTCGCCGGAGAGCGCGCCGTTCAAGAATGACGGCGACGCGGTCGCGGCCGACGACGTGATCGGCCTCGTCGAGGTGATGAAGTCGTTCCATGAGGTCAAGGCGGGGGTCGCAGGCAAGAACATCCGCTTCAGCGTCGATGATGCCGATGCGATCATGGCGGGGCAGGTGATCGCCGAGGTCGAGGCATGACCTTGCGTTCGGTCCTGATCGCCAACCGGGGCGAGATCGCCGTGCGGATCATTCGCGCGGCGAAGGCGCTCGGCCTGCGCACCGTGCTCGCGCACAGCGTCGCGGACAAGGAGTCGCTCGCCGCACGGCTCGCCGACGAGACGGTGGAGATCGGGCCGCCAGCCGCGAAGAAATCCTATCTCAACATCGAGGCCGTGGTGAACGCGGCCAGGTCGGCCAACGTAGACGCCGTGCATCCCGGCTACGGCTTCCTGGCCGAGAATGCTGAATTCGCCGAGGCCGTCACGGCAGCCGGCATCGTCTTCGTCGGTCCGAGCGCGGAAGCGATCCGGCTGCTCGGCGACAAGGTGATGGCGCGGCAGGTTGCGGCGCTGGCCGGCGTGCCGACGGTGCCTGGCTCGGATGGTCGCGTCACCGATCTCGACGCAGCGATCACCATCGCCAACAGCATCGGCTACCCCGTGATGATCAAGGCCGCGGCCGGTGGCGGCGGGCGCGGCATCCGCATCGTCGGCGACGCCGAGGAGTTCGCGCGGCAATTCCCGCAGGCCTCGAGCGAGGCGGCGGCCGCCTTCGGCGACGGCGGGCTCTATATCGAGAAGGTCATCGAACGCGCCCGCCATGTCGAGGTGCAGATCCTCGGCGACGGCCGTGACGTCGTGCACTGCTACGAACGCGAATGCTCGCTGCAGCGGCGGCGCCAGAAGGTCTGGGAAGAGGCGCCGGCGATCGGGCTTCCCGACGATGTCCGGCAGCGGCTCTGCGCCAGCGCCGTCGCGCTCGGCTGTGCCGTCGGCTACAGCGGCGCCGGCACGGTCGAATATCTCTACGACGACGCGACGAGCGCGTTCTACTTCATCGAGGTCAACACCCGCATCCAGGTCGAGCATCCCGTGACCGAGATGATCACCGGTATCGACCTGGTGCAGGAGATGCTGAAGATCGCCGGCGGCGCCAGGCTGTCGGTCGCGCAGGACGACATCCGCATCCAGGGTCACGCCATTGAGTGCCGGATCAATGCCGAGGACCCGCACAAGGGCTTCATGCCGGCGCCCGGCACGATCGAGCGGCTCGTCGTGCCGGATGGCGAAGGCATCCGCTTCGATACATTGCTGTTCGAAGGCTATGCGGTGCCGCCGTTCTACGACTCGCTGCTCGGCAAGCTGATCGTGCGCGGCGCCGATCGCGCCGACTGCCTCGCGCGTCTGCGCACCGCGCTCGACGGTCTCGTGATCACCGGCATTCCCACGACGATTCCGCTGCATGCCGCGCTGGCGCGTGATGCCAGCGTCGCCGATGGCCGCACCCACACCCGCTTCCTCGAGCCATGGCTCGAGACCGATTTCGCGCAGCTTGCCCGCGCCAGGGAGGACGCCTGATGACCACCCGCTACTCCTTCGGGGGTGACGAGCATCTCTTCGTCGAATGCGACGAGGCGATGTCGCTCGACGCCTTCTTCAAGAGCCTGTCGATGACCAACGCGATCCGCGACGCCGCCATCAAGGGCGTCACGGAGATCTGCCCGGCCAATGCCTCGTTCCAGATCAAGTTCGATCCGGACGAGATCAAGCCGGGCGACATTCTGAAAGAGGTGCGGGGGATTGAGAGCGCGGCCGCGAAGACTGAGCCCGTCATCAAGACCCGCATCATCGAGATCCCGGTGTTCTATCAGGACCCGTGGACGCACGAGACCCTGATGCGCTTCCGCGAGCGGCACCAGGACCCGACCGCGACCGATCTCGAATATGCCGCCCGCGTCAACGGCCTCGCCGATGTCGACGCCTTCATCAAGGCGCATAGCGGCTCGCCCTGGTTCGTCTCGATGGTCGGCTTCGTCGCCGGCCTGCCGTTCATGTACCAGATGGTCGAGCGTCAGAAGCAGCTCCAGGTGCCGAAATATCTGCGCCCCCGTACCGACACGCCGAAGCTGACGATCGGCCATGGCGGCTGCTTCTCCTGCATCTATTCGGTGCGCGGCGCCGGCGGCTACCAGATGTTCGGCATCACGCCGATGCCGATCTTCGATCCCGAGCAGAGCATCTCGTATTTGCGCGACTTCATGGTGTTCTTCCGCCCCGGCGACATCGTCAAGTTCAAGCCGATCAAGCAGGACGAATACGACCACGCGCTCGGCGAGGTCGCCTCCGGCCGCTTCGCGCCTGTCATTCGCGACGTCACCTTCGACTTCCGCGACTTCCAGAAGGACATGACCGGCTACAACGCCAAGCTGGAAGGAGCGCTGGCATGACCATCAAGGTGCTTCACCCGGGCCTGTCGACCACGGTGCAGGATCTCGGCCGTCCCGGCTACTTCCATCTCGGCATTCCCGTCGGCGGCGCCATGGACCGCCTCGCACTGCGCGCCGCCAATCTGCTGGTCGGCAATGATGAGGGCGCGGCGTGCCTCGAGGCCGTGTTCATCGGGCCGCAGCTGGAGTTCACCGCGCCCGCGCGCATCGCGGTGACCGGCGCTGACATGCCGATCAAGCTCGACGGCGTCGAACAACCCGGCTGGACCGCGCTCGAGGTCAAGGCCGGGCAGGTGCTCAGCTTCGACTATCTGAAAAGCGGCGCGCGCATCATCATCGCGGTCGCGGGCGGCATCGATGTGCCGCTGGCGCTCGGCAGCCGCTCGACCTATCCGATCGGTGCGCTCGGCGGCTTCAAGGGCCGGCCGATCGCGGCCGGCGACGAATTGCCGGTGGGGGCCGCCTCGAGCGGCAAGGTCGGCGCGAGCGTTCCGGACGCGTTGCGCCGCAAGCCCGGCCATCCGGCCGAGCTGCGCGTGCTGCCCGGGCTGTATTGGCATCGCATTCTGCCGGAGTCGCAACAGAGCTTCTTCGCCGACCAGTGGAAGGTCGCGCCCGAGGCGGACCGCATGGGCTATCGCTTCCGCGGCGGCCAGGCACTGAAATTCGTCGAGCGCGAGCAGCCGTTCGGGGCCGGCTCCGATCCGTCCAACATCGTCGACAGCTGCTATCCCTACGGTTCGATCCAGGTGCCCGGCGGCAAGGAGCCGATCATCCTGCATCGCGACGCCGTCTCCGGCGGCGGCTATTTCATGGTCGGCACGGTGATCTCCGCCGACATGGACCTGATCGGCCAGCTGCAGCCGAACATGCCGACGCGTTTCGTCGAGATCGACATGGATGGCGCGCTGGCCGCCCGCGCCGATCGCAAAGCTCTTCTGCAGAAGATCCGGGCGGCATTGGCCTGACCGCACGCGGGTGCGGGCAGGCAGGTGCCGGGTTTCCACAAGTGAGATGACAAAGGGGTAGTTCAATGAAGAGTTTGGTTCGTGTTCTCTTGGCCTCGTCGGCGCTGGTGCTGTCGGCCGGCGCCCATGCCGCCGAGTGGTATCCATACGATGCCGCCAAGATCGATCCGCCCTTCGCGGCGGACGGCAAATCGTCCGACGTGAAATATGTGCCGCTGGAGAAGGCCTCCAAGCCCTGGAAGCTGTGTGTCTCCTTCCCACACATGAAGGACGCCTATTGGCTCGGCGTGGACTACGGCGTGGCCGAAGAAAGCAAGCGCCTCGGCGTCAAGATGAACCTGGTCGAGGCCGGCGGCTACACCGAACTCAACAAGCAGATCTCGCAGATCGAGGATTGCGTGGCATCCGGCACCGATGCGGTCATCATCGGCGCGATCTCGGCCGATGGCCTCAACAAGGTGATCGGCGAGATCGCCAAGAAGAAGATCCCGGTGATCGATCTCGTCAACGGCATCTCCTCGCCGGATATTTCTGCCAAGTCGCTGGTGTCGTTCTACACGATGGGCGCGGAGACCGGCAGCTATCTCGCCAAGAAGCATCCCGCCGGCACTCCCGAGGTCGTGGTCGGCTGGTTCCCAGGTCCGGCCGGCGCCGGCTGGGTCGAGGCCGCCAACAAGGGCTTCATGGATGCGGTCAAGGGCTCGGCGATCAAGGTGCTGGAGCCGAAATATGGCGACACCGGCAAGGAGGTGCAGGCCAAGCTGGTCGAGGACGCGCTGCAGGCCGCGCCGAACATCCGCTATGTCGCCGGCACGGCGGTCACCGCCGAAGCGGCGCAGGGCCTGATCCGCGAGCGCGGGCTGAAGGGCAAGGTCGACCTGCTGGCCTTCTACATGACGCCCGGCGTTTACGAAGGCATCAAGCGCGGCCTGATCATGGCGGCGCCGGCCGACTCCATGGTGATCCAGGGCCGCATCGCGGTCGACCAGGCGGTGCGCATCCTCGAGGGCAAGGACTACGTAAAGCATGTCGGTCCGAAGATCTTCGTGGTCGACTCCGCCAACATCGCCACCGTGCCGCAGGCGAACATCCTTCCCCCGGACGGCTTCAAGCCTGTCTTCAACTGAGCGGGGAAAGGTGCGGCTCTGCCTTTGTTCCCTGACGGGGCAGGGCCGCATCGCGGGGGGCAGATGATGAGTAGCGTTGCTGCACCGCTGGTCGAGATGACGGGAATCTCCAAGGAGTTTCCCGGCGTCAAGGCGCTCAGCGGCGTCCATCTCAAGGTCGAGCGCGGCGAGGTGCATGTGCTGTTCGGCGAGAACGGCGCCGGCAAGTCGACCTTGATCTCCATTCTCTCCGGCGTGTTCCGGCCGACTGCCGGCGCCATCCGCATCGCTGGCGACGAGGTGAGCTTCCACTCGGTGCATGATGCGGCCAAGGCCGGCATCGGCACCGTGTTCCAGGAATTCTCGCTGGTGCCGACCTTGCCGGTGTTCGAAAATCTCTATCTCGGCCGCGAGCTGATGCGCGGTCCGCTGACCGACCGCCGCGCCATGCTGGCCGGCGCGCAACGATTGTTTGCCGAGCTCGATTTCGACATCGATGTGACGCGCCCGGCGTCCAGCCTGTCGCGGGCGCAGCAGCAGATGGTCGAGATCGCCAAGGCGTTCCTCTCCAATGCGCGCGTGCTGATCCTCGATGAACCCACGGCGTCGCTGACCGAGCGCGAGACCGAGCGGTTGTTCGGCTTCATCGGCAAGGCGGCTGCCTCCGGCGTCGGCATCATCTACATCTCGCACCGGATCCAGGAATTCCAGAAGATCGCCGACCGCATCTCGATCCTGCGCGACGGCCGGCTCATCGCCACCGTGCCGGCACGCGAGACCTCGGAGCGCGAGCTGATCGAGCTGATGACCGGTCGCGCGGTCGACCAAGTCTATCCGAAGATCGCCCACCGCGCCGATGGTGCCGTCGTCATGACGCTGGAAGGCCTCCGCACCGCAGGTGTTCACGGCGCCAGTCTTGAGGTCCGCGCCGGTGAGGTGCTCGGCTGCGCCGGCCTCGTCGGCAGTGGCAAATCGCGGATCTGGCGCGCGGCGATGGGACTGCAGCCGCTGCAGTCAGGCAGGATCACGTTGAAGGGCCGTGACGTCACCGGCGCCGCAACACGGGCGCTGCTCAATGACGGCGTGTTCTTCCTGCCCTCCGACCGCAAGAGCGAGGGGCTGCAGATGACCGCGACCGCACGCGGCAATATCGAGCTCAGCCTGCTCGACCGCGCCGATGTCGCCGGTCCCCTCGGCTTCGTGCGGCCGCGGCGCAGCCGCGCCCTGACGGACGCCATCGGCGACAAGGTCGGCATCGCCAAGCCCGCCATGGATCGCGCGGTCTCGAAGCTGTCCGGCGGCAACCAGCAGAAGGTGCTGTTCGGCAAGGGATTCGGCGACGACCGCGACGTCTACATCTTCGACGAGCCGACCGTCGGCGTCGACATGGGCACGCGCATGGCGCTGTACCAGCTGATCAAGGACATCGCTGAGGCCGGCAAGGCGGTGGTCGTGATCTCCTCGGATCTGCCCGAGGTGATGAACCTGTCGCACCGGCTCTTGGTGTTCGCCAAGGGGCGCATCGCGGCCGAGCTGTCCGGCAGCGCCATCGATGAAGAGAACGTCTTGAAACATTTCTTTGCTGAAACGGAGGGCTCGGCGTGAGCATGCCAACCACGACTATCGCCGAGGACACCGTTGCGCCGCGCCGCTCAAACGCGCTGCTGGTCGGCCTGCGCGCGGTATTTCTGCGCGTCGGCGTCCTGCCGTTCTTCCTGGTCGCCACCTTGATCGCGTTCTCGCTGGTGTCCAAGGAATTCCTGGCGCTGCAGAATCTCACTAATGTCGCGCGGCAGTCGGTCTATCTGATCCTGGTCTCGCTCGGCCAGATGCTGGCGCTGGTCACCGGCGGCTTCGACCTGTCGGTCGGCACGGCCATCGCGCTGACCTCGGTGGTGTCGGCGCTTGCGATGGTGACGCTGTCGCACATGCTGTCGCCGGACATGCTGTGGCTCGTGATCGTGCTCGGCTGCTGCGCCGGGCTCGCGGCCGCGCTCGTGGTCGGCAGCATCAACGGGCTCGGCGTCGCCGTGTTCGGCGTCTCGCCCTTCATCATGACGCTGGGTGTGCAGTCGGTCGGGGCCGGCATTGCGCTGTTCCTCACCGGCGGCGTCCCGGTCTCTGGGGTGCCCTATGAATTCGGCGATATCCTCGGCTTCGGTCGCGTGTTCGACATTCCCGTGCCGGTGCTGGTCGCGATCGTCGCGGCCACCACGATCTGGCTGGTGATGAACCGCACCCGGCTCGGCAAGCACATCCAGGCGGTCGGCGGCAACGCCAAGGCGGCGAGACTGTCGGGCGTCAACACCACCAAGGTGCTGTTCATCGCCTATGCGCTGTGCGCGCTGCTCGCGTCGGTCGCGGGTCTGTTGCTGACGGCCCGCGTCGGCTCCGGCGAGACCAATCTCGGCGGCACCATTGCGCTGGAATCCATTGCGGCCTGCGTCATTGCCGGCGTCTCGCTCCATGGTGGCATCGGCCGGGTCGAGAACGTCGTGCTGGGCGGCTTCTTCATCGTGCTGCTGCAGAACGGCATGAACATCGCGCAGATCGGCTCCTACATGCAGATGGTCCTGCTGGGCTCGCTGCTGGTGCTGGCCGTCATCCTGGATCAGTTCCGCTACCGGCTCTTGGTCGGCGAGCGCTGATCGCGCTGGGCAGGGGTCTGGACGTGGCCGCTGCAATCCGGCATCACCGGCGCGATCGACGAACGGGATGATGCGAGATGAGCGACGACCTCCATACGATCAGCGCCGGCGGCGTCACCGCATCGATCAAGGCCATCGGCGCCGAACTGTGCTCGCTCAAGACGACCGCTGGATTGGAGCTGCTGTGGCAGGCCGGCCCGGCCTGGCCGCGTCATGCTCCCTGGCTGTTTCCGATCGTTGGCCGGCTGAAGGATGACCAGCTGCGCCATCGCGGCCGCACCTTTCCGATGACCCAGCACGGCTTCGCCCGCGATCTGCGCTTCACCTGGCTGGAGCGGACCGCCGAATCCTGCGTGCTGCGCCTGACCGACGACGAGACGACGCGGGCGCGCTACCCGTTCGCCTTCCGGCTCACCTTGACCTACCGAATCACCGCCGATCGCCTCGACATTGCGGTGGAGATCGCGAACGCAGGAGACGAGGTGCTGCCGGCCTCGTTCGGCGCGCATCCGGCATTCAACTGGCCGCTATTGCCTGGAGAGCCGAAGGAGAGCTATCGGCTGCTGTTCGCCGAGCCGGAGCCTGCTCCCATTCGCCGCCTCGCCGGTGGGCTGCTGCGCGCCGCGGCCGAGCCCTCGCCAATTCGTGGCCGCGACTTGGCATTGTCCGAACGGCTGTTCGACGATGACGCCATCATCCTCGACCATCCGGTCAGCCGCTCGCTTGGCTTCATGGGCGACAAGGGGCCGGCGCTCGTCCTGGCCTGGGACGGCTTCCGAGAGCTCGGCATCTGGTCCAAGCCGGGAGGTGCCTCCTTCCTCTGCATCGAGCCATGGCGTGGCTATGCCAGCCCCATCGGCTTCGATGGTGAGTTCTCCGACAAGCCGGGCGTGATGCAAGTACCAGCCGGGGCGGCGGAGATGTTCAACTACCGAATAACCGTCGCAGAATGACGCCACGCCCCGCTGCGAGCGCCCAGCGGCGTGCATTGCGCTAACCGTGAATTCCAGATCTGGGTCTGGAAACGGCATCTTCATGTCCTAAATGAGAGACGTCGGCTTTGCCCTGGCTATGATGCGGCAACGGCCGGCAGCCCGATGATTTTCGTCACCGACTGACAACGGCCGAACACATCATCGGGTATCGGCGATGCCGTGATCTCGAGTGGGGGCGCGCCAGCATCGGCGTGTGCGGGAGAGGGCCATGGAGCTGAGGAATCTGTTTGGCATCTTGACATGTGCGACGCTGGTCTGCGGCACCGCCGTCTCGGCGGCTGACTATCAGCCGGGCGAGGTCTTCCGGCTCGATCTGTCCCGGGCGGTGCTGTCGCCGCGTCCTCTTGGACCCGAAGCGCATTTCGAGCCCGTTCCGATCGAGGCCAGAGTCGAATCGGCGGTTGTCGCCGCGGCCCAGGACAAGCCTGACCTGCCGCGGAACGCCGCGGCGTCGAAGCGCCGGCCCATCATGCGGTCCGCCGAACGCCCCCGCGCGACGCGCGAAGCGACGCACCGCCGCAGCCTGCTCGACGCGCAAGCGATGGACACCCGTGTTCAAACCTGGCCTTGCCGCCCGGACAGCGGCGGCATCTGCAACTGGCGCTGAGAACTCCATCGGTCGCGGATCGGAACTGTCTCCCGACTTCGTGATTGTCGGTGCTGCGGAGCTGCTTGAACTCGCGCAGCGACCGCGGGATGATTTCAGTGCATCCCGCCATTCACCTTGACACGCAAGGCTCGTCGCCGCCTGCCAGATCACGCCGGATCGGCGCGAAGCCTTGGCAGGAGATTTTATGGACGCAATCGACACCCAAGGCATCCGTCTTCCTAAGCTCGGGCTCGGCACGTTTCGCATGCAGGGCACGGTCTGCCGGGAGGCGGTCGAGAGTGCGCTCGCGCTCGGGTACCGTCACATCGACACCGCCGAAATGTATGCCAATGAGGATGCGATTGGCGCGGCGCTCGCGGCGGCGCAGGTGCCGCGAGCTGAATTGCACGTCACGACAAAGGTTTGGCCGGAGAACCTCGCACCCGATGCGATCCGCCGCGCGTTCGACACGAGCTTGAAGAAGCTCAGATTGGATGTCGTCGATCTCTACCTCATTCATTGGCCGGCCAAGGGGATGAACCTGCCGGCGGCGCTGGAAACGCTGATCAAACTGAAAGACGAGGGACGCACCCGCGCGATCGGGGTTGCGAATTTCACCGTCGCGCTGCTGCGGCAGGCGATCGAGGAGATCCAGGCGCCCATTGCCTGCAATCAGGTCGAGTACCACGTCATGCTCCATCAATCGAAGCTGATGGGTTACATGGCGAGCCGATCGATTCCCTTGGTGGCCTATTGTCCGCTGGCGCAAGGCCGCGCCGCGGCCGACGCGACGCTGGCCGCGATCGGCAGCAAGCATGGCGCGAGCGCCGCCCAGGTCGCGCTGAAATGGCTGTTGGATCAGGACGGCGTGGCGGCGATTCCCAAGGCCGGCCGCAAGGAGAGTCAGCAGGCGAATTGGGACGCGATGAAAGTTCAACTGGATGATGAGGATCGCGCGACCATCGCCGCGCTTCCGAAGGACAAGCGCTTCGTCAATCCCGGCTTTGCGCCTGACTGGGATCGCTGACAGCGCTTCACGGTGATCCGCACTCAGGGAAATGGCCCCTTGTGGGGCCATTTCGGTTTCGTCTGGTCGATCAGTAGCCGCGCCTGATGATCACAGTGCGGTCGTGATGGCGGTGATAGGGCCGGATGTCGCGATGCATACGGTACTCGGCGCGGGACCGATCCCAACCGCCATGGCCGCGATCCCAGCCGTGATGATAATGATGACCGCCGCGCTTGATGATGACGGTCTCGGCACTGGCCATCGACGGAGCCGCGAGTGCGAGCGCCGTCAGCGACGCGAGTGCAAGAGCAAGTTTCTTCATGTCGTCCTCCAGGTAAATTGCGCGAGGTCAACTTGAAGTGTGGCAGAACGTTCCGGAGGAACTTCCGCGAAGTTGCTGAATACGCGTTCAGATTCCTGCTGACCGGTTCAGGCGAGCCATCTCCCGGCCGTCGGGCGCCGATGTTCAGTCACAGCGTTTGAGGACAGGCGTCGGCTTGCCATTGGCGACGAAGCGGGACTCGCGAATGGTGTAGCTGCCATCCTGACCACGATTGAACACCGAGCGGATGCCGCCATCGGTCGTCCTGATGATCCCGTTCTCGCGCGTCTGGCGCGCCTTGGGCAGTACGATCGAGAGGACCAGTGTCTCGTCCGGCTCGACCCGTGCGCTCGCGACCTCGTTGATGTCGGACGGATCATGATCGCGGCGGTAGATCAGGTTGCCGTCCGGCGAGACCTCGTAGGAGATGATGGCGCCGCGGCCTTTGACCGGCGCTGCAGCGCAGTCGGCGGCCCAGGTTCCGAGCAGTCCCCAGGAGCGCGCGACGTCGACGGCCTCGTCTGCCGCAGCGGCCGACGCCAATGATGTGGCAAGCAGGGCGATCGCCAGCAGGCGTTGAGAGCTCAAGGTCATACGGTCTCGCAGTGATCTGCCGGGTCATCTTCATTTAGTGCACCGCGTCAAGCGCGCAACGTCGGATCGGCAATTTCGACGTCGGCGTGTGAACCGGATCTGACACCCTATGGTCTTGTCGGATCGGCGGACCGAGCGCATGCTGTTGGCCAACTACAAACAAGCATCGGGGAGGCGACCATGTCCGCGCTGTCGCGCCGCGAGTTCCTGTTGTCTGCCGGAGCGGCCAGCATGGCCGTGGTCTCATGGGCGGCCCATGCGGCGATGGGCCCGGCCGACAAATTCGATCTCATCATCAAGGGAGGCGACCTCATCGATCCCAGCCAGTCCCTGCGGGCCAGGCGCGATATCGGGATCCGCTGGGGCATCATCGAGGCCGTTGACGCTGAGATCCCGGTCGAGCGCGGGCTGCGGTCGATTGACGCCGCCGGGCGGCTGGTCATGCCGGGCCTCGTCGATCTTCACAGTCATGTCTATCCCTACGGCTCCGCGATCGGCATCCCGCCGGACGAGCTGGTGCAGTTCCAGGGCACTACGACAGTCGTCTCGGCCGGCGATGCGGGCGTCAACAATCTGGCGGCATTGCGGCGCTTCATCGTCGCCCAGTCGCGCGCGCGCATCTATGCCTTCGTCCATATCGCCAATAATGGCCTGTCGGCGTTTCCCGTCGCCGAGCTCTACAATATCGACAACGCGCAGGTGGAGGCCTGCGCCATGGCGCTGGCCGAGAACCCGGACTTCCTGCTCGGGGTCAAGGTGCGGATGTCCGAGAACGTGATCTTCAAGCACGGGCTCGAGCCATTGAAGCGAGGCATCAAGGCCTGTGAGCTCTGCGGCTGGCCGGCGCGGATGATGGTGCATATCGGTGGCGTCGAGACCGGCGAATTGATGTCGCAGATCCTCGACCTGCTGCGGCCGGGTGACATCCTCACCCACGCTTATTCAGGTGCGCCGAACCTCAATGGCGCCTTCACCAACATCGTGCAGGACGGCCGGCTCCTGCCGGCGGCGCTCGCGGCCAAGCAGCGCGGCGTGCTGTTCGACGTCGGTCACGGCGGCGGCAGCTTCGACTTCACCGTCGCCGAGGTCGCGATCCCCGGCGGCTGTGGCCCGGATACGATCTCCTCGGACATTCACGTATTTTCGGGCAATACGCCGGGCATGCCGTTCCTGCCCAACGTCATGGGCAAATTCCTGGCGATGGGATTCTCGCTGGAGCAGGTGGTGAGCATGACGACCTCGGCGCCCGCCAAGATCATCGGTCGGGCGCCGAAGCTCGGCACCCTGCAGCTCGGGGCACCGGCCGATCTCGCGATCATGGATCTGGTCGAAGGCCCCGCCGGTTTCGTCGACACGCGCGGCAACAAGCGCGACGGCAAGCTGCAGCTCAAGCCGGTGCAGACCGTGATCAACGGCGTGCCATTCGGCAGGCCGTATCAGTCGCCGTTTTCGGTGCGGTGAGCCGCGCCGTCAGTCGGCCGCGCTGCTGCGCTCGACATTGGCGGATCGCTTGGGCACGCCGAACTCCTCGTGGCAGACCTCCGCGAGCACGGCGATGCCCTCGCGGATCTCCTGATGCGAGGGGCTAGCGAAGCACAGCCGCAGCCGGCTCCGCGCATGCGTGGCGTCGGTCGACCATTCCGGTCCCGGATTGATCGACACGCCGCGCTTGAGCGCGGCCTGCGACAGCTTCATCGCGTCGACCTGGTCAGGCAGCTTGACCCAGAGGAAGATGCCGCCCTTCGGCGCTTCGAATTCGGCCGCGGTGCCGAACTCCGCATTGAGCGCCTCGATCAGCGTGTCCAGCTTGGCTCGCAGCCCCTTGACCAGTTGCGGCACATGGGTGGCAAAATGCGGCTTGCAGAATTCGGCCAGCACCATTTGTTCGAGCGCGCCGGAGCCGGCGTCGGTCTTGAGCGCCAGCAGCACCGACATGATCTGCCAGGGGGCGACGAGGAAGCCGACGCGGAGCGCCGGCGCGACCGACTTCGAGAACGAGCCCAGATGGATCACGCCACCATGGTCGGACATGCCGTGGATCGCGCGCGGCCGCTTGCCGTCCCAGATCAGGTCGGCATAGCAGTCGTCCTCGAACACCGGCACGCCATAGGCCCGCGACAGCCAGAGCAACTCGGCCCGGCGGCTCTCCGGCATGATGGTGCCGGTCGGGTTCTGCACCGTCGGAATGGTATAGATGTATTTCGGCCGGATGCCGCGATCCTTGAGATCGGCCAGTACCGTGGCCAGCACATCCGTCCGCATGCCGTCGCGGTCGAGCGGAATGGCGATCGGCTTGACGCCGAGCCGCGCCAGCCGGGTCAGAGCGCCCTGGTAATTGTCCTGCTCGACCAGCACCGTGTCGCCGCGCGTCAGCAGCGCCTGGTTGACGAGATCGAGGCCCTGCAGCGAGCCAGACAGGATCATGATGTCATCGGCGCGGACCGACATGCCGGCGTCGCGCGCCAGCTTGGTGGCCAGGAAATCGCGCAACGGACGATAGCCCTGCGGGCCATGCGCGAGGCCGTAGGTGGCCAGCGCCCGGCCTTCGCGGGCGAGCACGGCATCGGCAGCCGCGCGCAGGCCCTCCACAGGGACGGCGTCGGCGTCATTGTTGCCGCCGACGAAGCTGTATCTCGCAAGCCCGCTCCAGCGCGCGGCCGGAGCCGGTAGACCAGGGCCGAGGAGCGGTGCAAAATCGAATGCGGCCATGAGGCGCGGCTCCCTTGTTCTCGATGGGAGGCGACTTTAAACAGATACCAGGGTGCTTGTCCCGGCAGGACAGGCTCTTTTCCCGGGGAAGGCGACTTTCGAACGGCGGTTCCGCTGCTCTGGCGCGCGCCTGCGATCCCGGCTAAAGCACGCCCCGGAAAAGCAGCGAGACTTGCAAATGGCCGACTCGATCCAGGAAGTTCTGTACGCCTTCGCCAAGGGCGAGATGGTCGTCGTGACCGACGATGACGATCGCGAGGGGGAAGGCGACCTCATCGTTGCGGCCTCGCTCTGCACGCCCGACAAGATGGCGTTCATCATTCGTCACACCTCCGGCATTGTCTGCGCTCCGATCACGGCAGACGACGCGCGCCGGCTGCGGCTCGACCCGATGGTGGCGCACAACGACTCCAACCACACCACCGCGTTCACGGTCTCGATCGACTACAAGCCGGACGGCGGCACCGGCATCTCCGCCGAGGAGCGCGCCTCCTGCTGCCGTGCGCTTGCCAATCCCAATGCCGGCGCCAATGACTTCGCGCGCCCCGGCCATATCTTCCCGCTGATCGCGCGCGACGGTGGCGTCCTGCTGCGCTCGGGCCATACCGAGGCGGCTGTCGATCTCTGCAAGTTGTCGGGCCTGCCGCCGGTCGGCGTCATCTCCGAGCTGATGAATGACGACGGCACCGTCATGAAGGGCGAGCAGGTCGTCCGTTTCGCGGCGGCCCACAATCTCAAGCACGTCACGATCGCCGATCTGATCTCCTATCGTCAGGCGCGCGAGAAGCTGATCGAGCGGGTGTCGACCTTCACGACCGAAAGTCCGATCGGCCCGCTGCAGGGCTTCGCCTACCGCTCTCCGTTCGATCCGATCACCCACGCGGCATTCGTCTACAACGGCATCGGCGACGGCAAGAACGTGCTGACACGGCTGCACAAGCCCAACATCGTGAAGGACCTGATCACGGGTCCGCAGCGCATTCAGGCGGTGCTGCAGCACTTCAAGAAGGCCGGCCGCGGCATTCTGATCTATCTGCGCGACGGCGCAGCCGGCGTCCCGGTCGAGCCGGTCACGGAGCCGCACACCGCCGAGGCCGATCGTCACCGGCAGTGGCGCGAGGTCGGGGTCGGCGCGCAGATTCTGCGTGATCTCGGCGTGACGTCGATCCGGAACCTCACCTCGTCGGCCCATGACTACAAGGGCCTGTCGGGTTTCGGCATCGAGATCGTCGCCAACGAACGGCTTGAAGGCTGAACTTCCAGGACTTAACCTCTCAACTGCTGCGACCCGTGCGCAGCGAGACGCGAAAGGATCATTCATGAGCGCGCGCCCTCAGGCAAAGGACAAGCCGGCCCAGTCGAGCTTCCAGTGGGACGATCCCTTCCTGCTGGATGATCAGCTGACCGAAGACGAGCGCATGGTGCGTGACACCGCGCGCGCCTATGCCCAGGACAAGCTGCTGCCGCGCGTGACCAAGGCCTATCTCGAGGAGAAGACCGATCGCGAGATTTTCAACGAGATGGGCGAGCTCGGCCTGATCGGCATCACCTTGCCAGAGGAATATGGCTGCGCCAATGCGAGCTACGTCGCCTATGGTCTCGTGGCGCGCGAGATCGAGCGCGTCGATTCCGGCTACCGCTCGATGAACTCGGTGCAGTCCTCGCTGGTGATGTATCCGATCTATGCCTATGGCGACGAGAACCAGCGCAAGAAGTATCTGCCGAAGCTCGCCAGCGGCGAATGGGTCGGCTGCTTCGGCCTCACCGAGCCGGATGCCGGCTCCGATCCGGCCGGCATGAAGACGCGCGCCGAGAAGGTCGCCGACGGCTATCGCCTGACCGGCAGCAAGATGTGGATCTCGAATGCGCCGATCGCCGACGTGTTCGTGGTGTGGGCGAAGTCGGCCGCGCATGACAACCAGATCCGCGGCTTCATCCTCGAGAAGGGCATGAAGGGCCTGTCGGCGCCGAAGATCGGCGGCAAGCTGTCGTTGCGCGCCTCGATCACCGGCGAGATCGTGATGGACGGCGTGGTGGTGCCGGAAGAGGCGCTGCTGCCCAACGTCTCCGGCCTGAAGGGTCCGTTCGGCTGCCTCAACCGCGCCCGCTACGGCATCTCCTGGGGCGTGCTCGGCGCCGCCGAGGACTGCATGCATCGCGCCCGCCAGTACACGCTCGACCGCAAGCAGTTCGGCAAGCCGCTGGCTGCGACGCAGCTCGTGCAGAAGAAGCTCGCCGACATGGAGACCGAGATCGCGCTCGGCCTGCAGGCGAGCTTGCGCGTCGGCCGCCTGATGGACGAGGGCAAGATGGCGCCGGAGATGATCTCGATCGTCAAGCGCAACAATTGCGGCAAGGCGCTCGACATCGCCCGCGTCGCCCGCGACATGCATGGCGGCAACGGCATCCAGATCGAGTATCAGGTGATGCGCCACGCCGCGAACCTCGAGACGGTCAACACCTATGAGGGCACGCACGACGTCCACGCGCTGATCCTCGGCCGCGCCATCACCGGCATTCAGGCGTTTTTCTAGTTCGTGCCGTCGTCTCCGGCACCTGCCACGCCCTAAACTGTCATCGTCCGCGAAGGCGGACGATCCAGTATGCCGGGACGACAGAGGTCAGCCGAGACGTCACGGCGTACTGGATGCCCCGCCTGCGCGGGGCATGACGTCGGAGGAAGCGGGCCGTTCAAGTGCCCGTACAGAGAGGGCAGCAGATGGCCGAGGAAGACGTCCCGTTCAACCGCAACTTCCCGCTGTCTGCGGGTGTCGTCGACGAGGTCCGTCCGGGCATTCGCCGCGTCCTCTGCAAAAATCCGAGTCCGTTCACCTTCACCGGCACGGTCAGCTACATTGTGGGCCGCGGCAAAGTCGCGATCATCGATCCCGGCCCGGACAACGCTGATCATGCGCAGGCGCTGCTCAATGCCGTCAGGGGGGAGACGGTCACGCACATCCTCGTGACCCATACGCACCGCGACCACTCGCCGAACACCGGCCGTCTGAAGGCTGCGACCGGTGCGACCGTGTATGCCGAGGGCCCGCATCGCGCCTCGCGGCCGCGCTATGAGAGCGAGAAGCACAGCCCGGAATCCGGCGTCGATCGCGATTTCGCGCCGGACGTCATCGTTGCCGATGGCGATGTCATCGAGGGCGACGGCTGGCAATTGGAAGCCGTGGCCACGCCCGGCCATACCGCCAACCATCTCGCTTTCGCCTGGACCGGGCGCAGCACCATCTTCGTGGGCGACCACGTGATGGGCTGGGCGACTTCGATCGTCGCGCCGCCCGATGGTTCGATGGTCGACTACATGGCGTCACTGGAGCGGCTCGCCGGCCGTCCGGAGGAGCTGTATTTTTCAGGCCATGGCCCCGAGATTCCGGAAGGGCCGCGCTACACGCGCTTCCTGATGCGGCACCGCCAGGCGCGCGAGGCCTCGATCCTGCATCGCCTCGCGAAGGGCGAGGCGGACATCCCGACCATGGTGCGCGCGATCTATATCGGGATCGATCCGCGGCTCACCACTGCAGCGGGCTATTCGGTGCTTGCGCATCTGGAGGATCTCGTCGCCCGCGGTGTCGTCGCGACAGACGGTGATCCGGTGATCGGCGGGACATATCGATTGGTATAGCGAATAGGGAGTAGCGAATAGGGAGTAGGGGGGCAACGTCTGCGCCGCCGAATTCCCCCTATTCGCTACTCCCTATTCGCCATTCGCCCCCTCACTTCTTCACTGTCTTCGCATTGCCCTGGCCCTTCGCCGCCACCGGCGGCGGCGTGACCTTCTTCACCGGCTTCTGCGCCTCGGCCTCGCCGGCGCTCGACAGGTCCTCGAGCAGCTTGGTGACCCGCGCGGCGTTGCTGCCGAGATCGGAATCGAAATAGCGCGAGGCGGAGCGCACATCGATGCGGGACTCGTCGCCATCGGGCTGGACACGGATCGAGATGTCCTCGCGGAAGCCCATGATGGGGGTGCGCGCCACGGCCTCGATACGGCCGATCCGGCGCGGCGGCTGCGGCGCGCGCTCGTCGACGATGAACCATTTGCGCCGGTTGACGAGCTTCAGCGCGATCGCATAAGCGCGGTCGGGCGGCAGCTCGATCTGCACCGGCTCGATATCGGGATAGAATGTCCGCTGCTGTTCGGCGGAATAGAGGCCGGCATAGACCGCGGTATTGGTGCCGTCGCCGTTGCGCAGCGGCGCCAGCGCCTCGAAGCGCGGCGGGTCGATCGGATCGGTCGTGATGTCGTAGATCTTGGGCAGCTTGCGATATTGAAGCGCGAGATAGGCCGGATAAGCGAGCACCACGGCATCGATCATGAACGCCAGCAGCACCCGGCTCATGCCGCGGCTGCCATTGCGCCAGATCGCGACGAAGGCGGCGAGCCCGAGCAGGATCGAGAGCGCGGCCAGCCCCAGCGCTCCGAAGAAGGTCGCCAGCGCGGGCTTCATCTCCAGGAAGTCGAAACGGAGGATCAGGATCGAAACCAGCACGGCGACGACGGAGAACACCGCCATATTGCGCGTCCAGGTCGCGAGGCTGGAGACGGGCTCCGAGAGATAGGAAGCGTGGAACCTGCGGGCCATCGTATCAGGAGCTGCCGTGTTGGGCCGCTGCTGGCGATAAGCCGGGCGGCCGGTTCATCCGTGTGAGACCACGCGGATACGCTAAATTCAAGGGGCGTTTGGCCAAAGGGAACGGTCCCTGCATACCGCATTCAGGCGCTCGGGTCCGGACGGGTCCGCAGCGCCGTCATCATCAAGACGAGGGTGGCAAGCGAGAACCCCGCACCGGCCATGAACGTCGCTTGCGGCCCATGGGCGTGCCACAGCCAACCCGCGAGCAGGCTTGCCATGAGCAGCGCGCCGCCGGTCACGAGGTTGAACAGGCCGAAGCCGGTGCCCCGCAGCTCGGGCGGCGCGGTATCCGCGACCAGTGCGGAGAGCAGGCCCTGCGACAGGCCCAGATAGAGGCCCCAGAGCGCAACGCCGACCGCGGTTCCGACGAGGCCGGGCACGAAGGCCAGCGTCAAGTCGGCGGCCGTCAGCACGACGAGGCCGCAGGTGAGCACATTGCTGCGGCCGATACGGTCGGAGAGGATGCCGGCGGGCATGGCAACGCCGGCATAGATCAGGTTCATCAGCACGTAGACCAGCGGGATCAGGGAGAGAGCGAGACCGTCGGCCTGTGCCTTGAGGACCAGGAAGGCCTCGCTGAAGCGCGCCAGCGCGAACACCGCGCCGATCGCGACCACGATCCAATAGGCACGAGGCAGCCGGCGCAGCTCGCGCGCATGGATCGGCCAATTGCGCCGCGGCTCGGGGGCGCTCGTCCGCGGCTCATGAACGCCGAACAGGATCAGCAGCACGGCAAGCAGGGCTGGAAGCGCCGACCACCAGAACACGGCGCGGAAATCGTCGTCGTAGAGCGCCATCAGTGCCACTGCGAGCAGCGGACCGGCGAAGGCGCCGATCGTATCCAGCGACTGGCGCAGGCCGTAGCTCGCGCCGCGGATGCCCTCCGGGGTTACATCGGCGATGAGCGCATCCCGCGGCGCTTCGCGGATGCCCTTGCCAATGCGGTCGACGAACCGCGCAGCGAGGATTTGCCCGGACGTGCTGGCGAGCGGAAACACCGGCTTGGTCAGGGCGGCGAGCCCATAGCCGATCCCGACCAGCAGCTTGCGCTTGCCGATCTGGTCCGACAGCGCGCCGGAAAACACCTTGGTGATGGCTGCGGTCGCCTCGGCGACGCCTTCGATCAGCCCGATGGTGACGGTGCTGGCGCCGACCACGCTTGCAAGAAAGACCGGCAGCAGCGCGTGCACCAGCTCCGAGGAGATGTCCATCAGGAGTGACACCAGCCCCAGCGTCAGCACGGTCGAGGGCACCTCGCGCCACGTGGCCCTCGGCGATTCTGGTCCCGGCTGGTTCGCGTTCGTGCCCATGATGGCCGTCGAATCTCCTCCTCACGTTCGGTCGGAATGGTGGTTCAGGCCGATGCCGCTGTCCAACGCCCAAATGCAGAAGCGGCCTCTCTGGTCGGAGAGGCCGCCGGTCGCGTTCAACGATGATCGGGCGTTCAAGCGGCCGCGTTGGGGAAACGATAGGCCTTGAACTGGTCGCGCAAGGCCGTCTTCAGGATCTTGCCCGTGGCGGTGTGCGGGATACCGTCGACGAAGGCGACGTCATCGGGCATCCACCATTTGGCGATCTTGCCTTCCATGTATTTCAGGATGTCCTCGCGCGTGGCGGTCTGGCCCTGTTTGAGCTGCACGATGAGCAGCGGCCGCTCGTCCCATTTCGGGTGATAGACGCCGATCACGGCCGCCTCCGCGACGGCCGGATGGCCGACCGCGAGGTTCTCCAGATCGATCGAGGAGATCCACTCGCCGCCGGATTTGATGACGTCCTTGGAGCGATCGGTGATGCGCATGAAGCCGTGAGGATCGATCGTCGCGACGTCGCCGGTGTCGAAGAAGCCTTCGCCATCGAGGATCTTGGTATCGACCTTGTAGTAGGCCTTCGACACCGCGGGGCCGGAGACCTTGAGCCGGCCGAAGGTCTTGCCGTCCCAGGGCAGCTCCTTGCCGGCATCGTCGGTGATCTTCATCTCGACGCCGAACGGCGGGAAGCCCTGGGTCTGCAGCACGTCGAGCTTGGCGTCGCCCTCGGCGTCGAGGAACGGCGGCTTCAAGGTGGCGAGCGTGCCGATCGGGCTCATCTCGGTCATGCCCCAGGCGTGGCGCACGCCGATGCCCATGTCGAGGAACGCCTGGATCATCGAGCGCGGCATCGCCGAGCCGCCGCACACCACCATCTTCAGATGCGGCAGTTTGAGGTTATGCGCCTGCATGTGCTGCAGCAGCATGAGCCACACCGTCGGCACGCCCGCGGTGTAGGTCACCTTCTCGGTATCGAGCAGCTCGTAGACGGACGCGCCGTCGAGCTTCGGACCGGGCATCACCAGCTTGGTGCCCATCGAGGGCGCGGAGAATGCGATGCCCCAGCTGTTGGCATGGAACAGCGGAACCACCGGAAGCATTGTGTCTGCGGCCGAGGTGCCGAGCGAATCCCTGGAATTGGCCATCAACGCATGCAGCACGTTGGAGCGATGCGAATACAGCACCCCCTTCGGGTCACCCGTGGTGCCGGACGTGTAGCACATCGCCGCCGCGGTGTTCTCGTCGAACGTGCCCCAGGCGAAGTCGCCATCGGCCTCGCCGATCCAGGATTCGTAGGCGACCGCGTTCTTCAGCGTCGTTTGCGGCATGTGCGCCGCATCGGTCAGCACGACGTAGCGCTCGACGCTGGGCAGCTTGTCGGCAAGCTTCTCCAGCAGCGGCACGAAGGTCAGGTCGGTGATGACGACTCTGTCCTGGGCGTGGTTGATGATCCAGGCGATCTGCTCAGGAAACAGCCTTGGATTGACGGTGTGGCAGATCGCGCCGATTCCCATGATGCCGTACCAGACCTCGAGATGGCGGCCGGTATTCCAGGCAATGGTGGCAACGCGATCGCCCAGCTTGATGCCATGACGCGTCAGCTGCTGTGAAACCTTGAGGGCGCGCTTGTGGATCTCGCCGTAGGTGGTGCGAACGATGGGACCTTCGACAGAGCGCGTCACGACCTCCTGGGAGCCGTGGATTGTCGCCGCATGTTCGATGATCCGGTGACAAAGCAGGGGCCAGTCTTGCATCAAACCAAGCATCAGGTCGTTCCTCCGGTGGTATTCGCTTTAGGACAGCGAGGGTCTTTTGGTCTGTTCCGTGAATTTTAGCGCGCGCCGCGGCGCGCGCAAATGGCCTTGTGCGGGCCACGACGTCGCGCAGGGGCCGATGGTTAGCGCGGCGCTGGCGGTGATTGCATTGAGCTGGCTCATGGCTGCCGCGCCGGCGGCCGCAAGGTCGCGCGAGGCGGGCCACCCCCATGCCGTACCCGGGCCGTCGCGGAATGAGCCCGCGATGGCGACGGTGCCGCTGCCGCAGCCGCGCCCCGAAGCAGCGCCGCCGCGTGTCCGGGCCGGCGCTGCGGCAGCTGATTCGACCGGGACTGACAGGGAGCCCGCCGCGGCAAAGGGCGAGCCGGGAGCTGCGCGGCAGGCGCAGGAGAACGCTGGGAACGAGGCCGGGACCGACGCCAAGTCGAAAGCCAAGCCCGACGCCAACGCCGATCCCAGGGCCCCGCAGGTGCCGCAGCCATCGGCCTGCCGCCTCGCTTTGACCGAGGAGATCGCGGTGGCGCCATCAATTCCGCCGATCAAGGGACCGGGGGCTTGCGGTGGCGACGATCTGGTGCGCCTGGAAGCCGTGGTGCTGCCGGACAAGCGGCGGGTGGCCGTGACGCCTGCGGCCGTCATGCGCTGTCCGATGGCGTCGGCGATCGCGTCCTGGGTCCGCTCCGATGTCGTGCCCCTCCTGCAATCGCTCGGCAGCCCGCTCGCCGTCCTGGATAATTTCGATGCCTATGAGTGTCGCGGCCGCAACCGCGTCAGCGGCGCCCAGCTCTCCGAACATGGCCGCGCCAATGCGATCGATGTGCGTGGCTTCAGGCTGGCCGACGGCCGCTTGTTCGAGCTGACCGACCGGACGCAGCCGCGGGAGCTGCGCGAGGCCGTGCTGCATTCCGTGTGCACGCGCTTCACCACCGTGCTGGGGCCTGATTCCGACTGGTATCACGAGGACCACATCCATCTCGACCTCGCCGAGCGGCGTAGCAATTATCGCATCTGCCAATGGGACGTACTGGATCCGCTGCCGCAGATCGCGCCGTTGATGCCGGCAGTGCGTCCCGACGGGGCGCCGCCGCGGGAGACGGCCGAGGGAGCCGAGGAGGGCAATGTCGGCAAGCCTGCGCGCGGAGCAGCGGCTGGTGGAGCAACGCCCGCCGAGCCGCAGAGAGCGGTGCCGTCAGAGCCGGGCTCAGCCGATGCCGCCGCGGCGGACGCCGAAGAGGCAGAGACGGCGACACCCCCGCCAGCGCCCCAGCCCGCGCCTGCGAAGGCGGGCAAGAGAAAGCATCGGAGCCGGTCGTGACGGGCGGTCGAAACAAAAAGGCGCCGGAGGACCGGCGCCTTTGAAAGGGTGCTAAACGCGTTTCTCGGCTTTTGTGATGTCGTGGACCGCCGCCGTAGCCTTACTGCATCGCGGCGAAGGTTGCTCCGCCCTGCAGTGCCATCTGCGGCTTGTAGGGCGAATCGCCCTTCTTCGGATCCAGCACCACGACAATGGTGCCGACCTTGACCCGGTTGTAGAGGTCGATCGCGTCCTCATTGGTCAGGCGGATGCAGCCCGACGAGATCGAGGCGCCGATATATTCCGGCTGGTTGGTGCCGTGGATGCGGAACAGCGTGTCCTTGCCGTTGGCATAAAGGTACATCGCGCGCGATCCCATCGGATTGTCCGGGCCGGGAGCCACGAAGGTCGGCACGCCCAGGCGCTCGATCTCGCTCTTGGTCGGATGCCAAGCCGGCCACTCGGTCATGGCGCCGACCTTGGCGATGCCCGACCAGGCCATCGCCTCCTCGCCGACGGTGATGCCGTAGCGAATCGCCTTGCCGCCCTCGAGCACGTAATAAAGGTAGTGGCTGTCCGAATCGACGACGATGGAGCCCGGGGCTTCCTTGCGGTGATAGTCGACGATCGCGCGCCGATAGGGTTCGGCCACCGGCGTATTGGCGTAGCGGATCTTCGACAGAAGTTCCTTGTCCTTCGGCTTGAAAGCCTGGGTGTTGGTCGCCTCATAGGTCGTAGCCTGCATGCAGCCCGACAACATCAGGCCCGCGGCCAAGAGTCCAAGTTTCACCTTCAGCGACATGTCACCGATTTTCCAAGTTGACAATTGACGTTGCAAGGGCACGGCGGTGCCACCGCAGCGTGATTCCATGCGTCCCATTATCGTCAAAATTGGCCTCGACTCCAGCCGATACACGCACACTCCGCGCTGCAGCGCCGCGATTGTTGCCTTTTTGCCGCAAAAATGCTGCCGGCAATCCCCAACTGTGCTCCGGATGGCACGGTCTGCCCTGTTCCTGAGCAGATGCAAACGAGCGTTTGCGAAAAAGGGCGATGGACCGTAACGGCAAGCTGCGTCACAAGGCAGCAGCATCCCGCCGCTAAGCCCCCAAAACCACGTTTCGTGATTCGGAGTTCTTCATGTTCTCGGTGTTCGTCCCGTCCGAGTCCTCGCTGAAGAAGGCGGCGGTCACCGATCCTTCGGCTCTGCCTGACAATGCGGTCTGGGTCGACCTGGTGAATCCGAGCAGCGCCGAGGACCGCGCGGTCGAGCAATTGGCCGGAATCGCCGTGCCGACCCGGGAGGGACATGCAGGAGATCGAGATCTCCAGCCGGCTCTATATCGAGAACGGCGCCCGCTACATGACCGCGACGCTGATGTGTCACTCCGACACCGACATGCCGAGGACCACGGCGGTGACGTTCATCCTGGCGGGGCACCGCCTGGTGACGGTGCGCTACGACCAGCCGCGGCCGTTCGCGGTGGTCGAGGCCAAGCTCGCCCGCAGCTGCGCGCCGGGGATCACCGGCGAGATGGTGCTGATGGAATTGCTCGATGCGGTGATCGACCGCTGCGCCGACATCCTCGAGCGGGTCGGCGCCGACATCGATCAGGTCAGCCACGAGATCTTCGAGCCGAACAATGAGCGGCACGGCCACGCCAAGCAATATTCGCAGATCCTGATCGCGATCGGCCGCAAGGGAGACCTCACCTCGAAGGTGCGCGAAAGTCTGGTCTCCATCGGGCGCCTTGTCACTTTCCTGTCGGCGGTGGTCGAAGGCGTGAAATGGTCAAAGGACATGCGCGAGCAGCTCAAGACCATGCAGCGCGACGTTGCCTCGCTGACTGATCATGCGTCCTATCTCGCCGGCAAGATCACCTTCGTGCTGGATGCAATGCTCGGCGTCGTCAATCTCGAGCAGAACAACATCATCAAGCTGTTCTCCGTCATGGCCGTGGTGCTGATGCCGCCCACCTTGATCGCATCGATCTACGGCATGAATTTCAAGAGCATGCCGGAGCTCGAATGGGCGCACGGCTATCCGATGGCGCTGGTGCTGATGCTGATCTGCGCGATCGTGCCGTACTACATCTTCAAACTGAAGAAGTGGCTCTGACTGAGCGCACCGCAGATCGGCGCCACGGTCGCCGTCTCATCTGACTTGACGTGGCTGCATCATGCTCGGCAATTCTTGCCTTGCTCACGCGCCGGTGCCGTCAGTTGTTAGTGATGTGGCTCATCGAAGGGCGTCACCGGCATGCCGCTATGCACGGCATGAGTCGGACGCGGTATTGACTGGAAATACTTGTTAGGCCGGTTGCAACGCCGCTGCAAAGCCGCCTCAATTCCTCAGGTAAAATTTGACGGGAACGCTGAACGTTTGATCGAAACTTCTCTGCGATAAAACCTGCTCATCAGGACCACCAAAGAGCGCTTCGGCGCGTGGCCTGCGAGACAGAGCTTGAGGGGCGTGTTGATCGCGTCCATGGCCAAGAGGCGGCAATGGTTGAAAAACGCATAACGGCATCAAACAACGTGGTCGAGCTCGCGAGCTATCAGCGCGGCCGCGCCGGTACCGTCGTGGCTCGCGCGCTGTCGCCGCGCACCTGCCGCTATTGCGGCGCCGAGCTCGAGGAGGACGAGCGCGATGATGATTGCTCCAGCGCGCTCAACGTCGAATCCGCCCGTCTGCGCTGGCGCGCCGCGCAGATTCTCCGCAACCTGGTGTGCGAAGGCTGAACCGACGTTCTCGGTGCGCGTGGTCATTCGACACGGCAGCCGGTGATCTGAAATCAGGTATGCAAGATCGACAGCGCTCCCTTCCGGGGGCGCTATTTGTTTGTAGTGCGATCGTTTGCACCCGTCTTCCCGAGTGTCGTTCTGAAAAGAAGAAACAGATCTTCCGAGAAGATCATGCTCGAACAAGAAATAAGATCATGATGCGTTTCTGTGGAACGCATCATGATCCAGCCGGCGTTAATCGCAACTTCGCGGGTTGCCCCTGGTTTCGTCGTGAGCTGAAAGCCGGCGTGAACCAAGTCAGAGGCGGGTCTCAGGTCCGGTTTAGCGGCTCGCCTCAGACGTGCTGGCCGCCATTGATGTGGATCTCGGCACCGTTCACGTAGGAACTGGTCTCGCTGCAGAGCACGTAGATGATCTTGGCCACTTCGTCCGGCGTGCCGAGGCGCTGCATCGGGATCTGCTCCTTCACGATCTTCTCGGTGCCCGGCGACAGGATCGAGGTGTCGATCTCGCCGGGGGCGATCGAGTTGACGCGCACGCCGACCCGGCCGAAATCCGACGCCATCTCGCGGGTCAGCGCCGCCAGCGCCGCCTTGGAGGTGGCGTAGGCCGCGCCTGCAAACGGATGCACCCGCGAGCCGGCGATCGACGTGACGTTGACCACCGAGCCCTTGGCCGCCTTGAGCTCGTTGATCAGGCCGCGCGCCATCATGATGGGCGCGAAGAAGTTGACACGGAAAACGTGATTCCAGGTGTCGAGGTCGGTGTCGACGGTGCCGAGCCGGGCGCCGCCCGCGCCCTTTGGTGAGATCGCCGCGTTGTTGACCAACGCGTGAAGCTCGCCACCATCGATCCGCTGCTTGATCTCGGCGATGGCGCGCAGCGTGTCCTGCGGGTCGGAGAGGTCGACCTGGACGTGGTCCTCGGGGCCGGCGCCCCAGGGGCATTCCTCCGGGAAGGGATGCCGCGAACAGGTGAGGACGCGCCAGCCGGCTGACGAGAAGCGGATCACGGTAGCATGGCCGATGCCGCGGCTGGCGCCGGTCAGCAGCATCGTGCGCCGCGGTTGGTTGGACGAGGAGGTCGGCATGAACAGGGTCTTTCACGATCCACGCGGGATCAGTTTACCACAATGGTTGGGTGTTCGGTGCGCGATTCATGCGCATCGAATTCGGATGGCAATTATTGCTGGCAGGAGCGGAGGCGTGCGGGCCTGAACGCGCGCCGCTACGGATACATCCTCACCTTTGTCCACGGCTGGCCGCCCGCGTCGCGCCGGAATTCGATGCGGTCGTGCAGACGGAATGGCCTGTCGTGCCAGAACTCCATGCGCACCGGGGTAATGCGCCAGCCGCTCCAACCCGGCGGCCGCGGGACCTCGCCGATGATGTATTGCGCAGCGACTTTGGCGATCGCCTGCTCGAAGGCGAAACGGCTTTCCAGCGGCTGCGACTGTTTGCTGGCCCAGGCACCGAGCTGCGCCTGCTTCGGCCTCGTCGCGAAATAAGCGTCGGCCTCGACGTCGGTCACGGGCGTCACCAAGCCACGGATGCGCACCTGCCGGCGCAGCGACTTCCAGTGAAACAGCAGCGCGGCCTTCGGATTGCCGGCGAGCTCCTGGCCCTTCTGGCTGGCCTTGTGGCTGTAGAACACGAAGCCGTCCTCGTCATAGCCCTTCATCAGCACCATGCGCACATCGGGCAGCCCGCTGTCGTCGACCGTCGCCAGCGCCATCGCATTCGGATCGTTCAGCTCACTCTTGCTGGCCTCGCTGAACCACTCGGCAAACAGGGCAAACGGTTCGCTGGCCTGGGTAAAATCGGCCGATGTACCGGATGTTAAGGTTGTCTGGTGTTTGATGCTCGTGGGGTCGGTCATGAGTATGGGGAGTCCGAGTTTTGCGTTCACCGGCGGCCAGGCGCACGCACGTCCATGTCGTTACGGCCCTATATAGGACATCGGTCCGGCTTGGCCTATCCGCGATTGGTCATGCTGGCGCCGCTTTGACACTCATTCTAATCGGACTGTCCGGCGGTGGCTGCAGCCTGTCGCGCCCCGAATCAGCCTTTGCCAAGATGGAGGAGGCGGAGATCACGAGCGCGATCAGGCCGGCGCCGGAGCGCGAGCCGACCGAAGCTGATCTCGCTTTCGCCCGCAACGCGGCGTCCGATGTGCTGACCAAGGGCGACAAGGACTCCAGCCAGCCCTGGCAAAATCCGCAGACCGGCGCCCGCGGCTCGGTGACGCCGATTGCCAAGACCTATACCGGCGACGATGGCCGGACGTGCCGCGACTTTCTGGCGAGCTACGTCAATGGCAAGACCGAGCGTTGGCTGCAGGGCTCGGCGTGCCGGATCGAGCGGGGGCGCTGGGATATCCGCGCGCTCAAACCCTGGCAGCAAAGCTAGGAGAAGGGCTCTGGAACCCGTTGCAAAAATACAACGGACTCACCAGATGAAATGCAAAGCGGGCGGGGAGCCCATAGGTTAATATCTCATTTTCTGTAAGGAGACGTGACGGATGCGTGACCCCTATGAGGTCTTGGGGGTGCCGCGAAGCGCCAGCGCTGCGGCCATCAAGAGCGCCTATCGCAAGCTCGCCAAGAAGCACCATCCCGACAGCAACAAGGATGACCCGAAGGCATCGGCGAGGTTTGCCGAGCTCAATACGGCCAACGAGATCCTGGGCGATGAGGAAAAGCGCAAGCAGTTCGATCGCGGGGAGATCGACGCCGAGGGCAAGCCGCGCTTCCAGGGCTTCCCGGGCGGCGGTGCCGGTCGGGGCGGGCCGGGGGGCTTCGAAAGCTACACCTTCCGCAGTGGCGGGGGCGGCCCCGGCTTTGGCGGCGGCGGCGGTTTCGAGGACATCCTGAACAGCATGTTCGGCGGTGCGGGCGCTCGTGGTGCCCGGGCCGGCGGCGGCAGCCCGTTCGAGTTCGATACCGGCGGCGTCGGTCTCGACCTCGACCTGAAGGTGGCGATGTCGGTGACGCTCGAGGAGTCCGTCAAGGGCGGCGAGAAGCGGGTGCGGCTGCCCTCGGGCAAGGAGCTCAACGTCAAGGTCCCCGCCGGCGTGACCGCTGGTCAGCAGATCCGGCTGAAGGGGCAGGGCGAGAGTGCGCCGGGACACCGGCCCGGCGACCTCCTGATCACGATCCAGGTTGCACCGCATCCCTTCTTTAAGGTCGAGGGCAGCGACATCAGGCTGGATTTGCCGATCACGCTCTACGAGGCGGTGCTGGGCGCCAAGGTCCGCGCGCCGACGCTCGGCAGCGCGGTCGAACTGTCGATCCCCAAGAACACCTCGAGCGGCCGGACGTTCCGGCTCAAGGGCAAGGGCCTGCCCAAGGGCGACGGCTCGATGGGGGACCTGTTCGTCACCACGCGCATCGTGCTGCCGGACGGCAATGATTCCGAGCTGGAGGCGCTGATGACCAAGTGGCGCGACCGCCATCCCTACAATCCGCGCAGCAACCTCTCGTGAGGCTGCGCGTTGCCGGCGGGCTGTGAAGCGATGAGGAGAAAGTGCGGCCTCGAAAGGGGGACCAGCGCGGTACAAAACCCCGATCGAGGCCGCTGGTGTGTCGATCGGCGGATCGAACACTTCTCATTTTTTCGTGAATGTTTGGCGCGATATTGAGACCGGCTGGTGGCCTGATTCCAGATTTTCAGTGACCGAATTGGGGTCTCGCCGCTTGCGTGCGGGTCCGGCGCCCCGAAGCGCGGCCTCCTGCGGCGCCAGCCGCGATCTCGGCGGTCGGCTCAAGCGCCTGCAAGCCCAGCGAAAAAGCGCGCGGCCGTGGTGAGCTTCGTCCGCTTCTGCGCCATCGGGCGCTATCCGCCCGACCGTTCAGCCTGGTCATAAACAAGGCGCGCAACCTGGGTGAGACGGGTGCGGTCGGTTCCTCCGGTGACGACATAGCCGACGCCGCGCTCCGCCCAGGACAGCGCCGCGGCATTGTCCTGGGTCGTATAGCGCATCTGGGCCGCCTCGATCGCGGTCTTGGTGGCGTAGACGGTGAAGCGCTCGCCGGACGCGCTCTCATACATCAGGAACGAGGCCGGGCCGGTCGGACCGGGCAGCAGCCGTCCGCCCACCAGCTTGAGTCCCGTGGCCTCCAGCTCCGGTGCCTGCACGGTTCGGCCACAGCGCCGCGTCAGCCATTGCTGCAGATGGGCCTTCTCGTCCCCGGGGACCTCGACCGGATGGCGGACCTCGACGACATAGAGCCGATGCGCGTCGAGCGCCTCGCCGGTCACATTCTGCAACAAGGCTGGCGATGACGCGGCGCCATGCGCGACCCAGCCGGCCGCGCCGCCGGCCAGGAAAGCGGCGAGGCTGGCCGCGGCCGCGCCGAGGATCCAGCGCCGCGGCTTGCGATCCAGCCGTTCCAGATCGAGGCGCGGCGGCACCGGCTCGTTCGCCACCGTGTCGTAGCGGGCATGCAGCGCCTCGGCCATCCGGCGCCAAGCGGCCACGCGCTCGGCGTCGGCCGGGTGAGCCGCCAGCCAGCTCTCGACGTCGCCGCGGCGTTCGGCCGGCAGCTCATCGTCGACATAGGCGTGCAGTTCGTCCTCGGTGACGGGAATCGTCGGATCGGTCATGATCTGGATCTCGTTGCAGTCGTGCAGTCGCGCGGCGCGACAGCCCTTGCGCGCGGCAGGCCAGCGCGCCGGCGCGGCTTTTGTGCGGTGGATCGTCGGGTCATTTCACCCTCCGCAGGGCCGGCCGTTCACCTTCGATCACGGCGCGGACATGGGCGCGGGCCCGGGCGAGGCGGGACATCACGGTTCCGATCGGCACGCCCTGGATGTCGGCCACCTCGCGATAGCTCATCCCCTCCAGGACGACGAGCAGCAGCACGGCGCGCTGCTCCTCGACGAGCGTCGCCAGCGCGCGTTCGATATCGCGGCCCTCCGCCTCGGTGCCGCTAGCGTCGGGGTTGTCGTCCTGGAGCGGCATGAGCAGCGGCCGGCGGGCCAGCGAGCGCCGGCGGTTCTTGTTGAGGTTGGTCAGGATCGTGTACAGCCAGCTCCTGATGTCGCCGCCGAGGAACAGCCGTTCCGACCGGAGCGCGCGCACCAGAGTGTCCTGGACGAGGTCGTCGGCCGCGTCCATGTCGCGCGCCAGCGCCCGCGCATAGCGGCGCAGTGCCGGAATCATGGCCTCGACGCTCTGGCGGAACGCGCTCATGGAATGTCCTGCGGCCGTTCGCTGCTGGGACAAGGGTGGGCCGCAACCACCCCCTTGCACCGATCATAACACCGCAGTGGCGGGCCTATTCCGGTGCGGGCCGACCACTGCCTGCAGTTTGCCACAGAGTGGGCGGAATGGGGCTGTACCGGGCCAGACCGGTGGTGTACGTCCACAGTTAATAATCAGTTCTATGGGAAGCCGCATGGCGCAGATTTCAGGTTTGATGCAGGGCAAGCGCGGAGTGGTTCTCGGCGTGGCCAACAACCGCTCGATCGCCTGGGGCATCGCCAAGGCGGCGCGCGCGGCCGGAGCTGAGATCGCGCTCACCTATCAGGGCGACGCGCTGAAGAAGCGGGTCGAGCCGCTCGCCGCCGAGCTCGGCGGCATTGTGCTCGGCCATTGCGACGTCACCGATCCCACGACCATCGATGCGGTGTTCGACGTCCTGAAGGAGAAGTGGGGCAAGATCGATTTCGTCGTCCACGCGATCGCCTTCTCCGACAAGGACCAGCTCGACGGCCGCTACATCGAGACCACGCAGGACAATTTCTCCAAGAGCATGCTGATCAGCTGCTACTCGCTGACCGCGATCGCGCAGCGCGCCGAGAAGCTGATGACCGACGGCGGCTCGATCATCACCTTGACCTATTACGGCGCCGAGAAATGGATGCCGCACTACAACGTCATGGGTGTCGCCAAGGCGGCGCTGGAGGCCAGCGTGCGCTATCTCGCCGCCGATCTCGGCGAGAAGAACATCCGCGTCAACGCGATCTCGGCAGGCCCCATCAAGACGCTGGCCGCGTCCGGCATCGGCGACTTCCGCTATATTCTGAAGTGGAACGAGTACAACGCCCCGCTGCGCCGGACCGTGACCATCGAGGAGGTCGGCGACAGCGCGCTGTATCTGTTGTCCGACCTGTCGCGCGGCGTCACCGGCGAGGTGCACCACGTCGATTCCGGCTATCACGTCGTCGGCATGAAGCGGCCGGAGGCGCCCGACATCTCGCTCAGCAATTCCGTCGGCGCCAAGGAGTAGCGTTTCAACCGCAATGCCCCGGCCCACGATCTACTACATCCGCCACGGCGAGACGGAATGGAATGCGCTCGGCCGCCTGCAAGGCACGCAGGACATTCCGCTCAACGCGCTCGGCCGGGTCCAGGCCGTGCAGGCCGGCAACATCCTTAGCCAGCTGGTCGCGCGCAACGGCCATGACGCGGCACGGCTGCCTTACGTCGCGAGCCCGCTCAGCCGTGCCCGCGCCACCATGGAACTGGTGCGCGGGACCTTGCAGCTGCCGGTCGAGGATTACGCGCTCGATGCGCGGCTGCGCGAGATCGGCTATGGCAAATGGGAGGGCGCGACCCTGCCGGAAATGCAGGCCGCCGATCCGGTTTTCTACGCCAAGCGGCTGACCGAAAAGTGGACGCTGGCGCCGGAGGGCGGCGAGACCTATGCCGATGTCGAGCGCCGCGTGCGCGACTGGTATGATCAGCTCACCGGCGATATCGTCGCCGTCGCCCATGGCGGCACGGCGCGGGCGCTGATGGTCGCGCTCGGCTTCGAAACGCCGAACCGCGCCGTAGACCTGCCGATCCAGCAGGGCGCGGTGTATGTGTTCGGCGAGGACGGCGTCGAGAAGTTCAGTTAGCTTGTCCCGTCAGTCCGGGACGCCTTGCAGAGGCGAAGCCGGAACCTCGCGATCCCGGGCTTCATCCCGGAATGACGGTTTTCCCGATCGGGTGATCAACTCATGTCCTTCAACACCTTCGGCCACATGTTCCGCGTCACCACCTTCGGCGAGAGCCATGGCGTGGCCATCGGCTGCGTGGTGGACGGCTGTCCGCCGCGCATTCCGCTGGAGCCTGCGGAGATCCAGGTCGATCTCGACCGCCGCCGTCCCGGCCAGTCGCGCTTCACCACCCAGCGCCAGGAGCCGGACCAGGTGAAGATCCTGTCCGGCGTGATGCCCGATCCCGACACCGGCGCGCAGGTCACCACGGGCACGCCGATTGCGCTCTTGATCGAGAACACCGACCAGCGCTCGAAGGACTATTCCGAGATCAAGGACAAGTTCCGCCCGGGCCATGCCGACTTCACCTATGAGGCCAAATATGGCCTGCGCGATTACCGCGGCGGCGGCCGTTCCTCGGCGCGCGAGACCGCCACGCGCGTTGCGGCGGGTGCGATCGCGCGCAAGATCCTGGCGGGCGTCAAGGTGCGCGGCGCGCTGGTGCAGATGGGGCCGCACAAGATCGATCGCGCCAAGTGGGACTGGGACGAGATCGCTCGCAACCCGTTCTTCTGCCCCGACAAGGACAAAGCGGCGTTCTTCGAGGATTATCTCGACGGCATCCGCAAATCCGGCTCCTCGATCGGCGCGGTGCTGGAGATCACCGCCGAGGGCGTGCCGGCCGGACTCGGCGCGCCGCTCTACGGCAAGCTCGATGCGGATCTTGCGGCGGCGATGATGAGCATCAACGCGGTCAAGGGTGTCGAGATTGGCGCCGGCTTCGCGGCGGCCGAGCTGACCGGCGAGGAGAACGCCGACGAGATGCGCTCGGCCAATGACGGCACGCGCTTTCTCTCCAACAATGCCGGCGGCATTCTCGGCGGCATCGCCACCGGGCAGCCGATCGTGGTGCGCTTCGCGGTCAAGCCGACCTCGTCGATCCTCACCCCGCGCCAGACCGTCGATCGCGCCGGCCACGAGACCGAGATTCTGACCAAGGGCCGTCACGACCCCTGTGTCGGCATCCGCGCCGTGCCGGTCGGCGAGGCGATGATGGCCTGCGTGCTCGCCGATCATCTGCTGCGCCATCGCGGCCAGGTCGGTTGAGGGGCAGCCGAGAGGCGCTGCGTGGGCTACCCTAGGTGTTCGCGCTGACCTAGTCTTTGTCGATGGACCCATCGAGCCTGACTGCGCTGATCAACTGGCTCATCGACGGCGCCCGGTCGTCGGAACAGCCGAGCCAGACCATGTCCGAGGCCTGCGGACGCCTCGTCGCGCTCGGCGTTCCCCTGTGGCGCGCCGGCGTTTTCGTCCGCACGCTGCATCCGGAAATCTTCGGCCGCAGCTTCGTCTGGCGGCAGGGAGGCGAGGTCGAGATCGGCAGCGTCGACTACGGCTTCCAGGACTCGCCGACCTATTGGGACAGCCCGCTCGCGGTGGTGGTGCGCCAGGGCGTGGCGTTCCGGGCCGATCCGCAGTCACCGGCCGCCGAGCGCTACCCGATCCTGATGGACCTGCGCGCCGAGGGCATCACCGACTATCTGGCGCTGCCGGTGACCTTCCTCGACGGGGAGGTGCATGCGACGAGCTGGACGACCAAGGCGCCCGGCGGCTTCACCGACGCGCAGGCCGACGCGATCCGCGCGGTGATCCCGGCATTGTCGCGCTACATCGAAATCATCGGCTTGCGCCGCATCGCCTCGATGCTGCTCGACACCTATGTCGGCAACAGCGCCGGCGCCCGCATTCTGGGCGGCCAGATCCGCCGCGGCCACACCGATACGATGCATGCCGCGATCTGGCTGTCCGACCTGCGCGGCTTCACGCCGTTGTCGGACCGGCTGCCGGCCGAGACCGTGGTCGACATCCTCAACCTCTATTTCGATTGCCAGGTGGAGGCGATCCGCGCGCAGGGCGGCGAGGTGCTGAAGTTCATGGGCGATGGCCTGCTCGCGGTGTTTCCGATCGCGGCGCAGGATGGCGACCCCGCGGAGGTCTGCAGCCGCGTGCTTGCAGCGGCGCGCGCCGCGCGCAGTCGTGTCCACGCCCTGGAGTACGTGAGCGGCGATGCGCGCGAGCGCTTCCGCTTCGGCGTGGCGCTGCATGTCGGAGAGGTGCTGTACGGCAATATCGGCGGCGGCAACCGGCTCGATTTCACCTGCATCGGGCCGGCCGTCAATCTCGCGGCCCGGCTGGAGAAGATCGCCGCGCGACTGGCGCGCACCGTGGTCGCCTCGGAGACGTTCGCCGGGGCCTGTGCCGAGCCATGGACCGATCTCGGCGCATTCCCCATCGCCGGCCTTGCGACCGAGCAGCGCGTGTTCGGGCTTCACGAGGAGGATTAGTTCTTCGGTCTATGTCTCAGGCTCGGTGGTGAACAGCAGCGGATAGCCCTTGGCACGGCCGGCATCGGTCGCGCGCGTCGCCTTGGTCTCGGCGACGTCCTTGGTGAACACGGCCACTACGCAGACGCCGAGCTTATGGGCCGTGATCATCACCTTGTAGGCCTGGTCCTCGGTCATGCGGAATTCCGACTTCAGGATCATCACCACGAAATCGCGCGGCGTGAAGTCGTCATTGACCAGGATGACCTTGTAGAGCCGCGGCTGCTCGACCTTGGTACGGACCTTCGTCTTCGGCTTGGTAACGGCGTCGTTCATGTGCGGCGCGCCCGTGTGTTCCTGATGCGGCGGAGCCGCCACAATACAGCCTTCGGTCTCTCCGGGAAACCACGGGCTGCATGCCGTCGTCGCGCAACGCGCGCGGCTCCGTGCCTGACCAACATCCGGGCAGGTCGCCGGGGACTAACTGGAAAGTGAATGGAGGCGTGCGTTCCTGCTTTGCTGACCGCGGATTGCGTGTCACCATTATATGACGCGATTGGAGGGCAGCTTATGCGCTGGTGGATCTCGATCGGGGTGGCGTGTCTGGCGGGCGCCTTGGCCGGCGGCGACGTGGCCAGCGTCGCGGCGGCGCCCGGCGCCCAGGCGGCGCAGCAACTGAGCGACAAGGAAGCCTCCGTCGATGTCGAGCTGATCCTCGCCGTCGACGTGTCCTACTCGATGGATCTCGACGAGCTCGCGATCCAGCGTGAAGGCTATGCGCAAGCGCTCAGCTCGCGCGAATTCCTGCAGGCTCTGAAGAACGGCGTGCATGGCCGCATCGCCGTCACCTATTTTGAATGGGCCGCTTCGAGCGATCAGAAGATCATCATTCCCTGGCGCCTGATCGACGGCCCGGAAAGCGCCGATGCGGTCGCCGCCGAGATCATGAAGACGCCGATCCGCCGCGCCTCGCGCACATCGATCTCGGGCGCGATCTACTTCGCGATGCCGCTGTTCGACGAAAATCCCTATCGCGGCCTGCGTCGCGTGATCGACATCTCCGGCGACGGTCCAAACAACAACGGTCCTTCGCCGGTGACGATGGCGCGCGATGAGGCCGTGGCCAAGGGCATCACGATCAACGGCCTGCCGATCATGGTCAAGGAGCCGTCCTACTCGACGATGGATATTGAGAATCTCGACCTCTACTACAAGGATTGCGTGACCGGTGGTCGCGGCTCGTTCGTGGTGACGATCAAGAGCCGCGACGAATTCAAGGAGGCCATCCGCACCAAGCTGCTGCTGGAGGTCGCCGGACGGACGCCGCCGGCCAAGATCGTGCCGGTCGCCGACGATGCCAACAAGGAGCCGCGGGTGTCCTGCCTGATCGGCGAGAAGATCTGGCAGGACCGCTGGGGCCGGTGATCACGCTGATCGCGCCTCGGCGAGGACGCGGGCTGGGGCCGGGCTTCAGCCGCTCTCACAAGCCGCCCGCATGATTTGCGTAAGGTCGGCGTCGAGCGCCTTCAAGGCCTCGATCGCATCCCCGAATTGGCTGCAGCCGATCGCCTGCCACACGGACTGCACGCGTGCCTGCAGACCGGCAGGGGCGATCGGGAAGTGGGCCGCCTCCGTGAGCGCTGCTTTTTCATTGATCAGGTAGCGGGCGTTGATGGCAAACAGCACCTGTGCCAGGCAGGCGAGCGCGCGATACGCGCATCCTGCCATGTGCGTGTCATCGCCACGCGAGACGGCCAGCGCCGCATTGTCGATGCTGAACGTGATCTCCCATCGGAAGCGACCGAGCAGCGCATCACGCAGCGGGCGCGGATAAAGCGCGCAGCGTGATTTCAAATCGGCAAGCACTTGTGCCGGATCATGTAGCACGCGGCACAGCGCGACCTCGCCCATCCAGATCGCCGAGACGAAGCCGTGCGGATGACCCGGCTGGTAATCGATTTCGATCCGCCCGTCGCTACAGTCGGCGATCACCCGGCCGACGGCGTCGATCTCGCGATAGAGCAGGTCGACCTTGTGGCCCGCGATCCGCAGCCAGCCGCCGCCCACGATCCAGCGGCCCCAGCCGCCGACCTCCGTCAGCTCGGTCTGTTGCGGGGCATCGAGCAGCGGCGCGATGGCCTCGCGCAACGCATTGGTATCGAGCCGATGACCCGGCGCGACATACACCCCGATATCGTAGTCCGACGCGGCGTGCGCCGTGCCCCGCGCGCGCGATCCGCCGAGTGCGATCGCGCCCAGTCCGGGGCATCCGGCGAGGCTGGCGACGATGCGCGTGAGCATCCGCTCGTCCTGCATGAGGCTGCTCTCCTTGCGCGGCTTGCAAAGGTAGGCCGATCTGCTGTGGAAAATCTCGCTCCGTCATCGATCCGCCGAATCTGTGACATCGAGGCCACACTTGGTCCAAAAACCAGGAGTTGCAGATGGTCGAGGTTCACTTTTGCCATGGTGCCGCCGCGATTGGGCCGCGACCATAAAAGGGGTGAGGCAGAGGCGCACAGAACATGCGTATCACCGATCGGACAGCAGGTCCCGCGCAGCGCACCGCGCGCTGCTCATTGGTCCCCGGCGACATCGCGGGATCTGCCCGCAAGCTGGTGACCGCCACGCTCGTGTTGGCCGCCGCGGCGTCGCTCGCCGCCTGCGCGCAATCCTCGGCTGTCCGGCAGGCGCGCCTGTCGCCGCCGACCAGGCAGGCCGCGGTCGAGGTCGAAGTCCGGCCCACGATCCAGCGGGCCGAGAAGGCGCCGGAGTCGGTGGTCCGCGTGCGGCCGGCCGAGCCCAGCCCGTCGCCGGCACGCTCGGGGTCGTCGGGTCTCGCCAGCTACTATTCGGAAGGTCAGAAGACCGCGAGCGGCGAGCGCTTCAATCCCTCCGAGCTGACGGCGGCGCATCGCAGCCTGCCATTCGGCACCCGCCTGCAGGTCACCAACGTCAAGACCGGACGTTCGGTGGTGGTGCGCGTCAACGATCGCGGACCGTTCGTGCAGGGGCGCGTGGTCGACGTGTCCTACTCGGCCGCCCAGGCGCTCGGCATGGTCAACACCGGCGTCGCGCCGGTGAAGGTCAACGTGATCAGGTAGAACGTGCCCTCGTCATCGCGAGCGAAGCGACGCGATCCAAGACGGAAGCCTGGATTGCTGCCGCTCGCAATGACGCAGTGGAAGGCGATCAGCTCACCGCACCAATCTCGCCACCAGCTCGACATGCGGCGTGTGGCGGAACTGGTCGACGGGCACCACCGTCTCGAGCTTGTAGCCGCCGTCGATCAGCAGGCGCATGTCGCGCGCGAAGGTCGTGACATTGCAGGACACCGCGACGATCACCGGCACCTTGCTGGCGGCGAGCTGCTTGGCCTGCGCCTGCGCGCCCTGGCGTGGCGGGTCGAACACGACGGCGTCGATGTCGCGCAGCTCCGGTGGCATCAAGGGACGCCGGAACAGGTCGCGGGCCTCGGCCTTGATCGGCTTGAGACCGGGGCTGCCGGCGGCCTTCTGCAGCGCTGCGATCGAGCCCGCGTCATTGTCCATCGCGGTGACGCGCGCGCGTGCCGCCAGCCGCAGCGCGAAGGGCCCGACGCCGCAGAACAGGTCGGCGACGTGCTTGGCCTTGGCCGTGCGCTCCAGCACCAGCTGGGCCAGCGTCTCCTCGCCCTGCATGGTGGCCTGCAGGAACGAGCCCGGCGGCAAGGTCACCTGCGCCATGCCCATGGTCACGGTCGGCGCATTGCGCATCAGCACCAGCTCGCCATGGCGCGTCAGCCGCGCCAGGCGGTGCTGCTCGGCGAGGCGCGACAGCGCCGCAACGCGCGCCGGCGGCAGCGGCCCGGAGCCGCGGACATCGATGTCCAGGCCGTTGCGGGTGGCGGTCGCCTGGATGTCGAGCGGCTTGCCGGTCGGCTTCAGCGCTTCGGCCAACGCCCATGCGGCTTCCAGCGCGCCATCCAGGGCAGGGTCGAGGATCGGGCAGCGGTCGATCGGAACGATGTCGTGGCTGCCGGTCGCCGAGAAGCCCACCCTGAGGATCTCGTGGGTGCCCATCCGCGCGTGGAAGGTGGCGCGGCGCCGGCCGGCGCCGTGGGCGTCGATCAGATCGGCGACCTCGCAATCGACCTTCGTTGCGCGCAAGGTCTCGACGACGATGTTGCGCTTCCATTGCTGATAGGGTTCGGTCGCCCAGTGCTGGATGGCGCAGCCGCCGCAGACGCCGAAATGCGGGCAGAACGGCGCGATCCGCTCGGCGCTGGGGGTCTCCACTGCGAGCAGCTTGCGACGGTCGGGATGACCGGGAATCGCCGCGGCCTCGACGGTCTCGCCGGCCAGCGTGTAGGGCACGTACAGCGTTTCGCGCGAGGACAGCGACACGCCGTCGCCGCGATGGCCGACATGGTCGATGACGAGACGGTCAACCATGGAGGCGTGCTCCCAGGAAGAATTCGGCGTTGCCGTCGCCGCCCTTGATGCAGGATGGAAAGATCTCGATGTCGCTGCAGCCGAGCGCGGCCGCGAAGGCCGCGACATCGTCGCAGACCGCCTTGTGTACGGCGGCGTCCTTGATGATGCCGCCCTTGCCGTGCTTACCCTGCGCCTCGAATTGCGGCTTGATCAGCGCCAGCAGGCTCATCGGCGACGCAGCCAGCGACAGCGCCACCGGCAACACCGATTTGAGCGAGATGAAGCTGCAGTCGATCACCACCAAATCGGGCCGCTGTGGCAGGCGCTTGCCCTCATAGCTGCGGATATCCGTTTGCTCCATCGATACGATCCTGGAATGGTTGCGCAGCGACGGATGCAACTGGTCACGGCCGACATCGACCGCGAATACGAGGGCCGCGCCATGCGCCAGCAGCACCTCGGTGAAGCCGCCGGTAGACGCGCCGACATCGAGGCAGACATGGTCCTCGACCTCGATGCCGTAATGCTCCAGCGCCGCCGCAAGTTTGACGCCGCCGCGCGACACCCAGGGATGCGCCGGCTCGGCCTGCAGCACGGCGTCGGCGGGAACGGTCTCCGACGCTTTGGCCACCTGCTTGTCATTGGCGAACACCAGTCCCGCCTCGATCGCCGCCTGCGCCCGCGCGCGGCTCTCGAACAGGCCGCGTTCGACGAGGAGGACATCAGCGCGTTTGCGGGGAGGGGACATGGGGCTAGAGAACTGATGAGTTGTGTGGAGATCGGGCTTCAGAATTCGGTGTCGTCCCGGGCAAGCTCCAACGCGCAACGCGCGTTGGAGCGCCGACCCGGGACCCATATCCACAAGAGGTCGTTGGTACGACGATTCTAACTACGAGTCTGCCCAACACGACGTCCTGTGGGTATGGGTCCCTGCGTTCGCAGGGACGACAGCGGAGATTGTGGCGAGCAGCATGCGTCGACGCGAGATCTGTAGGGTGGGTAAAGGCGCGTGCGCCAGTCTTCCCGCACGCTCGTAGCGCAATTGACGCGCCGTGCCCACCATTCCGATGGAATGCGCGGAGGGACGGTGGGCACGCCGCGCCTGACGGCGCCGCTGTCACTCCTACGCGGCCGCGTCGCCTGTCAACAGCCGCTCCGCTGCAAGCCGCACGCACATCTCGAACGCTGCGAGGTCATGCCAGACATCCGCCGGGCGCTCGCGCGGGACGACGAGCGGCGAGCCGTGCAGATCGAGCGCGTGGATCATCATCAGATTGTCGGACAGGCCGAAATCCTCGACTGTCAGGCCCTCGGCATCGACCAGCCGTCCGTCCTGCTCCGCGACGCTGGTGAAACGCCGCACGCGATCGGCATAGACAGAAGGATCGTTGCAATAACCGAGGCACAGCTTGCCCCGGCCGGCCATGTAGCCGAGCTCATAGACCGTGCCGGCATCGGCGCCCGGGCCGCGAAACGGCGTGAGGTTGGCGATGATCGCGTCGGCGTGGTCCATCATCGCCTCGTTGCCGTGGAAGATCTGGCGCGAGGCGTCGGAGCTGCCGAGATCGACGCTGTTGTCGAGCGGATAGAGGCCGATCAGCCCGTGGCGGTCGCAGATCGCGACCTTCCGCCGGCCCATCTCAACGGCGTCCGGCAGGAACACGTCGGGACCCGCCAGATAGATCTTCATCGATCACCCTGAGGGCTGGCAAGCCCGCCCTCAGGCGAGCTTGACGACCTCCGCGGTGTAGTCCTTGCCGAGCGCCTCGAACACCTTGCGGACGATGCCCTTGGCGTCGAGGCCGGCGCGGGCGTACATCGCCGCGGGCGTGTCGTGGTCCTGGAACTCGTCCGGCAGCACCATCGAGCGCATCTTCAGGCCGCCGTCGAGCATGCCCTGGTCGGAGAGGTACTGCATGACATGCGAGCCGAAGCCGCCGATCGAGCCTTCCTCGATCGTGATCAGGATCTCGTGCTCGCGGGCCAGCTTCAGCACCAGCTCCTCGTCGAGCGGCTTCATGAAGCGCGCGTCGGCGATCGAGGCGGAGAGGCCGTGAGCGGCGAGCTCGTCGGCCGCCTTCTCGCACTCGGCGAGGCGGGTGCCGAAGGAGAGCAGGGCGACCTGCTTGCCCTGGCGGATCATGCGGCCCTTGCCGATCGGCAGGGGCACGCCAACTTCCGGCATCTCCACGCCGCGGCCTTCGCCGCGCGGATAGCGCACCGAGCTCGGCCGGTCGTTGATCGCGACCTGGGTCGCCACCATGTGCACCAGCTCGGCCTCATCGGAGGCGGCCATGATCACCATGTTCGGCAGGCAGCCGAGATAGGCATTGTCGAACGAGCCGGCATGGGTGGCGCCGTCGGCGCCGACCAAGCCGGCGCGGTCGATCGCGAAGCGGACCGGCAGGCTCTGGATGCAGACGTCGTGCACGATCTGGTCGTAACCGCGCTGCAGGAAGGTCGAGTAGATCGCACAGAACGGCTTGAAGCCTTCGGCGGCCAGGCCGGCGGCGAAGGTCACCGCGTGCTGCTCGGCGATGCCGACGTCGAAGGTGCGCTTCGGGAACGCCTTGGCGAAGATGTCGATGCCGGTGCCCGAGGGCATCGCGGCGGTGATGCCGACGACCTTGTCGTCCTTCTCGGCTTCCTTGACCAGGCTCTGGCCGAACACGTTCTGATAGGCCGGCGCATTCGGCTTGGCCTTGGCCTGGGTGCCGGTGGCGACGTCGAACTTGACGACAGCATGATACTTGTCGGCGGACGCTTCCGCCGGCGGATAGCCCTTGCCCTTCTGGGTCACGACATGGACCAGGATCGGGCCGGTCTCCATGTCACGGACGTTCTTCAGGACCGGCAGCAGGTGGTCGAGATTGTGACCGTCGATCGGGCCGACATAATAGAAGCCGAGCTCCTCGAACAGCGTGCCGCCGTCCATCATGAAGCCGCGGGAATATTCCTCGACCCGGCTGGCGCGGTTGGCGATCACCTTGGGCAGATGCTGGCCGAGCTGCTTGGCCGCATCGCGCAGGGTGCGATAGGTCTTGCCGGAGTACAGGCGCGACAGATAGGCCGACATCGCGCCGACCGGCGGCGCAATCGACATGTCGTTGTCGTTGAGGATCACGATCAGGCGGGAATTCATCGCGCCGGCATTGTTCATGGCCTCATAGGCCATGCCGGCGGACATCGCGCCGTCACCGATCACGGCGATCACATTGTTCTTGCCGCCCGACAGATCGCGGGCCACCGCCATGCCGAGGCCGGCGGAAATCGAGGTCGAGGAGTGCGCGGCGCCGAACGGATCGTAATCGCTCTCGGTGCGCTTGGTGAAGCCGGAGAGGCCGCCGCCGGTGCGCAGGGTCCGGATCCGGTCGCGGCGACCGGTCAGGATCTTATGCGGATAGGCCTGGTGGCCGACGTCCCAGATCAAGCGATCGCGCGGCGTGTCGAACACATAATGAATGGCGGTGGTCAGCTCGACCACGCCCAGACCCGCGCCAAAGTGGCCCCCGGTCACCGAGACCGCATCGATGGTCTCCTGGCGCAGTTCATCAGCGACCTGCCGGACCTGCTCGACCTTCAGCCGGCGCAGATCTTCCGGAGTCTTGATGGTGTCGAGAAGCGGCGTCTTACTAAATGTGGTCACGGTGACATTCCAATTTTGCAGGTCGGGTTCAAGGGCCGACGTCTGAGAGGTTCATCGTAACGGGCGGCGAAACCTGGTGTCTTGAAGGTCACATCCGCGCGGATCGAAGCCGCAGACCGGAGCCTAGCCGGCCTTTGGATCGATCTATGTGATGTAAGTCACTCTTGGTGGCCTTGCCGTCCTCGTTTGTCGCCCAAGATCGCCAAGTCGTTCAGCCAAGTCAGTTTTGCTAGCTCTTGCAAGTGCTTGGCTCCAATCGTCGGAGGAGAATGAGCACTTCCAAAAACCCGCATTCGCGAGAAGCTTTACACCAAAGCGCGTCTTAAAGCCAACCCGGCGGAAGATGGCAAGCCCGCAAACAGTTCCTTGGCGCCAAATCTCAACCCCGTCGGCCCACCGGCGGTTCCCTTGCACTGCTCAAATCGCTGGCAGACGCGGCCCCGAAATAGACCGGAGAGGCAAGCCCGGTCCAGGGTTTTTCCCGTGATGCAGAATCCGTTATGGCCGCAATCGGCAGCGCTGCGGCGGGATGAGCCATGCGTTCGCGTCAGGGGAGCCGTCCGCAAACCATCATGAAGAAGTCATCGGCATGCGGCGTTTCATTGGCCATCACGAATGCGACGCGCGCGCGAAAAACGCCTTGCTCAATGCGGCGTGGGCGCCGGCCCGCTGATCGCGGACTGAGCCTGAAGAAGCTCGTCACGCCGTTGCTGTCGTGGCGATCGATCACGCCCACCTGCGGTGTGATGGCGATCGAGGGGCGCCGGTTGCGCAGCAATCGTCGCGACGCGAAGCAGAAACCGTCGTGGAATAACGTTAACGGGGTCCTGATGAGAAATACGGCTGAGATGCACGATCGGCAGGCGGTTCGCCCCTTGGTCTCGCTGCGGACCCCCGACGCGAAAATAATTTTGGCCTTAACCCGGCCAATGAGGTCAGGGGTACGGTGTGATCGCCGCTATTGGACGTCCAGCGGGGCAACTCCCGCCGCCCGCCCGCTGGCGTCGGTCGTGATCTTCTCGACCCTCGCCTCGGCTTGGCGCAACAGCTCCTCGCAACGACGCTTCAACGCCTCGCCGCGCTCATAGATCGCCACCGACTCCTCGAGCGGCACCTTGCCGTCCTCGAGCCGCTTCACGATCGATTCCAGCTCCTCGATCGCGCGCTCGAACGACAGCTTCTTGACGTCGGTTACGGTGTTGTCCGCCATGCGGGTTCCCTGCAGATCACTCAACTCCGGGGCCGTGCTTTTACACGCCGGTCATGGCTCTGTCAGGTCCTGCCGACGTGGATCGGCTGGAACCTGGGGATTACGCCCCGGTCAGCGCGGCAACGTGGGCGGAGACGGATTCCTTCAGTCCCTGAAGGTCATAGCCGCCCTCCAGGACCGAAACGACGCGGCCGCCGGCGCATTTGTCGGCGAGATCCATCAGCTTGCGCGTCACCCAGCCGAAATCTTCGGCCCTGAGATTCAGAGATGCGAGCGGGTCGCGATAATGGGCGTCGAAGCCGGCCGAGATGATCACGAGCTCCGGGCTGAACTTGGTGAGCTGCGGCAGGATGAGATTCTCGAACGCCGAGCGGAACTCCAGGCTGCCATCCTCGGAAGCGAGCGGCGCGTTGACGATGGTGTCATGCTCGCCGCGCTCGCCGCGGGCGCCGGTGCCCGGGAACAGCGGCATCTGGTGAGTCGAGCAGTACATCACGCTCTTGTCGGCCCAGAAGATGTCCTGGGTGCCGTTGCCGTGGTGGACGTCGAAATCGATGATGGCGGCGCGCTCGATGCCGAACGTGCGCTGGGCGTAGCGGGCGGCGATCGCGACATTGTCGAAGAAGCAGAAGCCCATCGGCTTGGCGATCTCGGCATGATGGCCGGGCGGGCGCACCGCCACGAAGGCGTTGCGGTGGCGGCCGGACATCACCGATTCGGTCGCGGCCACGGCTCCGCCGACGCCGCGCATCACCGCTTCCCAGGTGCCTGGCGACATCGAGGTGTCCCCGTCGAGATAGATGACCCCCGAGGTCGGCGCCATCTGGCGCAATTCGGTGACGTAATGCTCATTGTGGCAGAGCAGCGCGAGCGCGATGTCTGCTTCCGGGGCCTCGTCGCGATCCAGCAGGGCGAAGCGTTCCTCGGTCAGGGCCTCTTCCACGGCGCGCAGGCGGTCGGCACGTTCGGGGTGTCCGGAGGGCGTGGCATGATCGAGGCAGGCTTCGTGAGAAAGATACAGCGTCGACATTGGGCTCTGCCACTCGCGCGTTACGGGAACGCCCAATCTATGCGCTGAACGCAGCCTCGGAAAGAGCCCTGACGGCGATAGGACCCGGTTTCGCGCCGCTCCGACCGGATCTCACTGCGCCCTGTTGAGGATGCGATCGCGCGGCGGCGGAGCGAGCGGGCTGTTCGCCTTGAGATAGGCGAACAGCGCCTCGTCGTCATAGGGACCGACGACCGGATCGCGGCCGCCCTTGAAGGCGGTGAAGCCGTCGCCGCCGAGCGCAAGATAGGTGTTGAGGGTGACGCGATAGGATGAGGCGGGATCGACCGGCTTGCCGGCCAGCATCATGCTGGCGGCATCGACGCGCGCCCCGGCCGGCTGTTTGGGATCGAACGCATAGCTGAAGCCGTTCGAGATCTGCAGGATGCGCGGCCGTGCGGGATCGAGCCATTGCTGCTCCAGCGCCGCCTTGATCTCGGCGCCGGTCAGGGTGACCGTCATCAGCTGGTTGCGGAAGGGCTGGCTGGCAAACACGTCGGCATAGGTCACCGCGCCGTCGTCGCGACGGGCGAGATCGGTGCGGATGCCGCCGGGATTGGTCATCGCGATGACCGCGCCGCCCTTGGCGGTTGCGGCGAGCTGGGCATCGGCGATGACGTCGCCGAGCGTGCTTTCGCCCGCACCATTCGGCACCCGCGAGAGCGGCTGCGCGATGGATCCGGCCGGCCGATTGGCGATCGGCGCGGCGACCTTCTCGTAGGCGTCGATCAGCGCGGTCTGCGCCGGGTCCTTCGGCAGCGTGGTGTCGACCACGATATTGGTCGCGGTGGCGCTGACCACGTCGCGCGTGGTGCGGTCGAGCTTGACGTCGATCGCGGTCACCAGGGTGCCGAACTTGTCGGCCGAGGTGACGAGGCGCTTGTCGATGGTGCAGACATAGGCCTGGTGGGTGTGGCCGGAAATGATGATGTCGACCGCGCTGTCGAGGTCCTTCACGATGTCGACGATCGGCCCGGACAGGCCCGGGCACTCGTTCATGCCGCCGGACGGCCAGCCGCCCTCGTGAATCAGCACGACGATGGCCTGCACGCCCTTTGCCTTCAATTCCGGGATCAGGGCGTTGATGCTCTCGGCCTCGTTGCGGAAATCGAGCCCGGCCGCGCTCGCCGGCGAGATGATCCCGGCGGTCGCCTTCAACGTCAGCCCGATGAACGCGACCGGAATATCCTCGAAGGTGCGGATTTCGTAGGCCGGAAACACCGTCTTGTCGGTGCCGGCGACAAATGTCGACGCGGCGAGGTAGTGGAATTTGGCGCCGGTGAAGGGCTGTGGCCCGCGGCAGCCCTCGGTCGGATGACAGCCGCCATTCTGCATGCGCAGCAATTCGTCCTTGCCCTCGTCGAACTCGTGATTGCCGACCGCCGACAAAGCGAGCCCCATGTCCGACATCGCTTCGATGGTCGGCTCGTCGTGGAACATCGCCGACAGGAACGGGCTGGCGCCGATCAGGTCGCCGGCCGACACGAAGATCGTGTTCGGCTGGCCGTCGGACAGTAGCTTCACCAGGCTCGCCATATGTTCGGCGCCGCCGGCCGGGACCATGCTGGTCTTTGCCGGGTCCGCGGGATCGGCGATCCTGATTCCGGCAGGCGGCGGCTTGAGATTGCCGTGGAAGTCGTTGATGGCCAGGATGCGCAGCGACACCGGCTCGTCCTCGGCATGGACGGGCAGGGCGGCAAGGCCAGCGGCGGTGAGGGCGGCGACGAGGCAGGCGGCAAGAACGCGGCTGAGACGACTCATGGCAGGATCACGTGTGATGCAGGGCGGCGGCGAGGTGCGATTGCCCCGCCATGGCGGCAATGACATAAGATAAAACAGATAAAATCAGAACAATGATACCGGGCAATCCGGGGAGGGTGTGATGAAAAGAATGCTGCTGCTCGTGGCGACCTTGTCGCTCGCCGCCGGCTCTGCTGCAGCGCAATCGCTGCCGGACCTCATGAAGCAGATGATCGCGGCGTGGAATAAGCCGACCGAGCCGTTCAAGGTGATCGACAACATCTATTATGTCGGCACCAACGGGCTCGCCTCCTATCTGATCACGACGCCGCAGGGGCACATCCTGATCGATACGGTGATGCCGGAATCTACCGCGCAGATCGAGGCAAGCATCGCCAAGCTCGGCTTCAAGGTCGCCGACATCAAGTATATCCTCAACACCCACGCCCATATCGACCATACCGGCGGGCTCGCGCAGATCAAGCAGGAGACCGGCGCGCAGATGGTGGCGGGCGCCAAGGACGTGCCGCTGCTCGAAGGCGGCTTCTATCCGGGCCGCGAGCAGGAGAGTCATTTGAACTTCCCGCCGGTCAAGGTCGACCGCGCCGTGCATGACGGCGACACCGTCACGCTCGGCGGCGTCACCTTGACCGCGCATGAGACGCCGGGCCATTCGCCGGGCTGCACCAGCTGGACCACCGATGTGAAGGACGGCGAGGCCACCCGCGGCGTCATCTTCTTCTGCAGCGCCACCGTCGCGCTCAACCAGCTGGTGGGCCGGCCGACTTATCCCGGCATCGTCGACGACTACAAGAAGACCTATGCCTGGGCGAAGACGGTGCATCCGGACATTCTGCTCGCGCCGCATCCGGAGATGTTCGACTTGGCCGCCAAGCGGGCGAAGATCGCCGAGGGTGGGCCGAACCCGTTCGTCCGGCCGGGCGAGTTCAACGCCTATCTCGACAGGCTCGAGACGCAGTTCAACGAGGGCCTGGCCAAGCAGACAGCGGCGCTGCAAACCGGCAAATAGCACTCAGGGGGCGGCGGCCAGCCGGTCCAGCGTAAAGCCGGAGAGATCGACAAGCGGCGTCTGGCCCAGCGCCATCGCCGCGAGCGCCTCGCCGACTGCCGGCGAATGCTTGAAGCCGTGGCCCGAGCAGGCCGAGCCATAGATCACCTCGGGATCGCCGGGATCGCGGTCGATGATGAAGCGGCCGCCGCTGGCATTGGTGTAGAGACAGACCTCGCTGCGCAGGCAAGTCGGGCCGAGATCGGGCACGAATGGGCGGACATAGGTCTCGTAGGTGGCCGCGATCTCGTCCGCCGTGACCTCGCGGCCGACGTGATCGGGATCGGTCTCGCCGGTTGTGACCTCGTTGGCGAGCTTGACGCCGTTGCCGGGCGAGCCGAGCCAGGGGAAGCCGTAGATGTCGGACGCAGCGCCGGCGCGGCCGGTGACGTCCCAGATGAAGACCGGCGCGTCCGGACCGAAGCGCTGCGGGTTGGACAGGATCTCGAACCAGTACAGCACCTGGCGGGTGATGTGGACGCGGCGGCGCAACGGCGCGATCAGCTCGGTGATCCACGGCCCGGTGGTGACGATCAGCGTCGTCGCGGAGGCGGTCGTGCCGTCGTCCAGCGTGACGGTGAGCACGCCGGCCGCGCGGCGGAACGCGGTCACGCGCCGTTCGGTCACGAGCTCCGCGCCATGGCGCGCGGCGACGACAAGCTCGGTGCGCACGCAATCCTCGACCAGGAGATAGCCGCCCTCGCGATCGAGAAAGGCGCGGTCGCCCGGCGCCGTGGCGAAAGCCGGATAGTCGGCGCGGAGCCGCTCCGCGGAGAGGGTCTCGCCGTCGACGCCGTGCAGCCGCGCCGCAGTCTCGATATTGGCGAAGAACTGCCCGCTGCTGACGCCATGGACTGCGCCGCCCTGCTGGCTCGGAATGAACAGGCAGCCGCATTGCTGGAACAGGTGCGTGCCGGTCTCGCGCTCCAGTTCGCGCCAGATCTGGTGCGAACGCTGCGCCAGCGGCGTGTAGTCGACGCCCTCGCCGATCGCCGCGCGGGTGATGCGGGTCTCGCCATGGGTCGAGCCGAAGCGATGCGGCGGCTGGAAGCGGTCGATGCCGAGCACGCGCCGCCCGGCCTTCGCAAGATGCAGCACGGCGGCGCTGCCGACCGCGCCGCAGCCGATCACGATCACATCATAATGCGGCATGGACGGCTCGACCGGCTGCGCTCATTTCTTCTTGCGCGACAGGAACGCCTTGAAGGCGCCGATCGCCTCCTCGGAGGTCATGCGTTCGGCGAACAGATAGCCTTCCTGGTCGATGCGCCGGGTCAACTCGTCCGGCGCGGTGCGGATCAGCCTGCGTCCGATCGCGACCGCCTCGGCCGGCAGGCGGCAGATGTCGCGCGCGACCTTCTGCGCCTCGATCTCGGTATGCCCCGGCGCCACCACCGTATTGACGAAGCCGGCGATGTGGGCATCCGCCGCCGTCATGGTGCGGCCCATCACCAGCATCGCAAAGGCGCGCTGATAGCCCATGGTCTGCGGCATCAGCAGGCTCGAGGCGCCTTCCGGCACCAGGCCGAGATGGATGAAGGGCGTCGCGAAGGTCGCGGTCGTCGAGGCCAGCACGTAGTCGCAGTGGAACAGCATCGTGGTGCCGACGCCGATGGCGACGCCGTCGACTGCGGCGATGATCGGCTTGACGTTGTGGGCCAGCGAATAGAGAAACTTCGTCGCGGCGGACGTGCGCATGGCCTCGTTGCCGGCGTTACCCGCCTGCAGGAAATCCTCGAGGTCGTTGCCGGCGGTGAATACGCCGGAGCCTCCCGTGATGATGATGCATCGCACCAGCGGATTGTTCTGCGCGGTATCGATCGCATCGCTCATGCCAAGATACATCGCCTGCGTGATGGCGTTCTTCTTCTCCGGGCGCCTGAGCTTGATCGTCCGGGTTTCGCCTTCGTCGGTGACGATCAGATGGTCGGTCATGTGGCCCTCGTGCGTGTGCGCCGGCCGCCGCCGGTCATGTGTCGAGTCGGTTGCTGCGCCCCAGCCTACATCATCCGCAGATCACGCCAAGCGCGGAAGCGGCCGGCGCTGTGCCGCGATCGCACATCGGGGACGCACGCCCGGCCATTCCCGGCCATGGTTTACGACTGGTTTGCAACCGCATTCGGCGCGAGCTGGTCTGCTGCGTCATGCTGCGTTGTCGCGAGGACGATTTCGTGATGAAGTCTGTTGCCGTTCTGATCGCGCTCTGGTTGTGCTGCGCCGTCATCGGCCGTGCCGAGGCCGCCGACGGCGATCGCGCGCTGCTGTCGCAGTTCTGCGCGCCCGAGGCTATCGCTGGTTCGACCTGCAAGCGCGTCAAGTCCTATCCCAATGCGGAGGAGCAATCCTGTGACGTCACCCTGCAGCCGGGGCGGCAGCAGGGACGGTTCCTGGCCGCCGGCAATCTCCTGCTGCTGGTGAGCTATGGCAGCGGCTGCGAGCCGCACGCCAACAATTTCGGCGGCGTCGCCGTGTTCGAAAAAGTTGGCGGCGTCTACGAGTTTCTCGGTTTTTGGCCAGGCCTTGACGTGAGCGAATGCGTCATCGACACGAGGGATGGCGCGCATGACGTGCTCGTCTGCCTGACCGGGTGGATGGGGCAGGGGGTGATCGAGTCCGGCGTGGCGCGCATCGACTTCGCCAGCGGCAGCGACGGGTCCTTCGACATGTCCTACGACTTTCTGCTGAAGGCAGAGGACACGACCGGCGCCTTTCGGACCAACATCGTGACGTGCTCGGAGCAACTGCAATATTTCGGTCTGTCGAAACTCGCCAAAGGGCCGCGTCCCGGCACGGTCGTTGCGGGCGTGAGCTACGCCGACCGCGAGACGATCGAGACAGCCTGTGGCAAAGGCTTTCCGAAGCCGAAGGACGCGGAGGGCAGGGGCGAGCCCGCGGCGGGCGAGGGCTCGGTGCCGAAGGGTTACGCGAAGACCGGCAGCGTCCTCATCGACATTGCGAACCGCACCGTGAAGCTGCGCTGAGCTGCCGCGCGCTCAGCGCGAGCCGTCCGAGCGGGGCGGGGCAGCCGGTGCACGCGAGGCGGCGGCCGGCGGCTGCGGCCGCACGGCCTCGCGGCGCAATGCCTGCTCCAGCACCACGAGCCGCGTCGCCATGCGGGTCAGTTCGTCATGCATCGAGCTCTGAACGCCCTGCACGGCGTGCTGCACCTCGCGCAACGCGTCGCGCTGGGTCTCGGCCTTGAGCACCCTGAACTCGCTCTCGATCGCGGTCAGGCGCTGGTTGACGGCCTTGATCGCCTCGGCGATCTCCTTCTGCCCTTCCTGCAGCGCGCGAACATGATCGACCAGCCGCAGATGATCGGTCAGTTCCTCGACCGCCTTGCCGATATTGCCGCGGCTCGACATTACTTCACCGATCTCAGCAGCGTCCTGATCGTCGCCAGATGATCCTCAGGCGATCCGAGCCGCGCCGAGACGGCGTGCATCAGCTCCTTGCGGAGCTGCTGCAGCTCATCCTCCTGATCACCGCGCAGGCTCGCGGCCGCGGGAGAGTAGCTCTGATACGGATAGGTGCCGACCGGCCGCTCCATCGGCAGATAAGGCGGGCGTTCGTCCGCCCAGGCCGTCGCGGGCTCGCTGCCGGGCGGTGCCAGGCGAGGTTGACCGGCGAAGCGCGGCTGGGTGCTGCGCGGCTGCCGTTCGATGGAATCGACGATGGCCGCGAGCGCGACGTCGAAATTGCTTTCGTCGGAAATATCCAGCGCGGGTTCCACGACCGCTGTCGGCGGAAGCGGCGATGACGCCAATGACGGACGCGCCAGCGACGAACGGGGCGGCGACGAATGGTCGAACGACGAGCCGCTGAACGACGAGCGCGTGAAGGACGAACGGGCGAACGTCGTCAGGTCGCGCAGCCGCTCAACGGCGCGGCGCCATCGCGCGCCGAGCCCGGGCTTCTCCCTGGCAGGTGTTCGCATCAACATCTTTCTCTCCAGCAAGTTAGCTTAGGCGAGCGGAGAAAAGCTTAGCAAGGGTTGCGCAGCCGCTGCCAACAGCTGTGTTGCGGCCGACGCAGTGGCGGGTCTTCATCCATGCCGGCCTTGGTGGGCGTCTGGCTTAGCAATGCGCGTCTGTGTGCATAGGCCGGGGGCCCGCCGGACGGCGTTACCCCGGGCAGCCGCAGAGCAGGGCGCAAGATGTTCCAGTGAGAGGTACGGAACAACCGTGGGGCCCGGCCGTTCGGACCCTTGCTGCATCCCTGCAAACGTCCGAGGCCTTTCATGTATCACCACGTCAAGAAGCTGATGTTCACCGTCCGTGTCGACGAGCCCGATCCGCGCTTCGGCAACATGCTGCTGGAGCAGTTTGGCGGCGCCAATGGCGAGCTTGCCGCTGCCATGCAGTATTCGATCCAGGGCCTCAATTGCGAGGATCCCGATCGCAAGGATCTCCTGATGGACATCGGCACCGAGGAGCTGAGCCATCTGGAAGTGGTCGGCACGCTCGCCCGCATGCATCTGAAGCCCGCCAAGTTCGACCGCGAGGCCGCCGAGGCCGATCCGTTGATCGCGATCGCCGGCGGCGGCGGCGTCAATCTGTTCAACTCGCAGGGCAATCCCTGGACAGCGGACTATCTGAAGATCACCGGCGAACTCGACGTCGACCTGCGCAGCAACATCGCCGCCGAGGCGCGCGCCAAGATCGTCTATGAGCGGCTGATCAATTTCACCGACGACGCCGGCACCAAGGACGCGCTGCAGTTCCTGATGACGCGCGAGATCACGCATATGAAAGCGTTCGCGCTGGCGCTGGAGAGCATGAACAAGCCGGCCTTCAGCGTCGGCCGCATCGCGCCGACGCCGGGCCTCGTCGACCAGTTCTTCAACGATTCCACCGGCAACGGCGACCATGGCGAGATCGATACCCGCGGTCCCTGGAACGAGGGCGGCGATTGGGTGTTCACGGAATCGCCGGCGATCCAGGCCGAGAACGGCGCTGCCAATGCGATCGTCACCGAGAGCTCCCCGGCGGTCGATGAAGCGGGCCTTGGCGATCTCCTGATCGAGGAGCTGCGCGACATCCTCCATGCCGAGAAGCAACTGACCAAGGCGCTGCCGAAGATGGCGGAGGCCGCCCGCTTCGATCAGTTGCGCGAATTGTTCGAGCAGCATCTGGCCGAGACCGAGGCCCAGATCGAGCGCATCAACGCGTGCTTCGAGCTGCTCGGCAAGACGCCGCGCGCAAAGCCGTGCAAGGGCATGATGGGCCTGGTCGAGGAAGGCCAGGAGATCATGACCCAGTCCGAGGACAAGGAGGATGCGGCGGCGGATCTCGCGCTGATCGGCGCCGCGCAGCGCGTCGAGCATTACGAGATGTCCGGCTACACCACCGCGCGCAACCTTGCCTCCCAGCTCCGCCACAGCGCCGTCGTCGCGCTGCTGTCGAAGTCGCTGGCCGAGGAGGAGAATGCCGATCAACTGCTCAACCAGGTCGCGCGCTCCTTGATGTCGGTCGCCAAGATGCCGGCGGCGATCGAGCAGGCGTGAGGTAGGGACCTCCGCGGCGCGCCTGCGCTCCGCAGGCCGCCGTGGAGCGCAGACATTGCGCCACAACAACTGACTTCGCCCGTGCAGGCGGGCGATCCAGTACACCGCGGCCGTCGTATGCGGTCGAGAAGCCGCGGCTTGTTGATACTTCGCCTGCGTGGGCAGGGCCATCGCATTTGACGATCGGAGTGGTGCGCTCGATCGTCTTCACATCGTCATGGCCGGGACAAGCCCGGGCATGACGGAGCAACTAACTGACAGGATTGATTGTTCGCGACAGTCCCGTGTCTCCATATGCGATAGCCCGCACTCTGCGCGGGGTATGACGACCGTTTTCAGAACACCAATTGTGCCCGCCCCGGGCCCTCTGGAATGACGGTGGAACAGCGATCGAAAACGGACCAGCGGCTCTCCCGCTGCCATCTCACTCCGTGTAGTTGCGCGACCGGTCCGCCCTGCGGAAATGGTTCGTCGACAGGCAGCGTCTGGCCCGGTTGATCTGCGCATCTGTGGCGCCGCGGCTGCGCGCATACATCTCGGCCACCTCGGCGGTATATTTCTCCACGTAATAGCGCACCTCCGAGCAGGATATCCGCGTGTCCGGGCCAGCCTCGTTGGCTGCCTGCACCCCGGAACCCATCGCCAGAAGCAGAATCCCCGCGCCGATCACACCCCGCACCATCGAATTCCTCCTCCCTTGTCGCAGCTGCCCGCTAACAGGCGTGACTCGGCGCGAGGGTGCAAATTAACAAATGACGGCCACGTGACATCATCGGTGCAGTGTGGCTTCGCAGTGTCACCGAGCGTTGCGGCGGAGCACCGCCTGCAACCGCAGCCGCTCGAAATCGCCGGTCCTTGCACCCTGATATCTTCGGAGATCGAACGGTTCCTCCCGCGGAACCCGCCTCCCCTTGGCGCCCGTAGGGACGACGCGATGACGCGCCCCGTCTTTCGAAATTTCAGGTCGTCGCGGTGGAGCTCGCCGTGGCGGCGCTGCTCGAAACGCCGGTGCTTGCAGCGCCGCTGGTCGCGCCTTGCGCGTTGTAGGTCTGCGCGCCCTTGCCGCTGCCGTCCGAGCTGGCGGCCGTCTTGGTCACCTCGGTCGACCCGTCGGAATAGGTGATCGTCGTGGTGGTGACGCCGTCGAGCGTGATCGAGACCTCGCTGACGACGGACTTGCCCGACGACGCGCCGCCGCTGCCGGAGGAGCCCTCCGACGTGTCGCCGGCCGAGCTCGTGGCTGATGACGACGCGGTCGCGGACGTCGCCGAGCTGGATGAGGTGGCTGTGGTCGCCTGGGACGAGGGGGCCGCGATGGGCGTCGAAACGGAGCTGATCGACATGGACTTCTCGCATGAGGAAAGGGCAGGTGCCGCACGGCTGCGCGGCTCGCTTCTTCAACGCGGCCTGGGCGCGGAGCTGGCGCATTGACTTGCGTCTGAGTGTGTCCGGACGCGGCGGTTTTCACGCCGGGTCATCGAAGCGTGCCGCGGCCGCGCTCTCCGCGGCAAGGTCTCCCGTCGCAGGGCGGCCCACCGAGCTATTGCGGATCACCTCCGCGCCTCTCACACGCGCCCGGCGCAAGTCTAAACCCCGCTCTCTCCCCATGTCATTCCGGGGCATTCGCGCGTAGCGCGAGTGAGCCCGGAATCCATATCCCCGACTGGCAGAGATGCGGCGAAGTCCCGCCCCATCGCGCGCGCCGCACTCCCATCGTGGCGATGGATGCCAGTCTTCACAGGACGCCACCAGGTGTTCTGTAAAGCCCCGGAATGACGGCTAAGGGGCGGCAGGCGATCGCCAAGGGGCGGCGCTCCATTCTCCTGCGCGCATGAGCGTCACCTTTTCACCCCGGCAAACATCACGCGTCGCGAAGGCCTGCTGCGCTTACGCCGACGCCAACCCGATTGACTGATCTAACGATCCGCCGCCGACCTAATTGCCGAGGATCTTCTCCGCTGCGGTGACGATGCTGACCGTCGGATGCTCGGCGCAATATTTGCCGAACTTCTTGGCGTTCTCGATGAATACCTCGGTATCGAACAGGGCTTCGTCCTGATCGCCCTTGTACCAGCCGTCCAGCCAGATCAGCACCATCTTGATGCTGTCGTCGCCGCTCTCGACGAACTGCTTGCAGCTCATGGTCGACAGATCCAGCACGACGGCCGAGGCCGGTGCTGACGGCAGCATCATGGTCGCGGCGAACAGCGGGGCAGCGAGCAACTTCATAGGTCGTCTCCGAATGGATGGCGTGAAAACAATGAAAGATGCAGAGCGTTACAAATTCCTTCGCGCGCCGGCGCGAACCGCGCGATCAAGATCGTGCCGGGCCCGAATGGTTAGGATCGGTCGAATCGCGCGCAAAGGTCAGGGATGCGGCGGTAAATCAATGCCGGGGATCGAGCGCGCCCGCCGTGCGAACCGTTCTGTACCTGTCATGACTCCCGCCTGATGACTTGTTGCAGGCGGGCCTCGGCCGAGGTCCGGCCATCCTCGCGCCCCCATTCGGACCGCGTAGCGCAGCTCTGGTGATTATGCCGGGATCGACCAGGAGCGCATGAACTGCCTGACCCAGCGCAGGTCGCCCCCTAGACAGAATCTTGCGTGATAGGCGCCGTTGATATCAAACCGCAGTTTTCCGCGATGGTCTGTGGAGCTGTCCACGTCAAATGGAATACTCCAGAAGTTGAATTTCGACGGATAGAGCATTGACAGAAGCGCAATAGTATCATGCGGAAAGCAGCCGGAGATGCCCTCGGCCTTCTCGTAGCTCGCCATGTAGAACTCATGAGCTTCACTGAGCATCGGAGCCGCTGCCCCAAAAGTGCTCAAGCTCGGCAGGTCCTCCCGCCTGAATATGAGCTTTCGGCAGATATCAAGCGGGACGATTGTGATTGGAAGTCCTGAGTTGAGAATGCCAGTCAACGCGATGGGGTCGTTGTACGCGTTGAATTCGGCATCCTCGGTGATATTGCCTCTGTCAAAAATCGCACCCGTCATCATCGTGATACCGGAAATCCGGTCAGACCCGAACGTGCGCGCGATCGATGGGATATTGGTTGCTGGCCCGATGCTGAGGATATGAACGTCCTCATTGGGCCATCGCGCGCGTTCCAAGGGGTTTTCAATATACTCTGATAGAGAGTCGAATTGTTCGTCTGGCCTGACCTCGCCGATGATGTTGCCCAATCCATCGATTCCATGAATGTCCGTTGCAAAGTGCGCAAAGCCGTCTGAAGCGCGCTCGGCGCCGACGAGGATTGGTGCATCGACGCCAAGTCGTTGTAACAAGGTGCGGATGTTGTGTGCGGCTTGGCGTGCTGGGACATTTCCGAAGACGGTCGAAAAAGCGAGCTTGTGTCCTGCAACGATCCTGCATGCGACAGAGATCGCGAGCGCGTCGTCTACTCCCCCATCGCTGTCGATCCAGATCATCTATATTCTTCCATTGCTTTTCATGTGGTCGATAAGTCGCTTGAATTGATCGGGAGGCAGTCTGGTCGATTGATGGTTGATGTCTGCTGCCTTCCAATCCTCGCTGGTCACCCGCACGAGGAGGATGGATGCCGCGGTCGGCGAATCCTCATAGTCGAGATCGGATATTCGGCCCGGAAGTTGCGCCAATGGATCATTCTGGAAAGCCTCGTAATATTGCTTGGAGTACAGAACGCTCAGCACGTTACCGGTGCGGGTCGGTATCCCCGACGTGTTGATGCGGTGTGAGTCTCCTTTGAAGATCCAGAAGCCGGCATGATCATCGAGCTTGATATCCGAAGCGTCCCAGGTCGCGGCAACCTTGCCTGAAGGATCGTAGGCGTATCCCGAGTAGGTCCACCCAAATCCCGAATTCTTGGACAGATGCGACAAGCTCCAAGGGCGCTCCGCAATATCGACTTTCTGAAGCCACCATCCCTCGATGGCGCTGTGGCGGAACAGCCAGTGGCGGATCCGCGGGACGTTGATGAACCAGAATGGCACCGTTAGCAAAATCAACCAGACCGCGAAGCTCCCGGCTCCGTGCAAGGTCATTTGCACATAAGTGTAGTCGGCGGCTGATACTGAAGATGACCACTTGTTGAACACGGCCGACGATATTGCTGTGGCGACAGTCACCCAGCCGAACTCGTAAATGCGGCGAAAGGTTTCAACGTAATTCATCAGAACCTCCTAACCGAAAAAACTCCATTTCAATCAAACAATTCAAAGCTGTCGAGGCAGATGCTGGGCTGCTTTCTTTTCGGGATGTGCCGATTGATTGGGTCGATCGCCGCCAAAGGGGGCGAGACGACTATGGCGATGATATCAGGGCGCACCCGTCGGGCAAATCACGCTCATCCGAAATTGTCGTGTCAATGTGTTCGGATAAACATAAATTGCTTGGCGGCTCGCCCAAATCAGCCTTATGGTCCGCCCATCCCATTGCACGGTAGGGGACGGTTCGCGGTCGTCACGGACGTTGGCAGCGGGATGCGGTGGACGCGGGCAGGCGGCGTGCGATCAGCACGGGCGAACGCCAGCCTCGCGGACGGTCAAGGCGTGTGGTCCTGATACTCCGAAGCTAGTATCGAGCGCGATGTGCGACAGCGCATTGCGCGACATGGTGGCCAGAAAGCCGGCGCACCAGGGAGAGCGCGCTATAGCCTGTTAAAACCATCGTGCGGGGAAGGCCGGGTCGGTCCGGCTGTACCTGTGGTGACTGCCGCCTGCGTTTTTTGCTGCAGGCGGGCCACGGGCCTCAGCCGAGGTCCGGCCTTCCTCGCGCCCTCCATTCGGAGAGGGCGGGAATGAAAGGGCATAGCTCGGGCGCGCGCTGCGTCGCGAGAACGCGGATGCTCATCTCGTCACGGTGCTGTTTGTGATTGTGGATCAGGAGTTTGCCTCCTGCGTCATTGCCAGCGGAGCGACCCAATCCATGATGTTTTCGCGGAGGCCGTCTGGATTGCCTCAGCCTACGTCCGATGGATCTTGGTCCGACACGCCGGCGCAACCGCCTCGCAATGACAACGATGAAAGAGGCCGCGAGCGCAGTGTTCACCCTCCCCTGGAGGGCAGGGCGATCGCATATGATGATCCTGGCTTGAGTTCGGCTCCCTCCACACCGTCATGGCCGGGCTTCGTCCCGGCCATCCACGCCGTTCGGCATCCTGGGAAAGACGTGGATGCCCGGGACGGAGCCCGGGCATGACGATGTGGAGACAGCCTGGCAAAAAACTCGGATTGGTCATATGCGATCGCCCTGGCCCTCCAGGGGAGGGTGGAGCACCGTCATCAGTCGTTGTGCGAAGAGGTTGTCGCTTTGAGATCAGGACCGAGCCGAACTCAAGCCACAAGCACCGCCTCCGCCGCGAGCACCGCATCGGCGCCGTCGGTGACGGTCTTCTCGAGCGACGATGCCTGCACGGCAAACGTCTCGGCAAAGAACCGCGCGAGCGCCACGTGACGCGCGCCCTCGGTTTCGTTCTCGCTGCGCGCGGCGAGCGCCTCGTTGGCCAGCATGCAGCCGCCGAGCGCCGAGCCGAACAGGCGGAGATAAGGCGTGGCGCCGGCGAGCGCGTCGTTCGGTGCGGTGCCGAGCTTCTCCAACAGCCAGCGGCTGGAACGCTCGAGCGCGCTCAGCGCCTCGCGCAGCTTGGCGCCGGTGGTGCCGAAGGCCGGGTCGTTTGAGGCCTCGACACGGCGGACGATGTCGGTGAGCTCGTCCAGCAGCTTGAACACCGAGGCGCCGCCATTCGCGCCCAGTTTGCGTGTCACGAGGTCGATCGCCTGGATGCCGTTGGTGCCCTCATAGATCGCGGTGATGCGGGCGTCGCGATAATGCTGGGCGGCGCCGGTCTCCTCGATGAAGCCCATGCCGCCATGGATCTGGACGCCGAGATAGGCGACCTCGTTGCCGATGTCGGTCGAGAAGGCCTTGGCGATCGGCGTCAGCAGCGCGCCGCGCGCGGCGGCTTCCGCGCGGACGGCCGGATCCTTGGCGCGCACGGCGACATCGAGCGCCACCGCGGTCGCGTAGCAGATCGAGCGCGAGGCCGCCGTCAGCGAGCGCATCTGCATCAGCATGCGCTTGACGTCGGGATGGGCGATGATCGCGTCCGAGCCGGTGCCCTTGCTGCCGACGGCGCGGCCCTGCTTGCGGTCCTGCGCATAGGCGAGCGCCTGCTGATAGGCGCGATCGGCGACGCCGACGCCTTCGAGGCCGACGCCGAGCCGGGCCTGGTTCATCATCGTGAACATGCAGCGCATGCCGGCATTCTCTTCGCCGATGAGATAGCCGATGGCGCCGCCATTGTCGCCCATCGTCATGGTGCAGGTCGGCGAGGCGTGCATGCCGAGCTTGTGCTCGATGCCGCTCGGATAGATGTCGTTGCGGGCGCCGAGCGAGCCGTCCTTATTGACGAGGAATTTCGGAACGAGGAAGAGGGAAATGCCCTTGGTGCCGGCCGGCGCGTCCGGCAGCCGTGCGAGCACGAAATGCACGATGTTGTCGGTCATGTCGTGGTCGCCATAGGTGATGAAGATCTTGCTGCCGGTGATGCGGTAGCTGCCGTCGGCGGCGCGCTCGGCGCGGGTGCGCAAGGCACCGACGTCGGAGCCGGCCTGCGGCTCGGTCAGCTGCATGGTGCCGGTCCATTCGCCGGAGATCAGCTTGCCGAGATAGATGTCCTTCAGCTCCTGGCTGCCATGAGCGTCGAGCGCCTCGATCGCCGAGAGCGTCAGCAGCGGACACAGGCCGAAGGCGACGTTGGCTGCGCTCCAGATCTCGGTGCAGGCGGCGTTGATGGCGAGCGGCAGGCCCTGGCCGCCATGTGCCTCGGGACCGGATACCGCGTTCCAGCCGGCCTCGGTCCAGCGCTTATACGCATCCGGCCAGCCGGGGGCGGTGGTGACCTTCTTGTCGGCGAGCTTGACGCCGTTCCTGTCGCCGACCTTGTTCAGCGGGGCCAGCACGTCGGTGGCGAACTTGCCGGCCTCCTCGAGCACGGCAGCGGTGATGTCGGGGTCGAAATCGCCGTAATGACCGGCCTCGACCGCTGCCTTCAGCCCTGCGCCATGATTGAGGGCGAGCAGCATGTCGTTGAGTGGGGCGCGATAGGTCATGGCGTATCCTCGGGGGCTCGATGTGGCCGGTTTGGCCGCCGTCATCCCATGAAACCGGCCGGGCCTCAACTTTTTCGCACAGGCCCGCGGCGGGCCGCCGCGGCGACTCCGGCCGGGTCGGATAAGGGCTTGCGAGCATTGACGAATTGGCGGGGACGGCGGATCACCGGGCGGCGCTGCAAAATTCCTGCGGCGCGGCGGTTGAAAAGGGCGGGCGCGGTCGGTAGACCACGGGCGCCGACCTGGAATCGCATGGCGTCCACGCGCCAGTCCGATCCGGCAGGCCTGATGGGGCGTAGCCAAGCGGTAAGGCAGCGGATTTTGATTCCGCCATTCGGAGGTTCGATCCCTCCCGCCCCAGCCAGCGCCAACGCACTGATTTTGTTAAATAAATAGCCTTACTCGAGGCGGAATTTCCAGCGCATTTGGAAATTCAGTTTGCCCCGCATTTGGAAATTCTGTGCTGGTTTCGTTTGGTCGAAGGCCGACGGAGGACGTCGCAGGTTGAACACGCTCAATTCATCAAAAATGCGAATTGAGCGCGTGAGCGCTGCCTGCGGGTTGCAAACTTTCGATCGTTGCCATTGACGTCGTCGCGTGCGGGATCGCCAGCCGCGAGAGGCCGTCGACCCTTTGCAGCGTTCAACGAAGCGCAAAGTCTATCTTTGCGATCCGACGCTAGTCTTCGACGTTGGGGAGATCTGCTGAATTTCGTCTCGAGCTGATGCTGCTCCATCAGCATTCTGCTGATCGAGTTCCTTCTGCGCCAAGAGATGTGCATGTCGCTTACGGGTCGCAGCCAACGCTCGCATCATCGTTTCCTTGGCATAGCCGCGATAGGCCTGTGCGGTCTTGTGTCCGGAGAGCGCACGACCCTGGCCGTCCGTCAGTTCGGCTTCCTCAAGCTCGGTCATGCCGCCGTGTCGACAGGCATCAAGCGTGAACAGCTTTGACACGCCGTCGATCTTCTTGCGCATCTGCTGCACCACTTTTTCCATGCCGGGGTAGGACCACACTTTGGCGTGGCCCTTGCGCTCACCCCTTTCGATCCGACGCATGATCATCGGGACGCCAAGCTTGGGCAGATGGCTCAAGACGTCCTCTGCTTCGGCATAAAACTTGACGGTCTCGCCGTCGAGAGTCTCTTCTAGCGGATGCCAGACCAACGCCTTGTTCTTATGGTGCTCGATGCGCACGGCGTGTGGCCAATTCTTGCTGCGATAGTCGGGCCAAGTCAGAAAACCGGCCACCACATTCTCGGGCCGTTGCAGCCACTCAAAGCAGATCACTGCGACGGCCGCGGGTTCAGGCCGGCCTTCCTTAATGCAGCCCCACGCAAATTTATAGACCTCCTCGCGGGTGACCGCGTGCTTCTTGGTCTTGGTGCGGCTCTTGAGGGTGAAGTCGTCCCAGGGGTTCGGGTGTTTCTTATCGAACAGCTCCGGGTGCAGCCGACGCATGATCCGCCAGACCTTGCGACAGAGGCCGACCACTTTCTCGCCCTGCCGCAGCCTGAGTCCGTTCGGCCCGTTGATGATCTTGTCGTAGATCTTGTCAGCGGCCCGTGGCGTGACTTCCATGATCTGCCGTTCGCCGATCCGCCGTCCGCTCTTACCGACGGTATCGCAGATCATCTGCATGATCCGCTCGTAGTCAGGGCGTGACCTTGGAGAGACTTTCTCGGTATAGGCCTTCTCCGTCTTGTATTGCCGGAACAGCCAATCGATTGTGCCATAGCGCGCAATCTTTCCCTGCTCGCCCGGCTCTCCTCTGCGCTGATCGTTCCACTGATCGAACAAGGCATTGAGTGTGGCGGCGCGTCCGCCTTTTCCGTCATCGCCGCATGCGACTCCGTAGCTCGTCCCAAGTGGCTCATTCGCCATCTCGCAGCCGAGCTTGCGGTAATGGGTCGGGATCCGGAAGTAGAACGCGACCGAACCGCCGGCAAGCCGACGCACCTCCACGAAGCGTGGAAGCGGGCGCTCCAACGTCACAAATCCTCGGCGAGGTCGCCCGGCACGATGTCCGGGGCAATAGCTCGGTCCAGATCGTCTCTCAACCACAGCTGACGCCTCCCTTCCTTCACACGTGGTCGAGGATACTCCGTCCCGACTCGTTTGAGAAAGGCTTCGACAGTCGGCTCTCCGCAATAGCCTGCTGCGACTGCAGCTGGCATACGACGTGGCCAAGAACCAGCAGGAATTACGGCAAAACGTGGCATCGCAACCCGTCTAAGAAATCGGCTTCCAGTCGTATGCTGCTGAAGCATCATGCAGATCGCCGCCGACGCCTGAAACCGCGACAGTAGCGAGATCGCGCAAGAAGGTAGTAGATCGTACAAAAGGGATGCGTTGGGCGGAGCGCCGCTGGGAGGGGAGAAGCTCATAAGCTCGGCCCGCGCTTCCGCATCGTTCCGCTTTGGGGGCCAGGTTCGCACCCTGGTGCGCCCACCATAAAAATCAAGACTAGGCCTAAGCTGACGCGAGCGGGCGATCGTCAGGAATCAAGAGCTTTCCATGGCAGGGGCTGCTTGGCTAGCCGCAGCAGGAGTTTGTCGAACCGAGCTTTCCCATGTGCAGCCGGAGCTGCTCGTTGTTGGGAAGCGATGTGGTTACGATCTCGGCGAGTGCTGACGCCTTGGATGTCGCCGATGAGCGGGAATCGTCAATGGGCAGATAGTGACCTGATTTTCGCCTGCCCAGCGCGCTGTCAGTGCGGGATGAACGGTTCAAAACTAGTCGCAATGACCTAAGAAGGGCGCGCGCCGCATACAACCTTCAGCCCGGGTCGTTGTGGAAATCGATGCACTACCACCTGACCGTGTGCTAGTGTAGCGCCAGCCAAACGGAGAAGCGTCATGCACCGGCTTACAGCTTCCATAGCTGTTTTGACGTCCGCGCTGGTCTGCCATGGCCCAGCTCGCGCCGCCGAAGTGATCGTAACTAAAGCCTATGCAGCGTGCAAAGACCCCGCGACCGTCGAAAAGTTTGAGGAATTCGAGCGCAATGATAACGACCAAGGCTATAAGCGCCTCTATTTCGAGACGGGTGCTACCCGCGAATGCATCTTTCTTCGGAGCAATGAAATTTTGTCGGTCGGCGAGACGCGGGGTCGATGGATATGCATAAAGGAATCAGAACGCGCTAGCTGTTACTGGACGGCGCAGGAGGCCGTGCGACCGCGTTAGTGGGCTTTGGCCACGAGGTCTTCAAAATGGACGTCATTTTAGCGTTTATAAGGGCGATCCCTAGCGCAGCCGCAAGTCCTCTGGCGCTAATCGCCTACCTCGCAACCCTCGTCGCTTGGGCCATCATTGCGTATCGCGTGAACCGCTTTCGCGAACTGATGAAGCGCATCGAGCTACTCCCTGAAGGTGACCGGCTCGCCGCGATCAAAGCCGAAATAGGACGCGTAGATGTTCCGCGGGGGCTTACCGGCGAACAATACCTACGGATGCGAATCCACACCTTCATCTTTGTCGGTTTCCTTGCCCTCTGCGGTACCGTTGCGATGGTCGGCATTAAGGCGGCTTACGATGTCTACCAGCAGATGATCCGCGCCGATAACCTGACACGGGAGATTCTCGCTCCTCCCAACTCCGACTACATGAGCGCAATCAATACCTTGTCTAATGGCGCGCAAATAGTGGCCGAAGCGGCGGCCGAGCTACGACCGCCAATGAGCAAGGCCGAACTTGATGACCTTGTTAGCAGGCTCGCGCGGCAGCGCTTGAACGGCGAGCAGATCAGCCAGCAGCTCGCAGATCTCGCCGGAACGGGCCGTCTTAAGCGCGCCAATAGCGTTCTTGCCAGCGCTGCCGCACGGGCCGACGATGCCTACGGCAAGGTCGCTGCTTGCTTTCGGCTAGCGCAATGTCGTCCCGGCTTTGAAGCGGCCATGCTCTGCAAGGCTCTCCATGGCATGAAACGCTCGATTGACGCGATCAATGAGGCCGGCCGGAAAATTCCGGGCGTGAATTACAACATGTCGGGAACCGCACCTATGCTTGGCGGCGGCTCCATGGATGTAGATTTTTCAGCGATTGTGGCTGGCAACGTGGATTACCTCCTGTCCGCTTCGTGCGCCACGTAGCGGCAGACTGCACAGTGCGGGGACGATCTACCGCACGTTCTTTCTGCTTAGGGCGACGCAGGCCGAATATGTCGTCTACGCGTCCAAACGCGGCAACCAAGAGCAGAAGGTAAAGAAAGGGAGATGATTTATCAGCTGCGCCGAGTAATACAAGCTAGGTCGCCGAGCCGTCGAGAAGTATCCGTCGAACGCTTCAAAAATTATTTTCCTTCGATAGCAAAGCCGCAACTTTCGTGAGCTCTTTCTAGCGCGAGATACGCGGTCACGAATCCCGCGGACGCGACATCAATGTACTTATCGCTATCATGCGCTTGTATTGAAACTATCTTAGCCGGTTCGATCTGCGCAATGAGGCTCGGCCGCTTCGGAGTTCGAGGCTGGTCTAGCAGATGTGTCGGTCCGGAGTGCAGCTCAACGCGCTTGCCATCAACCAGCACATGGCCTCGATCGGCAAAGACCGAAATTATCAAGCTATGGAATGGCACATAGGGATTTCCGATGATGAAAGACAGCCTGAGCAGAGCTGCAAAATTTCCGCCGCTGACAGTCGTCCCCTGAATGTGCCAAGCGCCGGTCGCTCCGGGAAGCGGTTTCCTCAGCTCCTCAGATACACATTGATGAATAAGCTTCGAAACCTGCTCGCCAATTGCGGTTGAGCATGACAAATCTCGCGGGGAGCAAACTTCTAGAACTCTCTCTACAAAACACTGCGCTACCTTGTCGCGACTTCGGCAGTCCTTGTAGATTATTTCGGCCGAGCCGTCGGCAAATGCTGACGATGTCCAGAGCGCAGACAGGCAGATCAACAGGAGTTGTTTCATCGATTTTCGAGGGCTCCCCTCTCGACGTGTAAACAATTCCGATGTGCCGGCCACGCGCTCAGCTTGACAGAATAAACCGAAAGTTGCAACACTGTGACGTCCACTGCGGTGGCAGGTATATTATGAGGATTGTAGCGAGCGCTCTTGCCAACTGCGTTTTATTTGTTGGCTTACTTTTTTTCATGCTTCCTTCGTTAACGCGGGCCGAAAGCCCCCGCGATTGCACGCTCCCTAATGCTGAAGAGCCTGCCGTCCCGCAGACCCTGCGCGTTGCTCTTTATCCTTATACACCTGATCGGCTTGCTCTTTTTCACAAGATTGAATCGCTCTTCGAGTGTGAAAACCCTGGTGTAAACGTTGTGCTCGTTTCGTCGAGTAACGCGACTGACAAATATTACAATGATGACCCCACCAAGCAGGAAGGATTTCTCTACGTCGATGCAGATATCTATGAAATAGATACCATTCTGCTTTCGGATTTTATTGCCCGAGGCAAGATCGCGGCCATAGAGTTGCCGTTCAACGATTTCCTGCGTGAAAGTATAGAGGCGGTCACACGTAACGGTCAGACCTTTGCCGTGCCTCATTGGATGTGCGGCAACTTTCTGTTCTACCGCAAAACGGATACTGAACTAGCAGAGGTCAAGACATGGGGCGAACTCAGGACGTTATTGCACCGCCGCGGTCAATCTCTTTTTGTGGATCTAAAAGGCAAATCGACAATTGGTGAATGGTATTTCACCTCGCTTGTCTCGATTGTCGGAGTGGATGGTGCCCAAAGGCATATCGTGGAAGGTGAACCTATCAACGCTGATGCGGTTGATCGTCTACAGGATATGCTCGCCATGTGTCCCATTGGCTACTGCCGAAGCGACAAGCTGCATGACAAGGTAGGATTCTACGCGCGGGCATTCGTACGGGGGCAGGCCTCTGCATTCGTTGGCTATTCTGAGTCTATTCACTATGGATTGCGTGAGTTCGTGGACGATTGCCTCTCTTCCTCAGGGTGTGTCCCAGAAGATGAAATTGCCGTGCGCGCGTTGCCGAGCTTTCGCGTTTCTGCCCCGGAGGCCGGTGTTGGTTGGGTCGATGCCTTGGCAATCGACGCAAGATTGTCTGGATTGAAGAAAGAGTTGGCACTGAAGTTTATTCGGCGTCTTGTTTCACAGGACGTGTACTTGTCCATTCTCACCCCTGAATGGCCTTATCCATCGCGGTATTTGTTGCCTGCTCGCGGCGGTTTCCAAGTTCCTGACGCTCCGTTGTATCCGGCGTTCATTGCTGCCCATGCAGGACGAAAGACCGGGTCCTTACCCGAACTGAATAAGAAACTTCGCTCACTTGCAAACAGATTGGATTGCCAGCTCCCCATAGATCGGGATGATGAGGAGGCGAAGGAGAAATGCCGCCTGAAATAGCACAGTAAAGGAGTATCAGGGTTTGGATGGAGCGCTGCGCGGGGCTTGAACCTGCAACCAGACCGTTATGAGCGGCAGACTATCGATCGCCTTCGTTGATTTTGCTGCATTTTCGTTTGAGTTCGATCGCGTTCGTTACGCTTTGATGAGGTCGTTTCTGGTGCGAAACTGGTGCGGCCGACGACAAGCCCCTCGCTGTCAGTGTGGCCGGGCCCGCACAAGTTTTGTGCGAATCGCGATCCATCGACCCAGCGGCCTAGTCAAAGCTGGCTAGTAAGGTAGTGATCGATGTGATCTTTCGACCACCACCGCCTCATGGCTTGCACCCGGATCTGACACGATCTTTAGAGGGAACTGGCCAACAGGTCGAGCGGACTCGATCGAAACATTTCCACCTGCTTTTGCGACCAATCCCTTCAGCCGATCGAACTCGCCGCACCAAATCGTTTCCATGTCCCGGTCACGGTTGGCATCACGAGGTTCGGCCGAACTGCCAATGCCCACGGCCCTAACCTGGAGAAGATCCGATTTCGATCCGCCCGAAAGCTCCACTCCATAGCCAGGATTGGCTGCTTTACGCAGAACGATCTTACCGTTCTGTACCCAAGCGGTCGCCATTCCCTCGGACACCTCGTACCCTAGGCTGGCGAGTCCCTCGAGCACAGCACGCCTGCGCTCTTCGGCCGCCATCGCCTTGAATTCTTCCTCAATGAGAAAGTCGGCTCGCTTGACGAGTTCTTGCTCGTCACTGGCCGAAGGTATCGCAAGCGCACTATCGATTTCGGCCAGCAGCGATGCCGCCTCCGGTGACTTCATCTCCGAGAGTTCAGCGCGTCGCTCGCGAAGCTGGTTCACCAGTCGTGTACGGGCTCGGCCATCCTTGACGGCCGTAGCCAGGTCCAACAGAAGACTATCCGCGATTAGCGATCTTCTCGCCGGTGGCTCTGCTTCCAGAGCCGCAACGTGGGCCGAAAATGGGCCGGAATCGATCCCAAGCCCGCGCAGCTCGCCGAGAAGGGCATCGACGCGCGCCAAGGCCGGATCCTCCATCTCCCGCGGTTGTCGGAAGAGCCACTCTTGCAACGTTTCGCGGCGCTCCCCAGCGCTGAGCTTGGCGGCAAGCTGCCGTTGCCGATCTGTCGTGGCATCTGGTGCCTCCTGAGAAGGAAGCAACATCAGCGCCTTGGCCATGGCCGCTTCCAGGCGCTCTGAAGATGCGGTCGATCCACTGAGCTCGCTTCGGATATCGGGCGGGTATATCGACTTTCAGAACATGCAATCTATGCAGCAACGCCTCGGCTGCGGTTTTGGAACGTCTTAAATCGCGCTTCGAGCGGGCCACGATTTCGGCGGCCCTTTCGACCCGGCGTTCGGAGTCCGCTTGGAGGAAGGCGATCTCGCCCGCGACTTGTTTCTGTAATTCGACGAAGCGGTCGGCGTCGAGCAAGCGACGAAGCTCGTCCCGTCGCGCTGTGACCTTTTCGATGTCCTGCTGCTCGATCGTCCCATTGCGTCTACCGGCGGAAGCCCAGGTTTCTATCGCGGCGTCGAGCCGGGCGAGACTGCGACGACAGATGGCGATGATTTCGGCGCGGGTAACGATCCTGAATGCTTTGGGTCCGCTCATTGCAATTCTCCCCCACGGAGCGCGTTTTCTACGGCATTCTTGAGCCGCAGTCGTTCAGCGTCTCCGGCGTGAGTCCAAGCATACGACGAAACCCGGTGCACGTAAGGGACGGCTCTTCCCAACATCCTTGGGACGCCAGATCTCGCGGGCGCGAGCCCTCTCCAGCAATCGATGGCGTGGTGCATCGCATTCCACGCCTATCGCGTAGAGACCGGTCCGGGGATCGGTCACCGCAAAATCGATGCTGAATGCGCCGCCGTCGCGGGCCCTGCTGGGCTTCCAGCCATTCGCCTCCAGGAAGGCTTCGACGGATTTGGTGAAACCGTCGTCCTCGTGATTGCCCTCTTCGTGATGGGCATGCTGTTCAGTCACCATCCTCTCCAAGAGAGTCTTGCCCGACTGTCCTAAGCCATCGGAGACGGTCCTGGCATATTCGAGGTAGCCTTGCAGATAGTCGCGTGGAACCCTGGGACCGCTCCGTCTCGTCAATAAATCCGATATCTCTGATATCGGCATGGACGTGACGATGACCACCTTCTCTCGGGCACGCGTTACAGCGACGTTTAGGCGCCGTTCGCCGCCTGCGTGCCCCAGCGCGCCGAAGCTCTTGCGGAAAGTGCCATGCTCGTTGCGACCGAATGTCGTCGAGAAGACGATGACGTCACGCTCGTCGCCTTGCACGTTCTCCACGTTCTTGACGAAGAAGCCCATATCCTCGCCATTCTCGGTACGCTCGCGCTCGCGCATCAATGCGTCGCGAAATGCCTCATCGTTCTCGGCACGATCTTCCAAAGCATCTTCGATGGCATCGGCCTGCTTGCGGTTGAACGTAACGACCCCGATCGATGGAGGTGAAGGATCATCCCAAAGCTCGGAGAGGTATTCCACGACATCGGCCGCTTCCTTCTGGTTCGTCTGGCTCTTGTACGTGCCCTCCGAACGGACCACTTCGATGGGCTTGAGCTTTCGAATGGTTTCTTCGGGATGGCGTACGGGGACGCTGAGGCCATTGGCGTAGAACGATGCGTTCGAGAAGGAAATGAGCTCCCGATACTTCGATCGGTAATGAACCTGCAGAGTACGGGTCCGGAGCACCGAACGGGCAAGCTGAAGAAGGTCGGGACAATCCTTAATCTCACGTCGATTCCAGGTCTCGGCGAACGCCTCGCGCTCCTCTTCTGTCGCCCCTTCTTCGGGTTCTTCACCGTCGAAGATCGCCGCTTCGTCGTTTTCGACCTTGCTCGCGAAGAAGGAGGTTGGTGGCATCTGCTTTTCGTCGCCGCTGACGACGACAAGCTTGCTCCGGAACAGGGATGGCAGGGCATATTCCACCGGCATCTGTGAAGCCTCGTCGAAAATGACGGTATCGAAGAGCCCGGCTCGAGGTTGCAGCACGCGGCTGGCGACGTCCGGCGTCATCAGCCAGACCGGGCGGAGAGCGAGGAGACCGAGCGGAACGGAGCGATCGATGAATTCGCGCAATCGCAGTGCTCTCGGGCCGCGCAGTCTTGTGATCGCATCCCATTCGGATGTCGGACGCACTTTTCCGGCATCTATACCTTGGACGAGAAGCTCTCTGTTGTAGTGCCGGATCTGCGTGTCGGCTTCCGCCAGTGACTTTACCTTCGTCTCGACCTCATTGCCGTCGAACAGTACGTCTGGATTTTGGGATTCCATGGAAGCTTTCCATTCCAGACGAGCCTCGCGCCCTATAGTGGCGCGAATACAGGAATCTAGGTCGTCAGACGGTAATTTCGACAACTCGGATTCCCTGGACCTGAGAATGGTGAAGATGGCACGCTCCTTGTCGTCGAGGCGCGCGGATCGAAGCCGGAATTCCTGGTAGTTGGTGAGCATCGGTAAGGCCTGCACGATCTGGGCAACGGCGCTCGCGTTCGAGCGTCCATTCTCTATCGCCGAGCGTCTCGATCCGAGCCAGAGTTCGTCGAAGTAGGTCCTGAGCCGGTTCAGCGAGGCGCGGCTTTCCTCTCTCGCCTCATGCCTTCGGAGCGCTCGATCGCCTCGTTCAAAGAATGAGGCGAGTTCTTCGATTCTTCCGGTCGCGACGGCTCTTTCGAGATCGGCCAGGCTCGGACACCGATCGATGAGCGAATTGTGACCGCTTAGTCCGGCGAGAAACGAATGAATGCTTTCGGCGAAATCGGCGAGCTTTCCAGGCGACACATCAAGATTGGGGGCTCGGCCGAAAAGGATCATAAAGTATTCCGCCAGTTCGCGTCTCGGTCCGCGCACGGCCAGCTCAAGCTCGGCCGCGTAATAAAGCGAGCTGACTCCATGGATATCTTGCGGGAGCTGCAATGATGAAAGGAAGCCTTGCACACGGCGCTTTCGCATCCAATGTAGCGGGTTCATCCATCGTAGGCCGCTTCCCGGCGAACGAACTCGGTCCGCGAGTTCCGCGATGGACCGCAACTCTTCCCCGTTCAAACCGACGAGCTTTGAGGAAAAGTTCGGTTTGTAGGATGGACCGTCGAGCGACGAGAATATCTCTTTGATCTGTAGTAACCCGTCGAGCACGTGCATAGCTTGCGAAGCCCCGCCATCCGCGCTCCGGAACAGCGGACGCAATCGAGCGAGATTCGAGCATACAGAAGCGCTAATAAAAGCGCAGATCGTCCGCTTCGATGAGCCACGTCTGCAAGGCCATCGAATCCGATATTTTCAGGCAATCCGATGTCTCCACATCGGTCGCTTCGCGCCGTGCGTCCACCTCCAAAAACCCTTGCAGATGCAAGGCGAGGGCGGCTGCCGTTCCGCGATCGGGGTTGAACGGCTTGAGAGCGGAAAGGGGATTGTCCTCGAATTTGGCCGGCAGCCAGAATTTCGCCAATGGGCCGCAATTCTCTTCGATGCTCACGACGTCTGTGGGATGCAGATCCGAAAGTAAAGGTCGGAGTTCAGGAACATCGATGGGCTTCGGACTGCCTTCTTCGAGTTCCAATAGCTCGCCCAGTAGCGCCCGATATGACAATCCCGTCCGATCGTCCACGGAGTGAAGCGCAGTTTGGCGGCGATCCAGCTCTGCCTCCAGCGTCTCGATGCGCACCGCCAGTCGCTCGCGTTCTCGCTTCCAGGCCGGGGTCCTTCCGGGAGGCAGGTTGTGCAATGCTTGCACCTGCGAACGGACCGCACTGACGGTCGGCTCGCGATCGCGATTGACGTCGGTGATCATGACGAAGCGATCCGCCAGACGTTCCTTCTCTAAACGCTTCCGCACGACTTCGAGCGCGGCTTGCTTCTGGCAAACGACGAGGAGTGATTTTCCTGTGCCGATGGCGTCCGCCACCATATTGACAATCGTCTGGCTCTTGCCCGTGCCGGGCGGTCCTTCGATCACCAACCCCGGAGCCTGACGCGCTTCGATCACGGCCGCCTCCTGTGAAGGATCGCTGTCGGCAGTGAAGTATCGGTCGACCTCCTTCACTTGCGGCGATGAAGGCGTCACCTGCTGTTCGTTCAGACGCAGTGCGGCCTCGAGCGCCGTCGCCGTCGGCGGTGACCCTCGGAGCGTCTCGAGGTCTTTCATTACCGCTTGCCCCATGAACGCCAGATGGAAGAGCACGGCCGCCGGCACGAGCTGGCGCTCTTGCGAGCCCACTGTGACGTCCTTGCCAGGAAGAGCTACCAGTTCATTGCCGGCTGGCTGGGCCAACCGGCTAAAGGCATCCATTACCGCCTGGACGGACACGCTTGCATGGGTAAGAAGCTCGTTCGCCGCTTCCTGCCATCGTCTTGCTTCTGGGATACCTACAATACCTTCGAGGGCGGGATTGATGACGACGTGTTCGATCTCTGTATCGGGATTTCTTTCGCGTCCAAATCCCAGAGTGATGTGACCGCGGTTTCCCACTTCGGGATTGACGCGCATCGGCCACAGCAGCACCGGCGCGATCCGCGGTCTCGCGGTCGGCCGGCTATCGCGCATGATGAGAAATGGAAATCCCATATACAGGCCATCGATGCCGGTGTCGCGTTTGTAGAGCAACGCGTGAGAGTGCAGCGACCGCAACCTTCGCTCCAAGCCGTCGTCGTCGGCGAAGGCTGCGGGATCGACATTCACAATGCGGTTCGTCCGACCGAGCAGTTGATCGAGAATTTGCGCCGCCGGTACCCTGGAGGTGTCGAGTTCGGTGAGATCGATCCGGGCCGATTTGCCGATGAGCATCCGCGTCAGTGGTCCCCGTAGGACCCCACCCGATATGCGCTTGGCGAAGAAATCCAGGATCGTGGATACGTAGCCTTGCTTTGGAAGCGGTCTCCACCTTTCAGCCGGCACGGAGAGGAGGGCGAGAGCGCGCCCTATGGACATCCGCCTGTCGAGGCGAAACTGATCCGCCCATTCGTCGGCTTCCTTGATGCCGCATCTTGCAAAGTTCCGAATACGCTCGTCGATCGTCTCGTAGATTTCGCGACGCGGACGGGCGAGAAGAGCTGTAGCTTTCTCGGGCGAAAAATCGCCAAGTCCCGCGGTCGACGCTTCCTTTGTCGCTTCTTCGATAACCTCGGCGACGGAGCGGAACTGGTTCGACATCGCGCTGAGCAGGATGACCAGGTCTTCTTCGGCCGAAAGGCGGCGTTCGGTCAGCGCAGCTACGCCGGCATGGTCCGTGTCAGGAAAAAGCCTTCGCTTTTCCTCCCAGAGAGCGACTAGGCGGGCCATCGACGTCGACAGAAGGTGGACGCGCAGGGCATCCTCGTCGACCGCGATTTCCAGTTGGTCGAGTCGCTTTCGAACTGTGTCCGACCGGACCTTGAGACGCCAGAGCCAGTCGTCCGGATCGATCTTCCGAAGCAGGTCGGGTGCCGGACCGGTGATCAGGCTATAACCGTCGGTCGGATGATCGAGCAGCCAACCCGGCGTGACGATATTGCCTCTGACGATCAGGGGCATCGAAGCATTAAGCGTCTTCAGGGAGATGGAGAGCTTCAAGTCCTCCTGAAGATCCTCGGCTCGCAGGATTTGCCGCAGGCCCGCCGACATTGCCGGTTCGAAGCCGGCCTCGGAAGCCCAACTCGCGACTGCGCCTCTGAGAACAAGAGCTTTGGCCTGCTCCCAATTCGCCGCTTCCGCCGCCGCCAAAGCGAACATGTTTGCAGACCGATATTGCTTATCACCTAGCGAGATCGAAATGCGGCCCTCGGTAACGCCTGGCGTTTCGGCTGCGGGAGCGGATACCGTCTCACCCTGCAGCCACGCCTGAACTTCCGTCCACTGCCACCGCTGGCGTCTGTCACGTGCCAGAAGGCCGCGCAGCAAGGTGTCGATCCGTTCGTCCAGGTTTTCAGGAAGGTGTACGCCGTTGGTGAGAACGTGGATCAGAAAGGCCTGTTCGTTGACACCTTCGAAACACGCGCCTTGGGTGATCTTTTCCAGCAAGATCATTCCCACGCTCCACCAGTCGGAAGCCGGAGCGACGCCACCGGCGATCGCTTCCGGAGCCATGTAACGGGTGGTCTCGAGAGGGGACACGATGTCCAGATCGAACTCGGAAAGTCGTGCGGATCCAAACCCTCCGATGACGAGGTCCAGCGGGTCCCTCGAGCGCATGAAGATGACCGAAGGCCGCAGATCCCTGTGCCGCAATCCGGCTTCGGCGAGTGCATGAACGGCCTGCGCGAGCTCGCCGACCAGCTTCCTTATTGCCGCCTGATCGACAGGATCGATGGCGAAATCCGCCAACGTGCCGCCGCTGAATTCCTCCGCGACGTCGTAGGCACGGTCTTGCCAACGACCGGTGGCGAAGAGCTCGGAAACGTGATCTCGGGGGAGCTTCGAGAGCAGATCGTAGATCGCTTGATCCGGCTCCGAGCCGGGTGCGTAAAGTGTGAGTATTCCACGCCGTCCGTCGGAGTCGCGCGTGGCGACGAAGCGCTCGCGGACGACGCTCGATGAGACGATCCGGTCCTGTAGACGCCAACCGTCTACTATTGTTTCGGCCTCCGGCTCGGGCTCGGGCCCAGGCTCGGTGTCGATCGGTGAGGGTGTCTCGCCCGGTTCGATGATCGGCTCGCCACACACGCTGCAGATGAGATCCCCGGGAGATCCCTGATGACCGTTCCGGCATGTCGGCTGGCTCGGAGCAACCTCTGGAGGATTCGGCCTCGGTCCGGGTGCTCCAGGCGACGTTATATCGACCGCCGACAGGTCCCAGCCACAGTTTTGGCCATTCAACGTGCCTTCACAGAAGATTTCAGTGACAGGCCGTTCGGTATTGCAGTTCGGGCAAAGTCTGATCATCAGCAAAATTCTAGTGAGATGGGAATCGCTTATCTTCCGAAATTCCAAGTGTCGACCCGCCGTCTTCGAGGATATTTCGCAGGCGCCGGAAATCGCCGCGAGCGGGAATGCCCGCAAGCCAGACATCTCCGTTTTCGTCGAACATCACGTCGAAGCTGCGATCGCTTTCGTCGATAGTGCGGTCGAAGCTCTCGAACCGAGCCCGACCCAAAGGGGTCATCATGTGCAGTTGCTGATTGTCGCTGCCGCGAAGCGCCAGAGTTTGCCTCTCATCGATATCGAATGGCTCGGTGACGATCGCGTCGATCAGAGGCGGCCGGGAAGAGATCGCTTCGGAGATTGTGATCCAAGGATAGCCGGTAAAGACGAGGATGTCCGCCGCCGTTAGAGCTCGGAGCCGCGCCAGAAGCTCGAACAAAGCCTCGCGCTGGTCGAAAGGTTCCCCGCCTGAGACCGTGATTCCGTCTGCCGTCGAAAGCCAAGGTGAAATAGCGTCGACGACCTCAGCTATAGTCGTCGTCCCTCGCCCGTGTGTCCACGTATCCATGGAGATGCATCCCGGGCAGCGGATCGAACAGCCTTGAAACCATATCCCGATCCTTCGGCCGGGTCCCAAAGTCGTGACGGGGAAATGGATGCGGGACAGATTGACTGTCGTGGTCATGGAGAGTGCTCGCTCACGAGGTCGATCGTCGTCGATGCACCGGGGCGGACCCCTTCGATCCTGTATCTGCGTCCAGCTTCTGCTCCGCTGTCGAAAAGGCCCCGCGATAGCGGGTTGATGAGGTGAGATTCGACCTGATTGCGGATGCCTCGGCCGCCGTTCGAAAGGTCCGCCAAGCACAATCCTCGAAGTCCTTCGCGGGCGCCTTCTGTCAGTGTCACGTCATAGCCTAGCGATTTGACGTCGCTGAGCAGGTTGTTGACCATATGATCGAAGATCTCGTTGGCGACGTCGGGCCGGATGAAGTCGAAGACGATGACGTTCTCTCCGATGCGGTTCAGTATCTCAGGCCGATTGAGGACCTGCTTGAAGTGCTTTTCGATCTCGCTTCGGACTTTTCTCCTTACCCCTTCGAACGTCTCTTCGGGCGTCACGTTGGCGATCCTTTCGCCCGACGGCCCCGGCACGTAGATGCCCAAGTTCGACGTGAAGACAATGAAGGCTTCCGAGAAATAGACGCGATCGCCTCTTCCGGAGGTGAGAACGCCGTCGTCGAGAACCTGCAGGAATTTGTCCAGAATTCTCGGGTGAGCCTTCTCGATTTCGTCGAATAGGACGACGCTGAACGGCTTCTCGCGGATCGCGTTTGTGAGCTCGCCGCCGACGTCGTAACCGATGTAGCCGGGAGGAGCGCCGATGAGCCGCTGATCCGAATGCTCGGCGCTGAACTCCGACATGTCGAATCGGATATAGGCGCTCTCGTCACCGAACAGCAGACTTGTGATTGTCTTCGCGAGTTCCGTCTTGCCGACCCCAGTCGGCCCCGCGAGAAAGACGACACCTCTTGGTCGACCGCCTCTAGGGGATTGACCGATCCCGGTAACCGCGCGCTTGACGATGTCCAGCATATGGGTGACGGCATGCGACTGTCCCTTGACGCGCCCTCTCACAAATTCTTCACCCGAGCTGATCTTGTCGCGACTGATCTTACGCCAAGGATCCTCGGTCACACCGACCTTGAACCGTCGAACCGCATCTGCAATCCGATCAAACTGGACTCCTTCGCTGCGGGCGAGCTGCGCGACCGCGCTTAGATCTAACAGCAGAAGGCCTTCCGTCTCGTCCACGAATGCTTGGGTGCACTTGTCCAGTTCGCACTGCTCCGCCTTCTGCGCGCCTGGTAAGCCGCGCACCAGGGAGCGGATCATGCTTCTTCTCGCCACGTGATCCGGGCGTCCGATGGGTATGTGTCGTATCCTCGGGTTTCCGACCAGGAACCAGTCGGGCAGATCCCCCTCCTTGTCGACGATCCAGACGATCGTGTTGAAGTAGGGGAGGCGTCTTTCGCCGGCCGGCCGCGCGCGTGCCGAATGCGAGAGGATTAGAGCCCGAGAGAAAAGCTGGTGTTCGGCCGGCGACAGCGCCTCGTTTCGCGCGACCAGCCTCGACGCGAAATCGACGATGAGCGCCACCGGCAACCCTTCCGCGCCGACATGCCTTTCGAGGGTGGCCGATAAGAGGTCAATGCCGCCGGCGGCCGCTCCGTTGGTCGGCGTCAGACCCAACTGCGTCAGGAAGCTTCCGTCGGCCGGTTCGATCCCTCTAAATCCGTTCAGAAGGTCGAAGCTTGCGATACGCGCATAGCCAGCTTCCTTCAAGCGGTCCGGCAGGACCCTGGATAGTGGCGTTGCCGTCACCTCGCCTGGAGCAATCTCGTGCATCTGAAGGTCCCGGGTATTGCCCGAGAGGACGAATTGGCTACGGAGGGGCAGAAAACGCAGCAAATCGCGGAGCCATCTGGCTCTTTCCACCGAACTATCGCGCACCGACCAAGCCCCCTTGTACTCGTTCCGCGCGACTATAAGCTATCTTACTCGCCTTTTTCGAGTGCATTTCCTAGGAGTTCCTAGGGAATTGGGATTAAGGCGACTCGGAAAGGACGAGAAGGGCGGCTTAGCCGACACAAGTGGGCGCATGCAGAGCATCGGGGGAAGCATCAAGCTGAGCGCCTGCGATCTGGTCGGCCACCTGAACTGCCGGTATCTGACGGAACTTGATCTGAAGGTGGCCAATGGCCAGCTGCAGAAACCGAAGGTGTGGGACCCGGTGCTTGCGACGCTCGCCGAGCGCGGCGCGCTGCATGAACGAAGCTACGTTGACCATCTCAAGGGCGGCGGCTTAAGCGTAACGGTCGTGGACGGCGTCGGAGTAGACGGTGTTGCTGTGGCCGCGACCATATCAGCCATGGAGCGCGGTGATGCCGTCATCGTGCAGGGGGCTCTCGAGGCGGGAAGATGGAATGGACGTGCGGACGTCTTGCGTCGGGTCGATACGCCGAGCCGCTTCGGCGGTTGGTCGTATGAGGTGACCGACACGAAGCTCGCGCGGGAAACCAAAGGAAATACGGTCCTTCAGATTTGCCTTTACTCCGACCTGCTCGCGGAAATGCAAGCCACGCGACCGGCCATGGCCTACGTCGTCACGCCGGCAGCCGACTTCGTTCCGGTTGAGTACAGGATCGCAGACTATTCAGCCTATTATCGGCACGTCAGGAATAGTCTCGAGCGTTCCGTCGCTTCTCCGAGCACGGCCTATGCATATCCCGAACCCGTCGAGCACTGCGACATCTGCAGGTGGCGCCGGCACTGCGACGAAAGGAGACGAGCTGACGATCATATGTCGCTCGTCGCGGGAATAAGTAAATTGCAGATCGGAGAGCTCGAGCGGCACGGCGTGACGACTATGGCGGCGCTTGCCGAGTTGCCGTTGCCATTGCAGTGGCGGCCGGATCGCGGTGCTGCTCGCAGTTACGAAAACGTTCGCGAACAGGCGAGGATACAGGTCGAAGGCCGGACCCAGGGCGCAGTGCTCTACGAAGCACTCCCGCCGAAGCCGGGCTTCGGGCTCTCAAGACTTCCCGAACCCTGTCCCGGCGATATCTTTTTTGACTTCGAGGGTGATCCTTTCGTCGGAGAAGGAGGGTTGGAGTTTCTGTTCGGATACCTCTTCAATGGCGATGACGACTTACCTCGATACGTCGGTGACTGGGCATCCGCGCGACACGAAGAAAGGGTCGCGTTCGAGCGCTTCATCGACTTCGTCACAGAGCGACGCAAAATCTTTCCCGACCTTCATATCTATCACTTCGCTCCTTATGAGCCGGCCGCGTTGAAGCGATTGATGGGCCGATACGCGACGCGGGAAAGGGAACTGGACGATCTTCTTCGCTCGGAGGTCTTCGTTGACCTCTATTCGGTCGTACGCCACGCCATCCGCGCGAGCGTGGAGAGTTATTCGATCAAGAAGCTGGAGCCGCTCTATTCGTTCGCACGAAGCGTACCGTTGGAGGAGGTCGCGGCCGTGCTCGCCAGAACGCAGGCGCGGTTGGAAACGGCCGATGACGCCCACGTTCCAACGGAGCACAAAGAGGCGATCAAAGGCTACAATCGCGATGACTGCACCTCTACGGAGGCTCTCCGGAACTGGCTGGAATCCTTGCGGACCGAGCTCCTCGCGGTAGGCGAGACCATCGAACGGCCGGTACCCAAAGAGGCCGAGATCAGTCCCAAGCGTGATGCTTGGTTGGCAAGAGTGCAAGCCGTGGCCTCGCGGTTGCTCGACGGCATACCCGACGACGTAACTCAACGAAGCAAGGAGCAGCACTCAAGGTGGTTGCTCGCGTTCATGCTCGATTGGCACGGCCGCGAGGGTAAGGCCGTCTGGTGGGAATACTTCAGACTCCGCGACCTTTCGGCCGAAGATCTTGTTCATGAACGAGCAGGCATCGGCGGTTTGAAATTCGTCCGAAACGTCGGAGGGACCGCCAAAGCGCCCATCCATCGCTACGAGTTTGTGCAGCAGGACACTGACGTGCGTGCGGAAAGCAAGCTGCGGAGCGTCGGCGGAGACCACTTCGGAGAAGTGGACGCTATCGCAAGAGGACCGGACGGTCGACATAAAGAAGCGGGGCGATACCGCCGATTTGCACCCCGAAGCCGTTTTCGCCCACAAATCGTTCGACCATCCAGAGCAGGCGGGTTCTCTTCTTCGCCTCGGAGAATACGTCGCGGAGAACGGCATGGAGGGGCCGGGCAAATATCGCGCTGCGCGCGATCTGCTGCTGGGGTTGGCCCCTCGCTTGCGAGGACAGGCGCTGCTGCGGCCGGGGGAGACGACTCTGGCCGCTGCCGAGCGTATCGGCGTCTCCCTGGATGAGAGTGTCGTTCCGATTCAAGGCCCGCCGGGAGCCGGAAAAACATATACGGCCGCACGTATGATCCTTAGCCTGGTTCGCGAGGGAAAGCGGGTCGGAATAACTGCAAATAGTCACAAGGTCATCCGCAACCTCTTGACTGAGGTCATTTCCGCTGCCGCGGCCGCAGATTTGTGCCTCCAATGCGTTCACAAGATTTCCGAAAAGGAAACCAGCAGTCTTCCTTCCCTGCGATTGACGAAAAGCAACGAGGAAGCTCTGGATCTTCTTCGCGCGACATGCGCGGTCGGCGGTGGGACCTCGTTCTTTTGGTCGCGGGCAGACGCGAACCTCAGCGTAGATGTGCTTTTCATCGACGAGGCGGCCCAGATGTCGTTGGCGGATGTTCTTGCCGTGTCGCAGGCTGCCAAGAGCGTCGTGCTTCTTGGAGACCCGCGTCAGCTCGAGCAGCCGATTCAGGGATGCCACCCTGATGGGGTTGCAGTCTCGGCGCTCGATCATATCCTCGGAGCACGCGCGACCGTTCCCCCCGAGCGCGGGCTGTTCCTGGCGGAGACCTGGCGGCTGCATCCGGATATCTGCGTCTTCAACTCTGAGCTGTTCTACGAGGGACGACTCCGATCGCACGCAGGACTTGAAAAGCAAGAAATCAGGTCGACGGGTAGGCTTGGCGGAGCCGGGCTCAGATATCTGCCAATCGAGCACACCGGTAATCAGAACTCCGCAAAGGAGGAAGCCGAGGCGATTCGACACCTCGTTTCAAGCATTCTAGATGCCGGCAGCACTTGGATCGATCGGCAGGGCGTAGAGAAATCGATTGGACTTGAGGATATTCTGATCGTCGCCCCCTACAACGCTCAGGTATTCGAGCTCCAGGAGCGCATTCCTGGTGCACGCATTGGGACCGTGGATAAATTCCAGGGGCAAGAGGCGCCTATCGTCATCTACTCAATGACGACCTCAAGCCATTCCGACGCCCCGCGTGGCATGGAATTCCTTTACAGCGCGAACCGCCTGAACGTCGCCACTTCTCGAGCAAAGTGCATTTGCTTCATCGTCGCGTCCCCTCGACTTTTCGAAGCGGAGTGTCGCACGCCAAGGCAGATGCAGCTCGCCAATGCGTTCTGCAGATACCTTGAGATCGCGATCGAGTTAAGAGCTCTTTGAAGCGTAGCGCATTGTGAAATAGCGGACGGCACCAAGATGGCGCTATGCTGACGCTCGCCTTTGTTGCTGGAAAAGCTTGCGCGGTCCGTTTTGTCCACTCTCATTCAGAACGGAACGTTGAACCGTCGATGCCACCAGGCCGACGGAGCCCGATCCGGATCTGCAACCAGACCGTTTTGAGCTACAGGATATCGACTAGTTCCATTGATTTTGCTGCGTTTCCGTTCGAGATAGAGCGGCTCCGTTGTGCGCCTGACCGCGATAGATGGTCGTTGGAGTTTCGCCAACGAAGACCGGAGCTGCGGTTGATGTCTTGAGCCTGAGGAGTTCAACCTCCGAACAATTTCCGTATCGCGCGCAATATCCAATCCCAGATCTTCGCAAAAGTACCCAACTGAGACTTCTCGGCATAATAAGCTTGCCGCTGCTGCTCCTCAGCGCGACGGCCAGCTAGGATCTGCGCGTCCGCCCAGGCGCCCGCCCAGTTAATCTGGCCGTGGCTGATGATGTAGTGGGATCGGCAGGGGAGCTGCCAATTCCCGATCGACGGCCAGAGCGACGGCAGGTCGCCGTTTTCCGAGAGCGACCATTCCACGGGACCAAGAGGGGTTACCACCTTGTTGCCGCAGCCACAGGCGCACAGATGCGCGGCCACGGAATATCGCTCCGTCACATAGAGAATGCCGGGGGAGAGCTGCTTAGGGATGTACTGGACCCGCTCAAGCTTGATGGTGTTCACGGCCCCTCCTGGCGGAACAGCTTGATCTCGGCGGTGTCGAAAAGCATGTGAAAGGGCGCCTGCTTGTCGAGATAGAATCCCCGCAGCTGCTTGTAGCGCATGACCGCCAGGAAGGCGTTCATGGCATTCAGCTCGGAAATCTGGACCTGGGCGCGGTATTCATCATCAGGATGGTCCGCCAGCTCGGCGAGCTGCATGTCGCGGACTTGCGCCGCCTTGTCCGGCGGGTAGTAGGTCGCGCGCAACGTTCCGGCGAGTGGCCCTTCCTTCCGGTTCAGACCCATACCGACATCGATGAAGGGAATCCCAAGGCTGATCAGCAGCTCGAAGATCTCTGCCCGCGCCGAGCCTTTGTCGACGCAGACGAACGCAAAGGTCACACCTTGAAGGTCGGCGGCCGACGAGCGGTCGATATACTTCTTCTCCAGCTTGAGATTCTTGCGGAAGTTTTCGTACCGCCGCTGTTAAACCTCAGCCTTGGCCTTGCCGAGATCCTGCTCGTCGAGATGGCCCGGCGAGCGGTAGGCGTTATGGACGTAGTAGAAGTCGCCGTCGAAGCCGCGAATCTCCTGGACCGGCGTCTTGACCGTGAAGTCCAGGACGAAGCAGCCGGTGCCACCGAGGCCGATGATCGCAATGACCTCGTTCTTGAAAACGGCAGCGAGATCGCCGATCTCGGCGCGGCTGGTCATGGTGTCCTGAAACTTGAACACCGAATCGGCGACCACGTCGTGGTCAACCCGGAACGTGAAGGGATTGAAGCCGTGGAGGCTCATCGCCGGCCCGCCGACGAGGTTCAGGTAGTGCTCGATCTTGGCGAAGAAGTCGGGGAAGTGGCCCGGCGGCGGCTTGTTCGAGAAGCTTCGCTCGACCACGACATCGGTCTTGGTCAGTGCGAGTGACGCGGCACCGCCGCCCAGATTGGGGACGGGTTGGCCATCGAGGCCGTGTGGCGCCGACCCGGCGAAAAATACTTGGTGGTCCTGTTGCTGGACGCGCATCTTGTCGATGAACACGAGCTTGGTGACGATCGCCCCTACCTGGAGCGCCTTGTTGGCGTCCAGGTAGGGAATGTAGCGCACGACCAGATAGCCGCTGTCGAACCTCAGGGCATAGCCCTTTTCGAGGAGTCGGCGGATGTCGTCGTTATGATTGGCCAGTTCGATTAACACGGAACTCCATCCCGTCCTTGACCTCGACGCTGCCGCCCGGCGGCAGAATGCCCTCGTGGTGACCCTTGGTGTAGGTCACCGAGTAGGTGATCTCGGGGTGCTGCGGATAGTCCGGATACGCCAGCGTCACGACCTCGGCGTAGGTGATCTTCTCCTTTTTCGGCACCTCGTGCGGGGTGCCGTCCACGATGATGGTGATCGTCTTCACCTTTTCTGCAGTCTCGGACATGCCGATTCTCCTTCATGATCTGCGGGCCGGGCCGGAACCACTTCTTGTGGCTAACCGGCCTCAAAGGTGCCCAGATGTGGTACACTCCGGTTGATATGCTAGAGGTTTTGACCTATATATTAACCGTTGGTTGATAAATTGCACATAAAAAGACAAATGTCAACTACGCGAAGGGAGACACGGAATCATGGCATTTGGAGAAAGGCTTCGGCTCGCGCGGTTGCGGGCCGGACTGTCGTTGGCGGCCTTGGCGGAGAAGGCGACCCCGAAGGTGACGCCGCAGGCGATCAACAAGTACGAGCTGGGTGAAATGCTACCGAGTTCGAGCGTCCTCGTGGGGCTCGCCCAGGCGCTTGGGGTCTCGTTGGATTTCCTGATGAGCAATCAGGTGACTGCGCTCGACGGCGTCGAGTTTCGCAAGCGCTCTGGCACGTCTGAAAAAGAGCGCGCGCTGGTCGAGGCCGAAGTGATCGACCATATCGAGCGCTACCTCGCAATCGAGGACATCCTTGATCTGCCGGAAAAGCCCAGCGATTTGGATGAAATTAAGCCGGTCGACGTCGATGATCTCGACGACGCGGAGAAACGCGCCACCTGGCTCCGCGAGAAGTGGAATCTAGGCGGAGACCCGATCCCCAGCATGACCTCGCTGCTGGAGGAACGGAACGTGCGGGTTATTGAGATCGACGGTCACGACGGATTTTATGGGCTGACCTGCCATGTGAAGCGACCAGCGAAGAAGCCACCCATACGCGTCGTGGTACGCCGCAACGTCAACGTTGAACGCAACAGGTTTACCCTGGCGCACGAACTTGCGCACGCCCTGATCGGCGAATGCAAGAAAGCCAAACCTGAAAAGGCGATGGACCGGTTCGCAGGCGCGTTCTTGGTGCCAGCAGAGCACCTGAAGGAGGAAGTCGGGACCGGCCGAACCGCATTCGCCTATAAAGAGCTTGTTCGGCTCAAACACCTTTATGGTGTATCGATGTGGGCCTTGCTATATCGACTGAAGGACGTCGGAATCATTTCAGAGGCCAATTTGAAGAACCTATTCCGAACCCCGGCCCGGGCGTGGCTTAAGTCAGAGCCGGAAGAGCTAAGTACGGACGGCGAAACGGCGAGGTTGGAAAAGCCTCAGCGGTTCGAGACTCATGTTTATCGCGCGTTGGCGGAAGGCATTATCCCCTCAACCAAGGCTGCCGGCTTGTTGAGACGGCCCATTGCAGATGTCGAGCGCGCGGTCAAAGGCCAGCAGTGAACCGCGCCGCATCGTCATCAATGATGCGAGCTGCCTGATCGACCTGAATAAGGTAGGTCTGGTTGAAGTCATGCTTCAGCTGCCCTACCGTTTTGTGGTCGCCTTGCCTGTCGCGCACAATGAGCTTCTCGATTTCACTGAGAAGGACTGGCAGCGTCTTACGGGGGCTGGTCTGGAACAGATTGATCTCGATCCCGGACAAGTTGGCCGAGCCATTGCGATCCAGTCCGTCAACGCCAAGCTCAGTGCGGAGGACTGCTTCTCTTTGGTCCTTGCCGAGGACCTCAAGGAATCGATCCTGCTGACCGGTGACGGCAAATTGCGCACTGTTGCTGTCGCCAAGGGCTGCGAAGTTCGTGGCGTGCTCTGGGTCACCGATGAGATCCACAGCCGGGGCCTCGTTACGGCTCACAAGCTGATCCAATGCCTTACCGCTTGGCAGGACGACCCGCTGGTGCGGCTTCCGGCGAATCTACTGCACGCGAGACTGCGGAATCTCACCAAGAAGTAAGTGAGCTGTACCAAACAGGGGTGGGCACAGGCATGGCAGAGCACAAGGAATACAGATACCGCCGGGACTTGAGGCAGCGATGAAGGCGCTTGGCATCATTTGGGGAAAGATTTTCAATGATTGATCCCATCACAGCGCTGGCTTTCTCGGTCTACGAAAACAAAGGGGTCTATGCCCTCCTCTTGGGATCTGGTGTATCGCGTGCAGCGTATATCCCGACCGGCTGGGAAGTGACGCTGGACTTGATCAAGAGGGTTGCGGCCCTCGAAGGCGTCACCGGCCAACCCGACTGGGCCAAGTGGTACGGCGACAAATACGGCGCGGAGGCGAACTATTCGGCGCTTCTCGATCAGCTCGCTAGCACGCCAGATGAACGGCGATCGATCCTGCACTCGTATATCGAGCCGACAGAAGAAGAGATTGCGGAGGGCCGCAAGGTACCCACGCGCGCCCACCATGCCATCGCCAGGCTCGTGCGCGCTGGCTTTATTCGCGTCATCATCACGACCAATTTCGACCGGCTGATGGAAAACGCCTTGCGAGAGGCCGGCATTGAGCCCACCGTCATCAAGTCAGATGACGATCTCAAAGGCGCAGTCCCGCTGACCCACAGCAGGTGCTACCTGGTCAAGGTTCATGGAGACTATCTCGACACGCGGATTCGCAATACCGACCAGGAGTTAAGCGCTTATTCGCCGGAAACGAACGCCTTGCTTGACCGGATCATTGACGAGCACGGCCTCATCATTGCGGGCTGGTCGGGCGATTGGGATGCGGCACTCCGGGGCGGCATCACCCGGGCGCCCAACCGCCGCTATCCGCTATTCTTTGCTGCTCGCGGCAAGCCGTCTCAGATTGCGGCCGACCTGGTGCAGCATCGGGCCGGCAGAATCATCACGATCGACAATGCTGACAGCTTCTTTGAAGACCTCGAAGGCAAGCTTTCCGCCCAGGCAGAGCTACAGCGCGAAAACCCGCTCAGCATTGAGCTGATGGTCACGAGCGCGAAGAAATACCTCGGCAAGCCTGAATTTCGCATCCAGCTAGACGAGCTGATCGGTAACGAGGCCGCGCGGCTCGCCAAGGCGATAAAGGAAAAGGAATTTGAACCGAGCGGCGCATGGTCGCCGGAGCGCTACGCGCAAACCGTCGCCCGTTACGAGGCGTTGACCGAACCGCTCGCCAGGATCTTTGGAGTGCTCGGCCGTTGGGGCACCGGCACCGAATTTGCGCAAGCCGTCGAGTACATTGCGCGGTTTTCGCAGGCCGAAGTGGTTGGCGGGCTGACGGTGTTGATCAATCTGCGCACCTATCCTGCCGTGTTGCTCTTCTATGCCTATGGTATCGGGTTGCTGAAGGCCCGCCGATATGGAGACCTGTTTAAGCTGTTCGCGACGACTGTGCCACATGAACGCGAGCCTCAACCCCTTGTAAAGCGTTTACTGCTCGGCTCTTGGGAAGGAGGTGGCACTGACGCCTGGAAGACCCTGGAAGGCCTAGAGAAGCGGAAGACGCCGCTCAGCGATCACCTCCACGATGTTCTGCCCGCCTGGTGCACCGATTTCATTTTCATGAATGGCGAGTTCACCAGGTTATTTGAGGAGTTTGAGATGTTGGCGGCGCTGGCGCACCTGACGCTATCGACCTCGCTGGAGGATTTACAAGCGACCCTCAGCAAAACAGGCGGTCGCGATTTCGCCTGGAGCCCCATGGGGCGCGCGGGTTGGGACGGACAAACCAGGCGGCAGATACTCGAGGGTTGGGCTGTCCCGGAAATCAATGCCGCCATCCTCAAGGCCGGTTTTGCGAACAAGTCCGCTGATTATTACAAGCTGGCGATCGACAGTCTCAGCCGTCTTGCAGCATACATGGGCTGGCGATAGTCGTGGAATCGCGGTTTTCGCGATGGGCCAGCATCAGTCGGACTTATTAGGTTCGCCCTTGGTTTTCTTTCGGGCGAAATAGTCGATCATCGCGTTGAAGTTGAACCCAATCCCGGCGATGTTCGGCTTTAGCTCAAAGAAACTGGCAACTGTCGCCAGCCCGCCTTTGGGCGTGCTGTCTGCTTTCGCCACAGCAGACGGGGTGCCGCTGGCAAGAGTTTCCGTCACCCGGAGCAGCAGGTTCAGGCGGCGATCATTGAAGATTGGCTCGGCCGGACCTAGAGCTCGAAGAAGCGTTTTGGCCTCGGTCAGGCGGTCAGTTTTTGCCGACCAAATCGCGATTGCAGCATAAGCGAAAACAAAATCCTCGAACTCATGTCGCGGCAGGGTCTCTCGCTTTACGGTGTCGATCTCGGTAGCGGCAGCATCGATTTGCTTGCGATAGAGCAAGCATTCCGCGACGTGGACCTTATCGAGGTGAGACCCGCCAAGCGCAATTGCCTGACGATAAGCCATTTCTGCCTGATCCCACTCATCGGCATATCGGTAGCTGTCGCCTAACTCGCGTTGGATGGCGGCCCTGCCGCTTTGTGTCCAGCGATCCTCAAGCAGCAGCGCATGAAATTGCAATGCCGACTCCTTGAGCGTCGACTTGTAACGCTTCAAGCTGCCGAGCAGTTGAAGGAGCCTGCCATATAGGTGCTTCTCGTACCCCTCCAGCGGCTCATCCGCTTCGGTCTGCCGCACAAAGCCAATGACTTCGGCCAACTGTTGCGCGGCGGTTTGCGCGTCACCGATCATGAAGTATTGAACGGCTTTGGCTCCCCGATACTGCAGCTGGTTTTCGCGATCGTTATCCAGTTCGAGGATGCGGTCTAATATTTCCATTCGAGCTGCGAATGGCAGATCATCGAATTCAAGATCGACATACAGCTGCAGAAGCTCAAGGTCCTCTTCCTTTTTCGTAATCGGGCCTGCCTTCGCCAGCTCTTGCCGGGCTTTTGCGCGATCACCGCCGGGACTGAGGTAGTAGAACGAAAGGTAATACGCGATCTTCCTGTACCAGGCAGGATGCTGGATGTTGGTGCGAAGCCGATCCAGCACGGCGGGCCAGTCTTTCCAAAGCCCAAGGTGAAAATACAGTGAGGACAAGCGGCCAACGTAAGCCCCCAGTGCGTTCACGTCGATGCGAAGCAGCTGCAGTCCGACGCCGCCTGCCGCCAGCGCTGGTGCGGTGTTTGTCTTGTGCCATATCGTGTACTGCGTGACGTCGGCGCGTGTTGCAAGAAGCGCCCGGTCCAAATTCTTTTCCCGTAGGGCCGCCGTGTATGCCTTACCTATGTCAAAGTCTGGCAGGCGCCGCCAGCAGCAATCCTTGTACTTCTTCCCGGAGGCGCATGGGCATGGCTCGCTCCATTTTGGCTTCCACTTCTTGCGTATTGGCATTTTGCGGCTCTCGCTCGTCTCTCTTATGGCAGTTAAGCCGCTGTTGGAGAGTCGGAGCCTTGGCCATCATCAAGCAGCCGGAGAACTCGTTGCGAGGCGGTCACCCCGCCGACTACCCGCGTCATGGCGTCGGGCTCGGCGGCATCGCCGCTGACGCGAATGCCGCCGAACAGGTGAAAGATCCAGATCGACATCTCCGGGGAATCCACGCCTTGCGCCCCCTCGTAGACGAAGGCGCCGCCGCCGATGTCGCCCTTTACCCGAGCGCGGGCATTCTGCGCCGCGAGGAGCTTCCGGTGCATCTCCTCGCCGGGGCGGTTGAGGAAGCCCGCCCAGATCCCGTCTTTTGCCGATCGAGAATGACCTTGAAGTGGTGATAGAGCAGCCCTTGGGTGATGAACTTGAACAGTTCCCCGACACGGTCGCCGTCAAAGGGCAACGTCATGGCCGGCAAGAAAAGGCCATTCTGGAGAGTCAGCTCCTGCTGATGACCGGCTGCCAGTTGGCGCTTCAGCTTGGCGTTCTTATCCAGGCGCCGCTCCACCATCTGGGACAGCACCAGGGGCGCGTCTTGATGGTTGCTGGCGAACGGCAGCACCGTGGTCAAATAGTGCTCGTGGCCGCTCTTGACGCCGTTGCACGCGCTGCAGGTGGGCACCTTGGGCAGGTTCGCGCGGCGGCTCACCAGGAAAAATTCCCGCGCGAACACGTGATCCATCGTCTCGGCAGGCGCGGTGCCGCAGTAGACGCAGATCTTGCCAACATGCCGTTTGCTCATGGCGCCAGTATAACATGGAGTTTTGAGTCGAACGGTCCAAGGAAAAGACCCCGCATCCAATCGCGGTCTTAGCCACAGGCTAGCGCCACATCCCGCGCATGCGAGCGCCGATATCAATTCGTGGGCCTTGGGTTGGGCCACGGGCGGCCGCGCCCGGGGATGCAACCGGCCAATTCGTGCGCTCGAACAGGGCGAGCAGTTTCTCGGGAATGAAGCGGGTTCGCGATGCATAAACGTGCCGGTCACCCTGTGAGTGTTGACCGTGAGCGAAGAAGCGCTGCGGCACTACTAGATGGAGATGGTCCTTTGCACGCGTCATCGCGACGTAGAGCAGGCGGCGCTCCTCCTCGAGTTCGGCGGAGGTGCCGGCTCCCAGGTCGGATGGCATGCAGCCGTCGACCACGTTGAGGACGTACACCGACTTCCATTCCTGGCCTTTTGCCGAGTGGATGGTCGACAGGATGAGATAGTCCTCGTCTAAAAACGGCACGCCGGCCTGGTCGCTCGTCGCATCCGGCGGATCCAGGGTGAGTTCGGTGAGGAAGCGTTCGCGCGAAAGGTATCCGCCGGCTATCTGTTCAAGTTGAACGAGGTCGGCGCGACGGACTTCGGCGTCTTCGTGGATACGGTCGAGATGTGGTTCGTACCAGAGGCGGGCACGCTCCATGCCCGATGGCCATTCCGAATATCGAAGGTTTCCGATGGTTTCGACGAAATTGGCCCAACCGTCGCCAGCGCGAGGCGGGGAGGGAAGGGTACAGAGCGCGCCGAGCGGGTCGGTGGCCTCTGCCGTCTGATCGAGGATGCGCTGCGCGGAAGCAGGACCGATACCCGGCAACAGGTGCAACACGCGGAACCCAGCGACCCTATCGCGGGGATTCTCGACGAACCGCAGCAGTGCGAGCAGGTCCTTGACGTGCGCCGCGTCGAGAAACTTCAGACCGCCGAACTTCACGAACGGGATGTTGCGACGGGTGAGTTCGACCTCCAGCGCCCCGCTGTGCGAGGACGTACGGAAAAGCACCGCCTGTTGTTTGAGGAGAGCCCCTTCCTCGCGGGTTTCGAGAATGCGCTCGACGATGTACCGCGCCTGGTCCGCCTCGTCCCGCACCGCGATGAGGCGAGGTTTTTCCGACGAGGTCCGCTCCGTCCACAGGTTCTTGGTGAAGCGCTCCCTCGCGAGATCGATGACGCCATTTGCCGCGGAAAGGATCGGCTGCGTCGAACGATAGTTGCGGTCCAGGGTGATGATCTCCGCCATTGGACTGAACTGGTCGGGGAAGTCCAGGATGTTACGGACAGTCGCGGCGCGGAAGGAATAGATCGATTGCGCATCGTCGCCGACCACGGTGAGGCCACGGCCTCCCGGCTTCAAAGCGAGCAGAACCGATGACTGCAGACGGTTCGTGTCCTGATATTCGTCGACGAGGACATGATCGAAGCGGCCGCCGACATCGTCGGCGATGCCGGCATCGGACATCATCTGTGCCCAGTAGAGCAGGAGATCATCGTAATCGAGAACGTTGTGCTTCTGCTTGGCCTCGACGTACGCCGCGAAAAGTTCCTTGAGTTCATTGGCCCAGCCGGCGCACCACAGGTAAGACGCTCCGAGCACCTGGTCCAGCTCGGCCTCGGCGTTGACGCAGCGTGAATAGATCGAAAGGCACGTGCCTTTCGTAGGAAAGCGGCTTTCGGTCTTCGAGAGCCCGCGCTCGTGCCTGACCAGATTCATCAGATCGGCCGAGTCCTCACGATCGTGAATGGTAAATGCAGGGTTGAGGCCGATCTGGTCGGCATATTCGCGAAGCAGCCGGGCACCGATACCATGGAACGTGCCGGCCCAACTGAGCGCGTCCGTCATGATCCCGGCATCAGCGCCAAGCACCTTACGAGCGATCCGCTCGACGCGCCTTGACATCTCGGATGCAGCGCGCCGCGAGAACGTCATCAGCAAGATCCGACGCGGGTCGGCGCCGCTGACGATGAGGTGGGCAACACGGTGGGCAAGGGTATTCGTCTTGCCGGATCCGGCGCCAGCGATGACCAGCAGGGGAGCTCCGACATGACTGTCAGCGGTGACCCCGTGCTCGACGGCTCGACGCTGTTCCGGGTTGAGCGTCTCAAGATATGATGCGGCCGTCGACGCGAGCACGATCGTCCCCCTGTTAGAACTGCACGCTCGATGATTCTCGCTCAAATCGCAATGAGATCATCCACGCTGCGACCCCAGTAGAGAGCGTCCTTGTCGCTCCCTGTGTTCCGGCGCTCCATGCATACGGGCCTACGCCGCCGCCTTGTCTTCCTTGTCTTCGCCGCGCAGGACGATCTTTAGCGCCTCGTCAGGTAAAGGACGCTGCTGCGCCTTCGCCTCATCCCACGGAGCGCGCATCCAGACGTCGCGTTCCTCCTCGGTCGTCAGGATCACCGGCATTGCCTTCGGATGGATCGGCGCGACGATCGCGTTCGGTGATGTCGTTAAGAAACCATAGACGAGGTGAGGGCCGGGGATCGGCTTCGACTTCGTGCCGCGATCGCCCTTGAACTCGGTCCAGATGCCGGCGAACATGAACAGCGGTCGGCTGTCGTCGAGCGCAAACCAGACGACGTCTTTCTTCTTGGTCTCCGGGTTCATTTCGGGCGCGTACTCGGCGAAGCTGTTCGCCGGCACAAGGCAGCGGTTCTCTGGCTTTAGCCAGCCGCGCCAGTGGGGAGAGGACGTGTTGCGAATATTAGTTACCGGCGGACCGCCGGTCCTTGGTGGCGGCGGCATGCCCCACCGCATCGACACCATCTCTTCAGCATCGCCGAAATTGCGGACCACCGGTGCCGGATAGTCCGGAAAAACACCGGGCATCGCCGGCAGGTTGCCTACGTACTGGTTCATGCGTCTGAACAGGCCGGCAATCGCCGCCTGGTTGGTCGTGATTGAATATAAATTGCACATTTCAGCGGTCGCTCACGACGGACAACGACATTGCCAGGCCGCGGCGCTCTGCGTGACCGAACATCGCTTGGTCTGCATGTCCAGCCGTCACGATGACTTCCTCACCCCGTTCTGTTCAAATGATCGCATCATGATGCCGTCGAGAATCTTGCAGGCGGCAGCTCGAACCTTTCGCTCAGTATCCCCTGGCATCGGTGGCAGCTTATAGCTCGCCACGAGATCGGTAAGTTCCCTATGTACATCCATACGGAAGCCACGCGGGTCATCCGCCATTTCCGACAGGAGCTGAAACAGTGTCGCGAGCATGAACTGGATCGCCATGTCGGCTCCCATCTGCTCGGCCTGATCGTCCGTGATGAAGGAAAGCCTGTCCTGATGTTTCATCGCTGCGTCACCACACTCTGACTCTATCCTGTGTAGGTCCGAAAGCGTCCGCGTGTGTAAGCATGCGATACGGCCTTCCTCAACTCCGCTATCTCCGATTCCAAGAGATTGTTCGCAATGATTAGCGCGCGAACAGCCGCACGCGGATCGCCGTCGCAGACGGCGATTGCCTGGTCAACGGCGGCTTCAAGACCATCGTCCTGTTCGTTCGGCTGAGAGACCGAGAACATGGCTCTGTTCCAGGTTGACCGTCGATGGCGTATGTTCCTATTTTGTTCTCATGGAGTCAAGCCGCCGTTTCAAGCCGCCCTGGACGCTGATCCGGGAAAATTCGGAGTGCTACGTGGTCAAGGACGCCAACGGCGTGACCTTGGCATGGCTCTATTGCCGTGATGACGCGCAGCGCTACAGCTTCGGCGTCAGCAAGCTATCCGCCGATGAGGCCCGCCGCATCGGTAAGGCGATCGCACGCATTCCCGAATTCATGATGCCGCGCCAGGGCTTCTATCCGCGGGGCGGCGGACCGCGCTGGCGCGAAGACCGGCCATACCACGTCGCGCTCGAAGACCGTTACATCCGCGAGCACTGGGATGAAATCTACGCGCTCTGCAGGTTGAACAGCCTGCCGCTCAATGCGACCGGCGAGGTGATTGAGAATGACGGCGTTTGGAGAGTCTACGAGTTTACCTGGCAGATGGATGCCATCCTGTTCTGGGAGCGGTTCGAGGGGCGCTGGCTGCGCGGCACGGAGTTTCACTATCCCGAGCGGCCAGTGAACCTGCCTGCATTGAAGCCGCCTAAGAACTGGCCGAAATCCAATCTCCGCGATCTACGCTAATCGATGGTAGCGAACATCATGAGCAAACGCCGAGTCCTTGTATCGATGCTCCTGCTGCTGTCGAGCGCGGTGGTGGCCGACGAATTCGTGGGGCAGGCCAGCGTCATTGACGGCGACACGCTGGAAATTCATGGGACGCGCATCCGGCTCTGGGGAGTCGATGCCCCTGAGAGCAGCCAGCTATGCCGAGATTCGGACAGCAACCTGTATCGCTGCGGCGCGAACGCAGCCAATGATCTCGACACCTTCATCGCACGGCGGCCGGTCAATTGTACACGCGTATCCGAGGATCAATACGGACGGAGTGTAGCGACCTGTTCGGTTGGCGGCACCGATCTCGGGGAATGGCTTGTTCGCAATGATCTCGCGCTGGATTGGCCGCAATATTCGAAAGGGAGGTATGCCGCTGCCGAGCGCGATGCCGATCGTGCGGGCCGCGGCATGTGGGCAGGCAGCTACGTGGCCCCATGGTTGTTCCGCGTGTGCATCAGGGCGGGCGGCACCCCTTCCAACTGCTCGGATGATGCGAACGCACATCCCTGAATGCGCCTTCATGCAGCGAATCGGAGTTTCAAGAGTTAAGAGGGCCAAATCAACATCGGAGTGAGCTGGTGCGATTTGTGCGACTCGCGCTAAGCAGTTGCCATCACCTCCTCACTGCGCAAAGGGAATGAGATGGTTGCTGCTGCCCGTGAATTACCGGCGTCAGGTTATGCGCTGGAAGTTGATGGTCGACTCAAGGCCGAATTTGCGACCAGGGACGGAGCCAAGATGGGCGCGGAAGAACTGAAAAAGCGTTTTCCCATGCTCAGAATCAGAATCTATGACGCGCAGACGCAGACGCGCGAGGACGTCGAGCTGACCTGAGTCTGGCATCGGCTTGGAGGGGCAACCGCTGTGACGATACCTGTTGCTGAAATCCACATGCGGATGCTCGTGGGCACGCAGAATCGTATGGCTTGAGAAAAGCGCAATAGGTTCATCGTCAGACTTTGCTGATCGGCAGCCCAGTGGTTTGCCGTCTCCCTGCGGGACCGGGCTGTCGGCTGACGCTAAAACCCGGCTTGAGCCGGGTTTTCACCCTTCGGGCTTCCATCCCTGACGGAAGATGCGGCGGGAGCGGAATTTCGTCGGCGTCGGCGATAGACGATGCAGGAGAGAGGAAGAGTGGGGCGGCGCTTGCCGTGACGGGTTGAGGACCGGAGGAGAGTCTTCCGGCGCCCGTCATGGAGATTGCTCCCATGAATACGCAGGTTCTTGATGCCCGCCGCGACGCCGACGGCGGTTACAGAGTGGATGTGAGTCGCGGAGAGCGCGTCGGTCGGGTGTCCTCGGAGTGGTTTTCCCGTCCGGCGGATCAGCGTTATCTGTCGCTCAACGAACTGGCCCGCACGGTACGTGATCGCACGGACCGCAGCCGGACGCGCGTCGTGGAAAGCGCGCTCATCCATGTGGAGGCAAGCCGCGAGGACCCGGAGCGCTTGGCGCTGATGTTGCCCGGCTCGGACAGGCCAGTCGCGCCGACCCACTGGAGCTTCGGCCAGCTTGCAAGCCAGGTTGGCGCGCCGGCCGCTTACCTGCGGCAACTTCCCGCGGCACTCGCAGGGATCAACCTGCAATATGGCCTGACCGCCAATCGGGCCGAACAGATCAAGACGCTCGAAACTGACGATGGCCGAGTCGAGCTTCGCGCCGTCACGAGCCCAGACTACGTCATTTATCTAAACAGTCAAGCTGTCTCACCGGCTTTTCACTGATCCCATTCCACCGACGTTGAGCCCGACGCCGTCCGCAAGTGGCGGCGATCCCGTGTGCTTGCGTCGCTCCCAAGGAGCTTTCACGATGTCGTCCAGGATACAGTCCGGAGCGCGTGCCGACGTTTACACGCGCATCACCGCCGAGATCATTGCAGCAATCGAAGAAGGTGCAGGTGATTGGCGTGCGCCGTGGTTCCACAACGGAACCAGCGCCGCCCGTCCAACCAACGTCGCATCGAACAAGCGCTATCGCGGCATCAACACGCTGGCGCTTTGGGTCGCAGCCATGGCCAACGGTTACAGCGATGGCCTGTGGGGCACCTATCGGCAATGGCAGGACGCCGGAGCGCAGGTGCGCAAGGGCGAACGCTCGACCACCGTCGTGTTGTGGAAGCAGATTGCTTCGTCCGACTCGGCGGATGACGCTGATGGCGACGACAGCGGCCGCGTTCGGATGTTCGCCCGGGCCTTCTCGGTGTTTAACATCGTGCAGGTGGATGGATACGAACGTCAGCCGACGAGCATCCTGCCAGAGGAAGAGCGTCTGGCCCACGCCGAGGCCTTCATCGCCAACCTCGGGATCAAGACCGTGTTCGGTGGTTCGGAAGCCTGCTACGTTCCTTCGTCGGACACGGTGTTCATGCCGGACTTCGCTTCTTTCCGGGATGCCGCGTCGTTTTATGGGGTCTGGCTGCATGAGAACGGCCACGCCTGCGGGGCAAAGCACAGGCTTGACCGCGATCTCTCGGGCCGGTTCGGCTCGGCTGCCTACGCGGCCGAGGAGTGCTGTGTGGAGATTCTCAGCGGGCTTGTGCTGGCCGATCTCGGCATCGCCCACCATCCGCGCCCTGATCATGCCGCGTACATTGCCTCGTGGATCAAGGTATTGAAGGACGACCCCCGCGCCATCTTCACGGCTGCCGGCAAGGCACAGCAGGCAGCCGATTGGATGCACGAACAGCAACCTGCGCCCGCGTCATCCAGCGTCACCGATGAGACGGAGGCGGACAACCTTGCTTCTCCTGTTCTCGTCGGCGCGTTGTAGCAAAGCGCGAACCTGGGCGTGCTGAGCGATCACGTTCTCCCGATCACGCCGCTGCCGCTCCACGTCAACTTGCGGGGGACGGGGCTCATCACGCCGAGATAGCTTTGCCGTCTCGGCCGCCTCCCGCAGTTCCGCGAGTATGGCCGGAGTACGGTTCGCGGTTGCGCGGCTGACACCGGCTTCCCGTGCCAGATCGGCAACCGTCAGGCGGCCCTCTGACCTGAACGCATTCCCTGAGACAAGACGGGTGAGCGCTTCGCGAAGCGCTCCCTTGGTCGAGGTGCTGACAGGCTTCACGAGCGTTCCTCCAAGAGCGGCGCTATCAGTTTGCGCATTCGATCCCGATCCTGTCGGATCGCGGTCCGCTGCACGCTCGACAATCGCTTCTCTTCCAGCATCGCCTCGGCATGTGCGATCGCGGCCTGCCATGGCGGCAGATGACGACGGGCAATGCAGGAGTTCGGACAGCGGTCAGGGGCGCAGTTCGACAGGATGGGCTGGCTTTCCGAACCTGTCGACGGGCCAAGGCAAAGTGCGGTCGCTGGCTCGAAGAAGCAGTCGTTCAGATAGCCGACGTGCAGCGTCCGCGCGAGGTGGGCGAGCATCGCCTTCACGCGCTTGCCGTCGGCGATCACGCCCGGCAGGGAGCTGATCTCCTGCGGGACACGGTCGATCTCGTGCTTGACGCGGGAAGCGCCGGGGCCGGCCAGTCGCTCGCCGCGATGCGCCGCCTCGTAATGCGCAACGATGTCGTCGAGCTGTCCCAGATGATGTTCCTGCTCCACCTCTTGACGGAAGCCGGAAGCGGACGATCCGGCATAGCCGTCGAACATTGCGACAGAGGCATGCTTGTACTGGATCTTGCCGGCGACCACGCCGAACGGCCGATTGGCGATGTACCAGGCCACGGTTCGCCGGAACTGCCGTGTGTTGAAGACCCAGTGCCGTCCTTCGGCAAGCGGGATTGTCGGCTCGTCTGGGGCGCCGAAGCGCTCGTCCAGATGCTCTCGATACCGATTGATCTGCCGCACCACATGGGGCACGCCACGATCGAGCGCAACGGCGCGATGCAAAACGATCCAGATGCCGTCGTCCTTGCGCCGCGGCCTGTGCCTTGCCGCCAGCCGTTCGGCGATCTCCACGGCGCGGCCGACCGGCTCGATCGTCACCCATTCCTCCGGGTCCCCGCGCTCCTGCCGACCCTTGTAGACGACGCTGCGTATTGTCAGCCGTTCGATCATGCCGTCGGCGCTACGCTTGCGCTGAAGGCAACCGGGCTGCATGGCCTGAACTTCACTGTCGCGCATGCCGGTCAGATAGGCGCACAGGATGTAGGCGGCGGTCTGAAGCTGGCGTTCCTCGTGCGCCAGCACAAAAGCATCGAAGCGCGACCGCCATGGTTGGCCGCTGTCAGGATCGTTGGAGGTCGGCGTGTCCATGCCGCCTTGCTCGACACCGAGTTCGTTCACAGCGTCGAGAAGCAGGCCATAGGCCGTCTTGTTCTGGATGAGGTTGGTGGGATGCACGCCGCTCTGCAACGAGATCAATCGGATGTTCAAGACATGGCCGTCGAGCCGCTGGTCGAGCGCGATCGCACCACAGATACCGCCCATGCGCTCGGGCTCGTTCCAGACAGGAATGCCTCGCCCCGCTTGCCGTCGCCGCTCGATCCAGTTGGCGAGCCGGCCTTCAACGCTGCCGCGGCGGGCATAGCGTGGGCGCGCTGCATAGGCGGCCTCAAGGGAATCGAGCTCGTCGCGAGCAGCGAGGATATCGGTCGAGAACAGCTCGACATAGCGCAGCGACCAGCGCAGCAATCCGCCGATCACCGGCTCGGGAATGCGGGGTGTCATGTTCTCATATGGCCGGCCGCCGCAGCCGGCTACCTTGAAGATCGGCGTTCCGTTCCAAGGCACGAAGTCGAGACCACCATGGGTCAGGAAGCGCGCGAGCCGGTGAAGCTGGGCGGCCGGTCTGAGGCAGGCGCCGACACGTGTCGGCAACACGGAACGGTTCTTCTGGAGAGCGAGGTAGGCGTCGAGCAGATCCTGATCGATGAGCGTGGCGTCGAACCGGCCCTCTCGTTCCCGCACGAACGCCATGAACTGGCGCAGGGTGGCAAGCGCTGCCCGCGCGCTCAACGGCCGCAGCCGTCCCGTGCGATCCGGAAGGCGTTCGTTGAGCCAGGCGAAGATGTATTCCTTGGCCGTCAATCTCTCCACCGGACAGGCGATGTCGGTGAAGTCGATCGTGCGGAATGCATTGCGCGCCGTGACATGGAAGATTACCGGATCGAGATCCCACACGTCGTCGCCGAAGCGCGAGAGCGTCTTCCGATCGGTCCCGTCCTTGAGCTTCATCGAGCAGAGCACGATGTCGCTGGGGCTGCGTATCGCCGACGAGCCTGTAGCCTGCGCGCTGTTGATCGCCGTCATCGTGCCGTCGCCTCCACCGGTAGATAGAGGACCGTCGGCTCTTGCTCCGCGATCCGTGCCGCTTCAACGGCCTGCGGCGTAAAGGCGGGCAGGATCTGCTTCGTGATGCGATGCCAGGGGCGGCCGAACTTGATCGACCACTCGGCGGCGTCGAGGACGGCGCGCTGATCGGTCATGAAGGACTGGAATGCAATGAGGGCCGGAAGCTTGCGTTCTGTGATCACGGCATTCTCGCATTCGAGGCAGCCCCAGAACGGGGTCGGGCAGGGTTTGCCGGCTTCCGTGAACGGGCTCTCGTAAAAGCCGCCGCATCGCGCGAGCCAGACATCCTGTTCCTCCGTCGACGGAGGCGGTTCTTGCCGCTCCACGACAAGGTCGTCCCGCTCGCTCGTGGCAATCGTCGGCTTCAGCGCAGCGTCGAGGGCATCGTGGAACGCATCAGCAAGGGTCTGCTCGTGAACATGACGCAGAGCTGGAATGTCCGCGTAGTGACGGGCCGCGACGCCAATCGAGTGACCGACGGCGAACTGCTCGAGTTGGCCGTTCGTGCGTCGATACCATTCGGCCTTGTGGGTCTTGCGCAACCGCGACAGTCGCAGCCGCAGCGGCGCGCCGTCGTCATCAACGAGGTGGTAGCGATCGACGAAGGTGGCGATGCCCTGGCCGCCTTCTTCGTTGGCCGGGCGCAGGCCGTCGATAGTCCAGAGTACCCACAGACGATCCGACCCGGTGTGACGCCGAGCACGTTCGGTGAGCGCGATCGCCATTCTGACCAGCCCGCCGGGCGTGGCGCTCGACCCGTCCCGAACTCGCAGACGCTTCCATTCCGAGCCCCGTGCCCGGCGCTTGTAATACTCGATCTCGACATAGCCCCTGGTGGGATTGCGCAGGCAGTCGGCCTTCAGGCGGATCAGGCATTCCATCTCCATGCCTGTCTCCAGCGATAGCAGGGTCATGAACGCCGCAAGGTCGATCGGCGTGAGGTGGAACCCGCGATGCGGCACTTCGATTCTGCGATCGACCTTGCGATAGGCAGCGAGATTGACGAAGCGCTTGAAGGCAGGGTGCCGCGTCTCGATCTGCCCGGATCGCACGATCTCGGCGATGACGGCGTCATGATGAACGCGCAGCCGCGCGCATGAATCCACTCCCGGCGGAGGCGGCGGAACATCGTCACCGAGCGCAATGCGCTGGCGAGCTTCAGCGATTTGAGCCCGTGCCGCGGCTCGCAGTGCATCGGCGATGCCGCCGCTATAGGCGTCGCGGGGCCGGCTGCCGCCGCTGTCGCCATGACCGAGATAGCGCAGGCGGGATATCACTTCGGGCGTCAGCGTGTCGGCACGATCCTCGGCCGCGATGCGGAGCACGCTGATCAGCGCCGCGAGAAGATGCCGCTGGAAAAGTCGGCTTCCGGCATTCTGGTCGAGCCATGACTCATAATCGTTGATCAACTCGACGGTGATGTCGCCCAGTCCGCGCAGGAAGATCTTCCGATCATCCAGGAACGACCAGAACCGGCGGAGATTGAGCACCTTGCGCTGCACCGAGCGCCCGATCGGCGTCGGCCCCATCTGACGGATGCGTTCCCGCACCAGCGGGGCGATCTCGGCAACGAAGGACGGGTTCGACCAGGAACTGAGATCCACGACCTGCTTATCGCCCGTGTCGATGCGCACTGCGAAGCGGCGTGGATCGGCAACGATCACGCCGGTAACGGTGCTCTCGTCCGGCGCGTCGGGCCGGGGCGGGAATGTCGCCCATCGCCCCCGGCTCATGGCGCCAGTTCCCCGGAGGTTGCGTCGAGGCCGAGATTGCCCGCCGCCGCATCAACGATCTCCTGGCTGTCCGCGAGGTGATCGAGATAGATGTAGGTGCTCTCGATCCTGCTATGCCCCATCAATCTTTGCAGCTTCAGCAGAGGATCGCCGATCATCCGGCGATAGGCGGAACCAAGATGCCGCGATCGCTCGCTGACCACCCAGGAGACCTGCTCGCGCAGAAGCAGCGTCAGCATGTGGACGGCAAAGCTGTGGCGCAGCATGTGAGGGGTGACGTGCATGTCCGCGAAGCCGAAGCGACGGCATCTCTCGCTGGCACGCCCGAACACGGCTTCCCATGATGCCATCGGCATCGGCTCGCCGTCTTCCGTCAGCCAGAGCGCCAGCGGCACGCCCGTCCCCGCGTCGACAAGGCGCGTCCGCTCCAAAGGCGTCACCTGATCGACGCTTACCCTCACCGTGCGATCGCCGGCGGCCAGCCGAAGAGCACGGTGCTCATATCCGGCCACCGGAATAGCGCGATCGATCCAGCAGATGCGACCTCTTCGCCGCGCACGCGCAAAGGCGTTCTCCCGTTCGATGCGGGCGTAATCCTGCAATCGCCCGATCAGGCGGATCGGCATGCGGATATCCCGGCCGCGGGAACCCTTCGCAGTAGCAGCAGCCAGTCGGAAGGACAGAGATCGGGAAGTGGAAACAGGGTGGGTGTCCAGTTCCGGTAGTTCGCTCAGCAATAGGCTCGACGCTTCCTGCAGCCGCAGGCCGGTCGTGATCAGCAGTTCCGCAAACAGCGCATTGCGCTCTCCGTTGCGGCCTCGCCATGTCGGGTCTTCCCGGCCGTCTGGAAGCCTGCCGCGCAGCCCGACCTCGCGGAACACCAGATAGCTCGGCATGTCGAGGAAGCGCATGTCGCCCTTGCGGGCACCGCTTTCCTTGGCGCAGTTTACCGCCATGGCGACGACCGCACCTGACGCCGCCGCCGCGCGTGACCAGAGCTGCCGATAGGTGAACGGAGCGGCGGCAATGATCTTCTCGTCGACTGCCCAGCGATAAAGCTTGTCGAGCGCCGCGATCATCCGGTTCCAGGATGAGGCCGATATCCGGAACGGCGGTTCAGACATGCGCCGGGCTTCGTGGAATGCGGCGATGTCATCGCGATCGGCTGACCAGAGAGACTTGCCGTTCCGCCGCTCTTCGAGGAAGCGCATCCAGACGACGATGTCCCGCGCATAGGCGCGAAGGCTGTTCATCGAGCGCACGCCCATGGTCGGGCAGGATCGGAGGAAACGGTTGAGGTTGTGATCGTAGCCACCGTCGCTTCCCAGAATGAACGGCATGCCCTCGATGAGGCCAACGTTGTCCGCGGCCGCTATCTCGTCTGAGGACAACTCGTATGTCGTGCCGTGGACCGTCACGGAGCGGTGCATGGCGGAAAGATCGGTGAAGAATAACTGCGGCAAAGGACCTCCCAACGGCGCCGAAGTTTTTGCCGGGGACGGGCTCGAGCCCGCCCCCGGCAAAAACTTCGCACCGGCATCACTCGACGATTCTGTGTGTCTGACCATCGGCGATACTAATCGCCAACCCTGACGTCTGTGAGACAGGTACACAGAGTCTGGATAACG